>CAZDWC010000067.1:0-1005 GCA_964509075.1 uncultured Pseudomonadales bacterium | reverse complement strand
AAGTGGATGCGGACACGTGGACGGCAACGTTTACGCAGAGCGGTGCGTCAGCGCCGAGTGTTTCCATTGCCAACGACACCTACACCGACATCGAAGGCAACCTCGGTTCCGGCAATACCTTGAACATGACGGCGGATATCACACCGCCGACCGTGTCGATTACTGCTGCGGATACTTCACTCTCTGCCGGCCAGGCGACGACGATCACCTTCCAGTTCAGTGAAGCAGTGAGCAATTTTGCAGCGGGTGATGTCAGCGTCACTGGCGGTAGCTTGAGCAACTTCACGCAAGTGGATGCGGACACGTGGACGGCAACGTTCACGCAAAGCGGCGCATCCGCGCCATCAGTATCCATTGCGAACGACACCTACACCGATGTCGAAGGCAACCTCGGTTCCGGCAATACCTTGAACATGACGGCGGATATCACGCCGCCAACCGTGAGCATCACCGCAGCCGACAGCAGTTTGTCAGCTGGCCAGGCCACCACCATTACCTTCCAGTTCAGCGAAGCAGTGAATGCTGCGTCGTTTACTTCGGGCGACGTCAGCGTCACCGGCGGCAGCTTGAGCAACTTCACGCAAGTGGATGCGGACACGTGGACGGCAACGTTCACGCAGAGCGGCGCGTCAGCGCCAAGCGTGAGCATTGCCAACAACACCTACACCGATGTCGAGGGCAACCTCGGTTCCGGCAATACGCTGAACATGACGGCGGATATCGTTGCGCCAACGGTGGCGATTACTGCTGCCGATACTTCACTCTCTGCCGGCCAAGCGACGACAGTAACGTTCCAGTTCAGCGAAGCAGTGAGCAATTTTGCAGCGGGCGACGTCAGCGTCACTGGCGGTAGCTTGAGCAACTTCACGCAAGTGGATGCGGACACCTGGACGGCAACGTTCACACAGAGCGGCGCATCCGCGCCGAGCGTGAGTATCGCCAACGACACTTACACCGATATCGAAGGCAACCTCGGTTCCGGCAACACGCTGAACATGACGGCGG
>CAZDWC010000066.1:0-1026 GCA_964509075.1 uncultured Pseudomonadales bacterium | reverse complement strand
AATGCTTTTATGGATTATAGATTTTGTTGCACTTCAAACTTGATACTAGGTACAACCTTGGAAGAATTACAGCCATTACCATTTTGACGTTACCTCCTTCCCTGCGCGTGGCGACACACTGCCTTTAAACTCTGGCAAGCCTAACGACTGATGCCATTTGTGGCAATGCCTGCATTTGACTTTTTACGCTTCTCTAAAATTACTTGGCACACGCTGAACTTCAGTTTATTCCAGATTGGACGATTGCCGCAGAAAACTGACAAACCGCCCTTCTCATTTGTACTTGAGACTGAGCATATTAATGGATAAATCAACTACCGAACATGATGCGGCGGAAACACTTAAAACTTGAGAAACGCTCGATATTCATAGCCAGAAATTAGCTGTATTTTTACCACTGGATAGAAACAACATCTTTTGGTTTTGCTTTTACTCTTTCTGTACATAACGTAGAGCTAAACGGCAGAGTGGAGCGCGAAGCGCGCAACGGCCCAACCGGCGCGTAAAATGCGAAGCATGCGCCGGTTGGAGCTGTCCGGTTGAGTGACTTGTTAGAGCCATTAGTGCCCAAACCATTTTCCTGCCACCTTAAGCACTTTCGCAGCATCTGACATATATAAGATAGATAATACGATAACGCACCATGAAAATGCATGACGCAATATCAATGCCAACCAAAATTTCCCTGAAAGCTTATCCGGCTTCTGAGGATATATCGTTGAAAGGAAAAGAAGCAATAAAGCCGCTCCGGCTAATGCGGCAGGTATAAATGACAATATAGATTCAACAAAGCCATTACTCCGAAATAGCAGCTCTGCAATTATGTAAAATGAAAGGAATACGATATAAGGCACGGAACACAGCATTGCTATCCAGCAAACAATTCGTGCACAAACGTCAATAAACTTATATAGCTCTAATAATTCCTTCACTCCACTTCCATTTTCTTCATTGCTGGTCATTTATTGGCTCTAACGTTGAGCTAAACGGCAGAGTGGAGCGCGAAGCGCGCAACGGCCCAACCGG
>CAZDWC010000065.1:0-1028 GCA_964509075.1 uncultured Pseudomonadales bacterium | reverse complement strand
TTTGTTGAATGATAAATTATGTTATAAAAAATTTTATGTGTTTTATGATTCAATGTTTAAAAAAAAGTTATGTTAACATCAAAATTATGATCAACTTTTTATGCATGCTATTTTTTTGTCATTTTTTGATGATTAAAAATGATGCATTTTTTCACCGTTTTCATAATTCGTAAAAATCGTCATTTTTGCCATTTTTGTCAATTTTATCGATTTTTGACGATTTTATCGATTTTTGACGATTTTCCCGAAAATCGCGATTTTGGCCATTTTTGGCCATTTTTGGACCCCCCCCCGGGGGGGGGTACCCCCCCCCAAAAGTACCATTTTATAGGCCTATAATTCCTTAAGGGAAAGGCTATGGTTTTCGATAAAAACCCCTATTTTTCAATAAAAAGGCGACCCAGGAAAAGACCCCCCCCCCCCTCCGATATCCCTAAATATGTTTAAAATTCTGCGGATGCGACGCAGGGGTTCAAAAACACGGATATTGGAAGAATGGGTGTCTCCTTGTCGCTAAGTGCCTGCGCGGGGGGGCTAAAACTGAAAAAGTTCAGGCTTTTCTAGAAAATGCACTTTTGGGGGTGTGTTGCAGTCTACCTTTTTTATCACTTTTACCCCCACCACTAAGCAAGGGTAACGTCATAGTTAGTGGTGGGGGCAAAATTGAGCATTTTTGTACGCACGTTTTGAGCGAAAAATTCCCAAAAATCAGGTAAAAAATACCCCCACTAACTATGACGTTACCCTTACTTAGTGGTGTGGGCAGAAAAAATACGGTTCTTCCACGAAAAAATGGTCTTTTTTTGCACATTTTCGGATGGGGGGGTACCCCCCCCTTATTGAATAAATTATCGATTTTTATCAAAATGAAGGTGGTTTAGCGAGAAAATCGGTTATAAAGTCTATTCATAAATATCATCGTTTTTTTCAAAAAGGCACGATGTTTAGCGAGAAAATCGATTATAAATCATCATTGGGGGGGGGTACCCCCCCCCAATGGGGGGGGGTACCCCCCATTGGGGGGGGGT
>CAZDWC010000064.1:0-1099 GCA_964509075.1 uncultured Pseudomonadales bacterium | reverse complement strand
CGAGGGTACTTTTGCCCACGCCTCCCTTGCTGTGCGAAATAGTGATGATTTTCATAATTCCCCCTCGTGGATTAAACGGCAGTAGCCATTGTTATTTGAAAATTTTAGTTTTCCATCAGGATATTCTGAGTCATCAATATGCCAGTGCCATGCCATACATTTGTCAGCTATGCATTGGATATTGGCTGGATCTCCGTTATCTACCGACCATCCCCCGAAGTTGACAGCTCTAATGTGAGGGCAGATTTTTTTGTTTGCTTCTTTTGTTGTCATGCTCGTATCTCCTGTAATGTTTTTGATGTGAAGTAAAGATCTCTCTCGATGCCAATTCCTGAGGGTCCAACGATGGACTCAAGATCATCTAGGGCAAAGTAGCCGTATTCGGTATCCATCCCCTCAACCAAACCAAAGCAGATCCGGTGGATCGGATCGTATTCGGTGATGTACCATGTCCAGTTACTCCATGGGGTGAAAAATTTGGCGTAGGCGATGGCTTGGCCTCCAAGCTCCTCTTGGGAGTACAGCGGCGGGATGGTTTTGGCTAGGTCGGGTGTGATTAGCTGCATTTTAGTTCTCCTGCTATTTTTTCCATAGCTGTGATGAGCTGGCGTTTGGAGGATTCGTATCCGCCTCTGAAATTGCGACGAAAGTGCATGTACACTGTCATGATCGATTTGCCTATGATGCGTGCTATCATACCGGCGATGGTGTACTCGGTGTAAATTTGTGTCAGATTGTAATACAGCGACTCAAAGCGCTGCTGGGTTATGGCAGTGACTCTCATAGTGCTGCTCCCAATGATCCGACAAAACCGATCAAAGCGATCCATGCTGTAGCGATTACCGCCGCAATGCTCACATTTTTGAGGATAAAGAACACATAACCACTTTTTGCGCGGAAGATGGTAGAATACGCCACAACCGCAAAAATCGCATAGAGAATCCCTGCGAGGGGTGAGGCTAGTGATAATCCAAGCGGAAGGATCAGGATATGGATTACGGATTTTATGACATTGCCATCAGTGCTTGTGTCGTGTTGTTTGCCGTCGGTGTGTTTCGCAATCCCGACAGCGTTAAAAAGTTTTTCTGACATAGTATGC
>CAZDWC010000063.1:0-1141 GCA_964509075.1 uncultured Pseudomonadales bacterium | reverse complement strand
TGGAGCTTATGAAGATGCTGGGGCAGATCGATCCGGCTCTGGCCAAAGCGTATCTGCCGGAGCTCATGGAGGATGTCGAATCTCCAAGTGCTGCACGTATGCGCACCATCATCGAAGAGCGTGCCAATGCACCAAAAGACGAAGGTGCCGCACAGATGCAGCAGCAAGGGCTCGAACTACAGATGCAGCAGATGCAGTCCAAGATCAAAGAGCTCGAATCCAAGTCGATGGTCAATGCGGCCAAGGCTCAGAAGCTCATAAGCGAAAGCTCCAATGTGAGCATGCGTGCCAATGATGAGACGATGGGGCAGGATATACAAGAAGAGGGAGAGGTCGTAGCGTAGGGCTACGATCCGCCGGCGGATTCTATCTCTTTGATATAATCGGCGTTTTGTATAAGCATATACCATGCTCCTTTGAGGTGGTTTTTGACGGTTGTTATGCTTGTTCCTAATGCTTTAGCTGTTGCTGTGATAGATTTGTTTTTATAGAGTGCAATGAGTGTGGGAATATACTTATCTATTTCCCATAAGTAGGCTATCTTTGATCTATCTATGGATGGTAGATTCTCATGTCTCCATTGCCTTTTAAGCACACATGCGCTGTGGAAACTGATTACAGCGTCAATCTGCCCCTCTGTCAATCCTGTCCCGTATCTGTACCCATCTTTCAATATTTTGGTTGATTCACGCTCTGATTCAAGTTCGGTATTGAGTTTTTTAAGATCACGTCTCAATGATGTTAATTTTTTTTGGTATTTATCAATATTTTGCTCTACGGATTCAATTTTGCTTTCAATAACATCAATATTGCCATTCCAATCAGACAATAATTTTTTGATGTCATACTCTTCAAACATCCCTTTAATCCTTGGACGATTAGATAATTCTATATTCATATTATGAATATATAGGTGATCTTCTACCATTTTACCTGAATCAACGAAAAGATGGCATTTTTTACAATCTAATTTTAAAACATCATGCCCGAAGTGATAGCAGAAAACAGAATCACTTTTATAGTTTGCGGGTGATGGTGGTTCTTCATGAGTGCATAATTCTCTATATCTCATTTTGTCTCCGATAGTATATATTTATCCAAAAGTGTAGCGAGTTCTTTCTCAAAATAGTCCCTGTGCGTA
>CAZDWC010000062.1:0-1195 GCA_964509075.1 uncultured Pseudomonadales bacterium | reverse complement strand
ATGTCGAGGGCAACCTCGGTTCCGGCAATACCTTGAACATGACGGCGGATATCACACCGCCAACCGTGAGCATCACCGCAGCCGACAGCAGTTTGTCAGCGGGCCAGGCGACCACGATTACGTTCCAGTTCAGCGAAGCAGTGAGCAATTTTGCAGCGGGCGACGTCAGCGTCACCGGCGGCAGCTTGAGCAACTTCACGCAAGTGGATGCGGACACGTGGACGGCAACGTTCACACAGAGCGGTGCATCCGCGCCGAGTGTTTCCATTGCCAACGACACCTACACCGATGTCGAAGGCAACCTCGGTTCCGGCAATACCTTGAACATGACGGCGGATATCACACCGCCGACCGTGTCGATTACTGCTGCGGATACTTCACTGTCAGCGGGCCAAGCCACCACCATTACCTTCCAGTTCAGCGAAGCAGTATCCAACTTTGCGTCGGGCGACGTCAGCGTCACCGGCGGTGCACTCAGCAACTTCACGCAGGTCGATGCGGACACGTGGACGGCAACGTTTACGCAGAGCGGTGCGTCAGCGCCATCAGTATCGATTGCCAACGACACCTACACCGATATCGAAGGTAACCTCGGCTCCGGTAACACACTGAACATGACGGCGGATATCACACCGCCGACTGTTGCAATTAGTGCAGCGGATACGTCACTGTCTGCGGGCCAGGCGACCACGATCACGTTCCAGTTCAGCGAAGCAGTATCCAACTTTGCGTCGGGCGACGTCAGCGTCACTGGCGGTAGCTTGAGCAACTTCACGCAAGTGGATGCGGACACGTGGACGGCAACGTTTACGCAGAGCGGTGCGTCAGCGCCAAGCGTGAGCATTGCCAACGACACCTACACCGATGTCGAGGGCAACCTCGGTTCCGGCAATACCTTGAACATGACGGCGGATATTGTTGCGCCGACGGTGAGTATCACAGCTGCAGATACTTCACTCTCTGCCGGCCAAGCGACGACGATTACCTTCCAGTTCAGCGAAGCAGTTGCAAGCTTTGCATCCGGCGACGTCAGCGTCACTGGCGGCGCACTCAGCAACTTCACGCAAGTCGATACCGATACCTGGACCGCGACGTTCACGCAGAGCGGTGCATCCGCGCCAAGTGTGAGCATTGCCAACAACACCTACACCGATATCGAAGGCAACCTCGGTTCCGGCAATACCTTGAACATGAC
>CAZDWC010000061.1:0-1203 GCA_964509075.1 uncultured Pseudomonadales bacterium | reverse complement strand
CGCCGGTTGGGCCGTTGCGCGCTTCGCGCTTCACTCTGCCGCTTAGCTTAACGTTATGTATATAGGAAAACATGTGCCGATAATTAGAAGTAAGAAATTGTTCGCCTTGATTTTGGTCACTTTGCTGCCATATGCAACGGCATCAATGGCGTGCTCTCCTTCTTCTATAAAAGAAGATAGCGTTAAGATATTGCCGTCAAATACCAGTGTCTTTGCCGCAATAAATGCAGAGAATAGTAGCCTTGCTGTGTTAAAGGTCGAAAGTGACTTTAGTGTAAGTAATCTTTGGGCTACTTCTTTGGTAGGTTCTGAAAATAGCAATTCAAAGTTTTATGTAACAAGCAATGGCTTATGCGTAATAGAAGAAAGTGGAAAGTTACTTCCCAAGATATCTGGTGAAGAAGTAGGGGTGGTATTCTATTGCAATGGTGGTGTTGAAAAGGTCTATAAAGTAAAAGATCTAGTTAACTTAAAGGAAAAAGAGTTGGCAGAACAAAAAGTGCCAGAAAACACCTGTGGGCCGGCATTGTATCAATGGAAAAACGAATCACAATACACTGGAAGTCAATTCAGAGTTGATGTCGTAGGAAATAAGTCTATATATTTCAATCCATACGACGGAGAAATAATATGTACTCAAGAGAATAGTATTTATAAAAACTGCCAAGCAAAATCCTTATCAAAGTTTGCAACACTAATCAACTATCAGCAGTTTTATCAGTTTTCTGAAAAATCATCAATTCCAGAAATTATTGAACAAGAACTAATTAAAAGTATATCAAGGTTTCTAATTGGCGCTGGAGAATCCTTGGTAATTAATGCAAAATCAGACGATACTGATTCAATGGAAGAGAATAAAAAAATAGCGAAATCTAGAGCAATGTATTTCTACAATTTATTTGTTTCATATGGAGTTCCTGAGGCACAGCTCTCCATAAGGCTAAGTGTTTCAGCAAATAAAGCTCAAGGGAAGGCTAAATATGTATCTAAAGATTCAATGCGAAGAGTTGTGTTTCTTGAAAATTAGTGGCGCGATATACATAACAAGTCGCTCAAGGCCGTTCCTCGCTTCGCTCGTCACTGGACAGCTTCAGTCGGCGCATGGCTTCGCCATTTTATGCGCCGCCTTTCGCTGCCCCTTAGCTCTGCGTTAGGTGCAACCAAGTCCCATGTTGCCACAGCCAATACCTTGTATTACATTGT
>CAZDWC010000060.1:0-1211 GCA_964509075.1 uncultured Pseudomonadales bacterium | reverse complement strand
ACTCCTGATACACCACCTTGACTTATGGTAGCTCCGAATGCAGGAGAGTTTCCACTACCACCTGTGTAGGCTATTACTCTTACATAGGTAGGGTCAAATCGTAAAGTTCCACCTTTACCTGAGAATGTTACAGTATCGAGCGAACCAAACGCTACAGAGTGGTTAGCACAGGCATTGCTATCCGTACGTACGATTAGTCTTGAACCTTCTGATACGGCATACGAGTCTAGTGTAGCATTGACACTACCACCTGTATAACCATCGAAGAAGTGATCTCCACCTGATGCTGCTGTAAATGCTGCCATTACGCCACTTTATTCCATGTTGTATTACCATCATGGCTCACAAAGAACCCGCGATAATCACCTTCGCTCATCGAGACTTCCACATGCAGCCACGATCCCTCTTGCAGCACCTTACGCAAATCCGGCAGCAATCCCGATTTCCGTGCATGGATCAGCATTTTAAACGCTTCATCGATACTCATGCTGCTAGGCTTGATATCC
Organism: uncultured Pseudomonadales bacterium; assembly: GCA_964509075.1. Taxonomy (GTDB): domain Bacteria; phylum Pseudomonadota; class Gammaproteobacteria; order Pseudomonadales; family UBA7239; genus UBA7239. Next base: position 705 of record CAZDWC010000060.1, on the reverse strand, counting down.
GCCGCCTCAAACACCGTATGTTTTGATTTACTGTTTTTGGACTTAACGGCAGTATTGAGACGCGCATTGCGAAACCCACTATTAATTTTAATTGGCTTCTCGCCTAGTATTATACGAATTGTCTCCAGCAGCTTAGACAGACGTTTCCCTGCATTGATATACACCTTGGCATCGACACGGTTTTGAGGGACTAGCTGAGAATGATCCTCACTATTTGTCAGTTCCTCAAAGGTAAAAAATTCACTGAAATTAGCCATTCTTGGTATCCTTATCTTTTATTTCACAATCCAGCGTACAGTCGATGGACTCGTTACCGTACACAAGCTGTGCGAGTTTGTCATGCACTTCCCTTGATAACATCAAAGCGTATGAAAGTTTATGAGCATTGACAGCATCGCGCAACCGGTACAGCTTCTCGCAGATCGTATTGCCTTGAATAATTCGGTTTTGAGCATCATGTTTCATCAGCAGCTCCACTTATAAGTTTCCAGCACTTCACCTAGTTGTTTATGTACTTCGATCGCCTCTAAATATTTCTTCTCACGTATAAGCATAGTTAGCTTAATGGATAACTTCTCTACCGCAAACATCACGATAGTCCAAGAAAATGAGTAGCTACTTGAAGCGCAGTACCAATAGCAAGCGAACCGCCCCACATGATAGTGATGAGTTTTTGGGTTATTACAGCCATTCCAACCTCAAACT
>CAZDWC010000059.1:0-1228 GCA_964509075.1 uncultured Pseudomonadales bacterium | reverse complement strand
TTCCCCACGCAACATAGACACCGTCTATTTGCCTCCCATCACATAAATAAACACGCAACCTGTTTACCCCATGACTACATTCGGGCATCGATAAAATTTTTTCTGCCAACTCGTTGTTAAAAAAAATGACATTCATAACCCCTCTGGAACCCCGCCTTACCCTCCAAACTCTCCTCCCGGAACAATACGTCAAGGCGCGTAGGTTTTGCGTCAGATCACTGCGCCCTCCTCATCCATCGCCACCATGCGGGAGCCACTGGCATCTACGCCATAACAGGTAAACTTACCGATGGCATGCGCACCATCAGAGAGGACCAACAACGCAACTGCAATCAGAAAATACCAAAGTAATTTCATCTCATATTCGCAATATGCACCATCATAGATGCGACAACCAATCGGGATCAAATTCATTTAAAACATCACCAATATCGGTCGGATGACACCCGTTTTTTTCTAAAGCATCAATTAACTCTCTAAGCCGCATTGGATTTTCCAATTTCCAGCATCTATCTGAATGAGGAGGAGAGATTTCTGCAATGTAATACCCACCTGATATTTTTGATATTTTGATCATTTTTATTCACCTTCAGCGCCAATGCGCTCGTAAGAGGAATAATTACGTCGATCGATTTGCTCACGCTCCATTTTGTAGTATGAGCTTGTCGGATCAGGAAAGTTCGTCCGCCCCGGTGCGGCGCCACAATCCAGTATTCGACACCCTTGGTTCATTTTCTCATTAATCCACTTCTGATTATTCTCCATCCACTTCTCTGGCGGAGCACTTGGCGGGTCGTACCAACCAGCACCTCTTGCCTTTGCAGTTGGAATAACGCGATCCGCCATTCCCTCACCGATAACAATAGTCTCTTTTGTAGCTGTAGAGACACTCGCGCCCCCCATATCTCCACCGGATACAGCATACAGCGCCTCACTCAACCCAACAGCCGCTGCGGCACCTTCTATACCCGCGATGGCTGTTGTCGCAAGTACCGTTAGATATAAACCTGTTACGCCATCTGCTGCTTTTTGGTCTACGCCGGAATTGGGCAGATTTCCATAACTGAAAGAAACATTTCCAACAACCGCATCTTTCCCATCCGGATCCACAAACTTATACGGATTGTTGTTGGCATAGCCATAACGATTGAACGACGCAGGGTTGTTTTCGTTGAAACGCACTGGGTCATCCGAGGTAAAAACACCCAGCGCCGGGTCGTAATGCCGT
>CAZDWC010000058.1:0-1231 GCA_964509075.1 uncultured Pseudomonadales bacterium | reverse complement strand
GCATCAATGTCATATCTTTTAAACCATACCATGTCCGGAATCACATCAACGAATTGTTCTAAAATAAACTCTTTTTCTAATAGCTCACTTTGCAGCAATGCGATGGTTACGTTGCTTGTTTCCTTTAGATCACGCAATGACTCACGCACCTCATGCAGCGGTTCCATCATCTCTTTGATGATACGGTTGATGTCAAATGGATTGTGTTTTTCCCAAAACAGTTTCAGCCAAACCATCAATTAGTCCTCCAATTAAATGAACTATAACCGGCACGGACTACTGCTTCATAATAGTTTAGTGCTCTTTTTCTAGCCAAGAATGCAGGGTAGGTAAAATCACATGTTTTGCTATAGAGCTTTAGATACCATTTCATTCCAGTGGTATCCGTTTTTCTATTCGATCTTTCTTCGATGAGTATGAGCATGTTAGCCAAGAACTCTCTATCTGCACTCTGCTTATCAAGCTCTACTCCACCAATTTCATATCTATGATCGTGACGACAACAAGCTTCTACAATGGATAATCCATAGATAGTGTCCGGTACAAAATCAAAACGGGAAGCCTCAGCGCCACAGCTGCATTTTTTATCATATCTCCAATTATGATAATCAACATGGTGGCTTAGATTCATAGTAGGTTTCCTCATGTAAGTATGAGGAATTTTAGAGGAATTACTATTTATAAAATAGTGGAGTAGTAAATGTTAACGACCAACCGTTGTGGATGTATCCGTTATGTTGATACTTGGAACTTGCATGGACTGTGTATTGGTAGTTGACTTATCGATAGTTGACTTAAAGTCATTCGTTGTACTCGTATCAACATTGGTTGTATTTTGAAAATTACCGGTATAGCTCCCAACCATTGCACTCTGAGCGTTGTTATTGCTTGCATTCATCAGCACCTGCGCCTCTGTTGTTGCGATCTGATTCTTAGAACCGTAGTAGATACTGGCAACTGGAACCACCATATTTGTGGCTTTGAGCATGAAGTCTCCTACTTCAGAGAGGATAGACTGCACCTTCTCCTCTTGATACTTAGGAGTCTCTAGTGCTTTAGCAATGACATCCATATCGAGCTTATCGGTATAGGTGATCGACTTGATCTTACCATCGGGTGTTGTCTCAATCTTCATACCGCCGCGATCAACTTTGGAGAGTGTTTCCATGACTGACTTTACCCCAGCAGCATGAGCCTCTACCCCCATTGTGTAGCGCTGTGTACGCTCTGC
>CAZDWC010000057.1:0-1261 GCA_964509075.1 uncultured Pseudomonadales bacterium | reverse complement strand
CAATCGGCAGCTTCTGCAAATGCCAGGCACCCAGCGCCACGACAGCGAGCGTACCTAACAGAATCAAAAACCGGTGTTGTAATGAAAAAACCAGGCAACGTTCAATCATGATCGTCTGCCTCAGTGTTCGTGTTCAGCAGACGATTTACCAATATCTGCCTTCACAGTGAAACTGCCTTCATTGACGTAGCGTTCACCTGCTTTCAGACCATCCACAATCTCGCTGCGCTCACTGTCACGCAAACCGGTTGTCACAGGGCGCATGACATATGCATTGCCTTCCTGTACGAACACCACATCCTTGCCTTCCATGCGTTGCAGTGCGGCGTTGTTGACGGTTACACGCGCTTCTTTTTCTGCCGTGACTAACTCGCCCTGGATCATCATGCCGGGCAGCCAATGGTTATCGAGATTACGGATAACCGCACGCGCCAACACGGTTTGCGTGGCGGCATTCGTCAATGGCAACACACTGGTTATCGTGGTGTCCTGGCGATCTTCGCATTCACTGCTCCTGACGTGCAGTGCCTGCCCGACAGCCACTTTGCCAATGTCTTGTGGAAAGACATACAGCTCAACCCATAATTCGCGAATGTCCGCGACAGTAAACAAGGGCGCATCGCCTGCCACATCACCCACCTGGGTATCCCGGCTCAGTACCGTGCCGGCAATAGGCGATTTCAGTGGATAACGCTGCAATCCTTCGTTGCTTTCTACCAAGGCCATTACTTCGCCAGCGGTGACCGCATCCCCTTGCGATTTGTACACGGCCTGCACCATGCCCGGAAAACGCGCGCGAACCACAGCAGAGGCATTCTGGTTCAGTGTCACGCGGCCGGTGAGCGCAACGGTATGCGCAATGTGTGCAGAGCCGGCAGTTGCCAGCGTGATGCCGGACGATTGCATGACGGCTGGCTGAAGTTCGGTGCGGTCTGTCGGGCCTTCTTCATGGCCATGCTCATGACCCTCTTCTTCACCATGTTCACTCTCTGATTTTTCAGCGTCAGGTTCTTTTGCATGATCAGCGTGATCATGTCCCGCTTCCTCCTCATGCTCTTTCTCCTTCTGGTGTTCTTCAGTTTCATGCCCGTGTTCATCGTGTGCATGGTCAGCGTGCTCTTCTGCTGCATTGGCGTGATAATTCGGCAAGGCAATGCCCAGCAGCACAGCCAATACAAAGTTCAATAGGCCTGGTGTGTAACGGAAGTTTTTCATATCAATTATTCCTGTGAATTTTTCAGCAAGGGTTCTGCCGTGAGTT
>CAZDWC010000056.1:0-1371 GCA_964509075.1 uncultured Pseudomonadales bacterium | reverse complement strand
TTCCCCACGCAACATAGACACCGTCTATTTGCCTCCCATCACATAAATAAACACGTAACCTGTTTACCCCATGACTATATTCGGGCATCGATAAAATTTTTTCTGCCAGCTCGTTGTTAAAAAAAAATGACATTCAGAACCCCTCTGGAAAAATAACCTCTGGAACCCCACCTTGCCCCCAAAACTCTCCTCCCGGAACAATACCTCGCTGTACTGGAGTTCCAGCAGGCGGCTCACCGCGCCAGATTTGCCCATCGTCACTACGCGAAAACCGTTGGCATCCACGGCGTAATAGGTAAAATTGCCGCCGGATTGAGCCGAAAATGCAGCAAGCCATAGGACGCCAATGAAAAGAATATTTTTTATTTTCACCACCCGCGAAACTTAATCCGCAGACCACATTTCCTAGTCACGCGCCCTATATCGACAATCTTAAGAACTGGATTTCCATTTTCGTCCCGCCCCGTCTCCAGACAAAGATTCACCACTACACTTCCAAAAACAAAACTCGGCGAAAAGAATCTTGCATATCTAGGAAGAACAACCGCCCTAGCAATGTTCTCACCAGAATCGAAAACATGAGAACTTATTGGAGGATCAAAAAAAACAACGAAGCATCTTCTATCCATGCGTTCATGAAACTTTATTTCATGAATAACCCTATAATCCTTCAGATCAAGACTTGAATAAAAAAAACTCATAAAACACGCACCTAGAAATCTTCTACATTTTTAACATCAACCTTGTCTTTAGCATTTACTATTCTTGACTCTGGCCACCCCCCTCTATTGCCATCAAGAGGGACAGCTTTACCACCGCCAGCAAAAGTTCCTTGGTTTAGCTCCCCTGTGATCAAAGTATCGGCCTTATTATCATTCGGCAATCCAGCATCATCTCTATAATTACTAGAAATTTTTGGATTTTTAGTTGTCCAGAAATATCCGTCAGCGCCTTTATTATCTGCACCATGAACGCGAAATATCTCAGTTCCTTTTTTCAAATAAGTATCAGCATCAATTTTTTTGGCAACTGATAACGCCACCCCTCCAGGAACTGCTTTTAACGCGGCATTAATAGCAATTGATTTGGCAGCGCCACCTGCCAAATCCGAGCCGGATAATTGCCCCGAATATACACCATAACCCGCTGAACCAATCTCATAACCTGTGGCTCCAGCAGATAGCGCACCTACAATCCACGGAATGGCGGCCAGAACCGCAATACGCCCATCCGGATCCACAAACTTATAAGGATTGTTGTTGGCATAGGCATAACGATTGAACGACGCAGGGTTGTTTTCATCGAAACGCACCGGATCATCCGAGGTAAAAACACCCAGCGCCGGGTCGTAATGCCGTGCGCCTGCATCGA
>CAZDWC010000055.1:0-1383 GCA_964509075.1 uncultured Pseudomonadales bacterium | reverse complement strand
GCGTTGAGCTGGGTTGCCAAACGGCACGACAACCGAAGCTATTACTGAAGCCAAAAAGAAAACGCGCGGAATTGCTGAATTACTGCGTTTGGAAATTGGCACAACACTAAAACTGAATAATTTTGATGGAACCTAACGTTGAGCTAAGGGGCAGTTACAGACGGCGCATAAAATGCGAAGCATGCGCCGTTTGTAACTGTCCAGTGACGAGCGAAGCGAGGAACGACCTTGAGCGACTTGTTATGCATATGACGAAAATGCCAAGTACGCTTCATAAACACCCCATGAAAAAAGAATACTAGAACAAAAGCCAAGAATAATGGCTAGTATGTTGCAGAACTTTCCCATTCGCTCTACTGAACTTTTCGGACTCGAATACAGCCACTGAGACAAGTAGGTTAGCCCTGATGTGAGCGTTATAACCAAAACGCCAAGAACAAAAGGCAGAAGTCCTGACGCAAATTTGCTGACCAGTGCAGGTTTAAATTCGGCCAAGTGACCAACAAATGCAAGAAGAGCAACTGCCGCTCCGCCATTTAGTAAGAAAGCGGACTTCAAAGCATTTTGACCTGAAGATATTACAGAGCGGAACATCTCCATGTTTGATTCATGTTGATGTCTATTTGACTCAACCCAATTCTGTAGATGGGCCTTGTACTCCTCCAAGCCCTCAGGCGTTGTTGTTGGTTCGGGAGACTCCTCAATATTTTTCAAATAATTAATCAGGTTGTCTGTGTATATAGCTGCTGTTCCCTGATCTCGGATAGCTTCAATTTCTATTCTTAAGTTTCTTGCAAAACCTTTAACGCTCATATTTCAATTCCTTATGCATAACGTAGAGCTAAGGGGCAGCGAAAGGCAGCGCATAAAATGCGAAGCATGCGCTGACTGAAGCTGTCCAGTGACGAGCGAAGCGAGGAACGGCCTTGAGCGACTTGTTGTGCACTACTTGGTAAACCATTCACTACAGCGACCTTCCCTTTCTTGCTGCTTGGTTAATATTGAACATGGCAAGAATAAACACGGTTTCAGAACGGCACAAGCCATTTATTGGCACCCGCGATTTCCGAGCCTGACAATACTTCAACTGGCACCCGCGCTCTCAAAATTGCACGGCGTTTCTGAAACCCGACCTTGGTACACGGCCAGCTACTACTTTTCTTGGCACGCGAATTACTACTAAATTTCTTGGTTTGCGGCTGGCTATTGTGATTCTTGGAATACAAACAGCAACAACCGCACGATACTTACCAGCCGAAACTGACGGAATAACTACTGGCAACACACAACAACAGGAAACAGACGATTTAGATTTTTCTTTGGTGCACAACGTTTGAGCTAAGGGGCAGGCACAGGCGGCGCATATAATGCGAAGCATGCGCC
>CAZDWC010000054.1:0-1484 GCA_964509075.1 uncultured Pseudomonadales bacterium | reverse complement strand
AGGAAACAGAATGCGATTTTGTCTTTTGCTTTTGCCTTTGATTGGCGCACAACGTTGAGCTAAGGGGCAGTTACAGACGGCGCATAAAATGCGAAGCATGCGCCGTTTGTAACTGTCCAGTGACGAGCAAAGCGAGGAACGACCTTGAGCGACTTGTTAGGTGCATTACTCGCGATTTTCGTAATGATGCCAGACTCGCAAAATGGCAACGGCTTCCGTGTGCAAAGCATAACGCACAATATAATTTCCAAAAGCGAAATCCCTGATGACTCCCGGAGTTGGCGCAAGCTCAACATTGCGACCCATTTCAGGAAACAGACGCAAATTCTCTATGCGACTGACCAATTCTGCAGCAACACGCGCGGCGGCGGCTGGATTTTTTTCTGCAATGAATTCTCGTAAACGGACAAGATCTTGAACGGCCTCCGCAGAGTAAACCAACTTCATGGCTTAGCCTTGGGAGCCTGCAGCTCATTACTGCTACCCCAGCTACTGAGCCATTCATGGACAGACTCACCTGAAACCACTCTACCCTGAGCTACGGACTCCATAGCCTGAAGAGTATCCTGCCATCGTTGCTTTTCCAGCTCCTGCCGCTCAATGAACTCTTTAACCGCTTGATTTATAACCCAACTTTTACTTCTATGCAGCGTTCCAGCCATAGCCTGAAGCCCTTGTTCAATGTCCGGCTGAAGTCTGACGGTAGTGATGCTCATACATTGTCCCCTCACAAGATGCAGACAATGTAATACAAGGTATTGGCTGTGGCAACATGGGCCTTGGTTGCACCTAACGTTGAGCTAAGGGGCAGTTGCAGACGGCGCATACAATGGCGAAGCCATGCGCCGACTGCAACTGTCCAGTGACGAGCGGAGCGAGGAACGACCTTGAGCGACTTGTTAGGCAAGGCTTTTCCATGCTGGATGATGCTGATGCCATTGGTTTCTGCCCACGAGATCCTTAACGGCTGCAGCATATTCTAAAGGAGACAGGGTTGGAAACTGGCGATGCCGCATAGCGTTGCAAAATTTACAGGCTGCAACAATGTTAGCCGTAGTGTCCTTCCCTAGCTTTGACCTAGCCACTAGATGTTCCGCTGTGCAACTTAACTGTGGGCAGCGAGATGTCATTAGACAGTTGCAGTAAAAGCAATGAAGAGACTGCTTCTTTGCAGCTTTTCGACGCAAGTGAATTATCTTGATTGACCGCATGATTGGCTCCTAAATCGAGCCTGCGGTGCTTGGGGTAGGCGCGCAGGCTCATAAAATTGAGCCGACCGCCCCTATGGGAGTACGTTCGGTACGCTGGTGATAGTATTCAGCCAACGCCACGCTCTTCGCGTGTACCAAGCCATGACCCAATGGGATACAAGGCCTAAATCTGGAATGCCTCAAAAATAGTACGTCACCCGGAATTCTGTCAAGCATTGCCTAACGTTGAGCTAAACGGCAGAGTGGAGCGCGAAGCGCGCAACGGCCCAACCG
>CAZDWC010000053.1:0-1547 GCA_964509075.1 uncultured Pseudomonadales bacterium | reverse complement strand
CATGATGCCAGTTTGATTTCAACGGTCGCTGATACTGATATTTAAAAATATACTGCTGATACATCTCCAAGTTCCGACGAGCCAGTTCCTGCTCCGCCAAAACCTGAGCGATCATAGCTTGCTGACTCATGATACCCACGCTTTGAAATGGATATAGTCACGAGTAATCTTCACATTGCGTACCTGTTCCCATAATTGCAGTTCATTTTCACTAAACACAAATTGCCCAAACTCGAAAACATGACTTAAATGAGGATAATAAATACTCATCAAAAAACGACTAGCCCAATCCATCCCATTCCCCTCATAAATAATTGTCCCCAAACCACACCAAGAGCAAGGTCGCTCGCAGTCGTGCGAAAGCGTACCGCCAGCGTCTTGGTTTGGGGACGCTTTTCTTTTGGTACTTTTCTTTACTAAAAAGAAACAGTACAAAGCCTATTAACTCTCCACAGGCGGCATCTCTTCTAACTCCACCACAAACGCCAAACAACACATCGCATGTGCGAGATGATGCACCGCACTCTCATCATCCCTGATCTCACCACTTCGATACGCCGCAATATGACGCATCGCCGCATCGAGATACCGCTTTGGATCATCCACCTTACGCCAGTTATCATCCGAGTATTTTGATGCCCCAAACGTCAACACCTTCACCATCAGCTTCTCAGCAACGGGAGGGATCAATGAGTAGCGAGGTTTCCCATGATCGTACTTTGTGAAGCTCATTGGTCCGTACTCCCAAACCCACCAGTGCGCTCTTCATCTTTGGTGTATTCATCCGGAAGCAGCCAACCCTCATGACGTTTATATATAAGCTGTCCGATTTTGTCACCTTTATTTACCGTATATCTCGCTTGTCTATCAAATGGGTTGGTAATTACCATTTTGATCTCTTGGGTATAATCAACATCTATAATCCCGATACCACCACCTAACCCTTTTAGGCGCAATGAACTACGTGGGTGAAGCTCAAAATAAAGCCCTATATCGAGTACATATTTTAATTTGTTATTTTTACCTTTTACATTCAAATAGGCATTTTGATCTAAGCATATACCTAATCCAATAAGTTTCGTTTCCCCTGCATCAATCACTGTATCCTCATTCGCAAACACATCGAATCCTGCGCTGTACTTTGTAGCTCGTTGGGGAACCTGCCCCCCGTTTATACTCTTAAACATGCTTCTTCCCCTTTTTTAATTTATCAATCATCGACTCATTCCATCCGATGCACTTGAGCACATCATTGATCCGGTCGTTATCTCTGTGCATGTAATCAGGCTCCATGAGTCGTGCCAGTAACGCCTTGGCCTTCTCACACTGTACCGTGTACATTTCGAGACGATCCTCATAGGCTACAGGCAGATCATGAACCTCGCACCCATACAGATAGGTGAAATCACTCACCGAATGTTTGGCTACAACCATGACGCTCTCCCATCCTCATATCCGTTGGTATAGATCTTGGATACCATCTTTTCCATCAGCTGCTTCATGCGCTCATCTCCTGTGCCGAAGATGGCACACAGTTGTTGTGCGAT
>CAZDWC010000052.1:0-1632 GCA_964509075.1 uncultured Pseudomonadales bacterium | reverse complement strand
TGAACATGACGGCGGATATCACGCCGCCGACCGTGTCGATTACTGCTGCGGATACCTCACTCTCTGCCGGTCAAGCCACGACAGTAACGTTCCAGTTCAGCGAAGCAGTTGCCAACTTTGCAGCGGGCGACGTCAGCGTCACTGGCGGTAGCTTGAGCAACTTCACGCAAGTCGATGCGGACACCTGGACCGCGACGTTCACACAGAGCGGTGCGTCTGCACCGAGCGTGAGTATCGCCAACAACACCTACACCGACATCGAAGGCAACCTCGGTTCCGGCAATACCTTGAACATGACGGCGGATATCACGCCGCCAACCGTAAGCATCACCGCAGCCGACAGCAGTTTGTCTGCCGGCCAAGCCACCACCATCACCTTCCAGTTCAGCGAAGCAGTTGCCAACTTTGCAGCGGGCGACGTCAGCGTCACTGGCGGTAGCTTGAGCAACTTCACGCAAGTCGATGCGGACACCTGGACCGCGACGTTCACGCAGAGCGGCGCATCCGCGCCAAGCGTGAGCATTGCGAACAACACCTACACCGATGTCGAAGGCAACCTCGGTTCCGGCAACACGCTGAACATGACGGCGGATATCACGCCGCCAACCGTGAGCATCACCGCAGCCGACAGCAGTTTGTCAGCCGGCCAAGCCACTACCATCACTTTCCAGTTCAGCGAAGCGCTGAATGCTGCGACGTTTACATCCGGCGACGTCAGTGTCACTGGCGGTAGCTTGAGCAACTTCACGCAAGTGGATGCCGATACCTGGACGGCAACGTTTACGCAGAGCGGTGCATCCGCGCCAAGCGTGAGCATTGCCAACAACACCTACACCGATGTCGAGGGCAACCTCGGTTCCGGCAACACGCTGAACATGACGGCGGATATCACGCCGCCGACCGTGTCGATTACTGCTGCGGATACCTCACTCTCTGCCGGTCAAGCCACGACAGTAACGTTCCAGTTCAGCGAAGCAGTTGCCAACTTTGCAGCGGGCGACGTCAGTGTCACTGGCGGTAGCTTGAGCAACTTCACGCAAGTGGATGCCGATACCTGGACCGCGACGTTCACACAAAGCGGCGCGTCAGCGCCGAGCGTGAGTATTGCCAACGACACCTACACCGATGTCGAAGGCAACCTCGGTTCCGGCAATACCTTGAACATGACGGCGGATATCACGCCGCCGACTGTTGCAATTAGTGCAGCGGATACGAGTTTGTCAGCTGGCCAGGCCACCACCATTACCTTCCAGTTCAGCGAAGCAGTGAGCAATTTTGCATCGGGCGACGTCAGTGTTACCGGCGGCAGCTTGAGCAACTTCACGCAAGTGGATGCCGATACCTGGACGGCAACGTTTACGCAAAGCGGCGCATCCGCGCCGAGTGTGAGCATTGCCAACGACACCTACACCGATATCGAGGGCAACCTCGGCTCCGGCAACACGCTGAACATGACGGCGGATATTGTTGCGCCAACCGTGTCGATTACTGCTGCGGATACTTCACTCTCTGCGGGCCAAGCCACGACCGTAACCTTCCAGTTCAGCGAAGCGCTGAATGCTGCGACGTTTACATCCGGCGACGTCAGCGTCACTGGCGGTAGCTTGAGCAACTTCACGCAAGTGGATGCCG
>CAZDWC010000051.1:0-1638 GCA_964509075.1 uncultured Pseudomonadales bacterium | reverse complement strand
TAGCTTTGTGGATTGTCTTTGCTTTTGACTGCTAACGTTGAGCTAAGGGGCAGCGGAAGGCAGCGCATATAATTTGCGAAGCAAATGCGCTGACTGAAGCTGTCCAGTGACGAGTAAAGCGAGGAACGTCCTTGAGCGACTTGTTATGTGCTTTATTTATCATTTGAACTTATGGTTCTTTTTGTAAATTCTAAAAGATCATCAATTATTTCTATTGGAATGCCTAGGTTCATATACGCCGTACGGAAATTCTCTAAACTTAATTTACCGCTATTAATAGGACCTGTATTTCTAGCAAATTCAAATGTCGCATTTACTAAAGCACGTATTTCAGCCAAATTATATAATAGAGAAACAATATTTTGTGGCATAACCATCATACTGCTGTTCTCATGGAATTCATCTTGCAGTGATTTAATTCTGGAATTGTGAAGTTGAAGCTTCCGTAGAATATTGGCCAATTGCTCACCAACATCAGGATCTGCCAAAGATATACATTTACTGAATATGTCTTTATAGCTTTCTGGAAGGTTAGGAATGGCACTTTCGAGAGGCTCTTTTGTTGTTGATATTTTCGCTTTATTCAACGCCTCCAACAATGGATTTACAGATTTTTTTAAATACGATGAAATCTCACTAAGCGCCTCTGGCAGAAATGCCCTAGACGCCTCAAAGTCTCTTTCTCTTTGCTTGTTTGCGTTATATCTTGAAATATTGAATGCAACCATACTAGACAATAGTGCCAGCATACCAACATTCAGTGATTGCCATTCACTCCAAACAGATTGGACATAATTCCAATTTCTAGAATATCCTAACCACGGATAGACAAACATTGAGAACACATACAGAAATATAAGCGGTACGCCAAACCAATTTAGCACCTTTACCAAGCTGTCTGGCTTAATGACTCCAATATGTTTCAAATTTAAACTCCATATATTTCTAGGCATAACCACTTAGCACATAACGTTGAGCTAAGGGGCAGCGAAAGGAGGCGCATACAATGGCGAAGCCATGCGCCGACTGAAGCTGTCCAGCGAACGCAGTGAGCGGCCTTGAGCGACTTGTTATGTACAACTTTGGAAGAATTACAGCCATTACCATTTTGACGTTCCTTCTTTCCCTGCGCGTGGCGACCAACTGCCTTTAACTCTGGCAAGCCTAACGACTGAAGCCATTTGTGGCAATGCCTGCCTTTTACTTTTTACGCTTGCCTAAAATTACTTGGCACACGCTGAAGTTCAGCCTCTTCCAGTTTGGACGATTGCCGCAGCAAACTGACAAACCGCCCTTCTAATTTTCGCTTGAGACTGAACTAATTACTGGAAAAACCAACTACCGAATCTGATGCGGCGGATAAACTAAAAACTTGAGAAACGCTCGATATTCATAGCCAGAAATTAGCTGGATTTTTACCACCGGAAAAAAACAACGCCTTTTGGTTTTGCTTTTACTCTTTCTGTACATAACGTTGAGCTAAGGGGCAGCGGAAGGCAGCGCATAAAATGCGAAGCATGCGCTGACTGAAGCTGTCCAGTGACGAGCGCAGCGAGGAACGGCCTTGAGCGACTTGTTATGTGCGGCGAATTCATATACTAAGTGCAACACTCCCTTTATTTAGAGAGGCAAGCTGGG
>CAZDWC010000050.1:0-1651 GCA_964509075.1 uncultured Pseudomonadales bacterium | reverse complement strand
TAATTTCATCCGCTGCTTGCGGGAATTTGTCGCCTAGCTCTGTGACTCCAAAACCATTGCCCATGGATGCGGCATAGATCATCCGCCGGCGGATCACGGTGTTCGCAATCGTGGCGGTGGGCCATAGGGCTACGGTGCCTCGGATCGAATCAAAGCGCGAAGCTCTCGGGTGTACACCGTTGATCACGGCAAGCATAGGCGGGACCGGTGCGACGGCTGCGATCTCTCCTAAAAACTGTGTGAAGGTGATGAACCCGAAGAGCTCCGTGGGGTTATCACTGATGGGGACGATGATACGATGGGCCAAAGCGATGGCCGCACGTCCAAGATCAAAATCATATCCTCCTACGTCGATGAAAATGTAATCGTGAAACGGTGACTCGCACAGATCGGCAAGCTCTGCCACGGTTGTGGGGCGTGCGATGGTGATCATCTCGTTGGGATAGTTCAATGATCGTGCTGTGTTGGTGTGGGTGATCGTCGTTTGTACGTCAAGGTCGATCATGAGGACGCTATGTCCTAGTCGTTCGGTGCATACTGCCATATTCCATGCGAGAGTTGACTTTCCAACCCCCCCCTTTGAGTGACTAATGGTGATGATTTTCATAATTCCCCCTCGTGGATTAAACGGCAGTAGCCATTGTTATTTGAAAATTTTAGTTTTCCATCAGGATATTCTGAGTCATCAATATGCCAGTGCCATGCCATACATTTGTCAGCTATGCATTGGATATTGGCTGGATCTCCGTTATCTACCGACCATCCCCCGAAGTTGACAGCTCTAATGTGAGGGCAGATTTTTTTGTTTGCTTCTTTTGTTGTCATGCTCGTATCTCCTGTAATGTTTTTGATGTGAAGTAAAGATCTCTCTCGATGCCAATTCCTGAGGGTCCAACGATGGACTCAAGATCATCTAGGGCAAAGTAGCCGTATTCGGTATCCATCCCCTCAACCAAACCAAAGCAGATCCGGTGGATCGGATCGTATTCGGTGATGTACCATGTCCAGTTACTCCATGGGGTGAAAAATTTGGCGTAGGCGATGGCTTGGCCTCCAAGCTCCTCTTGGGAGTACAGCGGCGGGATGGTTTTGGCTAGGTCGGGTGTGATTAGTTGCATTTTAGTTCTCCTGCGATTTTTTCCATAGCTGTGATGAGCTGGCGTTTGGAGGATTCGTATCCGCCACTGAAATTGCGACGAAAGTGCATGTACACTGTCATAATCGATTTGCCTATGATGCGTGCTATCATACCGGCAATGGTGTACTCGGTGTAAATTTGTGTCAGATTGTAATACAGCGACTCAAAGCGCTGCTGGGTTGTGGCGGTGACTCTCATAGTGCTGCTCCTAATGATCCGACAAAACCGATCAAAGCGATCCATACTGTTGCGATGGCTGCCGCAATGCTCACATTTTTGAGGATAAAGAACACATAACCACTTTTAGCTCGGAAGATGGTAGAATACGCCACAACCGCAAAAATCGCATAGAGTATCCCTGCGACGGGTGAGGCTAGTGATAATCCAAGCGGAAGGATCAGAATATGGATTACGGATTTTATGACATTGCTATCAGTGCTTGTGTCGTGTTGTTTGCTGTCGGTGTGTTTCGCAATCCCGACAGCGTTAAAAAGTTTTTCTGACATAGTATGC
>CAZDWC010000049.1:0-1697 GCA_964509075.1 uncultured Pseudomonadales bacterium | reverse complement strand
TTTTAGGAGAGATCGCAGCCGTCGCACCGGTCCCGCCTATGCTTGCCGTGATCAATGGTGTACACCCGAGAGCCTCGCGCTTTGATTCGATTCGAGGCACCGTAGCCCTATGGCCCACCGCCACGATTGCAAACACCGTGATCCGCCGGCGGATGATCTACGCCGCATCCATGGGCAATGGCTTTGGAGTCACAGAGCTAGGAGACAAATTCCCGCAAGCAGCGGATGAAATTAATCGATTGACACAGGAGGTAATCGCATGAACCGTGAAGATAGAGAACATCGTGAAGCGATGGATCATATAAAAAGCAGCCCTATTTTTATGATCCTTGAGATTATAAAGCTATTAATTTTATTAGCTATCAAAAAAATTAGAGGAGTATTCAAATGAACAACATCGAATTTAAAACTCTCATCGAAGAGAAAAAGAGTTTCGTACTAGAACGCCACGGATATTACAAACAACTCGAAGAGAGTGGAAAACTCCACAACAACGATAAAGATTTCTCTATTTTTGTAAAATATTCAACTGCTGAGTTTGATCTTGATTCAGTATCGGATCTCGATGAGCTACTGCTAGGACTAGCGAACTTCAAAAGCCGCCTAAGAAACGTCAAAAAAATGTATGGGTTCAGTACCAAGATCGAGATATACGCCAGTGAGGATTGGGTAGAACGCTCCCACGTAAACGCGATATGGTACTACGTCCCCGATCTAAATGATCAATTCATTGATAAAACAGCTACCAAAATGGCAAAAGATGTTTTATCAGAAGCGATAAAACCGACCGCCTATGCCTATAAAGCCCGCGAGATAGACTGCCAACTCATCCCGCTATTCCTAAACGGATCGATCACGTTTGAAGCTATCAGAGAGCTTACTTACGATATCAATCTATGTGATTATTAAGGAGCCCCAAAATGACCGCTAAAATGAACCCAGCCCTCCTAGCCCAAATCGCGGCAGGAGCATCCCTAAAAACGGACAACGTAGTGTCCGATGTTTGTGACATCCGTGTTGCCGACATCGTATCCAACCCCCACCAGCCACGCCTCATAGAGGATGACATCGTAGCCCTTGGCGAATCGATCCGGCTGCATGGCCTCATCCAACCCATCGCCGTGGCACGTACCGCATCAGGATACCAGCTCATCGCCGGACATCGCCGCCTAGCAGCACACCGGATGATCGGACGAGATACCATCCGTGCCAACATTATCGCCATCGATGAAGAAGATCTCGCAGTATTGGCCCTCATCGAGAACGTATCGCGATCCGACCTTCACCCCCTAGAGATTGCACTGGCCATTTCAAAAGAGCCCTTTGCTTCCATGAGAGACGATGAGATCTCCGCAGCCCTTGGATACAGCGTGACCAAGCTGCGAAACACCCGCGCCATCCTGCGCCTTGAGAACCTTGTCCTCGAACACATGAGCGCTCACCGCCCCAGTATCAGCGTCGATATCCTAGTGGAGATCCAAAAACTCCCCGACGTAGAACAGTTCACCACGTACAGTGATTACTTGGATGGCAACATAGACCGAGCAGGGATTCGATCTCTCATACGATCCTACAACGACCGTGAGACGTTAAAACACCTCTCACCCATATCACGAGTAGGATCAGGATATAAAATCGATTGTAGGGCCATTTCTGATACGCACAGGGACTATTTTGAGAAAGAGTTAAACGATCTT
>CAZDWC010000048.1:0-1745 GCA_964509075.1 uncultured Pseudomonadales bacterium | reverse complement strand
CCCAGCTTGCCTCTCTAAATAAAGGGAGTGTTGCACTTAGTATATGAATTCGCCATGCATAACAAGTCGCTCAAGGCCGTTCCTCGCTCCGCTCGTCACTGGACAGCTTCAGTCAGCGCATTTGCTTTGCAAATTGTATGCGCTGCCTTCCGCTGCCCCTTAGCTCTACGTTAGGCACCCATAATGATCATCCGAGGATTTACATGAAAAAATTAATCACCATTTTATCCGCGTTAATTGGAATTAATGGCGCAGCTAACGCAACAGAAAATGCACCCACAAGGGATCAAATTGATGTTGCTATTGAGTCAACGTCTGACATGCCAATTAGCGACTCGATAATCCCGATTTCAAAATTATTAGTTGGCAGTAAAATTATTATTCCAACACCTGATGGAAATATTAAAAATGAGAAATCAAAGTTTCTTACCGGGCTAGATAATGAGGGTAATGCTTGGCTGTATGTATATACAAGCGAAGAGCATATAAATAGAATATTTCCCGATGGAGTAGTGGTTTTCACTACTGATTTTAAAGGCTTAAAAAATATCGTGAACGTAAATAATAATTTCCGTGGCATTTATATAAATTCAGCTTACCCAGTTCCTAATGAACTATTTAAAACTTTCTTTTCGGTTGTCAAATAATGCCTAACAAGGCCGCGCACACCGCCCACTGCGTGGGCTGGACGCGCTTCGCGCGCCTGTGGCGGCGGCGTTAGCTGAATATTACAAAAGATTGTGCCATGAAGAATTTAAAAAATAAGCGATAACTATGAATGATTTTTTCAATATATTGCTTTCTATTTCTCTTATATGTTTCGTATTAGTGCTACTTCCTAATATGTTTATTTTTGTTCCATGGTACAGATGGCATGTAGAAAAACACTACCCATCTCTACAGAATCATAAATTATTCCCCAGTAAGAAATGCAATATGGAAACAGCACCATTTGAGCTTTCATACTTTCTTTTGAGAAAGGGCTATAAGCAGCCAAGCGTAAGTGAGGCTTTTATTTTTATTTCAGGAATATACCGTTTTATTATGGTGCCATTCCTATTCATTAGCGCAACTCTATTTGCTACCCTAATAGTTTGGCTGATTTTTAGCTTATTATCTGGCATATGGGAATACATTCAAAAATGGGCTCTATAATTCAGCTAACAAGTTGCAGCACGCGGACTCGCCTGACGGCTCGCCCGTGTGCAAAGCGTTATACCTGGGAACCAAGCATGAAGTTTTTTTCTGTAATAATATTTTTGTTGTCATTAGCTTCTTGCTCTATCGTGCCAGTAGAAAAAATTGAAATAAGTTCTGCAAGTTTAAATAATGTAAAAGTAGAAACTGTTGGGATAATTGATAATCAGCAATATATGAAAATTAGCGCTGATTACCACATTGAAAATTACATTACACAGAAAAATTTATATTACTGTAAGATTCATATTGCTGGTAGAAAAGGATCTGTTGCACCTGGAAGCGCATCCAAATGCAAAATTGAAAACTCAGAAGGTTATATTTCAGTAGAATGGGTAATGCCGACTGTTAAAGCTGAATTTATTTCAAATGGTGTTTGGGGACCTCAAGATCTTTATTATCCAATCAAGTATTTTTTGGCCGTTCACCAAAATTTAGGCCAAGGTAACTCACGCATCATTGCAAAAACAGATGTTTACACAACAAACTAAAAGGCCTAGTATCAAGTTTGAAGTGCAACAAAATCTATAATCCATAAAAGCATTCCT
>CAZDWC010000047.1:0-1766 GCA_964509075.1 uncultured Pseudomonadales bacterium | reverse complement strand
GGAAACAGATGTTTTAAATTTCTGTTGGCGCACAACGTTGAGCTAAGGGGCAGCGGAAGGCAGCGCATACAATTTGCGAAGCAAATGCGCTGACTGGAGCTGTCCAGTGGAGCGCGAAGCGCGGAACGACCTTGAGCGACTTGTTAGGGGTTTACTCACTTGCCCAACCCTGTGGAAATGCGCCATACCAAGTATCTACCCAGCTGTATATTTTGGAAATTAAGCTAAGTGACTTCACTGCTTCCAAATAATAACTGCCGCTTAAAGATAGCTGCTTACCATGAAAAATTGGATTTCTTACTGATTTATAGAAATTCTTAACCTCTAAAAATAGCTTGTTATCATGGCTCGACAACTTAAAGTCATCCCCAATGAGGCCAGGAAGCTTTTCATATAAGGCCACTACTGCACTTTTGTTCAGTGAAAATGGATTATCTATTGCTGGATTTTTTAGGCGCTCTTCCAAACCACGTGATTGTAATTCATGTACAACTGCTGCAGAAATATATGATTCAAGGCCAAGAATAGAGCGCTGAACAATTAGCGTCATGAGTTCATTGGGTAAACCATGCCATGTAATGTTTGATATTCGTACAGGATTAATATGTGACAATGAAATAATTTCTTCAAATTCATTTCCATTAAAGATTACCCTATATTCCTCAAACTCTCTGCGGAGATTAATTACTGGTAAATTTGTCATTATTTGATTAGCTTCACTGCTCATTATTAACCCCTAACGCAAAGCTAAGGGGCGGCTACAAGCGGCGCGTAAAATGCGAAGCATGCGCCGATTGGAGACGTCCAGCGCCATTTATGGCGCGTCCTTGAGCGCCTTGTTAGGGTGCTCTTGCTTCAATTTCATTTGCATTACCAGTGAAATTATTGCGACTATCATTAGCATGAAACATATTGCCATACCTGCAAATGCACGGATTAGTAAGTTAAGCATACAATCATTTTCACTTTGTAAATGATGTACACGCCACAGAATACTTCTAACTATGTTCATTTGAACGTCAGTAAACCCAGCGCTTTCTACCGGTGCTAATATATCTTTTGTTTTTTCTACACTGTTGTAACACGGTGGCTCTATAAACATATAGTTCTTAAAGTCTTTGGCGGTCACATAGACAACCGCTAAGAATACTATGCTCAGCATTGCCATGAAAATGATGAACGATCTGGCAGACATATGCACCCTAACGTTAAGCTAAGCGGCAGAGTGAAGCGCAAAGCGCGCAACGGCTCAACCGGCGCGCAAAATGCGAAGCATGCGCCGGTTGGAGCTGTCCGCTTGAGCGCCTTGTTAGGTTCGTGATCTTGCGCATAACTTCCTGCCCTGCCCAATTATCTAGCGTGTTTTGTACCTGCAACACTGCACAATTGCAAGCTGTGATACTGCCGCGCGATTCTTCCTAACGAAGCAACGGCAGCTTGCGGCCCGTTTCCGATTCTGCTGGCGAGCCAGCAGAGCCGACAAAAACAAAACTGCTATGTGTAGAACTTTACGAAGCTTCTTGATTGCAACTCACCAACACGATTTCTAATGTGATGGTTTTGCAGAGTTACAGAAACTGCGTTGAGCTGGATTGCCAAACGGCACGACAACCGAAGCTATTACCGAAGCCAAAAAGAAAACGCGCGGAATTGCTGAATTACTGCGTTTGGAAATTGGCACAACACTAAAACTGAATACTTTTGATGGAACCTAACGTTTGAGCTAAGGGGCAGGCACAGGCGGCGCATAAAATGCGAAGCATGCG
>CAZDWC010000046.1:0-1941 GCA_964509075.1 uncultured Pseudomonadales bacterium | reverse complement strand
AGCTTGCCTCTCTAAATAAAGGGAGTGTTGCACTTAGTATATGAATTCGCCGTACATAACAAGTCGCTCAAGGCCGCTCGTTTCACTCGCTGGACAGCTTCAGTCGGCGCATGGCTTCGCCATTGTATGCGCCGCCTTGCGCTGCCCCTTAGCTCAACGTTAGATGCTTAGAGTGCAAAATGTCAAAACGATCATCAAAAGTCTATATCCGCATTAATGACATTATTTATGATTTTATGTATGCATTCACTGGAAGTGACAATTCAGTTATGCTCAGTTTTGCTAAATCAGGCAATGAATCTATAGAGCTGATATTAGATCAAAATTTTGGCGAATTGCGTAAAGGTGACTTTATTGAACGCCAGTCAGTAGAAAACCCTAAAATTAGTTTTCATGCATCAGGCCGTTATAAATTAACAACTAATATTGGTTTAACTGAAAACACAATAGACCGTTGTACTGTTTTAGGCCCAAGACTAGAAAGCATCACAGAACCGCATAGAATGATGGAAGTTTTAGTGCCAAATAAACTAGAACAAGCAAAAAATGCTATTTCTGGCCGTGACATTGTGCTGGATGCATCAATGGTTAATGGTCAGCCCTTGCGCTGTACTATTTTTTGCATGCCAAAATCAACTTTTAGCAGAGTGGCGCACACTGAAAGTGACATCAGAATGGTAGATACTTCGCAATATGAGTTTGTGCATGGCCTAGAGACAAATGGTTATGTTTGGGTATTTGTTCTTCGAGTGTCGGTTAATGACAAAGAGCCTCACAAGCGGTTACATTTTTGTATTCCAGGTGAAATAGTGTGGGGTAATCGTGCAGTCAGCATCTAACAAGTCGCTCAAGGCCGTTCCTCGCTTCGCTCGTCACTGGACAGTTGCAAACGGCGCATGCTTCGCATTTTATGCGCCGTCTGCAACTGCCCCTTAGCTCAACGTTAGAGGCTTTCTCATGATTGCTAATCGAAAAATTCATGTTTTTACAGCATTAATAATGTCTTCATTCTCATTAGAATCTGTTATTAGCCAAGAAGGCGGCTCATTAGTTGGTTACTGTGCAGGGCCGCCTTGCTGTCAATATCAAAGTGAAGGCTGCTCAAAAGCAGATGAAGGTGCGCTTATTGCGCGCTCTAAAGTCGTTAGTGGGCCTAATGAGTTTTGCGTAGAGATTATGAATTCTCATTGGAGCTATATCCCAATGGAATTACATCACACCGTTCCGCGTGAAGAAGCTGAAAAATATTTAAATAGTATGGTTGGCCACAATGATGGCAGCGGGGACATTGCTCCAGAATCTGGACGCTTCGATATTAATAACGATGGAAAACTTGAAAATATAGGTTGGCTACAGCTTTATTCTGGTGCAGGTCAAGGCTGCGACGTTGAGGTTTTTGTTGAGCTTAACGAAGATTCATCAAATATTAAAAAGTCTCATCTTTCTGAAATCCTATCCGCGAATGGTTGTTATGTCTATAACAGGGCATTTAACTTTAATGGTAAAAACTATATAGAGAATCGACGCACTACTGAGGGTGAAAGGCTAGATCATCCGCTCACAACAGTACTGACTGAAATATTTATCATTGAAAACAATTCAAGGCATTCAGTTTGCAAATATGAGATGTCGAAGAATTAAAGCTAAAAAATCCTAGGGTAAGAAGCAGAATGGCCTCTAACAAGTCGCTCAAGCGGACAGCCCAAACCGGCGCTGCTTCGCATTATTGCGCCGGTTCGGTACGTTGCGCGCTTCGCGCTCCACTCTGTCCGCTTAGCTCTACGTTAGGTTCCATCAAAAGTATTCAGTTTTAGTGTTGTGCCAATTTCCAAACGCAGTAATTCAGCAATTCCGCGCGTTTTCTTTTTGGCTTCGGTAATAGCTTCGGTTGTCGTGCCGTTTGGCAATCCAGCTCAACGCAGTTTCTGTAACTCTGCAAAA
>CAZDWC010000045.1:0-2061 GCA_964509075.1 uncultured Pseudomonadales bacterium | reverse complement strand
ATTGCGGCAGGCGTGCGACCAGATCGCCGATGCCGTTGTTGGCATCGAATCCGGCTTCGTCCAGCACCGCCGCATGCTTGGCCAGCACCTCGGCGTAGAAGCGTTTGACCGCAATGCCGAACATGATCGGATCAGACACCTTCATCATGGTCGCTTTCAGGTGTAGCGAGAACAGCACGTTCTGGCTGCGGGCATCGGCGATTTGTTCATCGATGAAAGCCGCCAGCGCTTTGGCGCGCATCACCGAGGCGTCGAGCAGTTCGCCGACGCCGACCGCGAGGTCGCGCTTGAGCAGGAAACGCTGGCCGTCGTTGCCGGTGAATTCGATCACCACATTGCCGGCTCGGCTGATGCGCACCGATTGTTCGCTGCCGTAGAAATCGCCATCGGCCATGTGTGCCACGTGCGTTTTCGAATCGGAACGCCAGGCGCCCATTTTGTGCGGATGCTTGCGCGCGTAGTTCTTCACCGACAGCGGCGCGCGCCGATCGGAGTTGCCTTCGCGCAGCACCGGGTTGACCGCACTGCCCATGACCCGGGCATAACGCGTCTTGACGTCTTTTTCCTCGTCACTGCGCGCTTCTTCCGGAAAATCCGGCAACGCGTAACCCTGGGCCTGCAGTTCGGCGATGGCGGCTTTGAGCTGCGGCACCGAAGCGCTGATGTTGGGCAGCTTGATGATGTTGGCTTCCGGGCGGGTGGCCAGCTTGCCGAGTTCAGCCAGATCGTCGGCGATGCGCTGGCTTTCCGGCAGGCGATCGGCGAACTGGGCGATGATGCGTCCGGCCAGCGAGATGTCGCGGGTTTCCACAGCCACGCCGGCGGCGGCGGTAAACGCGCTCACGATCGGCAGCAGCGATTGGGTGGCCAAGAACGGGGCTTCGTCGGTCAGCGTATAGATGATTTTGGAGGTATCGGACATGGGGTCGGCATCTCGGAGTCAGGCGGTTGGCGCCGCAACGGATGAGCCGTATGCGCTGCCGAACCGGGGTTCGTGAAGTGGGCTTATTGTCGTTGATTTCGGGAGTTTTGGGAAACAGACAGTGGGTCGGCTGCCGCTGCATACCTGTGTTGGATATAATCGTACTTTGCCGAAGTCCCTCGCATGAACACTTTCATCCTCGATTTCGACGGCACGCTGTGCGACACACGTCCGGTCATCCGCCGTTCGCTTCTGGAACTGTTCGAGCGATCGGGGCTCGCCATTCCCGGCCACATCGATCTCCTTTCCCTGATTGGTAACGGACATACCATTCAGGAAACCCTGCAGATTCTCGGCGTCAGTGCGCATCACATCCCGCAATGGGTATCGGCTTACCGCCATTTGTACGCCCTGCATGAGCATTTGGCCGGCCTCTTCGACGGCGTGGCTGAGACCTTATCCATCCTGCAATCCCAAGGAGACCGTTTGGTGTTGTTGAGCAACAAAGGCCGTTTGGCGGTCGAGCACGCTCTGCTAGCGTTGGATATCAGCCAATATTTCGATCTGATCCTCGCCGAACAATCGGGACAGCCGGGAAAACCGGATCCGTCGGTGTTCGCCCAGCGCATCGTACCGGCCTTTTCGGGCCTCATGCCATCCGCGTGCATCATGGTCGGCGATACCCGGACCGATCTGCAGTTCGCAAAAGCAATTGGTAGCCGCGCTTGTTTCGCGGCATACGGCTATGGTCAGGAACAGGATTGCCGTGCCGTGGGCTATGATTTCCGACTGGAATGTTTCCCGGATATATTGACGATTTAAACGGCAGCGGGGTCACGGATTAAGCAACCCCTGCGAATGCGTCTATCGCTACTTCCCAATGCAGAAACTGGAAAAAATGCGGCCGAGCAGCGCGTCGGCATCCATGTGTCCGGTGATCGAGCCGATGGCATTGTGTGCCAGGCGTAATTCTTCCGCGGCCAGTTCGGCTTGGGCCTGATTGCATAATCCAGTGGCTGCGGCCAGATGCGTGGCGACCAGATCAAGCGCCTCGAGATGCCGGGTGCGGGCGCTGAAACTGCCAGTGCCGGTTTCGCCGAAGCCGGCAGCCTGCGCCAGTTCATGGCGCACCGCCTCCA
>CAZDWC010000044.1:0-2086 GCA_964509075.1 uncultured Pseudomonadales bacterium | reverse complement strand
TTTGTAACTGTCCAGTGACGAGCGAAGCGAGGAACGACCTTGAGCGACTTGTTAGCGGAATTCATATTAGTTGAACTTTCTATTATTCGGATAGTCATACAGCAATATAGGCACTATATATTGCTTACCTTCTCGCTCCAGCTTAACAGTCACTGTTTCTCCTATTTTTTCATAGAATAAACACTCCGCATCAGGCAGCGTAAGTTTTTCAATGTATTTGAACTTGTTTTCTGTTCTTCTAGCTGAAACAGCCAAAATTTTATCTCCGACTAATACCTTTTGTGACCTCTTTGCTGCGCTGTAGTAGTCCAATACAGAGACAAAATATCCGTCTTCTTTCTTAGCCAATGAAATTCCAATACTACCAACACTACGATCTAGTAGACTTTTTATGTCATAGCAGTTTGGTATTTCTCTGCTTCTAATTTTATCTCCTATTTCGTCATTATTTTTATTCGAGCAGCCAGATAAAAACAATATTGTGGATATATAAATCAGAGCCTTACTTAAATTGCTTGCCATATTTACATTCCGCTAACGTTGAGCTAAGGGGCAGTTACAGACGGCGCATAAAATGCGAAGCATGCGCCGTTTGTAACTGTCCAGTGACGAGCGAAGCGAGGAACGACCTTGAGCGACTTGTTAGGAGTTTTCACGCTTTGCAACCACCTTCCTAGCCAGTAGATATATTGCCAGCGAGTACAAGATTACACCAACCTGCGTGCCATGGATTGCAACCCGCTCAATTAGTGGCATGCATTGGTAATAATCATGGAGTCGAGCCCAACATGCCCCACGACTTTCCGTGGGCTCAGGAATTAGGTCTAGCGAATTGATTACCAGAAATTGATTATGAAGCAGCCATGCCACTAAAAATACTGCGCCTGACATCTTGTCTACTTTTAGAATGACGAATACAGAAATTGCCAAACTTAAAATCTGACCAATGTAGATAAGGCTTTCTTCTGCAATTGGTGGGCTCATATATTTCCTTATGTTCTCCAATATTAATATGGGACAAGAACTTTACACGATACGCTCAGACCAGTTTTTCCTTAACAATAATCTCTACTTACTTGGCTTCTCTTCTGCAATTTATGTAGCTCGATGGCTCTTGCTCTTAAACTCCTAACGTTGAGCTAAGGGGCAGCGGAGGGCAGCGCATACAATTTGCGAAGCAAATGCGCTGACTGGAGCTGTCCAGTGAGCAACGCGAACGACCTTGAGCGACTTGTTAGATTTCATGCCTGAATTTACCGTTAGCTAAAAAGGCGCTCACCTGTTTATAAACATCGCTGGAATCTGCCATAAAGGTATGGCTATGAGGGACAGTAATAAAATCTGCCATTTCATCTAGCTTTGCACTCTCCACAGAGACTTTACCATCATTCTGACCTTTAATTGCGCGAGAAAACCAAGGATCAAGACTTTCTGTACCGGCTATGACTCCAACTTCCAGAGAGATTTTCTTTAGTTCGTTTGGCGTGCTGGTGGACTCTACACCCAGCTCTTGACCTGCAGGGCCAGTAAATAACTTGTACCACCACTTATTTTTGTTGATTGTGGATACTTCACTTCCATGGTTTGGCGGGCCAAGCATTACAACCCTTTTTGCCTCTGATACAACATTACTCTGGAAATATTTTCTAACCAATATTCCGCCAAGAGAATGCGTTACAAAGTTTATATTCTCTACTTTAAATTTCTTGCATTCAGCGATTTGCTCACCAACAACGGAAGAAAGCTCACTTATGCTTTGCTTTCTAGATGGGTAACTATTATTGACGACAATATAGCCTTCTTGCCGCAATGATTTTTCAAGACTGTGCATGGAATAGCTTGTTCTACCCAAACCATGCAAAAGTACAACACAGTCATTCGCATACGATGACTGAGAAAAGAGTAATATCATCAGTATGTAGTGGCGCATCTCTTTGTCTTGAAATCTAACGTAGAGCTAAGGGGCAGTTGCAGACGGCGCATACAATTTGCGAAGCAAATGCGCCGTTTGCAACTGTCCAGTGACGAGCGAAGCGAGGAACGACCTTGAGCGACTTGTTAGGTGCATTACTCGCGATTTTCGTAA
>CAZDWC010000043.1:0-2186 GCA_964509075.1 uncultured Pseudomonadales bacterium | reverse complement strand
ACTGAAGCTGTCCAGTGACGAGCGAAGCGAGGAACGACCTTGAGCGACTTGTTATGTTCATTTGCTCCTCCAAAAACCACAGATAACACGCTACGATTTTTCTGCAACGTAATAGCGATTTGCACACTCACTAAATGAATAAGCTATAGACTTTGTTTCCATAACTGTGCAGCTTCTTAACTCGGCATCATCGAGATTAAAAATGACAAAGTTGTAGCCTTGCCCCATGCTACTTTTAAAACACACTCCATCAAAGCCCTCTGATTTGAAATATTCAGCTAATATTTGAGTAGGAACATAATCGGATGCTTCATCTGCATTGGTTAATGGCTTGGTAAAAGCTTCATGTATCATTGACCACACTGCATTTGTAATTTCAACTTGTGAAACGGGAGGATTAAAGAAGCACATAGCATAGGAGTAGTGCTGAGGGACAGAATAGCAGTCAATAACACGAAGATTTCTTTGTATTTGAAACTGAGCTGATGAAATGTGCTGCCCAAGATAAGGCCTTAACTCCGCAAGAGCTGTATTTTCATCATTTGAGAGATATAAATATGAAATTCCTTTGGGATTTGCCCGCCCTTCTTTACCTTTATACTGGGCGGGCTTCATTCTTGAAGCAGTAAAACCGGAGATTATAGTCTGGCCCTCAGATTCATACTCTTCATAGCCAATTTGCCCTCTGTATAAAATGCTTCTTTCCGCGACAGATCGTTCTCGCATTGGCAATGTTCTTTTTATATTGGAAAGAAATTCAGAAACCACATCTGAATGTACGAAGCGATTTTTAAACTTAACTTCTCGCTCGAAATTTTGAAAATCTAGCCAACTATTAAAGCCCATGTGGCACGCCCTTAAACCTAATGAACATAACGTTGAGCTAAGGGGCAGCGGAAGGCGGCGCATAAAATGGCGAAGCCATGCGCCGACTGAAGCTGTCCAGCGAACGCAGTGAGCGACCTTGAGCGACTTGTTAGGTGCATAAGCATTCTCATAGATTTCCCTAAATAGTAAGATGAAGGACACCTCAAAACTATTACATAATACTTAACTGCAGCCTGAACTGACAGTAAATTTGTTTTTCAGTCTGGCTCGACGTCTGTCGATGTGAATGTTCTAACTGAACCATCTTCATTCCAGCTTGCAACATTAGATACTACATCATAGGAAAACCCTTTTCTTTCGGCTAACCGCCATGAAACTGAAAAAAGAATTTGTCCAATAATCCCGGCTCCGAATGGAACAAGGAATATCCAATATGTTGGGCGCGGTAGTGATGCAATAAATCCTGTTGCCCAGAAATAGATTACAAGACCAAGCAATAGGTAAAGCCCTGCCAGGCCAATTAAATCTGCAATGATGTGCATCGCATAGCCTACTCGTGTACATTTCTGCTTTCCAAGGCGCTGGATTTCCGAATCCCACATTGGATAGATAAAAAGCATGTTTTATTCCAGCAATTAGTATAGAAATATAATTTCATTTTGGATGCTAATTATCGTTAGCATACCTATGCACCTAACGTTGAGCTAAGGGGCAGTTACAGACGGCGCATAAAATGCGAAGCATGCGCCGTTTGTAACTGTCCAGTGACGAGCGAAGCGAGGAACGACCTTGAGCGACTTGTTAGGCCGAGTATCTTGGCATTTACTCGCTAGTGAAAACATTAGCACTTTAACTGCCTTTTAATCACAGTTGAAATATATGACTTCGCCATTTTCATAGTGAGGTCTTCCGCAGTCATCTGTAGCATCGTTTAACTGGCAGATGCCGTAACCATGCTCAAGCTGCTTGCCGTCTATTGTCATTTCATCAAGAGGCCATGTGCAGTGGCCAATACAGTCTTTTGAATTTTTGCAGAGTTTACCAGCATCTGGATATGGAATTACACAGTACCTGTAGTCGTACTTTGCATCTTCAAACCACTGGCCGCCCTTAGTGTCGCACTCTGCTTTTGAAGCAACATTGTTTGGCGGGGTTATTTCCTTACCGACTGGAACCCTATTAATTACACCAGAATCACCAGTTTTTTCATTCTCTGCAAATAAACTTGCGCAGAATAAGATACATAGTATTGATATAGTTTTTTTCATTTTGAGGCCTAACGTTGAGCTAAGGGGCAGTTACAGACGGCGCATATAATGCGAAGCATGCGCCGCCTGTAACTGTCCAGTGACGAGCGA
>CAZDWC010000042.1:0-2263 GCA_964509075.1 uncultured Pseudomonadales bacterium | reverse complement strand
CGCCCTCGTCCATGCCCAGCGACTCGATGCAGTACTGGTAGGCGTGGGTGTGGATGGCTTCTTCAAAGGCCTGGCGCAGCAGGTACTGGCGGCACTCTGGGTTGGTGATGTGGCGGTAGATGCCCAGCACCAGATTGTTGGCGACCAGCGAATCGGCAGTGGAGAAGTAACCGAGGCTGCGCATGACGATGCGGCGCTCGTCGTCGGAGAGGGCGTCTGGCGTTTTCCACGTCTGCACGTCCTTCGCCATGTTGATTTCCTGCGGCATCCAGTGGTTGGCGCAGCCGTCGAGGTATTTCTGCCAGGCCCAGTCGTACTTGAACGGCACCAGCTGGTTGAGGTCGGCGCGGCAGTTGATCATGCGCTTCTCGTCCACCGTGATGCGCGCCGCACCCATTTCGAGTTCTTCCAGACCGGTGGCGACGTCCAGATCAGCCATGTCCTGCTGGGCTTGTGCTACGGCGGCGGAGAGGCTGGCGCTGGTGGAATCGAAACGGTTGCTGTCGGCGACCGGGTGGTGAACCTGGGCTTCGGTCAGTGCCGAGGTGGGCGCGGTGATGGTGACGGCAGGCGCGGGTGCAGCGGCCGGTTCCGGGGCGGGCGGGGCCATCACCACGGCGGGAGCCGGTGCGGTGGCGAGGTCATCAGTGTAGTCATCCCAACTCAACATATCTTTAACCCTTTCAAAACGTTTTATGTGTTACTTCATGTCATGTCTGAAGTTTGATAAAAGCCGGTCTCCTGAAAAAAAGGTCCCGGGCGGCAAAACTGCCGCCGCCCGCGACTTTCTCCCCCAGAGAAAAACTGTTTACTGACAAGCCTCGCAATCCGGATTGTCGATCGAGCAGGCCTTGGGCACAGGAGCCGGGGCTGCTGCTGCCTGCGGCGCAGCGCCGCCTGCGGATACGGCATTGAGTGCGCCGGTGTTGATCGTCGACTTCTCGGTGGTGGTGGCGGCCAGTGCGCGCAGGTAGTAGGTGGTTTTCAGGCCGCGATACCACGCCATGCGATAGGTGATGTCCAGTTTCTTGCCCGACGCGCCGGAGATGTACAGGTTCAGGCTCTGGGCCTGGTCTATCCATTTCTGGCGGCGGCTGGCGGCGTCTACCAGCCAGCGCGGCTCCACTTCAAACGAGGTGGCGTACAGGGCTTTGAGGTCATCGGGAATGCGGTCGATCTTCTGCACCGAACCTTCGTAGTACTTGAGGTCGTTGACCATCACGCTGTCCCACAGGCCGCGGTCTTTCAGGTCGCGCACCAGGAAGGGGTTCACCACGGTGAACTCGCCTGACAGGTTGGATTTGACATACAGGTTCTGGTAGGTCGGCTCGATGGACTGCGACACGCCACAGATGTTGGAGATGGTCGCGGTCGGTGCAATCGCCATCACGTTGGAATTGCGCATGCCCTGCGAACGCACTTTGGCGCGCAGCTGGTCCCATGGCAGGGTCTGGCTGCGATCCACATCGATGAACTCGGCGCCACGGTTGGCAACCAGAGTCTCGATGGAATCGATCGGCAGGATGCCTTTCGACCACAGCGAGCCTTCAAAGGTGGAGTAGCGGCCGCGTTCCACGGCGAGATCGCTGGAGGCCTGGATGGCGAAGTAGCTCACCGCTTCCATGGAGCGATCGGCGAACTCGACGGCGGCATCGGAGCCGTAGGCAATGCGCATGTTGTACAGCGCATCCTGGAAACCCATGATGCCGAGGCCGACCGGGCGGTGGCGCATGTTGGACGTGCGCGCTGCCGGCACCGAGTAGTAGTTGATGTCGATAACGTTATCGAGCATGCGCACGGCGGTTTTCACGGTGCGGGCGAGCTTGTCGGTATCGAGCTTGCCGTCTTCCACGTGCTGCAGCAGGTTGATGGAGCCGAGGTTGCAGACAGCAATCTCTTCGTTGGCCTTGGTGTTGAGCGTGATTTCGGTGCACAGGTTGGAGCTGTGTACCACGCCCACGTGCTGCTGCGGGCTGCGCAGGTTGCACACGTCCTTGAAGGTGATCCAAGGGTGGCCGGTCTCGAACAGCATGCCCAGCATCTTGCGCCACAGGTCGGCGGCGCGCACGCGCTTGAACAGGCGCATCTTGCCTTCGCGGCTCATCTGCTCGTACTGCTCGTAGCGTTTTTCGAAAGCCGTGCCGTACAGGTCGTGCAGGTCGGGGGTGTCGCTGGGTGAGAACAGCGTCCATTCACCGTCGGTGAACACGCGCTTCATGAACAGGTCGGGCACCCAGTTGGCGGTGTTCATGTCGTGGGTGCG
>CAZDWC010000041.1:0-2265 GCA_964509075.1 uncultured Pseudomonadales bacterium | reverse complement strand
AGTGCCAAAGATGCACGTTCTCCAAACACACGCGCACAGGATCGTCAGTTTGTGGGTGATCCGATCAATCCTAAAGTCGTGGGTGCGATCGATGAGAAGAACTACAACTACGATTTTGAACTCACCAAGGGTGATGTGGTGCGTATCGAGAAGGGGAAGATCACCCCTGAAATCGAAGCGAAACTGCAAAGAGATTTGGAGAGACTGGACAGTGATCCAACGTGGGCTGCTGTCAATGATACAAACTATGTTCCTCAAGGCAGAGTCGATGGGGACAAGTGGGTGGATGAGTATGGCAATGAGGAAGCGATACCATTTTCAAAAGCGGATGGATATGAAAAAGATCTCATCGTGCAGCACAATCTCTCAGAAGATAATCTCATGCACGCAGCGAAGATGGGAGGTATCCCAGTACCATCACTGGCAGTAGTCAAACACGATGCTCCTCTCACAGGGTTTGGAGAGATCACGATGATCGGTGCCAAAGAGTTGGCCGATCCAAAAGGGTATGCGAAGCCAAAGGTGTTTGGGGCAGATATCTATTCTCCGCGCTATCCGCAAGTTAAATCCATGTTCAAACCTAAGGATGAGAAGGCAATCATCGATGAGCTAACCCCAATGATGGAGAAGCTAGGGCGCAAGGGCTATGACATCGATGTGGAAGATTTGGAAAGCAGCGTCGCTCTCAAAGCAAAATTCCTCACCCAAAAAGGGATCGAGCCTCAGATCATTACAGAACAGATCCCCTCAGATAAGATGGCACAATACGATGCGTTTAAAGATCTGCTCAAAGAGGGAGAGGATTCGTTGGATCTCTACCGCAATGAGACGTTTAGACAGCGTGTGCGCGATTATCTAGGTGAGGAGAATTTTGCGCGATGGGATGAAGATCAGATCGCTCGTGTCTATAAAGGGTATGCGAATGATGTTATTTATACCCAACGCAAGCTCTCCACTGAGGGCAAAGTGGACTACAGCGCTACGCGTCAAGCGGTGAATGATCAGCTCGCAGAGTTAAAGCCTGAGTTTAAAGCGTTTGTGAATGAGTACAAGCAGCAACACAATGTTGAAGAAAAGCTTTTTAACGGAACAAATAATATGGGCCGTAAGAAATATCTCCCGCATACGTTGGAAAACGTCATCAAGAAACTCAAAGCCGAACTGCGCGGGGGAGAGAGTTTCAACTACGGAACCGGAAGTCTCAGAGCAAAATACACACCACAGTTTAAAAGCGTCAAAGAGATCCAAGCTGCCAAGGGTAAACTGGTAAGTCATGATGATTTTGCAGCGGTGAAGCAAGAGGTGGAAGATGAGCTGTTTGCAGTAGCCGATGAGCTCAAGCCTCATTTTGAATACTCTGCTACAGGATTTCAATACACCGAAGCCGTACAGAACATGCTCGATGATGCTGCAAGCATAGGACTATCCCGTGCGCTCAAAGAGCATGGGTTTAAAAACGTCGATGAGGATGTGCTCTCTAATGTCAGCGGGTTCATGGAGCGTTTGCGCAATATGCCTACGGAGTATTTTGAAGCGAAGATCATGCGTGAGGTATCACCCGCTGAGTTTCATACCGCGGTTGTCCCTGACAATGTACGTCCCGAAACGCTCCAGCATCTCAAAGACAATGGTGTGAAGATCGCAACGTACAAAGCCGGTGATGAAGCGGATCGCTTACGGGTGATCAAAGAGACAAGTCAGGCGAATAAAGAGGATCTGATGTTCTCTAAAGCTCAAGCTGAGAATGTCGAAGTCCATAGCCTCGAAACCATAAGCGAATCATTGGAGAGTGCATTGGGCAAGTCATTGGCACAGAAGCTCTCCCCTATCATGGAGACGATCACCAAAGCAGATATCCCTGAGGCAGTTTTGATCAAAGCCAAGGGAGATACAGATGGTATTCACGGGTTTGTTTATGAGGGCAAAGCCTATATCGTAGCCGATAACATCCCAAAAGAGTGGAGCGAGAGTCAAGTACGTGGCCTAGTGATGCACGAGATCGGGGTACATCTGCGCAAGATGGGAGACACTGCTGGGTTTGATCGTATCATCGAGCAAGTCAAAGCATTGGCCAACGATGATACGCTGGTAAAAGAAGCGTATGCGCGTGTCCCTAAGACTACCGAAGCACATCTCATCGATGAGGAAGCACTGGCATATCTGATACAAAACCATCCTGATGTCTCTATTGCACGTCGTGTGATCGCATGGGTGAAACAACAGCTGATGCGTATGGGAATGAGCCCTGCTGCATTGAAACTCACA
>CAZDWC010000040.1:0-2310 GCA_964509075.1 uncultured Pseudomonadales bacterium | reverse complement strand
GCTCACTGATGTGGCGCTTATCAGCCAATTTACCTCTTGAATCATAGCGTCCATAAGTTTCTTGGTGAGTTTGGCCTGAAAATTCTTCGTGAAAAGCGCCATCTACCAATTAGCTGGCTTGTTGCCTTTGTCAGTGCGTACATTGGCACATACAGCCATGTTGCAATAGACAGCATTATGCACTCTGACATTCAGCCATTTTTTCCATTTAGCCAAAGTAGTGTTTTGCATGGCATCATAAGCATTGAGGCATTGCACTTGTTGTGTCTGGCAACAGCAGTTATTGGTGGTCTGGTTTACTACGTAGTGGAGCGCAGATGCAAATCGGCATAACAAGTCGCTCAAGGTCGCTCACTGCGTTCGCTGGACAGCTTCATTCGGCGCATGGCTTCGCCATTTTATGCGCCGCCTTTCGCTGCCCCTTAGCTCAACGTTAGGTGAATGAATTGTAGCTATGAATAAATTGAAATATTTAATTCCTGTGTTTGTATTGCTATCGGCTTGTGTTGGCAATCACTATGTTCCATTAAGAACATATAAACCATGTCACAATCTTGACCAGTGTGCCCATAGTATTGCGAATGCAATTTCTGACAATTGGAGTAGGCCTAAAGGTTCGCGCAATAATATGTCAGCGGTAATAGAAATTGAAATTCTACAAACTGGTGAAATGCAATCAGTAAGAATAGTATCAAGCAGTGGCTACAATAAATTTGATGAATATGCCATTAAGGCTGTAAAGAAAGCCGCGCCGTTTGTTGAGATACAGGGGCTCGATGAAATGACGTACAGAAAGTATTTCACATCATTTAAGTTAAACTTTCAGCCACAAGACTTAAAGAATTGAGAAGCGTACATGCCAATTCACCTAACAAGTCGCTCAAGGTCGTTCCTCGCTCCGCTCGTCACTGGACAGTTGCAAACGGCGCATGGCTTCGCCATTGTATGCGCCGTTTGCAACTGCCCCTTAGCTCAACGTTAGGCATTCATAAAAGGGATAACCGTCAAAATGTATACTGATGAAGACTTATACTCGGCAGTGAAAGCGGGTGTTCTTGATGAGAATTCCGTTAATTCATTTCGAAAGTTTATGGAAAGTTCGAGTAACACTCAGTCCGTAGATGAAGAGAATTTCAGGCTTATATCTGGATTCAATGACATTTTTGTAGCAATAGCCTCTTTGCTATTTCTCGTATCATCTGGTTGGCTTTCTTCTTTAGTAAGTAAGCCGCTTGGGTTTCTGGTTGCAGCGTTAATTTCTTGGTTTCTCTCTGTGTATTTTGTTTTGAAGCGTAAGCTTGCACTGCCTGCCATATTATTTCTTGGAGCTTACGTGGTTGGTATTTTTGGTTTTTCTGTAGAGCTTCTGAAGCAATACGGAGTCAATGATGAAATATCAATTGTCCTCGCTTGTGCCTCCGCAACATTAATGACTTTATTTCACTGGTTTAAATTTAAGGTTCCAATTACAGTTGCAGCTGGTGTTGGGTGCCTTTCTGGCTTCATAATTTCAGTATTTGCAATACAGTTTCCAGAGCTTAAAGACCATATAAATTTTGTCATTGCTGCATGTGGGGTTATGTCATTTTTAGTCGCAATGTACTGGGACGCGCAAGATACAGAGAGAAAATCTAGAAAGTCTGACGTCGCCTTTTGGTTGCATTTAATCGCATCGCCACTAATAGTTCATCCTGTTTTCTCGCTTCTTGGCGTAAAAGATGGCAGTGCGTCTGCCAGCGCGGTAGCTATAGTAGTTTTTATGTACCTTGTTCTCGCCATGGTTTCTCTTGCAATAGACAGAAGGGCGCTCATGGTCTCTGCGCTCGTGTACGTTATTTACGCATTTTCAGAGCTATTTAAGTCCTACGGCGCGGTAAGTAATGGCTTCGCTATATCGGGTGTTTTCATTGGCGCAATGCTAATTTTCCTTTCAGCTGCATGGCACTCTGTGAGAGGCAATGTTTTGAAGCTTGTCCCTGTAGGTGTTAAAAAATATTTGCCGGTGCCAAGTAATGCCTAACAAGTCGCTCAAGGTCGTTCCTCGCTGCGCTCGTCACTGGACAGCTTCAGTCGGCGCATGCTTCGCATTTTATGCGCCGCCTTCCGCTGCCCCTTAGCTCTACGTTAGCCACCAAAGAATTGAAAGTGCCAAATGAATAAAATGGAAATTGAATACAAGGAAAGCGCGGAAATTTCCGTTGAGCAAGCCATAGAGCTTTATAAGGCTTCAACCCTCGGTGAGCGTCGCCCTGTAGATAGCGCTTGCGCCGTTTCTTTCGCGCTCCACGCAAGTAGGTATGCAAGTCACCG
>CAZDWC010000039.1:0-2375 GCA_964509075.1 uncultured Pseudomonadales bacterium | reverse complement strand
GGCGCATGCTTCGCATTATATGCGCCGCCTGTAACTGCCCCTTAGCTCAACGTTAGGGCTTAACCTGAAAATGCGCCACAAATATTTACTGCCTTGTGTGATAAGCAGCGTATTAATAGGCTGCAGTACATTAAGTCGCCATCTATACACGGTTGTTGAAAATAGTCCCACGGAACAACTTAGTGATGAAGTTGAAATATGGCAAGTAATGGACAATGTTGCCGATAAATTTAGACTTATACAAAGAAATGACACGGATAACTATAAAGGAGTCATATTCTATGAAGAAGGGAAGCCAGAATTCCCAATAATCGTTAGGTATGAGCATGTAAAAGGGGCAATGGTAGTCAGGTGCATGCGCAGTAATCCTGTAGGTACAGATGACGAGAAATATATAGCGTTTGAAGAAGAGTTACGAAAGCAGTTGCAGTATAGTTTTGGGAGTCGAGTTAAATATGAAGACTAATAGCTTGGCATTACTCAAGAAATTCGCCCTAACAAGTCGCTCAAGGGCGTTCCTCGCTTCGCTCGTCACTGGACAGCTTCAGTCGGCGCATGGCTTCGCCATTATATGCGCCGCCTTTCGCTGCCCCTTAGCTCAACGTTAGGCGTAAAATAATGAGCAGAATCAGGTTATTCATAATTGTTTTTCTTGCGGTATTCTCGCAGTTAATAAATGCAGCAGAAAGTTCTGTAATGCCAGAAAGTGCAATTAAAACTGTTGCCAATTTATATAAGGACTATGCTTGGGAGGCAGTGCTTGAAGAGCCTGATTTATCAAATATCGGGCTTATGGAGCAGCCGAAAGCTATATTGAGCAAGTACTTCAGCAAGAAACTTGTCGGCTTAATTTTAAAAGATAGAGAATGTGTCCACAGAACTCGTGAAGCGTGTCGAATAGAATCACTTCCAATTTGGGCTTCCCAAGACCCTGGAGCTACAGGGTTAAAAATAACAGCAGCTCAGGAACCCAATTCAATACTGGTAAGTTTTCGCTATCCATCAACTGGTGAAATCGTAGAAATTAAGTTCAGCATGGTACTTGAAGGAAGAAATTGGCTAATTAGTGACATTTCTAGCAATTCAGGAGGCTCGTTGCTAAAGGTTCTGGACGCAAGTCCATGAGTGGGGATGTTCCGGTGTTCACGCCTAACAAGTCGCTCAAGGTCGTTCGCTTCGCTCACTGGACAGTTACAAACGGCGCATGCTTCGCATTTTATGCGCCGTCTGTAACTGCCCCTTAGCTCAACGTTAGCCACCAAATAATTGAAAGTGCCAAATGAATAAAATGGAAATTGAATACAAGGAAAGCGCGGAAATTTCCGTTGAGCAAGCCATAGAACTTTATAAGGCTTCAACCCTTGGTGAGCGTCGCCCTGTAGATAGGCCAGATATTTTTGAGGGTATGCTTAAAAATGCAAATCTCACAATTTCAGCTTGGCACCAAGGAAAATTGGTAGGCATTTCGAGAACGCTCACAGATTTTACCTATGTGGCCTATCTTGCAGACCTTGCTGTAGATGCCAAGTATCAGAAGCAGGGTATTGGCAAGCGCCTCATTGAAGAAACAAGAATTCGCCTAGGGAAAGAGTGCATGGTGGTTTTACTGGCAGCTCCAAAGGCAAATGAGTACTATCCAAAAATCGGTTTCGAGCATAATCCAAGGGCGTGGGTGCTGCGTGGTGGCTAACAAATCGCTCAAGGTCGCTCCCGTTGGTCGCTGGACAGCCCCAGTCGGCGCATGCTTCGCATTTTATGCGCCGCCTGTGTCTGCCCCTTAGCTCAAACGTTATGTGCTCATAAGGAGAACTTGATGGGATGGAAAAGAAAGGAAATACTTCAAGAAACGGAGTTGTCTAAATTTGAGGACGACCCAGATTCACTCTTTTTCTTTAAGGCTAGGTTCTTTTGGGTAAAATATCCTGTATTAATTTCATTGGCATTATTTTGTGGTTCATTGCTTTCTAAAGACAGGGCAATAACTATGAGCGCCTTTTCAATATTTTTTCTTACAGGAATACTATCTATCTTGGTTGAAAATAGGACTAGATCTCCTTGCCAAAAATGCAAAAGAAATATGCAGCGGTATAGGTATACGAACAATAAGAAAGGATATTCATGTGGCACTGTATTTATTTGTGAGAATTGCAATTCTAAGTTTATATATGTAGAGCCATATCTCAATCGTAGTTAAAAAATGAGTCGTTGCAAGTATGCACATAACAAGTCGCTCAAGGCCGCTCACTGCGTTCGCTGGACAGCTTCAGTCGGCGCATGGCTTCGCCATTGTATGCGCCGCCTTCCGCTGCCCCTTAGCTCAACGTTAGGCGCAAATTGCACATGAAGAAATTAATATACATAAGCTTCGTGGCTGT
>CAZDWC010000038.1:0-2430 GCA_964509075.1 uncultured Pseudomonadales bacterium | reverse complement strand
AGGAATGCTTTTATGGATTATAGATTTTGTTGCACTTCAAACTTGATACTAGGCCGGGCTTTAGTACCGAACCATTTGCCCATTCTTTTTAGCCTCAGTTACTGTTTTTGTCATATCCACAATACAGTCATCAAGCTTTGGGCCGGACGGGTCGTACATTTTGCACCAGCTTGTTATCCTCTTTGCCTGATATTCACCAGATTTTTCATCTATTTTTTTGTTTAGCGCTTCAATTTTATTATCTGCAGATAACAGCTGCTCTGGAGAAAGCCTTTCCTTAAAATCTTCAATTTGGCTTCCATCTGAATTTAAGTTCCAAAGATCATTTCTCTTGGCCGTTATCATTAACCATGCATATGCAGACTCATAGTCTTTTTGATCTTTCCTATTTTCATTGTTATAACCATTGAAATAGTATCCTGCAAGAGTATATTGAGCGAATGCCAAATCATTTTCTGCTGCAGAAATAAGCCAATTAATTGCTTCATTTTTTGAGATTGATTTTCCATTTGCGCTTACATATGCAAACTGCGCCTTTGGCTCCCCGTTTTTGGCACTAATTAGATACCACTTACTGGCTTCTTCCTGATTGATCTCCTTTAGACCAGGCCGGCGAATTGTATGGAAATAACCAAACTTATACTGCGCCTGAGCATGACCTTGCTGCGCAGATTTTTCCAGCCAATAGTACGCTTTTTCGTAATTTACAGTTCTGGCATCAGCCCACTCAGACAGAAACATTGCAAGTTGATACTGCGCTTCCGCATTTCCACTTTCTGCCAATTTTTCCAATATTGTCATATTGTCCGTGCTATCATCATCACAATAGCCATTGCTAATTCCTGACAGCAATACGATTGCTACTAATGCACTGACAATTATGTTCGCATGTTGCTTCTGCATGATTATTTCTCTGGCCTAACGTTGAGCTAAGGGGCAGACGCAAGCGGCGCATATGATGCGAAGCATGCGCCGGTTGGGGCTGTCCAGCGGCGAAGCCGCGTCCTTGAGCGACTTGTTATGTGTATTAAATGGTACTATAGTGTGTATTGCAATATTCATGTGAGGTGACATATGCGAACCAACATAGTGATTGACGACAAATTGATGAGTGATGCCTTGAAGGCAACG
This sequence comes from uncultured Pseudomonadales bacterium, assembly GCA_964509075.1. Taxonomy (GTDB): domain Bacteria; phylum Pseudomonadota; class Gammaproteobacteria; order Pseudomonadales; family UBA7239; genus UBA7239. The sequence continues at coordinate 1,299 of CAZDWC010000038.1, read as the reverse complement.
GGCTTAGAGACCAAGCGCGAAGCTGTAGAGCTTGGGCTTAAGACATTGATTAAATTGAAGAAACAAGAAGGCATAAAGGCCTTTCGTGGCCGGCTCCAATGGGAAGGAAACCTGGATGAAATGAGGCTGGCTAAGTGATTTTTGTCGATACCAGTGTTTGGATTGATTTCTTCAACGGCAAGGACACTGCGGAAGTCTTGATTCTTGACAGCGCACTCGGTACGGAAGCTGTGGCAATTGGCGACCTGATTGCACTTGAGATATTGCAGGGCTTTAAAAGTGACAAGGACTACCATGCCGCAAAGGGCATGCTGGATGCGCTGACAATTTATGACATGCTTGGCGAAAATGCCGCTTATGCCTGCGCCGAGAACTACAGGGCGCTGCGCAAAAAAGGAATAACTATCAGAAAAACAGCCGACGTAATAATTGCTACTTTCTGTATTGAAAATAACTTTCCGCTCCTTTTCTCTGACAAAGACTTTCTTCCATTTGTTGAACATCTTGGCCTCAGAACTGTTGCTGCTTACACATAACGTTGAGCTAAGGGCCAGTTACAGACGGCGCGTAAAATGCGAAGCATGCGCCGTTTGTAACTGTCCAGTAACGAGCGAAGCGAGGAACGACCTTGAGCGACTTGTTAGGTGGCAACTTTTATTCTCCGATTCTCACTAGACTCCCACTCCCATTTAAGCCGCTGCATAGGCAAAGCCGCTCCATGTGACCCTTGCAATATATTACCTTCATTATCGAAGAATACTCCTCTACAACCTTCCATGAAAGCCGTATTCTTTGGATAGAAATCGTCTCCTGCTCTGGCAGCAGGCAACATATTAATTATGCAGCCATGAGTGTTTTTATCTGAAAACCGGACAATGCGAAGGAAAACAATGAAGTCATTTTCATTGATTTTTCTAACATACAAAGGAGTTTTCTGAAGTGCAAATTCCTTGGTTTCATTTTCCTTCATGCCCGATACGTCTAGCACAGACGAAGACTCATATTCGCTAATTGCTTTGGCGCTTGGATTTAAGGATGACATAAATACTTTGCCAACTAACGCCAAACCAAAAAAACTTACCACCGTCATCATTAAAGCAAGAAATCTCCGCCTGCTCATTTATTTGCCACCTAACGTTGAGCTAAACGGCAGAGTGGAGCGCGAAGCGCGCAACGGCCCAACCGGCGCGCATAATGCGAAGCATGCGCCGGTTGGAGCTGTCCGGTTGAGCGACTTGTTAGAAGGGGCGAATTCATATACTAAGTGCAACACTCCCTTTATTTAGAGAGGCAAGCTGG
>CAZDWC010000037.1:0-2470 GCA_964509075.1 uncultured Pseudomonadales bacterium | reverse complement strand
AGGAAACAGAATGCGATTTTGTCTTTTGCTTTTGCCTTTGATTGGCGCACAACGTAGAGCTAAGGGGCAGTTGCAAACGGCGCATAAAATGCGAAGCATGCGCCGTTTGCAACTGTCCAGTGACGAGCGAAGCGAGGAACGACCTTGAGCGACTTGTTAGGTTTCATTTTCACTCTAGCACCAATGTTTCTCGTAGCATATTTAGACACTTAGCGTCATAAAAGTTTCGCTTATTGTCATATCCCGGTTCAAAGCCTACTGTTTTTTCTACCACTCGTGATATTTGAGCCGCGGTTAATTCGTAACAAGTGCCGCATACCATTCTCCGCCTATTCTGACCCGGCAACCCTCTACATGTTGCAGATGAGTCCAAACGATCCAAATTCGTTCTATCAAAACCAAAACCTAAAAATGCAATTTTTGAAGCTTCAAACAATAACTTCTTGGCCTCATGAAAAACCGCGTCATCCATTCTCCCCTCTGGGATTACGCGTAGTGTTGAAGCTGCTTTTTGTAAGTTTGTACAAGTCATTCCTTTTCCATAAGGAAAATAATTTGGATCTCTCTCGTCACAAGGCGCCAAAGAACCATATACATGGATTATTTTTAGTTCTTTTATTTTTTCACAACATTGTTGGAATGTTTTGCCGTATGCAGACATCATTGCACTTGCAAAGTAATACTCTAGTGATCTGTCATAGTTAAATGTAATGATAGAATAATTTCTAAATGAAAGATCATCCCAGCTATGAGTGGTTGCAACATTGAAAAAGTATTGGTACCAATTGTCATCGCTAGTGCAGCTATGAATTAAGCTTTCATATTCTCTGCTCAGCAAGCAGGCAGCAATAGACAATCTTCCGACCTCGGAAAACTCCGGCCTTCTAGCTAGAAATTCATCAATTGAGTTCATTTGGGAGTTTCTAAACTCAAATATAAATTTTTCTAAGTACTGCTCTAAATTTGGATTTATTTCGCAAATTAGATCACTATTTTGATTAACAGTTTCTTCGATTAGAATTTTTCTAAGTCCAGTACCAACTGGATACCCCATTGCAGTACTAGCACCAGCACCTAAAACTAAAACCGTATTAGACATATGCACCTAATGAAACCTAACGTTGAGCTAAGGGGCAGTTGCAGACGGCGCATACAATGGCGAAGCCATGCGCCGGTTGCAACTGTCCAGTGACGAGCGCAGCGAGGAACGACCTTGAGCGACTTGTTAGGCGCTTATGGGCCGGGGCCGGCAATAAATTCTGCATATTTTTTAGACACTCTACGATACTCTATTGCTGGAATATTACACCATGATACTTGCGCACTATTCTTCAAGATAAAGTTTTCTAACTTGCTTATTAACACAGGATATTCAAGATAAATTACTACAGAATTTTCCAGATACGTAATCTTCTTCTCTGGAATATAGCTTTCTTCATTAGTGAGCAACGAAAAACTCATTTCTTTGACGCTATTTTTTATTTCTGTGATATTTCCATTTATTCTGATGCTCATAGATAAATTGCCGCTTGCAATTCCTCCTTTTCCCATTATTGGGATTACCGGCAGTATAGGTCCCGCCGAATATACTTCGTTCTGCAGTGAAATTTTTGGCAGCTCAATTGTGTACCCTGACTGGCACTTGTACCTGTACGTTGTTTGACCAAATGATTTATTTTCTTCCCATAAACCACTACCGAGTACGAGCGACGTGTCTTTCCCTGTTACTGAGCAAGAAGTAAGTACAGCCACGAAGCTTATGTATATTAATTTCTTCATGTGCAATTTGCGCCTAACGTAGAGCTAAGCGGACAGAGTGGAGCGCGAAGCGCGCAACGTACCGAACCGGCGCAATAATGCGAAGCAGCGCCGGTTTGGGCTGTCCGCTTGAGCGACTTGTTGTGCGCCTACTTGGTTTGATGCTGGCTAGTGGCATCTTGCCCTTCCCTTTCCGCTTGCTGAATATTGAACTATGGCAAGAATAAACACGACCACAGAGCTTCACAAGACTTTTTCTGGCACCCGTGATTCTAAGCCTGACGCCAAACCTATTGGCACCCGCGCTTTCAGAATGCACGGCGTTTCTGAAACCCGACCTTGGTACACGGCCAGCTAGTACATTTCTTGGCACGCGATTTACTACTAAATTTCTTGGACTGCTGTTGGCTATTGTGATTCTTGGAAAACCAAAAGCAACAAACGCACGATAATTTTCAGCAGAAACTGATGGAACAACTACTGGCAAAGCACGACAACAGGAAACAGACAATTAGGTTTTTTCTATTGGTGCACAACGTTAAGCTAAGCGGCAGAGTGAAGCGCGAAGCGCGCAACGGCCCAACCGGCGCGCAAAATGCGAAGCATGCGCCGGTTGGAGCTGTCCGCTTGAGCGCCTTGTTAGGTTCGTGATCTTGTGCATAACTTCCTGCCCTGCCCAATTATCTAGCGTGTTTTGTACCTGCAACACTGC
>CAZDWC010000036.1:0-2618 GCA_964509075.1 uncultured Pseudomonadales bacterium | reverse complement strand
GAGCTAAGGGGCAGACACAAGCGGCGCATATAATGCGAAGCATGCGCCGATTGGGGCTGTCCAGTGGCGAAGCCACGACCTTGAGCGACTTGTTAACAGTCATTGTTTGATGTAGTTGCATTTTGTGCATGTCCATTTGCCTAAACTAAAGTGTTTTGGCAACTCACTAAGATATACCGGCTTTGATGAAGTACTACAATTTGGGCACTGTGGTTTTGATGGGTCTACTTTAGCTGCACCTATAAAATTTGGACTCCCTGACTCACAATTGGACTTCCACTTTTGGAATGCGCCATTCAAGCTTGGCTCCATGCACCAGCCAGGCTTCGAAAAATCAACTTCGTGGATAAAAGCATTCATTACTCCACGATCAAAAACACCTCTGGATACACCACTATGATGGAGCACCATTACCGGCAATGATTTTGAATAAGCTAAAGAAGCTTCAATATGATTCCATTCGGTTGGCAAAGTGATAGGACTACTAATTACGGAGCCTTTAATTAAGCCAGAATCTATTTTCAGTTGTGGATAACCAAGAATAATTGCTCCCTGACATTGATCCATAATTTCAAGAACTTCGTCTAGAGGAGTTTTGCTTGGATAATCAGTTGAACCAAGCGTCCTTGGAGTTAACCCCATATTTGCCAGATTCATCAGAAATATTTTTAGCCCCTCTTCAAATTCAGGAGAAATCCAAGTTGGGCGACTTACGAATATTTGCACGATTTCTCCTATGACTGTTAACGTAGAGCTAAGGGGCAGTTACAGGCGGCGCATATAATGCGAAGCATGCGCCGACTGGAACTGTCCAGTGACGAGCGAAGCGAGGAACGACCTTGAGCGACCTGTTATGTTTCACTAACTTGTACTAAACGTATAAAAATATAATTCATTGGGCCATTCTTCCCTTTAAATTTTATTTCAAAAGATTCTATGCTAACTTCTGCTCCCACTATTATTTCTTCACTTTTCCAATACCCTAAATTGTCATACTCGATAATTTTACTACCAGTATTTATTTCTACCGTGCCCCACTCCTCATTAAAATAATCTTTGCGGGAGCCTATATAATTCACTTCTCCATATTCGTTTGAGCTAGGGATATTGCCAGAGTCGTAGTTTTCCCACCACTTTTCAGAGCCAACTCTACCGTATTTATTTATATACTCAGGACAATCCTTTGAAAGATCAGCATTAACTGATTCGGCCCATCTATCATTTTCATTTTTCAGGTCATAAATTACTGACATACTCGAATCTCAGAAACATAACGTTGAGCTAAGGGGCAGCGTAAGGCGGCGCATACAATTTGCGAAGCAAATGCGCCGACTGAAGCTGTCCAGTGACGAGCGAAGCGAGGAACGGCCTTGAGCGACTTGTTATATGGCCAACTCTCATTTTGCAAAACCATTTTTTCGGTTGTCCTGTAAGAAACTTTCTCTATGTCTCTGAATACGCAATAAAGTATAAATGGTGGTTTTTCATATTTGAGCTTCGACGCTTCAGAAGCAATACAATCTAACATCTTGTCAACACTTTCAAAGTTACTGCCTTTAATTTCATTGCCTTCATCATCTTTAACGTAGCCTATTTCTTGGCCTGGCTATATGGCTTTTCACTTGAGATAAGCATTGCCTTTTCCTGTAATATATTTTTCATATATTGATAATGGTATACTAAACAGTAAAAATATTAATGCGCCATATATTGGTTTGTAATGATAGACAAAAGAATAATGCTCATTTGAAAATAGAAATGTGCCTGCAAATGCACAACCAAACAAAAACATGATAAACGGATGTTTTTCTGCTTTTAAATGGACAGCGCATAGTGGGCATTTAAATGAAAATTTAAAATACATTTTCCATGTGTAATTAAATTCTTGAACGCAGCTGGGACACTTCATATTAAGCCATATAACGTTGAGCTAAGGGGCAGTTACAGACGACGCATAAAATGCGAAGCATGCGCCGTTTGTAACTGTCCAGTGACGAGCGAAGCGAGGAACGACCTTGAGCGACTTGTTAGGTGAATTATTCCCCACTCTTCATGCTCGCGTTTTTTAAAGAAGTAAAAGCATCAACATATTTCTTGGCATCGTCTAAACTACGAGCATAGACCAGATGCTTGATTGGCTCCCCTCTTTCATCCATTGCCGAAACCACATAAAATTTTTCTCTCCAATACATTATTCTAAGATTACTTACATACCGATAATAAATTCTTTCTTGCGCCTGCCTTGTCTTTTCAGTTTCACGAGACACGCCAATTGCAATAGGTGTGTTATATGGGACAATTACTCCGCCATTTCCACTGGACTCCTTGACCGTGCCATAGTCATACAAGATATATTTGTCTGTTACTTCCATGTGGTCTGGCGTATATTTCTTTATCTGACTCATTGTGAGATCTTCAATTATCCCTGATGACTCCTTGAAACTCATGATTGCACTGGATTCGTAGGGATAAAATGTTTTTGCGCAGCCGCCAACAGCAATAACCACAGCTACTAAGAATGTCTTTAATTTCATATAACTTCCTTTCATTGGATAAATTCACCTAACGTTGAGCTAAGGGGCAGCGAAAGGCAGCGCATACAATTTGTGAAGCAAATG
>CAZDWC010000035.1:0-2712 GCA_964509075.1 uncultured Pseudomonadales bacterium | reverse complement strand
GCTGGCGAGAGGAGTCGAACCCCCGACCGGCTGATTACAAGTCAGCTGCTCTACCGACTGAGCTACGCCAGCATAACCATTACTTGACCTGAAACAGGGCAAGCCTCATTGAGAGCGCGGCATTCTAGTGAATGTCTATGATGGAAGCAACCTTGCTGCACTGCTCTTTGCGCAAATCCAGCTTGTTATTCTCGCCGTGTAACTGCTCGTAGAGCTCCGGACTGAATTTTCCCGCCTCCTCCGGATAGATCACCAGCCAGTTTTCCAGGTAAATTCGCGGATTGGCGCGAACCAGCGCCTCATAACCACGCTCGATCACTGCCTGACGCCGACGCTCTGCGTTGTCTTCCTTATCGAAGACTCCAAGCGATATGCCATTGGCAATTTCACCTTGCGGAATGATGAAGCTGTCAATTTTTTTCTCCTGCAGTTCACGAAGCTTGGCCATCGCCAGCTCACGCGTAGCTTCCGGCTTCAGGTAAACCCAGTAGTCAGGATCCCCTTCGATTTCGATAGAAGCCAATCTGGCGTGGATATCGAGAGCCACCATCCGCTCATACACAGGCTTGCCCGCCTGCTGATCCGCAAATGGCCCCAGCAACAGGCACAGAGCTGTTGCTGGGTCAGCGGGTGGCGTCGGCGCAGCAGCCGCTGGCACGGCAGCTGGCGTCGTAACTTCCGATGGTTTCGCGACTACTTGCGGGGCATTAGCGGCGCGCTCACTCAGCAACATCAGACGCGCGCCGGGCATTTCAGCAACATATGCGCCGGCTGATGCATTCATGACCTGCAACTCCCGTGAATGGCTGTATTCCAGCCAATTCCACAACAGATAGCCAACATTGAACAAGACAAGGCTGATAACGATCCAGCGCATGCAGGTAACCCCTTCCATTTCTGCTGTAGATTGAACCGACTGACCGCGTCTCGCTCAGGGCAGAGCCAATGACAGCCCCCGGAGAACCAGATCAGGCTCATAGCTCTCGATCATTGCCAGATATTTCGCAATTTCAAGGCCATCGCCTCCTGTAATGCGCACTCTACCACGCGGCCAGCGCTGCAAGAAATTCTCTATGGCTTTTTGTGTACTTGCGCACACCGCGAGCGCTGCGCCATTTTGTACGGCATGTTCTGTTGACGCAGGCAGCCGTGTGAATGCATTGGCAAACCGCTCGGTAGTGGCGCAAGTGATCTGCCCTGTTCTGCTGAGCAGGGCCCGCTGCATCATGCCAAAGCCGGGAATGATGTAGCCACCGAGAAACACGCCGTGCTCGTCGATTGTATCCAGCGTCAACGCACTGCCAGCATCGACTATCAGACATGCGCAACCAGGCATCTCATGCCATGCCGCCAATGCAGCCAGCCAACGATCAACACCCAACTGATGTGGTTCTCCATAGCCATTGCGGATACCGGCACAAGCGATACTGCTGGCTGCAAATTCGGGTTCAACACTCCATTGCGCAAGACATATGGCAATAAGATCACGCTTCAAGGCATCTTTTGCCACACAGGCTACACGTATGCGGGCAATCCGCTCGCTGCGCAATGCGCGTAAGGCTTCAGTCATATCAGTGTTGTCAAACACGCCAGTGACTGCCGCCGCGTCACGCAGCATCAGCCACTTGCTGCGGGTGTTGCCAACGTCGATGTCCAGTATGTTTTCAGCCACCACGCAAACTCACTTCACCAGCATTGAAAGCACGCTGTACCCCATCAACATCCAGCAACAACGCACCATGACCAGTGACGCCCAACACCTTGCCGAAAACATGACTATCCCCCACAGATATCATGACGGAGCGACCTGCGAATACATCAAGATCTTGCCAGCGCTGACTGTAATGAGAGAAACCCACTGACTCAAAGCTTGCCAGCATTGGCAATAGCCGACCAAGAATGCCAGCAGCCAGCTTGTTACGGGATAGCGCAACACCTGTTTCTTTGAACAAATCCGTCCACGGTTGATCAATCGTATTACCCTCGACAAGTCCCATGCCAACATTGAGCCCGAGGCCAATCACCACATCGCAAGGACCTGACGCGTCACCACTCATTTCAATCAGGATGCCGCCCAACTTGCGCTGTTTGCAGAGAATATCATTAGGCCACTTCAGACCAATGCCTTGCACGGCAAACTCTTCAGTCAGCACTTCGGCCACAATCAAACCAACTGTGAGACTCAATCCCTCCAGAGCCTCTACTCCACCAGCAAAGCGCCAGCCAATCGACAAATAGAGGTTGCCTGCTAGCGGACTAGTCCAGTGACGGCCGCGCCGGCCGCGACCACTCGACTGGTGTTCAGCAAGGCAAATACGTGCACCACTCTGGCATTCAGCCATTCCCTGCATGCAAACGGTGTTGGTAGACGAAAGCGACCAATGCACATCAAGTTGATCGACAAGAGATCCTGCAGTTTCATCCAGTGCAGAGCGAATAACGGCTTCATCTAGTAATTCCAGCGGAGATTCCAACTGATAACCCGCCCCTTTCACAGCGCGCAGCAAGGCCCCCATCTCCTGCAGGCGCTGAACCTGTTTCCAGACAGCTGCCCGTGATAGACCCAAAGCACTGCCCAATGATTCGCCTGAGTGGACATTGCCATCAGCCAATAGCGCGAGGAGACGTCTCGGCATGTATCAAAGATCCATCAAAATATTCAGCGCAACAAAAAGCCCTTGAGGAGATCCCCAAGGGCTTTTGTTTGATTAG
>CAZDWC010000034.1:0-2787 GCA_964509075.1 uncultured Pseudomonadales bacterium | reverse complement strand
CCGAAGTGTACACGGCAGCGGAAACAGGCGGTGCAAGTGCGGCAGCCGTGGTGGCGGCAGAAAGTGCTGTGACCAGTGTAGTGCCTGGCGGAAAAACTTTATCTAAGATTGTAAACAAAGTTCCGCAGATGCTCGCTCGTGTGATTCCTGGGAAAGGAGACTTCCCAATGCTTGGGCCGCCGTCACGCACCGACGTCTTTGTGACAGCGGCTGATGATATTGCTGGTCTCAATGCAAAGCAGATCGCCGAGCGTCTTACTATTCAAGAAAAAGATTCATTCACGGTAATTCGCTTCCCCTCGCCCACATCTGGAATTGCAAGTCCAGTAAATCGAATTGACCCAGGATTTGTCGGTGGAGGCAGAACGGCTGGCGGGGCTAGGGAATTTGTATTGCCAAATGGCCCAATTCCGAGTGACTCAACTTCTGAGGTGATTGGGCTATGATGCTGATGCCAAATGAAACAGTATTATCTGGTGCATGGATTTCAATGGGCGGCACCATTCGTGGGGATGATGTGTGCATGCGTATCGAGTGGTTGGTCGATAACGCATTGGTGAAAGTTGCCAGCAGTCCTCAATCGGGCGATTGGGAAACGCTTTTTCGTGACCCTGCGGATAATCGATTTTGGGAAAGAACTTATCCCAACGGCGATCTTCATGGTGGGGGCGCGCCTAGGCTTGATGTCATCTCTATTGCCGATGCAAAGATGAAATATCAATTTTGATGTTGCCTACAATAGCGCCAATCAGCTGGTGCGGCAGAACGGTGCTTTCTATGCCGAATATGACGGCAACGGCCGCCGCTTCCGCGCGGCGATGCAGCAGTGGAACCTCAACGGCAGCGGCGCGTTTGTCAACGCACCTTACTTGAATCTTTTCAGCAAAAGTGGACAGAATCTGGTGGAAATTGATCATCGCGTGGACAGTGGTGGCGGTTATGTGAGGAAAAATTATCGCAATCATGTTTATTTTGCGGGCAAGCGATTGATCTCAATGGACAATTGCCAGGCAAACAGGAATCATGCGCTGGGAGTTTGCGGCACAGAAGATGAAGACGGTGATGGTTTGAGTTACCTTCAAGAGCTGGACAAGGAAACATTCCCTTTTGATCGTGATTCGGATCGTGACGGCATTCCGGATTTTTATGATGCTTTTCCGACGAACGCCAATCCGGTTTTGCCGCTGGAGGGCGCAGCTGGTTTCAAAGGCTCTTCCATATCGGAACATGTGGAGCAACTGTGATGAATAAATTTACCGGCATTTTATGGGGGTGCTTGCTGGCATTAGCTGGCTTTGCAGCGCAGGCTGCGCCCTATACCACAGCCACCTATTACGGGCTTGATGCCACTGATTCGCCGGTTGTAGCGATGAATCAGGCCGGCACCGTCATCTGGCGCAAAACCTACGCGCCTTACGGCAAAGCCAGTAACAAGGATCAGGATAATCGCATCGGCTATACAGGGCATGTGGAAAATGCCAACGGCCTTGTCGATGCAGGCGCACGGCATTACGACCCGGCGCTGGGTGTTTTTACCTCGGATGACCCAGTGCGTTTCGATGAAAATAATCCCGCGTCGTTCAATCGTTATGCTTATGCCAACAACAATCCGTACAAGTTTGTGGATCCGGATGGGAAGGTGCCGGTGCCTTTGGTGCTCATGGGGATTGCCAAGGCAGCGGATGTGTTGATGACTGCTGCCGAAGTGTACACGGCAGCGGAAACAGGCGGTGCAAGTGCGGCAGCCGTGGTGGCCGCAGAAAGTGCTGCGACCAGTGTGGTGCCTGGGGGGAAAGTTTTATCTAAGATTGCAAACAGTGCAAAGCCCTTATATCGGAGTATGAGTAGAGCTGAGGCGGATGCTGTGCTGGAGACTGGAAAATTAAGAGGCGGTTGGGAGGGGGAAACATATTTTACTGATTCTAGATTCGGAAGTGCGGATAAAGCGCAGGATCGGCTCTCATTGCCCTCTCGACCAGAAGTACAAATGGAGTTTCGAATTAAAAACAATCCCTCCATGGTGCGCGATGGGGCCAGGGTTGATCCTGCAAATGGCGGAGGAGGTGGCGGCAGGGAATATATGACAACCGATCCGGTTGAAGTGGAGGTCATCAATGTTCAATCATATCGTTGATTTGGTTGGAAGATCATTTCATGCATCAATTGGTGAGCCATGGAATTTCGAGTCAGCAGCGGGCAGAGGGCGTTTGGTAGGTAAAATTCAGCAGATACTTTTAGATCAATCAGGAAACGTCTTGTTGCTGTGTGATGTCGAACCATTTTTATTTCGAGAAAAAACAGTAAGTAGCGTTGCTGCAGTGAATAGGTATCAGAGCAGTCAAGATGTCGTTGAGTGCTTGTGGAAGAATCGTTCTGCGGGATTGAATTTTGTTTTTCGCTTGTCCGGCGAGGTATTTACGCCTGAAAATGTTCAATATGCAATTGCGGATAGAGATAACTGCAGTTTTTTGGTTGGAACTATGAGGTTGGAGTAACTATAAATCGGAATATAAATTTCTACTCCGGCATATTCGACAAATTTAGCGCCTTCTAGCCAGAATGATGTGAGTAATAAAGGAGGATAAGCTGAGGTGCTGCCTGCTAATTCAGATTATGAATACATCGGCAATCTAATTGGCGTAACAGACCCCAACCCGGATTCGTTGACCAATCTGGGCAAATCAGGGTTTCAGTACGACGGGCTCTCACGTTTGCAAGCGGTGACGCTGGCTGATGGTAATTACAGCTACTCCTACAACGCCAGCGGTAACATCACGCAGAAAACCA
>CAZDWC010000033.1:0-2965 GCA_964509075.1 uncultured Pseudomonadales bacterium | reverse complement strand
GAGGAATGCTTTTATGGATTATAGATTTTGTTGCACTTCAAACTTGATACTAGGTGCAACTAGATATCTACATGCATAACACCCTCAAAAACAATTGGATCAGAAATTCTTCCAACTACCTGATTGGTTTTTATATCGAAGAGCCATACATAGAACTGTGACTCTTCTATTTTGTACCCAATTTTATACTCTTTTCCAGCCTCTAGGTTAACTGAAATTCTGCCAATTCCCTCATACATCTTTCCACTTCTCCAGAGAAAACCTGTGATAACTATTTCGTGATGTCCTTTTGCGACTTTTACACTAACATCTGATGGCTTTCTATACACCAAGTCTCTTTTTCTAGCACGATTTCCATCTACAGACTCGAAGGAAAACTCCTCGCCAACAAATAGCGACCTTTTTTCAAAACTTCCATGAAGCATGGAATAGTCAGCATACCCAGGCTCAACCATTGATACATTTGCCTGACATCCTGAAATTATGCAGATAATTAACGTCAGAAATGCTGTTTTCAGTGACGATGGCATAGTTTTTCCGTTTGCACATAACGTTGAGCTAAGGGGCAGACACAAGCGGCGCATATAATGCGAAGCATGCGCCGGTTGGGGCTGTCCAGCGCCATTTATGGCGCGACCTTGAGCGACTTGTTAGCTACCGTTTTGCCTTTGATATTTATGTACATATGCTCCCACTCATGTGAATGAACGATATTAAATTCTGATAGATTAGCACAGCGCGTTATTACTAGCTTTCTCAAATTTGGCGCAAACTCAAAAATTGATTGGATAGACTCGATGTTATGACAATAGTGCATTTGTAGCTCTTCTAATTCTTCAAGTACAGGGAGATCTTTAAGTGAAGTAGGATTGCACCAATTTAGATCGAGCTTTTTTAAGCTCTTGGGAAGTTCAATGCTGGCGTATGATTTTTCTTTGGACTTGAACCGCCATACATCAAGCTCTCTTATCTTGCTGAGCTTCCCAAGCCCATAGTCATTTTTAACTGGATGCCAGACAGCTTTTGTTAAATTTGATAGTTTAGAAAAATCAATAGGAGGTCTCTTTTCGTGAACGCCAAAATACTCTAAATTTTCTAACGCATAGAGCCCGCTGATGTCTTTAAGGTTTACTTCCCAGAACCAAACCTGTTTGATAAATGGAATTTCACACAAGAAATCTAGATTATCTTGCTTGAAACCAAATACAGGACAGCCAAAAGTTCCATAAATTTTCCTTTCCTGAATCTCACTTATGCAGTCTTCAATTTGGTCTGTCTCGATTCCCAGAGAATGAGCAATTCCCAAATCAGCTGTCTCTAAATATTTTCCGATTCTTTCTATTGGCATAGTTTTAGGTAGCTAACGTTGAGCTAAGGGGCAGCGGAAGGCAGCGCATACAATTTGCGAAGCAAATGCGCTGACTGGAGCTGTCCAGTGACGAGCGAAGCGAGGAACGGCCTTGAGCGACTTGTTAGGTGCCACCTCCCAAGCCTAGAATAATGTATTTTATTTTTCATCGGATATAAAAACACCAGACTTAAAGTTATCACTATAGCTACCCGGCATTTTATATGCTGAAGATATAGCTATGTATGACATGCCATAGAATATTAATGAACCAGATGTAAACCCTGAAATATGTTGACTTGTGTATTGCATGCCACCGCTCCAATGTGTTCGCGTACTGCCATACAAAATATAATGCGTAATGTTTATACAAGCCACACAGATTATGATTAGTGCTTTTTCCCAACCTTTAACCCAAAAGGCAATATATTTTAGCTCCTCAAATTTTAGGCCTATTGTGAATTTTGAGTTTGATGATCCTCTAAATTCAGAACTAAACTCATTGGCAAGAATTATTGAAGCAAAAAACACAGGAAAAGCTGAAAGAAATACAATCTGCTGCGGATAAAACATTAATTCTGGCTTGAGTATATTTATATTACTTATCAGAAACAATAATACTGATGCACATGAATTTATAATAATAAATAAACGTAAATTCCTAAGGAGTCTTTTGTTTTTGCTCATTTTGCACCTAACGTTGAGCTAAGGGGCAGACAAAAGCGGCGCATATAATGCGAAGCATGCGCCGATTGGGGCTGTCCAGCCGCGAAGCGGCGACCTTGAGCGACTTGTTAGATTCGTTCATGATTGTAGGAAATTATGTTTTGCAGCTTTTCGCATACTACCCTGCACATTTTATGAATTATATTGTACTTATTATGAAGCTCGGATTTTATTGTCTTGTGGTTCTCTTCTGACATAGATGAGTCAAATGTCATTTGATGGCAAGTTGTCGCTGTAACGATTTCTTGATTTAGTATGTAAAGTTGATTTAAAAACTCATGTATACACACCTGAAACCCTGTTGGATAATTAACAAAAGCCGCCATATTTGACTCTATAAAGCTCGATTTGACATTTTTTAGGCTTAGGCCAACACCTTCTTCTGCTATACCTCTAGCAACAATTGCCGAAAATTCACTGTCTGTTGATTTCTGAAGCAACAGCAGAAATTCTCTTATTGATTCTGCTGGCTCATTTCCTTGATAGTTTGACAATACTGGATTTAGCCAAGCGATGTACTCTCTTGTTATTACTCCGCAATGCTTTGCAAGCAAGTAGCTCATACATGCAACACGAAATTGTAGATCTTTGGCTTCAGATTTAATTGCTTTAGCTAATTCCCTTCTATGATATTTATTTTTTATAGAATCCACTATTCGCGGGCCCAATAATCCCAATAGCCAACCAAGTACTAGAATTAGAATTTCTTTCATATACCTCCAAGAATCTAACGTTGAGCTAAGGGGCAGCGAAAGGCAGCGCATATAATGCGAAGCATGCGCTGACTGAAGCTGTCCAGTGAGCGAACGCGAACGGCCTTGAGCGACTTGTTATACGGGGCGAATTCATATACTAAGTGCAACACTCCCTTTATTTAGAGAGGCAAGCTGG
>CAZDWC010000032.1:0-2983 GCA_964509075.1 uncultured Pseudomonadales bacterium | reverse complement strand
CATGGCTTCGCCATTGTATGCGCCTCCTTTCGCTGCCCCTTAGCTCAACGTTAGGTGCAATCAAAATGTGCTTCTGCCAAGGCATGAAAGATTGTGAACTTTCTCTTCCTACTAGAAATGATTTCATATCTGGTTTTGTGAAATTAGAGACGAGCATTGATTTATGGTCAGAGCTATTTCGTTGTAAGCATTGCGGCCAGTACTGGGTTGTAGAAGATGGGGCTGAAATGGATCGGAGAACTAATAAGGCTTACAAAATTGAAAGCCCTGAAAATTGGGAGTCCCACGATACAAAGCCTGCACGCACCAGGTTTGCAATTGAAAGGCATGGAGGGCTTTCGGCACAGAAATGTATATATGCAGGTTGCAAAGAATTAGCACTGAAAAATATGTATTTATGCCCAGAGCATAGCAAGATAGATCAAAATTGGTAAATTTAATGGCTTTGGTAGAATTTATATGAGAAGAATTGCACCTAACAAGTCGCTCAAGGTCGTTCCTCGCTTCGCTCGTCACTGGACAGTTACAAACGGCGCATGCTTCGCATTTTATGCGCCGTCTGTAACTGCCCCTTAGCTCAACGTTATGTACAGAAAGAGTAAAAGCAAAACCAAAAAATGTTGTTTCTTTCCAGTGGTAGAAATCTAGCTAATTTCTGGCTGTGAATATCAAGCGTTTCACTAGCTTCAATTGTATCCGCCGCATCATATTTGGCAGTTGGCTTTTCCAGTAATAAGGTTCGGTCTCAAGCAAAATTGAGAAGGGCAGTTTGTCAGTTTACTGCGGCAATCGTCCAATCTGGTAGAAACTGAAGCTCAGCGTGTGCCAAGAAATTTTATGGAAAATCAAATGCTGGCATTGCCACAAATGGTTTCAGTCGTTAGGCTTGCCAGAGTAAAAGCAGTTGGTCGCCACGCGCAGGGAAAGAAGGAACGTCAAAATGGTAATGGCTGTAATTCTTCCAAAGTTGTACATAACAAGTCGCTCAAGGCCGCTCACTGCGTTCGCTGGACAGCTTCAGTCGGCGCATGGCTTCGCCATTTTATGCGCCGCCTTCCGCTGCCCCTTAGCTCAACGTTATGTACAGAAAGAGTAAAAGAAAAACCCAAAGACGTTGTTTCTGTCCAGTGGTAAAAATCCAGCTAATTTCTGGCTGTGAATATCAAGCGTTTCACTAGCTTCAATTGTATCCGCCGCATCATATTTGGCAGTTGGCTTTTCCAGTAATAAGGTTCGGTCTCAAGCAAAATTGAGCAGGGCGGTTTGTCAGTTTTCTGCGGCAATCGTCCAATCTGGAAGAAGCTGAAGTTAAGCGTGTGCCAAGTAATTTTAGAGAATCGTAAAAATTCAAAGGCAGGCATTGCCTCAAATGGTTTCAGTCGTTAGGCTTGCCAGAGTTAAAAGCAGTGTGTCGCCACGCGCAGGGAAAGAAGGAACGTCAAAATGGTAATGGCTGTAATTCTTCCAAAGTTGTACATAACAAGTCGCTCAAGGCCGCTCACTGCGTTCGCTGGACAGCTTCAGTCGGCGCATGGCTTCGCCATTGTATGCGCCGCCTTACGCTGCCCCTTAGCTCAACGTTATGTACAGAAAGAGTAAAAGCAAAACCAAAAGACGTTGTTTCTGTCCAGTGGTAAAAATCCAGCTAATTTCTGGCTGTGAATATAAAGCGTTTCACCAGTTTCAATTGTATCCTTCGCATCAGAGTTTGCAGTTTGTTTTCCCAGTAATAAGCTGAGTCTCAAGCATAAATGAGAAGGGCGGTTTGTCAGTTTTCTGCGGCAACTTTCCAATCTGGAAGAAATTGAAGTTCAGCGTGTGCCAAGTAATTTTAGAGAATCGTAAAAAGTCAAAGGCAGGCATTGCCTCAAATGGCTTCAGTCGTTAGGCTTGCCAGAGTTAAAAGCAGTGTGTCGCCACGCGCAGGGAAAGAAGGAACGTCAAAATGGTAATGGCTGTAATTCTTCCAAAGTTGTACATAACAAGTCGCTCAAGGCCGCTCACTGCGTTCGCTGGACAGCTTCAGTCGGCGCATGGCTTCGCCATTGTATGCGCCGCCTTGCGCTGCCCCTTAGCTCAACGTTATACGGAGAAAATATGAAAGGCACAAACATTGGAAATCAACTGAATAATATTGTTGTAATGGCAAGATATTCAATGTTTGAGCAAGGTGAACTTGCAGAATTAACGTACGGAGCACTAGATATAGCGGCAAGAGGAGTGAGGAATTCTGAAGTAAACGAAATCGAAGTAACCTTTCCAGTTGGATATAAAGCAGATAGAACAATTATACCAAGTACAAAAAATTACCAAAAAGACGAGTTAATTTCAAAATATGAATTCTTGGCATTCCAGCAGTTGAGTCAAAATTCACTTGTGCAACTTGTGACAACAGTAGAAACGATGTTGGGAGATATTGTTAGGGCTTTGGTTATTCGCTATCCACAAAAACTTGGTGGAAAAAGGGCGGTCCCAATGCAGGCTATTTTAGAATCATCCTCAATTGAAGAGGTGCATCATAGAGCTACAGATATACTTCTAAATGAGTTGGCTTACAAATCGCCTGCAGAGTTTGCAGATTCAATGCGGCAGCTTTTGTCAATTAATTTGCTTGAATGTCCAGCATATCATCGCTACATGGAAATTAAGGCAACGCGCGACATCTATATTCACAATAGAGGTGTGGCAAATGAAATTTATATTAGAAAATCTGGCTCGCATGCCAGGGTAATTTCTGGTGTGCAATTACCAGCAGATATACAGTATTTTTTAGAGTCTTATGAGTGCTGCCTACAACTCTCTGATTGGCTAGAAACGGAGCTTAATAGCCATTGGCAAAGTTTAGATTATGAAGAGCGTAAGCAGGAGCAAAGTGAAGCCTTTCATCAAGGAGTTCATCTATCAAATGAGGTTCTTCATGAGTAATCCGCCTAGTATCAAGTTTGAAGTGCAACAAAATCTATAATCCATAAAAGCATTCCTC
>CAZDWC010000031.1:0-3508 GCA_964509075.1 uncultured Pseudomonadales bacterium | reverse complement strand
GGCGCATGCTTCGCATTATATGCGCCGCCTGTAACTGCCCCTTAGCTCAACGTTATGTACAGAAAGAGTAAAAGAAAAACCCAAAGACGTTGTTTCTTTCCAGTGGTAAAAATCCAGCTAATTTCTGGCTATGAATATCGAGCATTTCGCAAGTTTTAAATGTATCCGCCGCATCAGATTCGGTAGTTGGGTTATCCAGTAATGCGCTCAGTCTCAAGCGCAAACGAGAAGGGCGGTTTTTCAGTTTGCTGCGGCAATCGTCCAAACTGGAAGAAGCAGAACTTCAGTGTGTGCAAAGTACTTTTAGGCAAGCATAAAAATTCAAAGGCAGGCATTGCCACAAATGGCTTCAGTCGTTAGGCTTGCCAGAGTAAAAGCAGTTGGTCGCCACGCGCAGGGAAAGAAGGAACGTCAAAATGGTAATGGCTGTAATTCTTCCAAAGTTGTACATAACAAGTCGCTCAAGGCCGCTCACTGCGTTCGCTGGACAGCTTCAGTCGGCGCATGGCTTCGCCATTATATGCGCCGCCTTTCGCTGCCCCTTAGCTCAACGTTATAAGCCAAATGAACGAACCAGTTGAAAACTTTGCAAGATTACAAGCAAATATATTCGGTGCCCCAGAAGGGGTAGACGGATTGCTGCTTGATGCAATAAATCTCAGGGCCTTTTTAGTGTCGCTCGCTGCTACCGAGAACAATGGTTTTGAAAAAAGCTATCTATGTTCGGCTTTAACCGCAGGCAGTACTTATGCATTAATAATGAAAATTGCAAAGTTATACGACAGAAGAAATAACGATTATGAAACAAATACGCTCAGAGAAAACTGGAGAGCCCTGAAAATAAATAATAGCGAGTCATCCTATATAGAATCACAATTCGACACTAGGAATGAAAATAGCGTTTTTTATCCAATAATAAATTACAGAGATAAAACCGTTGCTCATAATGAATCCAAGATCTCAATAGAGTGGCCACAAATTGACTCCGCAATTATGTTTCTGGCTAGAGTGTGGGAGTTATGCAATCAAGCGCTTAATGCACCGGTTTTGAGCCCATTCTATAAATTTGAACAGGTATCTGGTCTATTCAGTGAGATCTTTGACAAAAGTGAAATTGAGTTGGCTGGGGCAGCGCATAAAAGTTACATCGAGAGAATTCAAAATGCACGGAATCAACCACTTGGCTTATAACAAGTCGCTCAAGGCCGTGGCTTCGCCACTGGACAGCCCCAACCGGCGCATGCTTCGCATTTTATGCGCCGGCTGTGTCTGCCCCTTATCTCAACGTTAGGTGCAGAATAAGACCGATTCCAGCCACAAAGATTTTATATACGTTAATGTAGGAAAAAAAAGGAGAAGTGCCGTGAAGCGTTTTACAATTAATTTTCTTTTGCTAGCAACATTCGCCTTGTCCGTTTTAGCGCCGGACTGGAAAACACAATTAATGGCTAGTGCTGGTGGTTGTACGGCACATGACTGGGCAAGGGATCCAACCGGCTGTGCTTACGGGCCGTACAACTTAAATGGGTTTTACAAAGGTTCTTCTATAAATGAAAGCACTGAGAGACAATGAAAAATTTGTAAATGTGAAAATATATTATTTTAGCAGTTAGCAGTTAGCAGTTAGAGCGTTATATGTTTTCTTCGTGTCATATAAAGAGAGAAAATATCAATCAATGTTTCCTGATATTGCACTGCAAGTAGCACCTAACAAGTCGCTCAAGGCCGTTCGCGTTGCTCACTGGACAGCTCCAGTCAGCGCATTTGCTTCGCAAATTGTATGCGCTGCCTTGCGCTGCCCCTTAGCTCAACGTTATGTACAGAAAGAGTGAAAGCAAAACCAAAAGGCGTTGTTTTTTTCCGGTGGTAAAAATCCAGCTAATTTCTGGCTATGAATATCGAGCGTTTCTCAAGTTTTTAGTTTATCCGCCGCATCAGATTCGGTAGTTGGTTTTTCCAGTAATTAGTTCAGTCTCAAGCGAAAATTAGAAGGGCGGTTTGTCAGTTTGCTGCGGCAATCGTCCAAACTGGAAGAGGCTGAACTTCAGCGTGTGCCAAGTAATTTTAGGCAAGCGTAAAAAGTAAAAGGCAGGCATTGCCACAAATGGCTTCAGTCGTTAGGCTTGCCAGAGTTAAAGGCAGTTGGTCGCCACGCGCAGGGAAAGAAGGAACGTCAAAATGGTAATGGCTGTAATTCTTCCAAAGTTGTACATAACAAGTCGCTCAAGGCCGCTCACTGCGTTCGCTGGACAGCTTCAGTCGGCGCATGGCTCCGCCATTGTATGCGCCGCCTTCCGCTGCCCCTTAGCTCAACGTTAGGTTTCTCAATCAGGAAGCACAAAATATGGAAAGTGAAAACAGGCTAAATTCCGAGTGGGTAACTGTCAATGCAGTAAGAGAATTACTGAAAATGGCAACAAAAGGCGACATGCGAATGTCTACATATGACGCCGCAATGGAATTTGGAGGCGAAATATACCCAGAGTTGCTAGGCCTTGAAGTAAGTTTATTGCGTCGCAGGCGAGAAAATGAAACGGTAAAAGAATACAAGCAAAAATCCAGATTAAAAACAATAAAATCAAATACACAAATTACACCACTCAGTTTAATTAGAGAAGATATAAATGAGCTTGAAGATTTACTGCAAATAGCAAAGCAAGAAAAAAAGAAAGAAAAAGTAGATCAATTGAAGAGACGACTTGCATTACTAAAATCGGCAGAGAAATATTTATCTCCAGAGTCTCACACTGAAAATCAGATTATATTTAGGGATGCATATAATGTAGAAAGAGAAATGCCAGAACTAGGAACGGGAAAGGCCTATAAAAGCTACAAACTTCCAGATGGAAAGGCGCTCAGAATAAGAGTTCTTCATCCGGACATACCAGAACAAGTGACTGGAGCAGATATAATTTACGAAAGGCATTCTCCAGAAAAAGAAGAAGCCAGTATTGTTGCAATACAATATAAAATATGGGAGAAAAAGTCACTTTTGCTAAGTGATCCAAGGTTAAAAGAGCAGCTTAAAAAGCTTGAGAAATTTACATGTAAAAATAAGTTGTGCAGTTCAATAAAAGGAAAAAATGATTATAGATTTCCATATTGCGCAGCATTTCTTAGGCCAACAGATAAATTGCAAAATGCAGATCAGGCTCTTATTAGCTCAGGTGAGCATTTGCCTATATGCCAGGTACAATCATGTACAACAAAATCAAGTAGAGGAAAAGACGCCATAACTTATGACTCAATAAAAAATGTCTCTCTCTCGCATTACAACTTTGAGTATCTTTTTAATTCTGGAAAAATTGGGTCTAGAATGCTTTCCTATGTTGAAATTGTTAAGATTTACGAAAAATTCTCAATTTCAAAATCAAAGAACAGTGTAGTAATACATGCTCAGGAAGTATAAGTGCCATGAGAAACCTAACAAGTCGCTCAAGGTCGTTCCTCGCTTCGCTCGTCACTGGACAGTTACAGGCGGCGCATGCTTCGCATTATATGCGCCGTC
>CAZDWC010000030.1:0-3560 GCA_964509075.1 uncultured Pseudomonadales bacterium | reverse complement strand
CGGCGCATGCTTCGCATTTTATGCGCCGTTTGCAACTGCCCCTTAGCTCTACGTTAGGCCGCAGAACCAAGCGGCGTATATGTCTCAAGGATAAACAAATGACGGATCTCTATACGGAAGAGTATCAAACGCTTCGGAATGAAGTGGAAACAGCAATGTCCGAGTTAAACTCCCTTGAGTCGGCTGCGCTGCTCGCTGTGGCAGCGATCTTTACTTGGTTGGTCACGCAGCATAATGTCGAAGGCATTATCCGTCTTGGATGGTTCATACCCACCTTGTTAATACTTTTCTGTATCCTTCGGGCGTGGTCAATCACTAGGCATCTGGGTTGGCTTGGGGAGTACATCAAGGAGCACGAGAAGGCTTTTATTCATCCGCAATTGCGAGGTTGGGAGCATTTTTTGGGCGATCCAGCTCACGGATCAAAGAAACCTCGGCGCGGCTTTCGGGGAAGGGTAACGTTCTTTTTCTGGGGAGTGCTACTGGCAGTGGCTGTCGCGGGTGGAATTTTTGGATACGTAAATAAACCCACGGCGCTAGATGTTTCTAAATGCGATGAGAAGAGCTGCGGCCTAACAAGTCGCTCAAGCGGACATCCTTCGTCGGCGCATGCCTGCGGCATTTTATGCGCCGCCTCAGTTGCCCTGCGCGGCTTCGCCGCTCCGGCTGCCGCTTAGCTCAAACGTTAGGGTAAAGAAAAATGGCTACTTGGAATTTAGATGAATTAAGGACACTGATAAAAACAAAATTTCCGCGTGAAAAATATGAAAAAGCCAATGTTCTTATAAATTCCATCGACTGGAAATTAAGAGCTTCACGCTATCATGTATGCACTGCAAGAGAAGTGGTGGAGAGTTTTTTTGAAAATGGAGAATTTGACACGGATATAGCAATGAGGCTAGCTTTTAGCGAATCGGAAGAATCCAGAAAATTTAGTCAAGCAGTTTCTGTCCGTGGGTTTAATTTGGTTGCAGCGGCCATTACTATGCATTCGGCACCAGAAATTATTGCGCAGCTTATATCACTGTTATTTTGTGAAGAAGAGCCTGATGTACACGAGGTTACTCTAGGCAGCACAATAAGATCCATTTCAAATGACCAGCTAAAAAATTCATTGACCAGCATAAAGATCTCACCAGAGTATGAATATTTATTAGGATTTACTAACACAATTAAGCATATAAGTCTTGTTTTGCCTTCATATCAAGTATCTATTGTTGGCCATGGCCACAATGGCGTTTTGTTCAGGACATTTACATACAAAAATAAGCAATACCCAGAAAAAACAGATATAGAATTACTAAGTGACCTAGATGCGTTGTCTAAAAAATATATAGAAACAGGTGTTCATATCAATGCCGCTTTACCCTAACAAATCGCTCAAGGTCGTTCCGCGCTTCGCGCTCCACTGGACAGTCCAAACCGGCGCATGCTTCGCATTATATGCGCCAGTTTGTCCTGCCCCTTAGCTCAACGTTAGGCGTCATACACATGCCAGAACATCATTTGAAAACTTGGGCTGAATTAAAGGCACATATAGCGCAACTAAAAGCCGAGGCTGAAGCGTCATATCTTGCAACGTTAGGCAATAACCAGTCGCCACTACTATTTCGCGGGCAAGGATCAGAAAAATGGAAGTTGGAAACTACATATGACAGAAAAAAGCCCAAACAGCGTTGGCTAGAAGATTACTATCGCACTGTTGTCGCAGCTCAATCTATGGCCGACTCTTTAATGCATAGTGAGTTCACCACTATTGATCCAGAAAAAATCTCCAATGCACTGAAGACAAAAGACCAGTTTTTTCCTACTCCATTGCCTCACTATGATCTATTGGTATACCTTCGTCACCATGGCTTCCCATCTCCGTTATTAGATTGGTCAAGGTCATTTTATGTAGCCGCATATTTCGCTTTTGAGCAGCCACAGTCTGAAAACGTAGCTCTCTATGTTTATCAGGAATTTACAGGACATAAAAAAACGTTTTCCCATGGAGATCCTCACTTGGTGTCATTTGGCCCATGGGTAAAAACACATTCACGTCACGTCTTACAGCAGGCGCAGTACACAATGGCCGTTAGAATGGAGTCAGAATCATGGTTAATTTCACATCATCATGATGATGTTTTCTCAAAGGGCCATGAATCACAAGATCGATTAACAAAGTTTATAGTTCCATCAACTGAAGCAGGGGCGGTTTTGGCAGAGCTGGATGAAATGAATATTAATGCATATTCACTTTTTCAAACAAAAGATGCGCTTCTTCAAACGGTCGGGAGCCGCATATTCCGATGACGCCTAACAAATCGCTCAAGGTCGTTCCGCGCTTCGCGCTCCACTGGACAGTCCAAACCGGCGCATGCTTCGCATTATATGCGCCGGCTTGTCCTGCCCCTTAGCTCAAACGTTGTGCGCCAAAAAAGATTTTAAACCGCTGTTTCCTGTAGTTTCATAGCGTTTATTGTAAAGTTCGGCTGTAGTTTGGTTTGTGCCAAGTTTTGTAATAGCTAATCGTGTATCAAGAAATTCAGTAGCTGGCCGTTTTCCAAGAAATGTAATAGCTGGCTGCATTCCAAGGTCGGGTTTCAGAAACGCTGTGCAATTCTGAATTCGCGGGTGCCAATTGAGGTTTTGTCTGGCGCGGAAGGCGCGGGCAGTAATAAATAGCTTGTGCTGGTTTTGGGCTGTTATTATTCTTGCCTACGTTAAAGATTATCCAAGATCAAAGGGAAAGGCGGGTCTTTGTAGTGAACAAAATCACAATCGGCGCACAACAAATCGCTCAAGGTCGTTCGCTTCGCTCACTGGACAGCTTCAGTCGGCGCATGCTTCGCATTTTATGCGCCGCCTTCCGCTGCCCCTTAGCTCAACGTTATGTGGCTATGAGAGCAATCATCCTTTTAATTATATTTTTTCCTTTAACTTCATTTTCTAATGATGAACTTCAATTCACAGAGGAAATAACAGAAATCATACAACAGTGCCGCTCTGATGGGCCTTGTATTCTATTTTTTAAAAACGGTGTTCATGCCTGGTACAACAACTATTTTCCTGGTTATGAAGGAAAGAAAATCGGTAAACTCCTGTACCCTGTCAAAGAAGGTGATTCCATTCGTTATAAACAAGCTGCTGGTAGGTACAATCGACTACCAAGTCCCCCTGAGAACTTTATTGGTAGAAAGGCAGAGGTATACTGCCTTGTCATGGAAAATACAAACCCTGAAGAATACCCGGGAAAAGCATGCACATTAATTGGAAAAAGTGAATATCTAATTAAGATACTACCTGAGTAAGACATTTAAGCAGGTCGCGCACGCCGCCTTCGTCAAGCAGCGCGAAAAGTAAGCGAGCAATGAGAAAGTATGGTGATTCAGCAGTTATCAATAAACAGGCATTTGCATTTGCCACATAACAAGTCGCTCAAGGTCGCCGCTTCGCGGCTGGACAGCCCCAACCGGCGCATGCTTCGCATTATATGCGCCGCTTGTGTCTGCCCCTTAGCTCTACGTTAGCAGTCAAAAGCAAAGACAATCCACAAAGCTAGTTCTGAAGGAAATCGA
>CAZDWC010000029.1:0-3770 GCA_964509075.1 uncultured Pseudomonadales bacterium | reverse complement strand
GCCAGCCCGATGCCCTGTTCGATTTCTTCAAAGCCATCGTTGATGCCACCGCCGATCTGGTGTGCTGCTACAAACCGCAGATCGCGCACTTCGCGGCATTGGGTGCGGAAGATGTCCTGCTGCGCCTGATTCAATACACGCAAGCCACCTACCCCGCCATTCCGGTCATCCTCGATGCCAAGCGCGGCGACATCGGCTCCACCGCCGAGAAATATGCCGTTGAAGCCTTCGGCCGCTATGGTGCCGATGCGGTCACGCTCAATCCGTATCTGGGCCGCGATTCCATCGCGCCGTTCCTGAAGCACGCCGACAAGGGCGTGATTCTGCTCTGCCGCACCTCCAACCCGGGCGCGAAAGACCTGCAAGACCTCGACTGCTCCGGCAAGCCGCTGTATCAGCGCGTGGCCGAAACCATTGCCCGCGATTGGAACGGCAACAACAACTGCCTGCTGGTGGTGGGCGCCACCTGGCCGCAGCAGCTGGCCGAAGTCCGCGCCATTGTGGGCGATATGCCCTTCCTGGTGCCCGGCGTGGGCGCGCAGGGCGGCGATGTGCAGCAGATCATCCAGAACGGCCGCGGCAAAGACTCCGATGCGCTGATCATCAGCTCCTCACGGGCCATCCTGTACGCCGGTAACGACACTGATTTTGCCGAAGCCGCAAGGGCTGCGGCATTGAAGCAGCGGGATGAGATTAACCGCTACCGGTGATTCCGCGCCCTGTCAGCGCTGACACAGCACGCTGATACCCCAGAGTTTTTCTTATTGACCCGATAGCTTGTTGTAGATTAAAAAGAGTTAATCAACTGTATCGGCATCTGCAGGAGTACTAACATTATGGATGTCATCCAGTGGCTGGAGGAAAATGTTGAATTTTTTCATGAGCTCACGCAAGAGGAGCGCTCAGCTCCTATGCACTTCTCTTTACTTTGGAGCTATTTTGAAGCCGAGGCTTTAGGTACCACTGCTTCGGCAGAAGCTATCGAAAGATGGATATGTAATCTAAGCAATCAAAACAGGCTAAATGCAGAAGCATTCAACCTATCTCTCTCATACTTCAAAAACCGCTACTTTGCTTGCGGCCAGTTTACTGATAATTTTCAGACTCTCAATCTACGATCTAACGATAAAGAATATTTGGTTAAAGATGTAATATCAGGACAAAATACTGACCCTACAAATTGTGTGGTGGCAATCTTTATCATCATATATCGATTTCGAAATAACTACTTCCATGGCACAAAATGGACTTCTCATCTGAAAGAACAGCTCGCTAATTTCACCACAGCCAACCACTGCATTATGAACATAATCAATATGTCCAAATTGAGATAACAACCACAATAACTTATTGCTCAAGAACGGTAAAAATTCTAAATAGCTCAGAAATATTTATGCTATCTTGGATCCCATAAATTAAAAAAATAACAGAATTCTAATTGGATGCCATGATGGAAAATGAAGAAATTTCACCATTTAGAGAAATCCTAAACCTATTAAGAAACATTTTAATTTTTACTCTATTTATGGCAGCATTTATTGTCTGAGTGACCTGGGACAGCCAAAAAGAGCATTTTGAAAACATCAAAATATTAAGTGCTAAAGGCGAGAATTTCACTTGCGAAATTGTTCAAGCTAGAGAATGGAACCCTTCAGATACCACAAGGCGAGTAAAAAGACGATCGAGAATGAGTTCTACGTACTACGGGACATTCTTATGCAAAGATCTTTATGCTGACATACATAAACGAGGGTACCCATATAAAGCTGGCGAAACAGTATTTGTTCTTCTTAACCCCGGGAGCACAGGGTGCATTATAAACACAGAAAAGAAACCATTTTTTGACTTGCTAATTGAAAATTGGAGCAACCGAAGCTGCCAAAGAGTAACTCCAGAAAAAGAGTTGGAAATTCGCAATCAATTTAGTAGAAAATCATGAGATGAATAGCAAATCGGTGAATGCGATTAAATCTTGAATAATTTCCTTCATTTTCTATTTATATTCGTTTAGCTCAGGATGATTATGTATAAATTTTTTGTTCTAGTTGCCTTGACCTTGCTTTTAGGCTGCAAAGATAAATATGAGAAAGCGCTTGAAGAAGTAACAAGCACTTCAATTCCCGTAAGAAAATGTGAACTAAAAATACTTGCACAAGAGAATCCAGAATTTTCTTGCGGAGAGATTGATCATCAATTTGCGATTGAGAAGGCTAGAGCGATAGGAATAAATGATGATCGAATTGGCGCAGCTGTAAATATCGGAAAGCTTCAGGTTGATCAAGCTAGCAAAAATCTAATCCGAAAGGGAAGTTACTTACAAACGGCATCAAACTACAGATCTAGATTCAGCTCAACAGATCCCGCGTGGTTACATGAACTTAGAAATAAAATAATAAAAACCGACCCTGAAGCCTATGAGATGATCCTGCAGGTTGATAAGAAGCATGAACAGGATAAGGAAGATGCTCTAGAAGAGGCTACACGGCTTGAAATGTCTGCCAAGGAAATTAAATCGGAATATTAAATTCTCATTTATTTAAATGAATAAGCTTTTCTGATTTTCCAATGAAGCTTATCAGCCGCAGACTCGGCCCGTAAAATTTAGCCAATTTAATGGAGCCCGGCATCGCCGGGCCTTTTATTCTCTCATCATCATCCAATTCCGAGCACTGAAGAACGGTCGACCCAAACACGGTCAATATTCAAAATATGCGATGATTGCACCCCCTAGTTGGAGATTGCCATGAACCCCACTCTGTTTGACGCCACCGTTCCCGTTTTCATCCGCGGCCTGAAAGCCCTCGACGCCTGCCTGGACAAAGCCCAAGCCCATGCCGATGCGCTCAAATGCGACGTCGGCAACATCCTCGGCGCCCGCCTGGCGCCCGACATGTTCCCGCTCGGCCGGCAGATCCAGATCGCCTGCGACTTCGCCAAAGGCGTGAGCGCCCGCCTAGCCGATGTGCACATGCCGAGCTTCGAGGACACCGAAACCACGCTGGCCGAGTGCAAGGCCCGCATCGCCAACACCATCGCCTTCATCCAAACGCTGCCGGCCGATGCCTTTGCAGGCGCCGAAACCCGCCAGATTGTGATCATGCGCAAAGACACCAAGCGCGAATACAGCGGCCTGGACTATGCCCATCACGCCGGCCTGCCGAATTTCTATTTCCACGTCACCACCGCCTACAACATCCTGCGCCACAACGGCGTCATCATCGGCAAGAAGGATTTCATCGGAAGCGTCTGAACTCGGGGAGCACAAGCGGATGTTCAAGAATCTGATTCCGAAAATATTCTATGCGCACCTGCAGGACGGGCTGGACTTCTTCGTCGGCGGCCTCGGATTTGCCGTGCTGCACCAGGACGCCGGCATGGCAGTGATCGCGCGTGATAGCGCCAAGGCCTATCTGGTCGAAAATGCCGAATGCGCGGCGCTGGACCGTCCGGAATTGTCCATCGACACCGATGCCATTGACGCGATCTACGCCGAGATGGTCGAACGCGCACCGCAACTGCTGCACCCGAACTCCAACCGCATTGCCCAGAAGCCTTGGGGCTCGCGGGAATTCGCCATGCTGGTTAAAACCACGGTCTGCGTGGTGTTCCGGCAATGGCCGGACCAAGGCTGAGCAAGGATTAATTCATGAAAATCGATGAATCGTTGAATGTGTTTGGCGAGCCGCTGGAGCTTTGCGGCGCGGACCCGGTGACCGGCTTCTTGCGGGATGGCAAATGCAACACCTGCAAAGAAGACACCGGCTCGCATA
>CAZDWC010000028.1:0-3861 GCA_964509075.1 uncultured Pseudomonadales bacterium | reverse complement strand
AGATACGCTTTGGCCAGAGCCGGATCGATCTGCCCCAGCATCTTCATAAGCTCCACACCGTTTTTGTAGCGCTCACCGATTGCCCCGCGATTTGCAGGAGCCATACTCACGGTGATATCATAGCGGCCAACCGTGATTTTATTTTTACGTTGCATCTTCCCTTTTTCATCTCGTACTGCTGCACCGTACTCATCGCGCTCGATCTCATTGATTGTGAGGTATTGCTCCACTTGATTAGGTTCGACGATACGGATGATCTGTTCGGCATCGTAAAACTGCTGTACAAACTGCACCGCAATTTTATAGAAATCTTCATCCACTTTTGTCGAGGTATTGAGGAATCGCTGCAGCCCTACCATTCCGGCATTCTGTCGCTGCTCGATGGCATAACCGGACATACGATTGACCGCAGCCCCCAGCGCTTCGTCATTGAGTCCCACGATTTGCTCGGCTTGACGGCGTGAATCGATGATCAGCTGCATGAGGTGTTGGATCTCCGCAGAGTGCTTGATCTCTTTGATCTTGTTCTCCGAGAGCGCTCCATCGCGCAGCATCACGACGGCATCATCTTTGCTGTACTCTTCGGCAAACAGTTGTGCATCGTCTACTGCACCCGCTTCAAACAGCAGCTTTACCGATCCCAACATATTGGCGATACGCAAGTGCATGAAATTGATCGAGTCTTGAATAGGCTTGATATCATGGAAGATCCCACGCATAATGCCATTGTTATGATACAGCTTGCGCACCACAAACGGAAACCGGTCGAACAAATACGGATTATCTCCATGAGAGAGGATCGTTTGATTGCTCCAGATATACCAGCGGATCTTCGTGCGCTTGGCCTCTTTGTCGTATTCTCTACACCACGTATACGTGACCATGATACGATCACGCTTTGGATCTTTCAGACCGTTTTTCTGACGGTGCTCATAGAGATTCCAATCGTTTGTATAATTGAACTGATTGAGCAGTGCATCCACCTTATCAGCATCAAAATACTGATACAAAGCATCGCGATCGATCCAGCGAACACGGTGGATATAACGGCCATCGCTATAATCAGGGGCTTTAGAGTAGGGATCGGTAAACGCTTCATCAAACGGGACATGATACCCTCGGATCTCTTTCTCATTTTTCCCCTCCAGATCGATGATAGGTATGGTATGCACCGAGACTTCCATGACCGATTGCCCTGTGATCATCAGATCCTCATCGGCTCTCTCTTTGTGGGCATTGTAGTCGGTACTGTCTGGAATAGCCGTACATATATCCGTCAGGATCTGAGCCACACCGATATCATTGCGCTGTCGCCCTCCTACTTTAACCATCTGACGCGATGTCATCTTGTACCCTAGGATCTTATTGCCGATCTTTTGGTACAGGTTTTCCCACTTCACCGGCTGGCCGCGAGAGTTGAGCACTTCGAGCACATCCCCAGAGAGCTGATTCCCATCAAAATAATGACGATGAGTCTGAGCATCTTCACGGCTTTGCTTGGATAGCTCAAAGCTCTCTTTGAGCATTAGGCGTAGTTCTTGTGGTGTTTTCATTGGAAGATCCTTTCTAATTTGTTAAATGCTTTGTCGATTTTTCGTCCCCATTTTTGCTCATACTTGCGGGTACTGATCTTCTCTTTTCGTGCGGCAGAGCGCTGTTGGCTCTCATCATACGTTTGCAGATTGATAAACAGCGACGCTGCCTCTTGAGCAGGAGTACGCGGTTCGATCACACGATCCTTTCGGCGTGTCTCTTTTTCTAGGAGGTGTGACTCTCCGATGTTATAGAGTTTGTCGATGACATCGGGACTAGGCAGGACGTTTTGCACCGCATCTTTGGTACGATGATACACACCCTCCGGCCCTTTCTTCTGAGTGATCGGTTTACGAAAATAAAAGTTATAGTTCGTCAACGCCCCGATTGCCCCTTGCGGTACACCGCTTGTCAGCGGTTCGATAAACGTGTTCTCAGGCTGCGCGAGCTGGATGTGCGGCACCATGGAGCTGACACGCATCCCAGTAACTTTATCCCCATCACGCGCTACGGCCACACGCTGTGCATCGAACCCTTTTGGCATCGATTCCGTATCATACGGATCAACCCCGAACATGCGATCGATCCCATACCATGCACCCGCGATTGCCAGCACCCGTGTCGGATGGTTCTTGAGCTGTGACATCAAAATCGGCGTAGAGTAATAGGTCCACGACATAAACGGCACGAGCCCTGAGTCACGTAGCGTGAGCGCCAGCTTACTCATAGGCTTGGAGTAGTCCGGCACGATATGATCGTTGACGTGCTTCATCGCCTCTTGCAGCGTCATCTTCTGCTCGACGATACCGGTTTTAGTTTCGCTCCACAATCCGTCTTGCATGAGCTGCTTGACCGCGGCATAGCGCATGATGTCATCTTCGGCTTGATAGAGTGCCTTGGCATTCTCAGCTGTCTTGTGCAGTGCTGATCCGCTAGTAGTATCGATGTGCGGTGACATGTAGGTGCGCAGCATCTCATTGAGGCGGCTGCGTCCAAACATACGGTTATCACTGAGATCTTTCCACAGCGTCACCGACTCATCGGCTTCGAGCTTTGCGAGTTCTTGAGCCTCATCAGTGCTCAGTCCACCCACACGCTTGGCATCGAGTGCTTTGAACCGTCCAAACTTTCGTGCAGCATTGGCACCATCTGCCGCATACGCGATCGTCTTGGCAGGATTCAGCCCAGCAGCGGCTTGCAAAAACACATTGCTTCCCACGTTGTTGACGTGTGCCGTCGGGTTATAGACGGTGTGTGACATCTTCATTGCTGTGACGTAGTTGTTGTACAGGCGTTTGACGTTGGCCTCTTCACCCATTACGTCGTTACTTACACGCTTGATGTCACTTGCGATCGAGCTGTTAACCCATTGGCCATTGAGCGCACCGTATCGGCTTCCTGTGATCTTTTCGTAGCCCAAACCAACCATCACCTTGTCACTGCGTCCCTCTTGCTTGAGGAGGTATTTACTTGGGATGTTCTTGAGCATGTTTCCAAACTCGATCATCTGTGACAACCGCCCCATCGTCTCCGGTAGGCTATAGGCCACATCACGGATCTCACCCATGGCAGTACGCTCTTGCTTGGTCCAGTCACGGCGCAGCTTGTACCCTCCATCGGCTTTTGGGACCGCTTCGATTTTACCCTCACTGATCTTACCGATGACACCCGCTTGCTCTAGGGCAAAATACTCATCCTCCGTAGCATCCCACTGCTTCCCGCGCATCTGAATCTTATCGATCCCAAACTCACCCTTGCCGCTGGCAAAATCACTTGCACGTTTCATCTTGGACGCATAGCGACGGTGCAGATACTGACCTTTCCACTCTTCGTAGGCTTCTTTACTTAGGAACCCATCGTCCACAGCCTTCTGACCCATCTCATCGACCTGAGCGATGAACGTATCGGCAGCTTGTTTGAGTGCCGGTGAGAGCGCTACGGTTTTATCGCCCGTCATGTAGTCGTACATTGCCTCACGCGCTTCGCTGGAGAGTTCGTTTAGTTGCAGATGCAAACGTGCCGCTTGCTCCATACCCGCATTGCTGGATCGTAGAGCATCTTCACGCATCTTCATATAGTCTTTGAGCTTGTAGATCTTATGGCCCACCACGTAGTCCACGAGGCTGCTGTTGCTGATTGCTTTAGAGAGCTTCGTGATACTTCCCGCCGTTACCACATCCGCAGCCTTGATCGTAGCGATCGTGAGGTTACGGATGCCAGAGTCACTGAGGGATTCCGCTTTACCCGCAACTTTGGAGAGTGCATTGCGCACGGTTTTTGACATCATTGCCGATGTCCCCGCAGCACCCGCGAGTGCCATGAGCGGAT
>CAZDWC010000027.1:0-4279 GCA_964509075.1 uncultured Pseudomonadales bacterium | reverse complement strand
GGCGCATGCTTCGCATTTTATGCGCCGTCTGTAACTGCCCCTTAGCTCTACGTTAGGTTCCATCAAAAGTATTCAGTTTTAGTGTTTTGCCAAATTTCAAACGCAGTAATCCAGCAATTCCGCGCGTTTTCTTTTTGGCTTTAGTAATAGCTTCGGTTGTCGTGCCGTTTGGCAACCCAGCACAACGCAGTTTCATCATGTCTGCAAAACCATCACATTAGAAAACGTGTTGGTGAGTTGCTGGCAAGAGGCTTCGTAAAGTTTTACACATAGCAGCTTTGTTTTTGTTGGCTCTGCTGGTTTGCCAGCAGTTTCAGAAACGGGCTGCAAGCTGTCGTCACTTCGTCAGGAAGAATCGCGCGGCAGCATCATGGCTTGCAATTGTGCAGTGTTGCAGGTAAAAAACACGCTAGAAAATTGGGCAGGGCAGGAAGTTATGCGCAAGATCACGAACCTAACAAGGCGCTCAAGCGGACAGCTCCAACCGGCGCATGCTTCGCATTTTGCGCGCCGGTTGGGCCGTTGCGCGCTTCGCGCTTCACTCTGCCGCTTAGCTTAACGTTGTGCGCCAACAGAAATTTAAAACGTCTGTTTCCTGTTGTATTTGTTGTGCCAGTAATTATTTTGTAAGTGTCTGTTGCTATTTATCGTGCGGCTGTAGTTTATCTTTTCTCAAGAAACTTGCTAGCCAATCGTGTACCAAGAAATTCACTAGCTGATAGTGTTCCAAGAAATGTAATAGCAGGCCGTGTTCCAAGGTCGGGTTTCAGAAGCGCCGTGCAATTCGGAAAACGCGGGTGCCAGTTGTAGTTTTGTCAGGCTTGGAAATCACGGGTGCCAATAAATGGCTTGTACCATTTTGAAACCGTGTTTATTCTTGCCCTGTTCAATATTGTCCAAGCAGCAAGAAAGGGAAGGTCTCTGTAGTGAACAATTTACCAAGTAGCGCACAACAAGTCGCTCAACCGGACAGCTCCAACCGGCGCATGCTTCGCATTTTACGCGCCGGTTGGGCCGTTGCGCGCTTCGCGCTCCACTCTGCCGTTTAGCTCAACGTTAGCTCTATAGGAGTGTTTCGTGCTAACAAATGAAGGAAGAGTATATTTTGCACTAGACGGCGATGACTTTGATCCAGATGATGTCACTGTGTTTCTCGGTATTGAACCGACTTCGATTAAGCGGAAGGGCGCTAAGGTTCCGGGAATAATCCCGAGAATGAATTCCTGGGAGCTATCTACCGATAACATTGTTGATGAGCATATTGATGTATTCAAAATGTCCACGGAAATCGTCAATCGGCTAAAAGGGAAAAAAGATCTTATACTTCAGGCAAAAGATATATTTAATGTTTTGCCAAGATTTGAAGTTGTTTTGTGGTTTTCTAATAATGAAGAACACTCAACACCGGCAATAGGTTTCGAAGTCGAAACGGTAGAATTTTTGGGTGAAATCGGTGCGTTTGTCGACATTGATACATATAAACACTAAGGCAATGGCAATAGAGCTAACAAGTCGCTCAAGGACGTTCCTCGCTACGCTCGTCACTGGACAGTTGCAAACGGCGCATGGCTTCGCCATTGTATGCGCCGTCTGCAACTGCCCCTTAGCTCTACGTTATGCAACAAAAATTAGAGAGTAGTATCTCAAAATGAGTCTAAAAGAATTTTGTTCGTCCGTGTATTTTTGAGTGATAGGGTAAAAGGGGTTAGATCTTAAGAAACGAAGAACTGTTAAACTAGACATTATGAAGAAATTAATATGGCTTCTGCTGCTTGCAATGCCTCCGTGGCTAGCCTCCGAGCTTGATGCTCAAACATGGGTATTAATTCTGTCAGTGATTCCATTTTTTCTTTATGCCAGCACACTAGGAGATACCGACGAGCATCTTCTTGGGGAGGGTTTCGCCAAGAACAGTAAGCCGCTTATATTAGTTATAGTCATCGGTGGCCTTGTCCTCGGCTCAGGTCTTCTCAGTTTCGTGCGCGCACTATTGCATTAAGCCAATCTTCAAATTTGGTAAGCTGGCAACATCGCCTGAGTCAGTGCAAAGGGTATAATGTTTTACATCTATAAAAGGAGAAATTTCATAAATGTTGCATAACAAGTCGCTCAAGGTCGCTCCTCGCTTTGCTCGTCACTGGACAGTTACAAACGGCGCATGCTTCGCATTTTATGCGCCGTCTGTAACTGCCCCTTAGCTCAACGTTAGCCCCCATTGGAAATTTGGTAGCAATTGAAATGAAATTAGTAAATAAAACAGTTGAATCAGTCACTCTTGAACTTACAAATCAAGAATTCAATTTTCTGCGTGAGGCGTTACGTGAGCTTCCGAGAACATTGCATGAGCAAGAAATTCCAACCCTAACTGGTTTTACACGAGAGCAAGTTTTTACGCTCGCAGATGTTATGGGCAATATTGCAGCAGATATTGAGCTAGATTTATGAAAACAGTTGCCATATATAGAGTTATCGCGGGTAGAAATTATGTTAGCAATATGTGGGCTAACAAGTCGCTCAAGGTCGTTCCTCGCTGCGCTTCGTCACTGGACAGCTTCAGTCTGGGCATGCTTCGCATTTTACGCCCAGCCTTACGCTGCCCCTTAGCTCTGCGTTAGGCACATCTTTGGAGAGATAATCATGGGAATCTTTGATAAATTATTTGGAAAAGATGAGCCAAAACCAGATGAGTCTCCAGGTGTGGGTTTAAGAAGGTTGGCTTTAACTACATCCGCAGAAAAACTTGGATTTACTCCCAACGAATCATTTTCAAATGCTTATGGCGTTCTCACAGATTGGGAAATAGGGGAAAATTATGCCACTATCATGTCCATGTACGATGGCACAGCTAGTCTTTATACAAATTCAACATTTGGCGTAATTGGCGGTCAAGGCCATGAACGTGTGAGAGAAGCGGCAAAGCACTACGTCAAAACTGCCGAACAATACCTTAATAACAGTCAAATCGTTACACAGTTCCCATACCCACCAACAGGTCAGGTGTATTTTTACATTCTTACTTTCAGTGGTGTTCGTCTCTGTGTTGCCAATATGCAGGCCATTGAAAACGGTACAGATCCTGCGTACCAACTTTTTTTAGCCGCACAAAATACTTTATCTGAACTCAGAGTATGTACGGAGCAAAGAAGTGCCTAACAAGTCGCTCAAGGCGTTCGCTTCGCTCACTGGGACAGCTTCAGTCGGCGCATGCTTCGCATTTTATGCGCCGTCTTGCGCTGCCCCTTAGCTCAACGTTAGGTTTTAAGGTGAACTATGTACGATGAAAATTACGAAAAGAGAAAGCATCTAATTTCAAAATTTAGAAGTGAGTATTGGGAGTCGTGGAAAAAAGGTCTGTGGTATACCATTTTCTATGTGGTATCCACTCTTATTGGTGGGGTTTTGATTTCACCTATATTTAGGTTTATGCCAGAAGAAAATACTGTCAATTATTTATTGGTGCTACTTATTGTAATTTTTATAATTATCCTGCCTTTAAATGGAGTCGCAATAAGGATATTCATGCGGTTAATGTCTCCTAAAGAGAAGAAGGTTAGTGCTGCGTCATGTGATAATGCTAATCAATAAGTTGCTAAACCGCTTAAAACCTAACAGGTCGCTCAAAGCCGCCACTTCGTGGCTGGACAGCCCCAGTCAGCGCATGCTTCGCATTTTATGCGCTGCCTGTGTCTGCCCTTTAGCTCGGCGTTAGGTGCTTATGCAATTCTCAAGCTTAATAAACTTGTGTTTTTGGCTTTCAGGAGCGCTAAGCATCCTAGCAATGCTTTTATATTTATATATCATCTACCTTGCTGGCAGAGATAAAGAATTATGGCGCAAGCTCAGTAAATTTCAGTTGCTTTATCTTTCCAAGAAACAAGTTAATATCCTTAAGGTTCAAGGAGGAAATGATATTGCTAGATTGTGTGTTGCTATGGATTATATTGTTTACTCAACTGCATTTTCCATGTCAATATTTTTTGCCGCAGTAATCATTAGAGTATTTATACCGTCTTAAAAATATTTGATGCTAAATATATTCAATTTCAAGAAATCGATATTGAAGCATTTCCCATATTAAATGTTATTACTTTTATTTTGTAGCAAGTAAAAACGCCGAGGAGAGTACCAATGCACCTAACAAGTCGCTCAAGGTCGTTCCTCGCTTCGCTCGTCACTGGACAGTTACAAACGGCGCATGCTTCGCATTTTATGCGCCGTCTGTAACTGCCCCTTAGCTCAACGTTAGGGCTCAAGTCGAGAAAGTGCAATCTCGTAAATT
>CAZDWC010000026.1:0-4337 GCA_964509075.1 uncultured Pseudomonadales bacterium | reverse complement strand
GCGCATGCTTCGCATTTTATGCGCCGCCTTCCGCTGCCCCTTAGCTCAACGTTATATGGCACAGTCGAAGAGCAGTAGTGATTGAAATAAGAATTTTAAGGCACTTAGGTAATGCTATGGATGCGATATTAATTTTAACGACACCATTGTTTATTTTGTATTTCATGCTCAGCTACTTTAGGAATTTGAGAGCATTCATAAGAAAACTACAAGAATCGCATCATGATGTGTGGCT
The DNA here is from genome assembly GCA_964509075.1 of uncultured Pseudomonadales bacterium. GTDB lineage: Bacteria > Pseudomonadota > Gammaproteobacteria > Pseudomonadales > UBA7239 > UBA7239. The sequence continues at coordinate 4,102 of CAZDWC010000026.1, read as the reverse complement.
TAAACTTGGCCAACCAAGTGTTGGGCTAAGTAATGACCCGCAAAGCTCGTATTTCCTTACCATGCACTTATTAAGAAAGCAGTATCTACAGCTAAATGACCAGGAGTTAAGCTCAATTGGCAATCGAGCACGCAAGAATTTCTGCATAAGCTTCTTCTTTATGGCTCTGCTATTCTTGGTGCCAATGCTGGCAAATTGGAAATAAGCTATGCCATATAACAAGTCGCTCAAGGTCGTTCCTCGCTTCGCTCGTCACTGGACAGCTCCAGTCAGCGCATTTGCTTCGCAAATTGTATGCGCTGCCTTCCGCTGCCCCTTAGCTCAACGTTAGGTGCTTATGGAAAAAACGTTTACCGCAATAGGGCGAGCTGTTATATCCGCGCAGTTATTTGAGACTGCGCTCATACCGATATTTGAGGTATACAAAATGCTCTCCAGCCCAGAGTATCTAGAAAAAACAGAAGGAAGGTTGTCGGTCGGTTCTTTTAAGATTCCTGTAAAAAATATTGTCAAAATTCTCTCTGAGAATGGAGATATTTCAGAAAGCCTGGAATCAGAAATTAATCTATATATTGAAAATCGTCATAAATTAATTCACCGTTGGGTTGTAGAAAATGGGCCGCCAGAAGTAGAGTTCGAAAACATTGAGTTAATGTGTCTTGCTGACTCAGTAACTAGGCAGGCTAATTCTCTAACAAAGCAAATTGCAGGCTACATGGTTAAATACGCAGATCCGAGTTGGGCAATTTCAAACATGGCGGAGTTTGAAGAAAAGATGCTTAGTATCTTTAGGCATCAAGATAAAGCCGAAGAATGAGGTAGGAAAAATGCACCTAACAAGTCGCTCAAGGCCGTTCCTCGCTTCGCTCGTCACTGGACAGCTTCAGTCGGCGCATGGCTTCGCCATTTTATGCGCCGCCTTCCGCTGCCCCTTAGCTCAACGTTAGGTGCAATACCAAGCTTGGAGAATAAAAGTGCCACGTATTCCGCTTTTAATAGTTTCACTATTCTTTATATCGGGCGGTGTTGCCCATTTTCTTTTTATGAATTTCTTTGTTATGTCTATGCCGGAGTATTTGAGCTATCACAAAGAACTTGTCATCATCAGCGGAATATTTGAGCTTTTTGGTGGTATTGGTGTTTTAGTGCCACAAACGCGCCTACTGGCAGGCTATTGCTTAATTGCTTTGGTAATTGCTGTGTATCCTGCAAATATCAATATGGCGCTTAATCCTGAAAAATATAAAGATATACCAGAGTTGTTTTTGTATATTCGCCTGCCATTTCAGTTTCTTTTTGTATGGTTTATTTGGCGAGCCATCGCTCCAGAAAGGTTGCAGCGTAAATGCATAGAGAAATAGAGCAATGAAATTGCATGCACCTAACAAGTCGCTCAAGGCCGTTCGCTGCGCTCACTGGACAGCTTCAGTCAGCGCATTTGCTTCGCAAATTGTATGCGCTGCCTTCCGCTGCCCCTTAGCTCAACGTTAGGGCTCAAAGAGTTCAACCATGACCAAGGCTACAAATAAAATTTTAAACCGCATAGTTAAGGCCATTGGCGGCGTATTTTTGTTATGCATTGCGTATATCGTTTTGCTTTCTACTTATTCAGTACGCCTTGAAAGTAGAATTAGCATTGGAGAAAATATTTCAGAATCCATAGAAATTATTGGATCTTCGCCGGATAGAGAAGGAAATCTCCCTGTATTTTGCAGTGAAGGCAATCAATATCAAGGCGCAGAAATCTGTGCATCAGCACTAAATTCATGTGCTGTGAAATATATAGAATGGAAAGTCGGCATAGATACTTGGTTAGTTCTTGGCGTGGATAAAAACAACCATGTTTGTTCGAAAGCAGTAGGAGATACATAGAAAATGAGCCCTAACAAGTCGCTCAAGGACGTTCCTCGCTTCGCTCGTCACTGGACAGCTTCAGTCAGCGCATTTGCTTCGCAAATTGTATGCGCTGCCTTCCGCTGCCCCTTAGCTCAACGTTAGATTTCAAGACAAAGAGATGCGCCACTACATACTTATAATATTACTCATTTCGCAGTCATCGTATGCGAATGACTGTGTTGTTCTTTTGCATGGTTTGGGTAGAACAAGCTACTCAATGCACAGTCTTGAAAAATTATTGCGGCAAGACGGCTATATTGTCGTCAATAATAGTTACCCATCTAGAAAGCAAAGCATAAGTGAGCTTTCCTCCGTTGTTGGCGAGCAAATCGCTGAATGCAAGAAATTGAAAGCAGAGAATATAAACTTTGTAACTCATTCTCTTGGCGGAATATTAGTTAGAAAATACTTCCAGAGTAATGTTGTATCAGAGGCAAGAAGGGTTGTAATGCTTGGCCCGCCAAATCATGGAAGTGAAGTATCCACAATCAACAAAAATAAGTGGTGGTATAAGTTATTTACTGGTCCTGCAGGTCAAGAGCTGGGTGTAGAGTCTACTAGCACGCCAAACGAACTAAAGAAAATCCCTCTGGAAGTTGGCGTTATAGCTGGTACAGAAAGTCTTGATCCTTGGTTTTCTCGCTCAATTAAAGGTCAGAATGATGGTAAAGTCTCCGTGGAGAGTGCAAAGCTAGATGAAATGGCAGATTTTATTACTGTCCCTCATAGTCATACCTTTATGGCAGATTCCAGTGATGTTTATAAACAGGTGAGCGCTTTTTTAGCTAACGGTAAATTCAGGCATGAAATCTAACAAGTCGCTCAAGGCCGTTCCTCGCTTTGCTCGTCACTGGACAGCTTCAGTCAGCGCATTTGCTTCGCAAATTGTATGCGCTGCCTTTCGCTGCCCCTTAGCTCAACGTTAGGCCAACATGGAAAAATAAGCTTATGGATTCATCAAAGTATGGCAACAAATAAAAATCAACACTTTGTTCCAAGGTGTTATCTTGGAGCATTTTCTACGCCGCGTAATAAGCTGGCAATTTGTTTGTACAACATTGACAGTAATAGGTTTGTTAACTGTGCCGCGATAAAACATCAGTGTTCTGGCGACTATTTTTACGGTAAGGATGAGCTTCTAGAAAATGCAATACAAAGTGTAGAGCGGCCATATGGCCAAGCTATTAGAGAAATATTGCGTGGTGATAAACAAATCACCCAGCTACATCAGGTGGTTCTGCAAACATTTTTCCTAATGCAGCATCTTAGAACAGAGGCGGCAGCAAGAAGAGCTATGGAGCTGGCGTGGGAGTTTAAAGATATAGCCGCGCCAAAAGAAATGGATTTTAAATTTGAAATTGCCGATGCCGTAAAAATGGCAATGATGGCATTTGCAAAAGATATAAGAGTTATTTCTGACTTAAAAGTCTGTATATTTAAAAATAAAACAAAAATCCCTTTTTTCACATCAGATAATCCGGCGATAGTTACAAACAGATGGCACCTAAATAATCCTCGCCGCTGTGGGCTATCATTTGGTTTGAAATCGTCTGGATTAATTGCCTTACTTCCTTTGAGTCCTGAATTGCTATTCGTAAGTTACGATAGTGATGTGTATCACATCAATAACAATAAAGGATGGTCTGAAATAAAATGTGAATCAGATGTTGTAGCTTTTAACCAGCATCAATTCATAAACTGCAATGCTAATATATACACAAGAAAAAATGATGATCACGCCGTTATTGAAAAATACTTTAATGAAGCAAAAGCATTGAGGCCAGAAAAAACTCATAGAATAAATGTAGCGGTTAACGTTGGAGTTGAAGGCGCATACACGAAATATAAGGTCGTCGATGCAGAATCACTTAAAAATGCTGATGAAGCACTAATTCATATTCAAAAAACATATCCATTGCCATCATTTTGGCCAAAACAGATTACTTTGCGAAACAATGGATTCGTCTACACAAATGGAACTGGAGCGGGCTATGTCAGAAGGGATTATGCAATATCAAATATTGAAGATCATTTTAAGAGAGAGAAAGCTTGAAAATTGGCCTAACAAGTCGCTCAAGGCCGTTCCTCGCTTCGCTCGTCACTGGACAGCTTCAGTCGGCGCATGCTTCGCATTTTACGCGCCGCCTTTCGCTGCCCCTTAGCTCAACGTTAGGGCTCAAGTCGAGAAAGTGCAATCTCGTAAATT
>CAZDWC010000025.1:0-4452 GCA_964509075.1 uncultured Pseudomonadales bacterium | reverse complement strand
CCAAGAAATGTAATAGCTGGTCGTGTACCAAGGTCGGGTTTCAGAAACGCCGTGCAATCCTGAAATCGCGGGTGCCAGTTGTTGTTTGGTTAGGCCCGGAAATCTCGGGTGCCACAAAAGGTATTGTCCTGGTCGGAAGCAATGTTATTCTTGCCAAGGTTAGATAATCATCAGGTCGGAAAGGGAAGGGCAAGATGCCAGTAGCCAGCATCAAACCAAGTATGCGCACAACAAGTCGCTCAACCGGACAGCTCCAACCGGCGCATGCTTCGCATTATGCGCGCCGGTTGGGCCGTTGCGCGCTTCGCGCTCCACTCTGCCGTTTAGCTCAACGTTAGCCGTCATTAGTGAAAGATATGAATAATCTTAAAGTTATGAAAAAAGCTGGCTCTGCTCTTTTGGTCGTTGGGTTGGCAGACATTGCGTATATGATTTATTGCATTTCAAATAAAATATCATACTCGTCCAGCTTTAATATATTTGCAGTAATTGCAGGAGTGGCACTCCTGCGTGGAAGTTTACGGGCTGCATCAATAGTTAGGTGGTTGGCCGCATTATCTATTTCATGCTATGCATGTCTATTAATTTTATGGCCTATTTTGCAGCCTTTGAATCTTACTTATACACAGATAATGCTCAATCCAAAGGGGTATCTGGTTTCTGCAGTACTAATGGTATTTGTTTTTGCATTTTTGTACTGGCTATTCAATGAGCTCGGCAAAGAGGAAATACTTGAAGCGAGAACTTCTGCGGGTAAAAAACGTAGAGACATGCGAGTGCCATTTGGGCTTGGTGTAATTGTCATGCTAGGGATGACAATCTTTCTGAAATTCTTTCTTAGTGGTGAATCTGCCGCTAGGGCGTTGTTAGAGGCGAAAAGCCAGCTTGGTGAGGGTTATCAATACCATATGGCATCACTTAATGTCTCTACACATAATGGAAAGAAATTGGTTAACGGTGTAGTAATCGCGTGGAGCAAACAGGAAGTAAAATATGTGCCTATTAAGTGGGAAGAGTAGAATTACGGCTAACAAGTCGCTCAAGGCCGTTCCTCGCTTTGCTCGTCACTGGACAGTTACAGACGGCGCATGCTTCGCATTTTATGCGCCGTCTGTAACTGCCCCTTAGCTCAACGTTAGCCCCCGGAAAATATAGCATGAGTCAATTTCTGCATTGGAACTACTACATTGCTCTTGAAAGTGATCTGGCAAAAATATCAAGATTTGTAGAATTCTCAAAGGATAACTATTCGACATTCTCAATAGAGCTTGCGCATATAATTTTGGCAACCTCATCAGAAATTGATGTTGTATTAAAAAAATTCTGCAATTTGGTTGATCCTGAAAAGTTACACAAAAATATTAATGACTACAGGGTAACAATATCAGAAAAATTTCCAGAGCTAATTAATGAGAAATGCTTCATCAATAGGTATGGTTTGGAGTTAGAGCCGTGGAAGGGCTGGGCAGATGGAAATAATCCGGCATGGTGGAGAAGCTACAATAATGTTAAACACGAACGAGACGAGTTTTTTAAAGAGGCAAGCCTGGAAAATGCAATAAATTCAGTCTCAGCTCTTAGTCTCGTTCTAATTTACTACTACAAGTATGTTTTTTCGCAAGAAAATGCAGTTAATTTTAAAGTGACAACCGAGCGCCTAAAGCCTAGTCCGTGTCTTATCGAGTTTAATGATGGCTATGTATATCAAAATATTGTTGTGTAGGGCTAACAAGTCGCTCAAGGCCGTTCACTTCGTTCACTGGACAGCCTCAGTCGGCGCATGCTTCGCATTTTATGCGCCGCCTTCCGCTGCCCCTTAGCTCAACGTTATGTTCATTATTAGGGATCGTATGCCAAGAATGAAAAAAGTTCTTTATGCCTTGTTGGTTTTTATGGTGGCTAGTTGTGCTACACAACGTAGTAAAATTTCAAGAAAGGAATTGGCATTAACGCCAGAACATAAAATGTTGATCATTAAAGCTGCAGAATATGGTGTTCCTGTGTCCCAATACCAAGCAGGAATTTTTTATCTAAATGGCGACAGTGTTGAAAAAAATGAAGCCATTGCCAAAGAATGGTTCGAAAAGTCAGCAAGTCAAGGCTATGCATTAGCGCAAACTATGCTTGGAGCTATGTATAGCTCTGGCCAGGGTGCGCCATTAGATTACGGAATGGCAAAAATTTGGTACGAGAAAGCTGTAGCGCAAAATGAGCCAGTAGCTGAGAATAATCTTGGTGTAATGTATTTAAATGGCCTTGGAGTTACAAAAGAATGTTCGCTGGCAATTAAATATTTAGAGGCGTCAGCAAAGCACGGGTATCTCGTCGGTGCGGATTCTCTTAGGCAGGCGAAAAGCGTGTGTAAATGAACATAACAAGTCGCTCAAGGCCGTTCGCGTTCGCTCACTGGACAGCTCCAGTCAGCGCATTTGCTTCGCAAATTGTATGCGCTGCCTTGCGCTGCCCCTTAGCTCAACGTTAGGTTTCAAAATGTCAGAACCCAGCATAGCAAATGAATTCACAAAATTAATACCAGTCGTTATTGGCGGTTTAATTGCAATTTTTGGAGGCATAGTTGCCCAAACTATTTCTAATCATTTCTCAATTCTAAGAGATAGAAATAAACTTCTAAGAGAGAAAGGAGAAGAGCTAATTTTTTGCTTGCAGTCGCAACAACGTTGGATTTCAAAAGAATACATGAGGAGAGCATTTAATAAAGAGCTTGATCCATCAATAAGCCCTTTAGATAAAGCACAGGTTATACAGCTGCTATATTTTCCGGAATTGTCGTCAAAAATTCTCGAGGTTATCGTGCTTCAAGCGCCAATATTGAACCACTTTCATGAATGTGAAAAACTCCTAATTACAAATAAAGAGGCATGGCTAGAAAAAATAGAAAAAGATGAATATACCCCTATGTTTCAAGTGTATCTAGGTAAACTAAGCGAATCTATAAATGCCACAATTGCTGCAGTTAAAGAAAGACTTGAAACCTAACAAGTCGCTCAAGGTCGCCGCTTCGCGGCTGGACAGCCCCAATCGGCGCATGCTTCGCATCATATGCGCCGCTTGTGCCTGCCCCTTAGCTCAACGTTAGCATCCAAACATGTATATCCCACAATCATTTGAAGAAAATAGCATCGAGAAGTTGCATGAGTTAATAAATGCTCATCCTCTTTCAGTATTCGTTTCAATTAAAGATGGTTCTCCTGAGGTTAACCATATTCCACTGTTGTTGTCTCAGTCAGGAGCTTCGTATGGAGTTCTTACTGGTCACATTGCCCGTGCCAATACATTGTGGAAAGATCATCCTCAAGAATTAGAGGTTGTTGCTGTATTTCAAGGCCCAGAAACTTACATATCGCCTTCTTGGTATGCAACAAAGGAAGAAACTGGCAAGGTTGTACCTACTTGGAATTACATTACAGTCCACGCCAAGGGGAGAATTCGTTTTATCCACGAAGGAGCGTGGCTGCTAAAACACCTTGGAGAAATAACGGCTCATAATGAGCGGTCATTTTCTCAACCTTGGAACGTATCGGATGCTCCGGTCGAGTACATTGACCAACTGGTAAAGGCTATTGTCGGCATTGAAATTCAAATTACATCATTACAGGGTAAGTGGAAGGTTAGTCAAAATAGGCCTGCACAAGATCGTCAGTCTGTTGTAGAGAATTTAAATAACATCGGGTTCCGCGCAATGGCTTCACAAGTGGCAGAGAAAGGAGCGTAAATGGCTGCTAACAAGTCGCTCAAGGCCGTTCGCGTTCGCTCACTGGACAGCTTCAGTCGGCGCATGCTTCGCATTTTATGCGCCGCCTTTCGCTGCCCCTTAGCTCAACGTTATGCAAAAAATAGGAGAAAAAAATGGACGGTGATATTCAATCTCTGCAAAGCGGCATAGAAAGAAGGCAGCAAGAGCTTCACGATGTAGCAGAAATAATTGCAAAGGAAGCAAAAAAACTATCTAGCATTGCAAATTGGACAAAATCTATCACTGTGTTACTTGGAGCCATTGCAGCAACAAAAGGCGTTGCCGACAATATTTTAGGGGCTGAAAGCTTAATAAACTTAATATTGTTTTCACTGTTGGGTGTTGTTGTAGCAGTTAATGCTGGAATAGAGGCCTCCTTTAAATTTGAAAAAAGGGGGGCTGAGTTAACTTTGCTGGCAGCAATTTGCCAGTCAACTGTCAGGGAAGTTGATAGTCTTTGGAGAAAAGAAATTGGCTCAAGATATGACTCTGATCTAAGATCAGCGGCAGCTGACATTATAACGCTAGCAGATCAGCGCCTAAATAAAGTTCAAGAAGATGCAGCGAAACTTGGGATAAATATTACCCTGCAGGTTTATGAACTTCAGGGGGTTGGATATCGTAATCGGGTTTCCGCATAAATGCCTAGTATCAAGTTTGAAGTGCAACAAAATCTATAATCCATAAAAGCATTCCTC
>CAZDWC010000024.1:0-4589 GCA_964509075.1 uncultured Pseudomonadales bacterium | reverse complement strand
GCGCATGCTTCGCATTTTATGCGCCGCCTGTGCCTGCCCCTTAGCTCAAACGTTAGCCATTACGGAAAATGCATGCCAACCACAGAAAATCTTTATGAGTCTTGGACAATCAAAGGGAGCTATTTTAATCGTATGCTCCATTGTGGCTTTAGCGCTAATGGGTGGATACAGCACGCTCTAACTTGCTATTTGCCAATGGAAATACTTGAAGTAAATAAAGAGAACCTTGCATTTATTAGCACTGCTGAGGCAGATGCTTTTAGGCTTGTTCTGCAAATCCGAGAAAGAGAATGTATTATTATCTCGGAAAGAGTGCTTCCAAAAAGTAAAGAAGAGAATAGTCCGGATGTCCGCTATTTCATTTTTTTGGTGCTGCATGAAATCGCCCATGCCATTAGCAAACATAGGTCGCCACTTCTTGACGAGCTGTCTGCCGACGAAATTCTATCTCAAGAAGAAGAGGCTGATTTTCTAGCAATTACGTGGTTCAATAATTTTTCCAAAAAATTTAGCGAAGAAATATTTCCGCCAATCACTAATTCTGAAATTGAAGAAATGCAGTGTATATATCAGAGTGCCATGAGTAATGGCTAACAAGTCGCTCAAGGTCGTTCCTCGCTTCGCTCGTCACTGGACAGTTACAAACGGCGCATGCTTCGCATTTTATGCGCCGTTTGTAACTGCCCCTTAGCTCTACGTTAGGTGCTCACATAGTTCAACTCTAGGAGAATCAAATGATTATTGGAACAAAGGAATTATACGAAGAAGCAAAGACATCTTTGGAGTCAATTCAAAACTTTGATTCATCCTCTCTTTCAAGAGAAGATGTACTTGGAAGTGAACTAAACTTTAAAGAGGTGGTTCCTTCGGCACAAAGCCTAATTGACCTATATAAAAGACTTTCTGTTACCGCGCTAGAAGATTTTCCAGATCAAGTTTTAACAATAATAAAGAATATCTCAAACAGTGTTTTGCAAATATTTGAACAAATACTGCAGTTTTCATCGGCATCTGGAAATCCTGGCGATAAAAGAACACAGCTTATAAGTTCGTTAAATGCACAGTTTCCAGAAGTTTTTAAGAGTATTCATCCATATATTTCATATTCGCTTCATAGGTCGGCTGACTTTCAGCGCCTTGATTCAGATGCAAGAGCGACGTTAAAGTCCATTGAAGATAAATCTGCATTAATAGCAAAACAAATGGCAACCCATGAATCAGATGCTAAAAATGTATTGGCAGAAATTAGGAGTGTGGCAGCTGAAGAAGGTGTAACAAAGCAGGCGGCACATTTTAGGGTGGAATCAGAACTACACAAAGCAGAGGCGGATATCTGGCAAAAGCATACAGCAAGGTATGCTCTGCTGTTAGGCTGCTTTGCAATATTAAGCTTATTCATTCACAAATTTGCATTTCTTAAGCCGGAAAATACATATGATGCTATTCAGTTGTCCATTAGTAAAATTTTAATTTTCTCAGTAATTGCATATATGCTCTTCTTGTCCGCAAGAAACTTTCTGAGTCACAAGCACAATGAAATTGTAAACAAGCACCGCCAGAATGCGCTAATGACGCATCGAGCACTTGTTGAAGGTTCTGGCGATTTAGGTGTTCGTGAGGTTGTCCTGGTGCAAGCGGCAAGCTGTATATTTTCACCGCAGTCTACTGGCTATGCTGGGTCACAATCTGAAGGAGATTCTGCATCTCAAAAATCAGTTATTGAAATATTGTCTAAAACAGCAAGTAATGCGGTTAAAGGTAGCACCTAACAAGTCGCTCAAGGTCGTGGCTTCGCCACTGGACAGCCTCAACCGGCGCATGCTTCGCATTATATGCGCCGGTTGCGCCTGCCCCTTAGCTCAACGTTATGCCCTATGAATGATAAAGCTCAACAAGCTGCTGACTTTATTAAGAGCCACTGTCCGAATGTTGGCGCATTCAAGGGAAACAGCGATCCATATGTTTTTCTGCAGCAGTCTGCATGTGACATTGCAGATTCAAAATCTTCTGAACTATTTCCAGAGCGATACAAAGAACACGTAGCTTATGCTGTAAATGTGGTTGCAAGTAACGGCTTCCTCTCGCCGCCTGCTGCCGTTGCGTCAGTTTATTTGGCAACTAGATTTGAGCTCTATTTTAGAGTTTTATCTGGAACTCTGAATCGTGACGGTACATGGGCATCGCAAGCTGGAAAAGATCACGCTCAAAGGTCAATTAAAGATGAGAGACTCAAAAATCGCAGAGTTTCAAGTGTTTCCCTTGCATATAAAATTATGAAGCTCGGCCAGACTAAGGCAGTAACCTACTGCGACTCACTTGATCAGGCGCTGTATTCTATTCCAGTAAAAACATCCAGAGGCTTCTCTATATCTGATGTTGGAGATCGAATTGAGCATGGTAGGCATGCTGTTAGCCATGGTCAGTTGGGGGATATATCGTCTGAATCTGTTTTTTATGGTTTACTGACAGCGTTGCTATTTTATGCAGAGTTTAAATAAGGGATGCAGATGTTAGGCATAACAAGTCGCTCAAGGTCGTTCCTCGCTTCGCTCGTCACTGGACAGTTACAAACGGCGCATGCTTCGCATTTTATGCGCCGTCTGTAACTGCCCCTTAGCTCAACGTTAGATTACAGAGCAAGAACATGCCAAGAATTGTCTTTCTAATATTGATGATTTACACAAACATATCTTTTGCAGATGAATGGAAATCAGTTGTCAATGGAAAATTAGACATTCTTTCAACTCAATTAAATGACGGTTGGTCAGAAGAAGAAAAAGACTCTAGGAAGGTTGTCCCAATTAAAAATGGCGAACAGCAGCTTTATGTTGCGCTTCTATATGTGTCAGGCCAGCATGGTGGAAACGGAGACGTTCAGTATTTAGTGGCCTATGAATTGAGTGACACTAGGCCGGAAAATGAGGATGACAAAAATCTAAAGCCAAGTTATAGGCTGGTCGGTTTGGCAATAATCGGCGGTAGGGGAGAGCGTTTCGTAGATTTCGAGTCCATGAAATTTGAGAATGGGGTCTTTACGTTTAATGCAATGGCATATGACAATGACGCAATGTGCTGCCCATCAAAACCTGTAACATCGAAATATAAGCTCACGTTTTATGGCTTTAGAGAACTGTAATCTAACAAGTCGCTCAAGGCCGCTCACTGCGTTCGCTGGACAGCTTCAGTCGGCGCATGGCTTCGCCATTTTATGCGCCGCCTTCCGCTGCCCCTTAGCTCAACGTTAGGTGCAAAGATAAACCAGCCAAGAAAATAAGTATTTACAGGAAGTTAATATCATGAACTTGGTTTCGCAAATAATTTGGAGCATGGCCCTTTTAAGTGGTTGTTCAAGAACAATTGAGATTTCAGTTAATACGTCAGAAGCTTTACATGTGTCTGTATACAGTCAAAATATGCCAAACAAAGAATGTGTCATAGTCTCAGGAAGTAAGGAGCATGAAGCTCTAGTACAGTGGTTTGCACAGAACGCCAAAAATTGGTCAGCAACGCCTGCAACATATGTTCCGGGTGTTTCAATATCAGGCAAAGAGTTCAGTATTAATTTCATAGGTTCTGCTGCAGTTTTAAATTATGGTGAAGGGCAATATTCTCACTCTGCAAGTCCAGCAGAATATCTTGTATTTAATTGTGGCTCTGGCGGTTAGTCTAATGTTAATTCTGCAAAATGTCGTTTACATGTTTCCTGAGGTAAAAAACCAAGTAGCACCTAACAAGTCGCTCAAGGCCGTTCACTTCGTTCACTGGACAGCTCCAGTCAGCGCATTTGCTTCGCAAATTGTATGCGCTGCCTTCCGCTGCCCCTTAGCTCAACGTTAGGCACAGGCATGAATAAATACACCTGGATAATTGGATGGCTTCTTAGTCCCACTAGAATGATTTTTGATGCAAAGAAGAAAAAATACTTAGATAAATCTGGTAAAGGAGATTTTTATAGGTTATGGAGTAAAAGATTCATTAGTGCAGAAATTTTTGCATTCATAGTAATAGAGTCAACAACATCAATTTATTCCAATAAGCCAATAAATTTCTGTGTTGCAATTATTCTCATGGCCATTGCATGGTCACGGATAAATGAATTGGTCTTTGCATTTTACAATGATGCAATTGATATATTAAAAGGTGAAAGTCAATCTTCAGACCTGAAGCCACACGAAAGACTCCAGATGGCACTGAAAAGTTATATGGGTCTTATTGTGTATTTCGCAATAATTTATTTTTTTAATCTATTGGAATCACCGTTTAGTCGTGAACCCAATGACTTTTTCGATAGTGTTTACTTCAGCGCAATAACTATTACTACAACCGGCTATGGTGACATTCACCCCATAAGTTGGGTAATGAAGGCTTTTACCATGTATGAGGTTATAGCTGGGTATCTAATGGTTGTCATTGTCATTGCTACATATGCTGGGATGCCGAAAGAAGTGCCTAACAAGTCGCTCAAGGACGCGCCATAAATGGCGCTGGACAGCCACAGTCGGCGCATGCTTCGCATTTTATGCGCCGACTGTGCCTGCCCCTTAGCTCAACGTTAGGTTCCATCAAAAGTATTCAGTTTTAGTGTTGTG
>CAZDWC010000023.1:0-5659 GCA_964509075.1 uncultured Pseudomonadales bacterium | reverse complement strand
CCCAATCGGCGCATGCTTCGCATTATATGCGCCGCTTGTGTCTGCCCCTTAGCTCGGCGTTAGGCAACCAAAAATGGCACAGAATCCCTTTTACGTTTACGCGCTGAAAGATCCAAGAGAAAAACCAGCTCGCCCTTTTTATATTGGCAAGGGAACTGGTAATAGGGCTTGGGAGCACCAGGCAAATATCGATGATTCTGAGAAAGGTAGGCTAATCAACGAAATTATTGAATCTCAGCACAAAGTTATCCATACAATAATCTCAGACAATCTATCAGAACAGCAGGCGCTAAAAATTGAAGCAGAATTAATCGCTGCGTTTGGCATCCGTTCTCAAGGTGGCATGCTTACCAATAGGGTTAAACCAAACCCTGATAATATTAGTAAGCATGTGAAGTTGAATATCCCTGACGGTTGCTATGAGAAATCACAAATGGCGTTAGAGCTGCTTAAGTCTGCTGTTATGGAATTGGCCAAAGCAAATCCAGGCGGCATTACCAATTCAGATGCCGCAAAGTATCTGGGTTTGCAGTCAGACTATGGTGGCGGCTCAAAAGACTATCTGAGTTACAGCGTTATTGGGTTACTCATGAAAGAGGGCCGTTTGGTTCGTAACAACCACAGAAAGCATGTAGCGTCCGGTGAGTAAGTTGCCTAACAAGTCGCTCAAGGTCGTTCCTCGCTTCGCTCGTCACTGGACAGCTCCAGTCAGCGCATTTGCTTCGCAAATTGTATGCGCTGCCTTCCGCTGCCCCTTAGCTCAACGTTAGGAGTCTTATGAAAAACATTACCCTAGGTTTAGGAATTCTAATTGGCCATATATTTATTCGCCAATTTTATGGAAGCATTGCACATCTATTTGTTGGGCCCAAAGTGGACAGGGCGTATCAACTTGTTATGTTAAGTTCTGAACTGTCAATTATAATTGGCGTAGTTATCTCTGCGTATCTTCTTAAGAAATACAACGTGAAGGAGAGAATTACAGAAAATCCTCCAGGTGTCTTCTATATAAAATTAGGCGTAGCAGCTTTTTTGATAACTTGGATAATTTTCCTTGTCTCGCGGTTTGTTCCATACGCTGCATATTTTTTCGCAAGTTTTTCACCAGTGCAAATGATATTTATGGCGTACAGCTATATTGTTTACGCAATATCGAACATGCTAATAGGTTATGGCTTATTCCTTGTGTTACTTTCGGCTAAGAGCAATGACTCCTAACAAGTCGCTCAAGGTCGTTCCTCGCTTCGCTCGTCACTGGACAGTTACAAACGGCGCATGCTTCGCATTTTATGCGCCGTCTGTAACTGCCCCTTAGCTCAACGTTAGGTTTCACAGGAGTAATACCATGGATCTCGGAAGTGCTTATACATCAGTAAATTTTGCTAAAGACTTTGCAGCATATCTTATAGGTAGAAAAATTGATTCCGCTGTAACAGATAAAGCAATTGAAATGCAGTCTCATATTATTGAGCTTCAATCTACAATCCTAAGTGCGCAAAGTGAGTATCAGTCGCTTCACAATCAAATATCTGAGCTGAAGAATAAAATTACTACTAAAGAGAACTGGGAGAAAAAATCTTCTAATTATCAGCTGTATGAGGCGTCAAGAGGCTGCTTCGTTTATAAAATAAAGCCAGACGTAAATTCTACAGATCCAGAGCATTGGCTTTGTGCGAACTGTTTTATTAAAGATAGAGCTTCAATTATGCAAAGAAATGGAGGCGGCATGGGCTTTATAAAATACTCATGCCACGAGTGTAATGCTTCAATAACCACTCCAAGCCAAAAGTAATGAAACCTAACAAGTCGCTCAAGGTCGTTCCTCGCTTCGCTCGTCACTGGACAGCTTCAGTCAGCGCATTTGCTTCGCAAATTGTATGCGCTGCCTTTCGCTGCCCCTTAGCTCAACGTTAGGTGCATGCGTATGGCAGATTCTAAGATTAAGTTATTGGTTGTGGTGTTTGTTGGATCTATATCCGTATTGGTGCAATTGGCAATTGAGGGCTTTACTGATGGCTGGAGAAACGAAGGAATAATTCTGGTAAACCTTATTGCCTTTCTCATAGGTTTTAAATATTCAAAGATTAATGCGTTTGCAGTGTCTGGCCTAATAACTTTGGGTATATTTATTGGTAGCCTATTGTATTTTTCCATTTACAATCATGGTTTCAAAACCAATACACTTGGCCCACTAATAACGTTTTTATATGTATATATGTCTGTTGTTGTTTGCTTATTGGCGGCAATATTATTGACCGTATGCCGTTTTATAGTATCAAGGCTGAAAAATGCACCTAACAAGTCGCTCAAGGGCGCGCCATAAATGGCGCTGGACAGCCCCAACCGGCGCATGCTTCGCATTATATGCGCCGCTTGTGTCTGCCCCTTAGCTCAACGTTAGGCCATACAATATGAATGCAGAACTGTTTGTAAAATTAATTGACACAGTTATATGGCCACTGATTATGCTGTGGATCTCTTATCTATTTAAGTCTGAAATTAAGCAGGTATTTACTCGCATTGAGTCGGTGAAGTACAAGGAAATTGAGGCGAGATTTAAAGATATATTGGTAGTCGCAGAAAATGCTCTTGAAAACAATCCGAATTTTGAGCTTTTAAATGATAAAGACTTAGAGAAATATTACAAAATCACCAGAATGGTTGAGTACTCTCCAAGAGTTGCTGTCATAGAGTCTTGGCTAGAGCTTGAACAATATATTTTAAAAATACAATCAAATTCTCCAGAAAATAATGAATATTTGAGTGCTACAGATGTAATTAATGATCTTATCAGTAAGAAAATTATTCGTGCTGGTTACCGCGTTGTAATAAAAGAGCTTAAATCTCTAAGAAATGAAGCGATCCACAGACCGGAATTTGCTATTGGCCAAGAAGAGGCTTTAGATTATGTCAAGTTATGTGCGGTGTGTGAGAAAAAAATTAGAGAAGAGTGTGCAAATATGGCCTAACAAATCGCTCAAGGTCGCTCCCGTTGGTCGCTGGACAGTCCCGGTCGGCGCATGCTTCGCATTTTATGCGCCGCCTGTGCCTGCCCCTTAGCTCAAACGTTAGCAGTCAAAAGAAGAAACACGCCACATACAATTAGCGCGAAAAGGAAATTTCATGAAAGGTAGTTGTCTCTGTGGAAGTGTTGAGTACGAAATTTCAGCGCCATTCAAGGGCTTTCAATTTTGCCATTGCTCAAGGTGCAGAAAATTTACTGGCAGCATGCATTCCGCAAACATATTTGTGCCCATGCCCCAGTTCCATTGGGTAAGGGGCGCGGAGCTTGTCGGAAAATATGATTTCCCGCAGGCAAAGTACCTAACCACGGCATTTTGCAACAAATGCGGCTCTTCATTGCCTTGGGAAGTGAAGGGCGGTAAAAATATGGTAGTTCCAGCCGGCACACTAGATGAAGACCCAGGAATAAAGCCAGAGCAGAGCATATTCTGGGGTTCAAGAGCGTCGTGGTGTGTAGAAACCAGCGAATTACCAAAGCACGAAGAATTGCCGGTAAAGAAATGACTGCTAACAAATCGCTCAAGGTCGCTCCCGTTGGTCGCTGGACAGTCCCAGTCGGCGCATGCTTCGCATTTTATGCGCCGCCTGTGCCTGCCCCTTAGCTCAAACGTTATGCACTTAATAAGGAATAGCGGTATGTATCTGAGAGTTTCTTTAGCGGTGCTATCTATTCTGACTTCAGGAGTGACATTTGCTCAGCAAGCAATTGTTATTGCCGAACCTCAAGCAGGAATGGTCTTAGATCGCTTGTCAGGACATGCTAAATCTCCCAGAAAATATTTTAAGACAAGCCAGGAATATGTAGAAAAGGTAATTCCTATACTAAAAAGACGGGTTGAAACCTCGAAAGACGGCAGTGGAAACCCACTTCTGTCATTTGATAAATATGGCTTACAGTTTATCGGAAGATTAGAAGATCAAAATGAGTTCGTGCTGGTATCTGGCTTTTGTAATGTGTCTGAAATATTGAATGGAGCAGATCCCAAAATAAATCCAGTAGCATATAAGGGCGGTGGTGGTTGCTTTTTTTCTGCCAAGTATTCCATGAATCCAATAACTGAAATTGAGTTTTGGGTTAATTCAAGAGAATAAAGGCGTGCATAACAAGTCGCTCAAGGTCGTTCCTCGCTTCGCTCGTCACTGGACAGCTCCAGTCAGCGCATTTGCTTCGCAAATTGTATGCGCTGCCTTCCGCTGCCCCTTAGCTCAACGTTATGCATTCACGGAGTAGCCATGAATTTAGTCATTGAAAAAAATATGTTTGCGAATAAGAGTGAGGCAATAAACCATGTGAACAGCTTGGGACTTTGGCCAATTGCTCAAATTCTTGAAGAAGAGGAAAGTGAGGAGCTCCATTGGCATAGGTGGGATACACATATTTACGTTGTATCCGGTGAGTTCACCTCTATTGATCCACATACCAAGCAGAAAATTAATCTTCGCACTGGTGATTACATGGTTATGCCTAAAGACAGGCTTCATGCAATGAATTCAGCAGCAGATACGGTAGTAATTTATGCTACGGAGAAGCCAATCAACTTTTCCAAACCATTTAACCTGCCTCCAGAGGAAATGGTGCTACGTAACCATGCATAACAAGTCGCTCAAGGTCGCCGCTTCGCGGCTGGACAGACCCAGTCGGCGCATGCT
This sequence comes from uncultured Pseudomonadales bacterium, assembly GCA_964509075.1. Taxonomy (GTDB): domain Bacteria; phylum Pseudomonadota; class Gammaproteobacteria; order Pseudomonadales; family UBA7239; genus UBA7239. The sequence goes on along the minus strand of CAZDWC010000023.1, from coordinate 985 downwards.
TCGCATTATATGCGCCGTCTGTGTCTGCCCCTTAGCTCAACGTTAGGTAACAAGCATGAATATCGCCATGATCTTTGCGCCAATAATTTCAAAATTGTGGTTCTTGCTGCCTTTGCTCATTGTCACAAGTCTGTTAAGGAGCAATTGGTTAAAGGGTGTGTCTGGAGAAATGCTGGTAAGGTTGTCGGCACTCATCTACTTAGACAAGAGGGTATATCGTCCTATTCATAATGTAACGTTAAGTACACCAGACGGCACAACACAAATAGACCATGTGTTTGTTTCTAAATATGGTGTGTTTGTCGTTGAGACTAAAAATTACAGTGGTTGGATATTCGGTAATGAAAAACAGCCTATGTGGACACAAAAGCTATTCAAGCATTCAAATAAGTTTCAAAATCCGCTTCGGCAAAATTTCAAACACATAAAGGCGCTTGATTCATTGCTGGGTATAGAAATAGAGAATATTCACTCAGTTATTGTGTTTGTTGGCGGAAGTACTTTCAAAACAGAAATGCCAAAAAATGTTACATATGCAAGTGGCTATGTTTCATTTATAAAATCGGTAAGGGTTCCCGTATTTACTGAAGAAGAAGTCGAAAGTCTATATAGTGCAATTTGCAGTGGTCGCAAACCACCATCTATGGCTACAAATAGAGAGCATATAAAGAATGTTCAGGCGCGGTTATCTACAAATTTAGAAAGGTTGTGTCCTAGGTGTGGATCAGAGATGGTGCAAAGAACTGTAAAATCTGGAGAAAAGGCAGGTGGTATATTTTGGGGTTGTTCATCATTTCCAAAATGTAGAGCGGTGCAAAATGTTACCTAACAAGTCGCTCAAGGTCGTTCCTCGCTTTGCTCGTCACTGGACAGTTGCAAACGGCGCATGCTTCGCATTTTATGCGCCGTCTGCAGCTGCCCCTTAGCTCAACGTTAGCAGAAAAGGATGGTGCGGAGTGAAGAAAAAGAAAGTTATAGATCCAGA
>CAZDWC010000022.1:0-5885 GCA_964509075.1 uncultured Pseudomonadales bacterium | reverse complement strand
GGAAACAGATGTTTTAAATTTCTGTTGGCGCACAACGTTGAGCTAAGGGGCAGCGAAAGGCGGCGCATAAAATGGCGAAGCCATGCGCCGACTGAAGCTGTCCAGTGACGAGCGAAGCGAGGAACGACCTTGAGCGACTTGTTAGGCCATATGCCTTACTGCCCATGCAAAGTACCTTTCTCACTTGCAATACTCTTCCAGTCTCTATTAATTTCAAAACCTGCTGATTTAACCGTAGATTCAAACACATTACTGAGACTTCCGTGTATTACACCGCCTTTACTCCACTGAATATCTTCACACTGAAAACAAACTTCAATTTCACTTGTCTTAACTCCTGACCGATAGAATTCAATTCTATGGTGAGGGGAGAATATGCATGCTGAGTAGACTTCCTTGAAGTCTGAAGATTTTAATGCACTAAGCAAGATATTTATATTTTCTAAATTTGAAGATCCATATACGTTTTCCTTTATTGTTTCAGGAAGATAGGTGATATTTTCATTGTAGAAATCAAAGCGATTTGAATGCTCTACAACTGTTATTTTGTCAGAGTTTTTTACTTCAGAAATTAATTCTTCTTTATATTTGCTTAATGTTGATGGCCCAACTGTTACTGAGCAGGCACTTATTGCTGCAAATAGAACTGATACTGCTAGCTTCTTCATATTATGGCCTAACGCAGAGCTAAGGGGCAGCGTAAGGCTGGGCATAAAATGCGAAGCATGCCCAGACTGAAGCTGTCCAGTGAGCGCACGCGAACGGCCTTGAGCGACTTGTTAGGTTGCATTTGTACCTGCCTTTTTTACGAAGCACAATGACAAAATAGCCAGCAACCATGGCACAAACAAAAATGCCGCCATGGCAAAAACTGTACCCACTCCAAGAACTTGCCAATTTATATTTTCTACCTTGGTAGGCAATGCTTCCACTGTAATTAACATAGCGGCAATGGTTGGCCCATATTTCACCAACCATAAATTAGCTTGTGATGGCTTATAAAAGAATGTGGAAATACCAAGAATCATGTAAGAGCATGCAAGCAATATTGGAAAAGTAAATAGCCATGCTAACCCTGACCATGTTGCTACTTGTTTTATTGCAGATTCAAACCCGACATCTATTGCTTGAACATACCCGAATACAAAGTAGCAGCAAGCCCATACGAACATCATTATTGATATTGTAATTTGAGCTTTTGGCACGGTGACTCCTTTGCAACCTAACGCAGAGCTAAGGGGCAGACACAAGCGGCGCATATAATGCGAAGCATGCGCCGTTTGGGGCTGTCCAGCGCCATTTATGGCGCGTCCTTGAGCGACTTGTTAGGAGAATTACTGTTACAGATTTCATTCTGACGACCAATACTCTCTAATTCACGTAGTAGATTGACTCTAAATACTTCTATTTCTCTGGGATTATATTTACAAAAGTACTCATTTATTCCTAGCACAACTTTATTTAGGTCATTTATTGCTTGGGCGTCTTTTGCATTTTGCTCCCTAAAGACCTGTATGCCGCCATTCTCGCCAGAACGCCCAATGAAACCGCCAGATAACTTTGATTCTAGGAAATTTATAGCTTCCGGATTTTTGCCTGACCTAAGCAGGTTCAAAACCACAAGTTCATCTAGTTGGCTTAAATTCAAATAGCCATTGAAGGAATTTACCCAAGAAAACTTGGCTTCTAGCTTTCCTGCCGCATACCCAAGCAACAATGAAAATACTATTGTCATTGCTGTTTTTACGTTTACGGAAAGCGATTTCATAATTCTCCTAACGTTGAGCTAAGGGGCAGTTGCAGACGGCGCATAAAATGCGAAGCATGCGCCGACTGGAACTGTCCAGCGAACGACAGTGAGCGGCCTTGAGCGACTTGTTAGCCCTGACGCGACCAACGCTCGATCTCTTCTGCGATTTCATCATATATCTTCTCTTGCTCACCATCATTGAGCAGCACTAACGGTTTTTTTGGGTCATTAAATGCTTGAAAGTGTTTCAGGTGTGGATCTCTACTAAATCTGCAAGGCTTCAAAATTAGAGGGAGTATTCTTGTACCTGTTTCCTCTGCTTTTTTTAGCAAGGGAGGGAGCTCATTTTCCGCTATAAATTCAGACGCAAGAAAGTCAGCACTAATGAGAAGCAAGGCTGATGTTGCTTTAGATAGTGCACCTTCTATCTCTTTTTTCCACTTTTCTCCAGGTTTAATTTTGGTATCAACCCAAATATCTAAACTTCCAGACTTTTCTAACGGCTTTAAATGAATGAGAAGCCTCTCAAGATAACCTTTATCCTTGTGACAATACGAAATAAAGAGCTTATCTCTTTTGTTTGTTACCTTCTTAAAGTTTTCAAGTAAAAATTCATTAGGATCATTTATTGCATGCTCAACATGCTTTGCTAATACACCCTTAAATTGGTGAAGTTGCTCTGTGCTGCCATAAGTGAGCACCAAGCTTTCATATGGAATTCCAGGCTCCATATCAAGCACTGTACTCATTAAAATTATCAATGGCTTATTTTTCCCACGAGATAGCCCATATTCATAAACTACATTCTGACTTAACAATGTAAGATCCGCGATTATTAAATCAGAGCTAGAAATTTGGGACTCAAGCATTTCGTCAAATTTAGAAATTGGAGGTATATCAAGTGTGTCTGAAACTGAAACATTAAGCGTTTCAGCAATTTCCTGAACGAGCCTCAATAGAGCTTCGCTGTTATCATTTTCTATTGATCTAATAAAAAATACTTTCTTCATGTGACATCTACACCAAAAGGGCTAACGTTGAGCTAAGGGGCAGACACAATCGGCGCATATAATGCGAAGCATGCGCCGATTGGGGCTGTCCAGTGAGCGCATGCGAACGGCCTTGAGCGACTTGTTAGGCGGAAACATTAGCTCAAATTCCTATTTTATAAGTAAACATTTTCCGGGTATCTCTCTAAGAGGAACACCATAAGCGCATAAAGCAACGTAAACAATATACCCACGAAAGTTCTGTGAAAATAATACCCCATAAATATAAAGCATCCTGCCATTAATGGGAGTAATAGAATTAGGCTATTGCCCTTTTTATAAATGGCAACCCGCAAAATTTCACGCAATCCTAGTACATGGCGAGCACTGCCCCATCTTTGGCTTATATGTTCTGAAACCCAATATATAAGCCAAAATAACCCAGCTAAAGACATGACAGCTGGCAGTTTCTTGTACGTTAAGAAATACAATTCAGCCCAGAAAACAGTGCAAAGCATTCCTGAATTTATATTTTTTTCAATTTTTGATGGATTGTACGTTGTCACTTATTTACGCCTAACGTTGAGCTAAGGGGCAGTTACAAACGGCGCATAAAATGCGAAGCATGCGCCGTTTGTAACTGTCCAGTGACGAGCGAAGCGAGGAACGACCTTGAGCGACTTGTTAGCATTAACGATACTCTGGCGATATTACAACTTCACTGCCTACTATTTTAAAGGGGGCATTCTCTAATGCCGGAACCCATGTTTTTTGTACAGGCTTACCGTCAATTCCCCACTGAAATGCATTACGCCATGAGTCATTCATGTCAGGGTCTACACACTTAAAACCGTGCAAAGTAACCTCGAACTTATTGCACGGTACCACAGCTCTCTGCCATGTTGGGTCTGGCATAAAATGCCTGTCCTCATAGAAGGGAATTGAGTATGCTGAAACATTATCATTATTTTTAATTAGGTACACCTTGTAGAAGTTCATAAACGAAACTTCAGTAACAGAATTTTCTGACAATGTGCTGAGACTCACTCTTACTGACGACCTACTTCTTGCCTCTGCATTTGGATGCATCGACTTTCCAAATATTCCGATAATCACCGCCATTCCGGATAGCACAATTACTGCAACTGAAATTTTTAGAACCGCGATTTTACTCATTTGGATGCTAACGTTGAGCTAAGGGGCAGTTACAGACGGCGCGTAAAATGCGAAGCATGCGCCGTTTGTAACTGTCCAGTGACGAGCGAAGCGAGGAACGTCCTTGAGCGACTTGTTAGGGCCATTAGCCTCCTGGAACGTATAGCCACTTTCTTTCCTCAAACTGATAAACATATTTACCATATGGATTGTCATTTGGTGTGTATAGGAGACGCGGCTTTTCTTTTGCCAAGTGGTAATTTGACGTACCCAATAGTGATCGCAACTCATTTTCGGAGATACCCACGTCTTCAATAGAGTTGGGATATTTTCCATGTAATGAATAGTATGACTCAATAGCATCTGTGACAATGCGGGCATTTTGATTAGTCTTGGCCTCATAGTAATGATTTGCGGCTAGGACAATGACGCCAGATATTACCCACGCAAGAATTCTTTTCATTCTTGCTATTCGGCGCTTTGGATACCTGAAAGCAACATATATTCCGTACAAAACCCAAGTTGCGAGCGGCAATGCTATTACAAGGAATATGAATGCATTGTTTCTTGTCGATGAAATTACGCAAACTATGAAAGAAAAAATTACGCTTCTTTTTACTGATTCTGTTGCGATTTCCATTTCTGGCCCTAACGTTGAGCTAAGGGGCAGTTACAGACGGCGCGTAAAATGCGAAGCATGCGCCGTTTGTAACTGTCCAGTGACGAGCGAAGCGAGGAACGTCCTTGAGCGACTTGTTATGCAACATTTATGAAATTTCTCCTTTTATAAATGTAAGACATTATGCCATTTGCACTGACTCAGGCGATGTTGCCAGCTTACCAAATTTGAAGATTGGCTTAATGCAATAGTGCGCGCACGAAACTGAGAAGACCTGAGCCGAGGATAAGGCCACCGATGACTATAACTAATATAATCGGCTTACTGTTCTTGGCGAAACCTTCCCCAATAAGATACTCGTCAGGATCTCCTAGTGTGCTGGCATAAAGAAAAAATGGAATCACTGACAGGATTAATACCCATTTTTTAGCATCAAGCTCGGAGGCGAACCACGGAGGCATTGCAAGCAGCAGAAGCCATATTAATTTTTTCATAATGCCTAGCTTAACCGTTCTTCATTTCTGGATATCTAACCTCTTTTACCATTTCATTCAAAAATACATGGACGAACAAAATTCTTTTAGACTCATTTTGAGATACTACCCTCTAATTTTTGTTGCATAACGTTGAGCTAAGGGGCAGTTGCAGACGGCGCATAAAATGCGAAGCATGCGCCGTTTGTAACTGTCCAGTGACGAGCGAAGCGAGGAACGACCTTGAGCGACTTGTTATGCCCAATTTTTATGATCGCCATATCGGAAGCTCCGCAATATTTTTTACGCCCGTGACATACCAGATTTGTAATGACCATCCGCCCCAACCGTACAAGCCAGATAGTTGATATTCATGGAAACTCACAACAACAAATGGAAGAACTGGTATAGATATATAAGTTTTAATATAGGGGTGATCTTCAGACAGGCGTGGATCATTTTCAGCTTTTAGGCTCTTATATATAGCGATTTCATTGCTTATGTTTTTGCTTTGAATTGCTGGTGAGCCAAAAAGACTCGTAAGTAAATATAGGATAGCTATAAAAGTTAGAGTTAATTTTTTTTCTGTAGAAATAGTTGGAAATATTTTTTTACGAAGCATGTACCAATTAACAATTTTTCTACTCGCATAATATGACAAGATTAGTGGAATAACTGACGTGATTAGTAAGAAAATATACGTATGTAAATCAGAGTTAGATGGCTCAATTAGTTCGCTTGCGAAGCATATGATATTGCTGGCAATAAACAGCAATATAAGCATGGACAAAAATGAGGATATTCCTAAAATGTAAACCATTGTTGTCTCTTGGGTCTATGGGCATAACGTTGAGCTAAGGGGCAGCGTAAGGCGGCGCATAAAATGGCGAAGCCATGCG
>CAZDWC010000021.1:0-6849 GCA_964509075.1 uncultured Pseudomonadales bacterium | reverse complement strand
TCTTCTTAATCAACCCGCCTGAGGCACTGCTCAGTGCGGACGCGCATTATATGCAACTCAGAAACCCATGCAACAAAAAAAAACATTTTTGTGCATTTTTTTCTGCAGCGCCCCAAAAACACTCACACAGCAACCGTTTTACGAGTGCGCCAGTGCAGCACAGGGCCCGACAAAGCGTAGACCACTGCCATGCTCAGCAGCGCCAATTCCGTATGCCAGATCAGCACGGTTATGATCAACAACACCGCCAACAGATAGATGAAAGGCACACGACCTTTGAAATCTATGCCCTTGAAACTGTAGTAACGCAGGTTGGTGATCATCAGCAGACCCGTTGCTGCAGTCAGGATGGTCAGCAGTATCGGCGTCAAGCCACTTTCTATTTGCACATCACAACCCAGCCACACCGTGCCGGCAATTACCGCTGCCGCTGCCGGGCTGGCCAGACCAGTGAAATAGCGCTTGTCGGCCGTTTCCACTTGCGTGTTGAAACGCGCCAGTCGCAAAGCCGCACAGGCACAATACAGAAATGCCGCCGACCAGCCGAACTTGCCGACCTGCACCAGCGCCCAGTTGAACATCACCAGGCCGGGCGCAACACCGAAAGACACCAGATCGGACAGGCTGTCGTACTGCACGCCGAATGCACTCTGGGTATTGGTGAGACGCGCGACGCGTCCGTCGAGACCATCGAACACCATGGCCACAAATATGGCGATAGCCGCATTCTCGAAGCGGTGCTGCATGCCGGCAATCACCGCGTAGTAACCACAGAACAGCGCGGCCGTCGTGAACAGGTTGGGCAACAGGTAAACGCCGCGATGGCGCACCTTGCGACCATCTTCCTCCGCCACTTCCTCAAAATGCTCGCCTATCGGCAACACGCCATCGTCTTCCGCGACCTCGACCTGATCCTGCTGCTCGGACATAACTCACCTCTTTCCTGTAAAAAAACAAAACGCGGCCGTAGCCGCGTTTTTATACCACACCGACAATCAGTTTTTGCTCTTGTCGACGATCTTCTTGATCCACGGCATCATCGCGCGCAGTTTGCCACCCACCACTTCAATCGGATGCGCCGCGTTGTTGCGACGATACGCGGTCATGGATGGATAATTGCTTGCGCCTTCGAGAATGAATTTTTTCGCATACTCGCCGTTCTGGATATCTTTCAGCGCCTGACGCATGGCCTTGCGCGACTCTTCGTTGATAACACGCGGGCCCGTCACATACTCACCATACTCCGCATTGTTGGAGATGGAGTAGTTCATGTTGGCGATGCCGCCTTCGTACATCAGGTCAACAATCAGCTTCAATTCATGCAGACACTCGAAGTAAGCCATTTCCGGTGCATAACCGGCTTCGACCAGCGTCTCGAAACCCATTTTCACCAGCTCGACTGCACCACCGCACAGTACCGCCTGCTCACCGAACAAATCGGTTTCGGTTTCATCCTTGAACGTGGTTTCGATGATACCGGTACGGCCACCGCCGATGGCAGAGGCGTAAGACAAGGCCACTTCCTTGGCTTTGCCGGATGCGTTCTGGAATACCGCGATGAGATCCGGAATACCGCCGCCTTTGACGAATTCGTTGCGCACGGTGTGGCCCGGCGCTTTCGGCGCGATCATGATGACATCGAGATCGGCGCGCGGCACCACCTGGTTGTAATGAATGGCGAAACCGTGCGCAAACGCCAGCGTGGCGCCCTGCTTCAGGTTCGGTTCGATTTCATTGCGATACAGCTGTGACTGGAACTCATCCGGTGTCAGCACCATGACCAGATCCGCCCACTGCACGGCTTCCGGCACGGATTTGACTGACAGGCCGGCAGCTTCCACTTTCTTCGCGGTTGCAGAACCCGGGCGCAAACCCACCACTACGTCAACGCCGGAATCCTTCAGGTTGCCTGCGTGCGCATGGCCCTGTGAACCGAAGCCGATAATGGCCACTTTCTTGCCGCGAATAATCGACAGGTCGGCGTCTTTGTCGTAGTAGATTTGCATGATTTACCTCACGTGTTTTGGCTTAGCGCCGGTTAAATTGATTTTCTTACAGACTCAAAACTTTTTCACCGCGCGCAATGCCGGACACGCCACTGCGCACCACCTCCAGAATCGCGGCATCGCCGACGGCTTCCAGGAATGCATCAAGCTTGTCACTGGCGCCCACCAGCTGCACGGTGTAGATCGTGCTGGTGACATCGACAATCTGGCCGCGAAAAATATCCACGCAGCGTTTGATTTCCGCGCGCTGCGCACCACTGGCACGCACCTTGATCAGCATGATCTCGCGCTCGATGTGACTGCCTTCGGTGAGATCGACCAGTTTCACCACATCCACCAGCTTGTTCAGGTGTTTGGTGATCTGCTCGATGATCTTGTCGTCACCGATGGTCGTCAGCGTCAGGCGCGACAGCGTCGGATCTTCCGTCGGCGCCACGGTCAGGGTTTCAATGTTGTAACCGCGCTGCGAAAACAACCCTACTACGCGTGACAACGCACCGGGAGCATTTTCCAGCAATACAGAAATAATGCGTCTCATCAGGTGCGCTCCGTCTTGCTCAACAACATGTCACGCATCGAGCCGTTCGGTGCGATCTGCATCGGATACACGTGCTCGGTGCTGTCGACGTAAATATCCATGAACACCACGCGATCTTTCATGGCGAAACACTGCTCCATCGCCGCTTCCAAATCCTCATAGCGCGTGACTTTCATGCCGACGTGGCCGTAAGCCTCCATCAACTTCACGAAATCCGGCAGCGAATCCTCGTACAGGCTGTGCGAGTGGCGACCTTCGTACTGCATGTCCTGCCACTGTTTCACCATGCCTAGCGCTTGGTTGTTCAGGTTGATAATTTTCACTGGCAAGTGATATTGCGTGCAGGTCGACAATTCCTGGATACACATCTGGATACTGCCTTCACCGGTGACGCAGGCGACGGTGGCATCCGGAAACGCCATCTGCACGCCCATGGCTGCCGGCAAGCCGAAACCCATGGTGCCAAGACCACCGGAATTGATCCAGCGGCGCGGTTTGTCGAACATGTAGTACTGCGCAGCAAACATCTGGTGCTGGCCGACATCCGAGGTGATGTAGGCATCCCCTTTCGTCACCTTGCGCAACATCTTGATGACATCCTGCGGCTTGATCAGCGAACCGCCGGACGCGCCGTGACGCGGCTTTTTATAGAGGCCATATTCCTCGCGCCACTCGTCAATCTGTTTCCACCAGCCGGACAGCGCTTCGGCATCCGGTTTTTCCTTGCCTTCTTTCACCAGCGCCAGCATGTCGCGCAACACGGAATCGACCGTGCCGACAATCGGGATGTCGGCGCGCACGGTTTTGGAAATCGATGCCGGATCGACATCGATGTGGATGATTTTCGCTTCCGGGCAGAACTTCGACGGCGTGTTGGTCACGCGATCATCAAAGCGCGCGCCGACAGCGAGGATGACATCGCTGTGGTGCATGGCCAGATTCGCCTCGTAATTGCCGTGCATGCCCAGCATGCCGAGGAACTGGCGATCCGTTGCCGGATAGCCGCCCAGACCCATCAGGGTATTGGTCACCGGGTAGTTGAGCAGCTGCGCCAGCTCGGTGAGCAGCTCGGCACCATTGCCTTGCACCACGCCGCCACCGCTGTAGATCACCGGGCGCTTCGCTTCCAGCAACATCTGCACGGCTTTCTTGATCTGGCCGGAATGGCCGCGACCCGGCGGCTGGTAGGAACGCAGCTTGACCTTGTCCGGGTACTTGTACTCGAACTTCAGGTGCGGATGGGTCTTGTCCTTGGGGATATCGACAACCACCGGGCCGGGACGGCCGGTGCTGGCGATATAAAAAGCCTTCTTGATGGTTTCCGCGATCTCGCTCGGATCCTTGATCAGGAAGCTGTGCTTCACGATGGGGCGCGAGATACCGACCATGTCGGTTTCCTGGAATGCGTCCTCGCCGATCAAGTGGCTCTGCACCTGGCCGGAGATGATGACCATCGGAATGGAATCCATGTAGGCGGTGGCAATGCCGGTAACCGCGTTGGTGGCACCGGGGCCGGAAGTCACCAGCACCACGCCTACCTTGCCGGTAGCGCGCGCATAGCCGTCGGCCGCGTGCGTGGCCGCCTGCTCGTGGCGCACCAGGATGTGCTGCACATCTTTCTGCTGGAAGATGGCGTCATAAATATGCAGCGCAGCGCCGCCCGGGTAGCCGAAGACGTACTCGACACCTTCGTCGCGCAGGGCGCGGATCAGGATTTCCCCGCCCGACAGGAATTCTGCTGAATGTTCAGTCATTGATGTTCACCCACTGTTTGCAGCTGTTACTTGCGGCTGAGGCGATTGCAGCCAGCAGCGCGACCAAAGGCTCTGTCTCCGGGATTGCGTGTGGCAGCCACAGCGCAGCCCTACTTCGAGCGGCCAGCGCACCATGCACTGGCCGTAAGCCCCGGGACGCAGACTGGGTAAAGCCCTTGTCAGACACGGGAGGTGCGCAGGATGTGCGCACAAAACACCGGTAGCCGTGGCGATCAACACGGCTGCGAGCAACGGCCGGGACTTACCCGCACATCACCCACCGGTCACAGGATGCGCGATTTTGCCAGCATAGCCCTCAAAGTCAACCCAAAAATCGAGTACAGAACTAGCAACAGTTCTCATTTTGGCGTAGGATCGCCGTCCACCGCGCCCAGTAGACAAGGAGTTCGTCACGCAGTCAGACCGCGGCTATTTGGCAATATCCTGCGGAGAACGTCTGACATGTTGATTTTGAGCCGCCGCTCTGGCGAATCTTTCATGATTGGTGACAACGTGCGTGTCACTGTCCTCAACGCGCGCGGCAATCAGGTGCGCATCGGCATTGACGCCCCCAAGGACACCACCGTACATCGAGAAGAAATCTACCAGCGCATGGTGCAGGAACGCGGGGAGGGCCAACCCCTGCCGACCGAACCGGAACTGAGCGATTACTGAGCCCTCACGCACGGCGGATCCGGCAACAGCCGGCATCCGCCACCTCTCCCGCCTTGCGCCACCGCCATAACACAAGATATGGTGGCCGTCTGTACGCCATCAAACCATATACTGCACCTACCCCCCAAAATGTGCGCTGGATCATAATCCTGCAACAAGGCACATCTTATCCACAGCTTTCCCACGCAAATACACCTTGCCTCGCCCCTGAAAGCGCATTATCTTGTATCCCGCTGACTGCAAACCCCTAGATATAGCGTTTTGCCTCAAGGGCTTTGCCACAATGTTTTTTTACCACAATGTTTTTTTGACACAGTGGTTTTTTTGACACAGTGATTTGTCGGCACGGAATTCAGGGCTTGGAACAAGAAGAGGCTGCCACCCATGCATACAGAATTGACACCTACATCCGAAACCGGCCGGGCCGCGAGCGTCGCCTTGGGCGGCAACAGCGGTGGCTCCGCCATCACGGCTACTGCGCCAGGCCAGTTGCGCGTTATCAAGCGCAACGGCACGGTTGTGCCCTATGACGAGAGCAAGATCGCCGTCGCCATGACCAAAGCCTTTCTGGCGGTTGAGGGCGGCACCGCTGCCGCATCCTCGCGCATCCACGAGACCGTGGCCAATCTCACCGCCCAGATCGACCAGATTTTCCGCCGCCGCATGCCGTCCGGCGGCACGGTGCATATCGAAGACATCCAGGACCAGGTCGAACTGGCCCTGATGCGCAATGGCGAACAGAAAGTCGCGCGCGATTACGTGCTGTACCGCGAAGAGCACGCCCGTCTGCGCGCCGCCAAGGCCGCCACTGACAGCAAACCGCACCCGACCATCAACGTCACCCTCGCCGACGGCTCGCGCCAGCCGCTGGATGTCGGCCGTCTGGAAACCGTGGTGCGCGAAGCCTGTCTGGAACTCGAAGGCGTGGATGCCAACACCATCATCGAGGAGGCCATGCGCAACCTCTATGACGGCGTTTCCGTCGATGACGTGAACACCTCGCTGGTGATCACTGCGCGCGCGCTGGTGGAAAAAGAGCCCAACTATTCCTACGCCACTGCCCGTCTGCTGATGGACCAGCTGCGCCGCGAAGCGCTGTCTTTCCTCGGTCTGGCCAAGCAAGCCACGCAGGGCGAAATGCAGACACTGTACCCGCGCGCGCTGCCGGTCTACATCCACAAGGCCATCGAGCTGGAACTGGTGTCACCGGAACTGGCCACCTACGACATGGACAAACTCGGCCGCGCCATCGACGCCAAGCGCGACATGCAGTTCAACTACCTCGGCCTGCAAACCCTGTACGACCGCTACTTTATCCACACCGAAGACGAGATCCGCTTCGAACTGCCGCAGATCTTCTTCATGCGCGTGGCGATGGGCCTGGCGGCCAACGAAGCAGACCGCGAAGCGCGCGCCATCGAGTTCTACGAACTGCTGTCCTCGTTCGACTACATGGCCTCGACGCCGACACTGTTCAACGCAGGCACCCTGCGCCCGCAGCTGTCGTCGTGCTATCTCACCACCATCCCCGACGACCTGCACGGCATCTACGGCGCCATCCAGGACAACGCCATGCTCTCCAAATGGGCGGGCGGTCTCGGCAATGACTGGACGCCGGTGCGCGCACTCGGCTCCTATATCAAGGGCACCAACGGCCGCTCGCAGGGCGTGGTGCCGTTCCTGAAAGTTGCCAACGACACCGCCGTGGCGGTAAACCAGGGCGGCAAGCGCAAGGGCGCGGTGTGCGCCTATCTGGAAACCTGGCACATCGACGTCGAGGAATTCCTCGAACTGCGCAAGAACACCGGCGACGACCGCCGCCGCACCCACGACATGAACACCGCCAACTGGGTGCCCGACCTGTTCATGAAGCGCG
>CAZDWC010000020.1:0-7109 GCA_964509075.1 uncultured Pseudomonadales bacterium | reverse complement strand
AGAAATAGAAACGAAATTTACGAGATTGCACTTTCTCGACTTGAGCCCTAACGTTAATTCTGCACCATGGTGCATAACATCCCATCTTGGTGTATAAATACCTTCCATGGGAACTGGAATCCCTTTATACATCAAAGCGTTGCAATGGAGAAAGGATTTTATGCGACAGGGAAATACGTCAGGGGTTGTTAATTCTGCCGAACCTAAACTGCTTGAGCAAACCCAGGAGCGGTTGCGGGTTAAACATTTTTCGTTGCGCACTGAGCGTGTCTACCTGGACTGGATCCGTCGCTATATCGCCTTTCACAATCGTCGTCACCCCCGCGATATGGGTGCGGCGGAGATGGAGTCGTTTCTGACTTATCTCGCCGTGGAGCGTTCGGTATCGCCTTCTACCCAGAATCAGGCTCTTGCCGCGCTGCTGTTCCTTTATAAAGAGGTGCTGGCACTGGAGCTGCCGTGGCTGGACGGCATTGTGCGTGCCAAGCGCGGTGAGCGGTTGCCGGTGGTGTTGAGTGCGCAGGAGGTGCGTGTATTGTTCACGGCTATCGCTGATCCGCAAGTGTTGCTGGTCTGTCGTCTTTTATATGGCACCGGTATGCGCTTGATGGAGGGCCTGCGCTTGCGGGTGAAGGACGTTGATTTCTCGCGCAATGCGATTCTGGTGCGCGATGGCAAGGGCGCGAAGGACCGGATTACGGTTCTGCCGCAGTCGTTGCGTGTTGATCTGCAACAGCAGGTCAAACGCGCATTGGCTGTGCACCAGCAAGACCTCGCTCAGGGACTCGGCCGTGTCTGGCTGCCGCATGCGTTGGCTGCCAAATATCCAAACGCCGCTATAGCGCCACTTTGGCAATATGTGTTTCCAGCGGCGGGGCTTTCGACTGATCCGCGCAGTGGCGCTTACGGCCGGCAGCATCTGGACGGCAAGCTGATCCAGCGTGCGATCAAGGCCGCCGCCCGTAATGCCGGGCTACAGAAACTGGTGACTCCGCATGTGCTGCGCCATTCTTTTGCCACGCACTTGCTGGAATCGGGCAGCGATATTCGCACGGTGCAGGAGTTGCTGGGCCATGTTGATGTGAAGACCACGCAGATCTACACCCATGTATTGAACCGCGGCCCCGGCGGAGTGTTGAGCCCGCTGGATCGCTAGCCCCAATTCCTACTATTCCACTCGATTATACTTGCGCCGCCACTTACTCATGAGTAAGCTACTTTCATATGAGTAAGCCACTTGCACCCACACCGCGCCGCAACGCCAGCAAGGCCGACGAGACGCGCGAGCTGATCCTCGCCGCTGCCGAGCAGCGCTTTGCTTCGCGCGGCTTTTATCCCTCGCGGCTGGAAGACATCGCCGAGGATGTCGGCATCACGCGTACGGCTGTCATCTACCACTTCCAGGACAAGGAAACGCTGTATAACGCAGTGCTGGAAAAACTGTTCACGCAATTGAATGACAGGATCAGCGCCGCACTGGCGCTGCCGGCCGAGCTGCCGGAGCGTGTGGAAGCGGCGGTGGAAGCGTGGCTGGATTTTGCCGGTGCGCGCCCTACCCTCATGCGCTTGTTCATGCGCGAGGTGGCTGGCTCGGAAGGCGGTTTGCGCCCGGACGTGCAGCGCTTTGTGGAGCCGATGTTTGCCAGCCTGATCGACGCGCTCAGCGAAGGCCAGCGCAGCAAGGCGTTCCGGGCGATTGATCCGGTGCAGTTCTGGTCGATTCTCGCCGGCGCGTCAATGTTCTTCATCATGGATGCGCCGCTGCTCGCCAACGCGGAATCGACTGCGCGGCTGGATACCTACAAACAGGAATTGAAACGCGTGGCACGACAGATGTTGGGCGTGAATGATGACAAAACGGGATTACAGGCATGAGTTCTGCTGCAAAATTTGATGTGCTCTTTTTGCCATCCGGCCATAAAGGCGAGTTCGCTGCCGGTACACCACTGCTGGATGCTGCACGCGAACTCGGCGTGGGCATTGAATCGATTTGCGGCGGCACTGGCGCCTGCGCGAAATGTAAATGCCAGATTCTCGACGGCACTTTTGACGATGATGGCCACGAATTGTCGATGAGCCATATGGTCACGGCTGCAACGCGCCACGGCCTGCGCTCGCGCGAGGCGCATGTGTCGGCTATTACCGAACATGAACAGAAACTCACACGCAAACACCAGTACAAAAACGGCGAACGTCTGAGTTGTCAGGCGCGCGTGAGTGGCGACGTGGTGGTTTTCATTCCGGAAGAAGCGCGTGTGCGCGAGGCGATTGTGCGCAAGGCTGCAGGCAAAGCGGTGGCCGTGCGCGATCCGGTGACGCGCAAATTTTTTGTCACGGTGCCGGCACCGACGCTGGAAGATCATCGCGGTGACTGGGAGCGCTTGCGCGATGCGCTGAAAGCGGAACATGCGATTGATGCCAATATTGATTTCATGGCGCTGAAACAACTGAGTGATCTCGCCAAACCGCAACGCGCTAAAGTCATGCAACTGACGGCGACTGTGTGGCGCCCGGATGTCAACGCACCCGGCGAAGTGGTGCGCATTGAGAACGGCGATACCAGTGCCACGCTGCTCGGCCTTGCTGTAGATCTCGGCACCACAACCATGGCTTCTTATCTGTGTGACATGCACACCGGCGAAACACTGGCCACTGAATCGCTGATGAATCCACAGATCAAGATCGGTGGCGATGATGTTATGAACCGCATCGCCGCCAGTGACAATCCGGAAAAACTCGATCGCATGCAAAAAGCTGTCACCGGTGCGCTGGGTGAACTCGCAGATCGCGTCACACAATCGGTCGGTTACACCGCGCAAGACATCAGCGAAATTGTGCTGGTGGCGAACACCTGCATGCACCATATTTTTCTCGGGCTCGATCCGGATTCGCTCGGCAAATCGCCGTTCAATCCGCGTATTGCACACTCGGTCAATATCAAATCACGCGATTTGCATATCGAGCATGTATTGCCGTCGATCAATATTCACTTGCTCGCCAATCAGGCAGGATTTGTCGGCGCCGACAACACGGCGGTGGCAATCGCGCTGGAACCGTACAACTCGGATGATCTGGTGGCGATTGTCGATATCGGCACCAACGGCGAAATTCTGGTGGGCAATCGCGACAAGATCTATTCCACGTCCTGTCCTACCGGCCCGGCGCTGGAAGGCGCGAGCATCAAATACGGTGTGCGTGCAGCGCGCGGCGCGATTGAAAAAGTGCGTGTCGAGCCAAAAACTTTTGACGTGCGCTTCAAGGTAATCGGCAAGGAAGCGTGGAATACACGACTGAAAGCTGAAGATATCGGCGCCATCGGTTTGTGTGGATCAGCCATTATTGATGCGGTTGGCGAGCTATACAAAGCCGGCATTCTCGCGGCGAATGGCAAATTCAATATGGAAATCGACACACCGAGGCTGCGGCGCGGTGACGACGGCGATGCCGAATTTGTGATTGCCTGGGCCAATGAGACGTCGATTGGTCGCGACATTACCATGACGATTGATGATGTGCGCAATGTGCAACTGGCAAAAGCTGCCGTGTACTCCGGCATACAAGTGCTGCTGGATAAACTCGGCCGCGACAAGCCTGAGAAAGTAATACTCGCGGGCGCTTTTGGTTCACATCTGGATTTGCGTCGCTCGCTGATGCTGGGCCTGTTTCAGGATGTCGGTTTTGAAAACATGCATTCGGTGGGCAACGCCGCTGGCGACGGCGCACGCATGGCCTTGATGAATCGCGCCAAACGCGAAGAAGCGGAAAACATAGCGCGCAAGATCCATTACGTGGAGCTCACCAACGAAGCCGGCTTTGTACCGCACTTCGTCAACGCCACCTTGCTGCCACACAAGCTGGATGCGTTTCCTTCACTGAAACGTTACGGCATTGAACCTGCTGCGCCGGAGGAAAAGAAAAAGCGCCGACGTGAACGCCAATCGGCATAAACGCGCGGCGGCACAATAGAAAATCAGCGATATTGAAAAATCACAGATGCTGAACGTCGTCGATTTCGTATTCGACATCACCGCTCGGCGCTTTGACGATTACGGTATCGCCAACTTCCTTGCCAATCAGTGCGCGCGCGATGGGTGAGGTAAAGGAAATCTTGCCAGCCGGCACATCGGCTTCGTCTTCACCGACAATCTTGTAGGTGACTTTCTGGTCGGTCTCACAATTGACGATGCTGACGGTGACGCCGAAAATCACTTTGTCGCCGGGCTGGATCGCCTTGATGTCGATGATCTGTGCATTGGACAGGCGCCCTTCGATATCCTGAATACGGCCTTCGAGAAAACCCATCTGCTCACGCGCGGCGTGATACTCGGCATTTTCTTTCAAGTCACCGTGGTCGCGCGCTTCGGCAATAGCCTGCGACACCAGCGGTTTTTCTTTCTTCAGTTTGTCCAGTTCAGCGCGCAATTTTTCTGCGCCTTCCACTGTCATCGGAAATTTTGTCATGTTGTTTCTCCAATGCCTGTGCGTATTGCGGCCGTTATGACTGCGACGCGAGCACGTGCTCGTGCAGGGTTTGCAGACGGCGCACCGTGGTTTCACCTGTCATGGCCAGCGCCATTGACGAGGCTTCGCCACCGGCCAGCGTGGTGTTGTAGTACACCTTGTGTTGCAGCGCGCTGCGGCGAATGGTGGAGGAATCGGCAATCGCCTGACGGCCTTCGGTGGTGTTGACGATGAGCTGGATCTTGCCGTTCTTGATCAGGTCGACAATGTGCGGTCGACCTTCCGTCACCTTGTTCACCACTTCAACTTCAAGACCAGCCGCTTCCAGCTCACGTGCCGTGCCGCGCGTGGCGATCAGTTTGAAACCGTTTTCGCTCAGGCGTTTTGCCACCGATACCACGCCAGCTTTATCCACTTCACGCACACTGAGAAACGCATTGCCGCCGTTGCGCGGCAGTTTTTCACCCGCACCCAGCTGCGCTTTGCCGTAGGCTTCGGCAAACGTGGCGCCGGTACCCATCACTTCCCCAGTGGATTTCATTTCCGGGCCGAGGATAGGATCGACCGCCGGGAATTTATTGAACGGGAACACGGCTTCTTTCACACTGAAATTCTGCGGCACGATTTCTTTCGTGAATTTCTGCGCAGCCAGTGACATGCCGGCCATGCAGCGCGCGGCGACTTTCGCCAGCGACACGCCGATGCACTTCGAGACAAATGGCACAGTGCGCGAAGCGCGCGGGTTCACTTCGATGACGTAGATGGTGTTGTCCTGATACGCCAGCTGCACGTTCATCAGGCCGACCACATTCAGTTCGCGAGCCATTTGCTTGACGATATCGCGCATCTCATCCTGCACCTCGGCCGGCAGCGAATATGGCGGCAGCGAGCAGGCGGAATCACCGGAGTGCACGCCGGCCTGCTCAATGTGTTGCATGATAGCGCCGATCACCACATCGTTACCGTCAGACACGGCATCGATATCGACTTCGATCGCGGCATTCAAAAAGTGATCGAGCAGCACCGGCGCATCGTTCGACACCTGCACCGCATCGCGCATATAGGTTTTGAGTTCACTTTCCTTGTAGACGATTTCCATCGCGCGGCCACCGAGCACGTAGGATGGACGCACCACCAACGGATAGCCAATTTCCTGTGCTTTCAATACCGCTTCTTCTGCAGAGCGCACAGTGGCGTTGTGCGGTTGCGTCAATTGCAACTTCTCGATCATTTGCTGGAACAGTTCGCGATCTTCCGCGCGATCAATCGCTTCCGGTGTGGTGCCGATGATCGGCACACCGGCGGCGGCGAGTGCACGTGCAAGTTTCAGCGGTGTCTGGCCGCCGAACTGCACAATCACACCCTTGGGATTTTCCTTGTGCACGATTTCCAGCACATCTTCCAGTGTCACCGGTTCAAAATACAGACGATCCGAGGTGTCGTAATCGGTGGACACGGTTTCCGGGTTGCAGTTGACCATGATGGTTTCGTAACCGTCTTCACGCATGGCGAGTGCCGCGTGCACACAGCAGTAATCGAATTCGATACCCTGACCGATGCGGTTGGGGCCGCCGCCGAGCACCATGATCTTGTCGCGCGTGGACGGATTGGCTTCGCACTCTTCTTCGTAAGTGGAATACATGTACGCAGTGTCGGTGGCGAATTCTGCCGCACAGGTATCCACGCGCTTGTACACCGGGCGAATATTGAGTGAGTGACGCAGCTCACGCACTTGCGCTTCTTTCACATTCAGAAGAGCCGCCAAACGAGCATCGGAAAAACCTTTGCGCTTCAGCGCACGCAGGTAATCCGCATTCATGTCTTCGAGCGAAGCTTCCTGTACGGCTTGTTCGCAGCGGATCAATTCTTCCACTTGCACCAGGAACCAGCGATCAATGCTGCTGATGGCAAAAATATCATCCACTGTCATGCCGAGACGGAAGGCATCGCCCAGATACCACAGGCGATCCGCTCCGGGAATTTTCAATTCGCGACGGATGATGTCCATGACGTCGGCATCATCATTTTCCTGCAGCTTTGGTATGCGCGATTCAAAACCGGCCGAGCCGACTTCAAGGCCGCGCATGGCCTTGTGCAGTGACTCCTGGAATGTGCGACCGATGGCCATCACTTCACCCACGGATTTCATCTGTGTGGTCAGGCGCGCATCGGCGGCGGGGAATTTTTCGAAGGTGAAACGCGGAACCTTGGTGACCACGTAATCAATCGATGGCTCAAAAGACGCCGGCGTCTTGCCGCCGGTGATTTCGTTTTGCAATTCGTCGAGCGTGAAACCCACCGCGAGTTTTGCTGCCACTTTCGCAATCGGGAAACCGGTGGCTTTTGATGCCAGTGCCGATGAACGCGACACCCGCGGATTCATCTCGATGACGATCATGCGGCCGGTATCAGGATTAACAGAAAACTGCACATTGGAGCCGCCGGTTTCGACACCGATCTCGCGCAGCACGGCGAGCGAGGCATTGCGCATGATCTGGTATTCGCGATCGGTGAGCGTTTGTGCTGGCGCGACCGTGATCGAATCGCCAGTGTGCACACCCATCGGGTCGAAGTTTTCAATCGAGCAGACGATAATGCAGTTGTCATTCTTGTCGCGCACCACTTCCATCTCGTACTCTTTCCAGCCG
>CAZDWC010000019.1:0-7379 GCA_964509075.1 uncultured Pseudomonadales bacterium | reverse complement strand
TTTACTGTCTTTGATTTTACTATTTCTGCACCTAACGTTGAGCTAAGGGGCAGCGAAAGGCGGCGCATACAATTTGCGAAGCAAATGCGCCGACTGAAGCTGTCCAGTGACGAGCGAAGCGAGGAACGACCTTGAGCGACTTGTTATATTTTTCAAGAAAACGCACCAGCATATTTCGATTTTATATGGCTAACTAACTTACTATATTCTTCGTTATGGCAACGTATAGATTCTCTAAAATTTGGCAGGTTGGCACTAACATATTCATAAGGTAAATTGTGGCGATTAAACCTTATGCTATTGGTGCCATCTACATTGATAAAATTGGGTACGCTTGACGACACACCACCGTAACTACCCTGTATGAACTCTATAATTTCGTTGTAATAACTTCTGAAGCTTTCAAAAAGCCTTTGCAATTCAGTGTCAGAAAATGGATAGATGTGCGGATTTTCTAATATAAAGGCTTCAAGAACGTCAGAAATACTAAAGATTTCTAGACTGGTATGTTCAGGCAATGAATTAGTGAAACTTAATAATCGTGTAAACGGCATATTTTTAAACAGCATGCGCAATATATATTCTATTTGGTTTTTTATCTCGCTAAATTCAAGGCGATTATTTATAAATTCTTCATGTGATGATTTTATGGTTTGAAGTTTTTCAACGGTGTATCCATTTGGATTTTGGTCAACTTCTAAATGATGATTTGCGCATAGAAGAATCAAGTTTTCATAAGAGTTAATGTCATATGACAGATCTATGTTTCCTCTTGGACCCTTCAGGCTTTTTGCAATAATGTGCGCCATTTCTCCGATATGAACATCATTTTCAAATACGGGATTTTTGCAAATAGCGCATCTTCCTGCAGAAAGACCATATAATTTTTTAATTTCTGGGTTGGTAATACTCATAGCCGCCTATTAAATATAACGTTGAGCTAAGGGGCAGTTGCAGACGGCGCATAAAATGGCGAAGCCATGCGCCGTTTGCAACTGTCCAGTGACGAGCGAAGAGAGGAACGGCCTTGAGCGACTTGTTAGCGCAACATTCACTGCAATACCCTTACAACTTCAGAAAGCAGAACATCTATATCTGCTCTAAAATCTATCTGAACAAAGTCTACTGAAGATTCTCTTTTTCGTATTTGGGTATGAAGATATGAATCTGCAACATTACGAAGCGATTTCTCTAGATGAGCCATAGACTTCTTAAATGATTTTGTTGCTCCTGGGTAGTTATTTGCAACCTCAGAAAATTCTTTACAGCCAAATATTGGCGGAATGTGGTCTATAACTGAACGTACAAGCATGCCGATTGACATAAAACATGCAAACCGGTTGGCGATATTAATTTCTCTAAGAATTTCTATTAGTTTTGATAAGTCATATTTATCAGAATTTATTTGCGACAATTCTGTAATCCTTTTTTCTGAAACATAACTCTCTTTCCCAGAAACTGATGACTCCTCTTTTTCGTTAATAATCCTGTCGGCTGGACTGAAATTTATGTCAGTTTCTGGATAACCGATAGAACTGTAAAATTCTAAAATTCCGCCAACATAGGTTGAAAGCCCCATTGAATTTACAACATGGA
The DNA here is from genome assembly GCA_964509075.1 of uncultured Pseudomonadales bacterium. Classification (GTDB taxonomy): domain Bacteria; phylum Pseudomonadota; class Gammaproteobacteria; order Pseudomonadales; family UBA7239; genus UBA7239. The sequence goes on along the minus strand of CAZDWC010000019.1, from coordinate 5,783 downwards.
CAAGTGGAACACCCAAAAACTCCATATGCTTAATATATGCGTGCCTCAGCGTTCTGAGGCTTACTTCACCTTTTATTCCCAGACTGTTTTTTGACTTTGTAAAGGCTCTTTGCAAAGCCTTCTCATCTAGCCGGCCTCCTCTAGACGATTGAAACAAATAGTCTGCTTTTCTTCTGTTTTGCAGTAATGCATGAATTTCACTTTTAACTTTTTCTGGGATTATTACTAGGCGATCTTTTTTCTTACCCTGCGAGACAATTTTTATAACTCCCTTTCCAAGGTCTACGTGAGAAACCTTTATATCTATTGCCTCACTTAGGGCAAGACCCATACCATAAATGCAGAATATTGCAATTTTGTATTGCGGGTCAGCAATAGCACCCAAAATGCTGAGAACTTCAGATTGAGTTGGTATAGATGGAATAGGCCTTTTTGAAAATCCAGTTACAACACCTTTTAGTGAGACATTTCTTTTCACAATGTTTCTGTAATACAACTCCAAGGCGATCTTTGCCTGCCTCAATGTTGAGTGTGATAGTTTTCTTTTATCTCTAATATGTTCTAAAAACTCAAGAACCTGATTTTCTTGGAGATCATTTATATTTTCATTTGGATAATAACGCTCCAACTCTGTAACCCATATAGCGTATGCCTCTACAGTTTTCTTACTGTATTTTCTACTATTCAGGAAAGCTTTTATTGCATCGGTATTTGTCATATTTGCGCTAACGTTGAGCTAAGGGGCAGTTGCAGACGGCGCATATAATGCGAAGCATGCGCCGGTTGGGGCTGTCCAGTGAGCGAACGCGAACGGCCTTGAGCGACTTGTTAGGTGCGTTTTTCATAGGCGCAACCTCCAGAAGCTTGGGGATTTTATTTCAGATTGAAGTACGGATAGCTTCTGCTCAATGTGTTCATAGAACGGATATAGCTTCTGCTCATTATGCTCAAGCTTTACTATTACTTCACCTGGTAATGCTTCTGCTAGGTGACGCTCCCATATTTCAACAAATTTAAGAAACTCTTGGTAATAGCTCCGCGTATCCTCATCGGCAAGCCAATATTTATCTGTAAAAATGTCGAGCATCTTTCGGTAGAGTGGCAATAGCTCTTCTCGGAGTTGATTATTGTCATACTCGATAATATTTTTGTAAGGAGCAAATAGCTTTTCATGATTATGCATGAGCTGTTTTGCCTCTGCATATGGAGCGCATGTTTCCTTCCAAGCATAGCTTGCTGCGGAAGAGACTTTTTGACGAAGCTCACCCTTGGCACTTATTCTTGTTCGATGCCCTGCAATTGGCGAATAAAATTCAGAAAGCTGCTTCTGAATAAATCCGTTTCGTATCTCAATTGATGATTTACGAATGCCAAAAATATAAACCACCATTCCACCTACAAGTGCACTGAAAAATTGCTGGAGAAGTGGTTCCATAGAGAGCACCTAACGTTGAGCTAAGGGGCAGCGGAAGGCGGCGCATACAATTTGCGTAGCAAATGCGCCGACTGAAGCTGTCCAGTGACGAGCGAAGCGAGGAACGGCCTTGAGCGACTTGTTAGCGGCTCTTGCGAAGTTCCACATATTCACTGTCCGAAATTTCTGTTTCCTCGTATTCAAATTGATCATTTACAACCACCTTAGGAATAATGCTTTCAATTCGATGTTTATAGCCAACAAGTACAGCGTTTGGCACAAAGATGTGTTTCACTAATGGGTGATTTTCCCATTCTTTTTTTATGTACATTTCTCCAGGCACACAAAAGTACCAAGGCTGTATACCAAATGCAGAAAACTGGATACTAACTATATCCTGAATTAAGTGAATAGCCTCTAGTGCAAAATTTCTGTCTTTGTAATCTGTTTCTGGATTAAAGTGTATGGCGCTATTTCTCTTTTCATTTAGATCTCGAAATTTTTTCGCTGCCTCTGGAAGTAAGTCACCCCAAGATTCAAGAGCATCTATTACACTTGGCCAATAATCAAAAGACTTTTTGCGATATAGATTTTTGTATTCTGGTGTGTGTTTTCTATATTCTCTCAAAAGTATAACCATGTGATTTAAAATTCTCTCACCTAAGGCACATGCACCTGTGAGAGATGGGTAATAACCACCAATTACAAATGAATTTCTAATTTGCTCCAAAAATTTATTGTGAAATGCAGCTACTGAAAATGGTTTAGATTTCAAATCTTTAAAATTTATTACCTTGGATTCTAAATTCACATTTCCATATTGTTCCGAAATACTTCTAATAGTCCTTTCTCTTCTCTCTTCGTGTTGTTTCTTTACATTTTCATCCCAGTGATCTTGAACAGGGTCTAGACTGTGCGACCTAGAATCAAAGTCGAAGGATAATATTCTATACCGCTTCATTCTATTTCCTTGCCGCTAACGTTGAGCTAAGGGGCAGCTGGAGACGGCGCATATAATTTGCGAAGCAAATGCGCCGACGGAAGCTGTCCAGTGAGCAAAGCGAACGACCTTGAGCGACTTGTTAGCCCAATGACTACTTGATAATGCCGCAGGAAACACGCGCGCCACCGCCGCCTAATGCCGCTGGATGATCGGAGTGATTGTCACCGCCAGCGTGAACCATAATTGCACGGCCTTGCAGATCACTGAGTTTTAAACGAGGCGCCAAAACAGCTTGATTAGCTGAACCATTAGCCTCTACATAAAGCGGCGGAAGATCACCAAGATGACCTTCACCCCAAGGAGTGCCATGTGTATTTGTTGATGCCGGATCGTAGTGACCGCCCGCAGAACCTGCCGCAACAATTTTCCCCTCTTTCTCTTTTGGCTCACAGCTAGCGTTTTGATGTACGTGGAAACCATGCGCACCCGGAGACAAGCCTTGCAGAGATGGCGTAAATATGAGGCCATATTTTGATTCAGAGACAGTAACCTGACCAACACTAGCACCAACACCTTTCTCAGTTACGATATTCATTGGAACAACAACATCTGCAAATGCGCTTGCCGCTGAAAATGAAGCAAGAAATAACACCAATTTTTTCATAACTTTCTCCGTGGTTGGTTTTTCATTCTTTTGGGCTAACGTTGAGCTAAGGGGCAGACACAAGCGGCGCATATAATGCGAAGCATGCGCCGGTTGGGGCTGTCCAGTGAGCGAACGCGAACGGCCTTGAGCGACTTGTTATGTACAACATTGGAAGAATTACAGCCATTACCATTTTGACGTTACCTCCTTCCTTGCACTTGGCGACAAACTGCCTTTAATTCTCACAAGCCTAACGACTGAAGCCATTTGTGGCAATGCCCGCCCTAGACTTTTTCCGTTTATCTAAAATTACTTGGCACACGCTGAAATTTAGCTTCTTCCAGCTTGGACGGTTGCCGCAGAAAACTGACAAACCGCCATTCTCAATTGCGCTTGAGACCGAGCTTATTACTGGAAAAGCCAACTGCCGAATAAGATGCGGCGGATACAATTGAAACTAGTGAAACGCTTGATATTCACAGCCAGAAATTAGCTGGATTTCTACCATTGGAAAGAAGCAACATCTTTTGGTTTTGCTTTTACTCTTTCTGTACATAACGTTGAGCTAAGGGGCAGCGTAAGGCGGCGCATACAATGGCGAAGCCATGCGCCGACTGAAGCTGTCCAGCGAACGCAGTGAGCGGCCTTGAGCGACTTGTTATGTACAACTTTGGAAGAATTACAGCCATTACCATTTTGACGTTCCTTCTTTCCCTGCGCGTGGCGACCAACTGCTTTTACTCTGGCAAGCCTAACCACTGAAGCCATTTGTGGCAATGCCTGCCTTTGACTTTTTGCTTTTCCATTAAATTACTTGGCACACGCTGAGCTTCAGTTTCAACCAGATTGGACGATTGCCGCAGAAAACTGACAGACTGCCCTTCTCATTTGTACTTGAGACTGAGCATATTACTGGATAACAAAACTACCGAATCTGATGTGACGGATACATTTAAAACTTGCGAAACGCTCGATATTCATAGCCATAAATTAGCTGTATTTTTACAACTGGATAGAAACAACATCTTTTGGTTTTGCTTTTACTCTTTCTGTACATAACGTTGAGCTAACCGGCAGCGAAAGGCTGGGCATAAAATTTGCGAAGCAAATGCCCAGACTGTAGCTGTCCAGCGAATGAAATGAGCGAGGTTGAGCGACTTGTTATGCCTATTTTTCTTCACTAGATCTATCTTTTTTTATGGAAAACCATTGTTTTACAACTGACAAAGGACTGATATCTTCGTGTTTTGCGTCGTACACCCTACCTGGATGGCGAGCCAGCGCTTCTAAGGTTCTGTTAACCAAGTGTTCTGCTGCTGAACTATTTGAATCAGACTCAATTTCTAACAGTTGTGACTTATAACCCTCAAATGATTTTGAAATTGCCTCCTTATGCGCATACTCCTCCTCTAGCCTTAAAGCTTGGCTATGCCTATGAGACGAATAAATGGCAAGCCATACTATTGGAACAATGAATGGAAGCCTCATAAGCATATATTTAATAAAATTTTCTTCTGTTATATGCTCAACCGTGAGAGTTACTGGATTAACGTATGCAACTACCAGCAATGAAAGTATTGACCCTATAAATACAATTGACCAGTTTCTTGCTGGCTTATGGAATGAGTCCTTTCTATCTTTAAATGCAGAAGCCAACCCAGCACTTGTTGCTCCCGGCAAAAGACTTTCCACTCTTTTAGAAAGCTCTTCTGAATGCAATGAAAGCTTATTCATTCTTTCTTCTGCAGAGGAAATTCTCTTCGTAATAGCATCTATACTTTCAGAAAATCCCTTAACTGAAGCATAGCTTTCCTTGGCGCTACTATGAAGATCTTTGATTTCACATTCAAATCTCTCGCATTCAATAGCTGATGCAATTGCCTGCTTCTCACTATTCTGAGATGTTTGTAGACTTAAAGCTATATCAGCTTGTGACCTTTCATAATTTTCTGATGCAGCAGAAAGTCTGCTTATAGAAATAACAGCATCCTTTTTAAGAGCAACAACCTCTTCATATAACTCCTTAACTTCCGTTTTTGTAACTCTTAGAATTCCCATAATTTACTCCGAAAGGCATAACGTTGAGCTAAGGGGCAGCGTAAGGCAGCGCATAAAATGCGAAGCATGCGCTGCCTGAAGCTGTCCAGTGAGCGAATGCGAACGGCCTTGAGCGACTTGTTAGGGTGCATTTTTTTGATACAGCTGTTTATAGAAAACATCTTTGGAGATTTCAGTAGTAACTGGATCATTGCCATTTTCAATAAAAATTCTACTTATAACAGGCGATTCTTCCATGCAGTCACCTTCAAATCTTTTGTTTACTAGATACTTCTCACCGCATGAAATTTCAACTACTGCCGATTCTTGTGCTCCACAGCGACCACCAATGTTCATATTTCCTGGAGAACCAACAAATTTTATTTCATATTTAATTCCATTTATATTGCAATACCTATATTCTGTTTTGATGTTTTTAACAATATCACTGCCGTTTTCATCCTCTCCCAACTCATAAAGATCACTAGGATAAATAATGTTTTCTTCATTAAATGTTGAAAATGATGTTGAATTCTTACCAGACTCTAACGAATACTTAATATCAATGGTTCCTTTAACTTCGTTGCACTGAAAATCAATGACAGCCTGTGCAGGCTCTGCCAAAGCCAATTCCGGCATTAGAGTCAATATAAACATTTTAATTATGCTCTGAAATTTCATATGCACCCTAACGTAGAGCTAAGGGGCAGCGAAAGGCGGCGCGTAAAATGCGAAGCATGCGC
>CAZDWC010000018.1:0-9110 GCA_964509075.1 uncultured Pseudomonadales bacterium | reverse complement strand
GTGACACTGATTCACCCGATCGCGATGGAAGAAGGCCTGCGCTTCGCCATCCGTGAAGGTGGTCGTACTGTCGGCGCCGGTGTGGTAGCGAAAATCCTCGAGTAATTTCCGGGCTGTTTGTGGGGGCCGGTGTGCAATCTTGCACGCCGGCTTTGCTGTCTTTCCGGATCAAGTGTTTTTGAAATTAAAGGCCAGTAGTTCAATTGGTAGAGCACCGGTCTCCAAAACCGGTTGTTGGGGGTTCGAGTCCCTCCTGGCCTGCCAATTCACAGATCTCTGTAACGCGGGTTCAATAACAGAAACATGAATGCGAAGGCTGAAGTGCAGAGTGCAAAAGATCAGGCGTCAAATCTGGACGTCGTGAAATGGATTGCTGTTGCCGCGCTGCTGGTTGGCGGTCTTGCTGCGTATTATCACTACGCCCAGTATCCTGCGATTTATCGCGGTCTGGCGCTGGTGCCGGTTGCTGCACTGGCTTTTTTTGTGGCAGTGACTACGGTTCAAGGCGCTGCATTCTGGAACTTGTTGCGCGAAGCGACAGTTGAGATACGGCGAGTTGTATGGCCCACGCGCCAGGAGACAACTCAAACCACACTGGTTGTTGTGGCTGTCGTGTTTGTCATGGCCTTGGTGCTCTGGGGTCTGGATGCCGCTTTCGGCAAACTTGTTTCGCTGATCATTGGTTGAGGAGCGGATATGGCCAAGCGCTGGTATGTCGTGCACGCCTACTCGGGTTTCGAGAAAAAAGTAGCTTCTTCGCTGAAAGAGCGTATCGAACGCGCCAACATGCAGGATCTGTTTGGTGACGTGCTGGTGCCAACTGAAGAAGTGATTGAGATGCGTGCTGGCCAGAAACGGAAAAGCGAGCGCAAGTTTTTTCCCGGCTACGTGCTGGTGCAAATGGAGTTGAATGATGACTCCTGGCACTTGGTGAAAGAAACGCCGCGCGTGATGGGTTTCATCGGTGGCAAAGCAGACAAGCCAGCGCCGATCACGGACAAGGAAGCGGAAGCCATTCTGCGTCGAGTGGAAGTTGGCAGTGAGAAGCCGCGTCCGAAGACCATTTTCGAGCCGGGTGAAATGGTTCGTGTCATTGATGGCCCGTTCAACGATTTCAACGGTGTGGTTGAAGAAGTCAATTACGATAAAAACCGCCTGCGTGTGGCTGTGCTGATTTTCGGCCGCTCTACACCGGTGGAACTGGATTTCAGTCAGGTCGAAAAAGCCTGATGAAATAGCGCAGTACGCTGCGCACAAGGTGCAGATCCGGTTTCATTGGATCTGCGGGGAGCCGGAGAAGGAAATCGGGATCATGTCCTGATATCTGGAGGCGCTAACACCCAACGAGGGTTTTTAACATGGCCAAGAAAGTCAATGCCTACATCAAGCTTCAGGTAAAAGCTGGTCAGGCGAATCCCAGTCCACCGGTTGGTCCGGCACTGGGTCAGCACGGTGTCAACATCATGGAATTCTGCAAGGCGTTCAATGCCGCCACGCAGGGTATGGAGCTCGGCATGCCGACTCCCGTCGTGATCACCGTTTATTCCGATCGCAGCTTTACCTTTATCACCAAAACACCGCCTGCTTCCATCCTGTTGATGAAAGCGGCCGGCATCAAGGGCGGTAGCGGCGTGCCGAACAAGAACAAGGTCGGCAAAGTAACCCGCGCCCAGGTGGAAGAAATCGCCAAACTCAAAATGCCTGACCTGACTGCTGCCAATATGGAAGCTGCTGTACGTACCATCGCCGGCAGCGCACGCAGTTCTGGTATCGAAGTGGAGGGTCTGTAATGGCCAAGTTAAGCAAACGCGCCCAGGCCATCCGCGCCAAAATCCAGCCGGGCAAACAGTACGCTATCGCTGATGCTGTTGCTGTCCTGAAAGAATTGTCCACCGTGAAATTCGGTGAAACCGTCGATGTCGCCGTCAATCTCGGCATTGATGCACGTAAATCCGACCAGGCGGTTCGCGGTGCAACCACGCTGCCACACGGTTCAGGCAAAAGCGTGCGCGTCGCAGTGTTCACACAGGGCGCAGCTGCCGAAGCAGCCAAGGCTGCCGGTGCTGATTTCGTCGGCATGGAAGACCTCGCCGAGCAGATCAAGGGCGGCATGATGGATTTCGACGTGGTCGTTGCATCACCAGACGCCATGCGTGTAGTCGGTGCTCTCGGTCAGGTGCTCGGCCCGCGCGGCCTGATGCCCAACCCGAAGACTGGCACCGTAACGCCAGACGTTGCCAATGCTGTCAAAAATGCCAAGGCTGGTCAGGTGCGTTTCCGCGCTGACAAGAACGGCATCATTCACGGCGGCATCGGCAAATTGTCTTTCGATCTGACTGCTATCAAGGAAAACCTTGAAGCGGTTATCAACGATCTGAAAAAAGCCAAGCCAACCACGGCGAAAGGCGTGTATCTGAAAAAGATCACCCTGTCGACCACCATGGGTCCCGGTCTGGTAATTGATCAGGCGTCTCTGGACATCTGATCGCGCAACACAATTTGGGGTTCAGCTTGTGCAATTTGCGCAAGCTGGATCGTCAAAAACCGCAGGTGTCAGTCCCGGTTCTCCGGTCTGGCTTAAATGCGCACAGAGTGCTGCGAAAGCAGTTGCCGAGGTGCAAACCCTGCGTAGACGGTGAGCCCGATTCAGGTTTTGTTTTTTTATAAAGCAGACTGGATTTGAACACCGAAAGGTTCGCACTTCAGTTGTGTTTTCGGAGTGCGGTAAAGCAACGATCCTTTTGCTGCATACAGCAAGCGGATCAAATCCAGGAGTACATGCCGTGGCATTAGCACTCGAAGACAAGAAGGCCATCGTGGCCGAAGTCCAGAATGCTGCCAAGAGCGCCCTGTCAGCTGTTGTCGCCGATTCACGCGGCGTTACCGTTGACAAGATGGATGCTCTTCGCAAGCAGGCGCGTGAAAGTGGTGTATGGCTGAGAGTCGTACGCAACACACTGGCTCGCCGTGCGGTTCAAGGTACAGCTTACGAATGTCTGTCCGACAGTTTCGTGGGTCCGAGCATCATTGCCTTCTCAAACGAACATCCCGGCGCCGGTGCGCGCATTCTGCGGGATTTCGCCAAAGACAATGACAAGCTCGAACTGAAAGCTGCTGCATTTGAAGGCACGTTGGTTGATATCGCCATGCTGGCAACACTGCCAACATACGACGAAGCCATCGCCAAACTGATGAGCGTAATGAAAGAAGCTGCAGCGGGCAAACTGGTTCGTACCATTGCTGCTGTTCGCGATCAGAAAGAACAACAGGCTGCCTGATCCCTCGATCACAGTCCGTATCGGTATTAACGAGCGCAAGCTCACAGTGAGGAATTGAACATGGCACTGAGCAAAGAAGACATCATCAATGCAATTGCTGAAATGTCAGTGAAAGATGTAGTTGAACTGATTTCTGCAATGGAAGAGAAATTTGGCGTAACTGCCGCCGTGGCTGCTGTTGCAGTGGCTGCTGGCCCGGCTGCTGCCGCTGAAGAACAAACCGAGTTCAACGTTATTCTGGCCGCTGCTGGCGAGAAGAAAGTTAACGTTATCAAAGTTGTGCGTGAATTGACTGGTCTGGGCCTGAAAGAAGCCAAGGATCTGGTTGACGGCGCGCCTTCTACCGTCAAGGAAGCTGCCTCAAAAGCAGACGCCGAAGACGCGAAGAAAAAACTGGAAGAAGCTGGCGCCACTGTCGAACTCAAGTAATTGCACCCAAACGAGTGCTTTTCATTTGAAGAGACTGACAGGCGACCGACACAGGTCGCCTGTACTGGAAACGGTGCAGGTGACCTGGTGAAGGGCTGACGGGTATTCCCGTCGGCCTTTTTGCGCTTTCATTCGCGAGACTTTATGCGGCGAATGCCGAGAGCAACAAGGCACAGCAGTAAAGCGCAAGACGCAGTAAAAAACGTAGTAAACAGACGATCATATTGGGGAATACAGATGGCTTACTCATATACCGAGAAGAAGCGTATTCGGAAGGACTTCGGCAAGCTGCCACAGGTTATGGATATCCCATTCCTGCTGGCAATCCAGCTCGACTCCTATCAAAACTTCACGCAGGCCCATCTGGGTGCCGGCAGCCGACAGGATGTAGGTTTGCATGCCGCATTCAAATCGGTATTTCCCATTGTCAGCTATTCCGGCAATGCCGCGCTCGACTATGTCGAGTACACCCTCGGCAAGCCGATGTTCGATGTCAACGAATCCAAATTGCGCGGCGTGACCTATGCCGTGCCATTGCGCGTCAAAGTGCGCCTGATCATCTACGATCGTGAATCCAGCAACAAGGCGATCAAGGACATCAAGGAGCAGGAAGTGTACATGGGCGAAATTCCGCTCATGACCGAGCACGGCACATTCATCATCAACGGCACCGAGCGTGTCGTTGTTTCCCAGCTGCACCGTTCACCGGGCGTGTTCTTCGATCACGACAAGGGCAAGACCCACAGCTCGGGCAAATTACTTTACAACGCGCGCATCATTCCTTATCGCGGCTCCTGGCTCGATTTCGAATTCGATCCGAAAGATCTGGTATTCGTGCGCATCGATCGCCGCCGCAAACTGCCGGCTACCATCCTGCTGCGTGCTCTCGGCTACAGCGCCGAAGAGATGCTGGCGATGTTCTTCGAGAACGACCACTTCCACGCCATTGGCGATGGACGCTTCGAATTCAAACTCGTACCTGCGCGTTTGCGTGGTGATGTTGCGGCATTCGACATTGCCGACAACAAAGGCAATGTCATTGTTGAAGAAGGCCGTCGTATTACTGCGCGCCATATTCGCCAGCTGGAAAAGGCGGGCGTCGACAAGCTGCAAGTGCCTTCAAGCTATCTGCACGGCCACGCGCTGGCAAAAGACGTGGTCAACCCGAAAACCGGCGAGATCCTGTTCGAGTGCAACACGCTGCTGGCTGCAGACGTGTTGAAAAAACTTGGCGAAGCCGGTGTTGCCGATTTTGAAACCATTTACACCAACGACCTCGACTGCGGCCCGTTCGTGGCCGAAACGCTGCGCACCGATCCATGCCGCACACAACTCGACGCGCTGGTTGAAATCTATCGCATGATGCGTCCCGGCGAGCCGCCAACCAAGGACGCAGCAGAGAACCTGTTCCAGAACCTGTTCTTCTCGCAAGAGCGTTACGACCTGTCGACAGTCGGCCGTATGAAGTTCAATCGCCGTCTCGGTCGTGAAGAAATCAAGGGTGACGGCATCCTGTCCCGCGAAGATATCGTCGATGTTCTGAAATGCCTGATCGATATCCGCAACGGTAAAGGCGTGGTCGATGACATCGATCACCTCGGCAACCGTCGTGTGCGTTCTGTCGGTGAAATGGCGGAGAACCAGTTCCGCGTCGGTCTGGTGCGTGTCGAACGCGCTGTGAAAGAGCGTTTGTCTGTTGCGGAAAGCGAAGGCTTGATGCCGCAGGATCTGATCAACGCCAAACCGGTAGCTGCTGCCATCAAGGAATTTTTCGGTTCCTCGCAGTTGTCGCAGTTCATGGATCAGAACAACCCGTTGTCGGAAGTCACGCACAAGCGTCGTGTTTCCGCACTCGGCCCCGGTGGTTTGACACGCGAACGCGCAGGCTTCGAAGTGCGCGACGTGCACCCGACGCATTATGGCCGCGTATGCCCGATCGAAACGCCGGAAGGTCCGAACATCGGTCTGATCAACTCGCTGGCCACTTACGCGCGCACCAACGATTACGGCTTCATCGAAACGCCGTACCGTAAAGTGATCGACGGCAAAGTCACTGACGACATTGAATACCTGTCAGCGATCAACGAAGCCGATCATGTTATCGCGCAGGCGTCTGCCAAGATGGATGCCAAAGGCAAACTGGTGGAAGACCTGGTTGCCGTGCGTCACATGAATGAATTTACCGTCAAGCCGCCGCAAGATGTGCAGTACATGGACGTGTCACCGCGTCAGGTGGTGTCTGTTGCCGCGTCGCTGATTCCGTTCCTCGAGCACGATGACGCCAACCGCGCCTTGATGGGCTCGAACATGCAACGTCAGGCGGTGCCGACCTTGCGTTCACAGAAGCCGTTGGTCGGTACTGGTATCGAGCGTTTCGTGGCGCGCGACTCCGGCGTGTGTGAAATCGCACGTCGCGGTGGTGTGGTCGACAGCATCGACGCCAGCCGCATTGTTATTCGCGTCAACGAAGATGAAGTGGCGAAAGGTGACGCCGGTGTTGATATCTACAACCTGATCAAGTACACGCGCTCCAACCAGAACACCTGTATCAACCAGCGCCCGATTGTGCGCCCGGGTGATGTCGTTGCGCGTGGTGACGTGCTGGCAGATGGTGCCTCGGTGGATCTCGGTGATCTGGCTCTCGGCCAGAACATGCGCATCGCGTTCATGCCGTGGAATGGTTACAACTTCGAAGACTCCATCCTCATTTCCGAGCGTGTGGTACAGGAAGATCGTTTCACGTCCATCCACATCCAGGAACTGACCTGTATTGCACGTGACACCAAACTCGGTGCGGAAGAAATCACGGCTGATATCCCGAACGTCGGTGAAGGCGCGCTGGGCAAGCTGGATGAATCCGGCATTGTTTATGTCGGCGCTGAAGTCAAAGCCGGTGACATTCTGGTGGGCAAGGTAACGCCGAAAGGTGAAACCCAGCTGACGCCGGAAGAAAAACTGTTGCGCGCGATTTTCGGTGAGAAAGCGTCTGACGTGAAAGATACGTCGCTGCGCGTGCCGTCCAGCACCAAAGGTACTGTTATCGACGTGCAAGTCTTTACGCGCGACGGTATCAAGAAAGACCAGCGTGCTCTCGATATTGAGAAGAGCCAGCTCGATCAGTACCGCAAGGATCTGAACGAAGAGTATCGCATCATGGAAGGCGCGACACTGGAGCGTCTGCAGGCTGCGCTGCTCGGCCAGAAAGCCAACGGCGGTGCCGGCCTGAAAAAAGGCACGGTACTGACTGAAGAACTGCTCGCAGGTCTTGAGCGTGCCGACTGGTTCAAACTGCGCATGGAAGACAGTGCGCTGAATGACCAGATCGAAAAAGCCGAGCAAGGTCTTGCCGAACGCAAGAAACTGCACGAAGAAATGTTTGACGACAAGCGCAAGAAAATTCAGGGCGGTGATGATCTCGCGCCTGGCGTTTTGAAAGTAGTCAAGGTTTACCTCGCCGTCAAACGTCGCGTGCAACCCGGTGACAAGATGGCCGGTCGCCACGGTAACAAAGGTGTTATCTCGGTGATCATGCCGGTGGAAGACATGCCGCACAACGAACAGGGCGAGCCGGTGGATATCGTGCTCAACCCGTTGGGCGTACCGTCGCGTATGAACGTCGGCCAGATTCTCGAAACCCACCTGGGCCTCGCGGCGAAAGGACTGGGCGAGAAGATCGACCGCATGCTGAAAGAGCAGCGCAAGATCGCCGAATTGCGCAAGTTCCTCGAAGCGCTTTACGCGTCTGGCGAAGGCAAAGTGGAAAATATTCCGTCGCTGAGCGATGCCGAAGTGCTGGCGCTGGCCCACAACCTGCGTGAAGGTGTGCCGATGGCAACGCCGGTATTCAACGGCGCACGCGAATCGGAAATCAAGGAACTGTTGAAACTGGCGGACATGCCGGAATCAGGGCAGATGACGCTGTATGACGGCCGTACCGGTGATGCGTTCGAGCGTCCGGTAACCGTCGGCTACATGTACATGTTGAAGCTGAACCACTTGGTTGACGACAAAATGCACGCGCGTTCTACCGGTTCTTACTCGCTGGTTACCCAGCAGCCGCTGGGTGGTAAGGCGCAGTTTGGTGGTCAGCGTTTCGGGGAGATGGAAGTGTGGGCGCTGGAAGCTTACGGCGCCGCTTACACCTTGCAGGAAATGCTGACGGTGAAATCCGACGACGTCGGTGGCCGTACCAAGATGTACAAGAACATTGTCGATGGCGACCATCGTATGGAGCCGGGCATGCCCGAATCCTTCAACGTACTGGTCAAAGAAATTCGCTCGCTCGGTATCGATATCGAGCTTGAGATCGACAACTGATAGCGGAGGAGTAGACCATGAAAGACTTGATGAGCTTGTTGAAGGCCTCGCAGGGACATACGGATGAGTTTGACACCATCCGTATCGGTCTGGCTTCTCCCGAAATGATCCGTTCGTGGTCATTCGGCGAAGTGAAAAAACCGGAAACCATCAACTACCGTACCTTCAAACCGGAACGTGACGGTTTGTTCTGCGCCAAGATTTTCGGACCTGTGAAGGATTACGAATGTCTTTGCGGCAAGTACAAACGCCTGAAGCATCGCGGTGTGATCTGTGAAAAATGTGGCGTGGAAGTGGCGCTGGCCAAGGTGCGCCGCGAGCGCATGGGCCACATCGAACTCGCGTCACCTGTTGCCCACATCTGGTTCCTGAAATCACTGCCGAGCCGTATCGGCATGTTGCTGGACATGACACTGCGCGACATCGAGCGCGTGCTGTACTTTGAATCCTTTGTTGTGGTTGATCCGGGCCTGACTTCACTCGAAAAAGGCCAGATGCTCAACGATGAAGAGTATTACCAGGCGATGGAAGATTTTGGCGACGACTTCGAAGCCAAGATGGGCGCGGAAGCGATCCAGGCATTGTTGCGCGACATCGACATCGACGGCGAAGTGGCACGTCTGCGCGAAGAAATTCCGCAAACCACGTCGGAAACCAAACTGAAAAAACTCTCCAAGCGTTTGAAGCTGCTGGAAGGTTTCCAGAGCTCCGGCAACAAACCGGAGTGGATGGTGCTGGAAGCGTTGCCGGTGCTGCCACCGGATCTGCGTCCGCTGGTGCCGCTGGACGGTGGTCGTTTTGCGACTTCCGATCTCAATGATCTGTATCGCCGTGTCATCAACCGCAACAACCGTCTGAAGCGTCTGCTCGATTTGAACGCGCCGGACATCATCGTGCGCAACGAAAAGCGCATGCTGCAGGAATCGGTGGACGCGCTGCTCGACAACGGTCGTCGCGGCCGTGCCATCACCGGCAGTAACAAGCGTCCGCTGAAATCGCTGGCCGACATGATCAAGGGCAAGCAGGGCCGTTTCCGTCAGAACCTGCTCGGCAAGCGCGTGGACTACTCCGGCCGTTCGGTCATCG
>CAZDWC010000017.1:0-13906 GCA_964509075.1 uncultured Pseudomonadales bacterium | reverse complement strand
AACTCCCGACCCCGACCTTGGCAAGGTCGTGCTCTACCAACTGAGCTATTTCCGCAAAAACAGTCTTGCCAACGGACGACAGCACATCGTGGCAAGGGCGCCCATTCTAGGGTCTGAATGCCAATAGTCAATACAAATCAGCTTTCTGGCACGGCTCTTGTTATAAGATATGCCACACAGTTATTTTCAGCGCCTTCGGTTGCGCGCTGCCGTTTCAAAAGGGGTCAGGGTGTTCGAATTACCGGGTTATCAGGTTGCACGGAAGATTGGCGAAGGCGGCATGGCGCAGGTCTATCTGGCTACACAGTTGTCTTTCAAGCGCCCGGTGGCTATCAAGGTGTTGGCGCCGGCCTATGCGTCCGATCCGGAATTTGCCCAACGCTTTCTGCGTGAAGCCGAAACGGTTGCGAGTCTGTCGCACCCGAACATCATTCCCGTCTATGACTTCGGCCAGCGCGACGGCACGTTCTACATGGTCATGGAATACCTGCCCGGCGGCAATCTGGCGCAGTGGATTCCGCGTGGGCTGGAAGAGCAGGAGATCCTGCAAATAACCAGCGACATGGCCTCGGCCCTGCATCTGGCGCATGAAAAAGGCTTTGTGCATCGCGATGTGAAGCCGGAAAACATCATGTTTCGCGAAAATAACTCGGCGGTGCTCACCGACTTCGGCATTGCGCGCCAGAAAAATGCCAACAACCAGATGACGGTGGCGGGCGCTGTCATGGGCACGCCCAAATACATGAGCCCGGAGCAGCTGCAGGGTCATGAGATCGACGGCCGCTCGGACATTTATGCGCTGGGAATCATGTTGTACGAGATGTTCACCGGCAAGCCGCCGTATGAAGATCCGGAATTCATGGCCTTGGCTATGAAGCATCTCAAGGCGCCGATTCCGAAACTGCCGGCCGCCAGCAGCCGCTACCAGAACCTGTTCGAGAAAATGGTGGCGAAGCAGCCGGAAAAGCGCTTCCAGAGCGGGTTGGAAATCGTCAAGTTGCTGCAACAGGTCCGCAGTGGTCAATTCGACGTCACCCGTATCAACAGCAGCGGTGCCAATCTGGCTGTGGGTAACAAACAGTCCCTGGCTGTCGAGAAAAAACCGGTAGTAAAGGAAGGGATCAGCTGTGCGGAAAGCGTC
Organism: uncultured Pseudomonadales bacterium; assembly: GCA_964509075.1. Lineage (GTDB taxonomy): Bacteria > Pseudomonadota > Gammaproteobacteria > Pseudomonadales > UBA7239 > UBA7239. The sequence goes on along the minus strand of CAZDWC010000017.1, from coordinate 12,765 downwards.
AGCAAGAGCGGCTTCTTTACTAGCAAATACAAGTTCACCGTGCGCATTACGGCGTTGGAGTGGTCGCGTCTGTCGACGGGCTTGTCGGCAGTGGGGACGAACCAGCTGTGGGATTGGCACGGCAAGCGTGGCAACAGTTGTGACGAGGTGGAAGTCTACATCGCAACGCAGGAAGATAACTTCCAGAAAGCCAGAACGGCGGTGCGGCAGTGGGGCAACAATCCCAGCTACAAATTTCTCAAGAAAAACGGGCTCCGGCTTTATCTCAAGGATGTGGATTCCGGCAAGGAACAATCAGCCAAGCTGAGCTGGTAATTTTCCGGTTGCGTACTTTCCGTCTGTCACCTGCCTGCTGTCCCCGTTACAATGGCGGCCTGAAACTAGCTGGCTGTATTTCCCTGAGGTGTTCTCATGTTTGTTGATGAGTCGAAAGAAGTAAAGGAACTGCGCAAGGAGCTGCGTGCCTATTTCGCCAGGATCATGACCCCGGAAGTGAAAGAAGGCTGTCATGCCCGTGAGAGCGGCCAGATTTTCCGTGATGCCGTGCGCCAGATTGGCAAGGACGGCTGGTTGGCAGTGGGCTGGCCAAAAGAGTATGGCGGACAAGGTCGCGGCCAGGCCGAGCAGTTGGCGTTTCTGGAAGAGGCCTATATTGCAGGTGCTCCAATTCCTTTCGTGACTCTGGGTACGGTAGGCCCGGCGCTGATGGAGCATGGTTCCGAAGAGCACAAGCAGTTCTTCCTGCCGAAAATCGCCGGCGGTGAAATCCACTTTGCCATTGGTTATACCGAGCCGGGTGCGGGCACCGATCTGGCCTCGCTGAGCACGTCTGCAGTCATCGAAGGTGATGAGTTTGTTATCAACGGGACCAAGGTCTTCACCTCGGGTGCCGACAATGCGGATTACATCTGGCTTGCCGCGCGTACCGACAAGGATGCGCCCAAGCACAAAGGCATCAGCATGATTATCGTGCCGACGGCGGCCAAGGGCTTCTCGTTTGCGCATATCAAGACAGTGGGCGATGTGCCGACCTGTATGAGCTATTACGACAACGTGCGTGTGCCGGTTTCCAATCTGGTCGGCAAGCTCAATCGCGGCTGGAACCTGATCACGTCGCAGTTGAATCACGAACGTGTCGGTCTCGCAGCCATCGGCGTGTGGACGCAACGCGACTTCCAGTTCTTTCTTGACTGGACACGTGAAGAACAGTCCAGCGGCAGTCGTGTCATTGACCAGCCTTGGGTACAGACCAATATTGGCGAGTGTTTTGCGCGCCTGAAAGCCATGCGTATCATCAACTCACGCATGATGTGGCAGTTGAGCAAAGGCCAGATGGATCCTGCCTATTCATCGGCGATGAAAGTCTATGTCACGGAATCGTCGATTGAATGTTATCGCCTGATGCTGGATGTTGTTGGCGCTGCGGGCTTGATTCGCCGCCGTCAGGCACACACGGTTGTTGAAGGTCGACTGGAAGAAGGTTTCCGCAAATGTCAGACGATGACATTTGGCGGCGGCGTCAACGAAGTGCAGCGCGAGCTGATTGCAACCTTTGGTTTGCGCATGTCACGCGCTGCTCGTGGTTGATCGTTGTTTCAATAAAGTTGCTTCAATAAAAAAGCCCCGCACTGCGGGGCTTTTTTTTGGTTGGCTTTGGCGTGGAGAGAGAAACTGATCAGGCGCGGCGAAACAGTGGCTGTGGTTGATCAGCCGAGGTTTGATAGTACTCGGTAAAGTCATTCAGCGAAGCCAGTGCTGCATTGATATCGGCATGTGCTTGCAACACAAAGCTGTTGAAGCCGCAGCGTTTCATGAAACACAGTTGATCGCGCAATACATAACCGAAGGCGCGCAGTTCGCCGGTGTAGGCAAAACGCTCGCGCAGCAGGCGGGCGATGGAAAAGCCGCGGCCATCGGTGAAGACGGGAAAGTTGACCGCAATCAGTGGTAGTTGTTGCAAGGCTGCAGCGATATCACTTGTGGGTTGTTCATCGCTGTCAAACCAGACGCCGATGTCCGTGCGATCGGCAAGTGATGCGCGCTGTTGTTGCCACAGTGCCAGCGGCAGGATCAGGTTTTCGCCGGCAGGAATCGCGGTTTCTGTTTTGGCAACGACTTGCCAGCTGTCATTTGTGACTGCATTGTCTTTGATCAGTTCAGGCATATGCGCGCTCCTTGAAAGGCTCGATGCCGATGCGGCGATAGGTGTCGAGAAAACTTTCGCCTTCAATGCGTTTCGCGACGAAGACGTCGAGAATTTTTTCCATCACGGCTGGCATATCATCTTGCGCAAATGAAGGGCCGAGAATGTCGCCAATCGCAGCATCGTTACCGGCGTGTCCGCCCAATGTGACCTGGTAAAACTCTGCGCCCTTCTTGTCTACACCGAGAATGCCGATATGACCGACGTGATGGTGACCGCAAGCGTTCATGCAGCCGGAAATGTTGACGTCGATATCGCCCAGATCGTACAGGTAGTCGATATCGTCAAACTTGCGTTGAATGGCATCCGCCACCGGTATGGATTTGGCATTGGCCAGTGCGCAGAAATCGCCGCCGGGGCAGCAGATCATGTCGGTGAGCGTGCCAATGTTCGGTGTGGCAAAGCCGAGTGCTTTCAGTTTTTGCCACAGTTCATACAGGCGTGTGCCGTCGACATCTGCCAGCACCAGGTTCTGCGTGTGTGTGGCACGCGCTTCACCAAAACTGTATTCATCGGCGAGATCGGCAATGGCGTCGAGTTGTTTGTCTGTGACATCGCCCGGGGCAACACCGGTGGGTTTCAGTGACAGTACAACAATGCGGTAACCGGCCTGCTTATGTGGTTTGACGTTGCGTGTCATCCAGTTGGCAAAGGCCTTTTCTTCAGCCGCTTTTGCAGCGAGCTGTGCGCTGATCGCCACTTCATCAAGTGATTTGTAGGCTGGAGCGGTGAAATGTTGGGCAATGCGGACAATTTCAGCGTGTGTCAGTGTTGCCGGGCCGTCCTTCAGGTGTGCCCATTCCGCTTCCACTTTTGCGGCAAAATTTTCTGTGCCGAGCGCTTTTACCAGAATCTTGATGCGCGCCTTGTATTTGTTGTCGCGACGGCCGAGCAGGTTGTAAACGCGCAAGATTGCTTCGAGATAGGTGAGCAAATGCAGTTCCGGCAGGAACTCGCGAATGACGACGCCAACACACGGCGTGCGACCCAAACCACCGCCGACATAGATGCGGTAACCGGTTTCATTCTGTGTATTTTTGACGAGTTCGATGCCGATGTCGTGTACTTGTACTGCAGCGCGATCTTGCGCAGACCCGCTTACGGCCATCTTGAATTTGCGAGGCAGGAATGCAAATTCCGGATGGAAAGTCGACCATTGACGAATGATTTCGCAGTACGGGCGCGGATCGATCAGTTCATCAACGGCAACGCCGGCGTATTGATCCGATGTGGTATTGCGGATGCAGTTGCCGCTGGTCTGGATGCCGTGCATTTCAACTTCAGCGAGCTCGGCGAGAATGTCTGGCACTTCTTCCAGTTTTGGCCAGTTGAACTGGATGTTCTGGCGCGTGGTGAAGTGACCGTAGCCCTTGTCGTAATGGCGTGCAATGTGCGCGAGCTTGCGCAACTGACGCGAGGCGAGCATGCCGTAGGGTACGGCGATGCGCAACATCGGTGCGTGACGCTGGACGTAAAGGCCGTTTTGCAGGCGCAGCGGCAGAAACTCTGTCGGCGCCAGTTGGCCGGCGAGAAAACGCGCAGTCTGGTTGCGAAATTGCGCGACACGTTGCGCGAGTATCTTGTGATCGGTATCGGTGTAAGCGTACATAGTCTCTAGGCGTACATAGTCTCGGTGCGCGCCGCAGGCGCCGGGGTTGTTGAAACGATTGCTTGTCGAAACGGTTGACTGTCGAAACGGGATGAATCGGGGCGCGCAGGATACTACAACTGCGCGCCTGATTTCAGTGGTGATGGCCGCCCGCGCCATGCACATGACCATGCGCCACTTCTTCTTCAGAGGCGGGGCGCACTTCGACGATGGTGACGTTGAAGTTGAGGTGCTGGCCGGCGAGCGGATGGTTGGAGTCGATGGTGACCAGTGCATCGTTGACGGCTGTGACGGTGACGCGCTGGATGTAGCCCGATTGGTCCTGGGCCTGAAAGGTCATGCCGGGTTCGATGGTATCGACGCCCTGGAACATTTCGCGTGGCACATCCTGAATCAGATCTTCCACCACCAGGCCATAGCCTTCTTCCGGCGCTACGCGCACGTCGAGGGCATCGCCGGCTTTCTTGCCGACCAGGGCATTTTCCAGACCGGGGATAATGTTGCCCGCACCGTGCAGGTACACGAGGGGTTCGGCATTGGCGGAGCTGTCGAGCACGGTGCCGCTGTCGTCGGTCAGTGTGTAGTGCATGGTCACTACGCTATTCGGGGAGATTTGCATGGAACTTCACTCATGGAGGGGAAGAAAGAACAGGGGACAGGGCTTGCTTGTAGGCTGCGATAGTCGCGGCCAGCCCCAGGTGTAATGCATCCACGGTCAGCGCATGGCCGATGGATACTTCTGCCAGCGCAGGCAGTGCAGCCACCAGCGCCGGCAAATTGTGGCAGTTGAGATCGTGGCCGGCATTGACGCCGAGACCGAGGGTCGCAGCGTGTGCAGCGGCCCTGGCGTGTGCACCTAGCTGCGCATCAATGGCAGCGATATCGCCTTGTGTGCAGGCCTCGGCATAGGGGCCGGTGTAGAGTTCGATGCGATCAGCGCCAACAGCTTTGGCCAGCGATATCTGCGGGCAGTCGGGTTCCATGAACAGGCTGACCCGACAGCCCCACTGCTTGAGCTGCGCAATGATCGGCCGCAATCGCTCGCCATCGCGCACGAGATCAAAACCGTGATCGGATGTGAGTTGCGCATCGGTATCGGGCACCAGTGTGCACTGATGAGGGCGCGATTGTTCGATCAGGCTCATGAAACCGGGATAACTGCCGTGGGCACCGGCAAAAGGATTGCCTTCAATGTTGTATTCAATCGCCGGAAATTCAGCCAGCAAACTTTTCAGTGCAGGTATGTCCTTGGCACGGACATGACGCTGGTCCGGACGTGGATGCACGGTGATGCCGTCGGCACCGAATGCGATGCACTGGCGTGTGTGTTCAAGCAGGTCGGGAAAATTGCCGGCGCGTGAATTGCGGATCAGGGCAATCTTGTTGATGTTGATGCTGAGTGCAATCACGGCGGCGGCAACACTGCTGCTAGTCAAGGTGCTTTGATGCGCGTGGCGCTTTTGATCAATACATCGTCAACCGGCACGTCACTCATCATGCCGACACGGGTGGTGGCAACGCTGGCGATTTTGTCCACCACATCCATGCCGTTTATCACGCGGGCAAAAACGGTGTAGCCGGGTTTGCTGGCTGAACCGTCGAGATAGGCATTGTCGACCACATTGATGAAAAACTGTGCGGTGGCGCTGTCCGGGTTCTGCATGCGCGCCATGGCTACGGTGCCGCGCAGGTTTTTCAAATGATTGGCGGATTCATTTTTTACCGGTGCGCGTGTTTCTTTCTGCAGCATGCCGGGCTTGAAGCCACCACCCTGTACCATGAAATCGGGGATGACGCGATGAAACAGGGTTTGATTGTAAAAGCCTTCGTCAACGTATTGCAGGAAGTTGGCGCAGGTCAGTGGTGCAGCATTGGGGCTGAGTTCCAGGGTAATGTCGCCCAGCGAAGTTTGCAGCAGTATTCTGGGTGGCGTGGCAGGCGCTTTATCATCGGCGAATGCTGCAAATGCCAGCAGTGAAAGCATCAATGCGTAAAAGATTTTCATTTTTTTCTCCTATGCCCAGCCATCAAAACGGCGTCTTTTGCCAAGGCGAGGAATCAGCGCAGCGATGATGGCACTGATGGCCACCAGAAAACCGCCATAAAGAAACCAGGTCTGGCTGTTGCGGTTTTTCAGGCGATCATTATCGGTCTGTAGTACTTCCTTCTCGCTGATCAGCAACTGGTTCTGTTTCACCAGTTCTGCATTGCGTTCGTGCGTATCAATCTGCGAAGAAGAAATCTGTTTGATGGCAACCAGCTGTTCTTCCAGCTGGGCTTTTTCTGTTTGCAATTGCGCAATGCGTGCATTGGCCTGTTCCAGTTGCACACTGGCGGTGGGTTCGGCGCTGAGGTATTGCGTGCGCACCCAGCCTTCGATGTTGTCGGTCGTGCGGATTTTTGCATAGCCAGTCTGGTCATTTTTTTCCAGCAGGCTTACAGCCGTACCACTCTCCAGGCCATTGTGCACGAGCTTGCCTTTTTCGCCCTGTTCAGCGCGTACCGGGGCAAAGACCTTGTCGGTAATGTATTGGACAGGTGTGGCAGCAGGCGGTTGCGCGAGTGTGACTTGAACCAGTAATAGTGAGAATAAAGCGAGCGCGTGTTTCATGTCAGGGCAGGACTTTTTTGAATGGTTTGACAGTAACGGATTGGTAGACACCTGCCGTTATATAGGGATCGGCATCCGCCCATGCTTGTGCCTCGGCCAGCGTGGCAAATTCCGCGACGATCAGACTACCGGTAAAGCCGGCGGCGCCCGGGTCCTCATTGTCGATTGCAGGGAAGGGGCCAGCCAGCAGCAGGCGGCCCTGGTTTTTCAGTGTCTGCAGGCGTTCCAGATGCGTGGGGCGTGCCGTAAGGCGTTTTTCCAGTGAATCGGGCACATCGGTGCCGGTGATGGCATACCACATATTCAGGCTTCCGGTTTGCTGTTGTCTGTGCCGTTGTCTTTCATGTAGGGAGCGAGCATGAAAGCTGTGACTACTGCAATCAGCAGCGTGAAGACAATCGAGCTCCATAATTTGTAATCCACCCACACCGCTTCACTGAAGCCGTAAGCCACCACCAGATTCAGAATACCTACCAGCAGGAAATAGGCCGCCCAGACATAGGTCACGCGCGTGCAGGCTGCTGCCGGCAACTGCAATTGCTGGCCCAGCATGCGCTGCACCAGGTTTTTCTCGGTGAACCAGTGGCTGCCGAGCATGGCCAGTGCCATGGCCCAGTTGAAGACCGTCGGCTTCCACTGGATGAACAGCTGGTTGCGCAGCAACAGGGTAGCACTGCCAAACACCAGTACCGTTGCCAGCAGCCACAGCAGGCGCTTTTCGATCTGGCGTTTCCACAGCCAGACGATCACAACCTGCAAAACGGTGGCGAGCATCAAGGCGGCGGTAGCACTGTAGATACCGTCGAAGTCGTGGTGAAAACCGGCGATATCGAGAGACTGGCCTTTCAGGCGGAATACCAGCACGAAAATGGCCAGAGGAAGCAGTTCAAGCAGTTGCAGCATGGAATCGGGGGAGGGCAAGGATTTCGAAGGTTCGACATTCTACCCGAGTCTGCCCATAATCGCGCCTTGTTTTGTTGGGCGCACGTTTTTGTTGGACATACGTTGTTGGCGGTGGCATGAGTCAGTTCTTCCAGATACACCCGGATAACCCGCAGGTCAGGCTGATCAAACGTGCGGCCGAGCTGCTGCGCGAAGGTGCCGTCATCGTTTATCCCACCGATTCCGCCTATGCCCTGGGTTGCCATCTGGGTGACCGCAAGGCGCTGGAGCGCATCATGCAGCTGCGCGCGGTAGACAAGCACCACAACTTCACCCTGATGTGCCGTGACCTCTCCGAGTTGGGCACTTATGCCAAGGTGGATAACGCCACCTTTCGCCTGCTGAAGGCCAACACCCCCGGTGCCTATACCTTCATCCTGCCCGGGACGAGTGAAGTGCCGAAGCGTTTACTGCACGAGAAACGCAAGAGTATCGGCTTGCGCATACCGGACAACCGTATCGCGCTGGCCTTGCTGGAGGAGCTGGGTGAACCTTTGCTGACCAGCACATTGATTCTTTCGGGCGAAACGGAGCCGCTCAATGATCCCTACGATATCCGTGACCGCCTGGAACATCAGGTTGATCTGATCATTGATGGCGGCTATTGCGGTCTGCAGCCGACAACGGTTGTGGATTTGCGCGACGGCTCTCCACTGGTGTTGCGCGAGGGCGCGGGCAGTGTTTCTGCGTTAGGACTCTAGCTGGCATGCCTTGATTAGTTGAGAGTGTCTCAACTAATCAGGATGCGCAAAAAGACTTTCAGACTGCGCAGCAGACTTCGAATGTCCCACATCCGGAAGATGGCGATCATCCGGCGCGGAGAAAAATAGAAACGGATATTGGCATTGCGCACTACACGCGAAAGCGGGTAGTTGTAACAGTTCTGGTACCAGGACTGTGAGGTTCTGTAAGTGCCGGAATCAATTTGTTTCAGTTCTTTGGTGACAGTTTCGTTTTCTGCAAGTGCAAGATCGTAAAGCGGTGTGCCGAACTGTGGAACCACGGACAGAAAAAATGCCAGCGTAAGCTTGCTCTCAATGGCAAATTTGATGGTGGCCTGAATTTCTTCTGGTGTTTCCGTGGGGAAGCCAAGCATGAAGAAACCCGTGACCTGGATCTTGCGATTGCCCAGCAGCTCAATGGAGCGTTTGGTTTTTTCAATGTCCAGATGTTTTTCGACCAAGGCTTGCAGGCGTGGTGTTACCGTTTCTATGGCAACAGACACGGCGTAGGTGCCGGCGTCACAGAGTGCATTGATGACCTCTTCGTCGAGAATGTCTGCACGCAAACCTGCCGGGAAGGCAAATTTCAGTTTGCCGGGCCAGCGTTGCTGGACGGTAGCCATAATAGCTTTCAGGCGAGGCTTGTGCAGGTTGAAGATGTCATCGACGATGTGGAACTCGTCAACGCCATACTGTTCGTGCAGGCGTTCGATTTCGGCGATGACATAATCCACACTGTGGTAGACGAATTTTTTGGAAAATATGTCGTGGCAGTAGTTGCACAGATAAGGGCAGCCGCGTGAAGTGAAAAGCACCGCATAACGCTTGCCTTTCAGGTTGGCGACCATATTGGGTTTTGTGGAATACTCGTCGAGGTTGACCAGATCCCAGGCTGGCGGGGGCAATGCATCCAGCTCGTTGATCTGGTCTTGCCGTGGTGACAGGTAAACACTGCCATCTTCACGACGGAATGACATCCCGAGAATGCTTTCATCCGGCTGTTGGTTTTTTGCGAGCCTGAACAGCGCTTCAGGAAATGTACGGTCTGCCGCGCCTTCGAACACCCAGTCGATATTGCTATCGTCCATGATGGTAGGGGCATTCTTGAGTGCGTAAGGCCCGCCAAAAACCGTAATGATATCGGGGTTATGCTGCTTCACTATTTTTGCAATGCAGTGCCCGGCATAAGCCTCGTAATTCAACGCGGAAAAGCCCACAACATCAGGCTGAAACTCTTTCAGCACAGGCTGCAGTGAATCCGGCTCCATGGCATGCAGCTTCATATCGATAATACGTATCTCGGCATGAGGCCCGAGTTTCTCTCTGATGCTTGATACGATGTAGAGCAAACCGAGTGGAGGCGTTTGCAATGGCGCATTGATTGGCTGATAGGGTTTCAGCAACAGGATACGCAGTGTTCGCAGGGCAGTGTTGTTGTTGATATTGGCTTCTGTTTCCGATGGTTCGCGCTGCGGATCTACCAATCGCAATACTTGTTGGTTCATGAGGATGCCAAGCCTGTTTTATTGTGATTTCCGATTAGCTGTCGGAGCTCCCGTGATTCTATACTGCTTTGGCGTCGCCTGTATATTGCGAGCTTATTAACCTCTCGCCATGAATGGTTTTATGAAATTGCTGTTCTCATAGTCCCTTCAGGTACTCGATCAGGGCCTGACGCTCTGAAGGTTGCAGTAATGGACCGATCACGCCCTTTTGATCTTTTTTGTCTGCAAACTCATGGCCGCTATTGCGGTTGCCTGGCAGGGATGTGTCCAGTTCGGAGGCCCCGGGAATTTTCGCACTGACATAACCAACATTGACGGGATCAAATTCCTGGCTGCCCAGCCAGAAAGTTTTCGGGCGCTCCTCCAGCGGTGACAGCAGCGCATACAGGTTTGGCACTGATGCATTGTGCAGGTAGGGAGCAGTTGCCCATATACCGTTCAACGGGCGTGCCATGTATGCCATTTCGGCGCGCAGGCAGTTGGGTCTGCCGCCGTTCATTCTTGTACGCAATTCAGGAGCGATGCTGTTGTCGTCATACCAATGCTGAACGGTTTTCTGCACCACGGCACCCAGCGCCAACGCAAAGGATTGTTGTTCGCCGTCAGTGATTTTCATGTTGCTGCATTGGTTGCCGGAACAAACGCAAACCTCGGTATCAAGTTGCATGCCGGTAATATCGACTGTGCGCTCGGTAACCACACTGGCCTGTGCGGAATCTGTGCCGATCTTGTCAATGGCTATTGCAGGTACATGATAGAGGGCTGGGCCATCTGCATCGGTTTTTTTCCAGAAACGACTGCTCCAGAATTCCGGTTTGTCGATGCTCGGTCTGTGGCAGGCGAGACAATGTTTGTCGTAAAGTTGTTCGCCTTGTGCAGCCAAAACAGGATCAATGCGCCCAAGGACTGCTTCAGGCCAGCGTGGAGATTGCAGGCCGGAAAATTTTTTTTCCGTGTAGGGGTCGGCAGGGCCTGCGAGCAAATTCTCGATGGCAAAGATATTGTCGATACGCGCAGTGGATGCAAACTGTTGTGGTCCTGGCTGCAAATTGAGAGGGGAGTTCACACCCAGGGCTTCGCCGGCATTGCGTACCATGGGCTGCATGATCGAGGCGTCGTATTGTACCCAGTCATACCAGGATGCATTCCAGATGGCCGGGAAATTCACCGGTGCGGTGAACGGCGCGTAATTCTTGTCCATGTTCCACTGCACACCGAATACCTGGTTGCCGATCCGGTTCAGTGCATCGACACGTGCGAAGCCTTCATTGATGGTTTCTTTCTTGTTGCGGTCGAGGTATTTCTTCAGCGATACCCCTGTGCGAATCGCGGCTTGCAGTTGCTGTTTCAGTTCAGATCGTGCGTTGTGGTCTTCTTTTCGGCTGCCGAGCACGCGATCGGCAAAACGGTCGAAGCGGCCTGGCACGAAGCGCGTATAGGCAACCGATACCACCAGTGCATTGGTGAACATGCTGAGGTTGGCCATTGCAGGCGCACCGTCAATGCGCAGAGCGGTTCCCTTGTACGTCATTTGCGCGGTATGGCAGGCGCTGCAGGTGAATCCTACGGTGTTGCCAATCGTATTCGTAACAGGATTTTTCTGGTTAAGATTGACGGCAAAGCCGACAGGCAAACCGACAGGGTTTTGTTCGGAGTGCGGGCTCGGAGTGAAACCGAAACGCGAAAGGTAATCGCCGTCGCTCAGTAGTCCAGGATTGTCCAGCAGCTTCAGTTCGGGTTGTTCGAGTGCCATGAACCATTCGAGCGGAATCGGGATGGTGTTGGCGCCTTGCGATACATGGTGAAACCATGCACGTTGTTCGCTTGTCCAGCCTTGATCAAGGTACACAATTTTTTCAGGTGCGGTCGGCTGTGGTATGGAAACGTCAGGGAGACAGCCTGATACGAGCAAAGCCATCACAATGGCAATCAAACAGTGGAAACGGCAGGGCATGGCACTTTCCTTCTGCTGCTTTTTTATCGATCACATCATATCCGGGCCTTGAGGGAAAACAAAGCAACATAAAAAAGGCCGGCATATGCCGGCCTCTGGACTGCTGTAGCCTGTTTATCGCTTGATGGCAGCCAGCACTTCCTTCGCTGCTACCGGGATCTGCGTGCCCGGGCCGAACACGCACTTCACGCCAGCCTTGAACAGGAAGTCGTAATCCTGTTTCGGAATCACGCCGCCGGCGACAACGATGATGTCATCGGCACCGAGTTTTTTCAGTTCGGCAATCAGCTCTGGTACCAGTGTCTTGTGGCCGGCGGCTTGCGATGAACAGCCGACGATATGCACGTCGTTTTCCACGGCCTGTTTGGCGACTTCCGCCGGCGTGGAGAACATCGGTGACAGGTCGATATCGAAACCGAGATCGGCAAAGGCGGTGGCAATGACTTTCGCGCCACGGTCGTGACCGTCCTGACCCATCTTGCACACCAGCATGCGCGGGCGACGACCGTTTGCTTCGGCAAATGCATTGACGTCGGCAACGATCTGTTGCCACGCTTCGTCAGTCTGGTACGCACCGCCGTAAACGCCGGAGATGGTGCGCGCCTGTGCGTTGTAGCGGCCGAATTCTTTTTCCAGTGCGGCAGAAATTTCACCAACTGTTGCACGGGCGCGGGCAGCCTGAATGGAGAGGTCAAGCAGATTGCCGTTGCCGGTTTTTGCGGCTTCGGTCAGTTGGTTGAGAATGGCTTCGACTTTGGCGTTGTCGCGTTTGGCCTTGATGTCATTCAGGCGTTTGATCTGCGATTCGCGCACGGCGACGTTGTCGATGTCGAGAATTTCAACATCATCTTCTTTCGCCAGTTTGTATTTGTTGACGCCGACAATCACGTCTTCGCCGCGATCGATGCGCGCCTGTTTCTTCGCGGCAGATTCCTCAATACGCATTTTCGGCAGGCCGGTATCCACAGCTTTTGCCATGCCGCCCTTGCTTTCGATTTCCTCGATCAGCGCCCAGGCCTTGTCGGCGAGTTCCTGTGTGAGGCTTTCCATCATGTACGAGCCGCCCCATGGGTCAACCACGTTACAGATGCCGGTTTCTTCCTGGATGATCAGCTGCGTGTTGCGCGCGATGCGGGCAGAAAATTCGGTGGGCAGTGCAATGGCTTCGTCGAGCGCAGTGGTGTGCAGCGATTGCGTGCCGCCGAAAACAGCCGCCATC
>CAZDWC010000016.1:0-18949 GCA_964509075.1 uncultured Pseudomonadales bacterium | reverse complement strand
CGCCGGCGGCGGCCACGCGCCGGACATCATCAAGGCCTGCGGCGAAGCCAACGTGTTGCCGTCGTCCACCAATCCCACACGGCCTTACACCATCAACACCGTGGACGAACACCTCGACATGTTGATGGTGTGCCACCACCTGAACCCGGACATTCCCGAAGATGTCGCCTTTGCCGATTCGCGTATCCGTCGCGAAACGATTGCCGCCGAAGACATCCTGCACGACCTCGGCGCCTTCAGCATGATTTCGTCGGATTCACAGGCCATGGGCCGCGTTGGCGAAGTGATCACGCGCACCTGGCAAACCGCACACAAAATGAAAACGCAGCGCGGCGCATTGCCGGAAGAAAGCGGCGACAACGACAATTTCCGCGCACGCCGCTACATAGCCAAATACACCATTAATCCCGCCATCACACACGGCATAGCTCACGAAGTCGGTTCGCTGGAAGCCGGCAAGCTCGCCGACATCATTTTGTGGAAGCCGGCATTCTTTGGCGTCAAACCGTCACTCATCATCAAGGGCGGCATGATCGCCGCCGCACCGATGGGCGATGCCAATGCCTCGATCCCGACGCCACAACCCGTGCACTACCGGATGATGTTCGGCGGCTTTGGCAAGGCAGTCGAACAGACGGCAGTGACATTCGTATCGCAAATCGCGCTGGAAAAAAATCTCGCCGCAAGCGTTGGTTTGCACAAACGACTGGTGCCGGTAAAAAACACACGAACCATCAGTAAACGCGACATGATCCTGAATGACTGGATGCCTACCATGAGTGTTGATCCGCAAACCTATGAAGTGCGCGCCAATGGCGAGCTGCTCACCTGCGAGCCGGCCACCGAATTGCCACTCGCACAACGTTATTTTCTTTTTTGACGTTACTTTTTTGAGAGCACACGATGATTCGCGCGACGGCACTGCTCGAACCGCACAGCATGCACGAACTGCAGAAAGCCATTGAACTGGTATTGACGTATGACCAGCGCAAACGCGGCCGCCTTCGCGCCACCAGCACCTGCGGGCAAGAAGTTGGTCTGTTTCTCGAACGTGGACGCACGCTGTGCGACGGCGATCTGCTCGCTGCCGACAACGGCATAACCGTGCGCATTCGCGCTGCGGACGAACATGTCAGTTGTGCCCACACCAGCGATTCACTGCTGCTGACGCGTGCGGCCTATCACCTCGGCAATCGCCATGTGCCGCTGCAAATCGGCAACGACACACTCGTGTATCAACACGATCACGTACTCGACGACATGGTGCGCGGACTCGGCCTACACGTGAACGAGACGCACGCACCGTTTCATCCGGAAAACGGCGCCTACCACGCGCATGGCACGCATTCGCATGCAGCCACGGCACTGGCACCCGTTACAACACACGGCCATTTCGCCGCCACAGGCAATGTGGTCGCCATCAGCAGCCTGCACCATGAACAACACTGAGCATGGCACACACAACAGCGTTGCCCTGGCATCGCTGTTGCGACTGACCAGCCCAGCGCTGCCCGTGGGCGCGTTCAGTTATTCACAAGGACTGGAATACGCGCACGAAGCTGGCTGGCTGCGCAATACGGATGAAGCCGCCAGTTGGCTGCGCGGCGTTATGTCGCACAGCCTTGCCGGGCTCGATATTCCCGTGCTGGCGCGTTGCCATCGTGCTGTGCAGGCACACGATGCCGACTCATTTTTTTACTGGAATGATCTGTGTATCGCTGCACGTGAAACACGCGAGCTGCGTCTTGAAGATTCGCAAATGGGCGCGGCACTGCTGAAGCTGTTGCGCGACACGGAAGACTCGCTGCCCTTTACTGCCTTGCAGCAGGACACACTGCGCATCAGCTGGCCAGCCGCTTTTGCACTCACCTCCAAGTTGTGGGGCATTGCCTTGCGCGATGCCTGCACCGGTTTTGTCTGGTCATGGCTGGAAAACCAGCTCGCAGCAGCCGCAAAAATCATTCCGCTCGGCCAGACCAGCGTGCAGCGCACGCTCGCACAACTGAGCCTGCACATCGACAGCTGCGTCACACGCGGCCTGCACACCGACGATGACGACATCGGCAGTTCACTGCCCGGCCTCGCACTCGCCAGCATGCTGCACGAAACCCAATACACGCGCCTGTTCCGTTCCTGAATGGCGCAGACAACCTGACGAGGAGACATAGTGTGAGCGACAAACAAACTTTACGGCTTGGCATAGGTGGCCCGGTCGGCTCCGGCAAAACAGCATTGACGCGATTGCTGTGCGAAAAATTGCGAAACCGCTACAACATCGCCGTGGTTACCAATGACATCTACACAAAAGAAGATTCACAATTTCTACAAAAACACGCCGCGCTGGAGGAAGATCGCATCATCGGCGTAGAAACCGGCGGCTGCCCGCACACAGCGATACGCGAAGATGCCTCAATGAATCTCGCCGCCGTCGCCGAATTGCAGCGCCGCTTTCCCGGGCTGGACATGGTGATGATTGAAAGCGGCGGCGACAATCTAGCCGCGTCATTCAGCCCGGAGCTCTCCGATCTCACGCTGTATGTCATCGACGTTTCGGCCGGGGACAAGATTCCGCGCAAGGGCGGCCCCGGTATCACGCGCTCGGATCTGCTCATCATCAACAAGATTGATCTCGCGCCGTTGGTGGGCGCTTCACTCGATGTAATGGATCGCGACGCGAAAAAAATGCGCGGCGACAAACCATTTGTCTTTTCCAACCTGAAAGACGGCACTGGCCTCGATGCCATCATCGCTTTCATTGAACGCGAAGGCATGCTGCAACCCGATTCACAGACCTCTGCCGCCTGATTCATGCACACACTAGCTTCGACCGAGGAAACCGCCATGCACACTATCTCTCTGCGCCACGTTGCCTCTCTGCGCCACGTTGCCCCTCTGCGCCACGCTGCATTGCTTGCACTGCTGTTCTTGCCCGCTTCTGCCTTCGCACATAGCGGCGCCGGTGAACACCATCATTTTTCCAGCGGCTTCCTGCATCCGCTCGGCGGGCTGGATCACCTGCTCGCCATGTTTGCAGTCGGGTTGTGGAGCATGCAGTTGCAACCGCAACGCGCGCAGTGGCTGCCACTGGCATTTGTCGCGGCGATGACGGCAGGCTTTGCTGCGGCACTGCACGGTCTGCAACTGCCGTTCACGGAAAGTGGTATAGCATTCTCCGTGCTGTTGCTCGGACTGTTGATCGCATCTGCCGTGCACATGCCTGTTGCTGTCGGCGCAGCACTGGCTGGCTGCTTCGCGTTGTTTCACGGTGTTGCGCACGGAATGGAAATGCAAAGCGCGGCCAATCCATGGCTGTTCGGCAGCGGCTTTGTTATCGCCACAGCACTGCTGCATGTTGCGGGTTTGTTCTGCGGCTACACACTGCAGCACCTGCAGCGCGAATCGCTGCAACGCATGCTGGGAGCCATCATTGCCACAGCAGGCTTGTGTCTATCGCTGACCTGAAACCTTGCGCGCCGCGCTGTGGTGCACAAAAAGCTGTCACGCACCGCCAGCGCGCATTTCCCTCCGTTTTTCACAAGCAATTCATCAATAAACAAGAACTTTTTGATAACCGTGTTTGGCATGGATGCTGCTATCTCGCCCTTGACCACGTGTGTCACTTCACCGTTTACCCTGAGGAGGGATTATGAAAAAACGTCTCGTTGGCTGGCAAAAGCCGTTGCTGGGATTGGCAACTGCAGCGGCATTGAGTATCGGCTCCCTGACGGCACAAGCCGCCGAGGATACGATCAAGGTTGGGGTACTGCATTCACTGTCGGGCACTATGGCCATCAGTGAAACCACACTGAAGGACACAGTGTTGATGATGGTGGACGAGCAGAACAAGAAAGGCGGCCTGCTCGGCAAGAAACTGGAAGCTGTTGTGGTGGATCCCGCATCCAACTGGCCGCTGTTTGCCGAAAAAACCCGTGAACTGCTAGCCAAAGATAAAGTCGATGTCATCTTCGGTTGCTGGACATCGGTCTCACGCAAATCCGTATTGCCGGTTATCGAAGAATTGAACGGCCTGTTGTTTTACCCCGTGCAATACGAAGGTGAAGAATCGTCCAAAAACGTTTTCTACACCGGCGCTGCACCGAACCAGCAAGCCATTCCTGCTGTGGATTACCTGATGAACGACGTCGGTGTAAAACGCTGGGTGCTGGCGGGCACGGATTATGTGTATCCGCGCACTACCAACAAGATCCTGGAGTCTTACCTGAAAAGCAAAGGCGTGAAGCCGGAAGACATCATGATCAACTACACGCCTTTCGGTCACTCCGATTGGCAGAGCATTGTGGCTGACATCAAGAAATTCGGCTCCGCCGGCAAGAAAACCGCTGTGGTTTCCACCATCAACGGCGACGCCAACGTACCGTTCTACAAAGAGCTCGGCAACCAGGGTGTTTCTGCACAGGATATTCCTGTGGTGGCATTCTCCGTGGGTGAAGAAGAACTCTCCGGCTTTGATACCAAGCCGCTGGTAGGTCACCTCGCCGCCTGGAACTATTTCATGAGTTCCGAAGCACCGGCCAACGATGCTTTCATCAAAGGCTGGCACAGCTTTATCAAGAATGACAAGCGCACGACCAATGACCCGATGGAAGCCACCTACATCGGCTTCAATCTTTGGGTGAAAGCGGTCGAGAAAGGCAAGTCCACCAAAGTGGCTGACGTGCAGAAAAACATTATCGGTCTGAGCACGCCCAACCTCAGTGGCGGCACCGCCACCATGTTGCCTAACCACCACCTGACCAAACCGGTATTGATCGGCGAGATCCAGGCTGATGGCCAGTTCCAGACTGTGTGGAAAACCAAGTCTGAAGTACCGGGCGATGCCTGGACAGACTTCCTGCCGGAAAGCGCAAAAATCGTTGCCGACTGGGCTGATCCGAAAATCATGTGTGGTAACTACAACACCGAAACCAAGAAATGTTCAGGCCAGAATTTCTAATGCTTGAGCACGATTGACTTTGTGCAACACGTGACCCGGCGAATGACCGCCGGGTCACACCCCTACCTGATTGCTTCTGCACCACCCGGACCTGCGCATGCCGAACAACAAGACTGTCAGATTCATTCACGCATTACTTCTGGGCCTGAGCCTAAGCCTGACATCTTGCCTGACAACTGCAGAGACCGCGCCGGATGCCTTTACGACATTGGTCGCCGGTTTTGCCGACGCCGACTTTGAACAAACCTCTAAGATCGCGCAACAAATTGCCGCCAGCGACAACCCGCAGCGCGAAGCCATTCTCAATGCGCTGGCCAGTGGCAACCTGTGCCGACGCAAATCCGACAACAGCATTGTCATAACGCAAGAATCCCCAGATGGATACAGTTTGCGCGATGCTGCCAGCAATGCCGAACTCGGCACGGCAGGCAAACGCGATGTCGCGCGTATCGCCCTGAACAATCGCCTGCGTGGCGAATTGAAACTGTACATCGCTCAATTCCAGTTACTGAGCAACACCGTCAGTGTGCGCGAAGAAGCCGCGCGCAACCTGTTGCAAAAACCGGATGCCGAAGTATTGCCCGCCATCACCACTGCACTCGGCGTGGAAAAAAATGCCGGTGTGCGCAAACTGCTCACCGGTGCTCAAGCCGCAGCACGCCTGTCATCGGCCGACAGCAGCAGCGAAGAAAAAGTGGCCGCTGTTACCGTGCTCGGCGACATGGAAGACAAAGCCGTCATCTCGCTGCTGGAACCTTACGCGCAACAACAGGATGCTGCCGACAAATCACTGCACGCAGCAGCAGTGCAGTCACTGGCAACCCTGCGCAGGCAGGAAGCGTTTTACCACGGCATCGAGAATGTCTTTTTCGGACTCAGCCTCGGCTCCATTCTGCTGCTGGCGGCAGTGGGCCTTGCCATTACTTTCGGCGTTATGGGTGTCATCAACATGGCGCACGGCGAAATGATCATGCTTGGCGCCTATACCACTTACGTAGTGCAATTGCTGATGCCACATGCACTCAGCGCCTCGCTGTTCGTCGCCATTCCCTCTGCATTCATTGTCGCGGGTGCCACCGGCATACTGATTGAAAAACTGGTGATAAAACGCCTCTACGGCCGGCCATTGGAAACGCTGCTGGCGACTTTCGGCATCAGCCTCATCCTGCAACAACTGGTACGCAGCATTTTTTCACCGCTGAACCGTCCGGTGGCAACACCCGACTGGATGAGCGGCCTGGTCGAAATCAACGGCATGCTGTCACTGACCTTGAATCGTCTGTATGTGATTGCTTTCAGCCTGCTGGTATTGCTCGCACTGATTGCGCTGCTGCGCAAAACCGCGCTGGGTTTGCAGATGCGCGCCGTGACGCAGAATCGCGCGATGGCCAGTTCGATGGGCATCAACACCAGCCGTGTGGATGCACTCACTTTCGGCCTCGGTTCCGGTATTGCCGGTATCGCCGGCGTCGCGCTGTCACAGCTCACCAATGTCGGCCCCAATCTCGGCCAGAGCTACATCATCGACTCTTTCATGGTGGTGGTGTTCGGTGGCGTCGGCAATCTGCTTGGCACCTTTCTCTCGGCCATGATGCTGGGTCTCGCCAACAAATTCATCGAGCCGCTGGCCGGCGCCGTACTCGCCAAAATCCTGATTCTGGTTTTCATCATCCTGTTCATCCAGCGCCGTCCACGCGGCCTGTTTGCACTGAAAGGTCGATTTGTCGAGGACTGAAATGAACACAACTTACCCGACAGCATCGGCGCGGCAGATCCAGCAGCGCGTGTTGCTGACTCTGGCGGCGCTGGCCGTATTGATTCCGCTACTCAATCTTGTGGTGCCGGAATCATGGCCACTGCATGTTTCCACTTACACGATTACCTTGCTGGGCAAGTACCTGTGTTTTGCACTGCTGGCACTGGCTGTCGATCTGATCTGGGGCTACTGCGGCATTCTCAGCCTTGGCCACGGCGCTTTTTTCGCACTCGGCGGTTACGCGATGGGCATGTACCTGATGCGGCAGATCGGCACTCGCGGTGTTTACGGCAACCCGGATTTGCCGGACTTTATGGTGTTCCTGAACTGGACAGAACTGCCGTGGTACTGGTACGGCTTCAGCCATTTTCCGTTTGCACTGCTGATGATGGTTGCCGTGCCCGCGTTGCTGGCACTGGTTTTCGGTTGGCTCGCTTTTCGCGCGCGCGTCAATGGCGTGTATCTCTCGATCATCACGCAGGCACTTACTTATGCCCTGCTGCTGGCATTCTTTCGCAATGAAATGGGCTTCGGCGGCAACAACGGTCTCACCGACTTCAAGGATATTCTCGGCTTCAACCTGCAACACGATGGCACGCGCTGCGTGTTATTTGTGCTGAGCGTGGGCTTTCTTGCGCTGGGTTATGTCTGCTGCAACGGCATTGTCAATTCACGGCTGGGCAAAGTGCTGGTGGCGATTCGCGACGCCGAGAGCCGCACGCGTTTCATGGGGTATCGCGTGGAGCATTACAAACTGTTCGTGTTCGTGGTGTCTGCCATCATGGCCGGCATTGCCGGTGCGCTGTATGTGCCGCAAGTCGGCATTATCAATCCCGGCGAGTTTTCACCGCTCAATTCCATCGAAATCATTATCTGGGTAGCACTCGGTGGTCGCGGCACACTGTACGGCGCGATCATCGGCGCCATTCTCGTCAACTATGCCAAAACCTTTTTCACGGCGGCAATGCCGGATGCCTGGCTGTTCATGCTCGGCGGCTTGTTTGTGCTGGTGACGCTGTATTTGCCCAAGGGTGTGCAAGCGCTGTTCCCGCGCCTGATGGCGCTGTTACCAGCCAAAACACCCGCAGCGCAGGAGAGCTGACATGCTGCTCAACGAATCCGTGCATGAAAAATCCATTCTGTACCTGAATGGCGTCACCAAAAGTTTCGATGGCTTCAAAGCCATCAACGGCCTCACGCTGTTTGTAAAACCGGGCGAGTTGCGCGCCATCATCGGCCCCAACGGCGCAGGTAAAACCACGATGATGGATTTGATCACCGGCAAAACCAAACCCGACAGCGGCGAGATTTTTTTTCGCGACGATATTGATCTCACCCGTTTCGATGAAGCGGCCATTGCCAACATGGGCATAGGCCGCAAATTCCAGAAACCCACGGTCATCGAAAGCCTGAGCGTGGAAGAAAACCTGGGACTGGCGCTCGCCGGCAATCGCGGTGTGCTGCAATCACTGTTCTATCGACGCGCAGTACACAGCCAACAGCGCATCGACGAATTGTTTGAACTGGTGGGGCTCTCTGCGCGCCGCGACATCACGGCCGGCCTGCTCGCCCACGGTGAAAAACAACGGCTCGAAATCGGCATGTTGCTGGCACAGGAACCGGAATTATTGCTGATCGACGAACCGGCAGCCGGCATGACCGATGAGGAAACCGCAAAACTCGCCGACATCCTTAAAAGCATCGCCGGCAGCCGTTCTGTGTTGGTAGTGGAGCACGACATGGAGTTTGTGCGTTCACTGCAATCGCGCGTCACCGTATTGCATGAAGGCTCCGTACTCGCAGATGGCACACTGGAGCAGGTGCAGCAGAATGAACGCGTCATCGAAGTGTATCTGGGGCGCTGACATGCTGAACATACAAGCTCTCGATCTGTATTACGGCGCCAGCCAGACCTTGAAAAACATCACGCTGTCGGCACAGCCCGGAAAAGTCACCTGCGTGCTCGGCCGCAACGGTGTCGGCAAGACCTCGCTGCTGAAAAGCATCGCCGGCCGCATTCCGTTTCAGGCAGGTGACATGCAGCTGGACGGCAAATCACTGGCAGGCCTGCCAGCTTACGAACGCGCCCGCCTCGGCATTGCCTATGTACCGCAAGGCCGCGAAATTTTTTCTCAACTCACCGTACTGGAAAACCTGCAAACCGGTTTTGCCTGCCTGAAGAAAACCGACCAGTTTATTGATTCACATATCTACCATTTGTTTCCTGTATTAAAAGACATGTTGCAACGCCGTGGCGGTGATTTGTCCGGTGGCCAGCAACAACAACTCGCCATTGCCCGCGCGCTGGTTGCACGCCCGAAGCTGCTGCTGCTAGATGAACCCACCGAGGGCATCCAGCCTTCGGTCATCAAGGATATCGGGCGTGTCATCGACACCTTGCGACAACGCGGCGATATGGCGATTGTGCTGGTCGAACAATATTTTGAATTTGCGCGTGATCTCGCCGATGAATTTGTGGTGATGGATCGCGGCGAAATCGTGCTCGCCGGCAATGCCGGCAACATGCAGGAAAATGAAGTGCGGCGATTGATGATGGTGTAGGCCGTATCAGCACTGTGCGCAATACAAAATCACACAACACAAGAACGGAGAAACAATTATGCGAAACAAACTCCTGCTCAGCGCCGGCATGCTATTGCTGTCGCCGTGGGCAATCGCCGGTGGCAGCAAACATGTCGGCAGTGGCGAAACCTGGCTCATCACACCGGCCGAAAGCAGTTTGGCGCTCGACCAGCTGGTGCTGGAAAACGGTGCAACGGTGCGCTTTGCAGAAGGCGTGCGCTATTGGGATATCAAGGCTGCGCAAGCCAGTATTGGCAACCACGTCACGATTGATGCGGCAGGCGCTGCAGGTCACGAAGGCTCTGCGGCAACAAACAGTTCAACAGCCGCGACAGATTGCAAAACACCTGAAAGCGGCCAGGCAGGCGGCGATGGCACAGCAGGTGGCAATGGTGTTGATGTAGACATGCAACTGGGCATTGTCAGCCTCGGTTCGCTCAGCGTGGTGACGCATGGCGGCAGCGGCGGCAAAGGTGGCAGCGGCGGCGCCGGGCAAGCTGCCAGCGATGCTCTTTCGTGCAGCCCGATTGCCGGCGGCGCTGGCGGTAGCGGCGGTGCCGGTGGCAGCGGTGGTGATGCCGGCAATATCAATATCGCTTACTGGAGTGCGCAAGGTGCAGACATCAACGCCGTACACCATCGCATTGAAGCAGCTGCCGAAGCAGGCAAAGCCGGTGCTGGCGGCAAGGGCGGAGACGGCGGCGCAGGCTCACCCGGCCACTACATCAACAAACGCAGCCTGAGTGGCAACCAGAGTTGGCAGGAAGGCGGGAAAACCGGTGCCACAGGTGCAACAGGAAATGCCGGCAACAGTGGCAAGGCAGCGCGTGTGATGGTGTCTGAACGCGTTGGCAACAGCAGTGCGAATGCCATCCACACCCCCGTTTCCAGTGCACAGGACAAATCCCAGAGTGCAGAAATCGATTTGCTGAAACAGCAACTGCATATGATGCAAAAACGTCTGGACACTATTGAACAGAAGAAATGATAGCCGAACAGAAAAAATGACAGACTGAAACCGGTTTTTATTTTCCAGGGCGCCTCAGGCGCCCTTTTTTTCTTTCCTCAATCGTGAATTTTTTTGATTCCGGTTTCGCACTGACGCAGTGCATTTGTCATTTTTCTGCAATATCGAAGTGCAGTATCACAGGCTTTTTCTGTTTGTGAAAAGCGCGTGAATATCGACAAAAACAACACAACTCATTGTTATAAAAAACAAATATCAATCTGGCACAGTTTCTGCCTTTGACGTTTCGTGTGTCTGATGCCGTTGTTCGAAGCTCAGGCAACGGCTTACACAATTCCGTCATCCATCAGGAGTGTCACTATGGCTTCAATGAAAAAACCGTTACTCGGCTTGCTGAGCGTTTCTGCACTGGCAGCAGGCATCATGACTGCAGCACCGGCCAATGCCGAGCTGGCGGCCTCTGCCGCCGTTTCCAACATGTACCTGTGGCGTGGTGTCGATCTGGGTGATGGCAGCGCTTCCGTTTCCGGCGATCTGGTTTACAAACATGAATCCGGTTTCAAGACCGGTATCTGGATCGGCTCTGGTGATTCTACTGCCGGCCAGGAATACGATTACTTTGCCGGCTACGCCACCAGCTTCGGCGACCTCGGTGTAGACCTGACCTTGTGGAACTACAACTACTCCGACCTCGGTACGGACGATGACACCTCTACCGAACTTTCCGAAGTTGTATTGACGCTGTCTTACGCCGGCGCAGCTTTTGCCTACTATGACAACGTCGCTGGCCAAGGCTTTGCCGATGGTGCGGATGGTTACGAGTACTACACCTTGAGCTACAGCCTGGGTAAATATTCAGCATTGGTTGGCTATCATGACCCTGATGTTGACGATGGCGATATGACCCACCTTGATCTGAGCTATGCCTTCAACGACAAGCTGAGCTTCACGGTCAGCCAGATCATTGACCAGGGCGATGGCTCAACCTATGACGAAGATGCCAAGTTCGTTCTGAAGTACTCTCTGCCGATCGACATGTGATCACTTCCCTGCCGGCACAAGGATGTGCCCGGCAGGCTTGCCTTCTTCTACCCTCCTTAGATATTACTCACCGATCCACCTACCCTATATGACAACGATTTTCACCTGAATTGATCAAAAAACAGTCAAAACGTCAAATTTTCATCATACTGTCATATTGATTTAGTCAAAAAACTCCTTAAGCTTGCACCCCAGCACCTATATGGTGCTTGGTATCCATAATGAATCACCATAATTGGTCGATCGAGGAGTGAACACATGAAAACTTTGGCAAAAGCAGTAGCAATCAGCTCACTGGTTCTGGCTGGCTCACAAGTCATGGCAGAAGACGTAGGCGCGGGCTTTGATGTCAGCGCGAACGTTGGTCTGGTCAGCGACTACCTGTTCCGCGGCGTTTCACAAAGCGACAACAACGCAGCTATCCAAGGCGGCTTTGATGTCAAGCATGAGTCTGGCGCCTATGCCGGCACCTGGCTGTCCAGTCTGAACGGTGACTACGGCTCATTCAAAGGTGACTATGCTGACGCTGAGCAAGATTGGTACGTTGGCTACGGCTACAAGGTCAGCGACGAAGTGTCTCTGGATGCCCGTTACACTCGTTACACCTACATCAGCGCTGGCGACATCAACTACGGTGAATGGCACGCTGCTGCGACCGTTTATGGCGCGACTTTGGGCCTGGATTACTCTGACGACTTCCAGGCGATTGGCGATGCCTCAACTGAAGTAAACGACAACACCACCCTGAACTACTACGTCAACTACGTCCACGCTCTGCCGATGGAAGTTAACCTGTCTGCCACCTACGGCCGTCAGGATTTCAAAGGTGATCATTTCGCCGGCAATGACGAAGGCTACTCCTACTGGAACCTCGGTGTGAGTAAGAAACTGGTTGGCATCAACTTTGGCCTCAGCTACAACAACACCAGCCTGTCTGATGATGATTGCTCAGCTCTGACTGGCAGCATCACCAGCGACGCAGATGCAGCTGAAGATGCCTGCGAAGCCAAGTGGGTACTGTCTGCCACTAAATCTCTGTAAGATCCAATCATCTTGCAGCAGTGAAAAACGGCTCCCTCGGGGGCCGTTTTTTTATGCCTGCATTTAAGACCCCACGCTAGAAAATCTCTACAAGCTCGCTATAGCCACGCAGTGCCGAGTCTGCCGTCAGTAAGCGCATAGGCTCTGCCATTGCCTGAGCCACCAGCAGACGATCAAACGGATCTCGATGCAAGGGCGGCAATCGCTTCAGGCATTCCGTGTGCTCACCCAACACGGGCAGCTCCAGAAATCCGCTCTGCGCTATGCCAGCCCTTATCTCAGCGACATCTGCGTTCAGCTTGCCAATACCCGCCTTGATGGCAATTTCCCACAGCGATGCAACACTGACAAAGACCTGCACCTGTTCATCCAGCAAAGTGCTGCGCACAGCGTCAATCCTCGGCGATCCCTGCAGCGCCCACAGTAGCGTGTGGGTATCCAGCAGGATACGCATTAGCGTCCCCCCTCGAATTGCTGCAGCACATCCTCAGGCAAGGGGGCGTCAAAATCATCCGACACCAACAGCTTTCCGGCCATCACACCAAGCCGCTTGGATTTCTGCGCCAATTGCGAGATGGGCACCAGTGCCACCTCAGCCTTGCCATAGCCGCCTATCAACACCGGCGTTCCGGCAACAGCCTGTTTTACCAACTGTGAAAAGTTGGTCTTGGCTTCATGAATGCCCATGACCGATTGCATGTCTATATCCTCGTGAAGCCTGTGAACAACCTCAATATAGTCCGGACTTAGTCACGACTCAAGAAACGATATAAACAAAAATGTATGGTCAGCCTGACTTTTGCAACACCAGGCCATGAAAAGTGTAAAGCATGCTTGCGCTCATGTATCCGGGTTCCTGATGGGCGCAGATATTCATAACGAACATCCAGAAATGAGAAAAGCCCAGCAAGTGTGAACCTGCTGGGCTTTAAGGTCAGGCTGACCATCTCATTAAGCCCGCACCATCACTGTTGCAAGCTTTTCTACTGCAGCTCAATTATTGCCGTGCAGCGCCATCACTAATCGCCGAGCCTTTGTACGGTGCGTTAAGATTGAAATTCACCTGCAAGGGCAGCGGGTCTATTTCATCTAACAGGCCGTCGTTGTCATCATCTGGGTCGGCGTTGTTGCCAATGCCATCATTGTCGGCGTCAACTGATTCCGTTGCATCCAGCGGATAAGCATCATTTATATCAAGCACATCATCACCATCATCATCCAGATCAGCATTATTGCCAATACCGTCGTGATCAGTATCGAAAGATTCCGCTGCATTCAGAGGGTATGCATCATTTATATCCAGCACGCTATCGCCATCATCATCAAGATCAGCATTGTTGCAGATGCCATCAATGTCGGTGTCATCACCAACATATGCTGTACTGTCAAGCCAACAAGCATCTGCGGCATTTTCAACGCCGTCCTGATCTGCATCACCGGTGTATATACGCGCAACATAATTTGCCGTTGCGCCGTTGAAAGTTGTGAAAGCCCCACCAATCACCAACTTACCATCGGCTTGTACAGCCATGGAGAGAACACTGTTATTTGCACCTTTGCCGGAGCTGAAGCTGCTATCGAACGAGCCATCACTGTTAAGACGCGCAATGCGGCCTATAGGCATCACATTTTTGAATGTTTGAAATTCCCCACCTATCAGCACCTTACCATCGGCCTGTATTGCTATAGCACTAATGCTAGCGTTCGTCCCAAATCTGGTATCGAAGCTGGCGTCTAGTGATCCGTCTTGATTGAGGCGCGCGATGTGCCCGCTAGACTCGCCATTCACCATACTGAATCCACCAGCGATCAGCACCTTACCATCAGATTGCACTGCTATTGCAGCAGCTCCCGTGCCGCCATTAAAGCTGGCATCCAGCGTGCCGTCAGCGTTTAAGCGAGCAAGACCATTACGAGCCACGCCATTCACTGTAGTGAATGATCCTGAAACCATTATCTTGCCATTAGCCTGTACGAATACGACACCAACATAATTATTCACAAGTGTATTGAAGCTGGAGTCCAGTGAGCCATCACTGTTGAGGCGTGCGATTTTATTTTTACTTACGCCATTAAGCGCCGTAAACACCCCGGCAACCAGTATCTTCCCATCCGCCTGCACGGCAATAGAGGCAACACCTTGATCCATCCCGGAGCCAATATTGAAGCTTGTGTCACTAGAACCATCGCTGTTGAGACGAACGAGGCGATTACTAACCACACCATTCACTGCCGTGAAATAGCCACCTAGCAGCAACTTGCCATCCGGCTGCACAGCAATAGCTCGAACATAATTGTTCGCAACTGTGCTGAATCCAGAATCCAGCGAGCCGTCGCTATTAAGTCGCTTAATATAATTGCCGGAGTCCTGTGCGAATAGCAGCTTGCCATCTTGCTGTAAGGCCATCTCTACAACGTAGCCGCTGCCAGCACCTGAGTGGAAGCCAGTATCCATGTTGCCAGCACTGTCATTGTCACAGGCATTACCTATTCCATCGTGATCTTCATCGACTTGATCGGCGTTAGCGTTTAACGAGCAGTTGTCGTTTGTATCCAATACGCCATCATTGTCATCGTCGGTATCAGCATTGTTACCAATGCCGTCCTTATCATTATCCAGCGCCTCAGTTGCATCTAGCGGATACCTGTCGCTAGCATCGGGCACGCCGTCATTATCATCATCCGTGTCGCACACATTGCCCTGCAGATCACCGTCCGTATCCAGCTGATCGACATTCGGTGTCGCAGGGCAATTATCGCTGGCATCGGGCAAACTATCGCTGTCTCTGTCGCCCTGACAGACATCGCCCACCCCATCACCGTCGGTATCAGTTTGATTCGCGTTACTGGCATATGGGCAATTATCGTGCTCAGGGGGTACGCTCGTATCAGACGGGCAAGTACCTGTTAAAAAGACGGGTTGGCCTTTCCAAAGCTGGGTCATCGCGCCACAGCTAGGAGAAATCGGCATACCCGAAGTAGGTTGTTTGCATACGGTTGCTCCAGATCCAACACCATCAGCATCTACGTCATGCTGGCATTTGACCCAGTCAGGATAACCCGCTGTAGCAAAAGCCACGGGCGAACCAAGTGTTAATGCACTGACCATAATGGCGGCAGCGAACCAATGTTTCTGAGTGATGTTGCTATCAAGAATCATGCAGCGCTCCTTTTATTTGCTTTATTATTGAGAGCAAGATAGCACTGCCCCCCTCCCCGCAACAAGCGCAGCTGTTACACAACACGGCATTGCCTTCAGTTCAGCTCGAACACTGGCCTTTTACAAGCCACAAAAATGTATGGTCAGCCTGACTTTTGCAACACCAGGCCATGAAAAGTGTAAAGCATGCTTGCGCTAATGTATCCGGGTTCCTGATGGGCGCAGATATTCATAGCGAACCTCCAGAAATAAGAAAAGCCCAGCAAGTGTGAACCTGCTGGGCTTTAAGGTCAGGCTGAGCATCTCATTAAACCCGGCATCGCTGCCGGGCTTTTTTGTTACAGACGCTAAAAGCGATGATCAGGTAGCGCTGGTTTTCAACGCTTCCGTCAACGCGGCTTCGACGTCCTGAGCGGATGCACCGCCGAACTCGGCGCGCTGGGCTTCCTGCAAGCGCTTGCGACGGCGCTCGCTGTGGTAGGCCAGACCGGTACCGGCAGGAATCAGACGCCCCACCACCACGTTCTCTTTCAGGCCGCGCAGGGAATCGCGCTTGCCGGTAACGGCAGCCTCGGTGAGAACCCGCGTGGTTTCCTGGAACGATGCCGCCGAGATAAAGCTTTCGGTGGCCAGCGATGCTTTGGTGATACCGAGCAGCATACGCTCATACTGGGCCACGGCTTTGTTCGCAGCTTCCAGCTGTTCGTTGGTTTCCTGGATCTGGCTGAACTCGGCCTGTTCGCCTTTGACGAACGGTGAATCACCCATTTCCAGTACTTCAACCTTGCGCAGCATCTGACGCACGATGACTTCGATGTGCTTGTCGTTGATTTTTACACCCTGGAGGCGGTAAACCTCCTGGATCTCGTTGACGATGTAGCGCGCCAGTTCCTCGATGCCTTTCAGGCGCAGGATGTCGTGCGGGTTCGGCGGACCTTCGGAAATGATCTCGCCACGCTCGACGTTTTCGCCTTCGAACACAGACAGCTGACGGTACTTCGGAATCAGCAATTCCCAGTTGTTGCTGCCATCGGCCAGCGGCTTGCCATCGGTCGGAGTGATGATCAAACGGCGCTTGCCCTTGGTTTCCTTGCCGAAGCTGACGGTACCGGAAACCTCGGCCAGAATGGCCGGCTCTTTCGGTTTACGCGCTTCGAACAAGTCGGCAACACGCGGCAGACCACCGGTGATGTCACGGGTCTTGGAGCCTTCCTGCGGGATACGGGCAACCACATCACCCACGCCAGCCATCTGGCCATCAACCAGCGCCACAATGGCGTTTGGCGGCAGCATGTAATGGGCAGGCACGGTGGTGTTGGCCAGGCAAACTTCCTTGCCCTTGGCATCGACCAGCGCCACGGCGGGCTTCAAATCTTTACCGGCAGCCGGACGTTCGTTCGGATCGAGCACCTGGATGTTGGACAGACCTGTCAGTTCATCGGTCTGGCGACGGATGCTGAGGTTGTCTTCCATACCGGAGAAGCGCACTTTACCCGCAACCTCGGTGATGATCGGGTGCGTGTGCGGCTCCCACTTGGCAACCACGGCACCGGCTTCCACTTTGGCGCCATCCTTAACGGAAATGACGGCACCGTATGGCAGTTTGTAACGCTCGCGCTCGCGGCCATTCTCATCGGCCACCGCCAGTTCACCGGAGCGGGATACCGCCACCAGTTCGCCAGTGCTGCGTTCAACGACCTTGATGTTGTGCAGACGTACCACACCGCCTTTTTTCACCTGAACGCTGTCGACAGCAGATGCTCTGGACGCCGCACCACCGATGTGGAAGGTACGCATCGTGAGCTGGGTACCCGGCTCACCGATGGACTGCGCAGCCATGACACCCACCGCCTCGCCGACGTTGGCGAGATGACCACGGGCCAGATCGCGACCGTAGCAGGTAGAGCAGATACCGAAACGGGTTTTACAGGTGATCGGCGAACGCACCAACACTTCGTCTATACCCAGACGCTCGATTTCAATCACCAGTTTTTCGTCGATCATGGTGCCGGCAGCAACCGCCGTTTCATTGGTGCCCGGAATGAGTACATCAACCGCCACCACGCGACCGAGAATACGATCACCCAGCGATTCGATGATGTCACCGCCTTCGATAACCGGTGTCAGGGTCAAACCTTCATCCGTTCCGCAATCGACTTCGGTGACCACCAGATCCTGCGCTACGTCGACGAGACGACGGGTCAGGTAACCCGAGTTCGCCGTTTTCAAGGCAGTATCCGCCAGACCTTTACGCGCACCGTGCGTGGAGATGAAGTACTGCAGTACGTTCAGGCCTTCGCGGAAGTTCGCCGTGATCGGCGTTTCGATGATGGAGCCGTCTGGACGCGCCATCAGGCCGCGCATACCGGCGAGCTGACGGATCTGCGCAGCAGAACCCCGCGCACCGGAATCGGCCATTACGTAAACCGAGTTGAAGGAATCCTGTTTGACTTCTTCGCCCTTGCGATTGGTCACTGATTCTTTCGACAGGTTTTCCATCATGCACTTGGCCACCTGATCGTTGGCACGTGACCAGATATCGATGACCTTGTTGTATTTTTCGCCTTGCGTCACCAGACCGGAAGCGAACTGCTGCTCGATCTCTTTCACTTCGCCATCGGCCTTGTTGATGATCTCCGCCTTTTCCTTCGGAATGACGAAGTCATTGACGCCGATGGACACGCCAGACTTGGTGGAGAAGTCATAACCGGTATACATCAGCTTGTCGGCGAAGATAACTGTCGCTTTCAGACCTACACGGCGATAGCACTGGTTGATCACGCGCGAGATGGCTTTCTTCACCATCGGCTGGTTGACCACTTCAAATGGCAGTCCTTCCGGCACGATGTCCCACAACAGCGCACGACCGGTGGTGGTGTCGTACAGTTTCACGGTTTCGCTGCGCGCACCGGTGTCTTCATCAAACAATACTTCGCGGATACGCACACGAATTTTCGCCTGCAGATCCACTTGTTTGCCGTAATAGGCGCGGCTCACTTCCTTGATGTCGGCAAAGGCCATGCCTTCGCCCTTGGCGTTGACGCGCTCGCGTGTCATCCAGTACAAGCCCAACACCACGTCCTGCGACGGCACGATGATCGGCTCGCCGTTAGCAGGTGACAGGATGTTGTTGGTAGACATCATCAACGCACGCGCTTCGAGCTGGGCTTCCAGTGTCAGCGGTACGTGTACGGCCATCTGGTCACCGTCGAAGTCGGCGTTGTAGGCTGAACACACCAGCGGATGCAATTGAATGGCTTTGCCTTCAATCAACACCGGCTCGAACGCCTGGATGCCGAGACGGTGCAGGGTTGGCGCGCGGTTCAGCAACACGGGATGTTCGCGAATCACTTCAGCGAGAATATCCCACACATCTGCCGTTTCGCGCTCGACCATTTTCTTGGCCGCCTTGATGGTGGTGGCAAGACCGCGCATTTCCAGCTTGCC
>CAZDWC010000015.1:0-43545 GCA_964509075.1 uncultured Pseudomonadales bacterium | reverse complement strand
CACCTCCTCCGCCATATTCCAAAGCCCGCTGCCAGCGGGCTTTTTTGTTGATAACGAAATACGTATTCCTGCAAGCCTGCTGAGGCCACCATGTCTGAATCGACTTCCAAATCCCTGCTGCAACGCCTGTTGGTCGGTTACCTGGTCACCGCCAAGTCCACGCTGGATGATGCCAGCTATGAAAAGGTTCAGGCCATACTCCCCGGCTACCTGCAACTCGCCAATGACATGGTGACTATCGAAATTCTCGCCGACAAGGCCATTGTGCAGCAGGCTATACAGGCCCTGGCTGCAGGCAATACCGTGGAAGAAACATTGATGTACACCTACATGCTGTACATCTACTTACTCACACACAAGAGCACGGGACACCCTCTGGAAATGGGCATCATTCGCCAGAAAATCATTGGCTTGCTACCACGCTTCGAAAATGCTGCTGCGCTGGGCCTGTTGCGGGAAGATATCTATAGTTCCAATGCTGCACTGCTGATGAGTATTGCCGACAAGACAGAACAGATGGCCGAGGCGCTGGATACACTCGCAGCAGGCTATGCCAAATACAGCACCTGAATCCTGTCCCGGCAGACAGGGCATCGCATGCTGTGTATGCTGGCTATGTTGATCACACATCAGGCATTGGCACATGGAACCCGACATCAGCAATTCAGCAACCGCAGAGTCCCCTTCACAGGAAAGCCGCAACCTGGCTGTATTGACGTGGATCGGCACCATTTTTCTCGGCTTCATTCCCGGACTTGCGTTTTACCTCATGCAAAAAAACGATGCCTACGTACAGGATCAGGCAA
The DNA here is from genome assembly GCA_964509075.1 of uncultured Pseudomonadales bacterium. GTDB lineage: Bacteria > Pseudomonadota > Gammaproteobacteria > Pseudomonadales > UBA7239 > UBA7239. The sequence goes on along the minus strand of CAZDWC010000015.1, from coordinate 42,739 downwards.
AAGAAGCATTGAACTGGGGTATGACATTCATGCTCTTGTTGCTGGCAGGCAAGATTCTGGCAATTATCCTCGTCGGCTTTCTGGTAATAGCCGCCGCATTTCTGTGCAATCTGGTTTTTTGCGTCATGGGAGCCGTTGCCGCTTCTGACGGCAAAACATTTCGCGCACCATTTGCGATTCGCCTGATCAAATAAATAATACCTGCCACCCTGTAGGCCCTGGATGTCTGCCGACGATCTACACACAATCGAAAGCACGACGCTGGCACACTACCAACGCAATGCCGAAGATTTCTGGGCAGGCACACGCGGCCACGATGTCTCACAGAACTACCGCGCGTTTCTCAACGCCTGCATGCAGGATAAAATTGCAAATACCGCTCTGGATATTCTCGACTTCGGTTGTGGCCCCGGTCGCGATCTTTTGTATTTCCGCCAACAAGGCCACCGCGCTACAGGCCTGGACGGTTGTGAAAACTTTTGCCACATGGCACGCGAATATTCAGGTTGCGAGGTACTGCATCAGCAATTCCTGCAATTGCAACTTGGTCATGAGTGTTTTGACGGTATTTTTGCCAACGCGTCACTCTTCCATGTACCGAGCAGCGAATTGCCGCGCGTGTTGCGCCAATTGCATACGGCTCTGCGTCCCGGAGGCGTATTGTTCACTTCCAATCCGCGCGGCAATGCCGAAGGCTGGTCTGGAGAACGCTACGGCTGCTGGATGGAACTGGATACCTGCCGCGACCACTGGCAATCCGCAGCGTTTACCATCATTGATCATTACTATCGACCTACCGACAAACCGCTAGACCAACAACCTTGGCTGGCAATAATCAGTCGGAAATGCTGATGCAATACCGTTTCATCAGCGGGATGGATGCCATCACGGCAGACGATTGGCACGCAGTGACTGGCAATGATTACCCCTTCCTGCGCCACGAATTCCTGCACGCACTGGAAAACAGTGGCAGTGCCTGTGCGGCGCGCGGTTGGCAGCCACAACATTTGCTGGTCGAAGACAATGGCAAGCTGATTGCAGTGTTGCCGCTGTATATCAAGCAGCATTCGATGGGTGAGTATGTATTTGATCAGTCCTGGGCGCGCGCCTATCAGCGCCACGGACTCGATTATTATCCCAAGCTGCTGAGTGCCATTCCGTTCACGCCGGCCAGCGGGCCTCGCCTGTCGCACCTGGAATGCGATACCAGCCAACTACTGCAAACTGTATCGCAAGCCTTGCAGCAAAAATGTACAGAAATCGGTGCCTCCGGCTGGCATGTACTGTTTCCGGAAAGCCAAAGTCTGCCTGAATGGGAACAGACTGACAGCGATCTGCGTCTGGGATGCCAGTTCCACTGGTTCAATGACGGCTACACAAGCTTTGATAGTTTTCTCGAAACATTTACCTCACGCAAACGCAAGGAACTGAAACGCGAACGACGCAAACTATCTGAACAAGGTGTGCGACTGGAACGTCTGTGCGGTGAAAGCATCACACAACAACACTGGCAGCAGTTTTACCGTTTTTATCAGCTCACCAATCTCAAATACAACGGCCATCACGGCTATCTTACCGCCAGCTTTTTTGATCAGCTTTATACCCGGATGCGCGACTGCCTGCTGTTGGTGATAGCTTACGATGCCAACAACAATGCCATTGCCGGCGCGCTCAATTTTTTCTCCTCAGACTCACTGTATGGCCGCTACTGGGGCTGCACACAGGATGTTGAATACCTGCACTTCGAGACCTGTTACTACCAGGGCATCGAATTCTGCATTGAACGCGGACTGTCGCGCTTTGACCCCGGCGCGCAGGGCGAACACAAGATTGCCCGCGGCTTCGAGCCAGTGCTCACCTATTCACATCACTGGCTGGCGCATCCGGATTTTCGCGCCGCCATTCAGGATTTTCTGCAGGAGGAAGCCGCTGCCGTACACCAATACCGGGACAATGCCGCTCAGGCCCTGCCGTTCAAACAGGCCAGATTGTCCAGCAAGGTCTGAAGATAAGTCTCATCCACGGGCTTGCCGGCAATCAACGCCCGGTAGTACAGCGGCCCCCACAGTTGATCCAGTAGCACATCCTGCCGCACATCGCGCCCCAGCTCGCCTGTCTCTACTGCCTTCTGCAGGTCGCGCAAACCGATGGCCTGCAGGCGGGCAAAGAAACTCTTGTAGAGCAGATCGAGCATGGCGGCATCGGTGCGGCATTCGGCCAGTACAGCCAGTAGTACCGGTGTCATTCGTCCCTGCAGCAGTGTTTTATAACCGCCCTTCAGGCAAGCCATTAGATGCTTGCGCAGGTTGCGGCCATCAAACGGGATTTGCGGCATGTGCAGCGCCTGCTCGGTGAGCACCTCGATTACCAGCGCCATCTTGTTCGGCCACCAGCGATAGATGGTCGCCTTGCTGACACCAGCACGCGCGGCTATCGCCTCGATACTGATCTCGTTGTACGGTTTGTTGTCCAGCAGCTCTGACGCCGCCTGCAGGATAGCCTCATGGCTGGCCTGACTGCGCGGCCGACCGCAGCTGCGTTTGGGGCTTGAGCTGCACTTGGGGGTTGAAATAAGAGTATCAGGCGTATTCATGTTTATTTTTCTGCGAAGCCAGTCGCCATCCTATATTTTCAAGCCAGCAGTGACAATGCTGCCCTGACAATGGCATCCATGCGTGTCTGGAGATGATTTTTCATTGTATTTGAATAAGTTACCGATCATTGCTATAGTGCTTGCGTCAAAGTTGCCGAGAGCGAAGCGCCCGGCCTTGACACAGCAAGGGTGGTATCGCGCGGCCATGACAAAACCTGCCGCCAGTTACCGGAAACGTGTTTGCAAGAACACACCGCATGCCCACCCTGCAGTGATGACTGAATCCCGCGCGCCTTGCCACACAAACGCAAGGTACGCACGAGGTAGCAAGACTGCATTCCCGCTATCGACAGCACTAAGACGCCCCGGTTGATCGTACAACGACACCGCCGCGCAGCTGCCGGGAAGCCGAGTGCAGCCGCACAACCGCACGGGTTGGGGCTGCAAGCACAAAAGGAATGCCATGCAGTGGCGTCATGCGCCCTGCCCTTGTCCTTGTCGGCGTTGCCGACCCAGCCGTCTCCTGCAGGTCATGCATGCGCAAGCCATGCCTGATGCGCTATGCGCCAAGGCTTACAGGACACACTGCAATGAAAAGAATGTTGATCAACGCGACCCAGCCCGAAGAGCTGCGCGTCGCCCTCGTCGATGGCCAGAAACTCTACGACCTCGACATCGAGCACACCAACCGCCGTCAGGAAAAAGCCAATATCTACAAAGGCAAGATCACGCGCGTCGAGCCCAGCCTTGAAGCCGCGTTTGTCGATTACGGCGCAGAGCGTCACGGCTTTCTGCCACTGAAAGAAATTTCGCGCGAATACTTCAGCAAGCAACCGAACGAAATCGACGGCCGACTCAATATTCGCGATGTCATCCGCGAAGGCCAGGAAGTGATCGTCCAGATCGACAAGGAAGAGCGCGGCAACAAAGGCGCCGCACTCACCACCTTCATCAGCCTCGCCGGCCGTTATCTGGTGCTGATGCCGAACAACCCGCGTGCCGGTGGCATCTCGCGCCGCATCGAAGGCGATGACCGCGATGAACTGAAAGATGCTCTCGCCGGCCTCGACCTGCCTTCCGGCATGGGCACCATCGTCCGTACCGCCGGTATCGGCCGCTCCGCCGAAGAACTGCAATGGGATCTCGACTACCTGCTGCACCTGTGGACCTCGATCAAAACCGAAGCCGACAACAGCCGCGCACCACACTTCCTGTTCCAGGAGAGCAATGTGGTGATTCGCGCCATCCGCGATTACCTGCGCCAGGATATCGGCGAAGTCATCATCGATACGCGCAGCGCCTACGATCTGGCTTCGGCCTTTATCCAGCAGGTCATGCCGAACTACCACAGCAAGGTGAAGTTCTATCAGGACGCCATCCCGCTGTTCAATCGCTACCAGATCGAGGGCCAGATCGAAACCGCCTTCGAGCGCGAAGTTAAACTGCCTTCCGGCGGCGCCATCGTCATCGACGTCACGGAAGCGCTGGTGTCCATCGACATCAACTCCTCACGCGCCACCAAGGGCGGCGATATCGAGGAAACCGCTACCAACACCAATCTGGAAGCGGCTGATGAAATCGCGCGCCAGTTGCGCCTGCGCGACATCGGCGGTCTGGTGGTCATCGACTTCATCGACATGAATTCGCAGAAAAACCAGCGCGCCGTTGAAGATCGCGTGCGTGACGCCCTGCAAATGGACCGCGCACGTGTACAAGTTGGCCGCATCTCGCGTTTCGGTCTGCTGGAAATGTCACGCCAGCGCCTGCGCCCTTCACTCGCTGAAACCTCCGGCCATGTCTGCCCGCGCTGCAGCGGTCAGGGCACGATTCGCGGCACCAAATCCATTGCACTCGCCCTGCTGCGCATGCTGGAAGAAGAAGCGCAAAAAGAACGCAGCTCGGAAGTGCGCGCCATCACACCTGTGCCGGTCGCCAGCTTCCTGCTCAACGAAAAACGCAAGCAGATCAGCGAAATTGAAAAACGCCACCAATGCCGCGTGGTGATTGTACCGAGCCCGGATCTGGTGACGCCGCATTACCACATCCAGCGCCTGCGTGAAGGCGACAACCAACTGGCTCAAACCAGTTTTGAAATCGGCCTGAGCGACATCACCAGCGTTGAGGAAGACGATCTCGAGCAACAACAGGCTCCTGGCAAAACCGCAGCAGTGCAAGTGCTGGTGCCTAATACGCCTGCACCCATGCCTTCAGCGCCTGCAGAAGTTGCCGCCACACCAACCGTTGCCGCACCAGCCGCCGAGAAAAAAGCACCGGGCTTCCTGAGCCGCCTGCTCGGCAAACTGTTTGGCGAAGAAGAAAAAACCGAAGCCGCAACACCAGCAGCCGAAGCGCCGCAACAAAAACCGCGCGAACGCACCGGGAATGGCAACGGTAACCATCAGGATGCACGCCGTCGCGGCAACCGCGGCGGTCGCAGTCGCGGTGGTCGTGATCGCAATGATCGTGGTGGAGAGCGCAATGATCGTGGTGGAGAGCGCAATGATCGTGGTGGAGAGCGCAATGACCGTGGCGAACGCGGTGAACGCGATATTCGCCGCGATGATAATGCGCGCCGCAACGATGAAGCACCACGTCGCGAACGCGACGACAATCGCCAACGTCCACCACAAGCCCAGAACGGCCAACAGAACCGCCCACCGCGTGGACAACAGCAGCAGCCACGTCCGGAACAGGCTCCACGTGCAGAGCAGCAGCCTCAGGCTCGTCCTGAACAACAAGCTCGCCCCGAACAGCAAACACGTCAAGAGCAAGCAACACGCGATCAACAACATGCCGACCAAGGTGACGCACCAGCGCGCCGCCCGTCCGGCAAGCGCCCGCGCAATGATCGCCAGCGCCAACGCCCGGAACTGGATCAGACTGCAGAGCACAACAGTGAACAGCAGATTGCCGCGCCACAATTTGGTCGACCAGCCCAGCAGGAACCGCGTGCACAGCAAGTTCAACAGCAACCACGCCCTGCGCCTGTCGCCTCTACTGAGCAAGAACCACGCGCAGCACAGGAACAGCGTCCACCGCGTCCGCGTCCCGAGCCGGTTGTGGCTGCCGACAATACCGCGCCTGCAATTGTCGTCACCGAGGAAAAACCTGCTCCGGTTGCAGTAGTCGCTCCTGCGCCAGCGCCCAAACTTTCCCAACCCAACGCGCAAATCAGCCTGCTGGAAAACAGTGAGACACCGCCGGCGGCAAAACCTGCCGCAGAGCCTCATGTTCCGCGTCCACGCACACGCCCAAGCAATGATCCGCGTGCGCAAGGCCGTAAGGAACCTCGCGAGTTCGTGATTGTGTCTGAAGAAGTGAAAACGCCCGAGCCGCGTATTCCAACGGAAATGGTGCAACCGGATCCGCAGCGCCAACGTCGCCGTCCACCGAATGATCCGCGTGCTGCAAAAACACAAGCCAGCAACAATCAAGGCGAGTCGACCTGATTGAACGCATAGCAAGTTTGCGATCGAGCTAAAAAAAAGCCTGCATCTTTAGATGCAGGCTTTTTTTGTCCTTCAAAAATATTGGATCGTTTTGTATTCAGCTCAGCAAGGGCAGCGCTTGATCTTTCCGTCCTTGCCCGGATAGCGACTGTTCTGGCAATGGCGAAAATATTCGCGCTCACTCATCACTGAGCTATCAGGATGATGCAACTGCATATGCTGGCAATAGCGCGCGTAATCTCCGACACCCACCATCAAACGAGCCGTTTCCACCACACGGGCCCACAACCCTGCGACGTGCACATTATGAGTCTCACGTTGCTTCAAGCCATTCTCATTCATGCCAGAGAGCCTCTTCACGCCATGCGTGTTCGGCGCGCCACACCACCAATGATTCGTTCGCCGTCGGCGCCGGATGAGCATAGGCCTGCCAAATGGCGCGCAGCGCAAACAGCAGCATGCTGATAACGACCAGAATAAAAACACTGGCCATGGCAGCATCGACATAATCGTTGAACACTACACGCTGCATCTGCTCCAGCGTTTTGGCCGGCGCCAGTACCTGACCTGCAGCAACCGCGTCGGCGAATTTATGGGCATGCGCCAGAAAGCCTATCTTCGCATCAGCGGAAAATATTTTTTGCCAGCCTGCCGTTAATGTCACCACCAGAATCCACAGGGCAGGCAACGCAGTCACCCACACATAACGCATTTTTTTCATGCGCACGAGGATGACGGTCGCCAACATCAACGCCATGCCGGCCAACATCTGGTTGGCAATGCCGAACAGTGCCCACAGACTGTTGATGCCACCAAACGGATCGGTCACGCCCTGATACAAGAACCAACCCCAACTACAGACCGCGAGCGCAGTGGCAAGAATATTGGCAAACCACGAACGGGTATTCGCCAATGCCGGCACAGCGGTACCCAACAGATCCTGTATCAGGAAACGGCAGACGCGCGTGCCTGCATCCAGAGTTGTCAGAATGAACAATGCCTCGAACAGGATGGCAAAGTGATACCAGAAAGCCATCATCGCCTGACCGCCAATCATGTCGGCAAGAATCTTGGCCATGCCCACAGCAAACGTCGGCGCACCGCCGGTGCGCGAGAGAATTGAAGTCTCGCCCACATCTTTCGCAATTTGCGTGAGCATTTCCGGCGTTACCACAAAACCCCAGGCCTGAATAACCTGCGCGGCTTCCTCGACAGTCTTGCCGATAATCGCTGAAGAACTGTTGAGTGCGAAATACACACCGGGCTCCAGCACACAGGCTGCAATCAATGCCATCACTGCGACAAAGGATTCCATCAGCATCGCGCCATAACCAATCGTGCGGATATGCGATTCGCGCTCCAGCATTTTCGGTGTGGTGCCGGACGCCACCAACGCGTGAAACCCGCTGACCGACCCGCAGGCAATGGTGATAAAGAGAAACGGAAACAGGCTGCCGGCAAACACAGGGCCGGTGCCATCAATGAAACGCGTCACCGCCAGCATTTTCAATGGCGGCGCCACCAGCACAATGCCGACAGCCAGTGCGCAAATGGTGCCTATTTTCAGAAACGTCGAGAGATAGTCACGCGGCGCCAGCAACAACCAGACAGGCAACACGGCAGCAATAAAACCGTACACGATCAAACCGATGGCCAGCGTTTCAGCTTTCAGGTTCAGCAATTCTCCCCAGTAGGCATCCTGCGCAATCACGCTGCCGTAATACAACGCCAACATCAGCAGCACGAAACCGATGATCGACACTTCGCCCACTTTGCCCGGACGCAACCAACGCGAATAAACTCCCATTAACAGCGCAATCGGCACCGTCGCCAACAAAGTGAACACGCCCCACGGGCTACCCACCAGTGCTTTCACCACCACCATGCCCAGCACAGCCAGCAAAATCACCACAATCGCCAGAATACCTAGCATGCCGATCAAACCTGCTGCATTGCCCATTTCCAGGCGCATCATCTCGCCGAGCGAACGGCCATCGCGGCGTGTGGACGCGAACAGAATCATCGCGTCCTGCACCGCACCGGCAAACACCACACCCACCAGTATCCACAAAGTGCCGGGCAAATAGCCCATCTGCGCAGCAAGCACCGGCCCTACCAGCGGGCCCGCACCGGCAATCGCGGCAAAGTGATGGCCGAACAGTACCCACTTGTGCGTAGGCACATAATCAAGACCGTCATTGTGGCGCTCGGCCGGTGTCAGGCGACGATCATTCAATTCCATCACGCGCGCAGCGATAAACTTCGCATAGAAACGATAGGCAATGGCGTAGGTACAAACAGCAGCAACAATCAACCACAAGGCATTGACCGTTTCACCGTGCGCCAGCGCCAGCGTGGAAAACGCAACAGCACCCAACACGGCGACAGCCGTCCAAACCAGAATCTCTTTCATGAAATTTCCCGTTTTCAGGCAACAACCAGCTTCATGCGACAACCAGATTGTCGCGGTGTATCAACTCTTCGTCGCTCAGGTAACCGAGCAATCCGGCAATTTCACTCGAGGGCTTGCCGATAATCTTGCGCGCATCATCGGCACTGTAATTGATCAACCCGCGCGCGATTTCATTGCCCGCAGCATCGGTACACACCACCATGTCACCACGCTGGAAATCGCCGTGCAATTCACGCACACCCACCGGCAACAGGCTTTTGCCCTTGCTGCGCAATACATCGACAGCGCCTGCATCGAGCACCAGTTTGCCGCGCATCTGCAACTGGCCAGCGAGCCAGCGTTTGCGTGCAGCCATCGGCTGTTCATCGGCAATCAACAAAGTTGCAGGTGTGCTGTCTTCGTGCAATGTACGCAGCAGGGATTTACGTCGTCCGCTGGCAATTACCGTATGGCAGCCTGAACGCGCCGCCAGTTTTGCCGCGCGTATTTTCGTGCTCATGCCACCGCGACCGAGACGACCGCCTGTGCCACTGGCCATGCCGTCAAGCGAATCATCGCTGGCACGCGCGCGTGGAATCAGTTGCGCATCGCTGTTGCTGCGCGGATCCTTGTCAAACAGACCGTCCTGATCGGTGAGGATAATCAGCAGATCCGCATCCACCAGATTCGCCACCAGCGCCGCCAGCGTGTCGTTGTCACCGAAACGGATTTCATCGGTGACCACAGTATCGTTTTCATTGACGACGGAAATGGCACCGAGCTCGATCAGCGTTTGCATGGTGCTGCGCGCATTCAAATAGCGTTCGCGATTGGAGAGATCATCGTGATCCAGCAGGATCTGTGCGGTGTGAATGCCGTATTGCTGGAAACAGGATTCATAGGCCTGCACCAACCCCATCTGGCCGATGGCCGCCGCCGCCTGCAATTCGTGCAGGACTTCCGGGCGATTCTTCCAGCCCAACCGGCTCATGCCTTCGGCAACAGCTCCGGACGACACCAGCACGATTTCCACGCCCTTGTTGCGCAACTCGACAATCTGCTCGACCCAGTGCTGGATGCTGTCGCGATCCAGGCCGCGCCCATCATCGGTGAGCACAGCACTGCCGATCTTGATAACCCAGCGCCGGGCCTGCTCTATCTCGCTACGTGACATGTCTTGCACCGCTATTTTTAAAACATCTGGACAGCGCGCATTCTAGGGATTTCACCCCGCGGGTGCCAGTTGCCGCCGCTCAGCTGCGCAGCTCGCGGCGCAGGATCTTGCCAACATTGGATTTCGGCAACGCCTCGCGAAATTCGATATGGCGCGGCACCTTGTAACCGGTGAGCTGCTCGCGCGCCCAGCTGCGCAGCTGATCAGCATCCAGCGTGATGCTGCGCGCCACCACAAACAGTTTCACCGCTTCACCGCTGTCGGCATCCGGCACGCCCACGGCAGCGCATTCGATGATATCCGGGTGACCGCTCATCACGTTCTCGATTTCATTCGGATAGACGTTGAATCCGGACACAATGATCATGTCTTTCTTGCGATCGACAATGCGGATGAAGCCGTCCTCATCCACCACGGCAATATCACCGGTGTGCAACCAGCCATCAATAATCGTTTCCTGTGTGGCCTGTTCGCGTTGCCAGTAACCTTTCATCACCTGCGGGCCACGTGCACACAACTCTCCCGCTTCCCCCACGCCTAGTGATTGACCAAAGTCATCGACAATACGGATCTCGGTGTTGGCCAATGGAATACCAATACTACCCAGACGGGCATGGCCTGGCGGATTCAAGGTCAGCACCGGAGAGGATTCGGTCAAGCCATAACCTTCCAAGACTGCACAACCGGTTGTCGCTTGCCAGTGTTCGGCAGCATCCCGTGTCAATGCCATGCCACCCGCCAGCGTCAATTTGAGTGTGGAAAAATCCAGACGCCGGAAACGATCATCGTTCATCAAGGCAACAAAAAGGGTGTTGATGCCGAAGAAAACCGTGAAGTGCTGCTTCGACAGCGTTTTGACAAAACCTGCGATGTCGCGCGGATTGGGAATCAACACCGAGTGATTGCCGGTTTGCAACATCAACAGACAATGCGACATGAAGGCGTAGACATGATAGAGCGGCAACGGTGCAATGGCAGTTTCAGCGCCCGCAGCAAGACCGGCTTTTTCCATGTACACCGCGCTGAGTTGCGTATCGGCGAGCAGGTTGGCATGCGTCAGCATCGCGCCCTTGGCGACACCGGTGGTACCGCCGGTATATTGCAGCACCGCAATATCATCGCCAGTCATTTTTACCGGTTGCAGCACTGACTTGCTGCCGAGTGCCAGCGCACGGCGCCAGGTGGTGGCACGCGGCAAACGATAAGGCGGCACCATTTTTTTGACATGGCGCGCAACCGCATTGATCAGCACAAGCTGCGGCCACGGATGCAGATCTGCGATGTCCGTGACAATCACATGGCGAATGACTGTCTCCGGCAATACGCTCTCCAGCTTACTGGCCATATTCGCCAGAATCACGATGGCATGTGCACCGGAATCCGAAAACTGGTGCGCCATTTCACGCGGCGTGTACAAAGGATTGGTATTGACGACAACCAGGCCAGCACGCAACGCACCAAACACGGCGACAGGATATTGCAGGATATTCGGCAACTGGATGGCGATGCGGTCACCCGGCACCAGATCCGTGTGCTGCTGCAAATACGCCGCAAACTGCCCTGACAGGCGATCCAGTTCTGCATAACGCAGGCTGGCACCCATGCAGGAAAACGCCGTCTTGTCGGCGTACTGTGCCACTGCGCGCGCCAGCAATTCAGGAATGGTACCGTTATCAAGCGTCAATGTGTCCGGATAACCCAGCGCCGCCCGCGCGGCGGCAATTGCTGCTTCAACCTTCATCTGCACTCCCTTCCCCGCATGGCTTGCAGTATAGTTTGCCGCCTTTGCCGACAAACACCAAACTGCAGACCTATTCCATGGCCACGATCCACAACATTCCCTTCGCCGAGATCAGCATCGGCATGCAACGCCAGTACAGCAAGACACTTACCGAGCGTGACCTGCAGTTGTTTGCCGAAACCTCCGGCGACTGCAATCCCGTGCATCTTGATGCCGATTACGCTGCCACCACAGCCTTTGGTGAGCGCATTGCCCACGGCATGTGGAGCGGCGCCCTGATCTCGGCAGCCATTGCCACCACCCTGCCCGGCCCCGGCTCCGTGTATCGCAGCCAGACACTGAAATTTTCAAAACCGGTGAAACTCGGCGACACCATAACCATCACACTCACGGTGACCGACAAGAAAGATCGGGTGAAATTGGTGACAATTGACTGCGAAGGCAAAAACCAGCGCGGTGAAACCGTGGTGAAAGGTGAAGCCGAAGTGCTGGCCGCCGCTGAAGCGCTCAGTTTTTCGATCGCGTGAGCAACTGAGCCCCGCTTTTTTGTCTGATGATTTTTTCGGGAGATTTGCCAAGCATGTCACACCTGCGTTCCGTATTGCTGTGTTGTCTTACACTGCTGATTGCCACACCGTTGTTGGCGCAGGACAGCACAACCACTGCAGCCACCCCACCGGCAGCTATGCCTGCGGAAAATCCCACACTGACGCAAATTGCCGAGCAGGCACTCAACACCGAAAGACTGATTGCCCAGATGGATCAGCTCGCCGTGCATCCCACAAGTTTTGCAGAACTGCAAGACCTGCTGCCGCAAGTACGGGAGCAGGTAAAAAATCTCAAAGGCAATACCGACACCCTGCAACAGGACAGCAAGGCAGGTGTCGAGCAGATTCGCACCGTACAAAGCCAATGGCAATTCCTGCACGAGCAACTCGACCAGCAACAGCAGGCAATCAGACAACGTGCTGCCGATCTCGAAAGCGGTCTTGTGCAACTGACGCAGGAAGAAGAGCGCTGGAAACAACTGAAAGCCCAGGGCAACAATGCCATTGCCGCATTGCCCGACGCACAGAAACAGCAACAACGCGCACTCAATGATCTCGCCAGTGCTCGCAAGCGCCTGACCTCACCCTTGCAGGAAACGCTGGCACTCACCAAACAATGGCAGGAATTGCTCGACAGCGCTGACGACAATGTGCTGACACTCAAACAACACGAGCAACAATTGCGCAAGCTGTTGCTGAGCAGTCTGCAAACACCTCTGTGGCAATTGCAGGCAGAAGACTTCCGCATCAATGACGGCACACGCCAGGCGGTGCTGCAGCAAATCAAACTCACCTTGCATTACATCCTGCAATACCCTGGTCGCGCACTGGCAACCATCAGCGCCACACTGCTGATGTTGCTCTTCCTGTGGCGCGTGCGCGTGCGGCGCGGCAGCTTGCGTGACAGCCAAAGCATGCCACACCTGAACCTGCCTCTCATTGACAGACCCATGTCCACCACCGTGGCTACCAGCGTGGCGCTGGCACTCTCCATCTACCCTGCACCACCACAATTGCTGCACAGCAGCCTGTCGCTGCTGTTGTTCATTCCGGTCGTACGTCTGGGACTTTCGCGCCTGCCGGCGCTGGTACATCCACTGGCCTGGCTAATTTCGCTGTTCTTTGCCATCAACAACCTGTCCGTGCTGACGGAAGCCATCCCTGCCCTGCAACGGCTGTGGGTTGTCTGCTGTGCCGCCATCAGCGCCGGTGTATGCGTGCATGCTTTGCACCGTCTGGCCATCTCGGAGGATCGCAACAGTCTGTTCTGGCGTACGCTGCGCGGCGCACTGTGGCTGGCGTTGGTCAGCGCAGTGACTGCCATGCTGGGAGGCCTCGCCGGTGCCGCCACACTGGCACAGTTCCTCATTACCGGCGTTGCCAATTCCGCCTACGCCGGTCTGTGCATGGTGGTGGTTGCCGGCATCCTCAGTGATCTGGCAGTAACAGCACTGTACTTGCCCGCCACCAATGGCAGCGAATTGCTGAACCGCAATCGCGCGCTGCTGGTCGGTCGCTCCGGCAAGCTGGCCTCACTCGTGTGTGCGCTGGCGTGGATCAATTTCACGCTGGATCAATTCCTGTTGCGCGATCCATTATGGCAATGGCTGCGCAATGCACTGCAGGAAAAACTGGTGATCGGCAATTTGTCTGTATCATCCGGCGACGTGCTCGCCGTCGTCATCACCCTGTGGATTTCCATCAAACTGTCGCAGTTCCTGCGCTTCATTTTTATTGAAGACATCGCGCCGCGCACACGCATGAACCGCGGCGTACCGGAAGCCATTGCCACACTGATGCACTACGGCATCATTCTCATCGGCTTCATGTTTGCGATCAGCGCCGCCGGCATTGACCTCTCGAAACTCGCCATCATGGCCGGCGCGCTCGGCGTCGGCATCGGTATCGGCCTGCAGGATGTGGTGAACAATTTCACCTCAGGACTGATCCTGCTGTTTGAACAGAATATCAAGCAAGGCGACATCATCCAGTGCAGCACCGTCAATGGCCGGGTCATACAGATCGGCCTGCGTTCCAGCGTCGTGCGCACCTTTGACGGCGCGGAAGTGATTGTGCCGAACAGCCAGTTGGTATCCGCACAAGTCATCAACTGGACACACTCGGACCAGCAACGGCGCATCACCCTGCCTGTGGGTGCGGCCTACGGCTCGGACGCGCAGAAAGTCATCGAAATCCTGGTCAATATCGCACGCGAAGACAAAGACATCCTGTGTGATCCTGAGCCCAATGCTTTCTTGTTACGACTTGGCCCCAGCAGCATGGATTTTGAATTGCGCGCATGGGTTGCCAGCGGCGAAATACTCAATGATGTTACGAGTCGGCTTTGCGTGGCCATTACCCGCCGCTTTGAACAGGAAGGGATTGAGATACCCTTTCCGCAACAGGATGTGCATGTGCGCAGCCTGCCGGAACAATGCCAGCTGCGCCCAGAAAAAGAATAAAGCTAATGCCTACAGCTTCATGAATGACGGCAGATTATGCGTCCATGACTTGCTTTCCGAACGCTTCGCGATACGCCAGCCATCCGGCGTTTTCACATATTCATCGTGGTACCAGAGACCAATAAAAAACACGGGAATAGCCGGTTTGTCACCCGTGTTCAACTCCATCGGGTTGAAGCACATGATGCGACCGGTTGCGCGGTCACCATCCAGCTTGATTTCAAAATTGGCAATCAGGTGCTGGGTATTCTTGAATCCTGCCAGCGCCTTGCGCAGGAATTCCCTCACTTCCGGATAAGCACCCTTCGCGCCGCCCATCGCTGAATAATCAATAAAGGCATCCGGCGTGAAGATCGCATCCAGTTTATCCACTTCGCCACTGTCAATTATCGCTGCGTAATCGGTAATCAGATCTTCAATTTCCAGACGATCCATGACTTGTTCAATCGTGTAGCGCATATTTTTCTCCGCACATTATCAAGACATATTTTGGCTATAAAAAAAGCGCCCGCAGGCGCTTTTTCTCAAAGTGGCATAAACTCGCCGCCGTTGATATCCAGCGAAGCGCCGGTTATCACCTTGGCATAATCCGACACCAGGAACATGCAGCCTTTCGCACATTCTGTATCTGTCGGCATTTCACCGAGCGGAATATTTTTCTCGAAGCCTTTCTTGACCACAGCAGCATCAACACCGCTTTTGGCCGCCATGCCTTCGACAAAGCCCTTGACGTTGGCGCCCCACATCCAGCCCATGAAACAGCTGTTGACGCGAATCCCCAGCGGCGCCAGTTCGGAAGCCAGTGCACGCGTGGCGGTGGCGAGTGCTCCTTTCGATGTCGCATAGCCCGCTTGTGCGCTAATCACATTCTTGGTGACCATGGAGTTCACCATGACAATCGCACCGCGCTCCGGCTGGTCTTTCATCACGCGCGCCGCTTCACGCGACAGATTGAGCGAACCGAACAGGTTGACGTCCAGCGTCTTGCGCCAGTCGTCGAAATCCCATTTTTCCCAGGGACCGAATTTCCCCGGAATATAGGCACTGTTGACCAATGCATCAACACGGCCAAACGCTGTGACGGTTTTTTCGATCAGGTTTTTGCAGTCTTCCGGCTTGGCAATATCAGTGACCACTTCCAGCGTCTGTGTGCCCAAACCCAGATCGGCAATCTGTTTGGCGGCATCGCTCAACTTGGATGCCGTGCGCGCGGCCAGCGCCACGGCTTTGGCACCCTCTCGCGCAGCAAGCAGCGCCAGTTCCACACCGAGACCAGGACCGATACCGGAAATAATGACGACTTTGTCTTTCATCAACATGATGAATCCCCTCAACCCGCTACATTCAGAATGCCGCGCGATTCCAGCTCGGCCAGCAATACCGCCACTTCCTGTTCGAGCGACATTTCATCCGAATGCAGGTGCACTTCCGGTTTGGCCGGGGCTTCATAGGGATCGTCGATACCGGTAAAGCCCTTGATCTCGCCCGCGCGCGCTTTCTTGTACAGGCCTTTCGGGTCGCGCTTTTCTGCCTCTGCCAGTGCGCAGTCGACAAAAATTTCAACAAAATCCATACCGGCTGATTCGTGCAACACACGTACGGTATCCCGATCTTCACGATAGGGGCTGATAAAGCTGGAGAGAACAATCACACCGGTATCGACAAACAGTTTTGCCACTTCGCCAATGCGGCGAATATTTTCCTTGCGATCATCGGCAGAGAAACCCAGATTCTTGTTGATGCCGAGGCGCACATTGTCGCCATCGAGGCGATAGCAGAGTTTGCCGCGTGCCGTCAGTTCCTTTTCCAGCGCCACTGCCACCGTGCTCTTGCCACTGCCGGACAAACCGGTGAACCACAGCGTCGCCCCCTTGTGACCCAGCAGCTGGTAGCGGTCTGCGCGGGTAACTTCACCTTCGTGCCAATGCACATTCGTCGCTTTTTGTTCTGCCATGATGATGCCCTCGATGATCTGCGCAATGCAGGAAAAGATAACAATAAGCCCGACGGCATTCTGTCACAGCTGACCGGGCACGGCCACGGCTGCAGCTTCCGGCGATATCCCTAGTGACAGCACTGCCAACTATCTATACACGGTTGCCCAGCTGCGCAGCATGGGCTCCGGCGCGCCTGCCGGAAAACACACAGTCGGCCAGGGACAAGCCGGACACATAGGATTGCGATGCCACACCGATGGCGGTACGCCCTGCAGCATAGAGATTGGGAAGCACACTGCCGTCTTCACGCCTGACGAGACCGGTGTTTTCGTCTACCTGCAAGCCACCGAGCGTAATCGTCGGGCAGATAAAAATCTTGTTGCCGACGGAAACATCCATCGCGTAATACGGGCCTTCATCCAGCGCGCGCAAATATTCCGGCGCCTTGAAAAAATCCTCGTCCTCGCCTTTAGTGACCAGCGTGTTGTAACGCTCGACGGTCGCACACAACGCATCCGCCGGTAAACCGCAGCGTTCAGCCAACTGCGCCAGAGTTGCCGCTTTCTTGGTGTTGAACAGCAACGACAACAAGGCCGGTGCGGTTTGTAACAACAACCAGACTTTGCCCGGCAGCAATTGCAACAACACATCTTTCAGCATTGCCTGCGTGAAAATCAGCGTACCTTTGCCATCGTGTTGTTCTGCCATCGCCTCACCGATGCGCGCGCCGTAACTGCCTTCATTGACGATACGCTGACCCGCACGATTGACGATGATGCCTTCCACCCAGGACTTGGGCGGATTGATGAAGCGCCAGCTTGAGCCGCGCGCCATGTTGTCGGCAACACCGCCCGCGCTTTCACCCAGGCGGATGCCACTGCCATTGCAACCGGGCGCTCCCAGTGGCGCACCCGGAAAATATTTCGGCGCATGGTGCTTGACCATCTGCCGATTGAAAATGAAACCACCAGCTGCCAACACTACGCCCTGGCGCACGCGCACCAATAGCGTTACACAGGATTCCTGCTCGATCTTATCCATCTCTGCGCGCAGTTTATTGGCGACAGGCTGCACATACATGCGGATCTTGCTGAAAGCGCGGTAATAACGCGCAAAACGTTTTTCCGCTTTCGAACCCGGTGCAATCTGCTGCAACTTGAAACCCAGAATACGGCCATCCGCATCCTGGATCAGTTGCGTGACACGGCTGGTCAACATGGTCTCCACGCCGTAATCATCACAACTGCGCAACAAGGCCTGCATCAGCCCCTCGCCGGAAAAGCCGTTCCATTTGACACGGTGACCGCGCGGCGCCGATTCCGCCACATCCTTGTATTCCTTGACCAGCTCATTACCGGAGTAATAGAGAAAATACTTGTTGGTCGGGTAAAACGTTTTTACCGGGCTCATGCTGGCTTCGAATTTGACACCGTGTTGCTCCAGCCAGTGCAGATTGTCCACACTCTCGTCACAGAACTTTTTCAGTGTGTCATCGCTGACAATGCCGCGTGTTTCCAGTTTCAGGTAATTGAACATGTTTTGCGGCGTATCGTTATAACCGGCCTGTTTCTGGTACGGCGTACCACCGCCCAGATAGACAATGCCGCCACTCATGCCGGAAGCACCGCCGCCGAGATAACGTTCGACCATCAACACTTTTGCGCCTGCTGCACGCGCTTCCAGCGCAGCACTGGCACCCGCACAACCGGCACCTACAACTGCGACATCGGTTTCGATGTCCCAACGCAAATCATCAGCGCTGGCTACAACAACCGGCGCTTCAATTTCAGAAAACCACTGCGGATCACTCGGCTTCACACTATCACCTTGAAAAATTGGAACTGCTCAAGTCCTAGAACTGATGGGGACGAATCAGTGCATCCGTGCCGCCATCCACAAACAAGACACTGCCGGCACAGAAGGAGGATTCACTGCCGAGAAAGAAAGCCAGCACCGACGCAATCTGCTGCGGATCGGCAAAACCACCCAGCGGCACCGGAAAGTTGCGAATGGCATCGCCCCACTTCGGATCATCAAGCCCGGCCTGCAATAAAGGGGTTTGTGTCGTACCCGGCGCCACCGCATTGAGACGCACACCCTCTTTGGCCCACTGCGGTGCCAAGGTACGCATCCAGCGTACCAGTGCGTTCTTGCTGCCGGAATACGCCTGAAAGCCATCCAGTTTTTCCACCAATGCACAGCTGCGCACTTCATCGTTGTCGAGCATCGCTTGAACAAGCTCGTCATTGATACCGGGCAAACTCGCCGAATTGGATGCAACCAGCACGGCATTGCCGTTTTTCATTTTCAGCAGCGGCAACAAGGCTTCCGTCAGCGTGCGCACCGCGAAAAAATTCAGTGCAACGATTCGCGACAGCGATGCATGTTGAGGCCCCAAGCCTGCACAGGGCACAAAACCATCAATACCTTCCGGGCAACGCGCCTGAATCGCCTGCAAGGCCTGCACTCGCCCTTCTGCCGTTGTCAGATCCGCCTGTATATCCGCATCGGTAATATCGACATTGATAACGGTATCACCGCGTTCAAATAGATAAGCACGCAGAGCCGCACCAATGCCGGTCGTTGCACCTGTAATGACGATGGTTCTGTTCATGTCATCATTCTCCTCTTGTCTTTTTTTGCTCAATGCTTTTATCGCATCATTGCGTCAGCAACAGACATTCGACCTGATCACCGACACCAAACACCTCGCCAACCGGCACACGCAACAGTGCATGTGCCCAGCACACGGATGACAGCACACCGGAACCCTGATGAGGATACGCAATTGCACGCAGCTCGCCATCAGCCCCGTGCTGCAACTGTACACGCAGGTATTCCTCGCGTTTGCCTGCACGCGGCCAGTCAAAACCCGCCTGCACGCGCAGACTGCGCAAATCGCAAAGCCGACCACCCTGAGCAAGTTGCAGATACGGGCGCACAAACAACAGGAAAGTCACAAACGCAGATACCGGATTACCGGGCAAACCAAAAAAAACCTTGTCGCACACCGAACCAAACGCCAACGGCTTGCCCGGCTTGACGGCAATTTTCCATACGTCGAGTTTACCGAGCATCTGTACTGCGGTTTTGACAAAATCAGCATCACCTACCGAGACACCGCCGGTACTGATCAGCACATCACATTTCTCTGACAGCTGTTGCAGTGCCGCGCGCGTTGCATCCAGCGTATCGGCCACTACGCCGGCATCCACAACATCACAACCCAGATCCCGCAACAAAGCCGCCAGCAAAAAACGGTTGGAATTGTAGATCTGGCCCGGCAACAGGGTTTCACCCGGCTCTCGCAATTCATCACCGGTGCACAACAAGCCGACGCGCAAGCGCGTAAAAACCTCCAGCTCGGCAATTCCGACCGAAGCCAGCAGACCGATATCCTGCGCGCGCAGCTTGTGTCCACACTGAAACAAAAGCGAACCAGCACAAATATCTTCACCCGCACGGCGAATATTGTCACCAACCGCAAGCATGGCGCCCGGTTTCAGAACAATGCCATCATCCTGCTGCAACACATCTTCCTGCATGACAACGGCATCCGCACCGACTGGTACAGGCGCACCGGTAAAAATGCGTTGCGCCGTACCCGGCGGCAAGACCGTCGGCGCACTGCCGGCGTAAATAATGCCGCTAACAGGCAAAACCGTGTGCGAAGAAAAATCACGCGCAAGTACGGCATAGCCATCCATAGCGCTGTTGTCACAAGGAGGGACATGGCAAGGCGCAAAAACATCAGTTGCGAGAATACGGGATTGTGCCTCCATCAACGGCAGGCTTGAGACATCCACTCGCGCAGCAGCACCCGCGAGAATCGCTGCGCGTGCGTCTGCAACACTCAACATGATTCAGCACGCATGCAGGTAAGCATAACTATCAATGCGCCTGCTTGGCGCGCGTGTTGAGCACGCCGACAAAATTGCAGGGGCGATGACTGCTGTCGAGTTGCTCGCGGATGATGTTGATCCACGCGGTTTTGCAGGCTCCCGTTGATCCCGGCATGCAGAAAATCACTGTGTTATTGGCGAAACCGGCTACCGCGCGCGACTGTATCGTCGACGAACCGATCTCCTGCAGGGAATAGGCGCGAAAAATCTCGCCGAAGCCTTCGATTACTTTATCAAACAGTGGCGCAACCGCTTCCGGTGTTGAATCGCGCGCTGTAAAACCGGTACCTCCGGTAATGAGAATTGCCTGCACAGAATCATCGGCTATCCATTGCGATACAGTGGCGCGAATGCGATAGAGATCATCACGCACAATCTGTTTGTCTGCCAGCGTATGGCCAGCAGCACACAGCGCATCTACAAGATATTTCCCTGAGGTATCGGAGTCTTCGTTGCGCGTATCCGATACCGTCAGCACCGCAATGTCCAGCGCCGTGAATTGTTCAGTGGCTGCCGCCATGTTCTTCTCCTGCCGCAATGGCTTGTACATGCAGCGTGCGCTTGACGGCGCTGGTCAAACCCGCGCGCCAGGCATGCTGCTTGATTCCAAACGTGTCGCGAATCTTTCCGCAATCCAGCGCCCATGACAAGGGCGGCAATCCATCGGCAATTTCACGCATATCCATTGCGAAGTTGCAATCATCCTGCGATTCCAGAATCTGTTTTACCAGACGTGCAAAATCGCGATAACTCACGGCATCGGTGCCGCAATAATGGTAGACACCCCAAGGCTCGATACCACAGGCCAGTTGCTGCAACAACGCAACAATCACACGGGCGACATCTCGCACCGCCGTCGGACAAAACTGATAACGGATGGATACCGGCGCCGATTCACCCGCGCGCCACGCGGCAATCAGATTGGTGAGCACATTCTGGCCGAGGCTGCTGAACAACTCGCCCGTGCGCAACACGATATGGCGCGGGCAGGTTTCGATGACTGCACGCTCACCCGCCCAGCGCATGGCGCCGTAGGGCGTTTGCGTATCGGGCTCATCCGTTTCGCGATAAGCAGCATTGTGCTGCCCGGAAAACACCTGGCAATCCGACAACTGCAGGATAAAAGACCCTGTTGCAGCGGCAGCGAGTGCCAGGGTTTGCGGAATACGCGTGTACTGCCGCTCCAGTTCGCGGGCACTGCCGTTATAAGGCAGGTGCTGCACGTTGACGATGGCGTCGATAGCTTTCTCTTGCAGCAGCGATTCGAGTGCCTGCGTGCCAATAGTGGCTAGCGTCTGCTCGTCCAGCGTCGCCACGGAAAAACTCAACTGCTCCAACCGGTACAACAATGACTGGCCGAGAGGCGATTCACAACCACAGACGAGTAGTTTCATGAGACGAGGGTTTCTTGAAGAATCTGCAATGACCGCAAAAAACAGCGCGGGTAAAACCGGAAGGCACCCCGCAGGGTGCCTCGGTACTTATCAGAACGGGATGTCATCATCGAACTGGTCGAAGCCGGCCGGCGCTGAAGCCGGTTCTTCGCGGCGACTGCCACCACCAGTATTGCCAGCGGAATAGTTACCACCACCCTGGCTGCGTTCACCGCCGAAATCACTACCGCCGCCCTGGCGACCATCCAGCATCTGCATTTCGCTGGCAACGATTTCGGTGGTGTATTTGTCCTGCCCGCTCTGATCCTGCCACTTGCGTGTGCGCAGAGAGCCTTCGACATAGACCTTGCTGCCCTTCTTCAGATATTCACCGGCAATCTCGCCCAGACGGCCGAAGAACACCACACGGTGCCATTCAGTGCGCTCCTGGTTTTCGCCGGTTGCCTTGTCTTTCCACGATTCACTGGTTGCCAGAGTGATGTTGGTGATGGCACCACCGCCCGCGGAGTAGCGGGTCTCTGGATCCTTGCCGATATTTCCTATCAAGATGACTTTGTTAACACCTCTGGCCATACATACGCTCCAAATCTCTGTTGAGTTAATGCCGCCCGCCCGACATTGGCGGATGGCGCGCCGCTACTATACCGAATGCCCATCAGCCTGCAAAGAAAAAACACTGGATAGCCATTCAGTAGTTCAGATGTATCAATGGATTTTCTGCCTATACGATCCGGACAGACAGAAACCGGGAGGCCATAAAAATCCAGCCAGGACATGGCATCATCAAAGCGAAAAATGAATATGTAGAAAGTGAGTGCTTCGAAGCAATTTAAAGAAAAGCCATTTCATCTATAGAGAAAAAATGGTCGGGGTAGAGAGATTCGAACTCCCGACATCCTGCTCCCAAAGCAGGCGCGCTACCAGACTGCGCTATACCCCGATATCTTCTGGCCAGAACAGGCCGTTGAGGGGGCGCATGTTACTGACTGACTACTACAGCGTCAATGCCATAAATAAAAGAAAATTTGCAAAAACGCCAGTTATAACACTGGCGCTTTATGCTTCAAGACACTCAAGTACCGCTTGAGATCAGCATATTACGAATATGACCGATGGCCTTGGTAGGGTTCAGACCTTTCGGGCACACATCCACACAGTTCTGGATACCGTGGCAACGAAAAACGCTGAACGGATCGTCCAGCTTGGCCAGACGTTCCTCACGCGCGGTGTCGCGACTGTCCACCAGAAAACGGTAAGCCTGAATCAACCCGCTCGGCCCGATGAACTTGTCGGGATTCCACCAGAACGAAGGGCAAGCCGTTGAGCAGCATGCACACATGATGCACTCATAGAGCCCATCAATTTTCTCGCGATCTTCCGGCGACTGCTTGCGCTCTTTGGCCGGAGCCGGTGTGTTGTTGATCAAATAAGGCTGCACTTTTTCGTACTGGCGATAGAACATGCTCATGTCTACCACCAGATCTCGAATTACCGGCAAACCGGGCAGCGGGCGCACGACAATCTTGTTCGGCAAGCTTTTCAGGCTCACCAGACAGGCCAGACCATTTTTGCCATTGATGTTCATGCCGTCGGAACCGCAGATACCTTCGCGGCAGGAACGGCGGAAACTCAAGGTTTCATCCAGCTTTTTCAGTTTGATCAACGCGTCCAGCAGCATGCGCTCGGAGCCATCCAGCTCCAGATCATAGCTCTGCATGTACGGCTCTTTGTCGGTGTCCGGATTGTAACGGTAGACTTCAATAGTACGTTTGTTGCTCATCTCAGTAACCTCTCGAAGCCCAAATCAGAATGTGCGCGCCACAGGCGGCACACTGTCTGCTGTCAGCGGTTTCATTTGCACCGGCTTGTAATCCAGACGGTTGCCGTCCTTGAACCACAAGGTGTGCTTCATCCAGTTTTGGTCATCGCGATTCGGGCAATCGTTGTGCGCGTGTGCGCCACGAGACTCTTTGCGCGCTGCCGCCGAAATGATCGTCGCTTTCGCAACTTCGATCAGGTTATCCAACTCCAGCGCTTCAATACGCGCCGTGTTGAACACTTGTGACTTGTCGTTCAGATGCACATGCGGAATGCGCTTCTCGAGTTCGAGAATTTTGGTCACGCCTTCGTCCATCAATTTTTGCGTGCGGAACACACCGGCGTGCGCCTGCATGTCGCGACGCAGATCGTTGGCGATGTCTTGCGCATATTCACCTTTCTTGGTGTTGTTGAGGCGATCAATGCGCGCCAGCGTCGCATCCAGCGCATCTTTCGGCAGCGCCTTGTGCGCGGCCGGCGCATTGCGCACGGTTTCCACGATGTGGTTGCCTGCCGCCTTGCCGAACACGATCAGATCGAGCAATGAGTTGGTCCCCAAACGGTTGGCACCGTGCACCGACACGCACGCACACTCTCCAATCGCGTAGAAACCATTAACGACACTGCGGTAGTTATCGCCTTTTGGCACCACCACCTGGCCGTGCATGTTGGTCGGAATGCCACCCATCTGGTAGTGGATAGTCGGCACTACCGGAATCGGCTCTTTCGTCGCATCAACATTGGCAAAGTTGTGGCCAATTTCGTACACGGACGGCAAACGTTTCATGATGGTATCGACACCGAGGTGGGTCAGATCCAGCACCACGTAATCCTTGTTCGGGCCGCAACCGCGGCCTTCCTTGATTTCCTGGTCCATCGAGCGCGAGACGAAATCGCGTGGCGCGAGATCTTTCAGGTTCGGCGCATAGCGCTCCATGAAACGCTCGCCGGACGCGTTGCGCAGGATGCCACCTTCACCACGGCAACCTTCGGTCAACAATACGCCGGCACCAGCCACACCCGTCGGATGAAACTGCCAGAACTCCATGTCTTGCAACGGAATACCTGCACGCGCGGCGATACCGAGGCCGTCACCGGTGTTGATATAAGCGTTGGTGGATGCAGCGTAGATACGGCCAGCACCGCCAGTAGCAAACAAGGTGGTTTTGGCATGAAACACGGAAATTTCACCGGTTTCCAGCTCCATGGCCACTACACCCAATACATCGCCTTCGCTATCGCGAACCAGATCCAGCGCGATCCACTCAACGAAAAACTGCGTGTTAGCTTCCAGGTTTTTCTGATACAGCGTGTGCAGCAAGGCGTGGCCAGTACGGTCTGCAGCCGCGCAAGCGCGCTGCACCGGCTTCTCGCCGTAGTTGGACGTATGACCGCCGAAAGGACGCTGGTAGATGGTGCCATCCGGGTTGCGGTCAAACGGCATACCCATATGTTCCAGTTCGTACACCACTTTCGGTGCTTCCTGGCACATGAACTCGATAGCATCCTGGTCACCCAACCAATCTGAACCTTTAACGGTGTCGTAGAAATGGTAGTGCCAGTTGTCTTCGCTCATGTTGCCGAGTGACGCGCCGATACCGCCCTGCGCAGCCACCGTATGTGAGCGCGTAGGAAATACCTTCGTAAGTACGGCAACTTTCAAGCCGGCCTGCGCCAACTGCAGTGACGCACGCATGCCCGCGCCGCCGCCGCCGACGATCACGGCATCAAAGGTCAATGTACGGATATTGCTTGTATGAATTGCAGCGGCCATCTCAAACCCCCCACACGATATCGAGACCCCAGAGGGTGTAAACAACCAGCAGGCCGATGGCCGCGATTTCCAGAACCAGACGCAGCACAGTAGCTTTCGGCCCCAGCAGGCGCACGGTGATGTAATCCGTCAACACAGCCCAGATGCCGATCCATGCGTGCGCCACCACGGACAGCAGCGTCACGGTGTTGAAAATTTTCATGCAGGTAATCTGGTGCAAAGCCAGCCACGTGGGGTAATCCACGTTGTGCGTGGCCAGATAACCAACAATAAAGACGAAATACGCGGCGATGATGACACCGGATACGCGCTGCAACAGCCAGTCAGACAGACCGCTGCGGCCAAAACTTGTCACTGCCCTTACCATACCCAGACCCCCGCCAGCACAATACCGATCACCGCGAACACCAGAACCAGGGTCGCACCACGCTTGCCGCCTTCCAGCGTTTCACCAATACCCATGTCCATGATCAAGTGCTTGATGCCTGCCAGCATGTGGTAAATAAAAGCAGCCAGCACTGCCCACATCAGCAGTTTCATTGGCACCGAAGACAGGCAGGTGAGCACGGCAGCAAAGTCTTCCGCCGATTTCAGCGAATAAGCCATCAGGCCCAGCAGGATACCCACGGCTCCGATCAAGGCCACGCCGGATGCGCGGTGCAAGATGGAAACATAGGCAGTAATCGGCAGCTTGATGGTGCCGATGTCGAGATTGACAGGTCGTTTATCAGTCACAAAAGAACCCCAGGCCCAAGTGGGCAATGAGAAAAACGTTCACAGTATAGATAGCGAGGTGGCCAGCTCCCGGCGTCATCGTGACGCGACCGGGATCAAACCGGCGCGGATTATAGGGCTATGACATTTGGATGACAAACTGAATCGACCACACAAAAGCAAACTCAAAATGAAAGAAAGTCGGGTACCGAACATTTCGCGCCATTTCGGCACCTCACTCGGATATCACGCACCAAAACGCTTCAGCAAAATCCCATCCCTTTGCTACGCTTCAGGGGCTTGCTGCGGAAATCCACACAAAGGACATCAGAATTGCGCCAGTTAATTGACAATAAAGGGAATCTCCCTATAGTTGCCGGCTTCAGGCGCACCTCGCCGGTGTGCATTATTCTTGCAGGCAAACTGACTCTTTCAATGCCATTTGCCCGCTGTTTTCTGGCTCAGGAGCTGTCCCATGACTGAAAAGAAAGCCACCCTCACCATCGACGGTCGCGACCCCATTGAACTGGCCATCCGTTCAGGCTCTGTAGGCCCGGATGTGATCGATGTACAGAACATTCTCGCTCAGGGTGGCCATTTCACCTATGACCCCGGCTTCATGGCTACGGCGGCCTGTGAATCGAAAATTACCTTCATCGACGGCGACAAGGGCATCCTGCTGCACCGCGGCTACCCTATCGAACAATTGGCCGAAGAATCGGACTATCTGGAAACCTGCTACCTGCTGCTGAAAGGCGAGCTGCCTAATAAAGAGCAGAAAGCTGCGTTTGATGATCGCGTGACTCAGCACACCATGGTGCACGACCAGATCCGCAAGTTCTTTGAAGGCTTCCGCCGCGACGCCCACCCGATGGCCGTAATGTGCGGCGTGGTCGGCGCACTCTCTGCCTTCTATCACGACTCGCTTGATGTCACTGATGCTGAACATCGTGAATCAGTGGCCATTCGCCTGATTGCCAAGATGCCGACCATCGCTGCCATGTGCTACAAGTACAACATCGGCCAGCCTTTCGTTTACCCGCGCAACGATCTGGGCTACGCCGCCAACTTCCTGAACATGATGTTTGGCGTGCCCGCCGATGATTACGTAGTGAATCCGATTCTGGCGAAAGCGATGGATCGCATCTTCATCCTGCACGCCGACCACGAACAAAACGCTTCCACTTCCACCGTACGTCTGGCCGGCTCCACCGGTGCCAACCCTTACGCCTGCATTGCCTCCGGCATCGCGGCACTCTGGGGACCAGCACACGGCGGCGCCAACGAAGCCGTACTGCAAATGCTCGATGAAATCGGCAATGTCAGCAACGTGGACAAATTCATTGCCAAAGCGAAAGACAAGAACGACAACTTCAAGCTGATGGGCTTCGGCCACCGCGTGTACAAGAACTTCGACCCGCGCGCAAAAGTGATGAAGAAAACCTGTGACGAAGTGCTCGGCGCGCTCGGCATCAACGATCCGCAGCTCGAACTGGCCATGCGTCTGGAAGAAATCGCTCGCTCCGACAGTTATTTCATCGAGAAAAAGCTGTATCCGAACGTCGACTTCTACTCAGGCATCATACTGAAGGCGATCGGCATCCCGACCAGCATGTTCACGGTGATCTTCGCACTGGCGCGCACCGTCGGCTGGATTTCGCACTGGAACGAAATGCTGTCTTCACCGTACAAGATTGGCCGTCCGCGCCAACTGTACACCGGCAGCCCGCAGCGCGATTTTGTTGCAGTCAACAAACGCTGAGCCTTAGTCAGCAAGCACAAAAACGCCGGCACTGCCGGCGTTTTTGTTTTGGTTCAAGGCGCAATAATTAATGCAATTGGCTGCAAAGCTGGCTGCGCAACTTATTCTCATCAACAAAAAATGGCCACTCCCCAATCCGGCTTGCCCAGTGATACATCACAGGCGCCGACAACTGTCCTTGCCATGCTGCATCCTGTGCCGCTGACACCCCCAACCATAGCGGCTCAGCAATATTCACATGCAACAAACTATCAATTTTCCACTGCGTTCGTGCAACTTCCCTACCATCAAGCGATAACAACAATTCCGTCGGGTTTATCGTCGGTGACAAATTGGTATAGCGGTCATAAATATCGGCATTCAACCCAAGCAAGTGGCAGCCACCCTCAAGATCCACCGGAATCAGCCACTCGTGTCCATGCATCTGCATGCGCAGCTGACCTGCAGCCGGCTGATAAACCAGCGACCAAACGCCACGCTGCTCCGCAATGAACTGATCCGCCCTACCGTCTTGCTTGGCAACCAGCGCCACATAAAAATCCCATTCTTTCAGCGGCGTGCGCAGAAAATCATTACCGCGCACGACAGCTGCGGCGCCTTGCAACGGCCGCACTTGCAAATCAATACTGACAACAGTATCCAGCCAACTGCGAAAGCTTTCGCGCAGCGTTGCAATATTGCGCAAGTAAAATACTCGCCACGCCGTGAGATCACGCACATGATCGACAGCGATCTGCAACCACTGCACGGATTGCCATTCACGGAACACCCAGCTCTCCTCCAGTCGCCAGGACTTGTCAGCTGACAACACCGAATAACTGCCGCGAGACAACCAGTAGAACGAGCGCTCATTCATCGGCGCTATGGCAACAAGACTGTCGAAATCCACACCGTCAGTTTTGAACGGCAGCGGCGCACCAATGCGCGCGGCCAGAGTCGGAAACACATCCATGATACTGATGGCACGCGCATCAAGCGAGTTCGGCAGATGGCGTGCGGGATCCACCCAGATCATCGGCGTACGTACACCGCCTTCGTTGTAAGCGGATTTGCCACCGGCCCACGATCCGTTGCTGCCTTCGCGTTTTTCCGGTGCACCATTGTCACTGAGCAAGACCATAATCGTGTTGTCGCGCTGACCCGACTGCTCCAAGACCGTGAGCAATTCACCAATATTGCCATCCAGATGCGTCAGCATCGCACGATATTTTTCATCGTCCGAACTGTTAGCATCAGCGCTACCATTTGGCGGGGCATGCAACGGACCGTGAACGAGAGGCGTGGCATAAAACAGCAGCCATGGCGTTTTTTGCATGGCAAGTTCATTGATTTTTTCCTCTGCTGCACGATTGAGAATATCCGGCAGATAACCGGAATACTGCTGCCAATCACCGCGCCCGGTTTCCAGCCAGGGGTTTTCGTAAACCGGCGGACGCAATACCCGCTCGCCATTCGCATCAGGCCCCTGCAACATCCACTGGTTCAAATAGCCGAAACTGGTATCAAATCCCTGCGCCGCAGGTTTGGCGGCATCGTACAACTCACCCGCATGCCACTTGCCTATATGGTGGGTGCTGTAGCCCTGCTGCTGAAACCACTCGGCAAGCGTCAACACCTCGGGCGCGATACCTCGCGCCACCGGATGAAAGCCAAGCCGTGCCGGATGCTGCCCGGTGAGCAGCGCGGCGCGACTGGCCGAGCAGGTACTGTCTGTGTAGAATCGCGTGAAGCGCATGCCACGCGCTGCTAGCGCATCGATATTTGGCGTGTGTACGGCCGCTGCCGGCGAAAAAACGCTGATGTCGCCAAGCCCTGCATCATCAACGGCAATCAGCAAGACGTTCGGCCGCACAGGCGGCGGCAGCTCTGCGGCAAATGGCTTTACAGCACACAATGGCATGATGCACATCACGGCAAACACATACGCCATCCAGCCGGCCGATTTTTTTATCATCTGCGATGCAAACTCAACATAACAACACAAGCGGCATTGAAAGGGATCAACAACACAAAAGCAATGCAACAGCGTGGCTCTGTGCACTGTTGCTGGCAGGTATCGCCGCGCTCACAGCCATCTTCTCCTTTTACCTGACAGCCACTCTGCGCTGGGATGGCCCCTTCCGCGACTTGTGGGAGTTTGTGCCGTTCATCCAGAGACAACTGGACGGTGAATGGTCGTGGTCGTATTTGCTGGATGCTTACGGTGGTGCCCATCGCATATTCCTTCCGAAATTATTGTTCTATCTCGACTATCACTGGCTGGACGGCCGCAACGCCCTGACCACAGCGGTGGCCCTGCTGTGCCAATGCGGCTACCTGTACCTGCTGTGGCAGGTGTTGCGACAACAGCGCAGCCTGGACAACAGCATCCGGCTTTTATTGATGGCCGGCTTTGTGCTGGCGCTGTTCAGCACCACACAGGTCACCAATTTTCTCTACGCGATGGACGTGCAGTGGCACATGTCCAACCTGCTCGGCCTGGCGACACTGGTGTTGCTGACGCGCGGGGCAACACCCATGGCAGTGATTGCCTGTGGCATCGCAGCTGCACTCTGCAATTTCACCGGTTTGATGGCGCTACCCGTAGCGGCACTGTGGTGGTTGACGCAGCCCTACTGCTGGCGCAGGAAATTACTGCTGTTTTGCAGCTGCCTGCTGCTTTGTTTGCTTTACATGGATCGCAGCAAGACGGCACAACAGTTCATCATCAGCGCCTTGCACACTGCCGACAATTTCAGCTGGCGCATGGCCATCATCACCAATACCGCCAGCGACATGTTCAGCTACACACTGCGTTATCTGGCCAGCCCGCTATCTCGACAGTGGCCAACGGCCGGTTATGTCCTGTCTTTTTGCGCGCTGATGCTTCTCGGCGCTTATTGGCGCAAGCTGTCACGGCGCGAGCTGAGCGTTTGGCAGCAGCTCTGCCTTTGTATTGCCACTTACATTGCCTTGAGCGCCATCAACACCTCGTTTGGTCGAATTCTTTACATCAACTCGGCAACCACTGAACGCTACCAGACCTTGGTGCTGCCATTCCTGCCGGCACTGGCAGGCATGGTGTTGCCAGACGTCATACGCCACAGAGCACTCGCCTGCACATCATGGCTTGCGCTATGGTGCTGGACAATGTTGCCGGCACAGCTGGAAGGCGCTCGCAACCTGGCCGATCTCAGCAACCGCGTCAATGTATCGCACACAGCGGCACGTGCCGGTGTCCTGGCGATGGATTATGTCCGCAACAGCCTGTCTTACCCGTTGATCAAGAATGGCATCAACTCCGTCAAGGATAACGACACCTTCCTGCGCAGCCAGCATCTCGGATATTTCCATTATCTTCCCGCCTACAGTCTCGACACCCGACCTGCGGATCCAGGCGCCCTGCCCGCTTGCATGGGTAATGCTATCCCGACACTCGACCAGACCAATGCGGCCTGGGTGATAGAAGGCCAGCTACTCCATGAACAACAACCGGTAGCTGATCTGATCATCTTGCAGAATGACCAAGTGGTAGGACTGGGCACATTATTGCGCCCGCCCGGTCATCTGATGCCACTGCACTGGCAGGAACCCGACAGCAGCCGCTTCAAGGCTTTCGTGCGTGCGGACAAACTGCAAACCGCTCTGGATGTACAGCTGCTAGGACTGGTAGATAGCAAGCCTGCTTGCGAACTTACCCTGCCCACCAACTACTGATTTGCCACCTCTTAAAGCACCGACTTCCCTCTTAATTACGAAACGCACCGCTCGTTAATGTGTGATGAACTTCACATTTAATGGGACGTATGGCAGGATGCGCGCCATATTTGTGACGCCGTTATCATTTTTAGCCTTCTACAAGGCAGCCTAATCAAGGAGCAAATCATGGCCAAGCACCGGCATCCCGCCTTTTATTCGCTGTACCTGCTCAGTTTGGCCGCAACGGCAGTTGCCCTATTGTTGCCGAACTGGAAGTCCCCCTTGATGGCACAAGGCTATTACAGCAACACCCCCATCATCGCCTCGGTCAGTGTTTCTGACAGCAGCTTTGGTCTCTGGGGCGACAATATTTCTCCCGAACCCGACTGCTATGGCAGCATCGGCAACTGCCCGGGCAAACAGTTCATCGACAATTCCAACTTCTCCATCCCCAACGGCAAAACCGAGTGGAATTCCAACACCCCGCTTTCCAGCTTTACCAGCCAGACATTCAGCACCCGCTACACCAACGAACTGCGCAGCCAGAGCCAGATGGCCATTACCGCAGCCATGTACTACAAGCCACGTTTCAATGTGGCAGTGGCGATTACCGGTGACGGTGAATGGGATCTGGAGGTGGATATCAGCCGTGTGGCCTCCATCATGATTGACGAACGTGAAAGCGGTTCCAGCAACCACATCGATGTGTCTGCTCTTAACACCAATATAGCCGGTGGCAGCCTGAGCAGCGGCACGCTGGCATTGGCATCTCTGCCTCGCTACAGCACCGAAGGTGTGTATCCGGTGAGCCAGACCAGCAAAGCCTGGATTCACGGCAGCGGCGCCGCCATCTTGACCTTCACCATGGCGTATGACATCAATACCGTCATCAATGGCGCAAGCTTTGCCAACGGCGATGCCGTGTGCTGGAGCGGTGGCCAGGCCAATCAAGGCGCCGGTGTTGCCTGCAATCCAAGTCCGACCGCACAGCAAGGTTTGTGGCTTAACGGCACCTTACACGTAAACACCGCACCAACCGCGCAGGCTGACAACTTCACAGCTACTGCGAGCGACGTGACCACAATAGGCAATGTGCTCGACAATGACAGCGATGCCAATGGTGACACTCTCAGCGTGCTGGATATTGCCACCGGCAACACACGCGGCACAGTGATCAACAATGGTGACGGCAGTTTTGATTATGATCCTCGTGCTGCCTTTGGTTACCTTGACGTTACTCAAACGGTAACCGACAGCTTCTGGTATCGCACCAGTGACGGGCATGACAACAGTGCCTGGACGCCGGTGACCATTACCATCCACGGTACACGCCCTGCAATATTGCCGCTGGAAGGCATTTTCCGCGGCAGCTCAATCCATGAAAGAACCCATCAGCAATAACATTGCCGAGCACCACAAAAAGGCGCCATGAAGGCGCCTTTTTGTGGTCAATATTCCAAACACTAGCGTCGCAGGCGCCGTTCGGAATTCTTGACGCCAGCAGGCAGTTTGCGCTTGATCGTTGCCGGGACAAATACCGCCAGCGCTTCGATGTGTGAAGTCTGTGGGAACATGTCCACCAGTTGCACCATCTGCAAGGCAAAGCCGCGTGCAGCAAGAATGGCGGCATCGCGCGCCAAAGTGGACGGATTGCAGGACACATAGACAATGCGGCTGACGTTTTTCAGCTCGACATGCCTGCAAAATGCCTGTGCGCCATCGCGTGGCGGATCGAGCAATATCTTGTTGCAGTGATGTGGCGGCTGGCTATCCTTATACGCCGACAAATCACACGCACGCCACAGGACATTGGCTCTTTGCTTTTTCTCAGCGACCGCTTGCGCACGCAACAACATAGCTTCATTTAATTCCAGTCCGGTGATAGCTGTAACCTTCTCCGCCAACGCAAAAGTAAAATTGCCAAGACCGCAAAACGCTTCCAGAATTTTGTCACCCGGGTCTACTTGCACGGCTACCATCACCGCCTTGACCAACAACTGATTGACAGCAGCATTGCCCTGCACAAAATCACCCGGTTCGCAGGCGATACCATCGCCATCAAGCCCTTGATCACAGCGGAGCAGTGGATTGGAACCACAAAAAAAATTCGCTGCTTTTTGCTCGCCACATTGCAGAAATACCGACACTGCCGTTTCCTGTGAAAAAGCACGCAACAACATCGCATCTTTTTCTGCCGGTTCCGCAGTCAAACGCACTAACATCGCCATACCGTTGTCCGCCGCCAGCATTTCAACGTGCCCGAGTTGACGCGGTTGCGACCATCGTGACAAACACTGTCGTAAAGGCACCAACAGACTCTGCAACGCCGGCACCAATACTGCGCAATGTGCAATCTCGACAACCTGCTGACTGTGGCGCTCTCGCAATCCCACGCGCAGCTCTTTGCTGTTCGCATCCCATTTGCATGCCAGACGCGCACGGCGCCGATACGCCCACGGCTCACTCAGCAGCGCATCCCCCACAATTTCAGGTCGCGCATTGCCAATACGCTGCAACTGATCCAGTAGCACCTCCTGCTTCAACACGATCTGCGCAGAGTGATCAATATGCTGTACCGCACAACCGCCGCAGCGCCCGTAGTACTCGCAAGATGCCGCAACGCGCTGTGGTGACGGCTCATCTACGGCAACGGCATCTGCATCCACCATCTGGCTGCGCTGCATCAGTATGCGCGCATGCACTTGCTCACCCGGCAATGCGCCTTCTACAAACCATGTCCTACCGTCGCAATGACCGACGCCCCGCAAATCATGAGACAGACGCTCGATTAACAATGTCGACGTCTCTGCGCAAGAATTTTTCATGGGCATGTCCTGAGAAATACGGTTGCGGATTATAATCGCGTAAATGCCGCAGGAGGTGTCACATGCCAACCTATGATTACCGCAACACAGCCACAGGCGCCGTGATCTCGGTGCGTCATCCCATGAGCGAGAAAGCCAGCACCTGGGGAGAACTCTGCACCCTCGGCGGGCTGGAACCCGGTTGCACGGACTTGTCCACGCCTGTCGAGCGCGTACTGACGACTGGCGGCGTGCTGAAAGGTGGCGCCAGCAAATCACCCGCCATGCCCCCTTGCGGCATGGGAGGTTGCGGTAGCGGCATGTGCCAATTCCAGTAAATCTGCTAGAAACCCTTCCGATCATCACTGGCGGCAACCAGAAATAACAAGAACAGGATTACATATTGTGCAAAGCCATGGTTTCTCGTTCAGGTATACGCGTCAAAATATGACCGTTGATCTGGAATTGACCAACAAATGTAATCTGCATTGCCAGTTTTGCCCGCGTGAAAAAACGCCGCAAACAGGCTTCATGTCGACCGAACATTTCACCCGGATCATACAGCGCATTCAGGAATATTCACTACCACTATCACTCACTGCCTGCGGTCTCGGCGACCCACTACTGCATCCGTTACTACCTACATTCATCAAACAATCCGCTGAATCGGACATCAGTTTCAACCTCAACACCAGCGGCACACTATTGACTCCCGAAAACTCAATCGCACTGCTGGATGCAGGCCTGCACGAAATTCGTTTCAGTGTTACCGGAATACACGAAACTTACACTAATTACTACGGATACTCATTTGAAAAAACAATCAAAAATATCAGTGAGTTCCAGAATTTAACAATAAAAAATCAACATCAGTGCCAGATTAAAATAACCATTGTGATGACAAAACAGACGTTTGATAACATCGACAACATTATCAACTTCTGGCATCAGCGCGGAATCCCGAAAAAAGACCTGATATTTCTGGAAGAACACAACCGGGCCGGCAGCTACCAGGGACTGGATCAACAATCCTTCCTGTATCCCAGCCATGCAACAGAAAATGACAACAACATTATAGCCAGCCAGAAAACGTGCCCAATCCCATTCTTCTCTGTATTTATAGGCTGGGATGGCAAATACTACCTGTGCGCACTGGACTGGGAAAAAAAAGCCTCAATGGGAAATGTTGAACAGCACAGCATTCAGGATGTCGTGATGAGAAAATCACTATACCTGACCAAAAAGCAAAGGATTTGCAATCAATGCAGCTATGATCCAGAAAACTATTTATACGACATTTTAAAAAACCCGCATGCGCCACCCAGACAACAGCTGGAAATATTCCAGCTCAATAACATAAAAAACGATCGATTGACGGCATTAATAAATCAGGCATCGACATCAGCAGCTGAAAAAACGCCGGCTTCACCAACCGATATCATCGCTTGCTGCTAACATGAAAAAACCCGTACCAAATCCAAGGCGTCGCGCACTTGCAGAACAAGCCATGGCACAGAGCCCTGCCAGTGGCCGTCTCTATGAAGCTGCCAAACAGCATTACGCCGGTGGCGCAGTTGGCGCGAACGTGCCGGTTTTCCCCTGGCCATTGTATTTTGACAGTGCAGATGGCGCGCACATCATTGATGTAGACGGCCGCCGATACATCGACTGCTGGCCAGGTCACGGCACCATATTGCTAGGTCATAACTATCCCGTCATCCGCGAACGCCTCCAACAGCAACTCGAGAAAAGCTGGATGCCTAGCGGACAACATCCACTTCATATTGAACTCGCACAAAAGCTGAAAACTACACTTCCACAACATGAACGCTTTGTCTTATGCAATTCGGGCACAGAAGCGGCACACAAAGCCATAACACTTGCGCGAGCCAGCACAGGGAAGGATCGCATCGTCAAACTAGCAGGCACGTATCACGGCAGTTTCGATCAAACCATGCTGAACGTCAGGAGCGAATATACCGACTGCATCCCCATCCCTGCTGTACCCTATGTCGCAGGAATTGCCGCAAGCGCATGTCGAGACACCATCATCCTTCCCATGAACAAGCTGGATCCCCTACAGCATCTCGACAATTCGCATGAAAATATTGCTGCGGTGCTCGTGGAGCCTGTGACAGGTTATGGGCTTGTCGAAGCACAACCCGAATACCTGCACGCACTGGCTGCACGCTGCAAGCAACTGGGCATTTTGTTGATCATGGATGAAATCTTCTCCGGTTTTCGCGATATCCCCGAATATCCCGCCGACATTTACACCTACGGAAAAGTGGTCGGCGGTGGCATGCCTATTGGCATTGTCGCAACACGTCGCGATATCCTGGAACCCTGTACACGCATGTCTCCACCGTTATTAATGGGCGGCACGTTTAGCGGCAACCCTATCTGTTTAAGTGCCGCATGTGGTTTCCTGGATACCATTATTCAACGTCCAGACATCATTGCCGATCTTGCTGCAAAAACCCGAAGCTTTGTTAAGCAAATTCACACGCACATCAGCAATCAAGGCTACCCAATCAGCATCAAGCAAGTTGGCAGTCTATTCTGCCTATATGGTATGCCGACGCCACCGATTGATCCGGAGGACATGAAAGAAAACACACTTAAAATTATCGACGAAATCACACTGCGCATGCGCATCAATGGCGTCATTATGAATCCGACAGGCACCTGCACACTGACACATGCCCATAATGAAAGTGTCATGACTGCACTAGCAGAAACCCTGATCCGCTGCATCGATGAAACATTCCATGCATAATGACACTGACAAACCACCAACAAAACCACGCAGCACTATGCAGCGCTCCCCATCCATACAAGATGATGATTTTATCACAAGCAAAACGCTGGCATATTCTCCAGTATTCAAGATCTGGAGCATTGAATACTACAACAGCCGCTAGAAAAATACACGCTTGAAAATATTATGTGAATATTTCACCTTCTGCACATAATCCACCGTTTCAGGGAAAGGCGGAATTCCACTGTAACGCACCACATTATTTTCACCGGCATTATAGGCTGCCAGCACAAAATCCAGATTATTGGGGAACAGCGTTTTCAGATAAGCGAGATGCTGGGCGCCCGTTTCAATATTTTCCCAGGGATTAAACAGCTCATGCATTCCCACCGAATATCGAGCAGCGGTCCCGGGCATCAACTGCATAAGCCCGCGCGCACCAGCGCTGGAAACCGCCGTCGGATTGAAGTTGGATTCCACCTGGATAACAGCCTTTACCAGAGCAGGCTCCAGACCGTATTTCCTGGCGGTGGTGCGGATATAACCATCATAGGTATTGCGATCAACAAACTGATTGCGCGCCACACCGCGATGGGCGCCAATCGCAACAATGCGCGGCACATCATCATAACGGGTTGGCCCCTTGCGTCCGGCAGCAAGGTTTCCCAGATTATCCACAGAATCTTTCTTGTGCTGAAGTTCATAGCCATTACGATCTATCGGCATGTTCGAAACCATGGTCTCGCCGCGCGGCCCCTTGTAAACATAAAGGGTCGCGTGTGCAGTGCTTGCCATCGCCAACAGCAAGACAACGGCACGCAAACACAAGATAGGCAGGTATGTCAGTTTCATCGTTCCGTAAAAACCACTTCTTAATATCAATCAACTGGCTATATATAGCCTACTACAGGCCAGCCTTCCATTTGACCCCTCAATCGCTACACTATCGGCACACGGTAAATACCGCTTATTGACGCCAGCGAGTGCTTTTGATGTCAAACCTGCAACAGGCCTCGGAGCTTATTCTTACCGGCTTTGGGCGCTATTTTCAATGCTTTCAGATCATGACACAGGCTGCGCGCGGTCTGTTCGAAAAGGCCAGCTGGGCCGAAGTACAAGAAATATCAAAGCAACGTATTGATTTATATAAAGAAATTGTTGTCGAGATCGCCGCCGAGCTACACGAACTCGTCGGCTCCGATTGTGAACAGCTGGATTACTGGCAAGCCCTGAAACCGGTTTACCGCCATCAGGTCGCCACAGCAGACAACCGTGAATTGCTTGAGAGCTTCTACAACTCGATCTTCTGCTACCAGTTCCGCCACGAATGCATAGACGATGACTACATGTTTGTTGCCGATGAGGCTGCCAGCATGCCCGATCACGTCGCCGACAGCCTGCTCAACCGCTACCCGGCCGGCATCAGTATTCGTGCGCTGATCTATCGCATCCTGACTGATTACAGCTTCACTATCCCCATGGAAAACATTGAGCGTGACGTGCAGAACATCGTGCGCGCACTCAAGGAACGGGTGTTGGCGCGCATGCCTGCGGAACGCGAGCATATCGTTGTCGAAATTCTCAAGCCTGTTTTCTATCGCAACAAAGGTGCCTATCTGGTTGGCCGCATCACCGGTGGTAGCAATTCCATCCCCTTTATTGTCCCGCTCATCAATAACGAGCGCGGCGCCGTCTATGTGGATACCGCCATTTTTGATACCGACGATGTCAGTATCATTTTTTCCTTTACACGCTCCTACTTCATGGTCGACGCACCCGTGCCGGGCCAGATTGTCTGCTTCCTCAAACAGCTGCTGCCAAACAAGGAAATTGCCGAGCTCTACAACGCCATCGGCCAGAACAAGCACGGCAAGACCGAGTTCTACCGCAGCTTCCTGCACCACCTGCAACACTCGAATGATCAGTTCATCATCGCACCCGGCATCAAGGGCATGGTTATGTGCGTGTTCACACTGCCCTCCTACGACGTGGTATTCAAGATCATCAAGGATCGCTTTGATCCACCGAAAGATATGAGCCAGGAAACCGTGCGTGAAAAATACCGTTTGATCTCGCGTCATGATCGCGTTGGCCGCATGGCCGACACACAGGAATACAGCCATTTCCGTTTTCCACTCGCACGTTTTTCACCTGAGCTCCTGGAAGAACTGCATCGTGTGGTTGCCTCACAACTGCATATAGAAGACGATGAACTTGTCATCAGTCACTTGTACACTGAACGCAAGATGGTGCCGCTGAACCTTTATCTGCAGCAGGCAAGTGACGAGCAAATTGAAGAAGCTATGGATGAATACGGCAATGCCATCAAGCAGATTGCTGCCGCCAATATTTTCCCAGGCGACATGCTGCTGAAAAACTTTGGTGTCACACGCCACGGACGGGTTGTCTTCTATGATTATGATGAGATCTGCTTCCTGACTGAATGTGTATTCCGCGAAATCCCCGAGCCCCAAACAGATGAGCAGGCCATGTCTTCCACTCCCTGGTATAGCGTTGGCCCCTTTGATGTGTTTCCCGAAGAGTTTCGACTGTTTTTCACAGGCAACCCGAAAGCGCGCAGAGCCTTCGAAAAATTCCACAGTGATCTATATGATGTGAATTTCTGGCGCAACATGCAGGAACGCATCAGCAACGGAACAGTGGAAGACATTTTCCCCTATCGCCGCAAGAAGCGCTTCACTCGCGACATGCCAGCACAAAAAGCCTGAGTGGTATCAACAATGCAGCGCCTACGTTTTTTCAACCTGATTGGTATGGCAGGAGTGGCGATTGATGAATCGCCAGTCGCACGAGACTGGGCTCGCCGTTTTGACATTGCACTGATTCCCGTCGCCCTGCTCGCCCTGATAGCTTGGTACGACAACAAGCGCGGACAGACTCTGATGAGCCACTCCGTACATAATGTTGCTGATTGGGGGTTGTGGGCATTTTTTGTAGCAGAACTGCTGATCATGAGCTTTCTGATACGCAACCGCTGGCGCTACTGGAGCGGCAACTGGTTCAATCTCATCGTGATTGTTGCAGCGACACCACTGATATGGCATGAACAGGAACTGGGACTGCTGCGTGCAATTCGTTTCGTGCTGGTCGCAGTCAAACTCGCGCAAATGTCGACAACGCTGCGCATCGTTTTGTCACGCAACAATCTTGGCATCACCATCCTGGTGTGCTGGGCATTCACGTTTGGTGCCGGCGTGCTGATGGCCGCCATTGACCCCGGCTTTGAGGATATGTGGGATGGCGTCTGGTGGGCCTGGGTAACCGTGACCACGGTAGGTTATGGCGACGTGGTTCCCGTCAGCGGTCCCGGCCGACTGCTCGCAGGTATCGTCATGCTGATGGGGCTTGGCCTGTTCTCGCTGATAACCGCAAACTTCTCTGCATTTTTTGTGGCGCGCGAAGAAACAAAACTTATGCAGAAAGAGGAAGAAGTCCTTGAACGTGAAGTTCAGGTACTGGTTGGCGAACGGAAGATCATCCAGCATCTGCAAAAAATTGAAGCGCGCATTGAAGCGCTGGAGAACAAGATTCGTGACGACAATACCTGACACAAGAACTGGCACACAGATTGTTCTTGCCTCGTCATCACCCTATCGCAAACAGCAACTGCTGACACTTGGGCTCAATTTCGTCTGCGCCATACCTGCCATTGATGAATCCGTTCTGGCTGACGAATCGGCCAT
This sequence comes from uncultured Pseudomonadales bacterium, assembly GCA_964509075.1. Lineage (GTDB taxonomy): Bacteria > Pseudomonadota > Gammaproteobacteria > Pseudomonadales > UBA7239 > UBA7239. Next base: position 2,132 of record CAZDWC010000015.1, on the reverse strand, counting down.
TACCCTCGCCACACGTCTCGCCGCCGAGAAAGCCTTGGCTGTTGCCATCCAACATCCAGGCGCAGTGATCATCAGTGCCGACCAGACCGTGGCCTTCGGCAACAGGATTCTCGGAAAACCAGGAACTCATGATGCAGCTTTTCACCAATTGCAAATGTTGCGCGGCAATACTGCAACTTTTCACAGCGCCATTGCCGTATTGGACACGAAAACACGGCACCTGCAACAACAGTGCATTGCTACAGAAGTCACTTATAGGACACTCACTGATACAGAAATTATGAATTATCTACAGCGTGATGAACCCTATGACTGCGCAGGCAGTTTCAAATCTGAATCACTGGGCATCGCCATACTTGCCTCTGTACAAAGCAGCGACCCTTCTGCACTGATAGGCCTGCCACTGATTGCACTGACACAAATGCTGGCATACGCCGGCGTTGATGTACTGGCACCCCCCGCCCCATCCCGCTAAAATGCTGCCTCTTTATATAAGGCCTTAGCCGTTTCAAGGGGCATTCATGATTACCCATCTCGACCATATCGCCATTGCCGTTCCCGACCTGCAACGCGCCATCTCGCGCTTTCTCGAAGATTTCGGCCTCACCTTCAACGGCACGGAAGATGTCGCGGCGGCCAAAACCACCACCGCGTTCTTTCCCGTCGAAGGCACGCAAATCGAGCTGGTACACCCGCTCAATGGCGAAGGCCCGATTGCCAAATTCCTCGAGAAAAACGGCGGCAAGGGTGGCATTCACCACATCTGCTTCCGCTCCGACAACATCCTTGAAGACGTGGAGCTGTTGAAAGCCAAGGGCTATCAGTTCCTGTCAGATGCCCCTACACCCGGCGCGCACGGCTGTCAGGTGATTTTCATCCATCCCAAATGCTGCGATGGCGTGCTGATCGAGCTGAACCAGCCGGCTGACGATCACCATTGATTCCCCTTTAGCCCTCACCCGCCCCTTCGGGGCACCCTCTCCCTATTAGGGAGAGGGAAAACAGAGAGACACAAACCATGACCGACAAAACCATCGCCGACTGGCAAGCCGCTGTCACCAAGCAACTGAAAGGCAAGCCACTGGAGAGCCTGAACACCACCACGCCGGAAGGCATCACCCTGAAACCGCTGTACACTGCTGCCGACACCGCCAACCTGCCGAATGCCAACACCCTGCCCGGCTTCGAGCCCTTCGTGCGCGGCCCACAGGCCACCATGTACGCCGGTCGCCCGTGGACCATCCGCCAGTACGCCGGTTTTTCCACGGCTGAGGAATCCAACGCTTTCTATCGCAAGGCACTCGCTGCCGGCGGCCAGGGTGTCTCTGTTGCCTTTGACCTTGCAACACACCGTGGTTACGACTCCGATCACCCACGCGTGACCGGTGACGTCGGCAAGGCCGGCGTAGCGATTGATTCCGTCGAAGACATGAAAATTCTGTTCGACGGCATCCCGCTCGATAAAGTCTCTGTATCGATGACCATGAACGGCGCCGTGCTGCCAGTACTGGCTGGCTACATCATCGCCGCTGAAGAACAGGGCGTAAGTCAGGATCAACTCTCCGGCACCATCCAGAACGACATCCTGAAAGAATTCATGGTGCGTAACACCTATATCTATCCGCCGGCACCGTCGATGAAAATCATTGGCGACATCATTGCCTACTGCTCGAAAAATTTGCCGAAGTTCAACACGATTTCGATCTCCGGTTATCACATCCAGGAAGCCGGTGCCGACGCCGCACTGGAACTCGCCTACACCCTGGCCGACGGCAAGGAATATATCCGCACAGCGCTTGCTGCCGGCCTCGACATCGATGACTTCGCCGGTCGCCTGTCGTTCTTCTGGGGCATCTCGATGAACTTCTACATGGAGATTGCCAAGCTGCGTGCCGGCCGTCTGCTGTGGTCGCGCATCGTCAGCGAATTCAATCCGAAAGATGCGCGTTCGAAAATGCTGCGCACACACAGCCAGACTTCAGGCTGGTCGCTCACCGAGCAGGATCCGTACAACAACGTCGTGCGCACCACTATCGAAGCGATGGCGGCTGTTTTCGGCGGCACGCAATCGCTGCACACCAATGCGCTCGACGAAGCCATTGCACTGCCCACCGAATTTTCTGCCCGCATCG
>CAZDWC010000014.1:0-53094 GCA_964509075.1 uncultured Pseudomonadales bacterium | reverse complement strand
CACTGACGTCGCCGGATGTAAACGTCGCAGCATTCAGCGCTTCGCTGAACTGGAAGGTTACTGTCGTCGCCTGGCCGGCAGAGAGTGACGTATCGGCAGCAGTAATCGACACGGTCGGCGGTGTGATATCCGCCGTCATGTTCAGCGTGTTGCCGGAACCGAGGTTGCCTTCGATGTCGGTGTAGGTGTCGTTGGCAATGGAAACACTCGGCGCGGATGCGCCGCTCTGCGTGAACGTCGCGGTCCAGGTATCGGCATCCACTTGCGTGAAGTTGCTCAAGCTACCGCCGGTGACACTGACGTCGCCGGATGCAAAGTTGGCAACTGCTTCGCTGAACTGGAAGGTGATGGTAGTGGCTTGGCCCGCTGACAAACTGCTGTCGGCTGCGGTGATGCTCACGGTCGGCGGCGTGATATCCGCCGTCATGTTCAAGGTATTGCCGGAACCGAGGTTGCCTTCGATGTCGGTGTAGGTGTCGTTGGCGATACTCACGCTCGGCGCGGATGCACCGCTTTGCGTAAACGTTGCCGTCCAGGTATCGGCATCGACTTGCGTGAAGTTGCTCAAGCTACCGCCAATGACGCTGACGTCGCCCGCTGCAAAGTTGGCAACTGCTTCACTGAACTGGAACGTTACGGTCGTCGCTTGGCCCGCTGACAGCGAAGTATCGGCAGCAGTAATCGACACGGTCGGCGCAACGATATCCGCCGTCATGTTCAAGGTATTGCCGGAACCGAGATTGCCTTCGATATCGGAATACGTGTTGTTCGCAATGGAAACACTCGGCGCGGACGCACCGCTTTGTGTGAACGTTGCCGTCCAGGTATCCGCATCCACTTGCGTGAAGTTACTCAAGCTGCCGCCGGTAACACTGACGTCGCCCGATGCAAAATTGCTCACTGCTTCGCTGAACTGGAAGGTAATGGTGGTGGCCTGGCCAGCTGACAAACTGCTGTCGGCTGCGGTGATGCTCACGGTTGGCGGCGTGATATCCGCCGTCATGTTCAGCGTGTTGCCGGAACCGAGGTTGCCTTCGATATCGGTGTAGGTGTTGTTGGCAATGCTCACGCTGGGCGCTGACGCACCGCTCTGCGTGAACGTTGCCGTCCACGTGTCCGCATCGACTTGCGTGAAGTTGCTCAAGCTACCGCCAATGACGCTGACGTCGCCCGCTGCAAAGTTGGCAACTGCTTCACTGAACTGGAACGTTACGGTCGTCGCTTGGCCCGCTGACAGCGAAGTATCGGCAGCAGTAATCGACACGGTCGGCGCAACGATATCCGCCGTCATGTTCAAGGTATTGCCGGAACCGAGATTGCCTTCGATATCGGAATACGTGTTGTTCGCAATGGAAACACTCGGCGCGGATGCGCCGCTTTGCGTAAACGTTGCCGTCCACGTGTCCGCATCCACTTGCGTGAAGTTGCTGAGTGCACCGCCAGTGACGCTGACATCACCCGCTGCAAAATTGCTCACTGCTTCACTGAACTGGAAGGTGATCGTCGTCGCCTGGCCGGCAGAGAGTGAAGTATCCGCAGCAGTAATCGACACGGTCGGCGGTGTGATATCCGCCGTCATGTTCAAGGTATTGCCGGAACCGAGGTTGCCCTCGACATCGGTGTAGGTGTTGTCGGCAATGCTCACGCTTGGCGCTGACGCGCCGCTTTGTGTGAACGTTGCCGTCCACGTGTCCGCATCCACTTGCGTGAAGTTGCTCAAGCTACCGCCAGTGACACTGACGTCGCCGGATGTAAACGTCGCAGCATTCAGCGCTTCGCTGAACTGGAACGTTACTGTCGTCGCCTGGCCGGCAGACAAACTGCTGTCGGCTGCGGTGATGCTTACGGTTGGCGGCGTGATATCCGCCGTCATGTTCAAGGTATTGCCGGAACCGAGGTTGCCTTCGATGTCGGTGTAGGTGTCGTTGGCAATGGAAACACTCGGCGCGGATGCGCCGCTTTGCGTAAACGTTGCCGTCCACGTGTCCGCATCCACTTGCGTGAAGTTGCTGAGTGCACCGCCAGTGACGCTGACATCACCCGCTGCAAAATTGCTCACTGCTTCACTGAACTGGAAGGTGATCGTCGTCGCCTGGCCGGCTGACAAACTGCTGTCGGCTGCGGTGATGCTTACGGTTGGCGGCGTGATATCACGGAGAGCGACATCTTTTTCTGGATCAGCATTTTCAACCTTGAAATTCAAGTTGAATTTTTCATACCCTAAAGTGCTGGTCAAAAATTCACTGAAAGAAAGCTGCTCGGGCTGATTGCGTACGAATTCGACAGCTGCACCAATTGACTCGCCACCGGAACCGCCAGCTGCTGGCCCAGCTTCACCTGCTGCAGGTGCCGGCAGAACATCCTCGATGTTGCCGCCACTTTCAAGAATCTGTGCAAGCGTATCAAACTTGATAGCTTCACCAACCTGGTTTTCGAGAAAATCAACGCGACAATAGCTGACAAACTGATCGTCGAATACGATAGTCTTGTCATGACCAAAACTGACAGTGGCACCTTTCTCAACCGCGACAACCACAGCGCCGGCATGAGAGGTCTGCAGAGTGTCGCCAAGATGAATGACATCACCTGCTTTGGCCAGGTGAACGCGGCCGGTAGAGGAGATGATTTTTATTTCACCACTTACAGCGACAATGTGCGCCACCACATCAGCAGTACTACCGGCAAGCTTGTCGTTGTGACTGTCGACCATATTTACCTCACGGGCACAGCGCGCCCCGAATCATCATTCATCATCCTTGTTCACGTTCCTGTATTTCCAAAAGCATGCACTGCTACAGTCAATTGATACTGGCAGCGGCAAGTTCATCAGTACTGCTGACAGACAAGGCCTGTCTCAAACTACCGGTTTCATTCAGCAAGCGTAGCTGCGACAAAGCCTGGTCATAACGCGCCTTGATCAGCGAGCGCTTTGCATCGACTTCTTCATTTTCGGTATTGAGTAAATCCAGCAAGGTGCGCCGACCAATATTGAATTGCTGGTCATAGGCATCTTTGGTTGCCGCAGCCGCTTTGACGTGCTGGTCAAGATAAGGGATTTGCCGATTCACTGCGTCCAGTGCATTCCAAGCAAGACGCAGGCTTTCCATCACCTTGCGCTGTTTATCGTCGCGAATAGCCAGCGCTTCATTCATCAGCACTGCCGTTTGTTGCTTGCGCGCAGAATCCTTGTTGCCGCTGTAGAGGTTGTAACGCATACGCAGTGCAATAAGCGCTGACTGCTTGTCGCCTTCCACTCCACTGACGTTGTCACTGAAATTGCGCTCGGCTTCGAGCGACACACGCGGCCAGAAAGGGCTTTTTGCGGCTTCATACTGGGCCTTGCTGGCATCAATATCCGCAGCAGCAGACAACAGCGCGGGATTGTTCGCCTGCGCTTGTGCCATGGCATCATCCAGGGATTTAGGCAGCGCCAGATTCAGTTGCGGATACTGCATATGACCGACATCGGGATAAATTCCCACCACGGCATTGAACCCGGTTGCCGCATCAACCAGGTTGGCCTGTGTGGTCAATACGTTGGTATTGGCCAAGGCGAGACGACCTGTGATCTGGTCAAGATCCGCCTGACTGCCAACGCCGGATTGCTGACGCAACTGCATCTGATCGAAAATACTCTGGTGGTTCTCTTTCGTATTCTGTGCCAATAAATATAGTTCATGTTCACGCAAAACGCCGAGATAAGCCTCCGCAGCTTTCAGCACGACATCTTCAGCTGTCAATGCTGCAGTTTGGGCAGCACTGCGTTGACGCGCTTTCTGCCTTTCCACTTCCGAACGAGTTGCGAAGCCATCGAACAGCGTTTGCTCGGCAACCAGACCCGCCTCTTTGCGGGTTAGCGTTTGCTGATCGTCATTGACGTCGCGCGAATTCTCGCGCCCAATGCCGACAACCGCATTGACGTTAGGGCGATAGCCGGATTTTGCGCCTTCCACTTCATGTTGGCGTGCCTGCTGTTCGAGTGTGGCAGCATGCACCTGGGGGTTGCTATCCACTGCACGCTGCACGGCTTCCTGCAGACTGAGTGCACACAGGGAAGCAGAACTCCCGGCAGCAGAGAATACCGTTGCCCAGACCAAGCAAACCTTAACCGTTTTTTTCATGTGGATATTCCGATAACTGATTGTGATTGCAGCAAATTTCTTGTTTTTTGCAGCGCTTACAAGGATTCTTGCATAGGCAAAATGAGAAGTAAATCGCACTTTCGGAAACTGACAGACCAGCGGTCGAACTGTCAGAAAAATGGCGTTTACGCAGACGGCACCCAGAAATCAGCGTTCGGAAAATGCCCTGCTTTTGGCCCGCAATACCGGTTTGAGAATATAACTGAGCACCGTTTTCTGTCCGGTGAGAATTTCGACTTCAGTGGTCATGCCCGGAATGATCTCGAGCTTTTTGCCCATCTTGCCGAGAAAGTGCTGGTCTGTCTGTACCTGTACCAGGTAATAGCTGTTGCCCTTGTCATCCACCAGCGAGTCCGGGCTGATATGCACCAACTGCCCCTCCAGACCTCCGAAGACAGTAAAGTCGTAGGCTGTGACCTTGATTATCGCCTTCTGGCCTGGATGCAGATAGGCGATATCAACCGGGGACACTCGCGCCTCAACCAAGAGACTGTCCTGGGTAGGCACCACCTCCACCAGATTCATGCCCGGCTGCACCACGCCACCGATCGTGTTCACCAGCAGGCGATTGACGAGACCCGCAACCGGTGAGCGCACAATCGTGCGCCTGACCCGATCTTCCAGCGCCCCCTTGGTCTCGTCGAGTTTGGACAATGCGGCCATCGCTTCACTCATTTCCTGCTGTGCCTTGGCAATAAACTGCAGCCGATAGCTATCGCGCTTGTTCTGCGCCTCCTGCAGTGATGAACCCAGCTTGGTGATTTCCAGTCTGGCAACGTCCAGCTGGCCCTTCAGGTCAAATGTCTGTCGCCGCAAGCGCAGCACCTCCACCTGAGAGATTGCGCCCTTGGCTACCAAAGGTTCGGTCATGGCCAGCTCCTGTGCTGCCAGATCGTAGCTTTTCGTCAATTGCGCCACCTTGGCCTTGATCTCATCCAGCTCGTGCTGCTTCTGGGTAATCTGTTCATCCAGAATACGTATCTGGCTTTGGATTTCCTGCTGCCGACTCTGATAGAGGCTGACTTCCTGGTCCAGGATCGCAGCGTCAATATCTTGCAAAGCCCCCACAGCCGGAAACGCTTTGGCATCCACTTCTGCCTGCAATCTCGCAGTCTTCGCACGCAGGAACTGGCGCTGCTGCTCCTGCTCACGGAAGCTGGAAGCAAACTGTGTATCATCGATGCGCAGCAATGGCTGGTCGCGCTGCACGGTTTCGCCTTCATGCACGTAAAGCTCGGCAACAATGCCGCCCTCCAGGTTTTGCACCACCTGCAAGCGCCCGGAGGGAATGACCTTGCCGGCACCGCGCGCATACTCGTCGATATCGGCAAACGCCGACCACAACAGGCACAGCAGGAAAAAACCGCCCGTTATCATCAGGATCTGGCGAGCTCCACGCGGATCCTGATACAGCACAGCCCTTGCAGCTGAAGCAGCATAATCAATCTCATCCGGATGTGCTGGGTCGACGCTCTCCACCGCAGCAGTTTCCGCACGCAGGGTCAGCAAAATCTGCTGCATTTCGCGCCAGGCATCGAGCATATGTGCCGCACGCATGCGCAGCCAGGCCGCGAATTGCTCAAGTACTGCCTGCAAACGCAGTCCGGCTTCCACTGCAGCCAGCTGGCACTCGAACAGCACCAGCCAGAGTGGTTTCTGCAGGCAATGACTAACGCGATGGCGCATGAACACGCACCTCTCCGCGCTGCAACGCTTCCAGCACTTGCTGACGCGGCCCATCCGCTACCAGACGACCTCGATCCAGCACCAGCAACCTGTCGACCAGTTCCAGCATGGACGCCTTGTGCGTGGTCAGGATCAGCGTGCGTCCCTCCATCCACTCCAGCAGCTGACGGCGCACGAACTCCTCGCTGCCACTGTCCATCTGGCTGGTGGGTTCATCGAGCAGGCTCACTACCGCTCGCCGATAGAGCGCACGGGCCAACATCACACTCTGGCGCTGGCCTCCGGAAAGACGGGCTCCACGCTCGCCAACCGGCATATCAAGACCCAGACTGCTCTCGCGCACAAACTCGGCAACACCGGTTGCCGCTGTCACCCGTTGCAGGCGATCATCATCACGAAACAATTCACCGACCGTGATGTTGTGGCGGACGGTACCTTCAAACAAGACAAATTCCTGTGACATATGCGCCATGGCCCGACGCACGAATGCGGGATCAAGCTGGCGCATGTCCACACCATCAATCAACACCATTCCTGCCGTCGGCTGATACAAACCCAATGCCAGTTTCTGCAAGGTGGATTTGCCCGAACCGATCCGTCCAATCACCGCCAGTTTTTCACCGGGGCGAATCCTGAAGCTGACATTACTCAGCACAGGCGGCTGATCAGGGCCATAGGCAAAACTGACATTGCGAAACTCGATATCACCCTCAATGCTTTCTTTCTGCAGGAACTGCCGCGCTGCCGGCCGCTCAAGCGGCAACTGCATGGTCTGGTTGATGCCGGCAATGGCTGTGCGCGTCTGGAAATAACTCGCCTGCAAATTGACCACCTGCCCCATCGGCGCCAACACGCGCGAAGAGAGCATCACACAAGCAATCAGACCACCCATGCTGAGTTCGCCCGCATTGATCAGGTAAACACCGGCAAACACCATCACCACAGTCGTCATTTGCTGCAGCAGACCGGAAATACTGCCAACCGCATTGGTGAGCATGCGCCCACGCTGACTCGACAGCGCCAACTCGGCAACCAGATTTTCCCAAACCCGCTGCCAGTGCCCCTCGATCACCAGACTTTTCACGGCTTCGCGCTGGCCGATGACTTCCGTCAGTGCAGCATGCTTGCGATTACCGGCACGATAACCACTCTCGACCGCACGGCGCAGTGCAGGTTGCATGAAAAATCCATAGGCAATCATCAGCGGCACCGTGACACAGGGCACCACGGCCAGCCAGCCGCCGATGTAGGCGATCACCAGCACAAACAGCAACGCAAAAGGCAAATCAATAAGAGCCGCGATACTGGTTGACGTGATGAAATTGCGAACGCTCTCAAACTCACGCAACTGGCTGATGAATCCCCCCATGGATTCGGGTTGGTGCTCCATACGTATACCCAGCACGTGCTCAAAAATGCGCGCCGACATCAGCATATCGGCTTTTTTACCCGCCACCTCCAGAAAATAGGTACGCAGGACTTTCACCAGCAGATCAAACAGGTAAACCACGCTGATCCCCAGCGTCAGCACCCACAAGGTTTCCACAGCCTGGTTGGGCACCACACGATCGTAGACATTCATGGTGAACAGCGGACTCAATACCGCAAACACATTGATCAGCAACGAAGCCAGCAGCACATCGCGATATATACGCCAGGAGTGCGCCAAAGCCGACCAGAACCAGTGTCGCTCATGAACAGGCGCGGCAGACAAGGCAACGGGCTTGCAGAAAACGGCATGGCCGAGGTAAATATCCTGTAATTCGGCAAGCGTCATCTCCTGCGGCATTTGCTGCAGACCGAATTGCACCTTGCAGCAATGCATGCCGGCATCCATTTCCAGCAGCACACAGGCCCTGTCACCCCGCAAAAGCAGAACAACAGGCAGGACAATGGTATTGAGATCTTCCAGAACCAGACGCTCAACCACTTTTGAAGCCAGCCCGATGCGCTCGGCGGCACGAGCAAACAGCTCGGGCGTCAGGCGACGCTCCACCAGCGGAAGTCCGGAAAGCACTGAATCCGCATTGAAACCAAGGCCATGCAGATGCGCCAAAAGCTCCAGACACGCAAGCAGCGGATCGGCCGACCCATCCAGTCCTGTCGAATCCTGCACCTCATTCATGCCATTTCATCAGTTTGGTCACACCATCGGGGTGATAGTAGCAGCCACCACAGGTCATAGGCACCGCCTGAACACGCACTTACCCACATTTTCTGTGGATAAAGCTGTCAATAAAATATGAAGTCTTTTCCGAAAACCACGTCAAATATCGACCTTAGCAAATTGATCAAAAAACACACAGAAAAAAAATTATAATTTTCAATTAGTTAGTAGTGAAAAGCAAAAAATCAATTGCTTAGCTTCAACATCGCACGTTATCTATCAATTGCAGAGCTCTGTGGACAACAAGCGCCACGCATACTGTGACGCAAATCACAAAACCGCATTTTAACCACCAAAAAAACTACAGGGGCACCCCGATACGACGAGCCACCTGTTCATAGGCTTCGACCACATCCCCCAGATCCTGGCGGAACCGATCCTTATCCAGCTTCTCTCGAGTCTCCTTGTCCCAAAGGCGGCAGCCATCGGGACTGAACTCGTCGCCCAGCACCAGTTCGCCGTTGAAAAGACCAAACTCAAGCTTGCTGTCGACCAGCAGCATGTTGCCCGCCAGAAAGATGTCCTTGAGGATCTGGTTGACCTTGAATGTCATGGCCTTCATCTGCTCGACTTGCACCTTGGTGGCCCAGCCAAAGGTTTCGATATGCGACTCATTGATCATCGGGTCGCCTAGCGAGTCATCCTTGAGGAAGAACTCGAATGTCGGCGGGGTCAGCTCCGTGCCCTCTTTCACCCCGAGACGACGGCACATGCTGCCAGCAGCAAGATTGCGCACCACACACTCCACGGGCAGCATAGTGAGCTTCTTCACCACACATTCCTGATCCCCGAGCAGGCCTTCAAAGTGCGTGGGAATGCCTGCTGCCTGCAATTTCTGCATGATGAAAGCGTTGAACTTGTTGTTGACCATGCCCTTGCGTTCGAGCTGGGCCAGTTTCTTGCCATCGAACGCCGAAGTGTCGTTGCGAAACCACAGGATCAAACGATCAGGGTCATTGGTGGCATACACCGTCTTGGCCTTGCCCTTGTACAGCTCCTGCTGCTTTTCCACATTCAGATTCACGGTCGACATATTCAAACTCCAAAAAAAATCTAGTTAATGGTTAACCAGTCAAAACCTTCTTCCTGACAGGCAAACAAGACATTGCGCATACGCTGCAGTGCTTCTGCCATGGTCGTTTGCACACGCTCCAGCGTGTTGTTTTTTTCACTTAAATGCGCAATCACCAGATGCTGCAGGCGTTCCGCTTCAATCTCGTGCAACAACTCTGCCGCCTGGGCATTGTTGAGATGACCAAAGCGGCCGCCAACACGCAGCTTCAGCGACGGCGGATAAGGCCCGCGCGCCAACATATCCACGCAGTGATTACTTTCCAGCAGCAGCGCATCACAGCTGCGGTAGTGGTCACGCACAAATGGCGTAATGGCGCCAAGATCCGTCAACACCCCCAGACGCTTGCCCGCCCAGTTGAATACATACTGCACAGGCTCTGCCGCATCGTGAGGAACCGCCACCGGCTGAATCTGTATATCACCGATAGCAAACGTATTGTGGCTGTCGATCACCACCGCCTGCTGCACATCCGCAAGCTGTCGTGCCCGCGCTGTGCCCGCCGTCATGTAAACCGGCAGCCGATAGCGATTGGCCAGCACACGCACGCCATTGCAGTGATCACCGTGCTCGTGCGTCACCAGCACTGCGTGCAACTGGCTGGCGGCAACACCGAGCCGTGCCAGGCGCTGTTCGGTGTCGCGCAGCGGAAAACCACAATCCACCAGCAGCAAGGTGTCGCCGGCCTGCACCAGCGTGGCATTACCGCGACTGCCGCTGCCGAGCGAAGCAAATCGCATCAAGGCAAATTGGCGCGGATCAGCCGCAACAGTCTGTCAGCTTCACGATGGTCGAGTGGCTTGCCATCTGCCGCACGCACTTGAACCTGAACACTGTCAGCCTGTTCGCCGAGCAGCAATTGCAGGTTTTCCATATCGTCAATTTTTTCTTTTCCACCAAAACCGAAGGCCCGGCCAATGCGTTTGAAAATGCCAGGCTTTTCCGCATCAGCTGTTTGCTCAGCCGCTTCCTGTCGCGCGCGCGCAGCAGAATAGCTCACAGCCATACTGCCCTGCTCACGAGTTGAGTTCTCCACATGGAAACCTTGCTGGTTGGCCGCTGCAGCGACAGACGCCCATGCACGCGCATAATCGAGATGCAGTGCCAGATAAGGTTCGCTACCCTCTGCTGAAACCAGTTCAACCTTGCGATCACTGCTGCCGATAGCCTGTGCCAGCATGGAAGCCTGTGCTGTGCTTTCACGCGCGAGATGTGCGGCCAACTCATTGACCATCCAGGCTTCACGCTGCGGATTGACCGACTGTGCAGGCCAATTGATCTGCCCGTTGCCAGGCACCGCTTGTGACACTGTCATTTGCAGCACATGCACTTCAGTCGTGTTGCTGCGCAACCCCTGCTCCAGGCGCAAGCGATAACGATCCTTGCTGGACGGATCTTCCTTGATGGAAAGCCAATCGGTTTCCAGAATGCCCATCGCCGGATCCATCACCGACAGATTCAAACCGCGCTCCGACAAAAAGGCTCGCAGGCGAGGCCACACCGCACTCGGGGCTGCGTTGACGCTGATCCAGCTGCGCTCGCCCAGCTTCTGGATCTTGACCTCATTGCGCTGTGCAGCCACCGCTCCCGCATCGGCCGGCTTCGGCACCTCGAATTCTTCCGGCATCGGTGCATTCGGATCGGCAATGGGCGGAATCACAAACAACTGGCCGATACTCTCACTTTTCACACCAGATGGCAGCACCACAGGAGCTATTGGTTCTGCCTTCAGATAGTCATCACCACGATCACGGAAATAGCCGTCCCTGCCAAACAGGGTTTCGCAGCCAGACATGGTCAGCGTTGCACCAACCAAGGCACAACACAGGATTTTTTTACTCGGCATTTTGGAGTCTCTCATCAGAGAAGGGCCGCTGCCTGCAGGGCACCGCGCACACGCGAGTGCTGACCGGCAGACAGTGGAGTGAGCGGCAGGCGAATGCCGCGCGGAATTTTACCCATTTCAGCCAATGCCCATTTCACCGGAATGGGATTGGCTTCGACGAACATGGCATCGTGCACCGGCATCAGACGCTCGTTGATCGCGCGTGCGGCAGCGGCGTCACCGGCCAAAGCCAGTCGATTCATCTCGGCAACCAGTCGCGGCGCAACATTGGCCGTCACGGAAATATCACCTTTGCCACCCAACAGGATCAGCTCAACCGCAGTAGCATCATCGCCGGAGTAAACTGCAAAACCAGCCGGCGCCTGCTCGATAATGGCGCGCGCGCGATCCAGATCGCCTGTCGCTTCCTTTATGCCGATGATGTTGGCGATGCGCGACAGGCGCAGCGCCGTTTCCGGCAACATGTCACAGGCGGTTCTGCCCGGTACGTTGTACAGAATCTGCGGAATAGCCACCGCTTCGGCGATTGCCTTGTGATGCAGGAACAGGCCTTCCTGAGTGGGTTTGTTGTAATACGGCGTCACCAGCAGACAGGCATCCGCCTTGGCTGCATGTGCGGCTTGCGTCAATTCGATGGCTTCGGTGGTTGAGTTGGCGCCAGTACCAGCAATGACAGGAATGCGGCCGCGCACAATATCCACGACGCGACGAATAACACCGATGTGCTCGTCAAAGTCCAGTGTTGCAGACTCTCCCGTAGTACCCACAGCGACAATGGCATGGGTTCCCTCCTGGACATGCCATTCAACCAGTGCATCCAGCGCTGCCCAGTCCAGCGCACCGCCTTCCTGCATCGGCGTCACCAGGGCGACCATGCTGCCCGTCATCATTGCGCTGTACCCCTCAAACCGGTGCCACAAAGGTGCACATGGTAATGACGCACAGGGCTTAGCTCAAGGTAAAACGAAAATGTCGACATCCAAGCCGAAAAGCATGCACAACAATTCTTCACCGCTATAATGCCCGCCCTTTCATTGACTGCTTGGCCTGCCGCGGGGAAATCATGCACCTTCCTATCGATATCGACAGCATCAAAGGCTTTCTTGACCCACAGGAAGGCGCTGCACTGCACCAGCACGTTCTTGAAACAGCCATGCTCGGCCCCTGCCTGGAAGTCGGCAGCTACTGCGGCAAGTCAACGGTTTACCTTGGCACAGCCGCCAAACAGGCCGGCAGTATTGTCTACGCGGTCGATCACCATCGCGGCTCGGAAGAGCACCAACTGGGCGAGGAATATCACGATCCTGATCTGTACGACAGCGGCGTTGGCCTCATGGACAGCTTCCGCGAATTCCGCAAAGCCATGCGCGCCGCAGATCTGGAAAACCATGTTGTGCCGATTGTCGCAGCTTCGACAGTCGCAGCACGCCAGTGGGCCACCCCGCTGGGCATGGTTTTCATCGATGGCGGCCACTCATGGGAAGCCGCACTGAACGATTACCGCAGTTGGGTGGCGCATATCCGTCCCGGTGGCATTCTCGCAATACATGACATCTTTCCGAACCCGGCAGACGGCGGTCAGGCACCCTATGACATCTGGAAACTGGCCAAGGCTTCCGGTTTGTTCGAAGAATTGCCGATGGTAAAAACGCTGGGGCTTTTCCGACGGCTATAAAACGCTTCGCCGCGTGTAAATCACAACACCACCATTCAAAATGCAAACGGCAGCACATCCTCAATGTTTGTGCTGCCTGTCATCACCATCAACAAACGATCCACGCCCAGTGCCACACCGGCACAAGCCGGCAAACCGGCGTGCATGGCTGCAAGAAAACGCTCATCCGCAGGCGGCAAGACCTGACCGCGCGATGCGCGCAGAGCCAGGTTTTGCTGGAAACGCTCCGTGAGTATCGACGCCGACAATTCTTCCTGATAGGCGTTGGCTATTTCCAATCCGTTGATATACAACTCAAAGCGCGCAGCAACCGCATTGCCATAGGCATCGGTGCAGGTTTGCGCCAGCGCTGCCTGCGCAGCAGGAAATTCGCTGACAAATACCAACCCATGCAACTGCGGCTCTATCAAGTGCGAGAACAACAAATCCAGCCATACCGCACGTTCGTCCGTATCGAAAGCCGGCGACAATTTATCGCGAGCACGGGCCTTCAACGCCTCAATGCTGGCCAGATGCGGATCCAGCGCCAGATGCTGCAAAAACAATTCACGGTAAGTGCAAAAACGCGGCTCTCCTGCCACAAACAGAGAAACCAGTTCACCCACTTCATGCATCAACTGTTGCAAGGTCCAATGCGGGCGGTACCACTCCAGCATGGTGAATTCAGGCTGATGCCGCGAACTGCTGTCACCGGCACGAAACGCATGCCCAAGGTAATAAACAGCGCCAGAACCTGCTGCCAGCAATCGCTTCATGTAGAACTCCGGCGATGTCATCAGGAAATAATTTTCTTTCCCGAGTGACGAACTGACGGTGAAGCTTTCAATATTGGGGTCACTGCCCGCACCAATCGCCAACACCGGCACATCCACTTCCATGACATCGCTTGCAGCAAAAAAAGCGCGCAGTTCCGACAACAGGCATGCGCGCCGCTGTAAAACTTCCCATGTCGCCGAGGGTTTCCAGTGAGTCACGTTTCACCTTGCCGGATTACACAGACAAAAAAACCGGCCGCAGCCGGTTTTCATTTTCGCGTCAGGAAAATTACTCCTTCGCACGCCCCAGATATTCACCGGTGCGGGTATCAATCTTGATAACGTCACCGACGTTCATGAACAACGGCACTTTCACCACGGCGCCAGTGGCGAGTTTGGCAGGTTTGGTGCCACCGGTAGCGGTATCGCCACGCAGACCCGGATCGGTTTCCACCACTTCCATGATGACATGGTTAGGCGGCGTCACCACCAGCGGTGAGCCGTTGTACAGCGTCACGATGCAGGTGTCCTGCTCTTTCATCCACAGCGCCGCATCACCGACCACTGTTTTATCAGCCTGATACTGTTCAAAAGACTGCGGCTCCATGAAGTGCCAGTATTCACCATCACAGTACAGGTACTGCATATCGCAATCGACGACGTCTGCACTTTCCAGAGAATCACCGGAGCGATAGGTTTTTTCCAGCACGCGACCCGTGCGCAGGAATTTCACTTTGACACGGTTGAAGGCTTGGCCTTTGCCGGGTTTTACACCTTCATTTTCAAGGATGCTGCACGGTTCGCCATCGACCATCACCTTGAGTCCGCTTTTCATTTCACTGGTAGAATACGTGGCCATTACACCCTCACTCTCGATAAACCGGCCCAAAAAAGAGGCGCAATGATACCCGTTTCCGCGATCGTTTGTCAGGATATAAGCCAGCCGGAACCCGACTGGCAATCCCTGCTGCAAGAAGCGATCACCGATCCGCAAGCGCTCTGCCATTATCTGGAGCTTCCGGAATCCGAACATGGCGCACTGCAAGACGCCTGCAGCAGCTTCCCCCTGCGGGTTCCGCGGCCCTACCTGTCACGCATCGAGAAAGGCAATCCGCGCGACCCATTATTGCTGCAGGTCCTGCCACAGGCGGCAGAATTACAGCAACACCCCGGTTTCAGCGCCGACCCCCTGGATGAACGGCAACATAACCCCCTGCCTGGCTTGGTACACAAATATGATTCCCGTGTACTGCTGATTGCCACCAGCCTCTGCGCCATCCATTGTCGTTACTGTTTTCGCCGTGAATTTCCCTACGAGGACAACCGCAACAGCCGCAGCCAGTGGCAACGGGCTCTTGACTACATCCGCAACCAACCGGATATCAATGAAGTCATCCTCTCCGGTGGCGATCCGTTAAGTCTCCCTGACCGCCAGCTGGCTTGGCTCACCGAGCAGATCGCGGCCATTTCACACATCCGTCGCTTGCGCGTACACACCCGCCTGCCGATTGTTATCCCCCAACGAGTCAACCGCGATTGCCTGAACTGGCTGACAGCAACGCGACTGCAAACGATTGTTGTGCTGCACAGCAACCACCCCAATGAAGTAGACAACAGCGTCACCTCCGCCATTGCCAAACTGCGCAGTGCCGGTACCACCGTGCTCAACCAATCCGTGCTGCTGGCCGGCGTCAACGATAATGCCGACACATTAGCCAGACTCAGCGAAGCACTGTTTGCCGCTGGTTGCCTGCCATACTACCTGCACGCACTGGATCCCGTGTGCGGCAGCCATGGCTTTGCAGTTCCTGACAGCGACGCCGTGCAGATACACCGCCAACTACAGGCAATACTGCCGGGTTTTCTGGTACCGCGACTGGTTCGCGAACTGGCCGGCAAACCCTCCAAAACCTGGATAGGCTGAGTGGCAAACAACCCTTCCTTTATATGCCCAGTCCGGTATCATGATTGGCCGGCCCGGAAGCGGCAGTACGTCTGGATGCATTTGCAGTCATGAGTCAGTCTGAAACCATACGCCTTCTCATCATCAACGATGACAACAATGAGGTGGAGCGCCTCCTCAGCATGCTCCGCAATTCCGGGCGCAGCACGCGTGCGCAGCACGTTCCCAGCCCGGAAGGCCTGGAAAAGCTGCTGAGTGACCAGGCTTGGGATCTGCTTCTGGCCGCCGACCACGCCAAAACCTGTGATGCCAAGACCGCGCTGCGCACCATCAAGAAACTGGACAAGGACATCCCTGCAATTTTTCTCACTGAAGCTGATGAAGATGAACGCAACATTGCATTGATTGACGGCATCAAGGCCGGCGCACGCGATGTAGTGTTCTTTGATGATGACCAGCACCTGCTGATGGTGATGAGTCGCGAGTTGGCCAACCTGCAGGAACGCCGTGAGCGCCGTGCCGCCGACCGCAAACTCAAGGAATCGGAAAGACGCTGCCAGCAACTGCTCGACAGCTCGCGCGATGCCATCGCCTATGTTGAAGATGGCATGTTTCTCTATGCCAACCAGAGTTTCGCCGAACGCTTTGGCTACAACGACACCGACGACATCATTTCCATGCCGGTAATCGATATTGTCGCCAGTGCTGATCAAGACAAATACAAGAGCTTCATGAAAGCCTTCAAGTTGAGCGAAGAAGGCAAACAGGCTTTGAGTTTGCACGGTACACGTCAGGATAAAAGCAACTTTGCCATCGACATCGAAGTCACCCATGCCCTTTACGAAAACGACCCGTGCGCACAGCTGCTGGTTGCAGCCAAGATGGGTCTCGACAGCGCGGAAGTCGAAGCCGAGATCAAGAAAGCCAGCACCATGGATGCCCTCACTGGCGTCTACAACCGTGTATACACATTTGGCGCAATAGCCAACGCCATTCACGATGCCGCAGAAAAAGACAAGTTCAGTTCTCTGCATATTATTGGCATCGATCTCTACGAAGAATTGCGCAGCTCACTGGGCGTGTCCGGTCGTGATGCCGCAATGGCAGATATTGCCGCTCACCTGAAGTCTGTCATTGGCAACGACGGGGTACTTGGCCGTATTTCCGACGACGAATTTGCATTGCTGGTCGGCGGCACAGACGAAGAACAGCAGACGCAACGTGCGCAGAAAATCTGCCAGCAAATTGCCGACCATATCTGTCAAGCAGCCGGAAAAACAACACAGCTGACCGCCAGTATCGGCATTTGCCCGATTACGGAAAAAATCACCAATCCGGATCAGGTACTGGAACGCGCTCACATTGCCTGTGAAGAGATCAGGAAAACTGGCAAAAATGGCGTCGGCAACAATGCCAAATACTACATCCCCAAAATGGGCGATGCCGGCACAGAAAGTGATTCGCTGATAAATGAAATCATTGAGCGCGCCATTGCCAAAGAAGGCTTCCAGCTCAAGTTCCAGCCAGTTATCAGCCTGCGCGGTGAAACAGCAGAGCACTATGAAGCCTTGCTGACCATGTTGCCGGACGAAAGCGGTGCAACAGTCAACGCTGATGATATGTTCCGCACACTGGCCAATAACGACGAGCTTGGCCGCAAGATTGATCGCTGGGCACTGATTACTGCAGCCAAAACACTGGCAGCACACCGCAGCGCCGGCAGTGAAACTCGACTGATTATCAACATCACTGCAGCCTCCCTCCGTGACGAAGGGCTACCTGCTTGGCTTGCAGTGGCATTCAAGACAGCTAACCTGCCAAACGATGCCATCATCCTGCAGTTCTCGGAAGCCGACGCTTCCAGCTACCTGACGCAGACCAAAAACTTTTGCGAAGCGATGCGCAAAATGAGCATACGCTGCTGCATCAAACATTTCGGCTGCGCACTTGATCCATTCAAAACCTTGTCGCATCTTGATGTTGATATGGTAAAAGTGGACGGATCATTCACTACCGACATCCAGCAAAAAAACGAGAAACCGGACACACTCAAGGAACTGCTTGCGAAAATCAACGAAGCCCACAAACAGTCCATTGTGCCATTTGTCGAAAACGCCACCGTGTTGGCGACACTTTGGCAGGCCGGCGCCCACTTCATACAAGGGCACTACGTACAAGCGCCAAGTGAAAAAATGGACTTCGTCTTTACAGAAGAATAAACACGCAATTTCTGCAACACTGGCAGAACCACCAATTAATCGCGCCGCGACAGGAATAGTTTCTAGGTACGCGATGTAAGGCCTGTGAGCAGACTGCGCCAGTTCCAGGTCTCCTTGAGATAACTGTCACGTACTGCGGCTATGTCAATATCGTAACAGCCCGGCTCCAGATCCTTGACGATCTCAACGGGCTTGATGGTACTCACTGGCTGCCCCCGCTTCTCCGCCTTTCGCAATTTTTCGGAAAAGTCCTCGAACAAATCAATGACCTTCGGCTCCTTGAGCCTGCTTTTATCCTTGTCTATCACAACAGCCACCTTGGGTTTCAGGCGACGCGCAAAGGTCTGCTCAACCACAACAGCCACTTCACCGGTATTGAGTTCAATCAAGGTTCCCGTGGGGTAGATGCCGAGCGCCTGAATAAACTGCACAACGAGTTCTTCCTGAAACTCGATATTGCGCATGTCATACAACTTGGCCATTGCCTTTGAGGGTGCCAAAGGATATTTGCTGTGACGCGGATTGGTAACGGCATCATAAACAGTCACGATGCCTGCCACTTTTGCCAGAAAAGGAATCTTGTCTCCGATCAATCCCTGTGGATATCCCGAACCATCAAAGCGTTCGCAATGGTTTCTCACAATATGCATGACTTCCGGCGGCACACCGGGCGTATTCTTGAGAATGTCGGCACCATACTCAACAAACTTGCGATATTCAGACTCCTGTTCAGGAGTCCTTTCCGCCTCTTCCAGCCGAAGTATTTCTTCCGGCAATTTCACTTTACCTACGTCCTTCAGCAGCACACCCGACACCAACATATTCATGTCTTTCTTGTCGAGCCCGATATGGCGACCAAACACACCAGCCCAAACGGCAGAACGCACGATATGGCCATAAGTAAACTCGTCCTTGTCGCGAATACGCGAGAGCCAGGAAAAGGCATCCGGATTGCGGACCACCGATTCAACGACCTGGCTGGCCAGCTGACTGGTCTTTTTCATCTCGATGGGCGCGCCTTTTTGCACGCCCGACATGAACTCTCCTACGTTGCTCTTGATATCAACATGCAGTTTTTCCGCAGCAACATTCTCCTTTCTGAGCGGCACTGGCTCACTATAAAAATTATGCCGGAGCTTCAACGGAGCTGCAGATATTTGCTGGCGCTGCCGCAAGTCCGCAGCAGGCCCACCCTTTTTTTCGATTGTTGCATGTTTTACTGCAACTGGCTGCTTGCCACGTTGTACATCGATAATCACGTACTTGCAGTACAAACGTAGCTGGTCGATGTCATCCACCTGACGAATAAAAAAACCCTGCAGGGGAAACGGCGTCTGCGACCAAGGCCTGTCCAGCGCAGAAACATACATGCCGATGATGAGGTCATTGACATCAACTTTGACTTGCTTGATACCTGCCACAGAGACTCCCTGAAGATCTCGCCGCACTTGTTTGATATGCCAAGCGCCAATGCGACAAATTTAACGTTTTTTACGTACAGTGCATAGAGAAAGGGACAAATAGCACCATACGCAGGACAAGCGTCTCGCCAATATCACACTGATACCGAGAATTCGTGCACAGATTCAATAAATACGCGCGCATGCTCTGGATTCACCTCTGGCGTAATACCGTGCCCCAGATTAAAGACATGCCCGGAATGCTGCCCGAAACTGGCAAGAATTCGCTTCACCTCAGCTCTGATCGCAGCGGGTGATGCATGGAGAACAGCAGGATCCATATTGCCCTGCAAGGCCACCTGAGACCCCACTCGTTGTCGTGCATGACCGATATCCGTTGTCCAGTCCAGGCCCAAGGCATCACAACCACTGCCAGCCATCACCTCCAGCCACTGTCCACCTCCCTTGGTGAACAGGATAACCGGCACCCTGCGCCCTTCACGCTCCGGGATAAGCCTGGAAACGATCCGCGCCATGTAAGCCAGAGAGAACTCCTGATAGGCAGCATGACTCAGTGCGCCGCCCCAGGTATCAAAAATCTGTACCGCCTGTGCACCCGCTTCAATCTGGGCATTCAGATATACAGCAACAGAATCCGCCAATACCGACAGCAGCTGATGCATAAGCTGAGGCCGGTCATACAGCATGGTTTTCGCCCGGCGAAAATCCTTGCTGGAACCGCCTTCAATCATGTACGTAGCCAGAGTCCAGGGGCTGCCGGAAAAACCGATCAGAGGTACCTGACCGTTGAGCTCACGGCGAATCAACGTCACTGCATCCATGACATAGGGCAGATCCTGCTCCGGCTTCAACACGACAAGCGCATTGATATCCGCCTCTGTACGCACCGGCTTGCGAAACCGCGGCCCCTCTCCTTCCTCGAAAAAAAGACCAAGCCCCATGGCATCGGGAATGGTAAGAATATCCGAGAACAGGATTGCAGCATCCAGCGGATAACGGCGCAGCGGTTGCAGCGTGACTTCACAAGCCAACTCAGGATTCATGCACAGCGACAGGAAATCGCCCGCCTGTGAACGCGTTGCACGATACTCAGGCAAATATCGGCCTGCCTGGCGCATCATCCACACAGGCGTCATGTCGACAGGCTGACGCAATAGCGCACGCAGGAAACGGTCATTTTTCAATTCAGTCATCATCCGCAACCCCGATGTATTTCAACGCTTCAGCAAAAAATAAAGGCCGCAAACAGCGGCCCTTACTGGGATTGATGCACGCATTAACGCGGCAACACTGAAGATCCCATGAGGAATTCATCAACAGCACGTGCGCATTGACGCCCTTCACGAATCGCCCACACCACCAGCGACTGCCCCCGACGCATATCGCCCGCAGCGAATACCTTGTCGACGGAAGTCTTGTAGCAACCGTCACCATCCGTAGTAGCGCTGACATTGCCGCGTGCATCTTTTGCCACACCAAAAGCATCAAGCACATTGGCTACCGGCGACACAAAACCCATCGCCAGCAAAACCAGATCTGCTTTCACTTCAAATTCAGAATTCGGCACTTCTTCCAGCTTGCCGTCCTTGAACTCGACACGACAGGCGATGAGCTTTTCCACCTTGCCGTCCTTGCCCTCGAAACGCTTGGTGGAAACAGACCAATCGCGCTCACAGCCTTCGTCGTGTGAAGAGGAGGTACGCAATTTCAGCGGCCAGTACGGCCAAACCAGCGGTTTGTTTTCCTGCTCTGGTGGTTTCGGCATTACTTCAAACTGGGTAACGCTCGCAGCACCGTGACGATTGGAAGTACCCACGCAGTCGGAGCCAGTATCACCACCCCCGATCACGACCACATGCTTGCCGGTTGCCATGATTTGATCCGGAAGTTTGTCACCAGCGTCGACCTTGTTCTGCAGTGGCAAGAATTCCATTGCAAAATGAATACCCTGCAGCTCCCGGCCAGGCACAGGCAAATCGCGCGGCATCTCGGCGCCGCCGGACATGACGATGGCATCAAAATCCTTTTGCAGCTGTTCTGGAGAAATTACCTCTTTTGACCAGTTGTTGACGTTGGCAGGAAAATCCTTGCCCACGAAAACACCCGTGCGGAACACGACGCCTTCCGCTTTCATCTGCTCCATACGGCGATCGATGACGGACTTTTCCATCTTGAAGCCGGGAATACCGTAGCGCATCAGACCGCCGACACGATCATTCTTTTCAAAAACAGTCACATCATGACCAACACGCGCCAACTGCTGAGCAGCCGCCAAGCCAGCAGGACCCGAACCGACAACCGCTACTTTCTTACCCGTTTTCCGGGCAGCGGGCTTGGGCACGATCCAGCCATTCTCCCAGCCCTTGGTAACAGTAAACAATTCAATGGATTTGATACCAACCGCTTCACGATTGACATTCAACGTGCAGGCAGCTTCACAGGGAGCTGGGCAAATGCGACCCGTGAATTCCGGAAAATTATTGGTGGAGTGCAAGACTTCAAGTGCCTGCTGGTAATTGCCTTTGTAAACCAGATCGTTCCAGTCAGGAATGATATTGTTGATCGGGCAACCGGATGTACAAAACGGCGTGCCACAATCCATGCAGCGCGCAGCCTGGATTGTCGCTTTCTCGTCCGTGGTCGGGATCACAAACTCCTTGTAATTCTTGACACGCGACTCGACATCCAGATAAGTATCCTTCTGGCGATCGTACTCCATGAAGCCTGTAACTTTACCCATGACCAACCTCTACCTTAACTGGCGTTATCTACCGATGGTGGAGACAACAAAACTTATGCCGACAATTTTGCCTGCTGACTAGCCACTTGCGCAGCACTGATTTCACCCAGCGCGCGTTTGTACTCGCCTGGAAATACTTTGACAAACTTGCTGCGGCTGTTTTCCCAATCGGCCAACAACTGCCTGGCGCGTTCGCTACCGGTATAGTTGGCATGACGCTCAATCAATCCCTTCAGAATGACTTCGTCGGTTGCACGCTCACCACCGCGCTGTTCGCTGTGCCAGATGGAGCGATCAACAGATTTCTCCTGCTCGGCGCCAGGCAGCACTGCTTCAAGTGCCACCATTTCCATATTGCACTTTTTGGCAAAATCACCATGGACATCGTAAACATAGGCGACGCCACCCGACATACCCGCAGCAAAGTTTCTGCCGGTTTCACCCAGCACAACAACCGTACCGCCTGTCATGTACTCACAGCCGTGATCACCCGTACCTTCGATAACAGCTGCCGCACCAGAATTACGTACGGCAAAACGCTCACCAGCAACACCGCTGAAAAACGCCTCACCGGCAATGGCGCCGTAAAGTACCGTGTTGCCAACAATCATGTTTTCAGCAGCCGATCCACGAAAATCCTTGCTCGGACGCACAATCACCCGACCACCGGACAAACCTTTACCGACATAATCATTGCCTTCGCCCACCAGATCCAGCGTAATGCCGCGAGCAAGAAACGCAGCTGCTGACTGACCTGCCGTTCCCTGCAATTCGATATGAATGGTGTCATCCGCCAAACCATCATGACCATACTTTCTGGCCACTTCACCGGAAAGCATCGTACCCACCGTGCGATTGAGATTTTTCACTGGCGACACAAAAGAGACTTTCTTGCCGCTGTCTATCGCATCGCGCGATTTGGCGATGAGCGTGTTATCCAGCGCCTTGTCGAGACCGTGATCCTGATCTTCGACATGGTAACGCGCAACATTGGCAGCCACCTCAGGCTGGGCAAAGATACGCGTGAAATCAAGACCCTTGGCTTTCCAATGCGAAACAGCTTTTGATTTATCCAGCAAATCGGTACGGCCAATCAATTCATTGAATGTACGAATCCCCAGCTGCGCCATGATCTGACGTGCTTCTTCGGCGACAAAGAAGAAATAATTGACCACATACTCTGGCTTGCCGGCAAACTTGGCGCGCAATACCGGGTCCTGTGTTGCAACACCCACAGAGCAAGTATTGAGGTGGCATTTACGCAGCATGATGCAGCCTTCAACCACCAACGGCGCTGTCGCAAAACCTACCTCATCAGCACCCAGCATCGCTGCAATCACGACATCACGACCCGTTTTCATCTGGCCATCTGCCTGCACGCGTATACGGCTGCGCAAACCGTTCAGCACCAATGTCTGCTGTGTTTCGGCCATGCCGAGTTCCCATGGTGCACCGGCGTGTTTGACGGAAGACAGCGGCGATGCCCCAGTACCACCATCATGGCCCGCAATCACCAAATGATCAGATTTGGCTTTGGCAACACCAGCCGCAATAGTCCCCACACCCACTTCAGCTACCAACTTCACGGAAATGGAAGCGCGTGAATTGGCATTTTTCAGATCATGAATCAGCTGCGCCAAATCTTCGATGGAATAAATATCATGGTGCGGTGGCGGAGAAATCAGACCAACACCCGGCACGGAAAAACGCAACTGCGCGATGTATTCAGACACCTTGCCACCCGGCAGCTGACCACCCTCACCCGGCTTGGCACCCTGCGCCATCTTGATCTGGATCTGATCGGCAGAGTTCAGATATTCCGCCGTCACACCGAAGCGCCCAGCAGCAACCTGCTTGATGCGCGAACGCAGCGAATCTCCGGCTTTCAACGGAATATCGGCGACAATACGATCACTGCCGATGATGGAAGCAATAGTATCGCCATCCTTGATGGCAACCCCAGCCTGTTCCTGACGATAACGTTTTGGATCTTCACCGCCTTCACCCGTATTGGACTTGCCGCCAATACGGTTCATGGCCACAGCAAGCGTCGCGTGCGCTTCGCTGCTGATGGAACCTAGTGACATGGCACCTGTCGCAAAGCGTTTGACGATTTCCTTGGCCGGCTCCACTTCATCAAGAGGAATGGACTTTGACGGATCAATATTGAATTCAAACAAACCACGCAATGTCATGTGGCGCTTGCTTTGATCATTGATGATCTGCGCATATTCCTGATAGGTGTTGTAACTATTGGACTTGGTGGAATGCTGCAGTTTGGCAATCGCATCCGGCGTCCACATATGCTCTTCACCACGCACGCGATAAGCATATTCGCCGCCTGCATCAAGCATGTTTGCCAACACTGGATCGGCACCAAATGCCTGCGCATGCAGACGAATGGCTTCTTCTGCCACCTCAAACAAACCAATGCCTTCAACATTGGATGGCGTACCGGTGAAGTACTTGTCGATCAGGGCACGATTCAAGCCAATGGCTTCAAAAATCTGCGCACCGCAATAGGACATGTAGGTCGAAATACCCATTTTCGACATTACTTTCATCAAGCCTTTGTTGATGGCTTTCTTGAAGTTATAAACAACTTTTTCTGCACTCAGGCTTCCCGGCAAGGAAGGAGCCATATTGACCAAGGTATCAAGCGCCAGATACGGGTGTACCGCTTCCGCTCCATAACCACCCAGCAAGGCAAAGTGATGCACTTCTTTTGCAGAACCCGTTTCCACCACCAACCCCGTCGACGTACGCAAACCTTTGCGCACAAGATGCAAGTGAATGGCAGACGTGGCAAGCAGCGCCGGAATGGCAACATGCTCGGCATCCATCTTCCGATCAGAAAGGATAAGGATGTTATGGCCATCTTCAATCGCATCAACGGCTTTTGCACACAACGATGCCAGACGCGCCTCTACACCCTCTTTACCCCACGCAACCGGATAGCAGATGTTGAGTTCGAATGATTTGAAATTGCCACCGGTCAGTGCACTGATATTACGTAGCTTGGCCATATCCGCATAATCCAGCACAGGCTGCGACACTTCCAGACGCAGCGGCGGATTGATGTTGTTGGTATCCAGCAGATTCGGCTTCGGGCCGATGAACGACACCAGAGACATGACCATCGCTTCGCGAATGGGGTCGATAGGCGGATTCGTCACTTGCGCAAACAATTGCTTGAAGTAGCTGTACAGCGGCTTCAACTTGTTGGACATCACCGCCAAGGGCGAGTCATTGCCCATTGAGCCGGTAGCTTCCTCGCCATTCACTGCCATGGCAGACAGAATGGTTTTTGTATCTTCCAGTGTATATCCAAAAGCCTGCTGGCGATCCAATAGCGATGCCGATGAGACATCGCTTTGCTGATCACCATCTTTCAACTCATCAAGCTTGACGCGCACGGAATTGATCCATGCCTTGTATGGCTTGGCATTGGCATAAGTATCTTTCAATTCTTTATCATCAATGATGCGACCGGCTTCAAGATCGATCAGAAACATCTTACCTGGCTGTAAACGCCATTTTTGCGTGATCTTGCTATCCGGGATAGGCAACACACCAGACTCGGAGGCCATGACAACCAGATCATCATCCGTCACGATAAAGCGCGCCGGACGCAAACCGTTGCGATCAAGCGTGCCACCGATATAACGACCGTCTGTAAATGCAAGTGCAGCCGGGCCATCCCACGGCTCCATCATCGCAGCATGATATTCATAAAAAGCACGACGGTTTTCGTCCATCAGCGTATGGTTCTCCCACGCTTCCGGCACCATCATCATCATTGCCTGTGCAATGGGGTAACCCGCCATCACCAGCAACTCAAGTGCATTATCAAAACACGCCGTGTCAGACTGGCCCTCGTAAATCAAAGGGAATAATTTTTTCAGATCATCACCCAGCAACGCCGACTTCATTACGCCTTCACGCGCGCGCATCCAGTTGAAGTTGCCTTTTACCGTATTGATTTCACCATTGTGGGCAATCATGCGGTATGGGTGTGCCAGTGGCCACTCAGGAAAGGTATTGGTGGAGAAACGCTGATGCACAAGCGCCAAAGCAGACACACAACGAGGATCCTGCAAATCCTTGTAATACACCCCTACCTGATTAGCCAGCAGCAAACCTTTGTAAACCACTGTGCGAGCCGACATCGACGGCACAAAAAATTCCTTGCCGTGAATCAGGTTCAACCCCTGAATCGCATGACCAGATGCTTTGCGGATCACATACAACTTACGCTCCAGTGCATCGGTAACCAGCACATCCTTGCTGTGGCCGATAAAAATCTGGCGTATGACCGGCTCCTTTTCACGCACGGTCGGCGACATAGGCATGGACAAGTCAACAGGAACATCACGCCAACCGAGCACAACCTGCCCTTCATCGCGTACCGCACGCTCGATTTCCTGTTCACAGGCAATGCGCGAGGCATTTTCCTTGGGCAGAAAGATCATGCCGACACCATATTCGCCCGCCGGCGGCAAGGTCACACCCTGCTTTGCCATTTCTTCGCGGTAATACTGATCGGGGATCTGGATAAGGATACCGGCACCATCGCCCATCAACTCATCGGCACCCACAGCGCCGCGGTGCTCCAGATTTTCAAGAATCTGCAAGCCTTGTCCAACAATCGAATGGCTTTTTTGGCCCTTGATATGAGCTACAAAACCGATGCCACAGGCGTCATGTTCATTGGAAGGGTCATACAAACCATGCGCACGCATAGTCTTTCTCCACTGCAATATGAGTTTAGTGCGAAGGGAAACGCGGTCAGCCGAATATTTTAACCGAAATATCAGCCACTTGGGAAGAAGAGCATCAGAGATGCGCAGACATTATCCACCAAGCTCAAAGAGCCTTGTTTTTTAAGATGTTACCCATCAAGTTCCACCAAGCTAATGCCCGATGACCTCTCCCTGCTTGCGCACCCAAGGTGACACCTGCCCCTTGAGACTCTTCGACAGCTGATCTTTAACAGCTACGGCAGCATCACGGTTAGAAAACGAACCATAGAGAAGCACAAACCAGGGGCGTCCCTCACGGCTGCCCCTGTAGATCAAATGTGGCTGACCTGCTGGAAGCCTTGCAGCCAAGGCTTTTATCGATGACTCTCCATATGCGGCCGCCAACTGCACAGTAAAATATTCCGGATGCTCTCGCCACTGCCTTTCCGTCATGGCGATAACTTTCTTTTCTGGCTTTTTCGCTGCGGCATTGGCTTCCGGTTTTTTGACCGGCTGGATCACCTCCGCCCCCTCGGCCACCATTTTTGGCGCAGCATAACCGCCACCCACTACTGCTGGATCAGCGCTAACAAGCTGCTGAGAAGGCGCCCCAACACCAGATGACTGCCCCGCTGAAACCTGCTGAGCCGCCGTAGTTTCTGCAGCAGGTTCGGACTTCTCAGCTCTCACGTCTGCCGATACCATCTGCCTCGCGGCATTCCCGGCATTCCCAACATTCCCAGCCCCCTCCAGAATAAGAGGAGGTGCAGACGCATTGAGCGCGACGCCTACTGCTTCCACACGGCCAGCCACCGAACGAGTATCCGCGGAAACCACTGGAACCGAATCAACAGCAATGACTGACGGCACACTCTCACTCTGCTGCACGGGATAATACAACGCAGCCAACAACAACAATGCCCCCAAAAAGGCAACGGCAACAATCAAGACAGGCGCTCGCCATCTGCGGCGACGCAGCCCTGCGAGCGTTGCCACACCCCAATCATGAATATCCGCCAACCGCACACTTACACCCAAAGTCGGCTCAAGCCTAGCGGTACGACTCATTGCATGGGTGCGCTCACCGACAAATCGCTGACGGGCACCCTCCTTGCGTCGCGTAGCCGAAAGCCCTGAACTAGAATCGTCACCGATAAAGAGATCTTCCATGAGAAAAGAAGGCGCCTGCTTGCGCCCGACCGTTCCCATCATCACATCAGAGTGGGCAAAAGCGGATCTATCAGACTCTCGTACACCATGAAGTTTATTCTGACCACCTGAAAACATTTCACCCGAAGAATCTGACTGGCGCTGTGACACACCGGAACTTGCAGAAGCGCCTGAATGAATTTCCGGCAATTCAATCCTGTGTACAGGAACTTCCGCTTGTTGCGCTCGACGCAACAATGGTCGGGTATCCACGACACCAGCAAACAATACGGTTAACCGTGCATGCCTAGCCATCAGACCAATCAGAAAGTTGAGCGAGTCGTCATCAAGCACCTGAGTGCGCTCGACAACAACCAAAGTCATACGCCCTCCCTGCGCGCCAACATCCAGAAAATGATGGATACGCTGAGCGTCAGTCTGGCCATCCCCATCAGCACGATAAACAAACCACTGCGCCATCAAAGCATCGCATATTTGACCCAGCTGTGAATGCGCAGCATCCAGCAATGCAAAATCAAGCTCATCACGCAATAGATCAGCCATGTGCCGCAAAAAATTGACAGGGCTCTTGCCGGGCTCCCCATCGAGAAAAACCAAACCAGGACTGTAACGACAAATATGTACCAGTCGCTCTATTATCTCGACACGCTGAGTTCCATGTAGTGAAATATTCAGGGATTCAGACATAGGCCACCCATCTCTCAATCACCAATCGGTGACCTGCAGCATTCCAAAACTGTTGAAATCTGGTCCACACCGACATCTTCCACAATTATTCCTTTGCCAATATCCTGCAACAGGATCAGACGCATGCGACCATCAATAACTTTCTTGTCGCGCTGCATAAAATCAATAAAGGTGGCATTATCCATACCTGCCGGCACACCGCATGGCAATCCCATTTTCGAAAACAACGCACAAATGCGGTCAGCTTTCGCACGAGTCAGCATCCCCAGCATGACCGACATTTCAGCAGCCACAACTGTACCGGCCGCAACAGCCTCACCATGTAGCCAACTTTTATATTCCTGCCAAGACTCAATAGCATGTCCAAATGTATGGCCTAAATTCAGCAGTGCACGCACTCCGTTTTCATTTTCATCAACCGCAACAATTGCCGCCTTACTCGCACAAGAACACTCTATAGCACGCACCAAAACACCAGCGTCACGAGCAAGCAGCGCATCCACATTGCGCTCTATCCAGTCAAAAAAAACCTCATCGCTGATCAAGCCATACTTAACAACTTCGGCCAGCCCTGAGCGATACTCTCGCTCAGGCAATGTTAAAAGTGTATCCGTATCGATTAGCACGCATGAAGGCTGATGAAAAGCACCTATCATGTTCTTGCCTAATGGATGATTAACGCCGGTCTTGCCGCCAACAGAAGAATCAACCTGAGCAAGCAGCGTTGTCGGAATCTGAATAAAAGCCACACCGCGCTGATAACACGCAGCAGCGAAACCCGTCATATCTCCAATAACGCCCCCACCCAGAGCCACCAGTGTGGTTGTGCGATCATGCTTGTGCCGCAAAAGCTCATCAAAAATCTGCAGCAATGTCCCAAGCGTTTTATGAGACTCACCATCAGGCAAGACCACATGGGCACACTGAAATTCTGAAAATAAAGACTCCACCCTGTCCAGATAAAGCGGAGCAACTGTTGTATTGCTCACTATCAGCACCTGCTTCCCCCGCACGTGCTTATCTACCAACCCGGACTGTTTAAGCAAGGAAGCTCCGATGTAGATAGGATAACTACGGACACCCAGCTCTACCATCAATGTGCGCATCAAGCCCCCAGCAGATCAAAAAACGATCAGCAATTTAACATACCAACAGGTTTTATGCCGCAGATTTGACCAATCTGGCAATTTCACGTGCAACTTGGCGCGGTGGGCGCACATCCGTTTGTATAACCCATGTTGCGACTTCACGATAAAGAGGATCGCGCGTCTGTAATACCCGCTCAAGAACTACGCGCGGGTTATCGCTTTGTAACAGTGGACGCTTTTTGTCCTTCCCGACTCTGGCAACCAGCTGATTAAGATCCGCGGTCAGGTAAATACAAACGCCATGATCACGGATACACTGCCGATTAACAGGATCAAGCACAATCCCGCCGCCCGTAGCTAAAACCTGACCGGTTTGCGCTGACAATTCTTCAAGCACCCGTGACTCGCGCAGACGAAAGCCGGACTCACCCTCAACATCGAAAATCCAAGGTATATCCGCACCAGCTCGCAGCTCAATTTCACGATCCGTGTCAACAAACTCCAACTTTAATTCATCAGCCAACAACCGTCCGATAGTTGTCTTGCCGACCCCCATAGGGCCGACAAGAAAAACATTGGCAATTTCTAAATGATTATCCTGTCCCATCAACGCTTGCTGGCCATGGGATCCTGCAGCAATTTTGGCGTAATAAAAATCAATAATTCTGTGCGCTGATCAGATTTAGCGGTACGACGAAAGAGATTCCCTACGACAGGCAAATCACCCAAAAATGGCACTTTAGTAACCCCTTCCAGACTGGCTGTCTCAAAAATACCGCCCAGCACCACTGTCTGGCCGTTATCCACCAACACCTTAGTTGTCAGCTCCATAGTGTCAATCGTTGGAATTGTCTGCTCTTCATCAGCAAATCCCGCCAAGGCATCCTTTGTCACGGTCAGATCCATGATAATACGGTCATCCGGCGTGATCTGCGGGGTAACCTCCAACTTCAATACAGCATCCTTGAATGTGGTAGTTGTCGCACCACTGGAAGAAGCCTCTTGATAAGCGATTTGCTGGCCGCTCTTGATCAGAGCTTTCTGCTTGTCGCCTGTTATCACTTTTGGTTGCGACACGATCTCACCAGACCCGGATGACTCCATTGCTGACAATTCCAGACCAATCAGCGAATTGTCGCCATCAAAAATTCCCAAGGCAATTGAACCTGCGGGCGAGCCCGTCCCCAAGTCCACGAGCATGCCATCGTCTATCGTTCCCAATCCACCTTCCGTCTCCCAAGTCACATCCTCATCGGGATCAACCAGCTCCCTGATGTTGGCCATCCCGCCACCAAATACCACGTCCTTTCCACTTGCACTGCCAATACCGTTAGCGCCCCACCTAACGCCAAGTTCTTTACCAAAATCAGTGGAAGCCTTGACGATCCTCGCCTCGATAGAAACTTGGCGCACAGGGATATCAATTCGCTTGATCAAATCCCTGAACTGCTGAATTTTGTCATCCGTCTCCGTAAGAATTATAGAGTTGGTTCTCTCATCAACGATTGCCGAGCCACGCTCAGAGAGGAAACTCTGTGTTGCGCCCATATCGCCACCCTTACCACTGCCTTTTTTGCTCTCAAACAGTTTGTAAATATCCTTGGCATTAGCATAAAGAACTTGTACAAACTCGGTATGCAAGGGCGCCAACTCCTGCAACTGCTTATGCGCCTCAAGATCTTCACGCTCTCTAGTGGCAATTTCTGCAGCAGGAGCGACCATCAAAACATTACCGACTTGACGCTTGTCTAATCCTTTGGTTTTAAGTACAAGATCAAGAGCCTGATCCCATGGCACATTCTCCAGACGCAAGGTGATTTTTCCCTGCACGGTATCACTTGCGACCAGATTCAACTCCGTAAAGTCGGCAATAAGCTGCAACACGGAACGCACAGGAATATCCTGGAAATTCAATGACAGCTTGTCCCCAACATAACTGAACTTCTCCTTGCGATCTTCAAGTTCTTTTTCAGTGAGTTTTTTTACACTGACTACGTACTCATTATCAGCTTGATACGCCATATAATCATATTCGCCGGTTGGCTTTATGCTAATAGTGGCATCAGCCCCGCTGACATCAGATGAAACCGCCAGCACCGGGGTTGCAAAATCCGTCACATCCAACTTCCTGCGAAGACTGGAAGGCAAATCGGTTTGTGCAAAGCTGAGAACTATTTGCCCACCAACATCCTCAACATTCACACTGACTTTTGGATCGGCCATTGACACAATCACCTTACCCTCGCCACCTTCACCGCGACGAAAGTCAATGCTATTAATTGCATTGCCATTGGCAGATTTAACACCAACAATCCTGTCAGAAAGGCTTGCCGACTTCTTGACAGAATCGCGTACCTGGTCGTCGCCGACGACCATTACAAAAACATTGCCTTCGACCTTGGTCTGATATTTCTCCAGTTCATTCATTTTGAGGATGAGTCTTGTTCTGCCTGCATCACCCAAAACGCTGGCGCTTTTTGCACTACCAAATGACAGCGGATACTTCTTCTCTTTTAACTGGCTCTCAACACCGGGAAAGTCAAGCACCAAGCTCGCCGGCTTGTCTATGGTATAGCCTTGCGGCTCCGGAGGAGGTGAATCAAACTGCATCCGAACCTCAAATTTGCTGCCTGGCAAGGAAGCAAAGGCGATATCCTTAAGCTTCACCGACTCTTGTGAAACCGCCGCATTGGCCAATAATACAGATGCCATCATTAACAGCATCTTCATTGTAGTTTTCACAATGCCACCCCTTTCCATTCCAGAATTTTCAATTTTACTGACCATGTTAGACGCCCCTGATACCGTCATTTGTCTGCCACTTCTTGCAATTGCAGTGTCTTTGGACGCTCCAACCACCCGTCAGGCCCATTTGGAATAATTTCCTTGATGTCGATTCGACTTTTGTCAATGTAATAGATCTTGCCGTAATTACGCCCCATGTAATTACCCACTTGAACACGATGAATATTACTGGTTCCGTCATCAACAAGACCCCACATGGCCCCATCCTTGACCACTGTACCAACCATTACGATTGAACTAATATTAAACTGCTCAAGAAACTCCTTGGGTCGCAACTCATCCGGCTTTACATTCTGCGCGTTGGCGCCATCCCCATCTTCGAAATTTATCACTTCCAATGCTTGAGGCTTTTCAAAAGGGCTACGAGCACCGCCAGAGGCGTATATAAACGACTCATATTGCGGGAATGACGGAACCGGATCAATCGGAGGCGCAGGCTTCTGACGTACTTGCTGCATATACTCATCAATATCAGACATGTCGGCGCCGCCACAGGATGCCAGCGCGCTGACCGCAATTAAAACAAATACCGTTTTCTGCAGTTTCCTATTCATGGCATCATTTCTTCTGTTTTTTCTGTTTTTGCTGATTTTTTTGCTTCGCACCGCTATCTTCCTCAGCCGATTTGTAGCGATAGGTTTTGGCAGTTATCGACATCGAAAGCTCCTCACTGCCACGCTGATCATTTGTCTGGCCACTCTTTCCGCTGCCAACTGATTGGATGACAAAATCATGGAGTGTAACAATTCGCGGCAAACCTGCCACTCCGCTGACAAATGCACCAAAATCATGAAAACCACCACGAACCTTTATACTTATCGGCAGCTCGACATAGAAATCAGCTTTCTTCTCCTGCAGCAGGTCAATAGCCTGAAATCCCAATCCACTTTCTTGACCTTTGTTAGTGATATCATCAAGCAAGCCTGGCACTTCCGTATCCTTTGGCAGCTGGGCCAACAGGGTACTGAAGGCGTCTGTCATCTCAACCATTTGCTGTCGATACGCGTCAATATTTGCCGCATCCTGTACTTTCTTTTCAAAATCGCCTCTTAGGGACAGTTCCTTACTGGCCTCACGATCCAATTCAAGCCTCTGCTCTTTCAACACAAGCTGATAGGAAAGAAGAACCACCGCCGCCATAGCAATGATCCAGCAGACAAACTTAACAGGCAGCGGCCAACCCCCGACATTTTCCATGTCGAGGTTGCTGAAATCACTCTGCAGCTTTTCAAATTGCTCTTGCAGCGACATTATTTTTTACCCTCTTCCTTAGCCTGGGGCAATGAGACATCAACAGCCAGATTGAAATTGGTACCTTGCTCACCAAGTAGCGGATTCGCCTCCACCTTTGTCAACAATGGATTCTGAAACCACTCCGACTCATTCAGGTTACGCATGAGTGATGAGACTCTATTATTAGATTCTGCAGTGCCATCTATGAACAGGCGATTATCTTTTCGCTCAATTTTGGAAAAGAATACGCCATCAGGCTGCTTGCGAACCAGCTCATCAAAAATATGAACAATCAGCGGCCTCGTACCCTGCAACCCCTGAATAACCTTCATACGATCAATCATTTCTGCTTTCTGCTTCTTCAGCGCCTCAACCTCCTCTATTTTTTTGTCCAGCAAGGAGATCTCAGAAGCCAATTTCTTGTTCCTCTGCTGCTGATATCCAATGAGGCTTTGCAGCGCCATATACCAGACCAGAAAAACAACGGCACCAACAAGCGCAAACGCGCCCAGAACCACCAGAAACTCTTTTTTGCGCTGCTCTCTTAACTCTGCTCGCCAAGGCAGCAGGTTTATTTTTGTAGCCATTAATCGAAGCTCCTTAACGCCAATCCCGTTGCAATCATCAGTGCAGGCGCATCATTGCTAAGATCAACAGCATTGATACGCGAAGCAACCGACATGTTGGCAAATGGATTTGCCACTGTGGCAGGGGTGCCCAACTTTTCCTGAACCAGATCGCTGAGGCCATCCATCGAGGCGACACCTCCAGCCAACACTATATAGTCCACTTCGTTGTATTCACTTGAAGAAAAGAAGAACTGCAATGACCTAGTGATCTGCTGAACTACAGCATCCTTGAATGGTTGCAATACCTCACTTTCATAGTCATCCGGCAAACCGCCCTGCTTTTTGGCAAGCCCGGCCTCTTCGTTTGAAAGCCCGTAACGACGCTGAATCTCCTCTGTCAATTGCTTTCCTCCAAATAGTTGCTCCCTGGTATAAATGATCTTGCCTCCATGAAGCACATTGAGCGTGGTCATGGTGGCACCAACATCCACAATTGCCACCGTTGAATCCTCACCGCCACCCAACTGAGGCAGTATCAACGAAAAAGCCCGCTCCATTGCATAGGCTTCAACATCCACCACTTTGGGAATCAACTCCGCCTCTTCCAAAACGTCCTTTCGAGAATCAACATTCTCGCTACGACACGCAGCGAGCAAAACCTCTACCTGATCCTGGCGATTAGGAGAAACACCCAAAACTTCAAAATCCAGCGCCACCTCATCAATGGGATAAGGTATATACTGATCAGCCTCCATGCGGATTTGCGCATCCATCTGATCATCATCGAGACCCGATGGCATTTCTATAATCTTGGTGATGACAGCAGACCCTGCTACCGCCACTGCAGCATGCTTGATCTTGGTCTTGGACTGCTGGACGACACGACGTATTGCCTCGGCAACCGCCTCCTGTTCAGCAATGTTTTTCTCGACAACAGCACTCAGTGGCAACGGCCTGACAGCGTAGCTCTCTACACGGTAACCCGATCCGCTGCGGCTTAACTCCAGCAATTTCACTGATGTGGAGCTGATATCCAAGCCAAGCACTGCTTGTTGTTTTTTCTGGAACAGTCCTGAAATGGCCATTTTCCTATCTGCATCCGATACTTACGACAGAGTGATGTTATATTACTTTAAGTAAACTCTGCAAGCACCCAAACCGATACCTAATTCACAAATTTGTATTTATAATGCCGGCACCCTGCCACAGCCGCCAAACAAACACGTAATACATTGAAAAAAAAGAGATTTTGATGCGATTTTTATTCCGGCTGTTGCGTCTTGCAATCCTGGGAACCATTGGCGGCTTGTGCCTGATCACTGCCCTGACCAGTGGATTCACACTTTTTTTTGCCCCGAAACTTCCGCAAATTGAAGGAGTTAGGGACCTCAAGCTGCAGACACCGCTGCGTATCTATTCCGCTGACGGCAAGCTGATCGGAGAGTTTGGAGAAACCCGCCGGCAACCACTGGCATACAAAGACATCCCAACACAATTTGTCCAGGCCGTACTGGCTGCCGAAGATGACCGCTTCTTCTCCCATCCCGGAGTAGATGCTACTGGCCTTTTACGCGCAGCCTCTGAGCTCGCCAAAACAGGTCACATACAGTCTGGCGGCAGCACAATTACCATGCAGCTGGCTCGTAACTTTTTTCTCAGCACAGAACAGTCTTTCACTCGGAAATTCAATGAAATCCTGCTATCTCTGCAGCTCGAGCGCTCACTAAGCAAGGAGGAAATCTTTGAGCTGTACGCCAACAAGATATTTCTAGGCAATCGCGCCTATGGTGTACAGACAGCGGCGTTTGTCTACTATGGTAAAGGCCTGCAGGAACTCTCTCTCTCGCAATTCGCAATGCTGGCAGGTCTCCCAAAAGCTCCATCAAAATACAATCCACTGGTCAATCCTTCTCGTGCAATGACACGCCGGAACTGGATTCTGGATCGCATGCTGAAACTGGGGTATATAGATGTAGCAGCACATGATCAGGCCATTCAGGAAACGGAAACCGCCTCTTTTCACGGCCTGCAAACTGACATTGATGCTCCATTCGTTGCCGAAATGGCACGCCAGTTTGCCACCGAAAAACTGGGAACCGCCGCTTATACCGATGGCTACAATGTCTACACCAGCATTAATAGTCATTTGCAATCTGTTGCACAACAAGCAGTCTGGCAAGGCGTGTTGGCTTATGACCGCCGCCATGGCTATCGTGGCCCGGAGAAGCACATATCTCCCGCTGTGGATACAGCTGATCCGCAAGCATGGAAAAAACTGTTGGCTGACGCAATTAAAGTCGGCGACCTTGATCCGGCCATTGTCACAAAAATCGAGAAAAACAACCTACACGCAGTCTTGTATGATGGCACTGACATATCACTCAAATGGAGTGATACCTTGTCTACTCGATTACGCCCATATAAAACGGAAGATTATCTCGGCATTTCCCCCAAAAGCTTTGCAGAGATATTCCGAGCCGGCGACGTAATTCGCTTGCGGCGCCTGCCTGATAACTCATGGGAAATTGATCAGGTGCCACGCATAGAGGCCGCACTGGTTTCCCTTGATAGTGAATCCGGCGCAATTCTCGCACTTTCCGGTGGCAGCGACTTCAAACACAGTAAGTTTAACCGCGCCACACAAGCGTTGCGTCAACCAGGATCCAATTTCAAACCTTTCATTTACCTGCATGCACTTGAGGAGGGGTATACACCTGCCACTTTCATCAATGATGCTCCCATTGTTTTCCAGGAAGCTGGCATGAAAGAGGCCTGGCGCCCGGAAAATGCCAGCGACGAATACTTGGGCCCGACTCGTTTGCGCAAGGCACTTTACGAGTCACGCAACATGGTTTCCATCCGCATACTGCAGAATCTTGGCGTACCGGACACGCTTAAAACACTCTCACGCTTTGGGTTTGACACCAGCACGATGCAACCCAACCTGTCACTGGCTCTTGGCTCCCACGCCATGACCCCAATGACTATCGCAAATGCCTATGCAGTGCTGGCCAATGGTGGCTACAAGGTTGACGCTTATCTTGTCAGCCGGATCGAAAACAATGACGGCAAAATTATTTTTGAGCACAAGCCAGCCACAGTGTGCCATGGTTGCGAAGGCGAAACTGGCGGGGAACTCAATGCAGCTCCCCGAGTGGTGGATGAACAAACCGCTTATATGATCGACGACATCTTGAAAGATGTAATTCGCAAAGGTACAGCACGCCCAGCATTGGTACTTGAGCGCTCGGATATAGCTGGCAAGACAGGCACAACCAACGGCCCAACGGATGCCTGGTTCTCAGGCTACAACCCATCAATAGTGACTACCACATGGCTAGGCTTTGATGACAACACCCTTCTGGGCAAAAAGGAATATGGCGGCACAGCTGCATTGCCGATATGGATAGATTTCATGCGCGAAGCCTTGCGCAGCGAGCCCACAATCGAACGATCAATGCCAGCAGGCTTGTCGCTGGTTCGCATTGATCCTGAGACGGGCCAATATGCAGCAGCAGATCGCAAAGACGGCATTTTTGAAATTTTCAGGACTGAACAAGCGCCAGCAGAGCCAGATAGCGATGAACTTTCTCCTGTAGAAAATATAACGCCAGGCACAAGCACGCCTGCCCTCGCCCCCCCAGCAGAAGACATTTTCTGACCTTCAGAAGATGCTATTTGATTCCACTTTCGATTACAGATTGTCTGCGCTGACGCTTTTTCCAGTGTGAATCGCCCTGCAAATACAATGGCGTACAAGACATAGGATCCCGAGACCAAGCCTCTACCGGCACCCGCTGCGCCAACCGCAAGACCTGCAATATACGAGCGGATGCATACTGATCAAAAGCATCAACCATACATTCCGAGAGCGTAATGCTTGACCCTTCCAGCCATTCTGGATGATGCCATGCATCCCCAGATATGAGACATAAATCATTAAGCAACATGGATGCCTGCACGACAAATTGCTCGACAGACAAAAGCTGATCATCCTGTAGTCGCTTCAGCTTGCCAGCCTGATATGAAAACAGAGCCCAGTAAACGCCATTCATCCGAGCATCAAGCGCGACTGCAACAGGAATCATCGTATCTGCTGCAAAGTTCGATGCCATGCGACTTATCGCCATTTCCGCCTGAATCTCCAGAGCAGACAATGACAAGACCGGCAAGTCCAACGTATACGCAAGCGCCTGCAATACACTGGCGCCAATCCTCAAACCAGTAAAAGATCCGGGGCCGGCATTCCAGACCAGCCGATGTAAGTCAGTTACACCAATTTCTGCCTCTTTCAGCAGACCATCCAGCATGGACAAAAGATGTTGCGAATGTCGGCCAGATTCTGGCTCACCTCGCACAAAGAGCTTGTCTCCTGTCTGCAACGCCATTGCACAAGCAGAGGACGCGGTATCCAAGGCAAGAATATTCATCACACCATCCAGGCCAACAGATTAAACGCAAAACCCCCGGACATGCCGGGGGTCTGCGAAACAACATACTATCAGGCTAACTTATTTGCCTGATTTTTTAGCCACGCGGCCACGAGCTTTTTTAGCTACAGCTTTTTTCTTGGCAGGCTTTTTGGCAGCAGCCTTAGGAGCCGCTTTTTTGGCGACTACAGGCTTCTTGCTGCTTTTAGCGGCAGCTTTTTTGGCCTTGGCAGCAGCTTTGGCTTCTTTCTTCTGCTGGCGGGCAGCCTTGGCTGCAGCGCGCTTAGCGGCAGCTTTCTCTTTGGCAGCAGCTTTCTTGGCAGCAGTACGTGCTTTGGCGGCGGCTTTTCTGGCAGCTACTTTTGCTTTGGCAGCTGCCTTCTTGGCAGCAGCTTTGGCTTTGGCAGCAGCTTTCTTGGCAGCAGCTTTTACACGCTTCTTGTTAGCAGCTGCGCGCTTCTTGGTCCAAGCGCTGGCAAACTTCGCCTTGGCTTTTTCCAGATCGCTCTCAGCCTTGGCTGCCAACTTGGCTTCAAGAGCTGCCACAACAGCTTTTGCTGACATCGCAGCGTTCTTGGCTGGCACCTTGCGGGCAACGGCTTTCTTGGCAACTTTCTTCGGGGCAGCCTTGCGAACTGCGCGTTTGGCCGGGGCTTTTTTGCTGGCTTTTGCCATTGTGTATCTCCTCATGGTGAGAACAGTTAATAGTTAGATAATGCAAGCTCGTAACTACACCCATACGGGCCTGCAGAAATATTATTTTAAAAAATGCAACTTTGCACGCCAAATGCATATTTTTTTGCAGAAATGAACCCTTTTTTTAAAAAAAATTGATTTTTTTACCCGTTTTTCAAAAAAACACTCCTCCGAGCAGTCCACATGAACGGAGTAATACGATTTCCAAGTCAGAAGGAAAATGGAAACTGGCGTGATCATCTGCATCAAAAGACGTTTTGCATCACCAGCGAACGCAGCAAATCAATGTGTTCATCGCGATCATTCAGGCACGGCACACGGGCAAAATATTCTCCTCCGGCCTCAATGAAACAGGCTCTGCTACCAACCTCAATTTCCTCCAGCGTCTCAAGACAATCAGACGCGAATGCCGGACAGATGACATCCACCCGACGAACTCCGATCTGCGGCAATTGTTTCAAGACTTCATCAGTGTAGGGTTGCAACCACTTGGCCTTGCCAAAACGTGACTGAAAGCAAACCTGCCATTGCGCATCCTTCAACCCCAGCAATTCGGCCACCGCACGCGCGGTATACAAGCAATGTTCATAGTACGGATCACCTTTGTCGACACAGGCCTGAGGGATTCCATGGAAAGAAAATAGCAGTAGATCTGCTGCACCATGTAGATGCCTGTGATACCGCACCGATTCTGCCAATGCGGCAACGTAGAGCTCGTGCTGGTAATAATGCCTGACGACTCTTATATCCGGCACATGGCGATTTAAGCGATATATATCGGCGACCTGATCATAAATGGCCCCAGTGGTTGTACCCGAGTATTGGGGATACAGAGGAATCAGCAAAATTCTGTCAATGGCGCGCGAGCGTAGCTCATCTATCACAGAAACAAGGGATGGAGCGCCGTAAGTCATGGCATATGCCACTTCCATATCTCCCGCACCATTTTGTTGCAGCGATTGTTGCAATAACTCAGCCTGCCGCTTAGTCATGACCGCCAATGGTGAGCCGCTCTCTGTCCATATGGATTGATACAGATGCGCCACACGCTTGGCTCGCAACGGCAAAATCACGCAATGCAGCAACGGACGCCATAACCACGCCGGAATTTCTACCACTCTGGGATCAGACAGGAATTCGGACAGAAATTGCCTGATGGATTGCGGCTGTGGCGATACGGGTGAACCAAGATTCACCAGCACCACTGCCATGTTTTTTGCCTGAGGACGATTCATGAAGTACTCACCTGATGCTGTATACAAAAACGGGCCCCAAGGGCCCGTTTTTCATGCTGGCGACTTTTAGTTCAAAGCCGCAAGCACTTTGTCACTGATCTCGGCCACAGACCCCACACCGGCAACCTTGCGATATACCTGATTACCACCGCGCTCGCTATAAAAATCCACCAACGGCTTTGTCTGTTCATGATAGACCTGAAGACGCTTACGTACCGTTTCTTCGGTATCATCAGCACGCTGTATCAGTGCATCACCAGTCACGTCATCTATTCCGGCCTGCTTGGGAGGATTGTGCTGCACATGATAGACGCGCCCAGATGCCTCATGCACTCTACGTCCACTCAACCTGGCAACGATATCCTCATCTGGCACATCGATTTCTATAACACGGTCAATCTGCACGTTCTCACGAATCAGCGCTTCTGCCTGTGGAATCGTGCGAGGAAAGCCATCAAACAAAAAACCGTTGGCACAATCCGGCTGGGCAATTCGCTCCTTCACCAGCGCAACAATCAAATCATCGGACACCAAGCCTCCGCTAGTCATGATGTCCTTCACCTGCAAACCCAGTGGTGTACCTGCCGCCACGGCTGCACGCAACATGTCGCCTGTAGAAATCTGGGGGATGCCCTCCCTGTCCATTATTACTTTTGCCTGCGTGCCCTTGCCGGCTCCGGGCGCCCCCAGCAGTATCACTCTCATAGGATTAGCTCCTGTCATTTAATTGGCTAAAGATTGCTCGACACATTACACAGCTCCCCCACACTACTCAAGCCGGTAAATTACTTCTTGCCTGAATGTAACATCAACCCGCAAAACAGAGACTGCTGCGCACCACTCACACCTGCACCATGTATATATAAGAAGAAGGAACTCATGTCACCGACAACAGGGCCTGCTTGGCACGGGACCACAATTCTTCCAGCTCATCCATGGACTTATCACTCAATCCTTGCTGTTTCGCTTGCAGCACGCTTTCCATCCAGGCAATACGGGCGGCAACTTTGGTATTCGTAGTACGCAGGCACACCTCTGCATCCAGCTGCAAATGCCTGGCAAGATTCACGCAAGTAAAAAGAACATCTCCCAACTCATCCGTCATGGAATGCAAATCGCGTGTCTGTATGGCCTGCTGCAATTCATCCAACTCATCACGCAACTGTTGCATAACGGCTTGTGCATCGGGCCAGTCAAAACCCACCTTCGCCAGCCGTGACTGTATTTTATGCGCGCGCTGAATTGCCGGTAAGGCAAGGGGTATATCGCCCAGTACTGCATGGATACCCTTTTTTTGCCTATCCTGAAGCTTGCGTGACTCCCAGGAAACATGCAATTGCTCGATATCAGGCACAGCTTCCCCATCAACTCGCGCAAATACATGTGGGTGGCGCACCAGCAATTTCGCTGCAATGCCATCAAGGATAGCTGACATATCAAATAGATTACGCTCTGCGGCAATCTGCGCATAGAACACGATCTGGAAGAGCAGGTCACCCAGCTCTTCACATAAATGCGCATAATCCTGTCGCTCGATTGCGTCCACGACTTCGTAGACCTCTTCAAGAGTGAAGGGCAACAAGGAAGAAAAATCCTGCTGCAAATCCCATGGACAACCGTCAGCCGGATCACGCAATCGGATCATGATGGCCAGTAATTTGTCGAGGCCTTTCCCATTCATGGAGAAAACTCACTCCTGACGACGCGCTTGGTACACATTGGGAATCTGGTTGATAGCTTCCAGCAAGCGACTCAGTTGCTGGAAGTTCTCCACTTCCAGAGTCAGCGTCATTTCCACCAGATTGGTCGGCTTGTCTGTGACAGTATTCA
Organism: uncultured Pseudomonadales bacterium; assembly: GCA_964509075.1. Taxonomy (GTDB): domain Bacteria; phylum Pseudomonadota; class Gammaproteobacteria; order Pseudomonadales; family UBA7239; genus UBA7239. Next base: position 10,983 of record CAZDWC010000014.1, on the reverse strand, counting down.
GGCTGATAACGTTGGCCTGCTCCACATCCAGCAACGCACTCAGGTCACGCAACAAACCACGGCGCTCGTAAGCACGTACGGATACCGATACAGGGAAGGTACTGCGCTGTGCCTCACCCCAGTTCACCACGATAATCCGCTCAGGGTAATCCAGCTGGATCTGCAGCGCCTGCTCACAGGATTGCTGATGCACTGAAACCGCGCCATCCGCGTCAATGACACCAACAATCACATCACCGACAACCGGGCTGCAGCAGCTTGCAAGGCGCAGAGGATGTGGTTCAGCGCCAATCACCGGCATACCCAATACACGATGACCATCCTGCTTTGACCAATCCATCGGCAGATCTATCTGCTGCGCCGTTGCAGCACCTGATTGCAACGCAACACTCAATACAGCGGTAACACTCAACTCCCCGGTTCCAACAGCCGCATAAAGATCGTTGATACTTTTCTGTTCCAGTGCTGTCGCGAGCGCCTCCAAATCAAGCGGGGAGACGGCGAGACGCTGGAAAGCGCGATCCAGGATTGCTCGCCCGCTGTCGATATTGTCATCTTGCGCCTGCTGACGAAACCAATGCTGGATTTTCGAGCGCGCACGGGCAGTGTGCGTGTAATCCAGCCCTGATGTCAGCCAATCACGGCTTGGCGCCTCGCGCTTTCCTGTAATAATCTCCACCTGATCGCCAGTCTTCAGCGATTGATACAAGGGCACAACACGGCCATTGATACGGCAGCCACGGCAGCGGTGACCAACACCGGTGTGAATGTGATAAGCGAAATCCAGAGCTGTAGCACCAGCAGGCAGGTCTACCACATGCCCTTCGGGCGTAAACACATAGATCCGATCCTGGACAATATCGGCATTCAATTCCTTGACCAGCTCAAGATCACCGCCTGTTTCTTCATGCCACTCCAGCACTTGGCGCAGCCATTCAATTTTGGCGTCATAACTTTGCTGACCGGATTTGTCTGCTCCTTTGTACTGCCAGTGCGCACACACACCGAACTCTGCTTCCTTGTGCATATCGAATGTGCGAATCTGTACTTCCAGCACCTTGCCTTCCGGGCCGATCACTGCTGTATGCAGTGATCGGTAACCATTCTCCTTGGGGTTGGCAATATAGTCGTCGAATTCATTGGGGATATTGCGCCACAATCCGTGCACGATACCCAGAGCGCTGTAGCAATCCTGAATGGTAGGCACCAGAACACGCAGCGCGCGAATATCATAAACCTGCGAAAAACCGATGCCTTTCGCACGCATTTTTCGCCAGATACTATAGATATGCTTGGCCCGACCACTGATTTCTGCCTTGATCGCAGCTTGCGACAAAGCACTTTCCAGCGCAGCCTTTGACTGGGCAATAAATTGCTGGCGATCCATGCGCCGCTCATCCAGCAAACGCGCTATATGCTTGTAGGCATCCGGCTCCAGATAGCGAAATGCCAGATCCTCCAACTCCCACTTCAAGTGGCCGATGCCCAGTCTATGCGCCAAGGGTGCATAGACCGTCATGATTTCACGTGCTACACGCCGGCGTTTTTCATCTGGTGAATTCTTTACCGCCCGTATGGCACAAGTGCGCTCGGCAATTTTGACCAATGCCACTCGCACATCATCAATGATCGCCACCAGCATCTTGCGCAAGTTTTCAACCTGCACCTCTGCCGCACGTCCCAGCACTTTCTCTTCGCCCAGACTCTGCAAGGCGCTGACGGAGGCCATGCGCAACACACCCTCGATCAGATGTGACACCCCATCTCCAAATTGCGCGGCGACGTCTCCCAGCGTTAGACGTTCTTCACGCACCGCGCGATACAAAACGGCGGCCACCAGTGTTTCAGCATCCTGATCCAGCTCGTGCAGGATGGTAGCCATTTCCAGACCGGTATGAAAACTGTTGGTCTCAGCCCAACGTTTGTCTGATTCACTGCGTGACTGGCCGGCCTGATAACTCAACGCACAAGCTGAGCGCAAGCGTTCAAGCTGCTCAGGCAAAATAGCTTGCTGCCCCTGAATACTTGCAAGCCATTCCTCTATGTCTATCTGGCCATCGTGCTCCAGTGGGTGATGCTCGCGTATCTTGACCATGCCGTTGCAACCTGCAATGCGCTAGTGATTGAAAATACCTGATGACAGATAGCGATCACCACGATCACAGATTATGGTCACTATGGTGGCATTTTCCAGCTCGGTAGCCAGCCGCAATGCACCAGCCACCGCGCCGCCGGACGAGACCCCGCAGAAAATACCTTCCTGCCGCGCCAGCTCACGCGTCGTATGTTCTGCTTCCTGCTGTGAAAGATCCATGATGCGATCAATGCGACTGCGATCAAAAATGGCAGGAAGATAGGCCTGTGGCCAACGACGAATGCCGGGAATGCTTGCGCCTTCCTGCGGCTGCAATCCCACGATCTGCACTGCAGGATTTTGCTCCTTGAGAAAGCGAGAGGTGCCCATGATGGTGCCCGTGGTACCCATAGCGCTGACAAAATGCGTAATGCGCCCTTGGGTTTGCTCCCAGATTTCCGGTCCGGTTCCTTCGTAATGGGCAAGGGGATTATCCGGATTGGCAAATTGATCCAGCACCTTACCCTTGCCGTCTGCCTGCATCTGCAGAGCCAAATCGCGCGCCGCCTCCATGCCCTGTTCGCGCGTCACCAGAATCAGTTCTGCGCCATAGGCCGTCATGGCTGCCTTGCGCTCCTCGGTCATGTTGTCTGGCATGATGAGCACCATGCGATAACCTTTGATGGCAGCCATCATGGCCAGTGCAATGCCGGTATTGCCGCTGGTAGCCTCAATCAGGGTATCGCCCGGGCGGATATGACCACTGCGTTCCGCGCGAACAATCATACTGGCTGCAGGCCTGTCTTTTACTGAGCCTGCTGGATTAAAACCTTCAAGCTTTAATAGAATGGTATTACTGCTGTTGATGCACAAGCGCTGCAAACGCACCAATGGCGTGTTGCCAATGTAGTATTCAATCGTCGGGTAAAAACCAGTGGGATAATCCATGCAAACAGCAACCTGAACCTTTTCAAGCCAACAAGTCTGGCATTTTACAGTGCTTTACTCTCCAACACACGCGACACCACCACAGCAGATCTTCAGCGCACCGGATACCGCCTCACATGAAATACAAAAGCAATCTGCGCAGCCACATTTCCCTGTTCACCCTGGTGCCCGGCGTTATCTGTTCACTGTTGATTGGTGCTTATCTTACTTACGCACTGGTACGCGACGTCAACCAGTATGAACAGGACATGGGAAAGGCCTACGGAGAACAGGTGAGTTCGCAAGCGTTCATCCCCGCCAGTACGGGAGATGTACCGGCACTGCAAAACATTGCTCAACTTGCGCTGGAGTACCCACTGGTTCACGCCATCAGTTTCTACGACACCCATCAACAAGTACTGGCTCACGCAGGGCCTCGCCACCAATCCATTGCGCACAGCGATGTCACTCCATTTTCCAACCAGTCCGTTGCTATCAACTACGGCGCCAATCGACAACTATTTACCCCCATTTTCAAGCCGCGCTTGAGCACAAGTCTCGACAAAAAGGGCTCCTATATTCCTGCTGACACCACAGAAATTACAGGCTGGGTACGCATCGAGTTTTCACAAAGCTTCATGCTATTGCACAAATACAAGACCATTCTGATTGACATCGTCATTGTCGCCATCGTACTTGCCTGCGCCTTCTGGTTTTCAACGCCATTCAGCGACCGACTGGCAGGAACCATCCGCGCACTATCACAGAGCGCACGCGAAATCAGTGATGGCAACACAACCGTCACCATGCCGAACAGTGATGTTACAGAGTTGAATGAGCTCGGCCAGGCCATTGACAATATGCGCTCCGCAATCGCCGAACAGCAGGCGGGATTACAGCAGCATATCGAACAATCCACACGCGACCTGCGCGAAACACTGGAAACCATTGAAATACAGAATATCGAACTCGATCTCGCACGACGCGAAGCCGTTCAGGCCAGCCGGGTCAAATCGGAATTTCTTGCCAATACCAGCCACGAAATTCGCACCCCTCTCAACAGTATCCTGGGCTTCAGCCGCCTGCTGTTAAAAACACCTCTATCGACACAACAGCAGGATTACCTGCAAAACATTCGTAAATCTTCAGAAAACCTTCTCACGATCATTAACGACGTGCTCGACCTGTCCAAGATAGAAGCCGGCAAACTTGTGCTCGACTATATGAGTTTTGACTTGCAAGAAATTCTCGAGGAGATACTACAAATACTGGCGCCAGGTGCACACGAGAAAGGCCTGGAATTACTGCACATGTTTTACAGCGACGTTCCCAGGCAGCTACTGGGGGACCCGCTGCGCCTCAAACAGGTACTGACCAACCTCATAAGCAATGCCATAAAATTTTCAGATCAAGGCAATATCGTGGTGCGAGTGGCAGTCGAAAAAAATGATTCGCAGCAGGCACTGCTAAAAATAGATGTCAGCGATTCCGGCAAAGGTCTGCCCAACAATGAAACATCAATATTCAATGCCTTCAGCCAGCTCGACAGCTCCTCCACACGTGAATACGGCGGCACCGGCCTCGGCCTCGCCATTTCCAAGAAACTGGTTGAGCAGATGGGCGGCGACATCGGCTACTCCAGCGAAGCCGGCAATACCACTTTCTGGTTTACGGTACGCTTCGATATTGCAACACACACCACACCAGCTACCGAATATAAAGACCTGATCGATCGGCAGGTATTAATTTATGATCGCGAACCATTGTGTCGTCTTGCCCTTAGTCATTCCTTGACTGACTGGGGCACTCATCCCGTATTGGCTGACAGCATTGAGCAAGTCCTGCCTGCCGTATCCAGACACGCAGCCAGCAGCATACCGCTGGACGCCGTGATTCTGGGCCTTCCGGTAAAACACCAGCAGAAAGAACTGGAACTGATGATGGCGTGCATCGAACAGCTATCCGCACAATACCACTGCCCAGTGCTGTTATGCATTCCCACTTCAGCCAAACACAGCCTGCCTGACACGCTGCAGGCCGCCGTGCACCATCTGCCAAAACCGGTGACGACACGCAGACTCTATAGCACTCTGTGTCATTCACTGGGACTGAAAAGCACAGCCTCCATGGTTGAGCGATCTGACTCACATCAGGCCAGCAGTCACACACAATCACTACGCGTACTTACCGTGGATGACAACCTGTCGAACCTGAAACTGATCAGTACGCTGTTACGCGACATGGGTGTTTCCGTACTGGAAGCCCAGAACGGACATGAGGCCCTGCAGGTTTTTCAGGAGCAGCAGCCCGACTTGATCTTCATGGATATCCAGATGCCAATCATGGACGGCATAGAAGCCACCAAGAAAATCCGCCAACTGGAAAAACAGTCCGGCAACGGAAAGAAACACACGCCTATCATCGCACTGACAGCACATGCACTGGCCGAGCAGCGCCAACATCTGCTGATGTCTGGACTGGATGACTACCTCAGCAAACCCGCGACCGAGCAGCAATTACTTCGTGCACTGGAAAAATGGCAGGCGAAACAGGAAAGCAATATTCGCTCGCCCGCAGCCTACGCCCCGCTGCCGCCAGATGAGGGATGGATTACCTGTATCGACAAGAACGCAGCACTTAAATCCAGCGGAGGCCGTACTGAAATCGCAATTGAAATGCTCGGTTTGTTGCTGAAGAATCTGCCACAGGATAGGGAGCTGATCAATGCTGCTTTACACAGTCAAGATTTGATTGTTGCACAAGAACATATACACAAGCTGCATGGAGCCTGTTGCTATTGTGGTGTTCCCGAACTGAAGAACTGCTGCAACGCCATGGAGTCCATCCTGAAGAAAAACCTCACCGCACATATTGGTGATGTACTAACCGCCTTCAACCGTGCAGTAGATCGCCTCCTTGCCTGGCAACAACGCAACTCGCTGCACGACTTTTTCCACAGCTAGTTTCCAACAAAAAGCTCTCGGCTGCGCAATGGGCGCCCCCCCAGATACATGGACAACACTACACGCAGCAAGCGCTTTGCCAATTGCCTGGTTTCCCGCAGCGAAAAATCACGCCTGGCAGTGGCAAAAAACGCCGCACCGCTACCCGCAATCATTGCTGCATTGCCACTCTCGCCCAAAGCCACCAACCCCTGTTCTGGCACATAGCAATACATGCCATCTTCCTGTAATGGATGGCCATTGGTATCACAATCCAAACTGAGACCATACCCCAGCAACTCGAGGAGGGATAATTCAAAATGGCGCAGTACTGGCTCAATGTCAGGCTCGCAACACAGGCTCGCCAAAGTCTGCGCATAGAGTTCAAAGTGCGCCGCCTCTGCTTCATGCTGCGACAACAGACGATACAACAGTTCATTGATATAAAACCCGCAGAAAAGCCTGTCACCTTGCAACACAATCGCCGATGACAACGCCTCAATCCACTGCACCTGCTTGAGTTCGCCCCGCCCCGCCCAAGCCAGCTCATAGCAACAAAACGCCTGAGGCATTAACTTCATTTTCTTGGCTGATTGACGAACAGATCGCAACAACAAATCCTGACGACCTGCAGTATCCGTCAGGAAAGTAGCAATAAGCGAGGTTTCACGATACGGGCGACTGTGCAACAGAAAACCCTGTGGCATAACACGGAATCACTCAATACCGAGACTATTCAGGGTGCGCTCGTTGTCCGCCCAGCCACGTCGCACTTTCACCCATAACTTGAGCATAACCTTGTGGCCGAACATTTCCTCCATATCAATCCTGGCTTGTTGGCCAATTTTTTTCAGGCGCTCTCCGCCTTCACCAATGACAATTTTTTTCTGTCCTTCTTTTTCCACCAGAATCAAACCCGCAATGCGCAGCAGCGCACCATCCTCCTGAAACTGCTCTATTTCCACCGCCGTCTGGTAAGGCAACTCCTCACCCAACTGCCGAATAATTTTCTCGCGTATGATTTCTGCCGCGAAAAAACGCTCACTTTTGTCAGTCAGCTGGTCTTCCGGGTAAATAAAATCGCCCTCCGGAAGATGTGGCATGAGCGCCTCTTCCAGAACACTCAATCCCGTACCCTGCAAGGCCGAGAGGGGCACCACTGCTGCAAAATTTCGCCTGGCTGAATAGTCCGCGATCAGGGGCAACAGCTGATCCTTGTCACGCATTTCATCAATTTTATTGATCACCAATACCACAGGCAGTGTAGTATCCTGCAAACGCTCCAGCACCTGCTGGTCTTCTGCTGTCCAGATTGCACGATCCACCACCCACACAATGACGTCAACATCGTGCACCACCGAGGACGCTGCGCGATTCATCCGGCGGTTCATCGCATGACGCCCTCCCTGATGAATGCCAGGAGTATCCACAAAAATCATCTGCACAGCATTTGCAGTTTTCACACCCAGTATCAGGTGACGTGTCGTCTGTGGCTTGCGCGAGGTAATGCAAAGCTTCTGACCGATCAAGTGATTAAGCAGCGTGGACTTGCCGACATTAGGTCGCCCTACAATTGCCACCATCCCGCAACGTCGGACTGTCGAAACTTCACAATCTGTTTTCCCGGTCATATTCTTGATTCCAGCATATTCAATACCGCCGCAGCTGCCATCTGTTCCGCTTTTTTGCGACTGGAAGCAGTAGCGCCAGCCTGAATACCCATGCTTCCCAACTCACATACCACATGAAATAAAGCCGCATGATCCTGGCCTGAACGTTCAGCAAGCCTGTAGTGCGGCAATGATTTTTGTCGTGCCTGCAAATACTCCTGCAAAACCGTCTTCGCATCCTTGGACACTGAAGGGGTCAGCGACGCCAGCACGTCGGCAAACAACGCCAGAACCACTCGCCGGCAACACTCCAAGCCTGCATCAAGAAAAACAGCAGCCACAATGGCTTCCACTGCATTAGCAAGACTGGATTCACGCTCACGCCCACCGGATTGCGCTTCGCCGGCACCCAAACGCAGATAACAGCCAAGATCAAGGCGACGACCAATCAACGCAAGATTTTCGCCACAAACCGCGTGTGCGCGCATGCGCGACAAATCACCTTCTGCAGCCTGCGGATAACGGTGGTACAAGAGCTCACCAATCAACAGATCCAGAATGGCATCACCAAGAAACTCCAAGCGCTCATTATTGGGCACACCAAAACTGCGGTGCGTCAGCGCCTGAACCAGACAGGACTGATCGCGAAAATCGTAGCCTAACGCTCCCTGTAGCGTATCCAGATCAGCACTCACTATTCTGGCAGACTGGCAAGATCGACCTCATGTTCAAACCTCAACACAACATCAACATTGCCCATAAAATTGTCGCGCGTTTCATAATTTAACCGCAGGATAACCTTGCCCGCTTCACGTTCGACTTCAATTTCCTTCAGCAATTCATCCGGCAACATACTGACCTGGAAAAACTTGCCCATGCGCGACCTGATATCGGAATCCTTGATTTCAAAGACATCCTTTCCCTGCAATGACTCATGCACACCACGCATGGCCTCAGCAATATTGCGATCATCCATGTAATGCGGGCCGAGCTTGAGTGCACAGGTCAGCACAAAGCCCAGCATGCCGAGATAGAACATCGCCTCCCACATACTGAAACCATACTGCACGTTTTTCATTGCTCTCATGGACTCTCTCCTGTCATTGGCTACTGGATTACACCATTGTGGGCGAACGAGGGCAAGCTCAGCCACGGGAAGCTGTTACGTGGCTCCCAGTGCATCCACACATAAACAGCCCGACCGACAATATTAGCCTCTGGCACCATCCCCCAGAAACGACTATCACTGCTGTTATCGCGATTATCCCCCACCATGAAATAATGACCCTGCGGCACAATTGCATGATAGTTTCCCTGACGCGGAGTAACAGGGGATCGCTGGATAAGATGCTCTAGCGGCTGCAGGTTTTCAGCTGAAACAATCTGCTCACCTTCCACACGCAAAGGTTTTTGCTGCATCTGCACGCCATTGATATAAAGCATGTTGTCAACCAGATCAATTTCATCCCCCGGCAAGCCGATAACACGTTTGATGAAATAGCGCTTGTCATTCGGCGGAAAAAAAACCATCACATCGCCACGCTGCGGCATCCCCAACGGCAATATCTGGGTTCCCAGCACTGGCAGACGCAAACCGTAGGCAAACTTGTTGACAAGAATAAAATCATGCACCGCCAGTGTCGGCACCATGGACGCCGATGGAATCTTGAAAGGCTCCAGCAAAAAGGAACGGAGAATCAGAACAACCAGCAACACGGGAAAAAAGGACTTTGCATATTCGGCAGTAACATAATCAGTCTCAGCCCAATCAACCAACTGCTGCTTTTCACTATCTACCTTGATGCGCGACAGGATTTGCTGCACAGGGGCTGCGCCCATCAGCTGTACCCGACGCTGCCTGAACAGCATAGAGTCAAGCAGACTCACAACTCCGCAAAACAGCACCAGTGCAACCAGTATCAGGGCGAAGTCACCATCGCGCTTGTAATATACCGCCAGAGCCAACGCAGCCCAGCTCGCCAGGAGAGCCCCCGACAAAAAACGCAACCACAACGGAAAGCCTGCCTCAGGCCCGAGCGCAACTATCTTCTGAGGATGCTCACACAGCAGTTCAATTCGGTAACGGCGGCCGAGAATTTCCTGTAGCAACCAGACAACCAGACTGATCAGAATGGCGGCCAGCAGTGCGGCATTAACCATATTCAACAACCTCTTCGGAATCAGTCAGCTTTCAGAACAGCCAGAAAGGCTTCCTGAGGAATTTCAACATGGCCAATCTGCTTCATGCGCTTCTTGCCGGCCTTCTGCTTCTCCAGCAGTTTTTTCTTGCGTGAGGCATCCCCGCCGTAACATTTTGCCAATACATTCTTGCGCATGGCCTTCACCGTGGTACGAGCAATGATCTGCCCGCCCATTGCTGCCTGAATTGCCACATCGTACATCTGGCGCGGAATCAGCTCCTGCATTTTTTCGCAAAGCACCCGACCGCGGGCCGCAGCATTGTCGCGGTGAATTATCACCGACAAGGCATCTACCTTATCACCGTTGATCAGCACATCCAGCTTGGCCAACCGGGCGGTATCAAATCGAATAAACGAATAATCAAGTGAGGCAAAACCACGGCTGGCGGACTTGAGGCGATCAAAGAAGTCCATCACCACTTCGCTCATCGGCAACTCATAGCGCAACGACACCTGATTACCAATGAACAACATATCTTTCTGTACGCCACGTTTGTCGACACAGAGACTGATGACATTACCGAGATACGCCTGGGGTACCAGAATACTGGCCTCGACAATTGGCTCGCGCATTTCCTGGATTTTTCCCGGATCCGGCAATTTTGACGGGTTATCCACCAGTATTACCTCACCGCCATTCAAAACCACCTCGTAAACCACGGTAGGTGCGGTAGTGATCAGATCGAGATCATACTCGCGCTCCAGACGCTCCTGAACGATCTCCATGTGCAACATGCCAAGGAAGCCACAGCGAAATCCGAAACCCAAGGCATCCGATGTTTCCGGCTCGTAAAACAGCGCCGCATCATTCAAGGTCAACTTGGCAAGTGCCTCACGAAAATCCTCATAGTCATCAGCATTGACCGGAAACACACCGGCATAGACTTGCGGTTTCACTTTCTGGAAACCAGGTAACGCAGGTGTATCGAGGTGCGCTGCATTGATCAGCGTATCCCCTACTGGTGCTCCGTGAATATCCTTGATGCCGGCGACGACAAATCCCACCTCGCCAGCTTTCAACTCGCCGGTTTCCTTGCGCTTCGGCGTGAATACACCGACGATATCTACCGGGTGCGCCTTGCCAATACTCTTGGCAACAATTTTGTCCTTCTTGCGCAGCGTGCCATGCTTGACGCGCACCAGTGACACGACACCAAGATAATTATCAAACCAGGAGTCAATGATCAACGCCTGCAATGGCGCGTCGACGTCACCTTCCGGTGGCGGAA
>CAZDWC010000013.1:0-56259 GCA_964509075.1 uncultured Pseudomonadales bacterium | reverse complement strand
GTTTTTCATATCAATTATTCCTGTGAATTTTTCAGCAAGGGTTCTGCCGTGAGTTGTTCAATATCAATTCGTAGCCTGTGTGATTCATTGGCTGCATCCAGCAAGGCAATACGGGCGGATAACAATTCCTGCCGTGACACCAGCCATTCCTGATATCCCAATTGACCGTTGGCAAATGCTGTGCGTGAGGATTGCAGCGCTTGCTCCAGCAGCGGAATCACGGATTTTTTCAAGGCATGTACTTCATCAAGAGATTGCTGACGCTGGCCATGCAAGGCCTGTAGCCTGGCCTTCAATTGTTGCAAGGTGGCATCCTGCACAAAAGCTGCTTCGTCTTTCTCGGCCTGCGCAGCCTGCAAGGCACCGGCGTTGCGCCGCCCGCTGAATAACGGCACGCTCATGCTGGCAACCAGCGCCGTGTCATCGGTTTCATTCAACTGACGCACGCCGGCAGACCAATTGATATCGCGCCTGGCATTGGCTTGCGCCATGCGCACTTCCACGTCTTTCAGGCGGGTTTCGCTGGCGAGTCTCAGTACCGATGGATTGCGACTGACGCGTTCATACAACGCGGCTACCGGCTCCTGTGAACCAACTGCCAACAAGTCACCAGACACTGTTAAAAAATCCGGATCAGTTTCACCCCACAACGACGCCAGCAGAATGCGGTTTGCGCGAGCGGTGCTGGTTGCATGCGCACTCGCCAGTCGGGCTTGTTCCAGTGACGCTTTCGCACGCAACACATCTGCCTGTGAGCCGCCGCCTGCTTCCGCGCGACGCTTGACGGCTTGCACCGTTTCGCCGGCGAGCTTTTCTGCTTCGCGCGCCAAAGCCAGGCGCTCTTGTGCCGCCAAGGCATCCAGAAACCGGCGGGCGACTTCGCCACTGGCATCCAGCGCCGCCACTTCCTGTTCTGCCCGCAAGCGATCCAGTCGCGCATCGGCTACGGCCATTCTGGCATCGCGTTTTTGCCCCAACTCCAGTACCGAGGACAAAGACAAGGTGGTGTCCATCGCTTCTGTGCCACTGTAGTCACCACTGCCGGCGAAATTCTCGACTTCAATGCCGGCTTCCAGTGCTGGCCGCAGAGCTTCGGTTTGTGCTTTTCCCTGCAGGGCTTTTTCCCGCAACGGAAATATTTGCAACTCAGGATTTTTTGCCAATGTGTGTTCAATAGCTTCTGGCAATGTCAGGGATGTATCAGACCAGACTGGCAGTGAGATTAGCTGAAGAGCCAAAGCACAAACCAGGCTAGTTAGCGGCACACAACCATGCCGCTTTTGAAACAATGTAGTCAACGCCATAAAACCCTCCGGCGTAAAATTAAAGGACAATCAAACCCACTGATGCCATGTATCAGTCTGGTTCGCCGCGCAGCTCAGGGGAAAATCAGTGCGCCTGTGACGTACAACTGTTGTTGTTGAATACGCCCAGATCAATTTTTGCTTCTGGCTGCAACGCAGCTGGCAGTGTGATTTCCGTATAGCCACCACTTACCACCTGTTGTCGCCTTTCCACACGCTTGGAGCGCATTGGTGTTTTTTTGCATTCTGATGTTGCCAGTAAAGCGCCATTTTTATCGAAAGCTTTGGCTTGTATGTACCCTTTAGCTTTACTGGATTTAACAGGGTGAAGATTGGCACCAATCACTGTTTCATTCTGTTCACTGGAAACACGCACCTGGGTAAATTTCCAGTCAGGATTATCGGGTGAGATATTAGTGATGGGTGAAATGGACTGGGTAGAACACGCAGCCAGAACCATCGATGTAAGAACTACAGACGAAGCGTGAGAAAATTTCATGGGGAAACCCTTTGCTAAAACAAATAAATAGAATCGGCATGGAAATGCCGGTCAGATATCAGTAAGGAGCAGGGTTAAACAGTGGGAGGACGGAGCAATTCGCTGGAAGGCGAGGAAGGAACAAAGAATGCGTAATCTGCCGAAACACGGTTGTTTGACGAAGAAAAATCGAACGCATGGCTGTTCAATACAGCACTGAAGTGTCCATGACAGCAATGGCCGTGCTGGTGCACGTCACAATCCGGCAAGCTGCCGTGACCAGCATTATCAGAATCAGACCCATGCCCAGGATCGAGCGATACTGTCTGGTGATCAGGTGACGAATGACCCATATCGTGCATGTCTGTTCCTGCCGCCACAGACTGGAGCAGGAAGGCTGTCGTAAGGAATAGGCATAGCCAGCGGCGTATCATTTTGTCATCTTAACGCGAAATTCCACTCCATTCCATACGATTGGGGGTCTTGGCGCGACCCGCTCACCCCGCCAGCGCTACTTTTCTTGATCCAGATACCTAGCATCAGCCGATTATCTGTACTAGTCTGAATGCGCAGGTTTATTTTCCCAGCCCTATGGAGCTCTTTATGAAAAGGTTAATTCTCGCAACGATTCTGATCGCAACAGCCGGTTTTTCTTTTAACGTATTGGCTGAAGACAAAAAGGCCACTGACGCCACTAGTGAAAAATCAGTTCAGACAGAACAGCAACCACAAATGAACCCTGAAGAATTCGACAAACAGATGGCGAAGATTCAGGAAAATATGAAGCTTATGCACGAACAGATGAAAAAAATCCAGGAAACGAAGAATCCGGAGGATCGCCAGAAACTGCTTGATGAACACTGGAAAGTCATGCAGGACTCTATGGGCATGATGCATGGCATGTGGGGCACAGGCGGCATGGGATGTTGCATGGGCAACAACGGCATGATGCACGACGGAATGATGGGGGGTGACCACATGCAGGGAGGGATGATGGGGGGCGACCATATGCAGGGAGGAATGATGCATCACGGCATGATGAATGGTGGAAACATGCACGAAGGGAAGATGGCCAATTGGCATAACGCTAAAGGTTGCTATGCCGGAATGACCCAGGAACAGAAAGGCCAGCATCAATATATGATGGACAAGTATATGAGTTCACAAATGATGATGATGGATCACATGATGCAACACCAGCATTGGATCAATAAGTCTTCAAACCAGAAATAAGCTCCTGGATATCGACACAAAAACCGGCTTTTTAGCCGGTTTTTTTATTGCCGCAACAACCGTAATCCGTTGAAAACCACCAATAAACTCGCTCCCATATCTGCAAACACAGCCATCCACATGGTGGCTCCATTGAACAAAGCTAGCAGAAGGAAAACCAGTTTGATTCCCAGAGCCAGGCTGATGTTTTGCCACAGTATCCTGTGAACCCGCCTTGAGAGCCGGATGGTCTCCGGCAAGCGTCGCAAGTCATCGTTCATGATGACAATATCGGCCGCCTCCATGGCGATATGCGTCCCGATGCCCCCCATGGCAAAACTGATGCCGGCACTGGCCAATGCTGGAGCATCGTTAATGCCATCCCCGACCATGGCCACCATCTCATGAGTGGCTGCCAACGCAGCTATGGCTTTCTGCTTGTCTTCCGGCAACAAGTTGGCCTGCACAGTTGAAATGCCCGCCTCCGAAGCCACTGTCTTACCCGTTGCTTCATTATCCCCGGTCAACATAACCTGGGTAATCCTGAGCAACTGCAACTCAGCGACAGCATCAATCGATGAGGGCTTGATCGTATCGGCCACAGCACAGACTGCCAGCACACCCTGCCCATCAGCCAGCAAAGTCACGGTTCGACCGGCGGTTTCATGGCGCAGCAAGCGAGCTTCAAGTTCGGAAGAACACTGGCTCCTCTCCTCGATCCAGCGATGGTTGGCCAGTACATAGACTTGCCCGTCCAGCACAGCCTGTACCCCGCGCCCCGGCATAGCCTGGAATTCAGTCACTTCAGTTGATTCGGATGCCACCAAGCCAGCAGCAATGGCCTGTGACACAGGATGATCCGACCGGGAAGCCAATGCACTGGCCAGCCGTTCCAGATCCAGCTGCTCGCGTGTGGTGTCGACAAGTTCGAAGCTGACCAGCCTGGGTTTGCCCTCAGTGATGGTGCCGGTTTTATCCAGCGCGACCACCGAGATTTTCCGTGCCTCCTCCAGATATACGCCGCCCTTGATCAGGATGCCGCGTCGGGCTGCAGCGGCCAGCCCACTTACCACGGTAACAGGTGTAGCAATGACCAACGCACAGGGGCAGGCAATCACTAGCAACACCAGCGCCTTGTAGAAGGATTGCAGCCAACTCCACCCCAACAGCCAGGGAGAAAAGAGTGCCACTGCCACCGCCAGGCCAAAAATTGCCGGCGTGTAAATCGCCGCAAACTTGTCTACAAATCGCTGCGTCGGCGCACGGGAACCTTGTGCCTGCTCTACCGCATGTATGATCCGGGCGAGCGTGCTATCGGAGGCTAACGCGGTGGTTCGCACTATCAACTCACCGGTCTGGTTAATGGTGCCGGCAAACACGTCGTCTCCCGGTTGTTTATCAACGGGCAGACTCTCCCCAGTTATCGGCGACTGGTCTACGGTACCCAGACCCACCGTCACCGTACCATCCACCGGAATACGCTCACCAGGCCGCACTCGCACAACCGCACCCAAAGGGACTTCTCGGGTCAACACTACCAGCCAGCTGCCATCCGTTTGCTGCATGTCTGCTTGTTCCGGCGCCATTGCCAACAAGCCAGTAATCGCATTGCGGGCACGTTCCACCGCACGCGCTTCAATCGCTTCGGCCAGACTGTAGAGCGCCATGACCATTGCCGCTTCAGGCCACTGGCCAATAAGAAATGCCCCGGTGACCGCTACCGACATCAAGGCATTGATGTTGAGTCGCCCATTACGTAGAGCAGCCAGTCCCTCGCTATAGACCTCGAACCCGGACAGGGCTATAGCTGAAACCGCCATCAACATGCCTGTTCCCGTCACCCAGACACTGCCTGGATACAAATAGGCCAATAGTTCAGCCAGCAACGCCAGCAGTAGCGCAAGAGAAATCCTTGCCCACTCATGGTCAGGTACTTCTGCTCTATTGCAGGCACAGGAAGAGCAAGCTGGCTTGGTGTCGTGTTGGTCGCTATGGGACATACTGGAAAACCTCAGGGAACCTTGCCACCATTAGACAGTCTGTAGTAACTACAGGGTCAAGCCCTTCTGGAGAATCCTTATGCGTATCGGCGAACTGTCCCAAAAGACCGACTGTGATGTGGAAACCATCCGTTACTACGAACGGGAAGGCTTGTTAAAAGCACCCGCCCGTGAAGCTAATGGTTACCGCAGTTACGGCAGCGAACATCTGGTCCAGCTGCATTTCATCAGGCATTGCCGCTCTCTGGACATCAGCTTGCAGGATGTTCGTACCCTGCAAAACTTCAAGGAACATCCGGAATTCGCCTGCGATGAAGTCAACCAACTCATCGACAACCAGATTCAACGGATTCACCAGCAAGTGGAGTCACTCAAACTCCTGGAATTGCAATTGCATGCCTTGCGCGAAACCTGTCAGGCCAACCGCAAGGCAAGCGAATGCGGCATCATGAAAAATCTGGAACAGGCTACACACGCGGATGCCTGTTCTTGTCACACGCCAGAATTCCATTAACAGAAATATACCTTAAGAAGGAAGTCCAGCGGCCCAAAGCCCCTCGCTTAGTTTCGCAACCGCAAGGCGTTCGAAATAACCGATACCGAACTCAGGCTCATCGCAAACGCCGCCACCATAGGTGATAACAACCAGCCCGTCAGTGGGTACAACAACCCGGCGGCCAGCGGCACCCCCAGCGCGTTATAAAACAGCGCAAACCACAGGTTCTGCTTCATGTTGCGCACCGTGGCAACAGAAATCGCACGCGCCTCGGCAATACCGCGTAAATCGCCTTTGACCAGCGTTACCTGTGCACTGTTCATGGCAACATCCGTTCCTGTTCCCATGGCAATACCGATATTGGCCTGGGCCAACGCAGGTGCGTCGTTGATGCCATCACCGGCCATGGCAACCACTGCGCCTTCTCGTTGCAGTTTTTCTACCAGTGCCAGTTTGTCCGCCGGTTTCACTTCACCATGCACGTCATCAATGCCCAGCATGGAGGCGACGTATCGAGCGGTAGTGATGCTGTCTCCAGTGGCCATCACCACACGGATACCTTCTGCCCGCAATTTATCCAGCGCTTCTTTTGTGGTGGGCTTGACCGGATCAGACACGGCCAACAATCCCGCCAAAGTTTCATTGACTGCAAGAAATACCACGCTGGCTCCACGACTGCGCAAGGATTCAGCTTTCTCATGTAATCCATCGACTGAAAGACCTATTTTTTCCATCAAAACGGCACTGCCCAATGCCAGGCGCTGACCATTCACCACGCCTGTGACACCCATACCGGTATCGGAATGGAAATCCGTGGCCGTCACCAGCTCCAGTTTCTGTTCTTTTGCTGCCTGCACTATGGCGTCCGCCAGCGGATGTTCGCTGCCTTGATCCAAACTAGCCGCCAACTGCAGCAGGATTTCGGGTGAAAAACCATTCGTCGGGATCACACAGTCAAACGCCGGTTTGCCTGCGGTAAGTGTGCCGGTCTTGTCCACGATCAGGGTATCAACGGTACACAAATGCTCGATAGCCGCAGCATCCCTGAACAGGATGCCGTGCGACGCAGCACGCCCTGTGGCAACCATGATCGACATCGGTGTGGCCAACCCCAGCGCACACGGGCAAGCAATGATCAGTACGGCCACGGCATTGATAAAACCGTACACCCAGCCCTGTTCTGGCACCAGAACCCCCCATGCGAAGAAACTGGCTAACGCAATGACCACCACGCCGGTGACAAAATACCCAGCCACCACATCAGCCATGCGTTGCAGTGGCGCTTTGGAACGCTGTGCCTGTGCCACCAGCTGCACGATCTGCGACAACATGGTTTGTGAACCGACTTTGTCTGCGCGCATGATCAATGCACCACTAGTATTCAGTGTGGCACCGATCAAGGCATCACCCGGTTGTTTACTGACGGGCAACGGCTCACCGGTCAGCATCGATTCATCTAACGCACTGCGCCCATCCAGCACAGTGCCGTCCACCGGTACTTTTTCACCGGGACGCACACGTAGGTGATCGCCGACATGCACATGTGTCAGCGGGATATCTTCTTCACTACCATCCACATTGATTCGACGCGCTGTTTTCGGCGCCAGCCCCAACAAGGATTTTATGGCAGCCGATGTTGCAGAACGCGCTTTCAACTCCATGACCTGACCCAGCAAGGTCAACGAAATAATGACGGCCGCTGCTTCAAAATAGACGCCCACACGTCCCATCGATTGGAAACTTGCAGGAAACCACTCAGGGACAACAGTGGCTACCACGCTGTAGAGAAAAGCGGCGCCAGTGCCGGTAGCAATCAGCGTCCACATATTCGGGCTGCGATGGCGTAATGATTCAACACCTCGCACAAAAAACGGACTGCCGGCCCATAACACGACCGGCAGCGACAGCACCAGTTCGATCCAGGATTGCACTGCCGGTTCGAACCAGTGCAGGGTATGCCCGGCCATGGCCAGTACCGTGATAACCACCGTCAATGGCAGTGTGTACCAGAAGCGCTGACGAAAATCCCGCAACTCCGGGTTTTCCGCTTCATCCAACGACGGGAGCATCGGTTCAAGTGCCATACCGCACTTCGGGCAGCTACCCGGCCTGTCCTGCACGACTTCAGGGTGCATCGGGCAGGTGTATTGCGCGCCTTTAACCACAGGCGCAGGCGGCGCTAATGCCTTGTCAAGGAAGGCAGCAGGATCAGTAGCAAATTTATTCTGGCAATGCGCACTGCAGAAAAAGTAGGTATTGCCTGCATGCACATGGCGCAGCGGCGAATCTGGCTGCACCGTCATTCCACACACAGGATCTTTTAACGCTGCCACGTCTTGAGCTGCAACAGCCGATTGTTTATGTGCGCAACAGCTATGGCCGCCAGAGACAGGCTCAGGCGACTTGGCAGGTTGCGGTGAATGACAGGAATGTGACGTTGGATCTGCCATGATGTTCTCCCAATGACATTGATACGTTACATACGATAAACTCCGTACCCAACCACAGAGTCAAGGCTTTTCCATGACCACGTCACCTACCCCGACACACTTGACCATCGGGCGCCTCGCCAGGGAAGCAGGAGTCGGCATCGAAACCATCCGCTATTACCAGCAGCGCCAGCTACTGCCCCTGCCACCCAGTAACGGCAGTTATCGTCAATACCCTGTTGCCATCATTAACCGTATCCGTTTTATCAAGCGCTCACAGGAGCTGGGATTCTCACTCGACGAAATCAGCGAGCTATTGCGGCTGGACGAGAAAATCGACAAGCGCACTATCCGCAGCTTGGCCAACCAGAAGATTGAGCAGATCCAGCAGAAACTCGATGACCTGCAACGAATGCAGACAACCCTGCAGCAACTCGTAGACCACTGCAGCCACAGTGCTTCCAAAGAGCGCTGCCCGATCATTGCGTCATTGTCCGGAACACAGAAAACTCATTCCGATTGAAATAAAGCCTGGAACCTGGGGATAAAACGCGGTGTGACCTTGGCCCAGGCCTGATACGCTTCACCGAATTCAGCAGCTGCAATGGTTTCTTCCCGGATGGCCAGCCGCAAGTACATGAATACCATGACAGGAAACATCACCAGCGTAGGCAAGGTGGGCCATTGCAGCAGAAAACCGAACATAACCAGGATGAAGGCCACATACTGCGGATGTCGGACATAGGCATACAGTCCAGTGGTGGCGAGCTGATGCTTGCGCTGCGCTTTCCACAAGGTGTCCCATGCATAGGACAGCAGAATAAATCCGCCAAAAATGAACACATTACTCAGAATGTGAAAAATATCAAAATGCGGATCACCCTTCATACCCAGCAAGGTATGGATCAGGTGCCCGTTGTCATGCGAGAGGAAATCCACGCCGGGGTATCGGGTGGCGAGCCAACCTGCAAACAGGTAAATCGACAGCGGGAACCCGTACATCTCGACAAACAGCGCGATAATGAACGCGGAAAAAGCACCAAAAGTACGCCAATCGGTTTTTGTGTGCGGTTTGAAAAAACTGAAGGCAAAGCCGATAAAAATCACCGAGTTCAGAATAACCAGCCCCCACAATCCGTAAGCCGGTACTGCGTCTGCATGATTCATGACTGATTCTCCTTGCTGTCACTGTCCTTTGGCGTGGAAACTGGCTTGTCATCTTTCGACTCACCGTGACCGCCGCAACAATCGCTGCCCTTCACACCTGAAGTTTGGTGATTCTCATGATGGTGACCGTGCCCGCCATGCATGAACAGATGCATCAGCGGACAGGCCAGTATCAGCAGATAAGGGAAGAATCCAAGCATGTGTGCGCCATGTCCGGTATAGACCAGAAACCCGCCGACACTCAGCACAATGCACGCAATGACCGTGCCGCGTGAAAATCCCTTCGGATTGGCATTGTTTGAAACACTCATGACAACTCCTCCCTTCCACTGCAGTCAATTGCTTATTTCTTACCCTGTGATTGCTGCATCGCCATGTGCTGCATCATCTGTTCCATCATCATTTGCATCATGTCCATACGATCCATCATGCTGCATTTCATGCCGCCTTCCATCATGCCCATACCCTGCTTGTCGCCTTTGTCCTTCATGGCCGACATACCGCCCATTCCAGCACCGTTACTCCCCATACCCTTCATCATGTCCATGTGGTTCTGCATCTGCTTCATGTGATCATCCATCAACTTCTTGCGCTCAGCATCGCTCGTTGCCGCATGAATTTTCTGCATGGTGTCCTGCATAGACCGCATGTGATCCTGCATGCCGGCCATCATGGCACCAGAATCCTTTTGGCCGGTATCGGGTTGGGCAATCTGTTCGGCTGGTGCTGCCGGATGATGTTTGGCATGCTCTTCCGCATCTTTTTTCTCCTCTGCCCAGGTCGACGCAGACGCAAAAAATATGGCTGAAGTCATAAACAGTACTGTGGTCAGTTTCATGTCGCTTTCCTTACGTTGGCGGGTAAAAAAATTATTTTGCTTCAATGACCTGTATCGTGCCGGTCATCCCGGCTTCACGGTGACCGGGAATCAGGCAGGCATACTGGAAATCACCGGCAAGATCAAAGTTCCAGACAATTTCCCCGCTCTGACCGGGCTGAACCCTGACCATGTTGGGATCCGCATGCTGCATGTTTGGCATCTGCTTCATCATCTCGGCGTGCTCACGAATTTCATCTACTGTGCCCAGTACCATTTCATGCGGCATGGTGCCGGTATTTTTCAGTGTGAAACGGATGGTTTCTCCCTGCTTGATGCTGATCTTGTCCGGCTTAAAACGCATGTCATCGCCCATGCTGACTTCAATCGTTCGTGTCACGGCACTGGCATTGCCTGGCTTACCAAAATTGGTCTCCGCCGCCATTGAGCCGGATTCCATACCTGCATCATGGGTGTGGCCTGCCCCATCAGCCAGTACGACCATGGGACCGACCAACAGTACCGCAGCCAACAGGTGGGCACCGCAACAGAATATTGAACGACGGACAGGATTTTTCATGGGGTTACATTGATTCATGGCTTTCTCCACAATAAGGATGAATTCAGAACATCAGGCGGATACCAGCTGTCACACTGCTATCGTTTCGGTCTTCACCGTTTGATTTTGCGTAATCCGCCGTGTCACCGAACAAGCGCCCATAACTCACCTCGACATACGGCGCGATCTTGCGGGTGATTTCATAGCGCAATTGCAATCCCAGGCTGACATCCGACAAACCTGAACCGACCTCCAGCTCTTTCACATCCTGCGCATAGGCATTCAATTCCAGATACGGCTGTAGGATGAGCTTTTGCGTCAGCAAAAAATCGTTTTCCTCGCGCAACCGGAAACTGACATCACCTTCCTCGCTGACAAACAAGTGGGCTTCCGTCTCGAAGAAATACGGTGCCAATCCGGTAAAACCCGCCACTACATAACCTGTGGATTCCGGCTGGTTGTCATAGCGAATACCGGCTTGCGCATCCCAGAATGTGGCGAGGTTGTAGCTGTACATCGCCCAGGTCTCGCTGTGTTCCGTGTCGTGATCGGCCACCTCACCCTCGCTCTTGAGCCAGAGTTTGTGGTTGTCACCACCGATCCAGCCATCCAGATCCCAGTTGGACACCGAGGTGTTTTCGCGACTCTCACCGGCATCCAGCTCCAGCCGAAAAGCATGGTATGCGGTGGTTTCATCATGCGCCCGCACTACCGAAGTCAGCAGCAGACCGCACAGCATTAGAGTCACTTTGCTATTAATGTGCATGTGCGCCTCCTTTTGCCGCCGGTGTCGCACGGCCAATCGGCACGGATTTTTCGTCCAGCGTCGCCACCACCACCTTGCTCATCATGCCGCTGGCCATGTGGTAAAGCAGATGACAATGGAATGACCATTCGCCCGCTTCATCTGCCGTCAGCAGCACAGAATACGATTTTCCCGGTGGCACGATCACTACCGTTTTATCCGGCAATTTTTCTGACGGCTGGCCGTTATCCAACTGCACAAACATGCCATGCAAGTGCATCGGGTGCGCCATCATCGTTTCATTGACGAAAGTCAATTTCACACGCTCGCCGTAGCGCAGGGCAACCGGTTCGGCTTCTTCCATCGTCTTGCCGTTCATCGTCCAGATATAACGCTCCATATTGCCGCCGAGTGCGACAACAATCTCCCTCTCCTCCTTGCGCGTGTCCACTTGCTCGCCGAGGAAACGCAAGTCGGAATAGGACAACACCTTATCTCCACGCGGAGCACCGGTCTTCGCCCAGCCACTGCGCATTTGCGTCATCATGTCGGCCATTTCTGCATCCGACATCTTGCTGTGATCCATCGCGCCCATGTCATGGCTCATGCCCATATCTGCCATCGTCAGCAAGGCACGGGGACGCTGTGAAGGCATCGCGCCTTGCATACCTTCACGCGGCGCCAGCGTACCGATGGCAAAGCCGCTGCGGTCTATCGGTTCCGCAACAATTGTGTAAGCTTTTGCTTCATTAGGTGTTACCAGCACATCGTAAGTTTCTGCCACGCCAAACCGGAATTCATCCACCGGAACAGGTTCAACATTCCGGCCATCCGCCTGCACGACCGTCATTTTCAGACGCTTGTTTTCCGTATCGAGAATACGCACATCGTAAAACGACATCGCCGAAGCGTTAATCATGTGCAAACGCACGGTTTCACCGGGCGTGAACGTCTGTGTCCAGTTTTGCCGTGGGGTCTTGCCATTGATGAGAAAGGTATAACCGCTGACATCAGCCAGATCCGTCGGTGACATGCGCATATCGCCCCAGTCGGCTGCTGAGCGCCATGCCAGTGAAAAGCCTTTCTCTTTTACATCACTGAAAAAATCACCGACTGTGCGCCTTGAATTGTTGTAGTAATCGGATGACATTTTGAGATTGCCGAGAATGTCGTCAGCCGTCTCATCACTGAAATCCGAGAACATCACTACCGCTTCGCGGTCTGCCTTGATCGGGTCAACGCCTTTGGGGCGAATGATCAAGGCACCGTACAAGCCATCCTGTTCCTGGCCATTGGTGTGTGAGTGGTACCAGTAGGTACCGCTTTGGCGCACAGTGAACCGATAGGTAAAGGTCTGGCCGGGTTCGATACCGGGATAACCATTCAGGTCTTTTACACCGTCCATGTACCCTGGCACCAGAATGCCGTGCCAATGTACCGAGGAAGGTTCATCCATGTGGTTGGTGACATGTATCACTACATCTTCACCTTCGGTCCAGTAAAGGGTCGGAGCCGGCAGGGAATGGTTCACGGTGACTCTTTCCATGGCTTTGCCAGTGATATTGACTGTTTCCTTGCGGATATCCAGCTGGTATTCAGCGGACAGCACCATGGATGGAAGCCATAACACTCCCAACAACGCCACCCATCCAGCCCATAACTTAGACATATACCAGCCACCTCGCCTCACTTGTTGATGGCTTGCATTTTGCCGGGTGGATACCAACGCCAGCCTGACGCCAAAATTACATTTCTGTCATCTTCAGGACAGGCATGACCTGTCTGGTTTATTGTTGAGCCTGACCATACAAGCAAGGCTCAGGGCATATGAAGATCCTGTTAATTGAGGATGAAGCCAAGACAGGCAGTTACCTGAAACAAGGGCTGAG
Source organism: uncultured Pseudomonadales bacterium (assembly GCA_964509075.1). Lineage (GTDB taxonomy): Bacteria > Pseudomonadota > Gammaproteobacteria > Pseudomonadales > UBA7239 > UBA7239. The sequence continues at coordinate 43,163 of CAZDWC010000013.1, read as the reverse complement.
CGAGGCAGGCTATGTCACTGACTGGGTACAGGATGGCCTGACCGGCAGGGAACAGGCCTTGCAGGAAGACTATGCGCTAGCCATTCTTGACGTGATGCTGCCGGGTCTGGACGGCTGGCAAGTGCTGTCTGCCATCCGCAAAGCCGGCAAGGATATGCCGGTACTGTTTCTCACGGCGCGTGACCAGGTGGAAGACCGCGTCAAGGGACTGGAGCTGGGCGCCGATGACTATCTCGTCAAACCCTTTGCCTTTGCCGAGTTGCTGGCGCGGGTTCGAACTTTGCTACGACGAGGCCGCCACAGGGATGAGGATCATCTTGCCGTGGGTGACCTGGAGCTGGATTTGCGACGCCGACGCGCTATTCGTTCCGGCCAACGCATCGACTTGACTGCTAAGGAATTTGCCCTGCTCGAACTACTGATGCGACGCAGTGGCGAAATCCTGCCGCGCTCGTTGATTGCCTCTCAGGTATGGGACATGAATTTCGACAGCGACACCAATGTGGTTGAAGTCGCCATCAAACGCCTGCGCAACAAGATCGATGCCGGTTTTGATAATGCATTGATACACACCGTGCGCGGGATGGGTTATGTCATGGAGGCAGACCATGCACCTGTGTGACATGCTGCGGCCAACCCATTCTATTGTCCTGCGCACAGCACTGCTGTTTGCGCTGCTGACTGCTTCTGTCATCACCGTTATGGGGCTGGTTGTCCGCACAGCAGTGGATGATCATTTTGCTGATATGGACAGGTCACAAATGGCAGGCAAGCTGGAACTGCTCCAGAAAGCCTTGGCTGGCTTGCACTCGCCTGATGACACACCACGTATCCGGCAGGAACTGGACCGCGCACTGGTCGGCCATCACGACCTGCTGGTGCGTATTGACGACACCAATGACCAGCTGTGGTTCCAGGCTGGCCATGACCAAATTCCATTCGACAAGCGCACAGCACTGGGCTGGGAAGTAGAAGGCACGCCCTATAGGGGCATGACCGCCATGACAGCATCCGGTTACCGGATAACAGTCGGCATCGACATCGGCCACCACCAGCAATTCCTGCACGCCTTCGAGCGCGAACTGCTCATGATCGGCCTGTGTGGACTGAGTGCCATGGCCGTGCTCGGCTTTCTGGTAACGCGACGAGGACTGGCACCCGTGCAGGACATGACCGATCTGGTGGCACGCAGCTCTGCCCAACAGCTGGGTAACCGCCTGACGATCAGCGACATGCCGGTCGAGCTACAAGAACTCGCTACCGCATTCAATGACATGCTGGATCGCATCGGCGAATCACTGACCAGGCTTTCCGAATTTTCCTCGGATCTAGCGCATGAATTGCGCACGCCAATCAACAACCTGATGACACAGACGCAGGTATCCCTTTCCAAGCCACGCGATACAGAGGAATATAAGGAAACCCTCTATGCCAATCTAGAAGAATACGAGCGACTGGCACGCATGATTGCCGATATGCTTTTCCTTGCGAAGGCTGACCACGGCCTGATTATCCCAAAACGTGAAACAGTGGATGTTGGCAAGGAAATTCACGCGCTCTGTGATTTTTACGAAGTACTTGCTGATGAGAAAAGCATTCGCCTGGACGTGAAAGGTCAAGCGGAATGCAGTGGGGATGCTCTCATGTTGCGTAGGGCTTTTGGTAACTTGCTGGCCAATGCGATCCAACATGCTGATCCTCATACCAGCATCGCGATTATTATCGAACGATGTCCTGGAACCATAAAGATAAGCATCACGAATCAGGGCAATACGATTCCGCCAGAACATTTGCCCCGTCTCTTTGATCGTTTCTATCGAGCAGATGAATCCAGAACACGGATCGATGACGGTGTGGGGCTGGGGTTGGCTATCACCCAGTCTATTATTAAAGCCCATGGAGGCGTTATAACTGCGACCTCTGAGCGAGCGATTACTCGCTTTGCAGTTGAACTTCCTGTAAAAATAACCCCATGAACTGTTGACTAGTGTTCAACAATGCTAATGAATTTTTATCCAGAATTGACCCAGCTTGAAAGGTGAAAATACCAATAATTTCCTAGTGGTAGCCGGGTAATTATTTGATGCGAATATCACCTCCAAGTAGGTCAGTTCTGGATGGAAGACAACAGACGATTATTAGCTTGTTCTGTGCAACCAATGATCAGCAGTAATTATCTCCATGAACAAACATCGTGGGATTGCCATACAGAACAGAATTTACTGATGTTTTATCCACCCCAAGATGCAAGGTAATCTCCTTTGCTTTTATGCCAGGAGTTGCCCTTAATAAGCCCTCAATATTAGCAATCATCAACTATCAACCACGTTTATTCCCTGGATATTCGCATCCGAGCGTTCTGAAAACATCGCTCCAGCATTCCACTTTCCTCCACTCAAAGCTGACCCATTGATGGGCTTTAGTTCCTTCGAATACTGACCCACGTTAGGTCGTTAGCCTGTTTGTCAGGTGCTGCATGACGATCACTGCGAACCTTCTTCCGGAACAGACCGAATCATGGGCTGATACACCGTCTGCAAATCAGTCAACACGTCTTCCAGTGATTTGTTGCGAATGCCGACAGATCTAAGATCCACAGCCTGTACTTCACGTATTGCAGCAACAAACCGCTGAATATCCATCATGATAGCCTCTGGCAGATAAATAGGCTGATCCAGCACCAGCAAGTTATACAAGCGGAATACATCCTGTCGATGTTTTTTGATGTCATCTCCTTTGACTGCAGCATCACCTTCCTCTTTGCGCTTGACCAGATCCAGATAGGCGCGCGCTTTGAATGGCACGATAAATTCCGGCTTTAACACCCGGATTCCCGCGACTTCTTGCGTGCCGCTTGCTAGGCAGCCGTAATAATCATCATCAAGCAGGATGGCAGACAGGCTGTCAACGTCTTGCTCCAGTGGAATAGGAGTTAAGTACGCCTCTTCAGGCAACGGGATGGCCTCAAGTCGTCTGGCGAAAAACTCAAGCTGGTATGGGTAATGCTCTGCTGCAGGTTTAATGAACCGATAAAACTCTTTACCACCAGTGCTTTTCTGGCGCTGCTCATAACAGCCATCCTGGATAAACTGCCACAAGTGGGTTGCAAATGGCGCGTCAAGCACCTCTACACACAGCACCAAGTCCAGGTCTTTGGTAGCTCTAAACTCCAAACCTGCCTCGTCCATCAACACATGGCAAGCTGCGCCGCCAATCAGCACATAGTGTGCTTCGTAACCAGCGAAATGTTCCCGGAAAACATCCAGTCCTCTCACCATGGGAATTTATCCAGCAAGTCATTAGCTGCAAGGCTGATGCGCGGATCGCTTTCTTTTTCCAGACTCAGACACAGAGATAATGGATCGACACACCCGTTCTGGGCGAGTAGTTCCGGGCTGTAGGCCCAGGTTTCCAGTTGAAAACAGTCTGGCTCTGGATACTTGATCTGTTTCAACCCCAAAGCCTTCACTAGGCCTTTGTATTCATCATCTTTAATGGCACGCACCGGGTACACAGGATCGCCCAGCATCGTCAAATATGCCAACGCTGATTCGCCTGCTACGGTGCCCGGCAGCGCAGCCCCCGCTGCCGTCATCATCCACCGGCGTTTTCGCACCGGTGACTGAAGCTGCCCCTCCACTGCCTGCCACAATGCGCGGCCTTGCTGCTGCAATGTGAGGCTCTTCTTCTCGCCGCCCGCTTTTGCAACTTCCGCCCATGTAAACCCCGCCAGTTCATCGTAGGCACGGCCCGCAGCCATCCGGCTGCAACCCAAGCGCTCGGCCATCTTGGCGCTACTGACTTCTCGTACCGGTTCTTTGAGTAGCGCCCACAGAATAACCAGCTGTGCTGTGGGCGAAAGATGCTCGGCAGTCTTGGTCTTATCTCGCAATCCTTGGAAATACTCCCGCAGCGACAACCCCAGCACCGGGAGATGGAGCTGGGTCTTGGGCACAATAAAGGAAACCTTTTGCTGTATAAGACGCTGACGATTGTGGGAGGAAATTGTCTCGGCCAGGTAAACCACTTCCCCATGGGGCCACAGCTTGCGCACTTGCTGACAATGCTTTTCAACCACTCCGGGGGATTCCATGTCGGTATAGGCAGGCACCATAAACAGGCAGGGTTGCCCGAGTACCTCTCCCTGATAATAGCTATAGTCCTGCTGCAGGAATTGGGGGAGTCCACTTAACTTGGCGGGCTCTAACCGAGTACGAATACCTAGCGTAAACTCAATGTAACTCTCTGTTTTTTCAAGAAGATCCATTCGAGATGCCGGCCACATGTAACATTAAAACGCAAAGTAACATTAACAATGTTACTTTGCAATCTCCTGTTACATGGATGCAGCGCCCCCCCCAGACTGGTAGTGGCAATACTCCATGTAGGCTGACAAGTCATACCAGCGCCTGATTCAAGTGAGCTCCCTGTGCCGTGGGGAATTAAGCAAGCGAGTGAGAACGGAGGCGGCGGCGAGGCTACCCGGTTCTGGCGGAATAAGCCCAGGTACCCTACCTTTGCCGCCATTGACTAAAGTGCATCTGAGCCCGCCCCAGTTCCGTCTGCAAAGACTCATAAGCTAATTACTGAGTAGCCACGGTAACCGTAGGCTCACCGCGTAACGCCGCATAGCCCGCAAATGCATGTATATTTGTACAGCACCGAGGATTACGCTTATAATCAAAAATGGAGTTTGGGAATTTCTTTCTCTAGGCCTTGAAAACTGATTTCCCGAACCAATATACGCGACTTGGGGCAGCGTTTAGCGCCAGCACCAACAGCTTTTGAATTATGTAGTGAGGGGGTTTGGCGTAAGCCGCCCGTCTTCCTAAGAAGGAGACCCCAAATGCCCGGCCAGGCATTTGGGGTCAATGTTCGCCTAATGACGCTTTGGGTCGCGGGCATATGGACGACGGTCGCAACTATATCAAATAAAATTGATGTAGCAATTCGACAAACCACTAACTGACGATACGAATTCGTCGGTAAGACCCTCGTATATACCAAATTTCGCATGCCCGGCGTGGCAGGCAGAGTTGTGGATTACTAAAGGGGAAATATACGTGGTGGAAAACACAGAAAATCGCTTCCAGATCCTGGCACTTTCAGGCGGTGGCTACAAAGGGCTATATACCGCAACAATAATTGCAGATTTCGAAGAACAAACATCTCGACCCTTTGCAGATCATTTTGATCTCATTGCGGGAACCAGTGTAGGCGGGATAATCGCCCTGGCATTAGCGTGCAAAATTCCTGCAAAAGATATCGCAGATAAGCTGCAGAAACATGGGAATGAGATATTTCCACCGTTATTGCCTCTGCCTTGGCATAAATTTCTCGGTAAAAAAATCAGGAGCCTTACTGGCCTTGATTGGGACCGCGGATTAAATGCGGCAAAACACAGCAATGAAAATCTCAAGCGCGTACTGCAGGACATATTTCAAGAAAGGAAAATGGGGGATCTGGAACACAGAGTTATCATACCTGCTGTGAACTGGACAAAGGGACTCCCGCAGTTTTTTAAAACACCTCATCATGAAAGGTTTACCAGAGACGCATCACTGTCACTGGTTGATGTTGCTATGGCAACCAGTGCTGCCCCTATTTACCTTCCAAATCACGTTATCAAGTCACAGATATTTGTAGATGGAGGCTTAGTGGGGAACGCTCCAGGATTTTTTGCGCTCCATGAGGCCCAATGCAACATCACTCATCCAGAACAGAAAGATGTGTACCTTTTATCTATTGGTGCACTTTCGGCAAAAATTACCGCAAACCAAGAAAAATCCACCGATAGAGGTCTAATCAATTGGGGGGAAGACTTGATTTCCCTGATGATGGCCAGTCAGGAAGGCGTCACCAATTACATGCTGGAGCAGCAGCTGAAAGATAAATACATGAAGATTGACGAATTTTTAAGTCCAGAGCAGACAAAATCTGTTGGACTTGATATCGCCACAAAAGGAGCAACACAAACCTTGATTGGACTCGGAACTGTATCGGCTCAAGACGCAGCAGGAAAAGAGTTTATGAGGGGCGCAATGAAATACTTAGCAAAAAAACCAACTTTTTACAACGAAAGAAACTCATAAGGGACGGGGAAAAATGAATAACACATTTCATGATTTATTTTCTGATTTTATCGACGTATTGGACCTGTCTAATGCAGATAAGAAAAATCTCGTTTCAATAAGGGATGAACTCAAGGAGGCAATCACTCAGGGGTTCAAGAAGGCACCTAAAGCACAAAATGAAGAGTTGCCCGTACCAAAATTCTCTACACAAGGCTCCTTTGTATATAGGACGATAAACAATCCGGCATATCCACCTCAGCAACAAATTGACCTTGATTATGGTGTATATCTGCCGTTTACGGCACTTGAGGATGGTAAAAGACCAAAAACAAACGCCAAACTATTTTTTACCACGATTGAAAATATCCTAGCCGAACACATTGCCGCAAAAGGGCATGGCTGGAAAATAGAGCGCGGCAAGAAGGCATGCGTTAGGGTGCGGATCGATCATCGTATTCACATTGACCTTCCTCTATATGGTGTGCCAGATAGTCAAATCAATAGAGTTGTTGAATCCAGAAATATGGCAATGGCCAAAGCGATAGCTATGGACTCAGCCACAGCTTCGATGGAATCGCTATTTGAAGCTGCAGAATGGGAAAATGATATAGATCCAGTGGTTATTCATCTAGCTGATCGGGAGAAAGGTTGGGTGCCTTCAGACCCTATTATTCTTAGGAATTGGGTTAAAGCAGAATTTGCTCGAAAACCACATGCACGCGAAGTGTGTCGGTATCTCAAAGCTTGGCGCGATGAATACTGGCAGGATGGCAGTGGGCCGTCCTCAATATTCTTGCTGGCACACGCCATTTTCACTTACGACCATACATCCAGTAAGCACTGTGAAATTCTGGCAAATGCTATCGATCGTCTGCCAGAGGCACTTAATAAACCTTTGCTTGTTCCATGCCCTAAACCAGAAAATCCGCATGCCAAAGAAGATTTATGTGATAGATTGTCGCCGGAACAAAAAGCTAATTTCCATGTGGCTTTTTGTGATCTGAGGCAGAAGTTCAAGGAAGCTCTGCGAGAAGAAAATCCTGCAAGTGCAAACTTGATGCTGGTACGCATTTTTGGGAAAAGATTTCCCAACAACCCAAGGAAAATCACCAAAAAAGCGGCTATAGCAACTACGCCTCATGTGGTGGTTCGCAATACGCCAGCCGATCACAAGCCATTGAGATCAACAAACGTCTCAACAAGTGGTTGATTGAGATGGATGAGATATCGGATCTGTTGTCGCAACAGGGAATTTTCCCTGTTGCGAGTCCGGTTAAAGCCGTTCCGGTATTTGGTGGAACGTTAAAAATAGAAGGATTAGACGTCAATATAGAGATCAGATTTAATCATCGCGAGCTTGATTACCCCGATGTATTTCTAACGGATTGGTCTTTCAATAAGGAGCTGCGAAAAGCATTAGGGCCTGCACATGTAAGTTCTGATGGCAAAATATGCCATACCGATAATAGTAGAGCATGGTGGGACGTAGGGAAACGGGCTCGATTTACTGCTGGCGTAATTGAAGCTGTAAAATCACTTTTGACACAAAAGATTAAAGGCCAGATTAGTGATAACACCATAACAGCTGATTTTGGTGGCTATTGGGATGCCGGAATAAATTTATATGTCGCAGAGCATCTGCAGCCTACAGGTATTTACGTAGTAAAAAACAGAAACGACTCTAGATGGATCACATCTGAGAATAACTGTCTATCTTGGCTGGCTGGGCTGACAGCTGAACCGGCAACATGGGTGTCAATCAACTTAAAGCAGCCGCTTGTGCCCCAAGCAGATCATTGGCCACCTGAACGCCTTAAACATATTGCCTACTGCATAGAAGCAAGCGACGACGATGGATTGCTGAAAATCTCCAAAGCACTACATGAATCCATATTCAAAAAAAACAAGGAGAACAAGAAACGCAACTCCGGGAAAATTGGCGTCATTTTAAACTGGCCAGGATCAAATGGCACCATCGGATTAGGAGCTGCATTTTCTTTTTTTCCAGACAGCTCGATTAAATCAGCATGCGAACAAGGGAGATTGAAAGGCATTTCCGCAATTTTAAAGAGCTCTCTACTTGAAGTGAAGCGATACAATTTATTGCGTGCTGATGCAAAATATCTTCACACTCGAAATGAGGCTAGCCAAGACCTATACCTACATAACAAAAAAATCCTAATTATCGGCGCCGGGTCGATAGGCAGCTATTTGTCCCATATTATATGCGGTATGGGTGGCGGTGCTGGCAACAAAGGTAAAGTTCAGCTAATAGACTTCGACGTATTCAAACCTGAAAATGTTGGAAGGCACTTTTTGGGGATTGAAAGCTTGGGGCGCCCAAAGATTGAAGCGATGGGCGAACGACTCATGACCGCCTATCCCCATCTAAATATAGAGCCCATATTGGGATCAATTCTTGACAATCCCAGGTTATTGGAAGCGCCTGATGTAATCATTAACGCAACAGGGTCACAAACAGTTTCAATCGGCATAGAGTATTTGCTAACAAGGATTCGCAACAAAAATATTCCACCAGTCATACACTCATGGATTCAGGGTCAAGGACTTGCTTCAGTAACACTAATCAATGAGCATAGTAAAAAGGCATGCTTTCGATGCTTATGGAAGCTAGACACCCACGATAATTATACTTTCAGGTACCCCATTGCAAAAGACTCTAAAGATGAAGAGTTAATTTTTGCTGGCTGCCACCAAAGTTATCACCCATATGCAGCAACAGCCGCAATAACCGCTGCCAATGATGCGGCCAATGCTCTGAAAGAGCTGGTATTTGGTGATTACAAAAACACTCTCCGATTTAATTTTATTCAGCCCGATAAATGCCAGAATCGGCCAAATGCCAATCCGTTAAAATCAGACGATTGCCCAATTTGTAGTGCCCGCAATGATTGCGTCTAACAACCCAAATGAAAGAGCTTGGGAAATGAGGCCTGGCGCTTATATTCTCATTGAAAGCGACGTCATGCAGGCCCTGGCAGAATTTCGACAGGTTTCACCAAATTCAAGTGAGTCTGGCGGGCTCCTTATTGGATATTTTCGTGGCGTCCATCTGCATATAACAATGCTGACAAGACCAATGCCTGGCGACAAGCGCTCCAGATTCTTGTTTGAGAGGCGTGATTTAGGGCATATAAAAACTCTGGAAGCCGCTTACAAAAATAGTGGGGGCAGTATAAATTTATTGGGAGAATGGCATACTCATCCAGAAAAGCATCCAAAACCTTCCCAAATTGATAAAACAGGCTGGGAAAAACTACAAAAATTACGAATGGACCAACAAACTATCTTTATTATCGTTGGAACTCATTCAATTTGGATTGGCGACCATACAGGAAATCGATACTGCGCCATCTAGAGCTGTACATATCAATTAGCGCCATTTATTCATCTGATATGTTCATTCAAATACCGTTGATCAAAAACCCGGCCCAGAATGTTTCGGATCTTCTTTTGCAGAACCAATCTCTTCATCCAACGACTTGAGTTTCCCCTTGTTAATTGAAAACCCGCCAGACTCGGTCTTTGTCTCTTCTTTTATTTCCGAACCGGCTACATTCCCATTCGTATTTTCTGCATGAGCTTCTTGGGCTTGCATCGACTGAAGCTCCTGAAGAATTTCTTCGACGTACGATTGTGTTTTACTGCACTCGCAATATTCATCCTTTATTAATGTTGCGACGTGTGTGTCCGCTAGATTGTTTGAATTTTCTGGCAGGTGAACGACGGATCCTGGGGCTATATGTGGATTAATAGCGTCTATCCATTGTCGATCAGGATCTCCATATCTATTATTAAAATACAAAGTAAACACATGACCAATATGATCATCAAATGGCGTTTCAGATTTTGTAATGGTGATAATGGCCTGGAACTGACCCGGCGCACTTTCCAAAACGACGGCTGGTTTATACCCATCGCTTAGTAACCTATCCAGGCTTTCCTGGCTCATATTATCAATTTGGATATGATGTTTGTGCGTCGAGATCGGCGTGCACTGCAGGATATGACCCTTTTTTTCAAGGCTTTTTACAGCGGATTCTTTGTTTAGTAATTCCTCGACGCTATACCCTCGAACTCCCTCTTCGCCATCCCCTAGGAGCAAAATTTCCCGGCTGCCATCGTTAAACTGCCTAATGGATGTGACGCGGTAACGATCAGCGCGTAACGCTTGCGAGTATCTTTTAAACTCCTCCTGCCGCTCGGATGGTTCATGTGTATATACATTTTGTGTCTCGGCATCATCGTCTATGCCCCCATCCACAATCGCTTTGGATTTCGACTCTGGGTGCGACACAGCCTTGGATTGTCCTTTCAATTGCTTCCACTCAGGCCACTCGGGATTGGCAACAGACAACTGGAGAAGCTCCTCCTTATGCTTGGCTCGAAGTACCTTCTTTGCCTCTGCATGATCTTCCGCAACGACACTTCGAAGGGCATTCAAGGCATCTCGCTTTCCGGTCCAATCCACAGAGTGGATATCGTTGCGGTCATTGGCTTGCTGCATTTTTAATTCCTGCAGTTCATCCTTGTGCCTCTGCTTCATCTCATTCTGTTTATTTTTCGCCTCCTCATATTCATTTCTTTCCCCTAAATAAACATCCCATCCTGGCGTTTCTTTGGAAAGTTGCTGTAACAGGTTAATAGACTGTTCATGCGCATTTATTGGCGGCTGATAGACCCCCAAACGCCGCTGGAGCTTGGGAAAGCTAGCCTCAGGACTCACCAAACTTGCCCGTGCATGTACCCCCGCGATTGAGAAAACAGCCCCTTTTCCTGCCGGGTGATATGTCACTCCATGTTTCGCGAGCTCTGTATGAAGCTGCTCCCATGATTTTGCTTTCTTAATAATCGGTGCAGCAACATCGATTACTATCCTTTGTCCAGACTTTTCACCGGTTCTGTATTCTCGATCTCGTTGTTTTTGTCCAGGCTTACGTGCATTTTCTGTCTCAACATATGACCTACATAATTCCTCATTTTCCAGCACACGGTATCGCGCATTTTTCTCCCTGCTCCAACCCTGTTTATGTTCAATTAACGCAATCGCCCTGTGAATCGGCTCGATGTCAAAGCCATTATTGATTTCAACCAATTTGAGGGTTAGAGGATTCACACGATTTACCATCATGTGTAAGTGAATATTATCTGTATCGTTATGAACACCATATATAACCTGATGCCCTTCAAGTCCCGTTTCTTTCAGAAGAATTTTCACTGATTCATCCATCTGACTGTTACTGGGATGCTCACCCTCTTTCCAACTGAAAATATAATGTTTGATTGTGTCTTTACTTCGAACTGCCTCCTGGGACAGCCCAATCATTTCCTTGATTTGTGCAGGTTTTGTTCTGGAAATGAATCCCATGTCATTCGAATATGTACATTTTCCTGTCGTTATTTTTGCTTCCAGATCTGTAATATATTTGGCCAGCCCACCCGTGCGGCTAGCTTTGCTGGATGACTTATCTTTATTTTCAACTTCCTTGCCGATCACGATCGCATACCTTTTCTAGCACTACCCTCAGCTGCTGAAATGCCTCTGAGTCTTCCTCATTACGGTCAATCAGAATGCTCCCCAACCTTCGGAGTTCCCTGACAAGCACCATGTCACTATTCACGACAATGGGCCTCCCAAAGTACCTGCGCCGGACCAACTCTGACATCGATAACCCTGCAAGGCCCGCATCCTCCTTCAGCGCCATCTTTTCCGATTTGGTCAGCCTCAGATTGAGCTTACCAGTCAGTGGCTCAGATCCTGTAATCTCAAATGGCATAGTATTTACCTGCTATATTAACCATATTAAATCTATGTGTATTACAAGCCCCATCCTGTAGAAAGAAATATAGGCTAATTGGTGAAATTTTGATACTACTCAGATTGAATGTCTACAGGAATATGACATACTGTTAGTTCATTTCTATAGATAATGGTGATTTTATGAATAAGGTTAGTGGTGAACAAATTGAGGCTGCCAAAAGCCTACTATCAGCGCTAGATCCTGTTGCAGCGGCGGAGAAAGAGGTTTCAAAACGGGAAGCAATTATTGCACTTAAGGGGGAAATTAAGGATGCCATGGATAATAAGGGATACACTATCAAGCAAATCGCCGAATTGCTGACTACTAGTGGCCTGGAAATCAAGGAGTCGACTTTAAAGAGCTACATAAAAGAGCCAAAGAAGGAATCTCCCGCCAAGACCAAGAAGAAATCATCTGCCGCAGCAAAGAAGAAAGCCAAAGCCGGTAGTGATGACAAGCAGCCATAACTCCCCACCCACTTCACATTAGCCCGCTGACTGGGGGCTAGCCTGCCATTTCTCGATCAAGTGGTTGTTGCTGACCTGACCCGCTGTTGATACGCCTGTATTGCCTGCTCAACATCACTAATTGTCCGTTTTCCCATCATCCCCAGATTCCTGGATTCCCTTTCAGGATCACGTCCATGGAATGGTTCTGCACCAGGGAAGTCGGCTAAGGCCTGCTCACGGCTGCGCTCGTTGGAGTAGATATAGAGCGTAAATTTACCTGCCCTTCTTGCGCCAATGCTGAGCCGGTAAGGGCCAAGTTTGCATGTGACACCCTTGCCGCTTTTACGAACCCGACAGGGTAATTGCAGTTGCTCCAGAGTCGGGATCAGAACGGTTTGAACCTGCTCCCGCTTGATGGCATCCAGGTCATCGCCTTCATCGTCGGCCTCATCGAGCTCATCATCCTGCTCATCTCCCGGCTGGTTGTCCGGTATATGGACAATTCCATCATCGTCGTCGTCATCCTCTGGTACCGCCTCACTGGTGGCTACCAGTTCCTTGCCCATGGCATCGCAAATCAGCTTCACCATCAGCTCACGCCGGGCTTCGATAAATCCATCGAAATCGTTCGCTCGCAGGGTAACGGTATCGAGCAGGTGGGTACGCAGCAGCGCATCCATGCCCTGGCCGGTCAACATGACGCTGGCATGGTTCTGCAGTTGAGCCAGGTATTCACTGGGGGCTTTGCCGCCGATCATGCGGTTGGCTTTGTAAGATATCGGCGCCTTGTTGAGGATTGAATTGTACCGGCGCGGCGGAATACCCTGCTTCTCGCACCAGTCCTTGGGAAAAATGTGGTGGATATCCAACCGGTTTTCTTCCCAATCGGTTTCTGACAGGTCGCGGATCGTGCATTTCCAGAACCAGTCCTGGGCACCTTGTCGTTGGATCAATGTGCTGATGCCCTTGTAGGCGGCGCTATTGCGAGAGCGCAAAGTATCCAGTCGCTGCGGCTGGAAGTTGGCATCATGAACCGTGGCCGGCAGCCGGCTGTCGTCCTCCAGCCAAGCCATAAATTCCTGCAGGTCTAGCGCGATACGGGTTTCAACCGCTCCACCATACAACTCGCCCAACACGCCGGACCAGTACCAGCGGGCCAGCTTGTCGTAGATGCGCTGCTCCTGCCAGCGCTCACCCAGCAAGGCCAGAATGGCTGCCAGCGGTACCAACTGGGTGCGGTAAGGCAGATCGCCAGGGGTAAAAAATGACTCTCGGCGCAGGAATTTCGCAGCCTTCCAGAAGCCATCGCGCAAGGGGTGTTTCCATTCCTCATAGGCAGACAGCGGCAGGGAAAGCACCGTCTCCCGTTTGGCGCTCACGCCGGTTGCCTGTTTGCCCACCTTGCCAGCTGCCAGGTCCTGCTTGCGTAGCTTGTAGGTGTGCAGGATGGAAATACCCTGGAAAAAATCGGTGGGCTCAATAGAGGCCAGCATTTTTTGCCGGGCGAGATAGGGGTGCAGACCCTCGATAGCCTCCTTCTTGCTGCCAAACCATTCATCACGCAGGTTGATGCCATCGGCGGCATAGGTGGCTGTGATCAACTCGAATACCGACAACGGGACCCCGCCAGTGTTCACCTTCTCGAATACCAGGCACACCGCCTCCTTGGATGTTTCCTTGGAGAGACTGATGATGGGGATCTGGTAGCCTTCAAAGGTACTAATGACCTTGGCCTGGAATTGCAGGAAATCCTGCAAGCGCAATGGGTTGTGCTGGCTCAAGCCATGCAGCCAGGAAGACCAATTCAATAACTTGTTACAAGGGAAGCAGAAATTCTGGTATTCCAGCTCCGGGGTACGAAGATCAATCTTGATGTCCCTGCCGAAATTTTCGCGCACTGTCCTGTCCTTCTCGACGCCGAACACTGCCTCCTGATAATGCTCTGGTCCTTCCAGGGCTTTCTCGATATCGATGTAGTAATAGCGCTCCATTTCCCGCTTTTTGCTATCGCGGGTTTGTACCGGCTGATCCAGCATCAAAACCTGCGTAAGCGATGTGAGCCGCTGCTGACCATCCAGGATCAGCTTTTCAACCGTAGCCTGCGAGACAGAAGCTGGATCAATACCCTCTACAGGGCGCACCTTGAAGCGCGTTTCGCCGCCATTTTCCAGCAGCATCACCGCGCCCACCGGGAATGAACGGGCAATGCTCACCAGCAAGGACTGGATATGCTCATCATCCCACACCCAGCCGCGCTGGAAATCAGGGAGCTGGATCTTACCGATAGATATATCCTTGAGCAGGTCACCAAGGCGAATTTTGGTTGAATCAAAAGTAGACATTCAGACACTCCATTATTCAATCGCCGCAAACATCTTCTGCAAATAAGTGTCAGGGTCGTCGGTCATAAACAAGACATGCCGCTTTTCCATCTCGGCTTTCATAGCCGGATCACCGACATTCAACAAATCAGAAAACTTAGTGGGTGACAATACAAATGCATTCAACACAAGTTTTGGCTCACCGGGCTTGGCCTGTTTCTCTAGCGTCGCCTGCAGCGTTTTGACTTCTTTATATAGGCCTAACTTGGGATGATTGAGATCCATGTTGCGCAGGCCTTTGGGGTCAACGAACGTCAGCCACTGCTCACCGGTCTCGTCATCGACTAACCACAGCAGGAAATCCGGGTAGAAATTCCCGGCCAGCGCGAAGCCGAGCCCTTTCTCCTCGCGGTCCGCATTGCGCAACAAATAGAGGCTACGCTTGCCAATAACCGTCTTGCCAGCTGGCGACTGATAGAACGCTTCCAGATCCCGGACGAATTGCACCTCGCTAGAAGCACCCAACCCTAATGGCCGCAGCTTGAGTGGCACACTGTTTTTATCGGCGTCATTTTCAAAGGCAAACAAGGGATAAAACAAATGCCTGTCAAAGCTGATCGCGACCATGTGTGGCGCATTCCATTGGCTGGCTTCGCCTAGCTTGCCTTCCGTCACCAATGTTTTCAACACTTCCAGTTTCGCGAGATATTCCAGACCATCATCGTTATTCTCAATTTCAAAGTGGTACAACTTGAGCATGGATCCATGCTCATCATCGAGCTTGATAACATCGTAAAACTGTCCCTCATACGCATTCTTGAGGGCTTTGTAGAAGCGGTCGGTATAGTCCATCAGCAAGCGGATGAGCATATCTTCCTGCTTTTTAATTACAGCAAAGCTCGATAATTTCAGTTCGCTTTCCGGTATATGCAGCGTGTACCAATCGTTATTGCCTGAGCAAAACTGTACCAACTTCTCTCTGTCCAGCCGCAGGTTGCTCCAGCTGCGCTGCAGCTTGTAGTTTTGCAGTGCCAGGTAGATACGATCAAAATCAAACATGGCTAACAGTTTTGGATTGATCTTGCCCTTGTTGCGCGCCTCAACGGGTGCGGCACTGGTTTTGTCCTGGCTGCTCAGCGCTTCCACTCTGGGGTAGAGATCCAGCACAACATGCGGGAGTTTGATTTTGCCCTCAAACTCAGCCGGAACCTCGTACAGCCAGGGAAAGTGAACGCGCTTGAAACCGAGCTTCTGGTTGTCCTTGTAACCATCCTTCAATGCCAATGTTTTCAGCTTGTCTGCTGGCAGAGTGGATTTGGTGGGGAAATCCAGCTCAAGGATCTCATCACTGGTGGTGACACCTTCCTCTTTCAGATACTCCTTGAAAGTGGCCATATAGCTGGCACGCACGCCGAAGATATTCAGTGTTTCCAGCTTGTCCAGGTGCAAACCTTTGGGCCGTTGCTGGGGGCTAGTGCGCTTGAGCGAATAACCCTCACCCTTGAGGCGCACACCGCGACCGAACAGCTGGATAATTTGCGAACCCTCACCTTGGCCCATATTGAGCAGACCCATGGTGGATACACGCCAGCTACTCCAGCCCTCGGTGAATTTTCGTGAACCAACCAACACATTGAGTTTGCTGTCTTTCTGGTTCAGCGTGCCGAATAGCGCCCCTCCAAAATCGTCTGCTTCGTTGTCGAATGAATTCGCATCCTCAGCCAGCTTGAAGAAGCCGGCATCATCTCCGATGTTGATAAGTCCGAATGGTTCTGCCTCACCAACACGCAGAGCCAGTTCACCCTTGCTGCTTTTAATGTTGACCAGTTTCAATCGCTGCCGCGAAGGTGCATTGAATACGCGCAGCAAAATATCGGCATAAAGCGCGTCAATTTTGTCAGAGAAGCTCATCAACGGCGTGAAGCGCCCCTTGAAGATATTATTGCCCTTGGCATCCAGTAATTGTGCCCGGTCAGCGATCAGGTCGGCCAGCCAGGCTTTAATTTTGACTTCGTCAGTGAGGAAGTAACCCAGGAAGTTAATCACTTCCAGTATGTCGGAATCCTCACCGGAAACGGTGTTACCAACGAAGACCCATAAAGGTTTTTCAATATTGAAATCTGTGATCTTGTCCCGATGTGTACTCCATAGCCACAACTGCTGGTAAAAGCCCAGCAGACAGGCCGTGAAATACTTCCGTGCATTATCGGCAACATCATAGGCATCGCCATTCATGTTGAGAATCAGCGATTCCTTGCCGTAACCATCCTCGTAGAAAAACTTGTAGGAATAGTCAAATAGAATGCACTTGGCATAAATCTCGCGCGTAGCCGTGACACGCGCCTTGCGTTTATCTTCCGTGGTTAGTGCCAATTGTGCGAGCTGTTCTGGTTCCAGCTTTTTCAATGCTGATGTCTCAAACAACATCTTGGCGCGCTTTTTCTGGATATCTTCCTCAGCAGCCGCAACGGTCATTCCTTTGGCTACTGCCTGACCAAATGTTGCCGAATATTCAAAAGCAAAACCGCCACGCACCAAGGCATCCCGACGGCTCATCCATGCACCGGCAGCAGTGCCGGTACCGCGATGGCCTTCATCGACCAGTACCAGGTTGTTACCTTCAAAGGCATCGACAGCAACAGTCTTGTCGCCCGACTTCTCATCCAGCTTATTGATATCAATGATTTCAATCGTGCCACGCGGCGGTGATTGCGCCTTGTTGAAATATTGCGCATAGCCAAAGCCGGACAAATGCAGCTCTTCCAGATGCTGGCGTGACAAGCCCTCATTGGGCGTGAGCAGAATGATTTTGTCGGGGTATTGATCCCCATTGCCATTCTGGAAATAGTGCAAATACTGGCGAATATTGACATGCAACAACAGCGTCTTGCCGCTGCCGGTGGCATTCCAGAAAGCAATCTTGTTTAGGTCATCCGACTCGAATTCGCGGAAAGGTTCAGCACCGGGTTCAGCGCGATAGCGCTGCAACTCGGCATTCAAGCCATCCAGCAATTGCTGCCGCTTATTGAAATACCAATCCAGATAGATCTCGGTAAACAACAGAGACAAATACTGGAAATATTTCATTTGCAGCGCCACGCCTTCCAGCTTGTTGCGCTGGACAGTGATACCCTGCCAATGCTCAACGATACTCAGGTCATACCGGCGCAGGTCTGATTCTGAAATACGATCCACTTCAAACAGGTTGCGGGTCAATTCGTGGAAAAACAGCGTCTGGCCATCTTCATCAATACCCTCGTGGCGATCATCGCCCAGGCGAAATTTCAAGGCGGCTAGATTACCGCCCTTGAAAAAGCCCAGCATCCAGCGGCTAAGAACGAGTTCTTCATGAAAGTTGCGCTTTTGTCGGGATGTGCGTGCCATCAGAATCCACAAATCCTATCAATGATATTTGATGCATCTTCCGACACAAAACTAAATGTCTGCGGCGGGTGGTAATCAATTTTTTCCCGCAAAACATGCGTATAACCAAAGTCCCTTGCCAAGGCTACACCTCGAAAAACGAGCAGGCCAATCGTAGACGATGAGCCAACATAACTACTTATATCACCATGGGTCATCTGGAGCTTACCAGCCAAGCCCAGCGCTTCAGCCAGCGGAACCTCTACAAGATTCAGCAGCTGTGCCTTTGCCACTATCGCACTAATGGGGGATTTAGCATGAAGATACACATATTTCGGCACCCCCCCCTTCGGCACGCGCTTTCTAATTAGATGCAACAAAGTTCCAGCCCGAATTTGATCAAGCCACTTGGAATCGATAGACAAGACAAGATTCGAAGCACGCGCATCACCATCTGCAGGCCTCAAAGGAATGATTGGCATTTTAGAAGTCTTCCAATTGTTCGAACATAGCCTGTAAAAAGACCGGCTCAATCTGGCGCAATTTCAGTACGCGAGTTGCACCGCCTTCTTCCTGAGTTTGGGTTAATACGGTGGGAATGTTGTGATCGCCGTTGATATAGACCACATCAAATTCATTATCTTTCGGGTTGATTGCCAACCTGTCACAGAGCTTGGCCAATGCTTCATAGTCCAGCACTTCGCAATCACGCCACAGTATCAGGCAGGTTTCGCCGCTGGGCAGCGCGCCGGTTACAGTAACGAAGCCGCGATCAATTTGCGCGTCAATGTGCTTAACCCTGAGTCCAATCAGGTAGTTGAAGGTTTCAACTAGATCCACCTTACGCACTTCATAAGCGCCAGCAGAATCCACTGAAACTTTCAGTGAAACATCAAACGGTTTTTTAAATGATTCAACAGACAGCAACGAACCACGGCTTTCTACGTCCAGCATATACCGAAGCAAGTAATCTTCCTTAGCCTCTTCCGGCATTAACGCCAACGTCTCTCCCTGCTTAGCCTCACGGATGAGCTGCAGGTTATTCAGCGTGTCTTCATAGCTTTCCAGTTTGATGACTTTAAACGCCTGAGAAATACCTTCCTCGTGAGTTACTGGTTTTCCATCTTTCCACTCTGGAGAATAAACGATTTTCTGAATTCTTGGTTTTATGATGGTGTCGAAATACTCACCCTGCTCAACCAATATAAAATTGTGTTTTTCTTTGGTTTCCCTAGCAATGTTCAGTACAGCATTGGCAGTAGTTCCAGATCCAGCGAAAAAGTCGACGGTAACACTTCCAGGCTCTGCCGCACCACATGCTTTAATTGAATCTTCAACCAGCTTTTTTGCTTTTGGAAAGTCAAAATTCTTTTCTGTAAAGAGGTTTTTTAGCTCCGAGGCACCATAGTTAGCGGAAGCATATTCCCCCTTATCCCACCAAGTAACAGGGGCTGCTTCATCGTCCATTCTTGTTTTGAAGTCAATGCTAATATTTCCATCAGCATCACGACGAACTCTATGCTCTTCATACTCCTGCGAGACCCTTACATGTCCTCTCTGCCAGTTTTTCTCTATGGAAATTCCGTCTTCATATTTTATTGGATAAACAATTTCCTCTCCATTTACAGCATCCTCAAGTAAATCATACGCCTGAAGATCGTCATTCCACCGCATTTCAGGGATGCGTATTTTATTATCATTGGTAACGAAAATTGGATAATAAAGCTTAGGCCTATCAGTACGAAGGTCATTGCTTCCCGCACGAATAAAGTTCATCCAAGAATACCGCCCATGCTCATCGACAAGAGGGTATCTCGCCGCTTTCCCTTCACTATATCCAATAGTAAATGGCAAAGACTTTTCTGTTTTTCCGTAAAATAACGAATACTCATGAACAGGAGAAAATTTTCCTCTTGTCTTCCTGCTTTGCGGATTTGACTTCACAACCGCAATGCCAATTTCTTTTTCAAATACTCTATTTAACACCGCTCGCAATGGTGAAACCTCTTGATCATCGATAGCGACACTGATTAATGCATCGTCTCGCATTAGCTGACGTGCAAGATCTAGCCTGTTGCTCATCAATGAAAGCCATGAAGAGTCTTTATAACCATTTTTGTAAATAATGGCCGATGCATCTGTGTTATATGGAGGATCTATATAAACGCAGTTAATAGATTCTTGATATTTTTTCTGCAGGAAATTAAGCCCTTGAAAGTTGTCGCCGTGTACCAAAAGCCCTTCGACGGAATCTTCTATATTGGCAATGCCGTTTAACAATTTTGCACTGGATTCACGGCTATACAGGCTGGTATCAACCATTAAATACTGATTTTGCTTCAGGTATTCGGCTGTGCCGACTTTGGCAGAAACCAGAAGGTCTTGTTGTCCATCAGTTCGCAGAACACCCAGCTTTTTCCACTGCTCCCACTGCTTATCATTGGCTGCTATATCTGGATATAACTCTTCCGGAACCCTGTCCAACGTAATGCAATAGTGCGCAGACACCACGAATTTCTTCTTGAGCCACAGCTTTTTCTGGAAATCCTCCAACTGCGCCAGAAAAGTAATCAGATCCAGCGCTATTGCCCTGAGGCACTGAATCATCCGCAGCGACTTCTCAATATCCGAAAACTTCTCAGCATTTTGCACATCATCCAGATGCATCACTTCATTTTTGATATAAAAATCCAGCTCACAGCGCAGGAACCCACCCAAATCCTTATGAATGAAATAATCCGCCGAATTCTTGGTGGCATAACCCGAGATATGTTTCTCCAGCACTGTCCGCTGAGGGTCTTTTTCCGTAGGCGCACGCTTAGCCAGATCCAGCCACTTGGCTTTCACCACATCGCTACCCAGCACAGAATCTACCGCTTTCTTGGTCAGTGCCTCTTGCTTGGTTCCCTTCGGCATCGGCTTGTATTCAAACCGCAGCACCAGCTCCTGGCCTTCTGAACCCGCTATCTCCTCAACCGGCACCAACGTTTCTTCGTATTCATCGCCGTTGTCATCCATGCGCGTCAATGTCATCGGATCTATCAGAGCAAACCTGCGCTCCTTGTCATTATCCTTGCGGTTATCTTTTGCAGTATCCGCCGCTACCAATCGAAAATGTACCTTGCGGCCATCGTCCAGCTTGAAGGTGTAATTGGAAAAGTTCTCGCCACTCTTGGTGTAATACTGGTCTTTGTTTGCCCAATGCAGCAACACCTCTTCGCCAGCATAGGGAATAGCATAGGTATTACCCTTGTAACGGCGCTGGCTGATGAAATCCCCGCTCTCGTAATAGCGTGAGAAAAAGGCTAAAAGGTGGGTAAAAACAGCGTTTTCATGCTCGGCTGAACCACTACTGGTTTCAGCAATTTTGGCCTTTAATTCCTGCACTTTTGGCACAGCATCCGGGCTTACGCCGAGTGACTGGGCATTTTTTTCGGCATCGGCCAATTCTTGCTGCAAGTGCTGCAAATTCGCTGCGTTTCCATCCGACAATGCTGCATGCACTTTCGCTTTCAGGCGGGTTTCCAGGTAATCATTGATCTCGCCAGCACGCGCATTCAGGATGCGGTAGATACCAAAATCCAGCTCCGGGCGATCAATCTGGAAGATTTCACGCAGCTTGGAAACGAGTTCGTTAAATTTGCTCATTGCTTACATCCATTATTCGTAAAGTACGAAAATCATATTTTCCTGCTGGAACCATTCCATCAGGCCTTGCCAATGTTCTTCCCGGCGAATGCCTGTTGCACAAGCACCTCCGCCTGTTCCAATTCATTATCTCTAAGCCATGAAAAATGGCTTTTGCGCTTGCCAGCTGACAACTTGCCAGCATTTTGCTGCACAACCCGAATAAACAGATCCAGGCTATGTGGCGGCCAATCCAGCATGGCATTCAGTGATTTGTAGGCCGTATCAAATCCCAGCAAGTAATGAATTTCATGCTGCAAATCTTCTTCGACCGTGCGCTCCAATGCGCCGTATAGAAATTCCGCCTGCGCGGTGAAATCCGGGTAGCGGTAATACACAGCATCATTCCCGCTCGCGGGCAGTTCCGGTGTATCCGGATTGAAATCGGTGCGCTGGTTCAAGGGGCGCGAGAAGTGCTCCAGCGTATCAATATACGCCGGCAAATTAGCCAGAATCACGGCGGAAACCGGCAGCACCATACCGCGCGGCGTAAAGCCGGCCTTGGCCAGCACATCGTGAATCAAGTAGCGGTGGATACGGCCATTGCCATCCATAAACGGGTGGATATACACAAAGCCGAAGGCGATAGCCGTGGCTGCTACCACCGCATCCATCCCGTCACTCATGCCAGCCGCCATTTGCAGCAAACCGCTCATCAAGCCAGGCACATCCGCCGGGCGCGGTGGCACAAAATCAATCTGTTGCCGGAAGCCCAGATCCTTGCCAATCCAGTTCTGTTGCTGGCGCCAGCCAAACTCATGAAAGCGCGCATCCAACACGCCGTGCTGTAACTCCACAAGCCTCTGCTCGCTGAGTGGCTCGCGGGTATCGGCCTGGCGCAACAAATCGGCGAAGCGCTGCGCGCGCTGGGGTGAAGGCTTTTCGCGCTCCACTTCGAAGGATGACTGGGTTTCCTTCATGTAGAGAAAGGCGGCTGCACGGCGCAGCAAATCCGGATCGTAGGCTGCAAGTACCTCTGCCGTGCGCTGGTGCAGGTTCTTGTTGACCAGTGCGCGCAGTGCATCGGTGTTGCGTACCATCGGGCAAAAATCGCGATTCCCCGGCAGGTTATTCAGGACACGGAAGCGACTGATACGCTCCCCCTCTGCCTGGCAGAACTGCAGCTCGGCATCCACTACCGGCACGTAACGCGCCTTGGGAGATACCGGGTCTTCCATCGGCAATGGCTTGGCGGTGAGCCACTCATACAGGAAGCAGGCCTGGCGCGCATAGCTGGATGACGGGCTGCCAGCCAGCCACTGGCACAACTCGGCCTCACCGGTGCGGGCAAACGACGTGCAGGTAAACAACAAGGCCAGCACCTGCAGGTTGATGCCCTCGTAGCGCAGGGCAAACTGCAGATGACCGGGCAATGTGTTTTCCGGCTGGTAAACCGCCTCGAACAGCGCAACCTGTTGTTGGCCGGCCTGGGTTTTCTGTCGGCCCCGTATACGGGTATCCAGCCGGGCACAGGTATCCAACGGCAGGGTCGGCAGGCCGTATTGCTCAATTAACCAGCTGTACCCTAAAGCCGCTGCCATCACATCCGTCCTGAATTTTGCCGCAAATACGTAATTTCAGCCGCATTGTATACATTTTTTGGAAAAACGGACGCAATCAGGCCGATGCGTTCGTTTTTATCAACGAGAAGAACCCAGCGGCTATTTTTATCATTCTGCGGCTTGTTTTCCATGTTCAGGCTACACGCCAACGCACGACAAACAGGGGCTCACGGGCCGTTTTCTGGGATAAGCGGGTTTCCAACTGGCCGACCAGGGCATCCCGCTTGGCCATGATCTCGTCCTCCACGGCAAAGATCTCCTGCCGCTGCTTGCGCTGTTTCCGCTCCAGTGCGCCCAGTTTCTCCTGGTGCTCCTTCTGCTCCTGCAGGGTGGTTGCCTGCCGGGCTTCCCGCTTCAGCGCCTTGATCTGCTCCTTGGTATCCCGCAGGGCTTTCTCGGCGGCCTGCACCATGTCTTCTGCCCATTTATCCAACCGGTCTCGGGCTTCATTGAAGTAGCTGTTGTTGGCCTCCAGCGAGCGGCTGATGGTGGCCTGTGCATGGCGGGTGGCTTCCTGTTGCAGGCGGGTAAGGCTATCCAACGGCAAGGCACTGGCATGGCTACTCGCTTCACAGGCAAACAGTTTTTCGCAGGTTTCCTGGTCCAGCGAGGCACCATCATCCGCAAAAGCCGAGAACAGCAGATATTCTTCTTTCTCGTAGCTTTCTACGGTGAGTTTTTCCAGGCACAGGTAGCCTGATTTGCCTTTCAGCGCTTCCACCATCGCAATACGCGCGCCGTGGTGGGTGATATCAAACACCAGCTCGGCTTCTGGTACCGGCAATGACTTGGCCGTATCAACCGACCATTCTCCCAAAGGGTGAGACAGGCGATAGAGAAAGTAACCGTGCGGGTTGGTGGGCTCACCTTCCTCCCTGGGCTGGTTTTTGGAAATCAAGTGGTAACGACCAGGATGAATATCTGTCGCAGGCGGTGCATTCAGATCAAACAACAACTGGCTTTGGTTGAAAACAGCACGATCCTGTAACACGTATTCGGTCAACTGCCAGAAACGTTTTCCAAAATGATCCAGCTGCCGCTGCGCGCTTTCCAGCTGCATTTTCAGGCGCTGGTGAACATCCTCATCAAAATGATCAAACAATAGTTTTTGCGTGTCCGCCATGCGCTGTTTGATGGATTCATCCAGCTCTTGCTGCAAGGCATTAAATGCAGCCTCAATCTGATCATGGGTTCGGCATTCCTGATAAATCGCCAGAATACGCTTTTCAAAATCAACGCCGGATTCAATGGTGCCCAACACATCGTCAGACGCGCCAAACAGACCATCAAACAAACTGAATTTTTCATCCAGCAATTCGTGAACACGAATATCTGCCTGATTGCGCTCATTGAGAAAATTAATGACGACAACATCGTGCTTCTGGCCATAGCGATGACAACGACCAATGCGCTGCTCGATGCGCTGGGGATTCCACGGCAAATCGTAGTTAACAATCTGCGAGCAGAATTGCAGGTTTATGCCTTCTGCCGCTGCTTCAGTCGCCAGCATGATGGTGGCGTTATCCCGAAAATGCTCGACCAATGCGGTGCGTGCATCCACAGCGCGGGAACCGGTCGCGCGGCCATTTTCCTGATTCGCTGCAGCCCAGGCTTCGTAAATTGCCTTGGCCTCCGGGCCATTATTCGTGCCATTGAAAGCGACAACCTGCCCGGCGTAGCCGTTCTTTTCGAGATACTGCTTGAGGTAGTCCTGGGTACGGCGCGACTCGGTAAATATCAGTGCCTTTCGGGAAGCGCCCATTCTGGCGATTTCTTCAAAACCAATCGACAATGCCTTGAGTAATACGGTGGATTTGGTATCAACACCAATACTTCTGGCCCAGTGTGCATAACGGTCCAGTTCGTCAATTTCGTCTTGCAGTTTTTTGTAATCGACAGCGTCTTCTTCAGCTGCCGGTTGTTCTTGCTCATCAAAATCTGCCAGCAATTCATCAAGAAGATCATCCTCAACTTCTTCGCTTTCCAGCCAATCCTCCAGAAAAGTCTCTTCAACTGGCCTCTGGTCACGAATAGCTTCCAGTCGAAGCTTCATGGTTTCCATCGTGCCAGCGATAGCGTAGGACGATGACGCCAACAGCTTGCGCACCAGCAGCAAGGTCAGGTGACGCTGCCGTTTGGGAATGGCGTAGGTATCTTCGCGCTGCAAAAACTCTGAAACAGCTTCGTAAAGCTTCTGTTCGTTATCCGTAGGAGAAAACGGTCGCGTGATGGGCTTGCGCTTGGTGTATCGCACATATTCCAGCACATCACGGCGCAAGGTGCGTTTACATACGCTGCTTAAACGCTGACGCAAATCGGCAATATTGGAACCAGCACCAGTGTATTGCGAACGGAAAGACCCTACATCGCCAAAGAAATGCTCGTCGATCAAGGTTGAAAGCCCGTACAGCTCCATCAAGGAATTCTGTAACGGTGTTGCCGTGAGCAATAGCTTGCGGCAATCATTCAAGGCCCAGCGAATGGCTTGCCCCAGCTTATTGCTGTCGCGGTAGCAATTGCGCAGTTTGTGCGCTTCATCAATGATCGCCAGATCCCAAGCCACCGCCCGAATTTCATCCTTCATCCGTCCGGCATAGTGGTAAGAAGTAATCAGTATCTGCTTCTGGTTGAAGGGTTGGTATACGCCCGCTTTTTGAAACTCACGATAAGCTTTGGCATCCAATACTACAGACGGCAAATTGAATTTCTCTTCCAGCTCCATCTGCCATTGTTTGCGCAGTGACGCCGGGCAAACAATCAGCAGTTTGCGTTTGCGCTCTGCCCAGAACTGGCAGAGCACGATGCCAGCCTCGATGGTTTTGCCCAGGCCGACTTCATCGGCCAAGATGGCACCCTTGGACAATGGCGAATTGAGTGCGAACAGGGCCGCCTCGATTTGGTGGGGGTTCAGATCGACAGTGGCATCAAACAGGGACATCGACAGGCGACCGGGATCGCTGGACGGTGCCTGCCGGGTCAAGTCATGGGCGAAGTATTTGGCATGGTAGGCGGTCGGCATAACGGCGGTAGCACTTCCTGTCCTGAATTATCGGGCGATTGTGCCAGAGGCAAGCCAGCGTGGCGAATACCCCAATTTACTGATGCAATTGGGAGAGATTATGAACGGCCCAGGGATCATCAGGTGAGCCCGTCGTGTTTTATGATGATGACAAAATTACGGGATAAGCCATGACTAGCACCGTCGAAATTCAGCTGAAACCAGAGGCACTCCAGCGCTATGGTCTTCCGGACATCACATACCCGATTCCTGTCACCTATCTGGAACAGCCGCTAAGTGATGGCGGTGAGCTGCCTTTTGACCTGCTACTGCACGGCCTGCAGCAAAAGAGCCAAGCCGGTAATGCAGACTGGCAGACGCTGGAGCCGGCTATGACCCGCCTGGCAGAACTGCTGGCCCCGGCAGATGACCAGCGGGAGGCCGTGGTGGCCATGGGCGATAACTGGTGGCTGGAGATTGGTCATGTAGATCTGCAAAGCGAAATTGTCACCATCCAGCGCCAATCTTTCCTGATTGCCGCCACCGCTCGCCGCGAGGATGGTCGGCTGCGTATTGCAGTTTTCCGCCCTCTGGATGCCAAGAGCGCGGAATACCTGCTCAGCCTGAGCCAAAATCCAGATCCGGTGCATGGCGTCTGTATGCGGGAGAACAACTGGGAATACGCATTGGATGCCTCTGCCGGCATGGGCAATACCTACGCTGCCGAAGCTGGCGAAGCCTATTTGTCATACTGGAAAAAGGGCCTGGGCATCAGTTGGGATGACAGTGAACTGCCTGAATGGAGAGCGCAGCTGCGACAGACACTGCGGCGTCCCGCTCTGGCCGCCATTGAGCTGGGTATTCATTACACAATCACTGACGATGCCGAAGATACTGAAGCCAATGAGCAAGACAGCTCACCAGAAATCTCTGCTGAACCTGCAATTCCTGTGTGGACCAGCAAACGTCAGCAATCCCGCACTGTCCGTAATCGCTTCCTAGGCTGCCTGCTCGGCGGGGCCGTGGGCGATGCCATGGGAGCGCCGATTGAGTTCATGTCCCGCAGTGAAATACTGCGTCAGTTTGGTCCGCGAGGCCTGACGGACTATGCCCCGGCCTATGGCGGGCTGGGGATGATCACCGACGACACCCAGATGACTCTCTTCACCGCCGAAGGGCTGCTGCGCGGTTGGGTACGCGGTTGCCTGAAGGGGATAACCAGTTATCCAGGCGTGACTGCCCATGCCTACCGGCGCTGGCTGCGGACGCAGGGTGAAAGGCCTGGGTTCGATTCCGGTATGGACACCGAGACAGATGGATGGCTGTTCCGGCAACGCGCGCTGCACAGCCGCCGCGCACCGGGCAATACCTGTCTGGCAGCACTGCGGCAGATGACAGCATTGGGCGATCCAGCCCGTAACGATAGTAAGGGCTGTGGCGGTGTAATGAGGGTCGCTCCTGCGGGGCTATTTGCGTGGAGGATGGGCAAGCAAAAGGCGATGTGGGATGCGTTCAAACTCGGCACTGAATTGTCCGGATTGACGCATGGGCACCCGACCGGCTCTTTAACGGGTGGGGTATTAGCCGTCCTGGTGCTGGCACTAGCCGATGGCGCTTCACTACCTGAGGCGCTGGCCGCTGCCAAGACAATCCTGCGCGACGAACACGAGCACGAGCACGAGGAAACGCTACGCGCACTGGAACAAGCAGAAGCACTGGCAGCAACGGAGTTGCCTCACCACGAAGCTATCGCCCGGCTCGGACAAGGCTGGATAGCAGAAGAGGCGCTGGCCATTTCCGTCTACTGCGCATTGGTTGCCAAGAATTTCAAACACGGTGTGTTGCTGGCAGTGAACCATGACGGCGATTCGGATTCGACCGGCTCGATTACTGGAAACCTGCTCGGCGCAATGCTCGGTGTGAAAGCGATACCAGCACAGTGGCTGGCACAGCTTGAACTGCGTGAGGTGATCGAGGAAATCGCGACAGATCTGTACGATTTCCACGATTGGGGTTTATATACCGATTGCGAGGATCAAGAGTTAGTGGATAGGATATGGGCGAAGTATCCGGGGTGTTAATGACACTCCTTGCTGCATCAAGCTGCCAGTATGGTTAGGCCATGATCAAGTAGTGACCGCTGCGCAAACTTCATGCATTTTCCAATCAGGATGATAGTGTCCGCATCTTTTGAGGTAAGGCCAATTTTATGGTCGGTTATATACGCCGGAGAACTATCTGGATAATGCAGTCGCTTATCATCAATTGCTATCCAGGGAACATGTAGCCAATCATGGACTGTTAGAAAATCAATGACTTCATGGAACCGAGGATTTTCTTTTTTGAGATCCAGATCATGGACAGGAGTTGTGTCGATGATTCTATTCTTGAACCATGCGTTAAATTTCTCAATGGAAAAATCCATTCTCCACGCCGTAGACAGCACAATGTTCGCCTCCAGTTCATCCAGAATTCGATTTACAGACTGAATGGTATCTGGCTTGAACTTCTCATGTTCATTTGATTTTGTTGGGTGTAACACGCCATCAAAATCGAGGAAAACCAGAAATTTTGGAGAACTCTCAGGAGCTTTCATATGCCACCACCATGTTATTCATGCGTCCAGCATAACCACTAAAAAGCTCGCCAGATGAGCCTGAAGAGAACCCCGGCCGGGACGCTCATGTGGGGCATGGGTGGGGAACCTTGCAATCCACAGCCGGGATGGATACTGTAAATATAAACAGCATCACAAGGCAACCCCCCATGCTCCAACCAGCCCTATCCCCAGCCCCCAGACTCGATAGCCCGCTTTATGCCGACCCGGTGCAGGCTAGCTTGCCATTTCATCGAGCTTTGCCTCAATGCGCTTGAACCTGGATAAGATTTCAATGATTTTATCTGCCGCCATACGTGCTTTTTCAGGCGTATCGTATGACAGCCTTCCTTCAGAGCTGAGCAAGTTACCCTGATAAGAATGCAATACTTCCGCAGGAAATTGCTTATAGAAGAAATTATTATTTCCGTTTCCAAGGTACAGCGTGCCACTTTCAGGGAAAAGCTCATCTCTGCATAGTGCTATGACTTCATCTTCTATAGAACCAAACGACGGACACTTGGAAAACCTGCGCAATCCAAAATATAGATTGTTGAGAACATTGTGATCCGGATTGATCTGAATTGAAAATTTATCCTTCCAGGATGCCTTATAGATTGCAATAGGCTTCCCTGCATGCAACGAGGACAAATCGCCATCGACGATCCAGCCATCCGATGACGGAAAAGCCTTTATTGCCTGATGCTTTATGTTCGCCGCCAAATCCAGCAATGCCACTATATCTGAACTCTTCCTACCATAAAGACTTGCCAATTCCGGCAGCAGTCTATCCATCACAGAGTTAACCAACGCGACAAACTTATCAAAAACAGAATCCTCTGTATCACCATCAACCACACTATCTTTGTCTAGAATTATATAGTCATTGGATTTCAGGTTTCTCAGTTCCATATCAGGAAACTTTTCACCAATTTCATTCTTAAAATAATTATGAAAAACATTTTTTGTTGGGGTATCTGGAGAACTTCCAATATATGCAACCACCCGATTTTGTTGCCAGCCGAACCATAATGTGAAGCGATATATCCCCAATACATACTCGACTCCAATATAAGAGGAGTCTCGATAATATTCTTCTTTGAAGACGCCAGAAAAAACGCTAACCGCATCAGAATATCCAGGCTTGAAATCCTCATTAAAGAAGCACTTAACCAGTGCCTGATTCGCTGGCACAGAGCCCACACTTACTGCCCCCAATGAAGCGGTACTGGTAATCGATGACAGCATTAGAAACTGACGTAAAATATCAAATTCTGACTCACTGATTACATCTAAACCGCTGACATCAGATTTCAACTGCATCGCATCCTTGAATGCCGCCATAAAACCTACAAATCTAGAAAATAGCTCATCCTGCTCTACACCGGCAGGCAATGCTTTTTTCAATACATCAACTACATTCTGAAAATCATGAATCCGATCCATATCGCAAAGGCTATCCATGAAATCCTGGTTCAGAGCACCAGCATTTCTTAACAAAACACCATAAACAGACTCATAGGCTAGTTGCAGGCATAACACGGCAAACAGGATGCGCTGCCGCTCCTCTTTGTTAGCAGTGGCATCTGCATTCAGCTTACCCTGCTTTCCTGCGACAATGTTCAATAACTGGGTCGCATTCAGCAGCCGCTTGAGACTGCGTGGATTCGTGCCGATGGAATACTCTGCTAATCGGACAAGAATTCCGAGGCTATCCTCGCTAAATTCAACAGCGCCTTTGAACAGTTCCCGCATATAGTCACGAATTTTGTATTGCGCCACCGGCAAATTAAACGGCAACTGAATGATCTTGTCGAAAAAGCTTTTCCCCTTCATGTCATCCATGGTGATGCCAAACTTTTGCTCAAGACCCTTTGAAACAACGTGGTAATCAACCGCAAGAATAAATACGCATTTATCAACATCCATAAACAATTTTATGGTTTCAAGAATTTCAACGGCTCTTGCAGGAACGATTCTGTCTAGATCATCAATAAAGATAACCATTCTTTCTGAGCCAGACTTTTTCAATACCGCAGCAACAGATTCCTCAATGTCTCTTCTCAGATTTCTGAGCTGCTTCGCAGCATCCATTTCAGATTCTGCCAACTTATCCAGCGCATCCTTGACCATGTCGCCACCACCGCCAGCTCCAAAATCAACAATGGTTTTCGCAAGTCCGCTCATAACTCCAGTGGCTTTCTTTCCAACATTGACCAATGCCTGTCTAGCGTTCCGCGCCTGATCCCCTAGTTGATCCATAAATCCTGACAACAGTGAAATAGCAATTTCATCCTGTTCCTGAAACTGGGCATACTGCCAAGTATTGAACCAACGGGTTTCAATTTTCATTTTGCCTTTCGACAAGTCTTCCATAACCATGTTCATCATGCTGGTCTTGCCCGTTCCCCAATCGCCTTGAATGGCAATAGTCATTGGCGTTTGGCAGGTCCTGACAAATTCACTCATGGCATCCACATAATCCTTCATGCCCAGTCTTTCGAACTCAATGCCAGCTACCGGCTTATCTGTCAAACCCAAAGAACTCATCTATCACTCCAGAAACAATAAAATAAAAATCTGTATATAAAAGGCGACTATTAACACGCCATATTTAACTTGCAGCACTAATTACTGATTAACACCCCTGACGTGACCGCCTGATGGACTTTTAGGACATGTAGATCCTATAGGAGCCGCACTACCACAATAACTGCACTTCCCTTCCTGTGCTCTAACATGGCCTTTTGTCGGGCTTTTTGGGCACGTAGAGCCAACAGGGGCCGTACTTCCACAATAGCTGCATTTACCAGATTCAACTTTGGCGTGTCCACCAGTTGGGCTTTTGGAACAGGTGGAGCCAGCAGGCGCTGAACTTCCGCAATATACGCACTTTGACATAAGCACCTCGTTGAGATTAATAAATTCTTTTCATTTTGAAGGACAATTTACTGAATCCAGCCAGAATAACCCAACCCATTGAAATACTGACAATACAGATCAAATGCACGCAACTCTATTGCTCGCTGAAATGCCTGTACCCTGTCTGGATTCCATGATCGTTCATGTGCTGCCAAGCCAGATGCGCGCAACCAGGCTTCACGGCTGTCGTCGGTATCAGGAATAGCGCTCCAGCGTAATAGTTCAGCCGCTGATGTAACAGAAACGTCTGTTGAAGCTGTATCAACCAGCATCAGCTTGATGCCAGGCGCGGTATCACCATCACTGCGATTAAGGCTGCTGCCCCAGACCCGGACATTGCCGATACCGTTTCCTGCTACACCCAATTCGCCTTCAGCAAAGACAGGGAGTCTATTCGGGTCAGTATGCTGACCGCGCCAATCTCCCCAGTGGTTATAGGGGAGAATATGATCGAAGTCGTAAGGCGTATCCTCCTCACGTCCTGCCAGCGGATCTTCACTAAACTGGCTCGTCACATATTCACGCTGCAGCCACAGCAATACCGGGTGATGGTAAGTCCATGGCCGCCACCAGTTGCGGTAAAAGTGGTACAGAGCTGCCTCATCTTCCTTCGCAGGACAGAAACGGTTATGACTACGCAAAATAGTTGAATTTGCTGACCATACTAATCCAGGGCATGCCTCCAGCGCTGAGGGCGCATGAAGCTTAATGGCACACCCTTCCTCTACCAGCCGCAGGTAAATCTTTCTGCACAAGGCTTCGCCATCATGCTGCGCATCCTGTTTGCCCTCATCACGAATAACTCGATAAGCCAATTCACTGGCTTTGCGCGAATCGCTCACATTCACCAGCCAGAACATGACGAGACGCAACAACTCAGACCGGTTCGTTTCGAGATGCGAATCATCCAGATAGCCAATCTGCGCCAGACGCAATAACACCTGCACCAATGGCCTGCCCAGATAAGGCAGTAAATGCTTTGGTAAACCCAACGGGTTTGTTACCGAATTGTACTCAAGACATTGCTGCAACTTCGTGAAATATTGCGAGATCCGCGAATGCTGGCCACTGGTACCTACATCAATCAACGGAAGAAATTTGTCCGCCAGAAATCCAGAATTGCGAAGCAGCCTGTGGAAATCCGATTTACCAAGGCTTTCCCTATCCGGAAATGTTTTTTCCATTGCCTCCCAGTCTGCCACTGCGAGACGCACGGCTGACATCACCAGATCGGTTGATGTCAGTAGACTGGCGATAGTCCTCATGCCTGATGTCGGATCGTACAGACTCTCCACCAAGTCATACACTTCTGGCCGGATATGCTTGATGATCGAATACACATAATCGGCATCCGATAACTTGGTACCACCAGTACCCACTCGCTTGAACAGCATGGCCAACGGTGGATCGCTATCAGAAACATCCTTGATTTCGAAGAAACGAGCATCGACCCTGATAAGCGGTAATTCCATGCGAAACAGGCGTTGCAAACCTTCTGCCATAAGCCTGACGCGCTGCTCAACAACTGTTTTGTCCGGCCAGCCTGCACTCATCTGAAGCTGGGCGAATACCACCTCAACTCGCTGGCGCACAGACTCAATTTTCCCAAGCACTTGTCTGATCCAGGCGCTTTCATCACCGTGAACGTTTCGCCAAGATTCGATCAGCCATTCCAGATCTACAGGAAGCACAGGTTTGGCGGCATACGGCCAAGTGGATTCCAGATGGGGAAGATCTGGCATCGCATTGCCCATCAGGTCGCCCATGCCAGCGGCATAACGCTTCATAGCTGTGCGCTTGTCATCGAGTGACAATTTTTTCGACGGATCATCTCGTCGAAATCCAAATGGCTGGTTCGCCGTGGTCACGCGTAGGCGTAACAATTGACCGGGCAGCGGCTCATCAGCAAAATCCACCCAGATACGTCTGTCCATCTCGACCTTCACTGGCCAAGCGGCCAACAAAGTGAGGGTACGCTGCTGACCATCAATCAAGCCCAATCCACCTTCAGCAGGCACAAGCTCACTCTTGATGCCTCCTGGCAGCCTGACCTTTGTACCCGGAACCAATTCACTGACCATCAAGCAACCAATGGGCATTCCCTGCAACAAGGAATCCCACAGCTCAATAATCTGGTTGGGCTTCCACACCGATCCGCGCTGGATCATTGGCAACGCAACAAACTTATCGTTATTCAGACCGCTAGACCAATCCAGCCACTCAGACAATTTAACTACTCGGACATCACCCTCGAAGAAACTCACTGCATTACTCCATAAACTCACTGTATGTTGAATGGGAATCCAGAAAACTTCCCAGAATTTCACCATGGAAAATGTACTTAATGTACATACGGATAAGATTTATCAACTGTTTATTTCTTGTTTAGTTCACCATCAAAACTGCAGCTCGTACCGTGGAATGACGAACAGCCATCCTCGCCCAACCAGATTGTCTTTTCTTCTGGGGTTATCTGCACTGCACACGATCCATCTTCACCAGATTCAAGCATGATGTGTTTACCCATCCACTTGGCACGACCACTAATTTCACCTGCACAACCCTCTGAAGTCCCTACATTGATAGAGACATTAAAATCATCACCTATCGGATCAATTGTCATAGTCATACTATCGTTGGCCCACTTACCTGCAATTTCTGAGGCTGTTGGCGGCGTTGAAAACCGTTCAGAAGCTTTAGCCGGCGCTGGATTGTTCGCTGCGGGTGCAACTTTCGACATGCCTGTCTTGGTCATGGCTTGCTGGCACATCTTAGTCAGCAGACCCACCGCCAATAAATTAGCGGAAGGAACGCCATTCAACTCGATAGCATGAAGAGTGAAGTTATTTTCAGAAACCTGAAACTGGATAGATGCTCTCACCTGCTTTTGCTGGAATGTCACATCGCCATCAATGTTGACAAAATGCTCTCCTGTAGAAGATTCGCCAGAATCCCATGAAGGCGAAGCCATGTACCCGTCGACTATCTGCTCAACCGTGTATCCTGGACATAAAGCAAGATGGCCACTTTTAACCAGACGCGTTTCATCAGATTCACTCATTAATTTCATGATCACAAAACTGATTTGTACAATGCCAAGTACGCCCCAAATCAACAGGATAACTTTAGTAATTTTTGAATAACATTGAACTTCCGCTTTGCGCTGATAGTAGATATCACCTGTCAGCAATATTGGAAGCAAAGCCGGTGGAAAAAAGGCGAAACACAGAACAGCAAACCAGTTCTTGCGGTACCAGGGAATCTGGTCATATGACGCGTACTGCATGGTAAATTTCCTTTCTAGTGAGTAAGAGCCACTAGAATAAAATTGACATACGACAGAATATGTCGCATAAAAGCGCCAGCATGAAACAATCAGCCAGAGGTAGTGACATGGCCAAATCCATGCAACAGGATGCTAGCACAACCGCCATACGCCTGATCAAGATGCTGTCGTTCATACCCCAGGACAGCAAAGGCGTATCGAGCAGCTACATCAAGGACAGACTGGAAACCCATGGATTTGTCCTGGATGTACGAACCATCCAGCGCGACTTACTGGCACTTTCACGCGAATTTCCGCTTGAAACCCGACAAGAAGGCCGCACCAACTTCTGGTATTTCCGTAAAAACACCCAGAATCACTGGCCTGCCATGAGTCCTGACACCGCCCTTGCTGTCATGATGGCCAACCAGAACCTGAAGCCACTGATTCCAGAATCCGCCCAGCGCGGGTTTGACCCGATCATCAACCAGGCAAAGCAGACCCTGTCCCTGCAAGACAGAAGTGGCTATAGCCGGTGGGTGAAGTCCGTCAGAATTATTCCTAAAGGGGTGTTCAGCAAACCTCCCGCCGTGAGCACGGAGGTTGTGAATGCCATCTACCAGTCCATCGCCAAGCAGCGGCAACTCCGCATCGTGAAGGATGGAACAGAATCGGACGTAAACCCCCTGGGAGTGGCACAACGAGGCCAGACGCTCTATCTGGTCTGCAGTTACTACACCTATGACGATATACGCATCACAGCGCTGCATCGCATCCAGTCAGCACAACCCTTGATGACTGACCTCATCACGCCTGCCGGGTTTGATCTTGATGAAGTTCTGAACAGTGGCATCATGAGTTGGCAGTTAGATCCGGGCAAACCCAAACAGTTTGAACTGGAAGTTAGCGATGATGCCGTGGGCTACTTTGAAGAGAATCAGATCAATGACAGCCAATCCATAAAGTCTGCCGGTAAAAACAACCATCGGGTGAGTTTCAATACCGAAGATACACTGGAAATAAGGCAATGGCTGTTAGGTTTTGGCGGGGAAATATCCGTGAATAAACCAGCAGCAGTAAGAAACTGGATCGTAAAAACTGCCGCAGAAATAAGTAACAACTATAGGAGATAATCGACGCTTCTATCCCATTAAATCTGCCGCGTCAGACATTATCGAATTCATCAAAAATATCCGGTTGCGTGATGTAGTGTGGATCGGTTTTCCATAACAGGCGATGAGATTTTTCAGAAAATCCGTAAAACACCTCGACTGCATCACGCGCAACACCGTCACGCACAATTTCCGGCGCAGCAAACACCACAAAACACGATTCGCTCTGGCGATACAGCACACGTCCACGTGGCACCGTGCCATAACCACGACCGAGAAACCCGGCAGGTCTGGCAACAGCAGACCAAAGTGCATCGTGACCTTGCAGACCATTGCAGTAGCCACCGACTCTTTCCGATACCGACAAACAGCAGGCTTCGCCCTGCACACAAGGGCCAGGAAATACCCAGAATGCGCCGACTTTTCCTGTTTCGTTTTTCATGTCATTAATCCCCATACAGAAAAACTCACCATTTGCCACTTTCAGAGTCTTCAATCAACCAGGATCGTAACTCCCGCATAAAGTCAGACTCATTTCGCACATGACAACGCAGCGTTCCACACTTTTCCTTGATCTGGATAATCTCTGGCCATTCATCTGTGCCGCGCTCACGCCCTTCAACCATCGCCGTTTTTTCCAGCTCAATGCAGTGCTGCCACAGCAGGAAAACCCACTTGTCATCACAATCGATGCCGTAACACATGGAAGACTCTTTCCTTGGCTTACTCCTACCACGGAATAACTCAGGAAACGTGAAATAGAACAAGTCTTCGATTTCAGGTGACATCATCAAAGTATTTTGAAGCTTTTCTATTGATAGAAAGCCAATCATCAAGACACTCCTGCGCTACCTGGCTCACTGACGCGTTACGGAACCCTTTGAATTCCGTAACGCCTACTTCGCATTCTGTCACTTCGAGCTGAAGCAAGGCCAGTTCACCATCATTATCGTTCTGATAGATCCAGAACTCCGCAAGACTGTACATCCCCACTGCAACACGGCTCGCCGCACAGTTTTCCAGCCTGTTGGCAATCATTCTTAGTTCACCCGCCGTTGCCACCGGCGTAAAATAGGTATCAATTTTCCTTAATTGCGAATCAGGAAAAATTTTATTGTCATCCCATATCCCACTGTCATCATCGTTATAGATATGATCATTTTTCAGGTTAAGACATTCATCCACATCGGCATGAAGCGATAAATGAATAGATAACTTGACACTTCCTTTAAGTTGGCTAAACGAAAAGCTGCTAATCCTTAACAGCCTCTGCACTTCTCGCTCCATGACGAAATGCATGCGGTGACCATTATCAAGTGATACCGGATTGATACCCAGCGCTTGCAAGCCGAACCATTCCACCAGAAACAGACTGGCCGCAGACTCAATACTGATACCTGCATGCTCCATTTCTGGCGGATGCCACAGCCATGTCGCCATGTAGCGATAGGTAAACCATCTGCAGCGATTAATATCAGGGATGTGATCAAGAATAATGCCTAGCAAACAAACCAGCGCAGGATCCAGTTCAGGCTCATGCACCAGTAACGGCTTGATCAATGACCATTGTTTAGCCAGTACGCCAATCGCACTGCCAACAATTTTGTCGCTGCACTCTTCTATCTTCAATCGACGCATGGCCGCCAGTTGCCCCGACTGCAGGGCAGTGACACCAAGGCAACGCGAGAGAACATCCCGATCAATTACACCATCAACCGATTCCCCGGCAAACCGTGAATTGGCCACAATAAACCAGTACACAGGCGGATAATTGTAGCGAAGAAATTCGCTTACTGTCACGATTCTGTCGAGTGAGAAATCTCTTGTAGCCAGCCACTGCAATGCGGACTTTTCCAAAACATCTATAAATGCTTTTGAATCAGGTAATCCACGCAGCGCATCCAACAAATCGTTATAACTGAATGGCGCGACGCCATAATGCACAGGTAAATACCTACCACCTTCATTGCGATACAATCCCAATGCATCAAACCCCTGACAATGAATGATCAAGAGTTCGTATGTTTCAGATTCACCTTCCGTAAAGTGATAACAGCAGGCGGCCGCGCCCAACAAAGGACTCATCTGGATGGTCAGTCTTTTCAGCGCCCTGTTTCGCTCACCCTGAAAGATTGTCCACTCCCGCTCATAGGCGAATCGATCATCCACGTACAACACACCATCCTCTTCCCAGTGACCACTGCCCCAAGGACTATCCTGGATTATCATTAATGCCTGCCTGATACGAATCGATCAATGACATCTTGGCCTAAAAATACGACACCCTATGTCGCATAACCCTGATAGTCTGCACACATCCAATTATCGATAAACACAATATGAAACCGCATGGCCTGTCCAAATCTCGTCTTACAGCTTGGCGCCAATGCCCGAAACGGCTGTGGCTGAGCATCCATCACCCAGAACTAATGGAAGTGTCACAAGAAGATGAACAGCGCTTCCGCGTTGGTTATGAAGTAGGCGATGTTGCACAGCAGCTCTACCCCAATGGCATTTTGATCGACGATGAAAATCTGAGTGATGCCATTATCTCGACGCAAAAGGCGCTGGCAAAGCACCCGGATCGCCCGGTATTTGAAGCCACGTTCCAGCATGACGGATTGCTGGTGCGTTGCGATGTGCTGATCCCGACATCACGGGGATTTCGCATGGTAGAAGTCAAATCCAGCACGAAAGTGAAGCCGTATCACGTCGATGACTGCGCCGTTCAAGCGTGGGTATTGCAACAAAACGGCCTGTCATTAAGCGCCGTTGAACTCGCCCACATTGACACCAGCTTTGTCTATCAGGGCGATGGCAATTACCACGGCTTGTTCCATCACGAAAAACTCGATGCCGACATTGAACCGCTGACCGAACAGGTGCCGGAATGGATAGCCGATGCCAGGGCCATACTGGCCAGCAGTGAACCGGACATCCTGCCCGGCCCTCAGTGTGATGATCCGTTCGTGTGCCCGTTCAAGGTGCATTGCTCACAGCACATAGAAGCTGAACCCGAGCCGGAATACCCGCTCAATATTTTCTATCGCATGTCCGGTGCCGCCATGGATACATTGCGTACCAAAGGCCATACCGATGCCAGAACGGTACCGGAGGAATACCTTAACAACACGCAACGCTGGATTCAGCGCGTATCACAAACTGGTCAAGCAGAATTGGATGTTACCGCAGCACACATTCTTTCTGCGTATTCTTATCCGCGCTATTACTTGGATTTTGAAACCATCGCGCTCGCTGTGCCGCGCTGGGCACTGACCAGTCCATATCGCACGCAAGTACCATTCCAATGGTCATGCCACATCGAATATGCAAACAAAGAGAATGGAACCGGAGAGTTGCAACACACCATGTTTCTGGATGTGTCGGGCGATGATCCGCGCCGCGCTTGTGCTGAATCTCTGATCGCGACACTCGGCAGCGAAGGCCCGATTTTTGTGTACTACCAAGCCTTTGAAAAAGGACGCATCAAGGAAATGGCCGAACTCTATCCTGACTTGGCTGCAGGCTTGCTAGCGCTCAATGAACGCATTGTTGATTTACTGCCACTCGCACGAGCGCATTACTACCATCCTGCCATGAAAGGCTCCTGGTCTATCAAGGCAGTGTTACCGACGATAGCGCCGGATCTAGCGTATGGCGATCTGGATGTGAGTGATGGCATGGCCGCGCAAGATGCTTACCGTGAGATTCTACATGCCGATACACCGCTTAATCGCAAGCAATTGCTGACTG
Organism: uncultured Pseudomonadales bacterium; assembly: GCA_964509075.1. GTDB lineage: Bacteria > Pseudomonadota > Gammaproteobacteria > Pseudomonadales > UBA7239 > UBA7239. Next base: position 3,239 of record CAZDWC010000013.1, on the reverse strand, counting down.
AAGGCCTGCGTAGATATTGTACTCTCGACACGTTGGCCATGGTGAGACTGGCACATTTTTTTCAGCAGGAAAGTCATGACTCATATAGCAAATGAAGGCGTCAGGCTGCACGTCGTGAGTTTCAGTGATTCCGGCTTCCAGGCTTCCAAACAACTGGCCAACTCCTGGCTGCTGCAACCGGGATTTAGCAGGTGTGGCGGGTGTCAGTTTACTGAGCTCAAAAGCATTCTTACCGAACATCAAGCTACAGCCATCGCGCAGCAATCAGACATGGTTTTTATTCTTGGCGAAGAAAATCCTGCCAGCAAAACACAATCTCTGCAATGGCTAATCCAGGCATGTAAAACACAGGAAGTGCTGTGCTACGCGATCATACATAGCACAAATCCCGATTTTGCAGGCAGCATCACAGCAGATACCTGGCAGCTGGCCGATAATGTGCTGTGCATACCTGCTGCGCAAACCGATACACATCAAACAGCCAGCAGACTTATGACTGAAGCGGTAATGTGCATTGCAACTTGCCTGCTGGCCAACAGTCTGGTGGCCGTTGATTTTGATGACATCAAAACCATGATGCAATATGGAAGAATTGCTGAAATCAGCACATCAGAAGCAATCGGCAGCCAGCGTGCTATTCAAGCCACAAAGGACGCGCTTTGCCAGTTACCTAATATCAAGAATGCTCGCGCCATCATAGCCAACATCGAAACTGGCGATATTGACCTCACGGAATATGAAATTGTCACAGATTCCATCAACAATGCCGCCACAGAACAGTGTTTGACTATGACGTGTACCGCATACAACCAATCTTCAAATAAGTTTAAGCTTAGAATTACTGCACTGCATCTATAAGATGCATCTTATGCTAGATATTCCAGTCCTACTAAGTACATCAATTTATGCTCAGATAACAAAATCTACTGACTGTCAATTCCACGACGACATACTTTAATGCGATCATCAGAACACCCAAGTCCGCGCAACCACTGCACTGCTGCCAATTCATCGTCAAATACTTTCTCAATTTCAGACCCGCGAATCCATGTTCTATCTAAAAGCTCACGATGAAAACGCGAGTAACAAGCACAGATATTACAGCCAGGGAAAATTATTAAGTGGATATAGCCAGTTGGCAAACCGGGCAAATCATCATGCTTCATCACCAACCGCCCACTAGATCTGAACAAAGCTACTAATCGGCGGAACCATACTAGCTCCCACCGCGCCAACTGAAGCACTTAACGTCGTAGTGGCAATATGCCCAGTTATTGAAATAACACCGAATATAAGCACATGCACGATCGCTCCACGCGCTGTAGAAACAAATGATTTTTTCTCTGTAATTTTTGATCTGGTTGAATGCTTTTTCATTGGAAATCTCCGGTTTAGGTGAGAATCCAGAATAGGAGACGGATCATCATGACAATAATTCAAGGAAACAACGATCATGAGACGATAAAACAAGGGAATTTCCCCGTTTTAAAATTAATCTAAGACACATGGCATCTTCTAAGGCAGTGAAAACTGCCTGGAATATGAGCCATGAACATAATTTTTGATATGTTGATTTATAAATATTCTAGGGACATCAATCGATCAATTATTAATATTCATCGACCAGAAATGAATCGAAAGCCAAAAACATTAGATCTTGAACATTTTGCCGCGCACGCCAGGAAGATTATCTGTTACCAGCAAGGCATAAAGGAATGGAAGCATATATCAGCTTTTATGCTGGCACAGGCAATTAAAGATTGCCGATATCACCTGACGCAGCCAACTAAATACAGGACAAGAATCATAGTTCTGGAAGATAAAATCTGGTTTTTTGATATTTATTTTTCGACATCTATCGCAGAGTCATCGTCCTGGGCGGAAAGAATGCAGCGAGTTGTTCATGAGGCGATCAGAAACAAATGTGTCGTCAGTCATGATTTATATATGAAATACTATCCAATAAGAAAAGAAGAAATAATCCCACCACAGGTTGACTGGAAAGCGCTTGAGAAAAAGCCATATTGGGACGACGAATAAATACTTGAATCTATTGACCAACAAGTCTCAATTGCGCAATAAGTACTAATTGGCATCGAAGGTACTCCATACATTCTCATTCAGCAGCAACATTGAAAATAAACTAAAACCTCCAATCTGTTATTTCATATTGTCTGATCAATCCAGCTGAGCGGTAGCACGACAGTATGGATAACGTGAACACCCCCAAAATTGTGACCCAGCGTTAGGTCCACCCCTTGATTTGCGAAGCACCATACTACTCCCGCATCGGTGGCATTTCTTTTCACTCTCTTTAGCCTCACGAATCGATCTAACATGCTTGATGTGGTCCCGCGCAGTAGCACGAGATTCCTGTAACCTTCCTGCTCCAATTGCCGAAACCAGCTCAGCGACTTCACTTGCACTGAGCAACTCTCTGGTATGCGACTTGATGAACTGCACATATTGAGACGCCGTAGTGACATTCACTGGCATCGGCGTCTTGAATCGACTATTACCAACAAACACAATAACTGAGTAGCAAACCGACTCAGGAATTCCCAGCGAAGATTCAATCGCCTTGATGTGTTTGTAGTTTTGCCGCAGTGGATTTTGAAATTTATAGGATCTCCGATATAGCCTTTGCGTCCAGACGGCCTGTTTTTCGCCGCCGAAAATCCAGCCTGACATATTCTTTGTCTCAACGACAAAAACACCATATTGGGATACAAACAGATGATCAATTTGGGTAGAGCCATCATCCGTTGGAAGAGTCACATTATGGAATGCTCGGTAAACGGATGGATCTAGAAATAGGCGAGCCGATAGTCTGACCAATAGCTCCCCACAATAACCTTTGAACCAAGCCGATCTGCCGATCATCGACAGCAAAGAAACCGAAATCAAGAGCCAGAGATACGGGGCAACTTTTATGTAAATTGAGCTGAAATCGATCATCGGAAAAGCATCCCTACTGAGCAATCAAATGATGGCAGATGTATGGATTCTAGAACAGCGGGAGGCAGAGGAGCGCATTGTGTCTGTATACAGGAAATCTGGCATCAACCTGTATCCCAAATGAATTTCAATATTTCAATCCAGGACTCGTTAAAGCGATACATAAATAAAAAGCCAGCCCCCCTTTCGAAGGCTGGCTTTTTCCACCTTGTAATAAATAGGCGGTAACAACCCGCATTAAGCAGGCTTTTCTCCAATCCGCCCCCGTAAAGAGGGCGGCA
>CAZDWC010000012.1:0-57103 GCA_964509075.1 uncultured Pseudomonadales bacterium | reverse complement strand
AACAACCCGCATTAAGCAGGCTTTTCTCCAATCCGCCCCCGTAAAGAGGGCGGCAATCACCCACATAAGTAGGCTTTTCTCTAACCCACCCTCGTAAAGAAGGCGGCAACAACCCGCATTAAGCAGGCTTTTCTCCAATCCGCCCTCATTATCAAGGCGGCTAGATATCGCAACAATTCAACAAATCGGCCTTTACACCCTGTCTAGTAAGTTGCGACAGACCCATTCTCCAACAAAAATTAAGAACGGTCAACTGGAGAATGAATAATCTTTCATGGTATCCCAGTCAAATTAATACCACCAATAGACGTGGGGCACAGAATGGGTAGGTTATTGGGGGAATTTGTACTTATTTTAAGGTTCGCAATCCAGCAAGCAATGGATAAAATAGAGAAAGCCTACCAAATCGAGCTCAATATGATTGAACCCCCTGACAAGTCAAATCATGAAAATGTGAAGAAGCACACCTCCATTCTTTACAAAAAACGGGCTCCCTTGATTCGCCGCAGCGATAAGGAGTGGCTAGATATATTTAAAGATTTGGATTTGAGCGGCCAAACCCTCATGGAATTCTGTCGTCCAAGGGGCATGTCACCAAGCAGCTTGTGCGCCAAACGGAAAGCACTCATTAAAAAGTATTCCATTATGGATATCAAATCGGCAGATTTTGAAATGATATTTACTCAATCCCACTCTTCCAAAGAAAATTACGGCCTTGATGAGAAAGTGCCACCAGTGCAATCATACGTCGATCTAAAACAGAAAATTAAAGATGAGATAATTCCCCATGAAAAATCACTACCCGAGAATTTTGAAAAAGATCTGAATTATTGCGAATTGACGAATGGCGCCGCAACTTTAAGAATTCCCATGTCAGGAAACCCGGCCTGGACTGCTGAGCTTATTATGCAACTCATCCAACGGGGATTTAGTTATTACCAGAAACGGAATTGAATTGAATGGATTTGCTTGCACTTCCAAGGTCTACCTATGGACACCATGGTTTACACTCAAGCGCACACGATGAGTGGCAAATGAACTGCATCAAAAGGAACTATGAATGACACAGGACGCAAAAATTGCACTTCTGATTGACTGCGACAACGTAAGCCATAACGCAATTGGAGGCGTGATTGACGAATTATCAAAATACGGCAAAGTAAATATACGCCGTGCCTATGGGGACTGGAAACAAGGCAACCTTAAAGGCTGGGAAGACGAATTGCATCCCTATGCCATCAAACCCATCCAGCAATTTGCCTACACAAAAGGGAAAAATGCCACTGACGCAGCTATGATAATTGACGCCATGGACTTGCTTTACACTCAAAGACTGGATGCCTTTGCCTTGATGACTAGCGATAGCGACTTTACACCATTAGCAATGCGCATTTTAACCAGCGGACTGACGGTGTATGGCTTTGGCGAAACTAAAACACCCATACCTTTTGTAAAAGCCTGTTCCCAGTTTATCTATACGGAAAACCTCATTCCTGTTGAAGAACCGCAGGCACCCTCAGTACCAAACAAGTCGCAGCTAGCGCCAAGTAAGGAGGCAGCCTCGCTCAACACAAAGAAAACACGCGAGCAGCTACGCATGGACACCGCACTTGTTAGATTACTCAGAACAGCTACTGAGCAAACTACTGAGAATGATGGCTGGTCAAACTTCTCTAATGTTTCACAATACGTCTCAAACAGCTCTTCATTTTCATCTGTCAATTATGGCTACAAGCGCTTGAGCGACCTGGTTAAAGCTACAGAACTATTTGAGACAGAAATTCGCAATGGCGGCCCAATGTTTATTCGTGACATCAAAAAGAAACAGGGATGAGAAATCAGAAAATAAAGAAATCATCTGTTATAAAAAATATTTGCGGCCATGCCGCAACATAAAAGCATCCGCATTTAACATAGTCAAAATTACACGGCGCGCAAGCGCGGACTGTCGCAGACTGCGTGTAATTCCTGATTATGTTTAATATGGATGCGGTGCAGCCCCGAAGATCGGGGCATTCGGCGTCGCGCAGCTTGGAGCGCGCATAGCCGAAGGGGTTGATTAAATACAGTGCATTTTTGAACCATCGCAGGATGGTTCCGCATCAAATCATACGATGAGATAGCATCCGTATGATTTTGATAATTTTTCCAATCGAAACTCTCTACCTATATGAAAGTCATTTTTTTCATGGCTACCATGTACATTTTAAATACAATTTACGTATTATTTTACCCAATATCCATACTCCACCATCGAGAACTGCATCCATGAACATACAGCACTGGTGGTTCCTTCTTATCGCCCTGTACCTGCCGATGTCTCATGCCGAGGATGCTGAGCTGGCCCGGATATTCCAGACAGCCGGAGCCAGTGGCACCATGGTTATCGCCAACCTGGATGGCACTCGCCAGTTCGTGCATAACGACAATAGAGCCAATACACGACTGCCAGCCGCCTCAACATTCAAGATCCTGAATACCCTGATTGCGCTAGACGAAGGTGCTATTTCCGGCCCTGATGAGGTTTTTGTCTGGGATGGCCATCAATACGATATCCCGGACTGGAACCGGAACCATACGCTCGCCAGCGCTTACAAGGCATCGTGCGTGTGGTGCTATCAAGTGATAGCCAGCCGCATAGCACCGAAGACGTACCAGGCACACATCCAGCGGGCCGGATACGGCCAGCTGGTAGAGCCTTTTGACCAGACTCATTTCTGGCTAGACGGCTCAGTAAAAATCAGCGCACATGAGCAAATTGAATTTCTAAGAAAGCTGGTCAATCGATCCCTGCCCTACAAACCCGCGTCTTATGACGCGGTGCGCAACATCATGATCGTGGAAAAAACTGACACATATACCATCCGGGCAAAAACCGGATGGGCTACCAGCAGCACACCACAGATTGGATGGTATGTAGGATATGTTGAAACAAAAAGCGGAACTTGGCTATTCGCGCTCAACATGGATATTGCGGACAAGAATCAGCTGCCTTTGCGGCAACAGGTAGCCATGACATCCCTAAGGGTAAGAGAAATAGTCCCGTAAAAAATAGCATTTGTCACAAATATTTAAACATCACTTCTGCGACTATTTTTCATACGGCAGGAAAACCATACGATCACTGCTGAAAGAGCCAATATAGAGATTGTCACCTAGCTGCCTTGCAACCGTTCCCGCCCCCATTGGCGCACCCTGATGCTTGAATACCACTTCGGATGACATGGTATCCGGCTTAATCCGGTAGACAGTGAATTCAAATCCACAGGTCTGGCCAGGCGTTTTCGAGCAAGCCAGCTGATCTGTCATTGGACCACTGTGAGAAACCGCCAATAATTGCCCCGCGCTATCCCAGGCAATGTTATCAGCCTGATCCACCTTGGCGGCACCCAGCTTCTTGCCGGTCTGCCTGTCGAGCTTGCGAATTTCATGACCGGCATACACATTGGCATAAACGGTATTGTTATCCGGGCTGATCTCAATGCCGTTCAGAAACGGCCCACGACTATCCTCCAGTATTCGATAACCCACGCCGGGTTGCCATTCAAAAACATAGCCCGTCTTGATGCCGAACTGTGCCTTCCATAAGCCGGTACTCAGCCCCAGAAAATGCGGCGCGCGTTTATCAAACATATGGGTCGCCACAAATCCGCCATTGTTCAACAAAGCCAGATCATTCATAAATATACCGTCTTCAGGTAGAACACAGCCGCGCCATTGCAGCTGCCAGCGACCGCCATCGTGCTGGACAGAAAACATTTCAACAGACTCACGCCCGCCGTGATTGATCACCGCCAACTGAAGCTGCCCGTCATCACGTTGCTTGAGCGAAATACCGTGTGGTGCGAATTCGTTACCAGGAATACCAGGGCAGCTTTTATCACCCCAATCGAGGGATTTTCCAGATTCTATAGTCGACGATGCAGGAAATAGCGTAGATATCTCGCCTGATACGGTGTCATACACCACCAGATTTCCCGGCTTGGAGCCCTCCATATTTCCCATTTGGCTGATCAACAGCGATTTTTGATCCGGCAGCACTTCGATATCTTCCGGATTTTTGAACTGGCAAATCGGTGTGATATCGCCGGATGCCACACAATCCGTGATGGCCGGCAACTTTGAGTCACATCCAGCCAGAAACACACAAATGCCAATCAAGCCAAAAAATAAATGAACACGATTATTCATCTGATGAAATTTTTCCAATAGAAAATGAGCGCACAACATTGATAAGCTCTGGCGCAGGCATCAACTACGAGCCCAGCACATCAGGCCACTGCTTTGTAACAGCGGTTTTCCAGACAGGTTCACGCCGCTCGACATAGGCCACCCCACCTTCAACTGCATCTTCAGTACCCATGGAATGGTGTAGAACTGCTGTTTCCAGCTGTTCCGCTTCCTCCAGACTCTGGTGCAGGGATTGCCAGACCAGCCTTTTCGCCAACGCCGCCGCATAAGGCGAACTGTTTTTTGCCAGACCATCAGCAAAATCCATCGCCTTGGCCAGAACCTCGTCGCTGGCAACCGCTTCTCGCGCTAGGCTATAGGCAACCATCTCCCCACCATTCAGTATCTTGCCAGTGAGCAACAGATCCAGTGCATTTTCGAGGCTGGTCAAGCGCGGCAACAGCCAGTGCATACAACCGTCAGCCAGAACGCCGCGTCGTACCTGCAGCAAACCATACTTGGCATCTTGTGCTACAAAACGAAAATCACATTGCAATGCCAGGCTGAAACCAACACCGATGGCATGACCATTTAGCGCAGCAATCACTGGTTTGCGGACTTTCCAGGCAGGCAATACCGGACAAGAACTGAAATTCATGTCGTCTTGCTTGTCGAATACACTGCCACCACCACTCATATCGGCACCACTGCAAAATGCGCGCCCCGTTCCAGTCACAACGATAGCGCGCACCTGATCATCAGCATCACAATCCCGATAGGCCTGGCTCCACTCAGCTGCCATCTGTCCGGTAAAAGCATTCATTTTTTCCGGACGATCCAGCGTGATCAGCGCCACGCGCCCATAATGCTCCAACCGCAAATGACGACTTTCCATAACGCACCCTTTTATCAAGAAACCAATACGCCGCCATTCACAGGTATGCACTGCCCGGTAATCCATCCAGCATCCTCAGACGCCAGAAACGCAGCACAATGGCCAACGTCGTTGGGCGTGCCCAACCGGCCCATCGGAATAGCCCTGATAGCCCGCTCCGCACCGGGGACATTATCCATCAAACCCAGTGAAATACAGTTTACAGTGACGCCGGCACCAGCTAGTTCGCTGGATAACTGGCGGCTAAAACCAACCACCGCACCCTTTCCAGCCGCATATAACGAGACACCCGCAGCAGCCCCACTGCCACTGCGCCAGCTCTCTGAAACGATGGAAATTATACGGCCCCACCCTTTGGCACACATATCCCCAGCGAAAACCGAACAGCAGTTCAATGCGGATTTGATGTTGATATCGAGCAGGCGATCCCATTCAGTGGGTGGCATTTCCAGAAATGCCTTGCGTTGCATACCGTCGTGTGGAATACCTACATTGTTGACCAGAATATCAACGTCTCCCCAATGCTCCGCGATAACCTGTTTCATCTGCAGCACAGCATCATAAGAGGTGGCATCGCAGCCGACCGCATACGCCGCAAGCCCTTCCGATACCAATAACTCCGCTGCGGCTTTTGCCCGCGCGGCATCATAATCATTGATCACCACACGACAACCTGCTTGTGCCAGCTTTCTGGCCATGCCGAGACCCATGCCTTGCCCTGCACCAGTAACGAGAGCGATTCTGAAATTTGTATCCAGCATTAAAATTCCTTATGGAAAATAAAAAGACTAATTTCTTCAAGCCCGCCGCCGGGTGTTTTTTCCACATCTGAGTGCAGTGCGGGCCTGTATTTTCGGAAAAGGCACCATTTTTACGTGTATTTGCATTTATTCAGCGAGCAACATGCCGCCACAGGAACACGCTGCCGTACCGGCCGCCCGCGTTGGGAGCCCCAATGATCATATCAAGAGACCCTTTACCGGTTACCCGACCACGGCCGGCCACCGCCGCCCCGAAGAAATTGCGCATACTGGCAGCGTCGCTGCGCTGCATAAAAGAGGACTCGGTGGCACTGCCAAATATTGCAATGCTCCAGCTTTCTACAGCCACACTGCCTACAGCCACAGCTCCGCCCATGGTGGTGGTTTGTGCTGCTGTTGTGATTTCCCAGGGGCTGCCGATCACCACGTCATCACGCCCATCGCCATTGATATCCCCGCCGTTCGCCACACTGTATCCCGTATGCGCCCCGCGTTGCCCGTAGGAAAACTTACCCAACAGCCATCCGCCCACCGCCATGACCTTGACCACCCCAGAGCCCTTTTCCACGTAACCAAACCCGGCATCCCCGAGCGCATCCGGCGCCCCGACGGCGATGTCACCCACGCCGTCCCCGTCCTGGTCGCCCATGTCAGCCAGAGACCAACCGAAGTGTGCACCCGGCACAGGATAACCAACGCCCGCACCAGGATTCTCCAGCCGCCCCAACTCCTGCCCATTCATACCGGAAAAAATAGCCACACTACCTGCACCAGCCGCTTTGGCTGGCTTGTTATAGGGGTCCAGATAAGACACCGCCTGGTAGGGCGCCCCGGCCGCAAAATCGATCTGGCCGTCCGCATTGAGATCCTGCATGCCGGTCACCGAGAAGCCCAGCTGCCCACCAGCCACCTGCCCCTTGACGGTACGCAGAAATTGACCGTCCTCGCCCGCCAGGATTTGAACCTTGCCGGCTTTTTTCAGTTTAGTGGTGGTGCCGAATCCCATCGGCGAGGACAGTGGTGCCCCAACCAGAACATCGGCCACCCCAGAGCCGTCATAATCACCGAGCGCAGACAAGCTAAACCCCAGCGCATCGCCAGCCGCCTCGCCGTACACATCAAATAGCACAGCGCCATCAGCGCCGGAATAAGCCACCACCCGCCCCGCGCCCGTCCTGATCGGCTTTACCGTGACGTCAGAGCCCGGCGCCCCGACCACAAAGTCCGGCACGTTGTCGCCGCTGATATCACCCACCCCCAACACCGCCGCGCCGAAGGCATCCTTGGGGCGATCACCGAAATACTCATACAGCACAGCATTGTTGTTGGCCGGCGAGATAACCCTCACGCTTCCAACATTACGCACTGTTTTTATTATCTTGCCTTCCTCATTTTTTAAGACTTTGTCACTTTTCGGGGAGCCGACGATGATTTCGTCTCGTCCATCACCATTCAGATCCCCAACAAAGCCGACCGCGACACCGAACAGCTTCTTGTACCCCTCGCCATCAATGGCGCCGAGCGGCCCATCCCAACCCGGCGTGATATCGCAGACATCGCCCATGCCGTCCAGGTCGGCGTCTTCCTGCTCCAGATTGGCAGTAGACGGGCAATTGTCGATCATAGCGTCGACACCATCGGCATCCAGGTCACTAGAGACAGCTGCTACTGGAACCAATGACAGAATTAAAGACAATCCAAAAGGAACAAATTTCGTAAATGACATATCAACACCTGAATAGATCCACAAAATGAAATCCGTTAGCGACCAGGAATCCAGTCAATAAATATCATTACTGCATACCATTGCCAGCAGTCATCAAGGCCATTTGACTGCATTTATCAAATATTTTCTTCTTGTACAAAGCAGTCAGTAGTTTGTCTCTCCAGTGAAGAAAAGAGACATACCCGACAATATTTGCACCCGCGAATGAGGGAAGCCATACCGCCAGAAATCCCGCACTAAACACCATTAACACCGCAATGGCATTCCAGAATCCCGTTGTTTTACCCAAAAAACCAAATAATCTTGATTGACAATTGCCGTAGTCAGCCAGACAACCATGTAAAGCATGTGAAGTATCGGCAAATGAATATAGATCGTTGAAAACAGCAAATGCCAGTAACACCCCGCCCAATACCCCAAGAAGAATTGGTAGCCAAATAGAAAATATGCAGTACAGCAAGGGCTTATTGATGACACCTGATTGATACAGCCATGCCGTCCAATCGCTTACTAGTTCAGCATCATCTCCAGATGTAACATTGCGGGCAAATAGATTACGTCCATAATCCTGCCCCTGCTTCCCCGCCCATGCCACCCAGACCTTTTGGCCATCCCTGACCTGAAAGCTGCCATCAGTCAACTTCACGCCGACTTCTTTGCCATCGGCTTCCTTGATCCAGAATTCATGCTTCTCGCTGACCACACTGGAAACGGAAACAACATCGGCATTAGCTCGTGTGCAAACAGATGTTTGACTCCATTTCTGCTGGCTCACAACCTCTCCAACAGAAACACATAGCCAGATGGGATTCCCATCAATATGAACAACCGCATATTCTGTCATAGCATGGCCCCTTCAGCAGAAAATCCACTACTGAACCGACGCTGGAAACCCGACAATCCACACGCGTCTATCGTTTAATTGAGACCAGTCAAAACCCATCTTGTAAAGAATGCTAGCAAACATAAATCCGTCATACTGCCTAGGGCTAATTGATGACGATCTTAAATATTTTTGTGCCTTAGGATCCGTTGGCACTGCGTTTGTAGGGGCGCCAGGCCCTGTCGTTCTACGCAATCCCGTACTGGAATCCTCAAGGACGCCCATAATTATTGGCCTGATGGCCCATTGACTGACACCACCCAGTGGGACTTCGTACACTCCATCATCCGGTGTACAAAAGTCAAAGCGATCTACGACTTCTTTCCTGGTCCTGCTATGCCATATAGTGGCAGACAATGAAAAGCATCCTGCATCATAGGTCGTGTCAGAGCCACCCATCGGCAGCATAGTTGAATGGAATGCAGGCGATTTCAAGACTGTAAGAGCAACCCGTGGATAACTTGATTCCTCAGTATTATCAAACGGCTTACCATCAAAGACATTAAACAAAGCCGTCTTTTCGATGGGAAATTCATTCCTGGTTGTCCCAGACATTTTTGCATCAAAACTTTTAATAGAATCAACACCATTAGCAATGGCACTCGATATGCCATCCATCCCCATCAGTGATGATTTATTGCCATTGCTGTCGGTTGCACAGGCCGACACGAGCAGCGAGATAACACAGACAACAAACGATTTAACTTTCATAGCAACCTCTCAGAAAAAATACTTTTGAAAAGATTTCGTAATACTCATTAATGGGTGACGATGGAACTTCACATAATCACTCACAACTTAATGTCGCATGGAATTTTGAAACGCTGAGAAACCAGGAAATTGCCATGTTTTGTCCGCATCCCCATATGTGTACTCCCAGCCTTGAAACTTGAACCCTCTACCGCGTCAACCCCCCCCTACAAGCCAGCGCTATACCCATGCAAGCCATTTCAAGCCAAATACTACCAAATCGGTAGTATTTGATAAAGACACATCAATGACCATCACCCTTTTAGCAAGAATGAATAGGGCGATGACGACGTTAGGAAGGCGACTAAAAGAAGCTCGGCAAAGAGCCGGGCTATCCCAGGAGCAACTGGGCATCGAGGCGGAACTTGATCCAGCCTCTGCTAGCGCCCGAATGAACCGCTACGAACTGGGAAAGAGGGTGCCTAGTTTTGACTTGGTTGAAAAAATTGCAGAACTGCTCGACGTGCCCGCCTGCTACTTCTATACCAGTGATGATGAACTGGCTGATTTCTTGCTGAAGTTCCATGCCCTCAGCAAGAGCAAACGACAAAAGGTAGTTCATTTCACATCAGAAATTGCCACTAAGAAGTAACCATAAAGCCAATACCGCTTCATTTTGATGATCAAGAAAAGCTTCTAATTACTTGCAGGAGCAGATTAAACAGGCAAAAAAAGAGCCTGCAAAAACAGGCTCCGTACAATTCAGCAATCAAGGCAGGAACTGGGCTTAAAGCTCGGCCCCACTCATAACACGAACCGCACCAGCATTTTTTTTCGGTTTCGTCGCCGGGGCATCAAAGCCGGATATGCCAATGATCAGGTCATCTTTGCCATCACTGTTGATGTCGCCAGTACTCACCGCCGCGCCGAAGTAGTCTTTTGATAGATCACCGTAGAGTGTAGCGATCGGCGCATAGTCATCCCCGCTCCATACACTCAAGCTGCCTGTGTCCTTGATAGCTTTCGGAACTGCCGTCTTGTCATCCTTCCAGGCACCAGCAATGATGTCTGCCTTGCCATCACCATTCACATCACCAGCGGCAACGCTGTTGCCAAGATTGGCTTTTGCGATTGCACCGTATTTTTTCAAAAGCAAGCCGCCATCATTGCCTGAGAACACTGTAATACTGCCAGCATCCTTCCGCGCATTGGTGATGTCATCATCGGCAGGCGCGCCAACAAGTACATCATCGTAACCGTCACCAGTCACATCACCGCTGGCGACAGATCTACCGAATTGCGATTTAGTGGTTTCATTGAAATTCTGCAACAACAGCGTGCCGGAAAGTGTATAGGCTTTCACGCTACCCACACCACCATCACCCGGCGCACCGATGATGATGTCGGCGTTGCCATCACTGTTGAGATCGCCACTCGCCACGCTGGCACCTGCATTGGCTTTGGCAGTTGCACCGTAGAGTGGCGTACCAAGCACATTCAAGCCATTGCCGGAATGCACCGTCACGCTACCGGCATCCGCCAGCCCTTGTGCGACTGCATCATCCTTCGGTGCGCCGACAAGAATATCCGCGCGGCTGTCGCCATTCACATCGCCCAGCGCCACCGCAGAACCAAACGCACTCTTCGCCACTGTACCGCTGATTGTCTGTGGACCGCTGCCGCTGGGTCCATAGAGCACTGTCACACTGCCAGCATGCGTTACACCGGCATTTGGCGCGCCGACCACCACATCGTCAAAACCGTCGTTGTTGATGTCATCGCCGCCCGCCACGGCTGTGCCGAGCGCATCTTTGGCTACAGTGCCGTTGGTGGACGCGAGCGATGAACCGTCTTTACCAGAAATGACAATGGCGCGACCGGCATCTTTGATCGGCTTGGCACCAGGCGCATCGAAACCGGGAATACCGATCACATAGTCACCATAACCGTCGCTATTGAAGTCCCCGGCGTAGGCAACTGCTTTACCGGCAGCATCTTTTGCTACTGCACCAGCAAGATCTGCAGGCATTGGCACAGGATCATCACATTTATCACCAAAACCATCAGAATCCCAGTCGAGCTGGTTAGTGTTAGCGCTCAGAGGACAGTTATCAGAAGTATCCGCAACACCATCATTGTCATCATCCGCGTCACAAGCATCGCCCTGGCTATCACCATCATTGTTAGTTTGGGAGGCATTGTTTGTCAGGACGCAGTTGTCAAATGAATCAGTAATACCATCGCCATCGGAATCTGGATCCAACGTCGTCGCCATTGCCGCAAACGATTGCGCTGAACAGTTACCTGCTGCATCACAGGCAGCAACGGTATAGCTATAACTTGTGGATGGCGTGAGGCCCATGTTGCTATAACTAGTGACGTTACCCAACGTCGCCAGAAAGGAGCCACTGCGATAAATTTTATACGCCGTCACACCAATCGCATCCGTTGAAGCCGTCCAATTCAGGTCGATTTGTGTTGTGCTCACCGCCGTAGCGGACAATTCACTAGGCACCGTAGGCGCTATGGTATCTGGCGGAGTGAATGTAGTGGCGGTCGCAGTAGATGACCGCGCCGAACAGTTACCCGCTGCATCACAAGCTGCCACTGTGTAGCTATAAGTCGTCGATGGGATGAGACCTGAATCGCTATAACTCGTCACATTACCCAAGGTAACCAGCAACCTGCCGCCGCGATAAACCCTATACGCCGCCACACCAATCGCATCCGTTGAAGCGGCCCAGCTCAGGTTAATTTGTGTGGTATTTACCGCCGTGGCCGACATGCCACTTGGTATCGTGGGGGCTGTGATGTCTAGGGTGGTGGCTGAAGCAGCCGCAGACTGTGCCGAACAATTGCCCGCTGCATCACAAGCCGCCACCTTGTAGCTGTACAGAGTTGATGCCGTTAGCCCCGTATCGCTGTAACTCGTTACGATGCCCAACGTCGTCAGCAACGTGCCACCACGATAAATTTTGTAAGCAGTTACACCCACAGCATCACTGGATGCAATCCAACTCAAATTGATTTGTGTTGCACTGGTTGCCGTGGCCGAAAACCCGCCTGGCACCGTGGGCGCCGTGGTATCTGCCGGGGTAGTGGCTGTTGCCGCAGACGACTGCGCCGAACAATTACCCGCTACATCACACGCTGCTACTGTGTAACTGTAAGTGGTGGATGGCGAGAGGCCGGCGCTGCTGAAACTTGTGACATTGCCCAGCGTCGTCAGCAATGTACCATCGCGATAAATTTTATAAGCAGTAACACCAGTCGCATCAGCCGAGGCAGACCAAGTCAGGTTGATTTGCGTAGCACTAGCCGCAGCAGCTGAAAGCCCACCCGGCACTGTGGGTGCTATGGCATCAGCCAAGGTAGTTGCCGTCGCCGAATACGTTAGCGGCGAACAATTTCCAGCGGCATCACAGGCCGACACGATGTAGCTATAGCTGGTGGATGGCATAAGACCAGTATTGCTGTAATTTGTGACATTACCCAATATCGTCAGCAATGTGCCGTCGCCGCGATAAATTTTATACATTGTTACACCCACCGCATCTATTGACGCGGCCCAATTCAGGTTGATTTGTGTGGGGCTCACCGCCGTGGCCGAAAGCCCACCTGGTACCGTTGGGGCTGTGGTATCTGACGGATTTGGCGTGGTTGCTATCACAACAGACGATTGCGCCGAACAATTTCCCGCTGCATCACAGGCTGCCACTGTGTAGCTGTAGGTAGTAGATAGCGGAAGAAAGGTGTCTTGGTAGCCTGTGACGTTACCCAACGTCGTCAGCAGCACGCCATCACGATAAATTTTATATGCTGTCACACCAATATTGTCTGTCGAAGCAGTCCAGTACAGGCTCAGTTGTGCGTAACACCCTGGACTGCAAACATACATCCGTGAAGGAGTTGACAAGACCGGCACCGTAGGCGCCATGAGATCTGCCAAGGTGGTTGCCGCCGCCGCAGAGGACTGCGCCGAGCAGTTACCCGCTGCATCACACGCCGCCACAGTGTAGCTATAGCTGGTGGACGGCGTTAGACCTGTATTGCTGTAATTCGTGACATTGCCCAACGTCGTCAGCCATGTGCCGCCACGATAAATTTTATAAGCAGCAACACCGGATGCGTCCGTTGAAGCAGACCAGGACAGACTGATTTGCGTAGGGCTTACCGCCATGGCAGACAAACCTGTTGGCACCGTGGGCGCAATGGCATCAGCCAAAGTAGTTGCTGTCGCCGCAGACGATTGCGCCGAACAATTACCCGCTGCATCACACGCCGCCACCGTGTAGCTATAGCTGGTGGATGGCGTGAGACCCGTGCTACTGTAACTGGTCACATTGCCCAACGTCGTCAGCAATGTGCCACCACGATAAATTTTATACGCAGTAACACCAAGCACATCTGTCGCAGCAGCCCAGGACAGATTGATTTGGCTGGCACTGACTACCGTAGCGGACACTCCACTCGGCACGGTAGGTGCTAATGTGTCTGTTGTATACCGCACCAATGCAAAATCATTATCGCTGCCGTTGTTACTATATCCAGCAACCACCAGATTACCATCTGCCTGCTGGATGACCGAATAACCGATATCACCAGCTGATCCCACCGCCGTGGCCTGCTTACCATCACCGCTGAATGTCGTATCCAGTGAGCCATCACTGCTGTAACGCACTAGGGCAAAGTCATTGTTGATGTTGTTATTACTGTACCCCGCCACCACCAGTTTGCCATCTGCTTGCTGAATGACCGACATGCCGACATCACTTGCTGACCCAACCGCCGTAGTCAGCTTGCCATCACCACTGAATGTCGCGTCCAGTGAACCATCGCTGTTGTAACGCACCAGAGCAAAATCGTCGTTGTAGTTGATGCTACTAGACCCTGCCACCACCAGCTTGCCATCTGACTGTTGAATAATCGACGCGCCAAGATCATCTCCTGACCCAATCGCGGTGGTCAGCCTGCCATCACCACTGAATGTCGTGTCCAGTGAACCTTCACTGTTGTAACGCACCAGTGCAAAATCGTAGTTGTAGTTGATGCCACTATAGCTTCGCCCCGCCACCACCAGCTTGCCATCCGCCTGCTGGATAACCGAGCCTCCAGAATCATATCCTGACCCAATCGCCGTGGTCAGTTTGCCATCGCCACTGAATGTCGTGTCCAGTGAACCATCACTGTTGTAACGCACCAATGCAAAATCATCATCGCTACCGTTGTGGCTGGATCCAGCCACCACCAACTTGCCATCTACCTGTTGAATAACCTCCGCACCAAAATCATCTCCTGACCCAATCGCGGTGGTCAGTTTGCCATCGCCACTGAATGTCGTGTCCAGTGAGCCGTCACTGTTGTAGCGCACTAAGGCAAAATCGTAATTGCTGCCGTTGTAGCTGTAACCCGCTATTACCAACTTGCCATCTGTCTGTTGGATAACCGACGTACCAACATCATCCCCTGGCCCTATCGCCGTGGTCAGCCTGCCATCGCCGTCAAATGTCGCGTCCAGCACACCTTTACTGTTGTAGCGCACCACCGCAAAATCATAATCACTGCCGTTGTTGCTGGATCCAGCCACTACCAGCTTGTCATCCGCCCGCTGCTGGATTACTGAGTAGCCAGAATCATGTCCTGACCCAATCGCTGTAATCTCGATCCCATTGCCATAGAATGTTGTGTCGAGATCACCTGGAGCCGCATGCGCGCCTGCGGCCAGAAATACCGTCATAAACACTACGAGGAAGGCCTTTTCCATTATTTTTCTCCGGATTCGACTGCCATATGTTACCCCAAGCATGTTTGGGCCGGGATGCCTGAGAGTCTATGGATGACGAACATAGCAGTGAAAGCATCACCCCTGTATGCCCAGCGCACTGGCTTCGATCACTGTCCTCGAGAGTGCATCAGCACAGCCTTGACTAGCCGGACATCCTGTGGGACCTCGAAAATCTTGAGGGGGTGCCTGACCTTGGTAGCCCCAGATGGCGATGCAAAATCGAAGCATTAATTTGAATGACCTGTGATGGTGTCATTAGCTTGAAATCATTGTTGCGCAAGCACGAGGACGACAATCAAATTCGATTTATAAGAAATGAGTCCAAAATGTTCCCCAATCGGGATTGAAATCCTTGATGTTTGTGACCGCTAACCGGTCAATCACTGGGAAATGGCGCCCCGGAGGGATTAGATCCCCCGATCATCCGCTTAGAATACCTATGCTCTATCCGACTTAGCTATGAGCTCAAAATCAGGGAGCAGACCGTAAATGTGGCCCCGAGAAATTCACCCGGTATAAAAATCACCAAGCAGCGCGACTTGATGCCTATATTGACGCCAGTGGCATTAATTAGACAGTCTGTTAATATGCTGCCTACACCAGCACGGCAAGGATCAGGGCATGACGACCAGCACAAGCGCTGACACTAACGGCCAAGCACATCATTCCCTGGCGCCAGAGGGCGTAAATTTTGCTGAACTTTTAGGCAAATCTAAAATAACACCCGCTGACCTTGCTCGGCGTCTGGGAGTTTCCGTCCATGTGATTTACGGCTGGAACAAGCGGGGAGTATCTGCGAGATCAGCAATCACGGTGTCAAAAATCCTCAGATGCAAGCCGCAGGAAATCAGTCGAATTGGGAGCGCCTCCGATCCCTCTCTGGACTTTGGTCAGATGCGCGGCCGGGGCCGAACAGCTCCCGTGATTGAGTGGGCCCAGTGCAAGAAGAGAATCGCCAGCATGCTGGACAGTGAGGAATATGCAGTTTTCTTGCTGGAAGACGACATTGATGCTGACTTTTGCTATGCATTGAAATGCCGACATACGCCTGAGATATCTACGGCAAAAGGAAGCGGAAAGTCACCGGCGCTAATTGTAGATCCACGTGTCGGCGGATACGCCGACATCAAGAGCAAATGGGGCTTTATTGTTGATATCAACCAGGACTTGCCTGTGTACCGGCAAATCGAGCACGTGGGAGCGGATCGATATCTGGTATCAGCAGATGACCATTACCCGGTCCAGTCGATGCCTTTTTGTGAAGGGGATCACAAAATTCTCGGGGTAGTCATTGCGTTCGGCCTGGCCATGGCCTGAATCCCTGCCTGCGATCTGGGTGATGCTGGATTATTTCGCGAAAAAACCCTTTTTTCTGTTTTTTTGATTGATCATGTAGACGCATTGCTTAAATATGATCTCAGACAAGCAGATTGAATGGGTTGCTTTATGGGGTCAGGCATTGAAATTTCGCTGCAGCCGCGGGTGGTGCGGGTTGGGCAGGCACACACCTACCTCGGTATGTGTAAGGACGAATTCGCCAGGGCGATCCGGCCATTTTTGACCGAGGTGAAAATCGGCACCCAGGGCAAGGGTTTCGACCGCGTTGAGCTGGACTTGGTGTGGGAACACTATAAATCCAGGAATAGCTGCCCACCCTCGCGCCAGCTGAGTGATGAGCCAAGGCAAGACCGCGCCACAGTCATTACCTCTTCGAAAAAATCGAAAGGCACTCCAAATTCAGCAGCCTCTTCTGGCAATGCGTTTGACGCCTTGCTGAGCTCGGAAAAAGCGCGGCTCGGAAGCCCCAACCTCTCCCAATCCACAAGCACGCCCGCCAACCTGGCGGGAGACTAAGCCTGTTGATATCCATGCTGCATTTGATGTATACCGATCAGGTCGATGCTGTCCGCCATGCCAGGAGGACAACATATGCCTAAAAAACAACCCGGTCTCAGTCTCAACCGGAAAACCAACACCTGGACGATCAATAAACTGGTCAAAGGGCAACTCATTTACGAACGAACCAAGTTCGGCGAAGCGCAGCGAGAGGAAGCAGAACGCCGATTGATTTACTTGTCGGAACAGATTTACCAGCAAGAGCTGTATGGCTTGCGGCCCAGGCGAACATTCAGGGAGGCGGGAGTGAAGTATTGCATTGAAAACTCCCATCTTCGGACGATTGGCTGGATCGAAAATCAACTGGCTCGGTTAGACCCGTATATCGGTCACTATGAGCTCGACAAGGTACATAAAGACTGCCTGGGGATGCAGCAACTGATCAGTGACTTGCGTGCCAAGAACAGGAAGCGGAAGACCATCAACGCTTACCTGGAACTGGTGCGACGGATACTGAACAAAGCGGCTTACGAGTGGCGGGACGAGAAGAATCTGAGCTGGCTGGATCGGGCACCCCGCATTCGGCTACTGGATACGAGCGACTCCCGCGCTCCACAGCCGATCAGTTGGGAAGATCAACGTAAGTTACTTCCCGCGCTAGCTGACCATCTGGCAGATATTGCCCTTTTCATTATCAATACGGGCGCACGGTCTGAAGAAGTACGGTTGCTACAGTGGGAATGGGAAGTGAAAGTGCCGCAAGGTGTGGCATTCATCATCCCGGACTCAGTGGTGAAGGGGAATACGGTGGGCGAACGTATGTTGGTGTGCAATGAAGTGGCTGCCTCAGTTATCGAAAGGCAACGTGGCAAGCATGGCCAGCATGTTTTCACCTACACCCCTCGCGGCACCGATGATGAACCGCGTCCCATTGGCTACCTGAATAACACCGGGTGGCGAATGGGTTGCGTCAGGGCGGGTTTGCCTGGGCTTCACCTGCACGACTTGCGACACACGTTTGGCTACCGCTTGCGGCAGGCCGGGGTGGACAAGCAAACGCGCAGTGAGCTGCTGGGGCACACCACCAGTGACATGACGGAGCATTACTCGATGGCTGATCTGGATATGTTGTACCGGGAAGCTAACAAGATTACTGCGCCGATTCACGCTGACGCAGTGGTGACACTGAGGCGCAGAAAACTGGCTTTGGTGGGGTAATAGCAAGACGAAAGACAGTATCCGCCCAGAAAGTCGTGCAAAACTCGTGCACTATTTCTGAAAGTTAGTAGGCGCTAACGGCGGAGACTTAGAAGAGGTGGTGGGTCGTGATGGATTCGAACCATCGACCAATTGGTTAAAAGCCAACTGCTCTACCGACTGAGCTAACGACCCCCGAAAGAGGCGCCCATCTTAATGGCTGAATCCAAAAAGACAAGCGTTTTTTGCCGCAAAAGGCGGGTTTTTTGCCTGCCGGCTCAGCCCTGCTGATAGCGCGTAGGATCTGGCAGGCCGGCGGCGGTGAAGCCCTCGCGGCGCAGACGGCAACTGTCGCAGATGCCGCAGGCGCGGCCATCGCCGTCGGCCTGGTAGCAGGAGACGGTCTGGCTGTAATCGACGCCCAAGGTCATGCCCTGAAGGACGATTTCAGCCTTGCTCAGGGCGATCAACGGGGTGTGAATGTGGATGCTGCGGCCTTCCACGCCGGCCTTGGTGGCGAGGTTGGCCATGGTCTGGAAGGCCTCGATATAGGCAGGGCGGCAATCCGGGTAGCCGGAGTAGTCCACGGCGTTGACACCAATGAAGAGGTGGCGGGCATCCAGTACCTCGGCCCAGCCGAGCGCGATGGACAGGAACACGGTGTTGCGTGCCGGCACATAGGTCACGGGGATGCCGCTGCTGGCCTCGGTGGGCACGGCAATGGCGCTGTCGGTGAGTGCGGAGCCGCCGATGGTAGAAAGATCGAGCTTCACCACTTTATGTTCGATGGCGCCACCCGCTGCAGCCACACGCTCGGCAGCAGCCAATTCGGAGCGATGGCGCTGGCCATAGTCGAAAGCCAGTGTGTAGCAGGCGTAGCCCTGCACACGGGCCATGGCCAATACCGTGGCGGAATCCAGACCGCCAGACACCAGCACTACCGCCTTTTCAGCAGTTTTGTTTTCATAGACGTCAGCGGCCACGCTCGTCTCCCCAGATAAGTTTGTGCAATTGCAGCTGCATGCGCACTGGCAGCCGGTCTTCCAGTATCCAGGCAGCGAGATCGCGCGACGCGAGTTGGCCGAAGGACGGTGAAAACAGGATGTCGTCGACTTTATCCACCAAGCGATGCTGATCGAGTTGCATGCGCGCCCATTCGTAGTCGTCGCGGTCGCAGAGCACGAACTTGATCTGATCCTTACGTTCCAGATGGGCGAGATTTTCGTAGCAGTTGCGTGCAAGTTCGCCAGATGCCGGGGTTTTCAGATCCAGTACTTTCACCACGCGCGCATCCACCTGATCCACCGGCATGGCACCGCCGGTTTCCAGCGAGACTTCGTAGCCGGCGTCACACAGCGCGCTCATCAGTGGATGTACATTAGGCTGCGCCAACGGTTCACCGCCGGTCACGCACACATAGGCCGGTTTATGGAGCGCCACGTCGGCAAGAATATCGTCCAGTGTGCGCACAGTGCCACCATCAAAGGCGTAATCGGTATCACAGTACGAGCAACGCAACGGACAGCCCGTCAGGCGCACGAACACCGTGGGCAAGCCCGCCGTGCGGGTTTCACCCTGCAGCGAGAAAAAAATTTCGGTGATGCGCAGTGTCTTGTCGCCAGTCATGTCGTACCCAAAATCAGAACGAAATCGGGGTCAGACCCTCAAGGTCTGACCCCGAAGCGGTAGCGTATTATCCTACGCCTTGCCAAAACGCGCCTTGTTATCCGCACCGAGCTCTACCTGAATGGTCTCGCCCGGCAGGAAGCGGCCGGCGAGAATCTCGTTGGCCAGCGGGTTCTCGATGCGCTGCTGGATGGCACGTTTCAATGGCCGCGCACCGTATACGGGATCGAAGCCGGTTTCAACCAGATGCTCCATCATGGCATCACTGATCTCGATAGCCAGTTCACGATCCGCCAAACGCTTGCGCAACAAACCGAGCTGGATATTGGCGATATTGCGAATCTGCTCGCGACCCAGCGGATGGAACACCACCACCTCGTCGATGCGGTTGATAAACTCTGGCCGGAAATGCCCGCCGACCACGTCCATCACCGCATCTTTCATCGCCTGATAGCGATTTTCATTGCGCGTGGAATCGTCCTGCAACTGCAAACCATCAAAACTGACCGTGTCATAGGAACGATCATTCGCCAGTTCCTGAATACGATCCGAACCGAGGTTGGATGTCATTACCACCACAGTATTGCGAAAATCGACGGTGCGCCCCTGACTATCAGTCAAGCGACCATCATCCAGAACCTGCAACAGGATGTTGAACACATCCGGATGTGCTTTTTCGATTTCATCCAGCAACAACACAGAATACGGTTTGCGGCGCACGGCTTCGGTGAGATAGCCACCTTCTTCGTGACCGACATAGCCCGGCGGCGCGCCAATCAAACGCGCGACCGAATGTTTCTCCATGAATTCCGACATATCGAGGCGCACCATGGCGTCTTCGGTATCGAACAAGAACATGGCCAGCGCTTTGCACAATTCCGTTTTACCGACACCGGTCGGCCCGAGAAACAGAAAGGAACCATTGGGACGATTCGGGTCGGACAATCCGGCGCGCGAACGACGCACGGCATTGGATACCGCCACCACTGCCTCGCTCTGCCCGACCACACGGCGATGCAGTTCGTCTTCCATACGCAACAGTTTTTCGCGCTCGCCCTCCAGCATTTTCGATACCGGAATGCCCGTCCACTTCGATACCACTTCCGCGATTTCTTCATCGGTGACGCGGTTGCGCAGCAACTGGGTTTCCGCGTGCTGCGGCTGATCGGCAACCGCCAGCTGTTTTTCCAGCGCCGGAATCACGCCGTACTGCAGTTCAGACATACGAGTGAGATCGCCGGCGCGGCGCGCGGCATCCATATCGATGCGAGCTTTTTCAAGATCACTCTTGATCTGTTGCGAACCCATCAACACGGCTTTTTCAGCTTTCCAGATTTCTTCCAGATCGGCAAATTCACGTTCAGCCTTGGCAATTTGTTCGTCGAGTATGGCCAGCGATTTTTTCGCGGATTCGTCCTCATCTTTTTTCACCGCCTCGCGCTGGATTTTCAACTGGATCAAACGGCGCTCCAGCTTGTCCATTTCTTCCGGTTTGGAATCGATTTCCATCCGGATGCGCGAAGCGGCTTCGTCGATGAGGTCAATCGCCTTGTCCGGCAACTGGCGATCCGTAATGTAGCGCTGCGACAGCTTGGCGGCAGCAATGATGGCACTGTCGGTAATATCGACACCGTGGTGCACTTCGTAGCGCTCTTTCAAGCCGCGCAGGATGGCGATCGTGTCTTCTTCTGAAGGTTGATCAACCATGACTTTCTGGAAACGACGCTCCAGTGCAGCATCTTTTTCGATGAATTGGCGATACTCGTCCAGCGTGGTGGCACCCACACAGTGCAATTCACCGCGCGCCAGCGCCGGCTTCAACATGTTGCCGGCATCCATCGCCCCTTCAGCCTTGCCGGCGCCGACCATGGTGTGCAATTCGTCAATAAACAGGATGACCTGACCTTCCTGCTTGCCGAGTTCATTGAGCACGGCTTTCAAGCGCTCTTCAAAATCACCACGGAATTTCGCACCGGCCAGCAAGGCACCGAGATCCAGCGACAACAATTTCTTGTCTTTCAGACTCTCCGGCACTTCACCGTTGACAATGCGTTGCGCCAGACCTTCAACAATCGCCGTCTTGCCCACACCGGGTTCACCAATCAGCACCGGATTATTTTTCGTGCGACGTTGCAACACCTGAATCGTGCGACGGATTTCATCGTCGCGACCGATGACGGGATCCAGCTTGCCGCTCTCGGCGCGCGCCGTCATGTCGATGGTGTATTTGTCCAGCGCCTGGCGAGACGCCTCTGCATTCGGATCATCCACCGATTGCCCGGCACGCAATTCATCCACCGCCGCTTGCAGGGCCTTGGCATCGCCGAATTTTTTCAGCACATTGCCCAGCACGCCGCCATCCTGCGCGGCGGAGAGCAACACGGCTTCACTGGCGATGTACTGATCATTCTGTTGCTGCGCTTTTTTATCGGCGAGATTGAGCAGCTTCACCAGCTCCTGCGACATATGCATGTCGCCGGTCGGGTTGGCAAGCGTCGCCAGTTTTTGCAATTCCTCATCAAGCGCCTTGCGCAAGCCCATGACATCGTAGCGCGCCTTGCGCAGCAATGGCTTCACGCTGCCGCCCTGCTGATCCATCAGCGCCACCATCAGGTGTACGGGTTCAATCTGGGTGTGGTCGCGCCCTACCGCCAGCGATTGTGCATCTGCTAGCGCCGATTGCAGCTGGCTGGTCAACTTGTCCATTCGCATAAAAAACCTCTGACAAACTGTTCTATTGTCGTGAATGTGGGGGCAATAGACAGGGGTTCAAGCACGCATCGCGAAATCCTTGCGCAACATCAATCCCTCTACTCATTTTCAAACCAGATCAGCGACGCCATGCGGCCCGTCTCGCCGTCGCGACGATAGGAGTAAAAATGCTGCCAGTCGGCACAGGTATCCAGCCCGCCACCAAAAACAGCCGTCACACCCAAGGCTCGCAACTGCAGGCGCGCGAGTGCATAGATATCGCAAAGCCAGTGCTGTTCACTACGTATGGCAAAACAGGCGGCAACAGACTTTCTGCCATGAGCGCGCCACTGCTCCAGAAACCGGTCGTGCACATCCCTGCCCACTTCAAAACTTTTCGGGCCAATGGCCGGCCCGAGCCATACCATTATTTCACTGCGTTCGCAGGCAAACTGCTGCAGGGTAGTTTCGAGCACGCCATCCACCAAGCCCCGCCAACCGGCATGCGCCGCCGCCACTTCCGTGCCGGCACGATTGCAAAACAGCACCGGCAAACAATCCGCCGTCATCACCGCGCACACCTGACTTTTTTGATTGCTGTAACAGGCGTCGTATTCGTGCGAAGGTTTGATCGGCGTCACGCCGTCGTGCCGCAACACCTCAACGCCGTGCACTTGTGTGCACCACAGCGGCTGCTGTGGCATGCCCAGCGCCTGCTGCAAAATCTCGCGATTAGTGGCCACATTGTCAGCGCTGTCACCGACATGACCGGCCAGATTGAAACTGGCGTATTCCAGATGCGACACACCACCCGCGCGCGTGGTGGTTGCCGCGCGGACATTCGCCGGTGCTGGCCAGTCGGGAAACAGGAAGACAGGAGGTGTTGTCACATTCTCATCCTCAACTTATGCCAGCCAATGCAACCAGCACACGCTGCATATCCTCCGGCAACGGCACCTGCCACTGCAGGTATTCCTGTGTCACCGGATGCACCAATCCCAACTGCGCCGCATGCAAGGCCTGACGCGAAAACTGTTGCAACGTTTCTTTCAATTCATCATCGGCCTGCTTCGGCAAACGCAGGCGCGCGCCGTAGAGCGAATCCCCCAATAGGGGATGGCCGATATGCGCCATGTGCACACGGATCTGGTGCGTGCGCCCGGTTTCCAGCATGCAGCGCACGTGGGTATAGGTTTCAAAACGCTGCAACACACGGAAATGTGTAATTGCCGGCTTGCCACCGGCCACTACCGCCATCTTGATGCGATCACGCGGATGGCGACCGATGGGTGCCTCCACCTTGCCGCCGCCAGTCAGCACACCACAGACTACCGCTTCGTACTCGCGCTTCACGGTGCGTGCCTGCAGCTGCGCGATCAGATCCGCATGTGCCTGCAGCGTGCGCGCCACCACCAACAAGCCCGTGGTGTCTTTATCCAGACGATGGACGATACCTGCACGCGGGATGGCAGCGAGGGACGGATCGTGATGCAGCAGCGCATTCAGCAAGGTGCCGTCCGGCGAACCGGCGCCGGGGTGCACCACCAACCCCGCAGCTTTGTTGATCACCAACAGGGCTTCGTCTTCATGAACAATATCCAGCTTAATGGCCTGTGCCTGCCAGTTTTCGCGCGCCACCAGTTCGGCAGACAAATCCAGCACACTGCCTGCACGCACCGTATCCCTGGGCCGAGCGACAGCACCATCCAGCGTCAACCAGCCGGCTTTGATCCAGCCCTGCAACTGGGCACGGGAAAATTCGGCGAACAGCTCGGCTGCCGCCTGGTCAAAGCGCTGACCGGCCTGGCCAGCGGCGACAACCGCCTGTTGCTGGATGCGTTGATTCATCAGAGATGGTTAAATGCGCCATTCGGCCGGCCAGTTTACCAGCCAGCCATCCCTCTCGGTTGTTAACCACCTACAAGAATATGAACAAAGCCACTCTGCCCGATAACAAGCCCCTGCACACACTGTTCTACTGGCTGCTGGGCTCGCTCTCCGTCGCACTCTTCATCAAGAATGCCTGGGCCGCCGAGGATTCCTTCATCCTGCTGCGTAGTGTCGACCAGTTCCTGCACGGCAACGGCTTCCGCTGGAATCCGCATGAACGCGTCGAGGTGTACACCAGCCCGCTGTGGTTTCTGCTGGTCGTTGCCAATACTTTTCTCTGCAAGGATCTCTACCTCAACATCATCAGCCTGTCACTGGTGTTGCATGTCGCCTTGCTGGCAGTCATGGCAAAGCTGTTCGTCAATGTCTGGCGCTGGATTGCTGCCGTGGTTCTGCTGTCGTTGTCACAGGCATTCTTCGACTTCACTGCTTCCGGGCTCGAATATCCGCTGGCGTATTTCCTGCTGGCGACATTCCTGTTGCTTTATTTGCGCGAACAACACCTTCATGACCGTTACTGGCTGGCGATCAGCAGTGGTCTGGCGCTGATTACACGACATGACCTGCTGTTCATCCTGCTGCTGCCACTGCTGCATCTGGCCTGGTATTTCCTCAAAACACTGTCGCTGCGACAGCAACTCAGCCTGCTTGCTGTTTTTCTGACTCCACTCGTCTGCTGGACGACATTTTCCATACTGTATTACGGCTTTCCGTTCCCCAACACGGCTTATGCCAAACTCAGCGTATCCGGCCTGGCACAATCCGAAAGATTCATGCGCGGCTTCAATTATGTTTACACATCACTGCAAATGGATCCCATCACCCTGATCGCAATATTTCTGGGCATCTATAAAGGAATTACCGAAAGCAAGACCGTGCTCCGCATAATGGCAGCCACCCTGCTGCTAGCGTTTGTCTATGTCTACGTCATCGGCGGAGACTACATGATCGGACGCTTTTATGCTGTCCCGTACCTGGCAGCGGTACTCTATCTTTGCTCCACAAATTGGCCTAACGAATTCTTCCGCCACCCCGCCTGGCGCATCCTGCTGGGAATAACACTTGTAGGCCTTTTGTTTGATGTTTTCAG
The DNA here is from genome assembly GCA_964509075.1 of uncultured Pseudomonadales bacterium. GTDB lineage: Bacteria > Pseudomonadota > Gammaproteobacteria > Pseudomonadales > UBA7239 > UBA7239. Next base: position 31,863 of record CAZDWC010000012.1, on the reverse strand, counting down.
CTACGAGCTGGATCTGTTTATCCGCTTCTTCATGTTGAATAACAGACTCTCCGCACCTGAAGGCTTTGCAGTTCTGGTTGGCATTTGTATCGCATTGACTGCCGGCAGTTTTTTTCACAAAAAAATTGCAGCCGCATTGAACGCATTGGTGTTACTCGCGCTATTTTACACCACACAGATTCATGACGGCCCATGGCAAACCGGCTACGGAAACTGGGGAAAAACCCGCGATTTTGACTCGTGGGTAGCATTGAACACGCTATCGCGCGAACGCTACTGGATTTACCGCTGGACATCCATTGATGCCTGGCTGCATCGCGACCTCAATCGAAAATTTCCCGATCATGACTGGTGTTATCAGGGCGTGGATGCACCGCGCGTCAGCCTGACCTGGGGTGCAGGCATGCAACCCTACTGCATGCCGATTGATTACATTACCGTTGACAGGGCCGGACTCGGCGATCCGATGCTGGCACGCATGCCGATGTATCCAACATCGACATGGATGTCCGGCGGCGCATTGCGCATCATCCCGGATGGCTACATGGAAACACTGGCCTCAGGCAAAAATCTGCTCACGGATCCTGATCTTGCCATTTATTACGACAAGCTTGGCATCCTCACCCGGGCAGACCAGCTGTTCTCCTGGGAGCGCATCAAGACAATTGTTCTGTTCAATGTTGGCGCCTACGATTATTTGATGCAAAGCTACACAGAACGCATGCTGAAAAATCCACCCAAGCCGCCGGAAGGCGTGTGAACAGAGCCACACTGGATGAACGTATCTCTCGCCATCGCGCATGATACAAACCATAACTATCGCCGTGACCAGCTGATCTACATCCTGTTTGGCGGTTTTTCCATCTTGCTGTTCCTGAAGAATGCCTGGGTGGCCGAAGACGCCTTCATTATTCTGCGCACGGTTGACCAGTTCCTGCACGGCAACGGCTTCCGCTGGAATCCGCATGAGCGCACACAGGCGTATACCAGCCCGTTGTGGTTCCTGCTGATCATCGCCAGTACCGGTCTCGGCAAGGCTCTGTATGTCAATCTGATTGCACTGTCACTGGTCCTGCATATTGCCCTGCTGACTGTCATGGCCGTGCTGATCGGCAACGCGTTGCGCTGGAGCGCTGCCGTGCTGCTACTGACGCTGTCGCAGGCATTTTTCGATTTCACCGCATCCGGTCTCGAATATCCGCTGGTGTATCTGCTGTGCGGTACATTCATCCTGTTGTATTTGCGCAACCGCCACACGGAAGACCGCTACGCGCTGTCACTATGCGCCGGGCTTGCACTGGTCACACGCCACGACCTGTTGTTCCTGCTCGCACCGATGCTGCTGCATATTTTCTGGCAATGCGCGAGAAACCTGTCATTGCGTCAGTGGCTACAGACAGCAGCACTGTTCGCAGCACCCTTTCTGTTATGGAGTTTGTTCTCGCTGTTTTATTACGGCTTTCCTTTTCCCAACACAGCCTACGCCAAACTGGCCATCCCGGGCTTGCCCCAATCCGAACGTTTTCGTCGCGGCTTGATATACCTCATCGTCAGCCTGCAGACAGACCCCATCACACCGTGCGCAATGGCCTTTGCCGTGCTGGCGGGAGTTGTGTCGAGAAAAGCGATTCCGTTCATGCTGGCCACAGGCATTACGCTGGGCTTTTTCTACATCTATTCCATTGGCGGCGATTACATGATCGGCCGCTTCTACACACCGCTGTACCTTGCAGCAGTACTGCTACTGGCCGTGTGCATTCCCCCCGCGTGGTTGCTGTCGCGCCCTGCTGTTTTTCTCGCAGGCATTTGTACGGGCAGACTGATCATGAACTATTTCGGCATGCATCTCGAACAATTTGTCTGGTTGGCAAATACCAGCGGCCTGCCTATTCAATCGGAACAGGCAGCCATTGCAGCTTGCATGGTCGCGGGCTTGCTGCTGGCCTGTCTCGGACTTCCCGGACACAGGTTGCGCTACCTGACGCTCACGGTGTTTGCCTGCCTGCTGTTCTACACCACCCAAAAAAATGACAGTCCGTGGCAGACGCCCTACGGCAATTGGGGCAAGACCGCTGATCATGACTACTGGTGGATGATCAACACTGTATCGCGGGAGCGGTACTGGATTTATCGCTGGACGTCGATTGATGCATGGCAGCACCGCAATCCCGAAAAGCCGTTTCCGGATCACCCCTGGTGCCATGAAGGAGCAGAAGTGCCCAATGGCGGCATCATGCCTTTTGCCGGCATGTACGGCTATTGCATGAACACCAGTAACCGCGTCATTGAGCCGACAGGTTTGGTCGACCCGCTGATTGCCCGCATGCCGAAAAATCCACGCAGCCCCTGGAACTCTGGTGGCGGCAATCGCATTGTGCCTGCCGGTTATCTTGAAACACTCACCAGCGGCGAGAATTTACTGCAAGACCCGGATCTTGCACGCTACTACGACAAGCTCGGCGTCCTCACCCGCTCGGATGAGCTGTTTAGCATGGAGCGTATCCAAACTATCATCCTCTTCAATCTCGGCCACTACGATGTCTGGCTGCAGGCGCACAATGCGCGCGCCTTGGCAGCAGTGGTCGCCGAGCCTCAGTGACATGGCTGCAGGGTGTGTTCGGGTCGGCACTATGGTTAAATACCGGCCCTGTACGCCACCACAGCCCGCGTGAAGCGCCTGGAACCCATGCAAAAACTTATTTCTGCCCTGCTGATTACTCTCTTCCTCACGGCCTGCGCCGGCAAGGAAGAAATCGACCCCAATCTCAGTGAAGCCGACCTCTATCACAAAGCCCAGAGCAACATGGAGAAAGGCCGCTACGACCGCGCCATCGAGCACTTTCAGGCGCTGGAGTCACGCTATCCCTTCGGCACTTACTCCGATCAGGCACAGCTCGACATCATCTACGCCTACTACCAACACTATGAGCAGGAAGCAGCAGGCGCCGCCGCCGAGCGTTTCATCCGCTTGCACCCGCAGCACCCGCAAGTGGATTACGCCTACTACATGAAAGGCCTGTCTTCATACACCGAAAGCCAGGGCGTACTCGAACGCTTCATGCCTACCGACATGAGCAAACGCGACCCGGGTGCAGCGCGTAAATCCTTCAGCGAATTTTCGGAATTGCTCACGCGTTTCCCCGACAGCCAGTACGCACCGGATGCACGCAAGCGCATGGTCTATTTGCGCAACCTGCTGGCGCGCTACGAAATTCACGCTGCCAATTACCTGTTCAAGCGCGGCGCCTATCTCGCTGCCGCCAATCGCGGCCGTTATGTGCTGGAAAACTTCCAGGAAACACCGGCCGTGCCCGATGCACTGGGCGTCATGGTGCAGGCCTATCACCTGCTGGGCATGGAAGACCTGTCACAGCAATCACTCACCGTGCTGAAAGCCAACTATCCCGATTATCCCTATCTGGACGACAGCGGTAACTTCCAGTTCCAGCAGGATCTGCAAAGCGAAAAACGCTCGTGGTTGAACGTGATGACCGCCGGCCTGTTCGGCCACAGCGAACCCGCCGGCTTCGACAGCCGCGCGGTTTACAGCAAGGAAAGCCAGAAAATCGAAGCGAATTAAGCTCCCGGCTTCCAGCCATTGGTGACCGGGTAACGGCGATCGCGGCCAAAGCCGCGCTGGCTGATACGAACACCGATGGCCGCCTGCCGGCGTTTGTATTCGTTCAGATCCACCAGACGAATCACGCGCTGTACAACATCATTCGCAAAACCCGCTGCCACAATCTGCTCCGCGCTTTCGTCCTGCTCCACATAACGCCGCAGGATTTCATCCAACACTTCATAAGGCGGCAGATTATCCTGGTCTTTCTGATCAGGAGCCAACTCAGCTGACGGCGGCCTGTCGATCACACGCTGTGGAATCACCGGCGCGATGCTGTTGCGATAGCTGCACAAACGGTACACCAGCGTTTTCGGCACATCTTTCAACACATCGAAACCACCGGCCATATCGCCGTACAAAGTGCAGTAACCCACAGCCACTTCGCTCTTGTTGCCCGTGGTGAGCACCAGCCGGCCTGTCTTGTTCGACAAGGCCATCAACACTACACCGCGAACCCGCGCCTGCAGATTCTGTTCGGTGACATCAGCACCTGCTGCCGGCGGCAATTCAGTAAAACTGCCGGCTAACATGCCGCCGAGTGCACTCACCGCCGGCTCGATCGGAATCACCGAATACTTCACGCCCAAAGCACGCGCTTCAGCTTCCGCATCTTCCAGACTCATTTCCGCAGTGTAACGAGACGGCATCATCACCGCTTCCACACGCTCTGCGCCCAGAGCATCCACGGCAACGGCCAACGTCAACGCCGAATCAATGCCCCCGGACAAACCCAGCACCACACCGCGAAAACCATTCTTGTTGACATAATCACGCACACCGCACACCAGCGCGCGATAAACACTCTCCACCTCATCCACCACCGGCTGTACAGCAGCTACGGAAGTAATGAAAACATTTGCCTGTTGTACCGTGATATCCACCACCAACACGTTTTCATCAAATGCCGCTGCACGCGCAACAACATTGCCGCCAACATCGACAACGCAAGAACCGCCATCGAACACCAACTCATCCTGGCCGCCCACCATATTGCAATACAGCACCGGCATGCCACCCGCCTGCGTGCGCGCTACCAACAACTGCTCACGCTCGCGCTGCTTGCCCACGTGAAAAGGCGAGGCATTGAGATTCAGCATCAACTGCGCACCGGCGGCACGCGCCTGCAACATCGGCTGCTCCTGCCAGATGTCCTCACACACCGATAGCGCCACTGCCATACCATCCATATCGAAAACACAGGGGCTGTCACCGGCGGCGAAATAGCGCTTCTCGTCAAAGACCTGATAATTCGGCAGACACTGTTTATGGTATTCGGCAATTTTTTTGCCGCCATAAAAAACACCAGCAGCATTGAACAGTTTGCCATCTACCTGTACGGGATAACCCAGCACCACATACAGGTCGGCTGCCGCCTGTGCCACCTGTTGCAGTGCAAGCTCGACACGCTGCTGCAAACTCGGTCGCAACAGCAGGTCTTCCGGCGGATACCCAGTCAGCACCAGTTCCGGAAACAGCACAGCGCGTGCGCCCTGTCGGCTGGCATAAACCACAGCTTCAAGTACACGCTGCGTGTTGCCGGGAATATCACCAACCAGCGTATTGATCTGTGCAAGTGCAATGCGGCATGACATGGTGACGACAACCCCGGTGAGTGCTGTTTTAAACAGGGGCGCATTGTAAAGGAAAGCCTGCGCCGAGCGCGCATTGGCAGCACGGCAGGCAGCCCGAAAAACAGTCCATAGAGTAGAATAGCCGCCCGTCCCGGAGCACCGCCATGTCTGACCCCCGCCAAAACCGCGTAGAATTCAACAAGCTGCAAAAGCGTTTGCGCCGTCTGGTCGGTCAGGCCATTGCCGATTACAACATGATCGAAGACGGTGACCGCATCATGGTCTGTCTCTCCGGCGGCAAGGACTCCTACACGCTGCTCGACATCCTGATGAACCTGCAAAAAACTGCGCCCGTGCAGTTTGAACTGATCGCGGTCAATCTCGACCAGAAGCAGCCGGGGTTTCCTGAGGATGTGCTGCCGAAATACCTGTCATCCATTGAAGTGCCTTTCCATATCCTGGAAAAAGACACCTACAGCATCGTCACCGACATCGTACCGGAAGGCAAAACTTACTGCGGTCTTTGCTCGCGCCTGCGCCGCGGCACACTCTACGGCTTTGCCGAAGAAATCGGCGCCACCAAAATCGCGCTCGGCCACCACCGTGACGACATTATTGAAACCCTGTTCCTCAACCTGTTCTACGGTGGCAAACTCAAGGCCATGCCCCCCAAACTGCTGTCTGATGACAAACGCAACATCGTCATTCGTCCGCTCGCCTATTGCAGCGAAAACGACATTGCCGAGTTTGCAGAATTGAAAGCGTTTCCGATCATCCCCTGCAACCTGTGCGGCTCCCAGGAAAACTTGCAGCGTCAGGCGATCAAGGAAATGCTGCAGGGATGGGACAAAAAATTTCCGGGGCGCATCGAGTCAATCTTTTCAGCCATCTGCAATGTCGCACCTTCACAACTGGGCGACACACAATTATTTGACTTCCTGTCACTGGCACTGGATCGCAGCGAAGCGCGCCCTCAACTGGTCGCCAGTGTCGACATAAGCTGAAGAAAAGCGCCATTTTTTTGGCGAAAAACTTATATTTTTCGTCAAAAAAACAATTTTTGTAATTTAAAACAAATTTCTAATACAAAAATGTTACTAGATTGATAATATTGCTCTGTCGATAAATTTGCTTATCGCCATTCGTTACAAAACAAGAACTCGAATGACAGAAGCTATCACGGAGACACTACATGCTGACGACACTGGTGGACTTGCATCTGGCCGAACGCGGCCTCGATCGTCAACGTTTTATTGCCGCATTGGGCGTGCGCAATATCGAACGCAGCCTGCTGCGTTTTGAAAGCATCCTGCAACACGGCACACGCAATCGCCGCTGGTTGAAACATCTCTCAAGATTGCTGCAGTTGAACATGCAGGCCATTGAGCGCTCCAATCGCATTACGCTGTTGCTGCAGGAAACCCGTCGCCGCCAACGCGAACAGGAAAATGGCAGTCGCTTCCAACCTTACATCGAGCTGGTGCTGGATGGCGTGAGCGCGCCTGACAGCCTGATGGTACTGCGCAGACAGGACTGGTCGCTGCCTGTGCCTGCAGAGGGCCGCGACTTTTCTGCTGCACGCAAGGTCTACAAACAAGCTTTCATTTCAGGACGAGGCCGTTGCCTGCAACGCAGGATCACAGGTTTCCGTTACTTCTGGGATGCAAAAGACGGCATGGAATTCGACATCTACGGCTACGCGCAGAGCATTATTCCGCGTCGGGAACCTCCGGCAAAACGCTTTGTTTCCAGCCGTGTACTGCGTGCCGTTGGCCGCCCGCGCCTGCTGGTCATTCACTGCGCACCGCCACGCACTGCCACCGGCTGATGAATAGCCGACAGCTTCACGCAGCCAACGGCTTTCCCGGTGTCGGGTTCAGCTGCCGGTAGCTATTGATAAAGTCGCGACGCGCGCCACCTGCACGGTGAAAATGTTGCAGCCACTGCTGGGCCAGCGCTTCAGCATTGTCCGGATTCTGCGGCAATACCACGCCATGCTGGCAATAGATTGCCCAGGCAATCGCCGTCGCGTAACTCAGGTTGGTGGTGAGTTCTGCATGCGGGTGCTCCAGGAATTCATGCTGGCTGGCCAGACCGCGTACATCGCTGGCCAGCTGCGGGAAGTTCACCAGATATTGATCCCACACCTTGATATGACGTTGGCGGCTGATGCGATAAATACCCAGCCCATGGCTGTGCTCTTCTTTCAGGTGCGTGCCCAGACCTGACTCCTGGGCAGCGGTTCCCAGCAACAGGTTTTCCGCTGCACGGCTGTACTGCCCCAACTGCTTGAGGGTGGGTCTTATTACATACTCTCTCAGTTCTTTGGCGCAGATACCCATATCTGCCTCTCCTTCAAATTGCCTACCCTGCATCATGCACATCCCGTGCCTTCGATAATCCATTCCTCTACTTCTAGGTGGTGTATCGGCTTCCGTCCAGTTTTTTGAATAGGCATGTACAAACCTGCGACAAATGCACAATCTGCTAGTCTGAACGGAGGCCTCAAAAGGATTCGTTCCATGAACGAAGCACAACAGACTGACAATTTGCCGCCACTGCTGCTGGGAAAGACAGTACTGGAGTTGGCTCGCGCAATAGATTTGCATGCCGTGATAGGGCATGACAACGCTGCGGTACAGCAACTGGAAAATGCACTGACAGAAATGGTCAGCTTGATCGGCGCCGGCTCAATGAAAGACATCGCGTTCCGTCGTGTGGCAAAACCATCTATTTCCAAAAAAGAAGTCGCTCCCGCAGTCGATGTCATGGAACCTGCACCTACAGGTGGCAGCCTGGCAAAAGCGCTGGGTGGGGCAGGACTTGCGCAACATCTTGGACACGTCTACATACCCAAACGCAAACCGCCTCTCCAGCCACTGAAAACCGTGCCCGATATCACCGGCCTGCCCATGTTCCAGGCCTGCATTGCGCCATCCTGGTCACCGATTGACGGTGCGCACGGCATTTTCATTACCGGCAGCTCGATCATCACCGCCGTCTATCCCCTGCCATTCGAAAACAACCGCTGGCATGTGCGCGAATCACACAGCTATGACTCTCGCGAAGAAATGATCCAGATCGTACAGGACCTGATGACACGCAAGGGATAATGTCGCAACCTGTTGCAGACCATGGAGAACTCGCATGCAGATCGGCGTACCGCGTGAAATCAAGACCCATGAATACCGTGTCGGACTGACACCGGGCGGCGTGCAGCAACTCACTGCTCGCGGCCACCGCCTATTGATCGAGTGCGGCGCAGGCGAACGCATTGGTTTCAGCGACACCGACTACCGCCATGCCGGTGCCACACTGCAAAAGCAGGCAGAAAAAATCTGGCGCAACAGTGAACTGATCGTCAAGGTCAAGGAACCTCAGCCGCAAGAAGTTGCGTGGCTGTCACCCGCACAAACACTGTTTACCTATTTGCACCTGGCAGCGAGCAAACCGCTGACATTGTCCTTGCTCGACAGCGGCTGCACGGCCATCGCCTACGAAACCGTCACTGACACACAAGGGCGACTGCCGCTGCTGGCGCCCATGAGTGAAATTGCCGGACGCATGGCCGCACAAGCCGGCGCACATTTCCTGGAATTGCCGCAAGGCGGTTGCGGTGTGCTGATGAGTGGCGCAACAGGCGTGGCGCCTGCACATGTCGTGGTCATTGGCGCCGGTGTCGTCGGGCGCAATGCTGCGCGTATAGCCGCAGGCATGGGCGCACAGGTCACATTGCTGGATAAATCATTCGATGCACTGCGCGCTGCCGATCTTGAATTCGGCGGACGCGTGCAACTGCGTATGGCCAATGACCTGCAGACACGCGAACTGTGCCGTCAGGCGGATCTGGTGATCGGCGCCGTGCTGATTCCCGGTGCCGCTGCACCACAGGTGCTCGATGAAGATGACATCAAGGCGATGCGCAAGGGCTCAGTCATCGTGGACGTCGCCATTGACCAGGGCGGCTGTTTTGCCACCAGCAAAGCCACAACACATGCTGATCCGGTTTACATCAAGCACGGCGTCATTCATTACTGTGTCGCCAATATTCCCGGCGCAGTGGCGCGCACATCAACAGAAGCACTGACCAATGCCACGCTGCCTTATGTGTTGACGCTCGCAGAAAACGGTATCGACAAGGCATTGCAGCAACACAGCGGGCTGGCTGCCGGCCTCAATGTTCGCAAGGGGAAACTGTATTGCAGGGCCGTGGCCGACACCTTCCGTCTCGGCCACAAACTTGGCAGTTTTCAGGATTGACTGCGTCTTTTCAGCTCGGCAACCACATCAGACAGCAGCAACATTTCATTCTCTGTTGCACGACGCTGCCGGTACTCGATCCTGCCTTCCTGTAAACCGCGATCACTGACCACGATGCGATGCGGAATGCCGATCAATTCCACATCGGCCAGCATGACGCCAAGACGTGCCTTGTCTTCGTCCATGTACAGCACATCAAAACCGGCGGCCTGCAAATCGACGTAAAGCTTTTCACAGGCGTCATTCACTTCCGGCGACTTGTGCTTGTTGACCGGCACCAGCGCCACCTGAAACGGCGCAATCGCCTCGGGCCAGATGATGCCATTGTCATCGTGATTCTGCTCGATAGCGGAAGCGACAACGCGTGACACGCCGATGCCGTAACATCCCATGATCATGATCTGTTCCTTGCCCTGATCATTGAGAAACGTGGCTTTCAAGGCTTCGGAATATTTGGTTCCCAGCTGGAAGATGTGGCCAACTTCAATGCCGCGCTTGATGACCAGCGTACCTTTGCCATCGGGGCTGGTGTCACCGGCCACGACATTGCGGATATCTTCCACACGACTGATTGCCAGATCGCGCTCCCAGTTCACCCCGGTGAGGTGAAAGCCATCCTTGTTGGCACCGCAGACAAAATCTGCCAGATGTGCCGCGCTGCGATCGACAATGGTGGCGATGTTCAAACCTACTGGCCCAATGGAGCCCGGCTTGCAACCAATGGCGGACTGGATTTGTGCTTCACTGGCCATGGTCAACGGCGCTTTTACGCCAGACAGTTTTTCCACCTTGATTTCGTTCAACTCGTGATCGCCACGCAATACCAGCGCTACCAGCTGCACAGGTTTGCCTTCTTCCGTATCAGCCAACACCACCAACGTTTTCACTGTTTGCTCAGGATTGACCTGCAAAAAGGCACTCACCTCAGTAATGCTGTGTTGAGCAGGCGTTGCCACTTCCTGCATCGCCTGTGTCGCTGCAGGCCGCCGCCCCACTGGAGCCAGGGCTTCGGCTTTTTCAATATTGGCCGCGTAATCACTGCCGTCACTGAAAGCGATGGCGTCTTCGCCGGATTCCGCCAGCACATGAAATTCGTGCGAACTGTTGCCGCCAATGGAGCCGGTATCCGCCAGCACCGGACGGAAATCCAGACCGAGACGCGTAAAAATGGCGGTGTAGGTGGCGTGCATCACATCGTAGGTTTGCTGCAACGATTCCTGTGATGCATGAAAGGAATAGGCATCCTTCATCAGGAATTCACGTGCGCGCATCAAACCGAAGCGCGGACGGATCTCGTCGCGAAACTTGGTCTGGATCTGGTAGAAATTGGCCGGCAGCTGCTTATAGCTGCTGATTTCGTTGCGGATCAGATCGGTGATAACTTCCTCATGTGTGGGCCCCAGACAAAACGCATTGTCGTGACGATCCTTCATGCGCAGCAGTTCCGGACCATACTGCTCCCAGCGCTTGGATTCCTGCCACAACTCCGCGGGTTGCACCACTGGCATCAACACTTCCTGCGCGCCACTCCGGTCCATTTCCTCGCGCACAATGCGCTCTACCTTGCGTAATACCCGCAGACCCAGCGGCAACCAATTGTAGAGTCCGGATGCCAGCTTGCGGATCATGCCGGCGCGCAGCATCAATTGATGGCTGATCACGGAGGCATCGGCAGGGGTTTCCTTGAGGGTGGGAATCAGATACTGGCTGGCGCGCATGAGATCTCTCGGCAAATCGGGGAAGCAATAAAAAAGCCGGGGTAGCTTAGCTACCCCGGCCTGTTTTTTGAAGCAAAAAACGGCTTATTTGGCCGCCATTTCTTTCAGCTTTTTCAGCGGACGCACTTTAACGGCCGTAGAAGCAGGCTTGGCCTTGAAAGTCACTTCTTCGCCAGTAAACGGGTTGATGCCTTTGCGGGCTTTTTTGGCCGGCTTTTTGATGGCATTGATTTTCAGGATGCCTGGCAGAACAAATTCACCAGGGCCTTTCGGAGAAAGGTGGCGCGCGATGATGTCTTCAAGATGTTCCAGCACCTTGCCGACTTCCTTGCGGGCCAGCGCGGTGATTTCAGAAATTTCCTGCACGATCTGGTTCTTGCTGTAACGCGCTTTTACCGGGCCGGCAGGCTTGGCAGCAGGAGCTGCTTTTTTCACGGCAGGCTTGGCAGCTTTAGGGGCAGCAGCTTTTTTGGCAGCAGGTTTCGCAGCTTTAGGCGCAGCAGCTTTCTTGGCAGCAGGCTTTGCAGCAGCTTTAGGGGCAGCGGCTTTTTTGGCGGCTGCGGGTTTGGCTGCCTTGGGAGCAGCGGCTTTCTTGGCAGGAGCTTTTTTGGTGGCCATGGTCATATCCTGTATCGGGTTGATGTTTCACTCGCTTGCTTTTTTATCCCGTACTGCATCACTTGCGCCATTGTCTGGCCAGTGGCGGGTTTCACACGCATCAATAAAACAGTCTGCATTGCGAACGCGGCTATATATATCGGATAAAAACAGCACCCGCAAGCACTCGCCCGGCGTTTTGATCAAAAAACACTGTAAAAACCGATGTTTTTTCAATTCCTTTGCTAAAAAAACGATTTTTCAGGAGTTTTTTGCCATTTCTTCCAACACCAACCCAATGCCACCAGCACCGCACACCAGCGGAAATTGCCGTGATGGTTAAGCTATTTCTTGGGTATAATTGCCGGCCTGTTTGTGGGGGGGAGCCATTGTCATGCCCATTTACGAATACCGCTGCGCCGCTTGTGGCCATGCGCTGGAAACGATCCAGAAGATCAGTGACGCACCACTGCGTGACTGTCCTGCGTGCCAAAAACCCGAATTGCAGAAACAGATTTCGGCACCGGCATTCCGCCTCAACGGCTCAGGCTGGTACGAAACCGATTTCAAAACGGGCAAGAAAAAAAACCTGACCGAAAGTGCCGGCACCGGAGACAGCAAAACCGCAGATACCGCCCCGGCGACAACAGACAGCAGCTCAACAAACAACACTGCCAGCAGCACCTCCTCCGCTGCCTGACGACAAAATACATACCGGAGACAAACCACCATGCGTAGCCACTACTGCGGCGACATTAACAAGAGCCACGTCGGCCAGACTATCACCCTGTGCGGTTGGGCCGATCGCCGCCGCGATCACGGCGGTGTGATTTTCGTTGACCTGCGCGACCGCGCCGGCATTGTGCAAATCGTGTTTGATCCGGACGTCGGCGAATATTTCCAACTGGCTGACCGCGTACGCGGTGAATATGTATTAAAGGTAACCGGCAAGGTGCGCGAGCGCTCGGCAAACACCGTCAACCCCAACATGGTTACCGGCGAGGTGGAAATCTACGCCAGCGCCCTCGAAATCCTCAACAGCGCAGAAACCCCGCCATTCCAGCTGGATGCCCACACGCAGGTCGGAGAAGACGTGCGCCTGCGCTACCGCTATCTCGACCTGCGTCGCCCTGACATGGCACGCAACCTGCAATTCCGCTCACGTGTAACCTCCATCGTTCGCCACAGCCTGGAAAAACAGGGTTTTCTGGATATTGAAACACCGATCCTCACCCGTGCCACACCGGAAGGTGCGCGCGACTATCTGGTACCCAGCCGCACGCACGAAGGCAAGTTCTTTGCGCTGCCGCAATCACCACAACTGTTCAAGCAGTTGCTGATGGTTGCCGGCATGGATCGCTACTACCAGATTGCCAAATGTTTCCGCGACGAAGACCTGCGCGCCGATCGCCAGCCGGAATTCACCCAGATTGATATTGAAGCCTCGTTCATCGACGAGCGCGACATCATGCGCATTGCCGAAACGACCATTCGCGATTTGTTCCGCGAAGTCCTGCAAGTGGAGCTCGGCGATTTCCCGAGCATGCCCTACAGCGAAGCCATGCACAAATACGGCAGCGACAAACCGGACATGCGCATTCCACTGGAGATCGTGGAAGTCGCCGACCTGATGACCGCTGTGGAATTCAAGGTGTTTTCCGGCCCCGCCGTCGATCCCGACAGCCGTGTTGCAGCACTGAAAGTGCCGGGTGGCGGTGAAAAACTCACGCGCAAACAAATCGACGACTACGGCAACTTTGTCGGTATCTACGGCGCCAAAGGCCTGGCCTGGATCAAGGTCAATGACAAGGCAGATCTGGAAAACGGCTTGCAATCCCCCATCGTGAAATTCTTGCCGCTGCCGGTGCGTCAGGCACTGCTCGACCGACTGCAGGCCGAGAATGGCGATGTGATTTTCTTCGGCGCTGACAAAACCAAAATCGTCTGCGACGCACTCGGCGCGCTGCGCTGCAAACTCGGCGCAGATCTGAACCTTTATACCTGTCAGTGGGCGCCATTGTGGGTTGTCGATTTCCCGATGTTCGAGAAAGATGACAATCGTTGGGCTGCGCTACACCACCCGTTCACACAACCCTCTTGCACCACCGAACAATTGCAGGCACACCCGGGGCAGGCATTGTCGCGCGCCTACGACATGGTACTGAACGGCACCGAACTCGGCGGCGGTTCCATTCGTATCCACGACCAGGGCATGCAACAGGCGGTATTCGACATTCTCGGTATCGGCGAAGCAGAACAGCGCGAAAAATTTGGTTTCCTGCTGGATGCACTCAAATACGGCTGCCCGCCACATGGCGGCCTCGCCTTTGGTCTGGATCGCCTGATCATGCTGATGCTCGGTGCACAATCCATCCGCGAAGTGATTGCCTTCCCGAAAACCCAGACGGCGGCCTGTGTCATGACCGATGCGCCGGGGCATGTGGAAAACCAGCAACTACGCGAACTGCATATTCGCCTGCGCGACAAGCCCAAGGCCGACGAAAAAGCCTGAGGCAGGCAACGCACATGACGCTGATTCTCGGTGTGGATCCCGGCTCACGGCGCACCGGCTTCGGCGTCATCAATCATGTTGGCAGTAAAACCGAATACGTCAGCAGCGGCGTCATCCGTATTCCGGAAACGGCATTGCCGGAAAGACTGAAAGTCATTTTTGATTCCATCGGTGAAATCATCCACCGGTACTGTCCGCAAGAAATGGCCATCGAAAACGTGTTCATGGCCAAGAGCGCCGGCTCGGCACTGAAACTGGGTCAAGCGCGCGGCGCAGCCATTGTCGCTGCCGTCAGCAATGATATTCCCGTGTTCGAGTATGAGGCGCGCAAGGTCAAACAATCCGTCGTTGGCACAGGTGCAGCCAATAAAACACAAGTGCAGCATATGGTGCGCACACTGCTCGCCCTGCCCGGCGAACCGCAAGAAGATGCTGCCGACGCGCTTGCGGTAGCACTCTGTCACGCCCATACCCAGAAACATCTGATAAACATGGCAGGCGCCGGCAAATTCCGGCGCGGCCGCCTGCGCTAACCCAGTGGAGAACTTGGCATGATCGGATTACTGCGCGGCATTCTGCTGGAAAAGCAACCGCCAACGCTGTTGATTGATGTGCAGGGTGTCGGCTACGAAGTGCAGGCCCCCATGACCACGTTTTACCAGCTGCCCGATGCCGGCAACCAAGTGACCCTGTATACACATTTTGTCGTGCGCGAAGATGCACAGCTGCTGTTCGGCTTTGTCGACCTGCAAACACGGGAGATTTTCCGCGAACTGATCAAGGTCAACGGTGTCGGCCCCAAGATGGCATTGGCCATCCTGTCAGCACTGGATATCAACGAAATCATCCTCTGTGTTCAGCGCGACAACCTCAACACCCTGGTGCGTGTACCTGGCATCGGCCGCAAGACCGCTGAACGCTTGCTGGTCGAGCTGCGCGACCGCATCGCTCGCTGGACAACACCCTCCGCCACATATGGCGCCGGCATGACAGTCCCGCCTGGGACCTCTCTCGCCACAACGACGGATATGCGCCAGGATGCAGAGAGCGCACTGGTTGCACTCGGCTACAAACCGCAAGAAGCAGAGAAAGCCATTGCCACGATCATCAAAGATCACCCCGTTTCACGCAGTGAAGATCTGATCCGCCTGGCACTGAAAAACATGGTCAGCCGCTAGCGCGGGCTTTAACTTTCCCGGGACGCATCGTATTATCCGGCAGGCACTGGAAAATAACCGTGCATGGACAGGGCAACTTCTATATGGCGCAAACAACCATGATCAAACAAGCATTTATCGCCTTCGGTATTACCGCAAGTCTGCTGGCCAGCCACACAGTCTGTGCCGACTACTACAAATGGGTCGACGACAAAGGCATTCCCCGTTACTCCGAAACGCCTCCCGTGGGCATTCAGGCAGAGAGAATCAAATCGAGTGGCGTATCCATTCCTTCAGCAACCCAGGGGCCAGCCACAACTCAAGAAGCACAAGAAGCACTAAAACAAAAGGAGCACAGTCAACAGGTTGAAGACAAACAGAAAAAGGCTGCAGAAGAACTGGCAAACAAATGCAAGATTGCTCAGGATCAAGTAAAGACACTGAGTGACAATCACCGCGTGCGTGTCAAGGAGTCCGATGGCACCGAGCACTGGCTGACCGCAGAAGAACAAGCAGCACAACTGTCAAAGCTGCAAAGTTTTGTACAGGAAAAATGCAGTAACACAAACCCGTAGTATCTTCATGCCAGAGTATCTTCATGCCAGCCCCCCATCAGACTTGGGGTATGCCGCATTAACTTCTACCGAGCTGCTCGAGGCGAGTCCGGCATTGCGATCCAATGCCGCGCAGCAAGAAGAAGGGGGGGGGTATGGTCGCTGACCATCGCCAAACCTGCGCTCATAAACAACCTCAAGAACACCCTCTGAGGACCGTACTGGTTATTCCCAGCTAGAGCAAACTGAAAGCCTTATATAGAAGAGAAGAGCGACTAACGTTGAGTCGATAGACTAGCGATTCAATGGCGGTATTTTTTTCGTTTTTTTGACTTACAAGAAAGAAAATGGCGACCTGGAAGGGACTTGAACCCTCGACCTCCGCCGTGACAGGGCGGCATTCTAACCGACTGAACTACCAGGCCATTTTCTACTTCGAAACGTACCACACTGTTGCAGTATGGTGGGTGGTACAGGGATCGAACCTGTGACCCTCGCCTTGTAAGGGCGATGCTCTCCCAGCTGAGCTAACCACCCGTTTCGAGAGCGCGCATTCTAACGAATTGAGCTGCACTGTCAAATAAAAAATTGCCTCTCCGAAACATCTTCACTACTCATCTGCCCAGAGCGGCATCATCTGCCTAACCACGGAACGACCGAGTGTCTCATAACCTTCCCGGCTAAGGTGGTTCCAGTCCCTGGGACCATGAAGAGCCTCCTTTGTTGCTGCTGCCCGCAGATCATCAGTGGCATCGACAAACGGCAAACCTTGCGCTGCGCAGACCCCCGCGATCTGCTCACGTATCCAGCGATGGCGCTGCTCCAGTACCTGCCTGTCAAACAGCGTGTCATCACTGAAATAGTTCTGGGCACTGACCTTGTCGCCACTCAGCGCGTAGATGGATAGTACTGAGGGAATGTACACCACTGCAAAACGCGTCTCAGTGAAATAACGCCGTGAATAAGCCAAAGACTTGTCAAAGGTTCCCACTGCCTGCAGCAACTGCTCCGGTGA
This sequence comes from uncultured Pseudomonadales bacterium, assembly GCA_964509075.1. GTDB lineage: Bacteria > Pseudomonadota > Gammaproteobacteria > Pseudomonadales > UBA7239 > UBA7239. The sequence continues at coordinate 14,857 of CAZDWC010000012.1, read as the reverse complement.
CAAATCCATCGAGGGCCCCTGCAGGTTGTCTGGCAGCTGCGCGATGTCACCGGCAATCAGGGCCTTGTTAACTGACGCACCTGTGAGCTGTGGCTGCCAGCGTTTTTCCGGCACGTAGACCAACCCGAATTCGTTGGGATATTTCTTGCGATAGATTTTTTTCTTTTCAATTTTCTCTGCGTACAGACGAGAAATGTAACGCCAGAAAAGCAGCCTTTCTTTCCAGCCGGCGGCATTGGCGGCCTGATAAAGGCGGTGACGACTGAGCGCCACTTCCTGCACATAACGATCAAATACCTGCGCATTATTGTAATCCTGACCGGCATAATCGACAGCGAAAGTCTTGTCGTAATACATCCAGTTTTCCGTTAGATCATTACCCTCATAGAAATACACCAGCATCCAGCGCGGCGGCGGAAACTTCGGGTCAACCAGCTTGCGGATGTACCGCTGACCCGCCACAGGATTACTGATGATGCCACGTATGCTGCCGGAGCCGGGCATGCCATATGAAATGACATCTTTGCCAGTGAGGTCAGCAATGGTGTGCGCACTGCTGAAGCGTGGCCGATAGCGATCCGGATCATGCATCAACTGGTCACCCATTCCCATGGCATAGGAATCACCTGTCAGCGCGATATAGTCGTGCGGATAAAAACCCTCCTTGGATGTTTGCAACAGCGGCCAGATGCCATAGGGCTCATCAAATTTCTGCATAGCCTCCAGCGTGAACAAGCGAGTAAAGACGCGCGGGAACGCCCACTCCACTGCAGCATAGAGCAGGAGCGATGTCAGGAGAAAAACCAGCACACGCCCACACAAATCGAGCAATCGGTTCATCATCAATACACAAATTGACCGCAAAGATTGCGGCAGTATCGCAAATGCCCACGCAAGCGACAAACAGCAGCACTTGCCCGCACTGCTGCCGACTCGCTACCATCAGCGCAATTACCATGCAGAGCTGCTCATGCCCAAGCTGTCGCTGATCGTCATTGTCTACAACATGCCACGCCAGGCGATGAACACGCTGTACAGCCTGAGTACGCTCTACCAGCGCAATATCTGTGCAGACGACTATGAAGTCCTGGTGATTGAAAACCGCTCCGCCAACACGCTGGACCCCGCGGCAATCGAAACGCTGGGCGGCAATTTTCGCTATACCTTGCGCGATGAAGCAGGTGTCTCCCCAGCCACAGCCATTAACGAAGGCTTCCACCAGACACGCGCCGATTACATCGGTTTGATTATTGACGGCGCGCGCATGCTGACACCGCGCGTGGTCGAATATGCACTGGCCGCAGCACGCATGTCGCCCGACAGCATTGCCACCGTGCCAGGCTTCAATCTAGGCCCATCACTACACTATCAGCTTGATCATGTTTATGGCGAACAGGAAGAACAGAGGCTGTTATCACAAATACACTGGCAACAGAACGGTTATCGCCTGTTTGACATCAGCAACCTCGGCGAAGCCAACCCGCGCGGCTGGTTCCAGCCATTCATGGAGAACAACTGCTATTTTTCATCGCGACGCAACTTTGAAGACATCGGATTTGCGGATGAGCGTTTCCAGCTGCCCGGTGGCGGCTCACTGAACCTGCACATGTATCGCTCTCTCGGCATGCTGGAGCGCTGTGAGCAGTATTTCGTTATGGCCGGCGAGGGCAATTTTCACCAATACCACGGCGGTGTGACCACCGCACAACGTGCAGACCGCGATGCATTGCTGAAACAATTCCAGCAACAGCTGGAATCTATCTGGGGCGGGCGCTTTCCAGCGCTGGAACGTGAACCGGTACTGCTGGGGGCAGTCACCAGCCATGCCCAAGCCATGTTGCACTACAGTGCCGTTCGCGGCCAGAAGCGTTATAACCGTCTGCACGAGAAAGAAACGATTTTCTGTCAGGATGATCGCCAGCGGCCGCGCTATTGCTATCAGGCTGACAACGCTCAATTTACTCGCTGCGATCCGCGCTGAGCGCGGTGTATCGAAGGGAGCCGCGCAAGCACTCAATCCGTGGTTTTCTGCCACAGCGTCAGATGCTCACCCTCGCCCTCTTCAGCCGGTCGGCCGTGGCTGTAGTAGTACAACGCCAGTGACTGCCGCGCGCGATCTTCCGGGCAGTTCAACGGATGCGGATGTCCGTGCCAGGTATCGCGCCCGGTCTTGAAGATCACACAGCGCCCGGCCACCGGCGCTATACGCTTCACACAATGCTGCATGGGCTTGTCCCACAGTTCCAGATGCCCGCCATATTCATCCGGCCAGTCGCGGTTGAGATAGATAATGATGTTCAACCGGCGATCCAGTTTCAGCTCCGGATGCTTGTTGAAATCGGCGTGCACCAGTAAATGACCACCACGGCGTGTTTCGTGGATGCCGCCACCAAGCAGGTAAGGATCAGGCACCAACCCAGGTATGCCGGTCAGCTGTTCGAGAAAAGCGAGAAAATCTGCCGAGTTGAGCTCCCAGTACAGTTGGCGCGTGATGCGCCCCACGCGCATCTCCATGGACAGGAAGCTCTTGCGGTACTGGGCAACCGTGCCATCTTCCAGCGTCTCCCAGGCATCCTTGTTGGTCTTGATTTTGCGATAGTCAGGGATTTCCGCGACGATGGCATCCACCAGTTCCGGCGACAGGAAATTGTCGATCTGGATGTGCGGAAACGGATCTGCCGACTGGAACGCAGAGGCCTGCTCGCTGGCGATACAATTCAGACGCGTGTAATCCAGCACCGTCGAAAAACCGGAAGCCTGACGCTGTGATATCGGATTCTGCGCTGATTGCTCCTGCATGCCACACCTGTTCTTTGCACTTGTAGCGTCATGATACCCAAATGCTGTGAAAATGCCCCCTGCTCCATTACATTAGCTGTCCCAGATCAATCGCCTGTCATGGAGCCCGGTTTTGAGCGTGTCGCCCCGCCTGTCGATCATTGTCATTGTCTATCGCATGCGCAGACAGGCCATGAACACCCTCTACAGCCTGTCCACGCACTACCAGCGCAATGTGCAGGCCGATGACTACGAAGTCATCGTGGTCGAAAACCAGTCGAGCCAGACCCTCGACGAACAGGAAGTGTTGGCACTGGGCAGCCCGTTCCGTTATTTCCTGCGCCACGAGAGCAGCCAGTCACCGGTCGGCGCCATCAACTTCGGCTTCGAACAATGCCGTGCAGCCAATATCGGTTTGATGATTGACGGCGCCCGCATGCTGACACCACGCGTCCTCGAATATGCGCTGATGGCACAACACATCGACAAGGATGCGCTAGTCGCCGTGCCCGGCTACAGCCTCGGCTGGCAGGACCAGCGTTATCACCGCGAAAGCGCCTACAGCGAAACCGTGGAGCAACAACTGCTGGCACAAACACACTGGCAGCAAAATGGTTATCGCCTGTTTGATATCGCCACCATCAGCGGCGCCAATCCCAACGGCTGCATGACACCACTGATGGAATGCAACTGCGTTTTCACCTCGGCAGACAACTTCAAGCGCATCGGCTGCGCCAACATGGATTTCCAGCTTCCCGGCGGCGGCTCGATCAACCTCCACATCTTCCGTCAGCTAGGGTTATTGCCACAGAGTCGCCACTATTTTGTGACACCTGGCGAAGGCTCCTTCCACCAGTTTCACGGCGGCATCACCACAGCGCAATGGGATGATCTCGACGAGGTACTGGAAAGCCATCGCAAGCAGTTGCACTCTTATTGGGGCGGGAAATTTCACTCCCTGCGACGCGAAGCCATGTTGCTGGGTGCAGTCGGCAGCCATGCACAGAAATTCCTGCACTTTGCCAGCCACAAGGCCAAGAAGCGACTGGATCGACTTGAAAAACACGCGCAACTGCCCTGGCAGGATGACAGCGACATGCAAGTGAAAAAGCTTGATTATTGAGCAGGCAACCGCTTCAATCACACCACAGCAGGCACATGCAGCCTGCGACAACAACAGACGAGATCCTGATGAAACCCTTTCTGCCTCCTTCGCTGCGAAATCTCACCCCGCAATACAACGCATTCAGCACCTGGACAGATCATCTCGCTTTCGGCTATGACATTGTCGCCGCTGTGCGACCAAAATTACTGGTCGAGCTCGGCACCCAGTACGGCTATTCCTTTTTCTGCTTCTGCCAATCCATGGCCGACCATAATATCGATGGACTCTGTTACGCCGTGGATACCTGGGCTGGCGATGAACACACCGGCGCCTACGACGACGAAATCTTCAATGCCGTCCAGCAACATGCGCGCGCAAACTACCCCAGCATTTCGTATCTGATGCGCATGCTGTTCAACGATGCACTGCTGCACTTCAGCGACGAATCGCTGGACATGGTGCATATTGACGGCCTGCACACCTACGAGGCGGTGTCGGAAGACTTTCGCAACTGGTACCCGAAAGTAAAACCCGGCGGCATCATTCTTTTTCACGACATTCAGGCACGCATGATGGATTTCGGTGCCTGGAAATTCTGGGAAGAAATTGCACCGCAATACAACACTTTCACTTTCAAGCAGGGATTTGGCCTTGGCGTACTGCGCAAAGCTGGCGGCGAGCCACTCAAAGATCCACTATTGCAAATGCTTTTTGAAGGCGACGCCGAGACTCATGAACAACTGAGAGCTTTCTACGCCCACGCCGCCAAGTTTCACGAACTGAAACGCAAGGCCATCCGTCACGAAAAAATGCAGTTGCAAAAACGCGAACAGATACTGGCTGGGCCAAATAAAAATCAGTAACGACTCGCGTAAATCTGCTCAAACAACTCGGAAGTTTGCACAATTGGCTCCAACACCCAAGGTGCCTGCCACACCAGTTCCGGCGTCATTGAACGCATACGCCCAATGAAACCCTCAACCATTTGTACTAATCGCGCAGGCCGCAGATCCCCATCCAGTCCCCGATCCAGCGAAACACTGGAGCACGGGCTCTTGTTGGTAGCTGTCACCGTCAAATCAAATTGCGGAATGTGCGTCATGTTTTCCATCGCACGCAATGCATCAAAATGCTGGATAAACTCACCTACCCTGCCGGTTTGACGCAACCACTTGCCACTCAGGGCATAGTTGTTGGTCATGCAGCGCCCGTTCAGTCCCCAGACAAACATCGGATAGCCCTGCTGCGGGCTACCGATGTTAACCGCACGCCACAATACAGCAGCATACTGCGCGGGCAAATTCACACACAGCTCTGCAGCGATAGTCGGTGAAACCCAGTCATCATCGTCGACAAACACAAAAGGAACATCCGCGTCCGGAAAGTTCTTGTAACCTGCATAATCCACTACGTGCACATCCACAGCCTGCCTGATCTGTTTCTCCGCTTGTGCTTTCAATGCTGCACGAGTCTGCAGATACGAGAAAGCAAAAGTAGCATCCCACAGCTCGCGCAGGCGCCAGACATAATCTTCCGGCTTGTTCCACAAACGACAGAAACTGCGCGACTGCTCACGGAATTCCTCCAGCGAAATATTCTGCCAGTCCAGCGTCTGTCGCTGAACAATGACCACCCGCGCTGCGACTGGCAGACTGACTCTATCTGTCTGCATGAATACCCGTGTAGATAGCTGACGTGACTGCGAAACTGTGGCATATAATGACCAAAACACCAATAGCTGACTGCTGACCATGCCATTCGACCACCAATCCTGCGGACTGCATGCTCCGCTGGTTCACATCGGTTACCCGAAGGCCCTGTCGTCCTGGCTGCAAAAGTACCTGTTCAAACCCGAACAGGGCTTTCTCAATGTATTGAATTCCCTTTGCACCACCCTGAGTGTCATTGATCCGACACCATTCGCGTTCAACGAGCAAACAGCACTGCAATTTATCCACGAGGCCTTGCAGAAACACCCTCAACATGCAGGGCTGGTTCCTGTTTGCAGCGCCGAAGCATTGATCGGCAACTTCTATTGCGGTGGTTACAACGCCAAACAGAATGCCGACAGGCTGCACACACTATTCCCAGATGCCAAAATCCTGCTGATTGTGCGCGAACAGCAACAGCTCATGCGCTCCCTGTACAAAACACTCGTGGTTTGGGGCATGCCACACACCATAAAACGCCTACTGCACCCTCGCGATACCTCGTTGGCACCACAATTCAATCTCGACTTCCTGCGTTATGACCTGCTCGCACATTACTATCAACAACAATTCGGCACTGAGAATGTCTTGATCCTGCCCTATGAAGCCTTTGCCGAGCAACCGCAACAGTTTGTCACAGCCATTCTTTCCCACGCAGGGATTGCACCGACCGCAAATTTTACCAAGCTGCCCTGGCAAAAACGACTGAATACCAACCAGACACTCGCCAATCTTTACTGGCAGCGATTACTGAATAAATTCTTCCTGTCCAGCCCATTTAACTATGCTGGCTTTTTTCCTTCCACCGAGCAGGATATCAAAAAGCGCATTGCGCGCAGCAAGCGCAATCCGTTTCCGCCCTGGATGGATAACTGGTTTGAAGATGATTTTCGTCAAACGGTTCACACAGCATTTCAGGGACAATTCGCGGACAGCAACTCCCGCCTGCAGCAGCTTAGCGGGCTTGATCTCGCTTGTTACGGCTATGAGCTCGCTTCAACATGAATCAGGTGTCCGCACACACACATGAACTACTGTTCAGCTACGGGCAGATCCGTGAGCACTACGCAAAGCATGGACCCAATACTGCTGACCCGCTGCGCATTGAACACTTTATTCGCCGTGAACACCTGCCACTGCTCAATCGCTCCTTACGTGATGACGGCCCAATCTTTACGCACAGGCCTAATACGCTGTTGCAAATAAATCTCTCGCCTGTCAGTCGGCAATGCCTGTGGGAACTGCACAGCGGGATCATGCTGCGCCTGCTGGAAAATATAACCGGTCTCACCAACTTGTTACCGGACACGCACTGCAAGCAAAGTTTCCTGCTCCCAAAGGATCGAGCAACCCCATTGCCCATCGCATGGCATGACGCCAATACCGGACTGACGGCCGCACTGATCATGTTTCTGCAGCTTGATACGGGCGATGCCGTCATATGTAGATCCACCGACTCAGCCCACAGCATCAACCCGAGCATGAATACACTGCAAATAACCTACTGGCAACACAGCGTAAAAATATCATGAGCACACCCGGCATACTCCCCCTGCTCGATACGGAAAAACTTGCCGCAATCGCCAAGACTCAAGCACAAAATTATCAAACTGCCACACCATTTCCACATATCGTGCTGGATGATTTTCTCGACAAGAAACTCATTCGTGATCTCATTCAGGCCTTTCCTGTGCTGAAAGAGAAACCCGGACAAACACCGGAGGCCGCCAAGACGGAAGATGGCAAGCTGCCACAACCCAACAAACTGTGGTTATCCAATCAAGCAGGCGTATCACCATTAATCCGGCAACTGTACTGGGAGCTCAACTCCGCACCATTTCTGCATTTCCTGGAACAGCTGACCGGCATACCACATCTCATTCCAGACCCGCACATGGCTGGCGGCGGTGTGCACCAAACCCGTCGCGATGGCCTGCTGATGATTCATGCCGACTTCAACAAACACCCGCAGTTCCAACTCGACAGGCGCCTGAACATTCTGTTGTATCTGAATGAAAACTGGCAGGATGAATGGGGTGGCCATCTGGAATTATGGGCACGCGACATGAGTCGCTGTGAAAAACGCGTCCTACCCATTGCAGGCCGCTGCGTGATTTTTTCCACCACTCGTGACAGCTTTCACGGACATCCACATCCGCTCACATGTCCTGAACACGAGTCTCGCAAATCTATTGCATTGTATTACTACACCAAGGGGCGTCCGGCCAATGAAGACCCCTCGCCGCACAAAACCTTGTGGCGAGACTTGCCTACAAATACAAAAGAATAGAATCAGCGGTTGCGTTGATCGTTGACGATATCGTGCACAGCACGATGGCTGAACCAGCGCTTCACTGAGCGCTGCCACTCGAAAGGCACCCAGCGCAACAGAGGCCGCAAAAATGGCAATTCCCGCGCACGCAACAGCACAACCAACATCTGTTCACGTGTTGACAGGGATGACTTACCAGCCAGTCGATGCGGATAACACATAACACTTAAAACTTGCACAGTAGGCAACATGCTTGAGGACGACAACATGCGAGCAGAAGGCACTACGTAATCTCGACTGTAGAGAAATTCACGCTCGACCATTGAAGGTTGCTGCCAATGCAATCCCTCTTCCTTTTGTTGACTACTGACCAGCAAATCACGTATTTGCAGCAATGTATCATTCCATTCTATCGGACTGGTTTTCCATGATTTGATATAGCTGAGCGGGCGCCCATCAAGCCGCTCGGGAAAAGAACCCAGATCCGTTGCCAGAATAGGCAAACCCGTACGCAATGCAGCGCTCAGGGTATAGCAATACGTTTCATGCCACTGCGCTGGAAACCAGATCAGATGTGGCCCTATGTCACGAATAAGCGAATCAATCTTTCCATCATCATAGGCGCCATGTGTAATAACTTCCGGTGCCAACGGGCGGTAGGCGTAGCCCAACAAATGATATTCGATGCGCCCGAGTGGATCGCGATACGTCGCTGTTTTCTCCAGCACATCGGCACCTTTTTCACGACTGATGGCTCCAATGACCAGCACCCGCAATTTCTCCGAATGACCTATAGCGGGTATCGCAGGCAATGCATAAGGCTGAGACGCCTCCCATTCCGGATGATATGCAACCTCGACTTTCAGGTCAGGGAAATATTCAAGATAAACTGCCCTACAGCGATCACTGGGTGAAAACACACGTGATGCCGCCAGCAGGATGGCTCCATATTTTTCACGCCATGCGGCGGCAGACAAACCACCAGGCACAGGGTAGGATTCCGCACACAAACTGTCGCGTGTTGCCATATCCTCCGCAAACAGACCATCTCTGTTGATCAACGTCGGGTTCGCATTGACAAAATAATAATCATGCAAGGTAACATCATACGGTATAGCCATATCGCGCACTAAGCGAAACATGTCATCACCGACTTCCATAACATGGTGCAAGTGTATCCGCTCAACATCCAGCGCCTGTAACATTGACTTCAGGGATACATACTCATCAGGCAGATCGAAATACAGGGACCAGTGATAACCACCATACTCACCACAGAGTTGAGCACCGCCTTCATCACCGGGCTTCAGGAACAAAACATCAACATCCTCTGCAATGAAATCTGCCAGTTCCTGTAAATGTTTGATGACACCACCACCCAATCGATGCGCGATAAACAGATATTTGCGCTTCGCTGATTGCCTCAATATTTCCAACTGCGCGGCGACTCGATAAGGCCGCTCGGGATCACGCTGCAAATGCTCATGCACCTGCCGATGATAACTGGGATACTTTTGATCCAGCACCTGCATGGCATGCTGAACACGAGCCGCCTTTTCCGTTGAAAAGCTGACTCCACCATCATGAAAAACAAAAACATTTGTGCAAGTGACATTCTTCCAGCCCCTGGCGGCAGCACGCATGCAGAAATCATTTTCCTCCCCATAACCGCGACCAAATGTTTCCTCATCAAACAGACCAACATCATTCAATGCGGCGCGGCGAATGAACATGCAAAATCCAACACCGGTTGGCACAACTATGCGATCCGCCGGCAACCGCGCAAAAATCGCATCGATATCTTCCACAGTCTTTCCTGGCCAAAGTGGGTTCGGCTGACAATATCGAGGAAAACTGCAAATTTCAGCATTATTCGAAAATGGCGTAATTGTCGCCACAAGAGAATCTGCATCTGCATGAGCAGCAATTCGGTCAAGCCAGTCATTCGCCACCTGCGTATCACTGTTGAGCAACAAAACATCGCGGTCCGGATACATCGCCATACCACGATTAACCGTGCCGACAAACCCCCTGTTCTGTTCATTGACAAGCAACTCGATCTTTTCCGCATCTGCCAATTGCCTGAGATAGGCACTGATAGCCCGATTGGGCGAACAATCCTCTATTACCAACAGATTGAACACCGCCCTGTTGGCACTCGCCAATACCGACTCAATGCAACGCCGGGTTTCATCAAGACCATCGTAAACAGGAATGATGACATCTATCATGTCGCGCACCTTTTTATCATTGTTTTGTCATTCGCCGCTCTAGCAACCGCACAAGCCGCCACGACAGCAAAGAGCGCAAACGAAGATCAGTCGCCGCAAGCTCAGATGACAAGGATTTGAGTTTCTGTAATTTATCATCGAGATCTTGCTGCATCGCTTTAAGAGTAACTTCCAATAACTGATTTTCCGCTCTAGCAGCATGAAGCTCACACTCAACCTCTTCGATAACCCTATTCTGGTTATCAATAATTGACGCATCTGCCTCCAGCTGCATATCCTTTTTCTCAAGCTCAACCCGGGCAAGCTCCGACCATTCCTGTATTTTTCCAAGCTCCAGAATGAGAGCATCCTGCTCACGGATATGCGTCTCACAGCGCACAATATATTCCGTATTCTGCGCAACATCCGCATCGCGCTCACGCAAGGTCGACTCCACTTCCGCCAGACGCAAACGCACTGCCTCGAACTGCTGGAGGGCACCATCCAACTCGCGGATATGTGACTCACAGGTCGCAATATAGGCCGTATTGCGCTCGACATCCGCATCACGCTCGCGCAAGGTCGACTCCACTTCCGCCAGACGCAAACGCACTGCCTCGAACTGCTGGAGGGCACCATCCAACTCGCGGATATGTGACTCACACGTCGCAATATAGGCCGTATTGCGCTCGACATCCGCATCACGCTCGCGCAAAGTCGACTCCACTTCCGCCAGACGCGCACGCACCGCCTCGAACTGCTGAAGCGCGCCATCCAGCTCGCGGATATGCGCTTCACAGGTCGCGATGTAAGCAGTATTGCGCTCGATATCCGCATCACGCTCGCGCAAAGTCGACTCCACTTCCGCCAGACGTAAACGAACCGCTGCGAATTCTGTCAGCGCAGCATCCAACTCGCGGATATGTGACTCACAGGTCGCAATATAGGCCGTATTGCGCTCGACATCCATATCACGCTCGCGCAAGATCGACTCCACTTCCGTCAGACGCGCACGCACTGCATCGAATTGCCGGAGCGCATCATCCAGCTCAGCAATCCGGATATCACAAGCGCCAATATAGGTCGCATTGTGTGCTACTTCATCTTCACGCTGACGAAGGGAAACCTCGACCTCATGCAGTCTGGCACGCAATGCATCAAAGTCCTTAAGAGCATGATCCAGCTCACCAATACGTTTCTCACACCTAGAAATGTAATCAACGTTTTCTGCAATTTTCCCCTCCCTGTCCGCAATAACCTGAAGATGATGATCATGTATCTCCTGGAGACGCGCCATATCTGCAAGCCGCAACTCACATTCGCGAACATATTCATGGCATTTATTAATGTAGCGAACATTATCGTCAATTTGTTCGTCTTTCGCCGCAATCGTCTCAAGTGCTTTTGTGTGCAGCAAGCCGACATCAACAGCCTGACTTCGAGCCTGCACCAATGCCCGATTTGTTTGCCGAAGTGCAAGAAGCCAATCCGCGCCCCCCTGCAAAAACAACTCATGTAATTTACGGAAACTGCATATCGCCTCATAAACATCGTCTGCAACCAGACTGCCATGAACCAGCAGATCCTGACATTTTCGAAAAAATAAAAAAACCGATAACGCCGGAAATTCCTTAACGGCACTGCGCTTTAAGCCCGGATCTGCAATTCGCGACCACGCACGCAGCGGCAAAGGCTTGGCACGAAGAAAATCAGCAAGAACATGTCTGGCACCATCTTCCTGCAGAAGACGATCATAATTCAAAACCAGACACGGCATACCAGCAGCTGCAGTAAATGCAGAAAACAAAGAACTGAGACAGAGCAGAATACCTGTCAACTCAGAAAAACCATCCCTTGTGCTCAATGAGCGAGATATCGCTGCCGAGTCACGATCTACCCATATAAACCTGAGGGAAACATCATTGGCACTTAAACACTTCAACCACGCAGGCAATGTATAGCAAAGCCGAGGATCTTTTATAACCAACCTGTTATGCGCCAACAGTGAGAAAGACAGAAAACTTTTTATCTGCCGCAATGTCTCCGCATGAATGCCAGCAGAAAAATCACCCACATCCACTCTATCAATCGGATCAAACCAAAAAAAACCAACCTCCTGCAGCAGCCGCTCATTGATATCAACTACCTCTTGCGACTCCCAAAATCCATGAGCATTAACTACAGGATCAATATCCAGCATGCGGCCCGGCACAGCATATCCAGAATTTGCAACAAGCTCCGCCACCAGCGAAGTTCCGCTGCGATGCATCCCCAAGACAAAAATAATTTCTTTAGCAGCTTCGCTCATGCGCAGCAATCATGAGCCGTAGCCATACTGCGTATAAAAAGGCTCACAAAGCTGCTTGACATAGCCAATTTCCACCTCAGTCAATATTTTTTTATACTTATCCTTTTCTTTATGCGTAGTGAGCTTGCTGTAATCCATCAACTCAGGATCCTCACCGACAAATTCAAGTATTTTCTTGATACTCGGACGAGGATTCTCGACCATTTCTTCATATTTAATCTCAAGCATACGAGCGGAGCCGCCAGGCATCTTTTTGTACTCATTGAGAATTATCATGGATTCCAGCCAGTAGTTTATCCCCCCTTTCACCTCATGCTTTGCCATGACCCTACCCTCCTTCAAGCTAGAAACAACATTCAGAGGATTACGATATATGTGAACAAACTTTGCGGTAGGATACATATAACCAAGAAGCAAAATCCCATAAACATTCTGGGGCGTTTTATCAAACCAGCGCCCATCCACATTACCACGAGCAAGCAAATAGTGTTTGCCGTAATAATCCGATATTTCCCTGCGATTTCTTGCAAAAACCCTTGCATTGTGAAAATCCCAGTCACTGACGCCATCAATTTTTCTATGCTCCCGAAAAAGCTTGGCTCCAACATAATTTCGCTCATAACGAGGACTGGCATACGGATCCGCCCATCGAAAAAAATGGGTCTCTTCCGGAGATTCCAGACGCGGATGCTCTCTAAGAATGTCACGCAGCAATGTTGTGCCAGAACGAACACAACCCAAAACAAAAAAAGGCGTATCATCTTGGCCATACTTCTGAGCACCAGCCGCTGAAGTGATGACAGCATCACCCACTCGTTGAGCAACTGGTTTGTTTTTCTTTTTAAACATAATTTATTCTCACCTCAAAATTCACGACTTGTATGCAGAAACCACATCTTCTGCAGACCCAATCATTTTGATACAACCATTGTCTACCCACACCGCTCTCTGGCAGTATTCCATAATCATGGACTCACTATGAGAAACAAGCACAAAAGCTCTATTACTACCCATTCTCTCAATGATAACCTGTCGACTTTTCTCACGAAACCGGCTATCACCAACACCAAGCGCCTCATCAATGATCAATAGATCCGGATCTGCCTGACAACTGATCGCAAAACCCAATCGTGCACGCATACCAGAAGAATAAGTACGCAAAGGATCATCAATAGCCGTCTCCAGTTCGGAAAACGCGACAATGGCATCCATTTTCTTTTCAATTTCCGCCTTTCTCATACCCAACAGCAAGGAACTCAAAATTACGTTTTCCCTTCCGCTCAACTCATTGACAAAACCAACCTGCAGGGACAGCAACTGAACACGATCAACATGGGAAATTAATGAACCAAAATCAGGCCTGACAATGCCAGCCAGCAATTTCATCAAACTACTTTTACCCGCACCATTCTTGCCAATAACACCCAGCGTCTCTCCAAGGTGAATATCTAGATCGACATTCTGCAATGCTATTTTTCGTGAAGACTGGAACAGACCGTGGTAACTCAGCCCAACCCCCCTCAAAGACATTGCCAAACCAGACATATCAGCCAACCACCCGCGGGTAATAGCGATCGAGGCGCACGAGCAATACCAGGCCCAGCAATAACATAATCAGAACAGGAATCATGACATGCGCCAAAGATATCCAATCGGGCCACATCTGGTTTAACAAGACAGCTCGATAAGCTGTGATCAATACCAGCACAGGATTCCATAAGAGCCAGGAATGCACGGGCTCGCCAAGATCAACAACATCAAAAAAAATACCGCTAAGGAAAAACAGCATGGTCATGCCGTAATTAACTACATATTTGAGATCCGGCAGCAATGGCACCAACGCAGATGCCACCGCAGACAAAGCACAAATCAACAACAGCTGTACCAAAACCAGTAGAGGTAAAATAATCCAGGTTATAGAAGGTGAAACACCTGCGGCCACCACAAACAGCAGCAGTAAAAACAGCACAATGAAAAACTTATAGGTGTTAGCAAGAATAATGTAACCGGGCAAAAGCCACTTGGGAAAATAGAGCTGCCTCATCAAGCCAGCACTACCGGAAATTGCAGTAGACGCCGTTCTGACAGTGCTATCCAACCACTTCCACGGCACCAATCCACATAGGAGATACAGCACAAAATCCATTCCGCCTTTCCGCAGCCCCATGCCGAACACGAGATAGAAAACCAGCATATAAAGCACAGGCTCAAGCACCCACCACAACATTCCCAGATACATATTGGCAGAATCGCGCTTGAGTTCAGCCATGGCGCGATAGGACAACAATTCCCAGTAATGAAACGACATGGAATAACTAGCCTGAATTTCTAATAGTTTTAAGTAATTATGCGAGTTTACACAGAGATGAAAATACTAACCAGCGCTTTTAACGAATAAAAATAGCAAAATCGAAACACAAATTCAGCGCAACAAAAAGCCCTTGAGGAGATCCCCAAGGGCTTTTGTTTGATTAG
>CAZDWC010000011.1:0-79373 GCA_964509075.1 uncultured Pseudomonadales bacterium | reverse complement strand
TTCAAAGGCTCTTCCATATCGGAACATGTGGAGCAACTGTGATGAATAAATTTACTGGGATTTTGTTGGGATGTTTTCTGGTGTTGAGCAGTCTGGCAACGGAGGCTGCGCCATACACCACCGCCACCTATTACGGGCTTGATGCCACTGATTCGCCGGTTGTGGCGATGAATCAGGCCGGCACTGTCATTTGGCGCAAAACCTACGCGCCTTATGGCAAAGCCAGCAACAAAGACCAGGATAATCGCATCGGCTATACAGGCCACGCCGAAGATCAGAATGGCTTGGTTGACGCCGGCGCGCGAACTTACGATCCAGCACTGGGTATTTTTACCTCGGACGATCCAGTGCGTTTCGATGAAAATAATCCCGCGTCGTTCAATCGTTATGCCTATGCCAACAACAATCCTTACAAGTTTGTGGATCCGGATGGCGGAACGCCTGAAACGGTGTGGGATGTTGCCAATGTTGCGATGGGTGTTGCCAGTTTCACTGCAAACGCTGCGGCAGGTAATTATGGAGGCGCAGCCGTTGATGCCGTTGGAGTGGCCATTGATACGGCTGCTGCGATAACGCCGATTGTGCCGGGTGGTGCAGGTGCGGCTATTAAAGCTGCGCGTGGTGCGGACAAGCTGGCGGATGCGGCAAGGGGGGTGGGCGAAGGTAAAACTGTGCTTGGTCACTACCCTGAATACAAGGAACTTGGAGAAAACTTACGGGCACGGCGCTTCAATGTTCCAGAGGCGGCATGGAACAAAATGTCTGAAACCGAACGCTGGGCAGCGAATCAGAAATTTCTTGATCGTGCAATTTCACGAGGTGATGAAATTATTCTCGCTACTCCACTAGATAAGGTTCGACCTGAAAGCTATTTCGCGCGTGAATTGGAGTACATGGCAAGCAAAGGCTATAAGCCAAGCGCTGACAACACTAGACTTATCAAGTAGTGGTGTCATGATTAATCTATCTGATATTGCCCCAGCCTTCTCATTCGTCGCCAGCAAAGGCCTAGTGCCAAGTGCTGGCATTTATAAGTCGCAGGAATTTGGTAACGCCACTCTGGTGATGAAGGGAGTGCCAATTTCGCTTCGATT
The DNA here is from genome assembly GCA_964509075.1 of uncultured Pseudomonadales bacterium. GTDB lineage: Bacteria > Pseudomonadota > Gammaproteobacteria > Pseudomonadales > UBA7239 > UBA7239. The sequence continues at coordinate 78,279 of CAZDWC010000011.1, read as the reverse complement.
TTATCGTGATCGAAGTCAGGTTTTCGTGGATGTCGGCGGTGACGTGGACGAATGGTACAAACTTGAATATGTTCTTGAATTTGTGGACAGCACAATCACGCAACAACAGCTTGGTGAGCCTCCTTCCTCTGTAATTATGGCGGATTTGCTTCAAGACCGCTGGGATAAGGTGGAAGACCTATTCAGGAGTCAGCAGCGAGTTTTGCAGCTTCAAACCTTCGCTAAGAAAAAGTCATCGGATTTTCTGGATGAAATTTTCGGGAAAAAATGACCTAAACAATATTGCCATTGATGGCGGCGTGCTGTTATTGAGCTATCATCGCGTGGACAGTGGCGGCGGTTATGTGAAGAAAAATTATCGCAATCATGTTTATTTTGCGGGCAAGCGATTGATCTCAATGGACAATTGCCAGGCAAACAGGAATCATGCGCTGGGAGTTTGCGGCACAGAAGATGAAGACGGTGATGGTTTGAGTTACCTTCAAGAGCTGGACAAGGAAACATTCCCTTTTGATCGTGATTCGGATCGTGACGGCATTCCGGATTTTTATGATGCTTTTCCGACGAACGCCAATCCGGTTTTGCCGCTGGAGGGCGCAGCTGGTTTCAAAGGCTCTTCCATATCGGAACATGTGGAGCAACTGTGATGAATAAATTTACCGGCATTTTATGGGGGTGCTTGCTGGCATTAGCTGGCTTTGCAGCGCAGGCTGCGCCCTATACCACAGCCACCTATTACGGGCTTGATGCCACTGATTCGCCGGTTGTAGCGATGAATCAGGCCGGCACCGTCATCTGGCGCAAAACCTACGCGCCTTACGGCAAAGCCAGTAACAAGGATCAGGATAATCGCATCGGCTATACAGGGCATGTGGAAAATGCCAACGGCCTTGTCGATGCAGGCGCACGGCATTACGACCCGGCGCTGGGTGTTTTTACCTCGGATGACCCAGTGCGTTTCGATGAAAATAATCCCGCGTCGTTCAATCGTTATGCTTATGCCAACAACAATCCGTACAAGTTTGTGGATCCGGATGGGAAGGTGCCGGTGCCTTTGGTGCTCATGGGGATTGCCAAGGCAGCGGATGTGTTGATGACTGCTGCCGAAGTGTACACGGCAGCGGAAACAGGCGGTGCAAGTGCGGCAGCCGTGGTGGCAGCAGAAAGTGCTGCGACCAGTGTGGTGCCTGGTGGGAAAGTTTTATCTAAAGTTATAAAGAGCACAGACATTAAAGTTCTCGGTAGGCTTGAGGACACTAAAGTTGCTAGGGACTGGGACGGTCATGATGTTTTGAACATCCCAGACTGGACAATCAAAAAGAATGATCAGTGGGTAGAGCAAGGGGTCAAGAATAAGCAAGAGTTTTACACTGCATCTCCGGAGAAGGGAAATTTATGGGATGCTGCTGCCAATCGTGAGACTGTATATGCGCGTGAATTGAACCAAGTAAAGGGTGCCGGTTATGTCAGGCAAGGAGACTCCTATATCCATCCGGATAAGCTAAATGGCGGTGAGTTATGACGACCGCGACGAAGATTTTATCGCCATTACTTGAGCTTCTTAAGATTGCTTTAAACTCACAATATTACATGCAGCCTATTTCATCAGAAATGGATGAGAAATTAAGTTTATACATTGTAAAATTAATGTCGCTTGATCGTGATGATTTATGTTCGATTATAGGAAACCTCTCTCGTGATGATGCCCGAGTTCTCGGTTTATATGCCGAGAGGATGGCCACATTGGCTGTTAGAAGTAATAGTGTAGAACCCATAAAAAATGCGCTGGTTGCGCTGCTGATTTATGCCAAGACACAGGATTCTAGGGATGTTTTATTGGTTCTTAGCTTATTATATGACGCAGCAGTTAAAACTGCAGGTACAGCTAATAATGTTTTCAATGAAGTGGCCAGTTTTATGGGGGACGTTGAGTTGCTGAATGGATTTCTTTGCCGAAGCGATGAGGATAAATCCATTGAAGCAATGGGATATAAGGAGTCTAAGAACGAAGATGGTTTTTTGTACGTCAGAACGTGGTAATTAAGGAGCCAGATATTCGTTTTGGATGTCTCCTGTAGTTCGATCGATTAAAGGCTTGTCGAAAAAGTCCTTTTCGAAACCAAATTCAGGCAATGAGGCGAAGCAGCATATCGATAACTCTCGAGAATTAGCGACGTTAGCTTTCTGGAAAACGGTGCTTTTGGCATGAATATAGCGAATTTCAGCAAGCTCCTAATGACGCTTGTGTTGCCCTTCCCGGTAAATCCGCTTGCGACGTTCCGGTTGTCGTTTGAAGCGTTTGTATTCCCACTGGTATTGCGCCGGAATTTCGCGCACCGCTGTTTCTATAGTGGCATTCATGGCGGTGAGCGATGCCTGCTGGTCGGGCGTGTTAACGGCGTTGGCGTCGCGGAACACCACGTCGAAGCCGCTGCCGTCGGGCAGACGCCGGGCATTGATCAGCAGCAGCTGGGCGCCAGTTTTGCTGGCGAGGCCGTGCACCAGCGAGATGGTCAGCGCGTGCATGCCGAAGAACGGTGCGAAGCCGCCGCTTTCTCGCTCCGGTTCCTGATCCGGCAAGACCACCACGCAGCCGCCGGTTTTCAGTGTCTTCATTAATTCTGTGACGCCGCGCCGGTTGGCGGGCACCATCACCGCGCTGCTGCGATTGCGCACTTTCTGCATCCAGCCGTCCAGCGGTCGGATTTTCGGTGGTTTGTACATGGCGGTGAAAGCAGTATGGCGGGTCAGTACCGGGTGCAGGATTTCCCAGGTGCTGAGGTGCGGCATCAGCAGGATCAGTCCGCGCGGGTCGGCGCAGCACTCGGCGAACAGTTGTTCGCCTTCAACGCGATGGATGAGGCTGGCGCATTTGTCCAGCGACCAGTTCCAGCAGGCGCCGGTTTCCAGCAGGGTTTTGCCGGTTTCGACCATACTCTGCCGTGCCAGTTTTTCCTGTTCGGCAGCGGACAACTCGGGAAAACACAGACGGATATTGATGAGAGTGGTCTCTGCTTCGCGCGATTTTGCTAGCCACATGACATGGCCGACCAGTGCGCCCAGCCACTGGATGATGCGCAAGGGCAGCAGCGATAGCGTGGCATAGAGAGTACGGATCAGCGCGGCCTGTATGTATTCGCTGGCAGGAATGTTGTTTTCTTCGCTCAAGGTAAAGCTGGGCTCGCGGCGGGTTCATCAACGGTGGCGCATGATACACCAGCGCCGCCCTGCGGAAGCACTCAACCCGCTGGTGGCTTGTGTTCGTGTGAGCCATCCATCAGCCGCACGATACCCAGTGCTTTCAGCACATATTTCTCGTACACCGGTTCCGAAGTGCCGTGTTGTATCTTGTAGAGGAAGTACTTCTCGAAAGCGATCTTGGCCAGATGCACCCATTTGCCCTGCGCAAACCAGCTGGTGTTGCGCGGCGGGATTTGCGGCAGTGCCACGAAGGCGGCGCCGGTGTCGCCCATGTCGGCGAGGCATATGGCATTCCAGGTGCCGCGCGCAGTGGCCTGTTTTCCGGCGAGTTCGGCGGCGATATTCTCGACGATGGCCGACACCATACTCTCGATCATGTAGCCGGTTTTCGGGGCGCCGGTGCCCACCGGTGTTTTTTCCACGGGCGGAATGGCTACGCAGACGCCGGCAGCGTGGATGTTGGGGTAGGTCGGATTGCGCTGGTGTTCATCGATCAACACGAAGCCGCGCGGATTGCACAGACCTTCAACCGCGGCGACCGGGTCAACGCCACGGAAGGCCGGCAGCATCATCGAGAAGTGGAACGGCAGCTCGTGGTTGAACTCGGTTTCGCCCTTGCGATTGACCTCTTCGCAATACAGTTTGCCATCTTCCACCTTGGTGGTTTTGGCGTTGACGATCCAGTTGATGTCGCGCTGGCGGAACTCGTGTTCCAGCATGGATTTGGAGTCGCCGACGCCGCCTAGCCCCAGGTGGCCGATGTACGGCTCGCTGGTGACGTAGGTGATGGGCACCTTGTGACGCAGCTTGCGCTTGCGCAGGTCGGTATCGACGATGAAGGCGAATTCATAGGCCGGGCCGAAGCAGCTGGCACCGGGCATGGCGCCGATCACCACCGGACCTGGGTTGTCGAGCAGTTTCTGGTACGCGGTGTAGGCGTGCTCGGCATGACTGACGGTGCAGATGGATTGTGTGTAGTGATCAGGGCCGGCGCCGGGCACCTCGTCGAAGGCCAGTTTGGGGCCAGTGCAGATAATCAGGTGGTCGTAGCGCAGCAATTCCTGGTTGGCCAGCGCAACAGTCTGGGCCTTGGGGTCAATGGCTGTCACCGCATGGCCGCGGAACTGTATGCCCTGCTTCTGCAAGACCGGTGAGATGGGCACGATGATGTCATCGCGCTTGCGCCAGCCGACGGCGAGCCAGGGATTCGAGGGCACGAACTGGAAATAGTCGACAGGGTTGACCACTGTGATGCTGTGGGAGCTGTCCAGTTTGTGGCGCAGTTCGTAGGCGGCGGGCAAACCGCCGATGCCGGCGCCGATGATGACGATGTGGGCCATGCTGGATCTCCATGCCGTTGTCGGCTGTTGGCTATACTCCATTCAACTATAGATTGTTATCAAAGAATGTGTGGTCAATTGCATTGCATCGTGGGGTGAGGTCTGTTATATATTTTAGCGAAAGCTAAATTAATGGAGGTTCACATGAATATTGATAAAGCAGTATTCCGTTTTGCCGGTGTGATGGTGTTGCTGAGTCTGGCGCTGGCACATTGGCATAGCAGCAACTGGTTATGGCTTACGGCGTTTGTAGGCGCTAACTTGCTCCAGGCTTCTTTCACCGGTTTTTGCCCGCTGGTACTGGTGCTGGGCAAGCTGGGTATCAAGCCGGGCGCGGCGTTTTAAGATGAAGCGCATAGCATGGTTGGCTCTGGCAATAATGCCGGTGATGGCGCTGCCGGTTTGTAGCGACGAACTGGCGACGGTGGCGGTGCAGAAACAGCGGTTGCCGTTGGAGCGCTGGTTTGATGGCAGGGTACTGGCGGTGCATCAGGCTACGGTATCGGCGGAAACCAGCGGCCGGGTACAGGAGATCCTGGCTGATGTCGGGGACGTGCTGCCGGCGGGTAGCGTCATCCTCAAGCTGGTCAGCACCCAGCAGCAACAGGGATTGAATCAGGCCAATGCGGCGCTGGCCGAGGCGCGGGCCAATCTCGAGGTGCAAACGCGCGAGTACCAGCGCCTGCAGGAATTGTTCAATCGCCAGCTGATTGCCAAGGCCGACTTCGACCGCGCCAGCGGCAGTTACAAGGCGGCGCAGGCACGGCTGGGCAGTGCCGAGGCAGCGGTAAAAGCGGCCGGTGAGAATCTCTCCTACACCGAGGTGCGCGCACCGTATGGCGGCATGGTGATGGAGCGCCATGTCGAGTTGGGTGAAGCCGTGCAACCGGGCACGCCATTGATGAGCGGTTTTGATCCGGCGGCGTTGCGGGTGGAGGTTGATCTGCCACCTGCCGTGGCCGACAGCGTCGCTCGCCTGCAGCAGGGCAGGGTGCTGACGGATAGCGGCGTCACGATCACGCCGCAAAAGCTGTTGTTGTTCCCGCAGGCGGATCCTGCCACCGGCACGGTGCGACTGCGACTGGATTTGCCAGAAATGAAGTTGCCGCAGCAGGCCAGCCAGCTGCGGCCGGGACAGTTTGCCAAAGTGGCCGTGGTGGTTGGCGAAGCTGAACGCCTGCTGGTGCCGGCGAGCAGCGTGCTGCAACGCTCGGAAGTGACGGCGGTGTATGTGCTGGGCAAGACCGGACCGCAACTGCGACAGCTGCGTCTGGGCAGCCGCTTCGGTGAGCAGCAGGAAGTGCTGTCGGGGCTGGCCGAGGGCGAGCAGGTGGCGGTCGATCCTGTGGCTGCCGGCATCAGTGCGGCGTCGAGGTCTGTAAATCATGAGTGACGCTGGCGGCAAGGCGCTCGGCCTGTCGGGCCGCATTGCGCAGGCTTTCTATCGTTCGCAGCTGACGCCATTGCTGGCGCTGGTGGGCCTGCTGTTCGGGCTGTTCGCCGCCGGCATTACACCGCGCGAGGAAGAGCCGCAGATTGATGTGACCATGGCCAATGTCTTTGTGCCGTTTGCCGGCAGCACGGCAAACGATGTCGAAGCGCAGATCGCTGTGCCGATGGAGAAGGTGCTCGCAGAAATTGAACAGGTGGAACACGTTTATTCGGTGTCGCGACCGGGCATGGCCGTGCTCACCGTGCAGTTCAAGGTCGGCGTGCCGCGCACCGAAGCACTGGTGAAACTGTACAACGCCATCTATTCGAATCAGGACTGGCGACCAGCCAATCTCGGTGCCGGCCCGGTGATGGTAAAACCGAAAAGCATTGATGATGTCTCCGTGCTCAATCTCACGCTATCGACGCACGATACAGCGCGCGGCGCGTTTGATCTCGGCTTGATTGCGCACGCACTGGAAGCAGAGTTGCAGCGTGTACCGGGTGTGCGCACGATTGAAACCATCGGTACGCCGCAACAAACCGTGCGCGTGTTGCTCGATCCGGAAAAATTGGCAGCGCACCAATTGTCCATTGGTGAATTGCGGCAGGCGCTACTCGCCAGCAACACGGCGCTGCAGGCGGGTGCCGTGATTGGCGCAGACGGTTTGATCCCCGTACAGGCCGGCGAGTTTTTCAGCACGGCCGATGATCTGCAGCAGTTGATTGTGGCCATGCATGACAGTCGGCCGGTGTATCTGCAGGATGTTGCACACATTGTTGCCGGCCCTGCAGAAAATAAAAGTTATGTGTGGACGGCAGACAAAAACAGCGGCCTGCGTGCGCCTGCCGTGACATTGGCAATAGGCAAAAAGCCGGGACAGAACGCTGTCGATATCACCAGACAAATCCTGCAACGTGTAGAGCAGTTGAAAGGCACATTGATTCCTGATGGCGTGGATGTCAGTGTCACACGCAACTACGGTGCTACTGCCAATGACAAGGCCAATACGCTGATCAAGAAACTGGTGTTTGCCACGGCATCGGTGGTGTTGCTGGTGCTGTTTGCACTTGGCTGGCGCGAAGCGCTGGTTGTGGGCAGTGCAGTGGTGCTGACATTGTTGATCACCTTGTTTGCATCGTGGGCCTGGGGTTTCACACTCAACCGCGTGTCGCTGTTTGCGTTGATTTTTTCCATCGGCATTCTGGTCGATGATGCCATCGTGGTGGTCGAAAACATTCATCGCCACATGGCGCTGGGCAAGACCACCTTGCTGGAAGCGATTCCGCGCGCCGTGGATGAAGTGGGTGGGCCAACCATACTGGCCACTTTTACCGTTATCGCTGCACTGCTGCCGATGGCATTTGTCAGTGGTTTGATGGGGCCGTACATGAGCCCGATCCCGATCAATGCTTCCATGGGTATGCTGATTTCATTGGTGGTGGCTTTTACCTTTACGCCATGGCTGTACTTTACGGTGATGTCTGGCAACAAGACGACGGCAGTACATCATGAAGCTGATGAAAAAAACTCGCGCATACACGGTTTCTTTTTGCGTGTCATGACACCGTTTTTGAATGACGGCCACAATGACAATCATTCTGTTGAAAATCGGCGCAAACGCCGCAATCGCTACCTGCTGGGTGGCACACTCACGGCGCTGATTTTCGTGTCGGCGGGTCTTGCGGTGGTGAAACTGGTGGTGTTGAAAATGCTGCCGTTCGACAACAAGAGCGAATTTCAGGTGGTGGTGGATTTACCGGAAGGTGCGCCGCTGGAACAGAGCAATCGCGTGCTGGGTGAAATGGCGGATTATCTGCTCAGCTTGCCGGAAGTGACCGATGTGCAGGTCTATGCCGGCACGGCAGCGCCCATCGGCTTCAATGGTCTGGTGCGCCAGTATTATCTACGGCAGGATGCAAATCTCGGCGACATCCAGGTCAATTTGCAGGATAAACATCACCGCAGTCGCGACAGCCACAGCATTGCGCGCGCGGCGCGCGATGAACTGGCGAGCATAGCGGGAAAATATCAGGCGGCGGTGAAAGTGGTGGAAGTGCCGCCGGGGCCGCCGGTGATGGCGCCGCTGGTGGCCGAAGTGTACGGCCCGGATTATGGCGGGCAGATGGCGGCAGCAAAAAAATTGCGCGAACAGTTTGTCAACACAGCAGGGCTTGTCGATATAGATGACAGCATCGAACGCGCGGCGCCACGTCTGGTTGCAGCGGTGGATCGCAGCCGTGCTGCGCAGCTGGGTGTGGCGCAAGCCGATGTGGTTACAGCCATCGCCGCAGCGCTGGGCGGCGAGAATGTTACCTACCTGCGCAATGATCACGCGAAATATCCGGTGCCAGTGCGCTTGGAATTTGCAGAGGCTGACAAAAGTGCAATTGAACGCGTGTTGGCGATAAAAGTGCGCAGCCGCAGCGGTGCACAGGTGGCGCTGTCGGAAGTGGTGATGTTGCGTGAAGGTGTTTGGGAAAATGCCATCTATCACAAGGATCTGTTGCCGGTGGTGTATGTCACGGCAGACATGGCTGGTGAACTCGACAGTCCGTTATACGGCATGTTTGATATGGTGGCCGCGCTGGGCAATTCCATTGCCCAGTTTTTTATTCGCCAGCCGCAGGCTACCGACAATTACAGCATCAAGTGGGACGGCGAATGGCAAATCACCTATGAAACTTTTCGCGACATGGGTGCTGCCTATTCTGTCGGTCTGATCCTGATTTTTCTGCTGGTGGTCGGACAGTTTCGTTCCTACGCAGTGCCATTGGTCATCATGGCGCCGATTGCCTTCACCTTGATCGGCATCATGCCGGGCCATGCCTTGCTCGGTGCACAGTTCACGGCGACTTCGATGATAGGCATGATTGCGTTGGCCGGCATCATCGTGCGCAATTCCATCCTGCTGGTGGATTTCATGAATCACGCCGTGCGCGATGGCGCGACACTCGAACAAGCGGTTGTTGCTGCGGCCAGTGTGCGCGCCAAGCCGATCATATTGACGGCGCTTGCTGCCATGCTCGGCGGTTTTTTTATTGTCGATGATCCCATTTTCAATGGTCTGGCGGTGAGTCTGATCTTCGGTTTGTTTGCTTCCACCGTGATTACCCTGATCATGATTCCACTGCTGTATTACTCGCTGTTACGCCGTCGTGCCCTTGCGGAATCTGCACCATGACTACCTCGGCATTGTCTATTGAAAAATTGCCGATTGAAGAAATGCGCCAACACGCGTGTGACGTGGCGGCTTTCCTGAAAACACTGGCCAACGAACAACGCTTGCTGATTCTGTGCGCCTTGCTGGAAGGTGAGCAGAATGTGGGGCAGCTCAATGAGCGAGTGGATCTGTCTGCGTCTGCACTGTCGCAGCATCTGGCGTGGTTGCGCGAAGCTGCGCTGGTCAGCACGCGTCGTCAGGGCCAGACAATTTTTTACCGGCTTGCCGATGCGCGTGTCGAGGAAGTGATGGCCTTGCTGAAAAAACTGTTCTGTTCCTGATGCGGAAACCTTGCTGGTGTTGATCGCCTTGGTGGGGGTGCTGATCGGTCTGGTGCTTGGATTAACCGGCGCTGGCGGTTCTGTCATTGCGGTGCCGCTGTTGATATTCCTGTTGCATGTTTCGCCGGCAGAGGCCACAGGTCTTGCGTTGGGTGTGGTGGCAGTAAGCAGTATTGTGGGTGCCATCCAGCGCATTGTGCAGCGCGAAGTGCTGTGGGTGCCGGTATTGTTGTTTGCGACCAGTGGTGTGGTGCTGGCACCTGTCGGGCGCTGGTTGGCGGCGGATGTTCCGGAGGTTTTTCTGCTGACAGGTTTTGCGCTGCTGTCATGGCTGATTGCCGCGCGCATGCTGTGGCAAAGTATTGCACAGCCGGAGTTGGCGCAGCTGGTACGCGCGGGTGGCGAAGTGGGAGGTGGCGACGCGCTGCTGTGTCGTTTCAGTGCACATGGCTACTTTGATTGGCGCGTGCGCTGTGTTGCAGGTCTTGTGGTGGGTGGTTTGTTGACGGGATTGCTGTCGGGGTTATTCGGCGTCGGTGGCGGTTTTCTGATTGTGCCGTTTCTCAACCAGTTGAATGGCGTGAGCATGCGTTATGCCATTGCCACTTCGCTTGTCATTATCGCAATGATTGCTGGTAGTGGCTTTGTCGCGCATCTGACAATGCAGACGATAGATGGCAGGTTGTTGCTCTGGCTTGGCAGTGGCGGTGTGGTTGGTATGTTGCTGGGTAGTGTGTTGGCAAAACGGATTGCGGGTGCTTATTTGCAAGGCTTCTTTGCGCTGGTGATTGCGATGATGGCTGTGATGATCTTGCTGCGTGCGCATTAACCTTGCCGGATGCTGCGCACATTTTTGGCATTGCGATCCTTGTTTTGTTTGTCGCGCAGTTGAATGCGTTCACGAATTTCCCCGGACATGGCGATGCTGCCGGTTTGTACATAGTCTTCGCTGTTGCTGTCTATGGTTTCCAGGTCGTAGAGGTAGTTGACCATCATGCCGCAGGACTGGCGAATGCCTTTTGGCGAAATATCTGCCATCCAGTTCAGTTGCTGAAGTATTGCGCCATTGCTGAGATGAAAATGCGCAACTGGATCGCGCGCGCGCAACTTGCCGGACTGCAAGCCGCCGAGATATTCGGCGCACAAGCGTAACAGTATGGGTTGCAAGGCCTGCGTGATCAGCACGTTCTGATGCCAGGCCGACAGTCCGAGCAGTGTGGGTATGGTGGCTTCCACGGAGAGTGCATGCGCTACTGCGCCGATACTCTCCTGTTCTTGCGGCAGCAGGATAGCAGCATCGGAAAAGCGTGTTTCCAGCCATTTCATGAAGCCGGGAACGGGAGACAGTGTTGCAAATTGTTCCAGTTGCGGCAGTTCGCGTTTCAGGTTGCCGACCACGCGTTTGATCAGGTAATTGCCAAAACTGATGCCGGACAAGCCGCGCTGGGCATTTGAGATCGAATAGAAAATGGCGGTGTTGGCATCCTGCACATCGAACGTCGGTGCGTTGGTGTCGAGCAGTGTCTGCACATTGCTGGCCAGTCCGTCGCATAGTGCAACTTGCACGAAAATCAGCGGCTCGTCGGCCATGTTCGGATGCAGAAATGCGAACAAGCGACGATCGGGTGCGAGACGGTTTTTAAGATCCGTCCAGCTGGTGATTTCATGTACAGCTTCGTATTCGATCAATTTCTCCAGCAGTGATGCCGGTGAATTCCAGGTGATCTGCTCCAGTTGCAGGAAGCCGATGTCGAACCAGCTGGACAGAAGATGCTTGAGATCTTTTTCCACTTCCCCCAGTTCTGCGTCTTTTTCCGCGCCCATCTCCAGCAATTCGCCGCGCATGTCGACGAGAAACTTGATACCTTCCGGCAGGGCGTTGAACAGCGTCAGCAATTGCACGCGTGGTGCCACTAGTGCCTTGCGCAGCTTGTGGCGCAACTTGGGCAGGTTGTCACCGGATTTGGCGTTGTTGTAGGCGGTGATGGCTTGCTGGATAGCCTTGGTGTCGGCATCGAAATCGGTGGCGAGCAAGCGCAGGAAGCGCATGCGTCCTTGCTGGTTCAGGGTCATGTAGGCGTGGCCGAGGTGTGCGGCCTGCGCGCGCGCGGCGAATTCGCCGCCGGGGGCGTTGAGGCAGCTCCTGATCAACTGGCGCAGGTGCTCAATGTCCTTGTCGGCCAGTGCGGGGTCAAACCGGTAGCGCTCATCGCCGCGCAACGTGGTATTGAGATCGGACCACGCCTGGCGCAGCCGGCGCATGGTGCGGTTCAGGAGAGAGCGGTGGGTGACCATATGCAGCAACAACTTCGGGATTGGCTGTCTGAAGCATAGCCCTGGCGCTGTTCAGAAGCCAGTCAAATGCTCTGCATGCCGGAGTTACTCATCGCAAAGCTTTTGAGCTTCTGCCAGATCCAGCGTGCCCTCGTAAATGGCGCGACCGGTAATGGCGCCGAGAATGCCACGTGCTGCGACTGCTTTGAGGGCGTGGATATCGTTGATGTTGGTGACACCGCCGGAGGCGATCACGGGAATGCCGCAGGCTTCGGCGAGTGCGACCGTTGCTTCCACGTTTACGCCTTGCATCATGCCGTCGCGGGCGATGTCGGTGTACACAATTGACGACACGCCATCGTGGGCAAATTGCTTGGCGAGATCACTGGCTTTCACGCTGCTGACTTCTGCCCAACCGTCAGTGGCCACCATGCCATCTTGTGCGTCGATGCCGACAATAATTTTGCCCGGAAAATGTTTGCACATGTCGGTGACAAACTGTGGCTCTTTGACAGCTTTGGTGCCGATGATGACATAGCTCACGCCTGCAGACAGATAGGCTTCAATAATTTCTGCGTTGCGAATGCCGCCGCCGATTTGTATCGGTAGCGTAGGGTTGGCACGGGCAATGGCTTTTACCGCGTCGCCATTCACCGGCTCACCCGCAAATGCGCCGTTGAGATCAACGAGGTGCAGGCGACGCGCGCCAGCATCAACCCAGCGTTTGGCCATGGCAACCGGATCAGAACCGAATACCGTGGAATCGTCCATGCGGCCCTGTTTCAGGCGCACGCAGTGGCCGTCTTTCAAATCAATTGCAGGGATAATCAGCACGATTAACAGCTCCCGTTCCAGTTCATGAAATTTTGCAGTAATTGCAGGCCGGCGGTGTGGCTTTTTTCCGGGTGGAATTGCACGGCAAACAGGTTGGTGTCTGCCAGCACCGCATCAAATGTCACACCGTAGTCGCAGGTGGCAGCAACGCGTTCGCGCTGTTGTGCCCGGATGTAATAGCTGTGAACAAAGTAGAAGCGGCTGTTCTGTGCAATGTTATGCCACAGCGGGTGCGCGATGGTTTGCGTGACTTCGTTCCAGCCCATATGAGGTACTTTCAGGCGTTCGCCGTGCGAGTCGTGCAGATCGTTGCCAAAGAAATTGACTGAGCCTTGCAGCAGGTTGATGCAATCCACGCCGCCGTTTTCTTGGCTGTGTGTCATCAATGCCTGCATGCCCACGCAAATGGCCAGTACTGGTTTCTGCTGCACGGCTTCGCGCACCAGTGCGTCCACGCCGAGGCGGCGGATTTCGGCCATGCAGTCGCGAATGGCGCCGACACCGGGGAACACCACGCGGTCAGCTATGTGTATGGCGTCGGGATTGCTGGTGACGAGAACGGTGGCATTCGGGGCAACGTGTTCGAGCGCCTTGGCCACCGAGTGCAGGTTGCCCATGCCGTAATCAATAACGGCAACAGTGGTTTTGCTCACAGTGTGCCCTTGGTCGACGGCATTTGTCCGGCCATGCGCGGATCGAATTCCAGTGCCATGCGCAGTGCACGGCCAAATGCCTTGAACACGGTTTCGATCTGGTGATGGGCGTTGCGACCGCGCAGGTTGTCGATGTGCAGACTGACTTGTGCGTGATTGACGAAGCCCTGGAAGAATTCGTAGAACAGGTCGACATCGAAATCGCCGACGCGTCCGCGCACGAAATCCACATGCATCTCCAGGCCGGGGCGGCCGGAGAAATCAATCACCACGCGCGAGAGCGCTTCGTCTAGCGGCACATAGGCGTGGCCGTAGCGGCGGATGCCTTTCTTGTCGCCCACGGCTTTGGCAAATGCCTGACCCAGTGTGATGCCGATGTCTTCCACTGTATGGTGGGCATCAATCTCCATATCGCCCTTGGCGGTGACATCGAGGTCAATGAGGCCGTGGCGGGCGATCTGGTCCAGCATGTGGTTCAGGAACGGCACCGGGGTGTCGAAACGGCTGGTGCCGGTGCCGTCGAGGTTTACGGCTACAGCGATCTGCGTTTCCAGCGTGTCGCGCTGGATGCTGGCCTTGCGCTCGGTCATGGGGATCTCGCAGGGATGGAGGAAAGGCGGCATTATACCGGCTTGCATCCCGGCTAGCGATATTGATAAGGCGCGCACATGTCAGGCAACACCTTCCATTCAGGCTTGCGTCCACTGAACGACGAGTACAGCTATCGCGCAACGTGTGTGGAGGGGCGCTTGCCGGATTGGTTGCGCGGCACCTTTTTTCGCAATGGCCCGGGGCGACTGGAAGTGGGTGGGCAATGTTTCGGTCACTGGTTTGATGGCGATGGCTTGCTGTGCAAGTTTGCATTCGAGGATGGCGCGGTGCACTTCGCCAACCGTTATGTGCGTACCCCTAAGTATGTGCGTGAAACCGAGTTGAACCGGATTGACTGTCGCAGTTTCGGTACGCAGCGCCCTGGAGGGTTTCATGCGAACTTCCTGCGTCCGCTCGCCAATCCAGCCAATACCAGTGTGGTGTGGCACGGCAATCATTTGTTGGCCTTGAATGAAGGTGGCAGGCCGTTCGCCCTGGATCCCCGCACATTGGAAACCCTTGGTGAGTTTGATTACAGCGGTGGGTTGTCACCGCTCAATATGTTCAGTGCTCACGGCAAGATTCATCCGCGCAGCGGCCAGTACATCAATTTCGGTATGAGTGTTCGCGGTGTCGGCCGGCGCGGCATGCAGCCCGGTTTGTCGTGTTATCGCATATCGTCGAAGGGGGTTCTGGAAAAGAAAATTACGATACCTGTCGATTGTTTTCCGTTCTGTCATGACTTTGCACTGACAGAAAAGCATGCCATTTTTTTTCTGGGTTCGATTCGGGTGGAGCATCTCGCTGGAGTGGTGTTTGGCACCCGCACGATGGCAGACAGTATTCGTTTTGATCCGTTGGTGCCTATGCAGATCCTGGTAGTGGATCTGGAAAATTTTGCTGTTGTCCAGCGTGCACAGGCACCTGCAGGTGCCGTGATTCATTTTGGCAATGCATGGGAAGATGAGTCATATTTTCACATCGATGCGATGTTTACCGATAACTTCACGGTCAACAATGCATTGCAGGATATGTATCATGCCAGTCGTCTCGGTGGAGGCGATTTCTTGCGCTACCGGCTGGATAAACGCAGTGGGAAACTCGAAGCTCAGGTATTGTGTGATGTGGAGTGCGAGTTTCCACAATGGGACAATCGCAAATCCACGGTATTACATCACCAGACATATGCGGCGGCCTCCGTGCCCAACGGACACGACTCTTTTTTCAATGCGCTGATTCGTGTCAATGCCGAGTCAGGAGCTTGTCAGCGGCAAGTGTTGCCGGAAGGCTGTTTTGGTTCTGAGCCCATGTTTGTGCCGCGTCCAGGCGGCAGTGCGGAAGATGATGGCGTCTTGCTGGATGTGGTGTACAACGCCAATAGCCGGTGCAGTGAGTTGTGGGTGCTGGATGCTGCAGATCTGACACAGTGTCTGGCGAAAGTCTTGTTGCCACACCATATTCCACATCAGTTCCACGGTTTTTTTACGCCGCAACTATTTTGACGGGTGTCACTGTGCTGTGAGTTGTGCATTGGCTGTGCGATGTTTTTCTTTGAGTTTGCTGTAATTGTTGGCGCCGTAGGTAAAAAAAGCCTTTTCCTTTTCCGTGAGTGCGCGCGCCTGTTTGGCGGGGCTGCCGACATAGAGAAAACCGCTGGCAAGGGTTTTGCCCGGTGGTACCAGGCTGCCGGCGGCGAGCATGACCTCGTCTTCAATCACTGCGCCATCCATGACAATGGCGCCTATGCCGATCAGCACGCGATTGCCAATGGTGCAGCCGTGCAACACTGCGCGATGGCCGACAGTGACGTCATCACCCAGTGTCAACGGGAAACCTTGCGGGTCGTAGGGCCCGGCATGGGTGATGTGCAATACAGCGCCGTCCTGGATGCTGCAGCGCGCGCCGATGCGGATGCGGTGCATGTCGCCGCGAATCACTGTCTGCGGCCATACCGAGCTGTCATCACCCAGGTGCACGTCGCCTATCACTGTGGCTTGCGGGTCAATATATACGCGTGCACCGAGTGTGGGTGTAATTCCCTCATGCGGACGCAGATGACAGCAATGGCTCATGACACTCTCCGGATGGTGATGCGGCGCGTATAATAAACGTTCCCTACTGTCGATGAGCAGCCATGTCCCATTCTTCTGCTGAAAATCCTGTGCCGGATGACAATCCTTTGTTGAGTGGCGATGAGTTGCCGCGTTTTTCGGCAATAAGGCCGGAGCATGTCGAGCCAGCCTTGCGAACCATCATTGCAGAAAACCTACAGGCGATAGAAGCTTTGGCAAAACAACCGGTACCGGACTGGAATAGTCTTGTGCAGCCCCTGCATACACTCAATGATCGGCTGGAGCAGGCGTGGGCGCCTGTCAGTCATATGAATGCCGTCGTGCAGGATGCGGCATTGCGTGCCGCACACGATGTCTGTCTGCCTTTGTTATCCGATTATCACACGACACTGGGGCAGCATCAGGGGCTGTGCAATGCCTATCAGGCCATAAAAGATAGTGTGCAGTTCGCTCATCTGTCATTGGCGCAACGAAAAGTTGTTGAAAATGCCTTGCGTGACTTTCGGCTGTCCGGTGTCGATCTTCCGGAAAAAATGCAGAAGCGCTATGCAGAGATCAGCTCTCGCCTGTCTGCGCTCTCCAGTCAGTTTGCCAACCATGTGCTGGATGCTACGCGAGCATGGAGCAAGCTGGTAGTCGACGAGGCGGTGATTGCCGGTTTGCCTGAATCGGCGCGCAATGCTGCGCGTGTGCAGGCGCAGTCGCGCAATGAAGTTGGTTTTTTGTTGACGCTGGATGCGCCGTGTTACATCGCGGTCATGACGTTTGCCGAAAACCGTGAGCTGCGCCGTGAAATGTATGAGGCTTATGTTACGCGGGCATCGGATTGTGGGCCACGTGCAGGCCAGTTTGATAACGCGACATTGATTGACGAGACCTTGCAGTTGCGCCGCGAGTTGGCGCAGCTGTTGGGTTTTTCCAGTTATGCCGATTATTCACTGGCAACCAAGATGGCGGAATCGCCACAACAGGTGACTGATTTTCTCTGGCAGCTGGCAGCGCGTGCGCGTCCGGCAGCCTTGCAGGAGTTCGACGAATTGCAATGTTTTTCCCGCGAGCAGTATGGTGTGGAGGATTTGCAGAGCTGGGATCTGGCATGGTTTGCCGAGAAGCTGCGTGAAAAGCGTTATGCGGTGGATCAGGAGCAGTTGCGGCAGTATTTTCCTGCAGACACTGTGCTCGAAGGCTTGTTTGCGCTGGTACAGCACCTTTTTGCAGTAAAGATCGAGCGGGAAGAGGAGATCGATGTCTGGCATGCCGATGCGCGCTGCTACCGTCTGGCGCGTAACGGTGAAACCATCGCGCGTTTCTATCTGGATCTTTACGCGCGTGAGAACAAGCGTGGTGGTGCCTGGATGGGGGATTGTCGCGTGCGCCGTCGCCGTGATGATGGTTCGATACAACTGCCGGTGGCGTTTCTTGTCTGCAATTTCATGGCGCCTGCCGGCGATCGGCCTTCCCTGCTCACATTTGATGACGTGACTACGTTGTTTCATGAATTCGGTCATGGTCTGCATCATATGCTCACACAGGTTGAGTTTGCGCCGGTATCCGGCATCAATGGTGTGGAGTGGGATGCGGTGGAACTGCCGAGTCAGCTGCTTGAAAACTGGTGCTGGCAGCCACAAGTCATCCCGATGATTTCAGCGCATTACCAGACGGGCGAGCCATTGCCTGTGGCTGTGCTGGAGAAAATGCTGGCCGCGAAGAACTTCCAGTCTGGTATGCAAATGTTGCGTCAGCTGGAATTTGCCTTGTTCGACTTTTTGTTGCATTGCGACTCATCTTCATCGCAATCAGTGCAGGCGGTGCTCGAAAGTGTGAGAGAGAAAGTCGCGGTATTGCGTCCTCCAGCGTTCAATCGATTCCAGAACAGTTTCACGCATGTGTTTGCCGGTGGTTATGCGGCAGGTTATTACAGTTACAAGTGGGCTGAGGTTCTTTCTGCCGATGTTTTCGCTGCATTCGAAGAGACGGATATTCTGGATGATGCAACTAGTCAGCGTTTCCTTACGGAAATGCTGGAGCGTGGTGGTACGGAAGAGGCGGCGACTTTGTTCAGGCGTTTCAGGGGGCGGGAGCCGCAGGTTGATGCCTTGCTGCGGCACAGTGGGCTCGGCGGTCAGGAGGCTGCATGAGTGAGTTGCCGGATACACCTAAGCGTTTCATTGCTGGCGCGAAGTGTTCGCAGTGTCAGGCGCTGGACAAGGTTGTGATGTTTCGGCTGGCTGGCATCCAGTACCGGGAATGCGTCAGCTGTGGTTACCGTGATGAAATGCGTTTCGAGCAGAATTTCCGTGAGCTGGAAACGCGGGTCAATCGCAGTGAGCAGGAAAAAAGCGCCGAGGTCGGGGTTGTTCGCCTGGTCACACCCGAGCCTCCGAAGTAGAAGCTCAGGCGGGAAGCGGTTCCTGTAGCCAGAGTGTTGCCATGGCATTGGCCAGCATGCACGGAGGCTGATGGTAGTGTGCCCGGCGTTGGTGGAGGGTGTGCGTTTCCTCCAGATGCAGCACGGCACACAGGTTCTGGATATTTTCCTCCAGTTTGGTGCAGAAGCTGTCTCCCAGAAGTTCGTGCGCGAGCAGGTTGGCCCGCGTGTTGTCCAGATGGATCAGGTTTTCTCCGTGGTTGCTGCTCACCCAGTCCTGCATTTCCTCAAGCAGGCGGTGGCCGACGTAGGCACGCACGAGCCAGTCATAGATGAGTCCGCCTTCGTCAGGCAGGCGGGTTTGTGCGGAACAGAGATAATCCATGGCAATGTCCAGCAGGGTGGTGCATGGTAGCAGGGACAATCTCTCCGCAGTTTGTTCAGCGTGTTCCAGCAGTGCCGGCAACTGCATCAGGTAGTTGCGGGTGAAATTGATCAGGGTGCTCGCCCGATAACCCTCAGGCAGCATGACGCCACGATGGAGGTCGCGGCTGCGGGCAAGCAGCCAGCGCGACCACGCCTCATGCTGCTGATAATCATTCAGTGCAGACCGGATGTTTTCGCGTAACTGCGGAGTTGTCATGGCCATACAGCACCCTCACGGCATGTCGTTACAGACAGGGCAAATTTGCCCCTAATACATATATAGACGGACTTTGGTTTCTTGCAAGCTCAAAATCCCAATTTTTTCATGGGGTTGCGACAAGTACTGCATTGCGAGTGCTGATGAGGTCACAAAACCGTCGGTTTGCCGCAAATCTGATAACTTTTTGAGCTAAAACAAGGATTCTTTTTTCCATTTACTGTTTACCCCGTTAATTGTGATGCCTATAATTGCGGCGCTTTGTCGCACCCCCAATGTGCTTGTTTATTGAGCATTCCGGTTGACAGCCCATTTTTGCGCATTCTGCGTTATCTGGGCTTGCAGCTGTGGCCTGTAGGTGACTGGCAATCGTCCAATTCATAAAGACGGAGACAAAGGGCATGCATTCAAGAATAAAAAGGCTGCTGTCGCTCGTGCTTGGCCCGGTGTTGTTCCTGGGGGCTTGCGCCAGTGTATGGGCAGATCTGGCGGATCGCAGTACGCTCAATATGCCGCGTGGCGTCACCCAGCTGGGCAGTGATATCTACGACCTGCACATGCTGGTTATCTGGATTTCGGTAGGCATCGGGCTTGTGGTGTTCGCGATGATGTTCTACTCGTTGATTGCCCACCGCAAGTCGCAGGGGCATCAGGCGGAACACTGGCATGAGCATCTCGGTGCTGAGCTGGCCTGGACCATCGTTCCTTTCTTTATTCTGGCTGTCATGGCCTGGCCTGCCGTCAAAACCCTGCTCAAGGTGTATGACACCAGTGAGCCGGAGATGAATATTGTCATCACGGGCTACCAGTGGAAGTGGAAGTACGAGTATCTCGGTGCTACACCGGCGGAAAGCGTAAGCTTTTTCTCGAATCTTGCTACGCCGCAGGATGAAATACACGGTAAGCAGGAAAAGAGCGAGTTCTACCTGCTTGAAGTGGATGAGCCTGTCCATATTCCGGTCAACACCAAGGTCCGCTTTCTGATTACCGGCAATGATGTTATCCACTCCTGGTGGGTTCCTGAGCTCGCCGTCAAGAAAGATGCTATTCCCGGTATTGTCAATGAGGCTTGGACCAAGGCTGAAAAGGTTGGCATTTACCGCGGTCAATGTGCAGAGTTGTGTGGTAAGGATCACGGCTTCATGCCTATCGTGGTTGTGGTTGAGGAGAAAGCCGACTATGACAAGTGGCTCAATGGCAAGAAGACCGAAGCGAAAAAACTGCGTGAGTTGATGGCGCAGACCTTTACGCTGGAACAGCAGATTGCCCGCGGTGAAAAGGTGTACGCCTCCAGCTGTGCAGCTTGTCATGGCGCCAAGGGTGAAGGCGGGTTGGGCAAACCTATTGCGGGTAGCGCCATTGTTAAAGGCCCTGTCGAGCAGCACTTGGCGCGTGCCGTCAATGGTGTGCCGGGTACAGCCATGCAGGCTTTCGGTGCGGTGCTGAATGACCTGGATATGGCGGCGGTCATTACCTATCAGCGCAATGCCTTTGGCAACAATATGGGTGACAGCTTGCAAGCCGTCGATGTCTACAAATTCAAGAGCAAGAAATAAGAGGGCATAACAATGGCACACGGTCCTGCAAAAGGTTTGAGCCGGTGGTTGTTTGCCACCAATCACAAGGACATCGGCTCGATGTACCTGTGGTTCAGCTTTGCCATGTTTATTCTGGGTGGCGCATTTGCCATGATCATTCGTGCCGAGCTGTTCAAGCCCGGCATGCAGTTGGTGGAGCCTGAATTTTTCAACCAGATGACTACCATGCACGGTCTGGTGATGGTGTTCGGCGCCATCATGCCGTCCTTTGTTGGTCTGGCAAACTGGATGATCCCGATGATGATCGGCGCGCCTGATATGGCGCTGCCGCGCATGAACAACTGGTCATTCTGGTTGTTGCCATTCGCTTTCCTGATTCTGGCTTCGACGTTGTTTATGGAGGGTGGGGCGCCTAACTTTGGCTGGACGTTCTATGCGCCGCTGTCGACAACCTATGCGCCGCCTTCTGTAACGTTCTTCATCTTTGCTGTGCATGTGATGGGCGCATCTTCCATCATGGGATCGATCAATATCATCACTACTGTTCTGAACCTGCGTGCTCCAGGCATGACCTTGATGAAGATGCCGTTGTTTGTGTGGACTTGGCTGATCACGGCATTCCTGCTGGTGGCTGTTATGCCAGTTCTGGCTGGTGCTGTAACGATGATGCTGATGGATATCCATTTCGGCACTTCGTTCTTCAGTGCTGCTGGTGGCGGTGATCCTGTGTTGTTCCAGCATGTGTTCTGGTTCTTTGGTCACCCTGAGGTTTACATCATCATCCTGCCGGCTTTTGGTGTGGTATCGCAAATTATCCCCACTTTTGCTCGCAAGCCGCTGTTCGGCTACAGCTCCATGGTCTATGCCACAGCGTCCATTGCCTTCCTGTCCTTCATCGTGTGGGCGCACCACATGTATGTGGTCGGCATGCCGGTGGCCGGTGAAATGTATTTCATGATTGCCACGATGCTGATTGCTGTGCCGACTGGCGTGAAAGTGTTCAACTGGGTCACCACGATGTTCCGTGGCTCCATCAGTTTTGAAACGCCAATGTTGTTCTGTATTGCCTTCATTATCCTGTTTACTACAGGTGGCTTTTCCGGCTTGATGCTGTCTCTGGCGCCTTCCGACTTCCAGTACCATGATACCTATTTCGTGGTGGCGCACTTTCACTATGTGATGGTGGCTGGTGCAGTGTTTTCCATGACTGCAGCAGTTTATTACTGGCTGCCGAAATGGACGGGACGTATGTACTCCGAAACCATGGGCAAGACGCATTTCTGGATTTCGTTCATTGGCTTCAACCTGACTTTCTTCCCGCAACACTTCGTGGGTCTGGCCGGCATGCCGCGCCGTATTCCTGACTACAACCTGATATTTGCTGACTGGAACATGGTGTCTTCAATTGGCGCTTTCATTTATGGCGGCTCCCAGATTCTGTTCCTGTTCAACGTGATCCGCACTATTGTTGCCGGCAAGCCGAGCACAGAGGCGAAAACCTGGGACGGCGCTGAAGGCTTGGAGTGGACAGTGCCGAGTCCGGCGCCATTTCATACTTTCAGTGTTCCACCTGAAGTGAAATAAGTGACACTCCCGGTCAGAAATTGATAAAGGAGGTATAAACAGATTCAAGGCCATGGCAGACGTTGACAAGAAAGGCGATAAATATATTGCAGTAAAGTTGTTTATTGCCGCCTTGGGGATGTTTGCCTTTGCTTTGTTCCTGATGCCGCCTTTTTACAACATGCTTTGTGACATTCTGGATATCAATTCGCCGCGTTTGAATACCAAGGCGTATGTTGCAGAGCAGGTTAAGGTCGATGAAACGCGCAAGGTCAAGGTGCAGTTTGTCACCATAAACAGTGCCAGTATGCCTTGGGAATTTCATGCCCAGGAAACAATGGTCGATGTACACCCGGGGGCGTCCACGCGCACAAGTTTTAAAGCGCGCAATCCTACGGGGCATCGTATGGTGGCGCAGGCTGTGCCGAGTATCGTGCCTGAAAAGGCGGTGGAATATTTCCACAAGACGGAATGTTTTTGCTTCGCCCGGCAGGCGCTGGATCCTGGTCAGGAAATAGACATGCCGGTGGTGTTCATAGTCGATCAGGCTTTGCCTGCAGATGTGCACACCATAACGCTGACGTATACATTGTTTGATGTTACGGCATCGACAAAACCGGAAGAGATGCCTGTTCCGGGCAGTTTGCAAACAGCTCAGCCAGTTCCTTCAAGCTGACTGGGCTCAGACCAATAACAGCAAGTCCAACAGGAGAGCGATTATGGCAAGCGAACACGGTCAGTCGACCTACTACGTGCCGGAGCAGAGCAGGTATCCGTTTTTTGCTTCCATCGGCGTGGCTTTGATGCTGGTGGGTGTTGCCACGTGGCTCAATGATCTGCATGCCCAGCGGCCGGGTAGCCCTATGCTGCTAGGTATCGGCTTCGCCATTCTGGCGGTGGTACTGTTCATGTGGTTCTCGACTGCGATTAGCGAAAACATCCAGGGCTTGAACAGCGCACAGTTGAAGCGTTCCTATCGCATCGGTATGCAGTGGTTCATCTTTTCCGAAGTCATGTTCTTCTTTACCTTCTTCGGTGGACTGTTCTATGTGCGCGAACTGGTGGGCCCTTGGCTCAGTGGCGAAGGTGTGGGCCATTTCACCAATGAACTGCTGTGGAAGGGATTTGAATTCAGTTGGCCCATGATGCAGACGCCACAACAGGCCATTGGTGGTGTTGCCAACCAGATCATTGCCAACAACGGAACATTTGTCGGTCCACACAAGAGCATGTCATGGCCGGGTGTTGCAGAAGCGGCCCATTGGCTGCCGCTGTGGAATACCATCCTGCTGGTTACCTCTTCAGTGACTTGCGAGTTCGCGCATCATGCACTCAAGGCCAACAAGCGTAATGGCTTCAAGCTCTGGCTGTTTATCACGCTGCTGCTGGGTTTTGCTTTCGTATATCTGCAAGCCAAGGAATATCACGAAGCCTATTCCGAAATGGGCCTGACCCTGGAGAGCGGGATTTATGGAACCACATTTTTCATGCTGACCGGATTTCACGGTTTTCACGTGTGTCTGGGGGCTTTTATGCTCACCGTAATGTTTTTGCGTGCCTTGAAAGGTCATTTCAACAAGGACGATCATTTCGGTTTTGAGGCGGCCAGCTGGTACTGGCACTTTGTGGATGTAGTGTGGTTGTTTCTGGTCGCAGTTGTTTACGTATTCTGATCGCATGTGCCAGGAAAAAAGGCCCGCTTATTGCGGGCCTTTTTCTTTGGTGCGGATAGTGACTCTTTGTCGTAATCAGGGGTTCTGGCTTGCAGGAACCTGTACAGCTTGCGGGCGATTCCATGGCGCGTGGGATTGCAGCTTGCCACTGTAGAACCCGTAGACCATAGTGCCTAGCAGTGCGGCAGCGAGGCTTGCGCGAACCACCAGTCGGTGAAACGTGCGCCGTGAATCAGGGGCGCCATTATCCTTGAAAAGAATGAACAGCCCGTTGAACAGGCTGACGAGCATCAGCAGCATCAGTACAAGTATGAGTATTTTCAGTTGGGTGGCAGACATGATGAATCCGGCTAGATGCATGAATGAGCTGCGCAGTATAACGGTAGCCGGGACTTGTCGCGCTTGAATACACCTCGTCGTTTCAATCCTGGCTGGCGTACCAGTATGCTGGCCGGGCTGTTGTTGCCGCTGTTCATTGCGCTGGGGTTCTGGCAATTGCAGCGTGCGAATTTTCACCGGGAGCAACTGCAGATTGCCGAGACGCGCCGCGCGCAGGCGTCTGTCAGTCTTGATACTGTTGTCGAATTGCGCGAACAGGACTCCCGGTATTTGCCTGTGAGTTTGCAGGGCCAATGGTTGGCGCCGGTTTTTTTGCTCGATAACGAGACGCGGGGCCAGAAAGTTGGCTACGACGTGATCGGTTTGATGGAGCTTCGGGATGGGCGCAAGGTATTTGTGAATCGCGGCTGGATAGCAGGTCCGTCACTGCGCTCGCAACTGCCGATAGTGCCTCCGCCTACAGATCGTGTTGTGGAGCAGGGTGAGCTTTACTTCGGCAATGAGGTGTTGCTGGAGGGTGAGCTCTTTGCGGAAGCGGATTGGCCGCGCCGCATTGCGAAACTGCACTTGCCCGGTATGGCGCGAATGGCTGGTGTGGAGGTGTTGCCGGTATTGGTGCGCCTGAAAGAAGGTTCTCCATCTGCCTTGACCGCAGGCTGGCCAGTGACCAACATAGCGCCGGAAAAAAATATCGCCTATGCCGTTCAGTGGTTCGGGATGGCAGTGGCTCTCATAGTGTTTTATCTGGCGCTGGCTTTCCGGCGCGATAACTGATTACGGAATTCCTTATGCCCGAAACTGCTCCTCCGGCAAATCCTGTGCGCGCACGCTGGCAACTACTGCTCTTGATGCTGTTGCCCATTCTGGTCGTACTCGCCGCGACGTTTGTGTTCTACACGCGCATTGGCTTGCCGGAAGGCACGCGCAACAAGGGCGTGTTGATCTTGCCGCCGCAGCAAATCAATACATTGGCGCTTAAAGATGAGGCAGGACAGCCGGCAAGACTTGAGGGTGAGTCGGAAAAGCTGTGGACATTTCTTATGCCGCATGCAGCCAATTGTGATGAAACCTGTCGTCATGATGCCTGGGTGCTGCGACAAACACATACGGCCTTGGGCAAGTATCAGGGGCATGTGCGCCGTGTGTGGCTGGTCACAGAAGGGCGCATGGACGAGGAGACGCGTCAGTGGCTCAGCGAAACCCTGCCGGGGTTTTCAGTGCTGTATGTTGATAACAGCGCCTGGCTGGAATTGTTGCGCCATTCACCGGAGGGCAAGAGCAGTGAAGAAAGGGCCCGGTTTTATCTGGTGGATCCGCGCGGATTCGTGATGATGTATTACCGCTGGGAGGATGACTACAAGGATGTTATCACCGACATGAAATTCCTGCTCAAAGGGGTCGAGTAAGCATGAGCGTTATTGCATCGCCGCGAAAACCCTCCTACTGGCTCGCGGTGTTTGCCGTGTGTTTTGCCCTGCTGGTGGTCATCCTGGGGGTGTTCACGCGGTTGAAACACGCGGGGCTCGGCTGCCCGGACTGGCCGACATGTTACGGCCATCTCTGGGTGCCGAATACCACGGAAGAAATCCATGCAGCCAATCAGGCCTTTGCTGACACGCCGGTTGAAACCGACAAGACCTGGCCAGAGCAGGTGCACCGGATTTTCGTTGGCGGCCTGTCACTACTGGTGCTGGCTTTGGTGGGAGCTGCGCTGCGTTATCGATGTTTGCCTGGCCAACCGTTGCGTCTGCCGTTGCTGATTGCCGTGGTGATTGTTATGCAGGCGCTGTTTGGTATGTGGACGGTAACGTTGAAGCTGTGGCCGCAAGTGGTAACAGCGCACCTGCTAGGAGGGTTCGCAACCCTGGCCCTGCTCTGGTTGCTGGTGCAGCGTCTGGGCAACTGGCGCTGGCGGTTGGAGCCCAAGGCGCTCAATGCCATCAATCGCTTGCGTAGAATTGCGCCGGCAGTGCTGTTGGTGGTGATCGTGCAAATCGCTCTGGGTGGCTGGACCAGCTCCAATTATGCGGCGCTGGCCTGCACGGATTTGCCGCAGTGTCATGGCGAGTGGTTGCCGGAAATGGATGTGGCGCAGGGATTCAATGTGTTTCAGCATATTGGCCCCAACTATCTCGGTGGGCGCATGGACAATCAGGCGCGAACAGCCATTCATGTTGCTCATCGTGCCGGTGCCGGGTTGGTAACGCTGCTGGTGCTGGTGATGTCAGGACTCCTGCTTGCCTCAGGTGCAGTAGAGGCAAAACGCATGGGCGCTGTATTGCTGGGCTTGCTGCTGCTGCAGGTGAGCCTCGGTCTCAGCAATGTGTATTTTGGCCTGCCGTTGGTGGTGGCGGTGGCGCACAACGCAGTCGGTGCGCTGTTGTTACTGGCAATGGTGACCCTCAATCACCGCATTTTCACGGCACAACTGCTCTCGCGTTGAGCGTCTGGTAACTTGATGCGGCAAGGTGATTGCCGTATGTTGCGCGCCGGTTGGACAACAAATCCGGGTGATGTGATGGCGCTGGGGCCGGTGATAGTAGATGTGGCTGGGCACTCGCTCACGCCGGAAGACAGGCAATTGTTAGGCGAGCCCTTGGTGGGCGGCATCATCTTGTTCACGCGCAATTTTGCTTCGATTGCGCAGTTGAAAACTCTCGTTGAAGAGATTCGCTCCGTGCGTGCCGAGTTGCTGGTCTGCGTCGATCAGGAAGGCGGGCGGGTGCAGCGTTTTCGCGATGGTTTTACAGTTATTCCGCCGATGGCGGATATCGGTGCTGTTTATGCGAAAAATCCGCAACATGGACTACGAGTGGCGCAAGCCTGTGGCTGGTTGATGGCCGCTGAATTGCGCGCCTGCGGTGTCGATTTGAGTTTTGCGCCGGTGCTGGATCTCGATGACGCGCGTTGTGCAGTGATTGCCAATCGCTCTTTTTCGATTGATCCCGCCATTGCCAGTGTCTTGAGTGAAGCGTTTGTCGACGGCATGCATGAAGCCAATATGTGTGCCACTGGCAAACACTTTCCCGGCCACGGTGCGGTGAGTGGTGACAGTCATTTTGAAACGCCGGTGGATGCGCGCGCATTGGAAGCCATTCTCGCGGAAGATGTACAGCCTTATCGCCACCTGAGTGAGCGCGGCAAACTGGACGCAGTCATGCCGGCGCATGTGGTTTACAGTGCGGTCGATAAAAACCCTGCGGGATTTTCGGTACTGTGGCTGCAGGAAATACTGAAAAAGCAATTACGTTTCGAGGGCGTTATTTTCAGTGATGACCTGACCATGGAGGGTGCCGGCGTGATTGCAGACATGGGTGAGCGCGCCCGTGTGGCATTGTCCGCAGGTTGCACGGCGTTGCTGGTTTGCAATCAGCGCCCTGCGCAGCTTGCAGTGGTTGCCGCCTTGAAGGCGTCGGGCTTGCAGTCGGACAGCAATTTGCAGCGCCTGAAACGTCCGTTTGCCTGGGCGGATCTCGGCAGCTTGCGGCAATCATCACGTTGGCAGGATGCGCATCGCATTCTGCAAGAGGCATTCGCTGTATGAGTGTAAGTTTGCAGGAAGTGGAGCAAATCTGGCGTGAAGCCGATTGCCTGTTTGATCGTGAACAGGTGCGTGAAGCCATTGATGCTATGGCTGAGAAAATCACACAGACATTGAAAGACAGTAATCCACTGGTGCTGTCTTTAATGAGCGGTGCGATGGTGATTGCCGGTAAATTGTTGCCGCGTCTCGATTTCCACTTGCAGCTCGACTATATCCATGCCACGCGTTACCGCAACAACACCAGCGGCGACAGTCATGTTGAGTGGATTGTACAGCCGCGCCACGCATTGCAGGGCAGAACGGTATTGATTGTCGACGATATTCTCGACGAAGGTCTGACCTTGCACGAAGTGATCCAGTATTGCCTGCGTGAAGGTGCGGAAAAAATCTATAGCGCGGTGTTGGTGGAGAAGCATCATGATCGCCGTCAGCCGCCGGGACTGAAGGCGGACTTTGTCGGGCTGGATGTGCCGGATCGTTACGTTTTCGGCTACGGCATGGATTACAAAGGTTACTTGCGCAATGCGCCGGGTATTTATGCCGTTAAAGGCATGTAAGGTTCTGAGGCAGCGGCTATGACAATTGCAATCATCGGTGGTACAGGGCTCGATCAACTTGACGGGCTGGTTGTGGAAGAAAAATGCCATCTTGATACACCTTATGGAAAACCATCGGCGCCCATACTGCGCGGCAGCTTTCATGGCAAGCCGATTTTTTTCCTGGCGCGTCACGGCGAGCGTCACGAGTGGCCGCCGCACCGCGTCAACTATCGCGCCAATATGTGTGCACTGAAAAACCTGGGCGTCGAACAGGTTATTGCCGTGAATGCCGTGGGTGGTATTCATCACGACATGTGTCCTGCGGCCATCTGTGTACCGGATCAGATCATTGATTACACATGGGGCCGTATTCATACCTACAGCGATGACGAGCATTCGCCGCTTGAGCACATTGATTTCACTTTTCCTTATGCTGAACGCACGCGTGAATTGCTGTTGCGTGCCGGCGATGCTGCCGGCATCAGTGTGTTGGCGCGCGGTGTCTACGGTTGCACGCAAGGTCCGCGACTGGAGACGGCGGCGGAAATTGTGCGTATGCAGCGCGACGGCTGTGATCTGGTTGGCATGACGGCAATGCCGGAAGCGCCGTTGGCGCGTGAGATCGGCATGGATTACGCGAGCCTGTGTGTGGTCGCCAATTGGGCGGCGGGCTGCACGGATGAGTTGATCACCATGGAGTCTATCGAAGCAACGCTGAAAATCGGCATGGACAATATTCGTCGCATTCTGGAGCAAGTGTTGCGCTTGCATGTGTTGTGATTGTCGATTCCGTTTCTGCAACCGTTGAACATGTCCTGCGTGAAACGGGAGCGCATATCCGCTTGGCGATGCCGCTGGGTATTGGCAAGCCAAATGTTTTTGCCAATGCGCTGTATGAACGTGTCAAGGCAGAAAAAAATATCCGGCTGGATATCTACACCGCGCTGTCATTGCTGAAGCCGCAGGCGAGCAGTGAGCTCGAGCGTCGCTTTCTCGAGCCGCTTGCGGAGCGTCTGTTCGGCAATTATCCCGATCTGCAATACGCGCTGGACATGCAGGCGGATGCCTTGCCGGACAATATCACCGTGAGCGAGTTTTTCCTGAAGTCGGGTGACTGGCTGGATAATGCGCACGCACAACAACATTACATCAGCAGCAATTACACACATATCGCGCGCGACATGGCGGCGCGGCAACCCAATGTGGTGGCGCAGGCCGTTGCGGCGCGCGATAACAATGGCGTGCTGGAATTGTCGTTGTCCTGCAATCCGGATGTGACACTTGATCTTTGGTCATTGCTGCGAGAGCAACGCGCAGCGGGCAGTCGTAATCTGTTTGTGGCGGTGATCAATCGCGAACTGCCCTTCATGCCGGGCTCGGCACAAATTTCCGCCGATTTTTTTGATCTGGTGGTTGATGATCCTGCGGCGACGCACACGCTGTTTTGCACGCCGAACATGAAAGTCTCGCTGGCGGATTACGCTATCGGCTTGCATGCGAGCAGTCTGGTGCGCGACGGCGGCACCCTGCAAATCGGCATCGGCTCACTCGGTGATGCCATCGCGCAAGGTTTGATTCTGCGCCAGCACAACAATCTGCAATACCGGCAGTTGTTGCGTGCGCTGCATGGTGACACCTTTCCTGATTTCCTGCACGCGGAACTTTTTGCTGAAGGTCTTTATGCGTGTTCGGAAATGTTCGTCAACGGCTTGCTGGCGCTGGTGCAGGCGCGAATCGTCAAACGCGCAGTGCGCGATCCGGTAAGCGGGCGCGAGACTATCCTGCACGGTGGATTTTTCATCGGGCCGCGCAGTTTCTATCAGGCGCTGCGAGATATGTCGCCGGCCTTGCTGGCACAAATCGACATGACCAGCATCCGTTTCATCAATCATCTATATGGGCATGATGGCGCCGATGGTGCGACAGAGGTGTTGAAACGCAGCCAGCGCGTCAAAGCGTCTTTCATCAACACCTGTATGATGGTGACGCTGTCGGGCGCTGCGGTGTCGGATGCACTGGAGAATGGTGAGGTGGTGAGTGGTGTCGGCGGGCAGTACAACTTTGTCGCCATGGCGCATGAGTTGCCGGATGCGCGTTCTATTCTCATGTTGCGCAGCTGGCGCATGCACCAGGGCAAGCCGCAATCCAATATTGTTACCCACTACGCGCATTGCACGATCCCGCGCCACCTGCGCGATATCGTCATTACCGAATACGGCATTGCCGATTTGCGTGGCAAGACCGATGCGGAAGTGATTGCAGCGCTGCTGGAGGTGGCGGATGCCCGCTTCCAGGATGAGCTGCGCGACTGGGCCGTGGCGCATGGCAAGCTGCCGGACGACTACAGTATTCCTGTGCGCTGTCGCGACAACACGCCCGAGCGGCTGCGTGAGCGTCTGCAGCCTTTCCGGGATCGGTTGCCTGATTTTCCGTTTGGTCACGATTTCACGGATGACGAGCTGGCCATTGTCGGTGCCCTGCAGCGGCTGAAAACTGCCAGCAGCAATCCGCTGGAGCTGTTGGCTGCCGTGGTCAGGGCGCTGGTTTCCGAGCGGGAGGTGCCGGAGCAGTATCTGGCGCGCATGGGTTTTGATGAGGGTGATTCCCTGCGGGAGAAGCTGCTGCGCAAGGTTTTCGCTGGCAATCTCTAGCGGCTGGTCGCGGGGTTCCATCCTGTCGTGACTTGGCGTACAATGCGCGCCCTTTCTGTCTGCCTGTGGCAGGTAGAGGGCTTATTGCCATCGATTGGCCAAGATTTTTTGAGAGCAAACACATGGTTACGATTCGTTTGTCACGCGGCGGCTCCAAGAAGCGTCCGTTTTACCACCTGGCGGTGACCGATTCGCGCAATGCGCGTGACGGCAGCTTCATCGAGCACGTCGGTTTCTTCAACCCGATTGCCCGTGGTCAGGAAGAGCGTGTACGCATTGACCGTGAACGCGTGGCGTTCTGGGTAGCTCGTGGCGCGCAACTGTCTGATCGCGTTGCCAAACTGCTGAGCGAAAAAGCAGCAGCCTGATCGCTGGCCGCGCAGTGGCCTCGACAGAAGGCAAGGCGGTCGTCGGCAAGCTGACGGCTGTTTATGGCATCAAGGGCTGGGTGAAGGTGTATTCCTACACCGAACCTGCTGAAAAAATCTTCAGTTTCCAGCCTTGGTTCCTGGTGGGAAATGAAGGTGGCAAGAGCATGACGGTGGTCATTGATGATCATCGTCCGCACGGCAAAGGTCTGATCGCCCATATCAAGGGTGTTGATGACCGCGATCAGGCAGCGCTTTACTGCCAGCGCCAGATCACCGTGGACATGGGCGAACTGCCTGCGCTGCCAGAGGGAGAGTACTACTGGCAGCAGCTCAAGGGATTGAAGGTAATGAGTGTGTACGGTGGCCGCGACAACGCGCCGCTGCTCCTCGGTCGCATAGGCGACCTGATGGAGACGGGAGCCAACGACGTCATGGTGGTTGTGCCCTGTGAAAACAGTATTGACCAGCGCGAACGCCTTCTGCCCTATGTGGATGCGTACGTGCTGGAAGTGGATCTGGACGCCGGCACCATGCTGGTTGACTGGGATCCCGAGTTCTAACTCTTGTAGATAGAGCAAGGCGGAGTGCAGGCGGGTGAAACTGGGTGTAGTGACACTGTTCCCCGACATGTTTGCCGCCATAACGGATTACGGCATCAGCCATCGCGCTTTCAAAAGCGGTCTGCTGACGCTGGAGTGCTGGAATCCGCGCAGTTTTACGCAAGACCGGCACCAGACGGTGGATAGCAGGCCTTACGGCGGCGGCCCCGGTATGGTGATGATGGTGGAGCCGCTGCGCGCTGCGCTGCAAGCTGCGCGCGCCGCACTGCCATCTGCGAAGGTGGTGTACCTGTCCCCGCAGGGCAGAACGCTGGACCAGCCGGCAGTACAGGAATTTGCGGCGTGCGACGAGTTGATCTTGTTGTGCGGGCGCTACGAAGGCATCGACGAGCGGCTGCTGCAGCTGGAAGTCGATGAAGAATGGTCGATTGGCGACTATGTGCTGTCCGGCGGTGAATTGCCGGCCATGGTGCTGATTGATGCTGTAGTGCGTTTGTTGCCGGGTGCGCTTGGCCACGAGCAGTCAGCCGAGCAGGACTCGTTCAGCGACGGCCTGCTCGATTGTCCGCACTACGCGCGACCGGAAGTATATGAAGACATGGCTGTGCCGCCGGTATTGCTGAGCGGCCACCATGCAGAGATCAAACGCTGGCGCTTGCAGCAATCATTGCAGCGCACACGTCAGCGCCGGCCGGATTTGCTGGTCGGGCGGCAGGTGAGCAAAGAAGAAGCGCGCCTGCTGCAACAGATGAATCAAGATGACTGACGTTGGCGCCTGCCATTTTCAGTCTTGAGATGAATGGTTTTGACAAGAAACGGTTTTGACAATCGCGCAAGCGGTTAAATTTTCAGGAGTACTGACATGAGCAACAGCAAGATTATCGCGGCCATCGAAGCCGAACAGATCACCCGCGAACTGCCCAAGTTCGCGCAGGGCGACACCGTTGTCGTCAGCGTCAAGGTGAAAGAAGGCAACCGCGAGCGTCTGCAGGCGTTTGAAGGTGTGGTCATTGCC
This sequence comes from uncultured Pseudomonadales bacterium, assembly GCA_964509075.1. Classification (GTDB taxonomy): domain Bacteria; phylum Pseudomonadota; class Gammaproteobacteria; order Pseudomonadales; family UBA7239; genus UBA7239. The sequence continues at coordinate 45,574 of CAZDWC010000011.1, read as the reverse complement.
AAGCGCAACCGCGGCCTGCACTCTGCGTTCACCGTGCGCAAGATGTCTCACGGCGTTGGCGTGGAGCGTACGTTCCAGAGTCACAGCCCGATGATCGCCGGCGTGGAAGTCAAACGTCGCGGCGATGTGCGTCAGGCCAAGCTGTACTACCTGCGCGATCTCAGCGGCAAGGCTGCACGCATCAAGGAAAAGCTCAACTGAGTATGGAAAAAGGCGACTTCGGTCGCCTTTTTTGTTTCTGCCCATGACAGATGCTTTTGTTTCGTCACCGTTGATCCAGTCTTATCTCGACAATGTCTGGCTGGAAAAAGGTCTGGGCAAGCATACGCTGTCTGCCTATCGCAGTGATCTTGTCCAGTTCGAGCGTTGGCTGGCGCAATCCTCTGTGCTGCTGGATGCGGTGTCGCAAGCGGATCTGCAATCCTATCTCGCCTTTCTGTTTGCTAAAGATGCCAAGGCGCGCTCCACGGCGCGATTTCTCTCCTGTGTGCGCGGTTTCTACCGGTTTTTGTTGCGTGAGCGCCTGATTGACCGCGATCCGACGCTCGACATCAAGAGTCCGAAACTCGGGCGCGCCTTGCCCAAGTTTCTCACCGAGAGTGAGGTTGAGCTGTTGTTGGGGGCGCCTGATGTGTCGGATGCCATCGGTTTGCGAGACAGGGCCATGCTCGAGCTGTTGTACGCTTGTGGCCTGCGTATTTCGGAACTGGTGGGGTTGACTGTGGGTATGCTCAACTTGCGGCAGGGCGTGGTGCGTGTTACCGGCAAGGGCAGCAAGGAGCGCCTGGTGCCGATGGGGCAGGAGGCCATGCACTGGATCGAGCGCTACATGCGCGAGGCGCGTCCGGTGTTGTTGGAAGGCCAGCCTGCTGAAGTGTTGTTTCCCAGCAATCGCGCGCAAGTGATGACGCGCCAGACGTTCTGGCACCGTATCAAGCTTTATGCAAAAAAAGCCGATATCCGCACGCCGCTATCGCCGCATACCCTGCGTCATGCCTTTGCCACGCATCTGCTCAATCACGGCGCTGATCTGCGCGTGGTGCAGTTGCTGCTCGGGCACAGTGACTTGTCCACCACGCAGATTTATACTCACGTCGCGCAGGCGCGCATGCAGTCGCTGCATGCCAAACATCACCCGCGTGGCTAGGTTTGCGTCAGCTGTGGTGTGCGGGAACCTCTTGCTGTCTGTCTGGCCAAACAACACCGATAGCCATTTCAATAATCCTCAACAAGGTGATCCATGAAAAAATCCGTCGTTTCCCTGTTTGCTGCTGGCGCGCTGGCACTGGCTTCTTTCGCGCAGGCTGCGGATGCACCTGTTGATCCCAAGCAGGCTGATGTGCTGCGCACCGCCATCCAGAAAGGACGCCCCGGCATGCCGGTGGGCGAGATTCGCCATGCGGCAGTGCCCGGCATGTATGAAGTGGATCTTGCCGGCAAGGACACTGTGTTGATGAGTGCAGACGGCCAATACCTGATCAGTGGTACGGTTTATCGCATCGAGGAAAACCGTTTTGTGAATGTGCAGGACGAGCGCATGAAGCCGATTCGCGCTGCCAAATTGGCTGCCGTGAAAAAATCGGACATGGTGGTCTTCTCGCCGAAGGGCCCGGTCAAGGCATATGTAGATGTGTTCACGGATATCGATTGCGGTTTCTGTCGCAAGCTGCATAAAGAAGTGCCGGCATTGAATGCCATGGGTATCGAGGTGCGTTACATGGCGTTCCCGCGCGCGGGCGTGCCTTCGCCTTCGGCAGACAAGCTGGCAACGGTGTGGTGTGCCGATGACCGTCTCGATGTCATGACCAAAATGAAAAATGGAACTGCAGTTCCAACAAAAACCTGTGAAAAGAATCCAATTGCCGCGCAGTACAAGCTGGGCAACGAACTGGGTGTGAATGGCACGCCGGCACTGTTCAAGCCGGATGGCAGCATGCTGCCGGGGTACATGCCGGCGGCTGAGCTGGCTGCGGAACTGGGCGTGCAAGTGACGGCCGCGCCGGGCGCTGAGCCGCCAGCCGCATTGGCGGCACCTGCAGCGAAGTAAGCTGCTCCAGGTTTATCGTTCTTGAACGTGTGCGTGTGAAATATTTCCGGCAAATTCTTCTCGGAATAGCCGGGCTGCTGCTGACAGTGATGTTGGCGGTGGTTGCGCTTGTTATTTTCATTAAACCGGAAAATTACAAGCCGCAACTGGAGCAGGTTGCGCACGAAAACGGCATCGAACTGAAAATTGGCGGCGCCATGCATTGGTCGCTGCTGCCCATGCTGGGCTTTTCGGCAGGCGATATTGCGTTGGCATTGCCTGCGGAACCGGGAAAGGCTGTGCAGCGCTTGCATGTGGATGAGTTGTCGCTGTCCTTGCGTTTGGGGTCGTTGCTGCACAAGCGAGTAGAGATCAGTGCGTTTGATCTTGCCAATGTGCAGTTTTACAACGACGAGCAGAAAGCCTTGCATTTTGAACAGGTGCATCTCCGCGTCGACAATGCCAATAATCATGGCGAGCCTTTTCCTGTTCATCTGCATGTGGATGACACCCGTGTCGATGGCAAGGTGGCTGTCAAGACAGATGGCGTGTTGCGTCTGATGGTGGACTTGCACGGCGATTCGATTAACACAGACCGCTATGCTGTTTCAGAAAAACCGGATGCGCAGGCGTCATCGAAAACCTCACAAACAGACAGTGGCCCGGCTATGGTTGCCAGTGAAGAGCAGCCGTTGCCACTGGCCAGTCTGTTGCAGGCGCAGGGTGAGTACCGAATCCGTTTCGATCATATGGTGGTCAATCACCTGCAGCTTGCCAATGTCAATTTTGACGCGGTGATCGAAGCGGAGCGAGCTGTGCTGAAAGCTTTTGATGCTGATTTGTATCAAGGGCAGATCAGGAATCGTGCGGAGATTGCCATGCCGCCGGGGCAAACGCCGCGCATCGTGCTCGACATGCAGATCGACAAGGTGCAGCTGGCGCCGATGCTCAAGGATTTGTTGCAAGAGAAATCCACCATCACGGCAGGCGTGCTGGCACTGCATGCGGCTGTACAGGGGGATGGCGATACGCCGGATAAAATTTTGCACACACTGTCTGGTAATGCGCAGCTGGATGTTGCGGATCTCGTGGTGCGTGAACTCAATATGGAAAAACTGGCGTGCGAAGCTGCTGCCGAAGCGCAAAAGCGTGATGCGCCACAGAAAAACTGGCCTGCACATACCATTTTGCATCGTTTGCATGGCGAGAGCGTGATCCGTAATGGTATTGCCACTGTTCGCCCGATCACTGCACGGCTGGACACGCTGGATCTGCAAGGCGCAGGCCCTGTGAATCTGGTGGCGCAGACACTGGATCTCAAACTGGATGTGACAGTGCTCGATAAAGTGGATTCTGCCAATGTCTGCGAGGCGATCAGTCCGATGGTGCGCGATGTGGCCTGGCCCATGCGCTGCGAAGGCAGTTATGTGCAATCCACCGACAAACTGTGTCGTGTCGACAAGTCGCGCATGGGAAGTTTGATTGCACACATTGCCGGCAAGAACATCAAGGCTGGCGGCAGTTCCATCAAGAACGTATTCAAGAAGCTGTTCGACTGACGTGGCAGCGTTCCGCTTTTCCTCTGCCGTGTTGCGCTGGTTTGATCGCGAGGGTCGCAAGCATTTGCCCTGGCAACAGGACATTACGCCGTATCGCGTATGGGTGTCGGAAATCATGTTGCAGCAGACGCAGGTTGCAACGGTCATTCCTTATTTCAAGCGTTTCATCAAACAGTTTCCGACAGTAAAAAAACTGGCTGCTGCAGAGCAGGATGATGTCTTGTCGCTGTGGACTGGCCTGGGTTATTACTCGCGTGCACGCAATCTACATCGTGCCGCGCAAATCATTGTCGACGATTTTTCTGGAAATTTTCCGCTCGGTGTTGAAGCCCTGAGCCAGTTGCCTGGCATTGGTCGCTCGACGGCTGGAGCCATTGCCAGCATTGCGCAGGGTCAACGTGCTGCCATTCTGGATGGCAATGTCAAACGCGTGTTGGCGCGTTTTCATGCTGTGGCTGGTTGGCCAGGCGAGCCGGCTGTTGCAAAAACCTTGTGGCAATATGCCGAGCAACATGTGCCACAGAAGCGCGTGGGTGATTACACGCAGGCGATGATGGATATCGGTGCAACCGTTTGCACACGCAGCAAGCCGCGTTGTGAGGCGTGTCCATTGCGCAGTCAGTGCGCGGCGTACTGGCAGGATGCTGTGGCGCAATACCCCGGCCGTAAGCTGTCGAAAGTTCTACCGGTAAAATCCGTGCAGATGCTGATGATCCGCAATTCGCGCGGTGAAGTTTTATTGCAGCAGCGCCCGCCCGTTGGTCTGTGGGGGGGGTTGTGGTGTTTTCCGGAAATCCCGCCTGAAAGTGATGCTGGAGAATACGTGGCCGCCCTCTGTGGCCAGAAAGCACGCCGCAGCGAAATCTGGCCTGGTTGGCGCCACAGTTTCAGTCACTACCATCTCGACATTGTTCCTGTGCTGCTCACAGTGTCGCGCACGCCGCGCCAGATCAGCGAGCCGGGTGCCCAGTGGTTGCATCCGGCCAACACGACACACCTGGGACTGGCCACGCCGGTGCAGCGCCTGCTTGCCCAGCTAGCTGCCAGTTCGTGAGTTGTCGAACGCAGTGCTAGACTGCGCACCTGTTTTTCGGAGTGTTTGCCATGTCGCGCAAGGTTTTCTGTCGCAAGCATCAACAGGAAATGGAGGGGCTGGACAAGCCGCCTTTCCCCGGCCCCAAGGGCCTGGATATTTTTGAGCACATCTCTAAGCAGGCGTGGCAGGAGTGGGTTGCCCAGCAGACCATGCTGATCAACGAAAAAAAGCTGAACATGATGGACATGACGGCCCGCACCTATCTTGCCGAGCAGCGCGACAAGTACCTGAGCGGCGAAGCTTACGATCAGGTGGAAGGCTATGTTCCACCACAGACCTGATGGGTTTTTTCTTGACTCACTTCTGCCGAGCGGGTTTAATACGCGCCTTCCGAATCTGGCCAGATAGCTCAGTCGGTAGAGCAAGGGACTGAAAATCCCTGTGTCCACAGTTCGATTCTGTGTCTGGCCACCATATATTGGAACTGCCGAGTTCCTTGATGCACTCAAACCCAGCGCTGCTGGGTTTTTTTATGCTCGCAACTTGTGCCTGTCGCAGGTGACCAACAGCGGGGTTCCTGTGCAATTGAATAAAGCTATCCAGTGAATTTCTGGTCCTCTTGCATATTAACTTACTCGCGAGTAAGCTTCTTACCCGCGAGTAAGTTGGCCTTGCTGTGGCCGGTGGTATAAGCCGGTTCGAGCCTTTATAGTGCCAACCTTCAACCTGACTGACACACCTTTTCACAAGAGGAGCCAACCATGGACCAGAACGATATTGCCGAGATTGCAGAGTTGATCGCGGATCTCGATGACGAAGCCGCCGAGCTGGTGCAGGAGTGCCTCGACGCAGGCCTTGATCCGGTATCGGTATTGAAAGATGGTGTGGTCAAGGGGCTGGAAAAAATCGGCCAGCTGTTTGAATCAAAAGAATACTTTCTCGCTGAGTTGATGGTAGGTGGCGAACTTGCCGAAACCTGCATCAAGATCATCGATCCGCACCTGCCAGCCACTGGCGAAGGTGAGCGTCAGGGGTGCGTGGTGATCGGCGCGGTCGCGGGCGATTTGCATGATATCGGTTACGGTCTGGTGGCCAAGCAGCTGGAGCTGGCGGGTTTTGAAGTGCACCAGCTCGGCGTGAATGTCGACGCAATGGAATTCATCAACAAGGCCAAAGAAAAGAAAGCCAATATCATTGGCTTGTCAGCGTTCCTCGTGACCACCATTCCCAACTGCCGCGACGTGGTGAATTACGTGCGCGACATGGGTTTGCAGGATCAGTTCAAGGTGGTGATGGGCGGTGCGGAAACCAACCAGGAAAAATCCAACATGATGGGCGCCGACGGTTGGGCGCCTAATGCCATGGAAGCAGTAACCCTGTGCAAAAACATCATGCAAGCACACTTCGGGAGAGCAGCATAATGGCCGGTAAATTAATGGATATCATGGAATTTCAAAAACGCGCTGAAACCGGCGAGGTTATTGAAAAGTCCAGCAAGTTCGACATCAAGTGGTCGCGCGTATTGCGCAAGGCGACGGAAGAGTTCGGTGTGAAATACACGCCGGAAAGCACCGTTATTTCTGACGAAACCGCTGATGGTGTTTTCAATGCTGCGGTTAAGTTACTGTCCGAGTGCGGCATTTATCACAACGGCACTTTCCGTGTGATTTCGCTCACTGAACAGGAAATTCGCGATACTGCCGAGTACTACAACTCGAATCCGCATGTATCAAAATTCGGTCAGGGCGACGATCGCATCGAGTATACCTACCGCAAGCAGTTCGAGAAAAAACTGCCGATTCTCGCCGGCGGCCCTTGTGGTGTTATCGGTGAAGACTGGCACGACCCGTACATCCGCTCGTTCGTGAAAGAAAAATCGAACAAGGCAATGGGTATCACCGGCGGTATCGAAATCATTCACGGCCACTCTGCGAAAGCCGGCACGTTGTCCGAGATGTATGCCGCGCAGTGGGAATGTGCGGAAATCCAGCGCATCTGTCGCGAGGAAGGTCGCCCGGGTATGCACCAGGGTCTGCTGTGCACAGCGTCTTCTGCTGCTGCATCGTTTGCCTGCATCGACGATCACAACCCGGATCGCCGCAAGACCTGGAACACGCAGATCGGTATTCATATCATTCCGGAAATGAAAATCGACTGGAACGCCTTCCAGATGGCGAAATACTGCCAGGATCGCGGCATCGAGCCGTGGACTTCGTGCGTATCATTGACCGGCGCACTGTGCCGCGATGGCGCGGAAACTGCTATCGGTATCGTTTGTAACGCATTGGCACAGCTGGCATATGGCCACGGCGGCATGGTGCAGATGTTTGCCAACCATCTTGACGGCACCTGGTCTGATCAGGAAACACAGTGGGCTGTTGGCGCTGCAACGCGCGCGTTTGAACGTCACGTGAAAACGCCGATTGCATCCGTGTGTGCTGGTATGGAACAACACTGGCGCCAGTACTCCGGTTTCTGGCAAGCGCAGGCGATGACTATCTCCAACACTATCAACGGTATGGGTTATGTCTGGATTGGTGGTCACACCGGCCTCGAAACGCGTCTGGTCGGCGAAGTGATGCAGGCGACACTGGAAATCCAGGACCCGCAAGAAGCGGACATCCTGATGAACAAGGTATTCGCCAAACGCAACGAAGAAACCGCGAAGCACCTCGCCTCCGGTGTCGGTCCGCGCCACTTCAAGGATGCGTACAACTGTGAAACCTGTGAGCCGAATGCAGCCCTGATCGCCGATTACGATCGTGTGAAGCAGGAGCTGTATGACATGGGTTTGAAAGGTTTGAAGTAAACCCTCACCCCGCCTGCTTTGCAGGCACCCTCTCCCGACACGGGAGAGGGGAAACATTCAGCAGCCCTTCCCGATACGGGATAGGGAAAACACGCAGCAGCCCTTCCTTCTCCCGCTGGCGGGAGAAGCTGCCCCGCAGGGGCGGATTAGGGCTTTTTTTACGGAGACAGTTATGGCCGTTGTAGTTATCGGCGAATCATTGAACGCCACTATTCCCGCGATTTGTGAGGCGGTAAAAACACACGACACTGCGTATATCCAGAAAGTTGCATTGGAGCAGGTTGCCGCGGACTCCGATTATCTCGACCTCAATGCGCAGGTCACCGGCTGCGATGAAATGATCGACTTGCCGTGGATGATCGAGAGCGTGCGTGCGGTGACCAATGTGCCACTGGTGCTGGACAGTTCCAATCCGCCAGCGATCCGTCACGCCATCGAGACCATCGATTGGCAAGGCCAGTTGCCGATTATCAGTTCCATCACCAACAAGACCGGCAGCCCGGAAACCTTGTTGCCGATTGCTGCCAAGTACCAGACAGGTATTGTTGCTTTGTTGATGGATGACAATGGCATCACTCACACCGCAGCGGGTCGTTTTGAAATCTGCAAAGAGCTGGTGAAAAAATCCCGCGATGCCGGTGTGAAAGATCACAACCTGTGGATCGACCCGCTCATTCTGCCACTGGGCACGGATGACAACGTCGGCACGATCAGCTTTGATCTGCTGCAGATGATGAAAGCGGAGTTTCCTGAAGTGCGTACCTTCTGCGGCCTTTCCAATGTCAGCTTCGGCATGCCGCATCGCGCGCTGCTGAACCGCACTTATGTGGCGATGCTGGCAGCCAATGGCATGGAAGGCTTCATGATCAACCCGCGCGTGAAAGAAATGCGCGCCATGATCTACGCCATTCGCGCGCTGATGGGCGAAGACGAGAAATGCGGCAAGTACATTCAGGCGCATCGCGACGGCGTATTGCTGACACCGATGACCGATGAGCAGAAAGCGCGTCTCGCTGAACAGAAAGCACAGGAAGAAGACAAAGCTCGCCGCAAGGCTGAACGCGAAGCGCGTCGTGCTGCCAAAGGTGAAGCTGCAGCCGAGTAATTTTCGGTGGCAATAGCGGGGTCAAAGAGCGGCACTTCGGTGCCGTTTTTTGTGCCTGACGTTCGCTATACTCTCTGCGGGCACTGCAATGCCGAGGTTGACATGGTTTGTAATCGTTTACGCGCTGTTTTTTTACTGTTGGTTGCCGTGCTGGCCGCTGGCTGTCAGACGTATGTCAGCACGGATGTCACTGTGTTTCATCAATGGCCGCCGGGTGGCGCGGGCAGGTCGTACGCCTTCGATCCTGTTGCGGAACAGCGGGGCAGTCTTGAATATCAGGCCTACGCTGATTTGATTCGCCAGCAGTTGTTTGGCTGGGGATTTGCGGAGAAGCCTGTTGCGCAGGCGGAGCTATTGTTGGTCTTCCATGCCAATGTCGACAACGGCAAAACGGTAACGGACAGCCATCCTGAATACGTACAGCGCTGCACGCCAGTTTATAACCGTCGGCGTGACGTTTATGAAAATTACTGTGCGCAGGAGTATGCCGGCAGCAGCGTGGAAAGTTACGTGCGCTATCGCCACGAGCTGTCGCTGGAATTGCGTGATGGTGCTGCTCAGCGGCGCAATGAATTGCGAAAACTTTATGAAGGTCGTGCCAGTGCAGACAGTGGTTGCCCGCAGCTGAATGCTGTCATGCCCTACCTGGTAAAGGCCTTGCTGCGAGAGTTTCCTGGCAGCAATGGGCGCAGTGTGGTGGTGAATGTCCCCGTGCCAAATCGGCAGCATTCGCTGTTCAGCGTGCGCGGTGAGTGTGATAGCTTGGCACCCTGATTGCCTTAAGGTCTGAATGACTCAGCTGGCGGAACACTGCATTTGTAAGGAGAGCCACATGTTGATCCAGCCTAACAGTCGATTGCTGTTCGTGGGCGATTCCATTACCGATGCCAACCGTGCCAAGCCTGTCGCCGAAGGCAACGAATGCGGTAACGGTTACGTGAGCCTGGTCAATGCTTTTCTGGGTGCGAATTATCCAGCGCGTGCTGTTCGTGTTTTCAATATGGGCGTAAACGGCAATACAGTGCGCGAACTGAAAGCGCGCTGGCGCCGCGATGTGCTGGACATGCAGCCGGACTGGTTGGTGATTTTCATTGGCATCAATGATGTGTGGCGACAATTCGATGCGCCAGCGCGCTCGGAGCAGCATGTACGTATTGAGGAATACGAGCGTGAATTGCGTGCCTTGATCGTGCAGACAAAAAACCGATTACAGGGGTTGGTGTTGATGACGCCGTATTTCCTGGAGTCGAATCGCGCCGACCCCATGCGTGCGATGATGGATGCTTACGGCGATGTGGTACGTAAACTGGCGATAGAGTATGGCGCGATCCTTGTCGACACGCAGGCGGCATTTGATAGGTTACTTGAGCACGTGCACCCAATGAGTTTGTGTTGGGATCGTATTCACCCCAGTCTCACCGGTCACATGGTATTGGCGCAGGCATTCATGCGTGCCATCGAAACCTGAAAATTTCTTATGTCAGTCGTCGCAGGCGTATGATCGGCAACAGGCGCTGCGTGTGGCTCTGGTGTGATGCCTGTGCCGGATTGAGTTTGACAACTTGTGGCCAGAAAGCTTCGCGCGCAGCGCCTGTGATTTCTTCTGCGCGGGCGCGATAGCGCTGCGTGCCAAGCTGGATTTCCACTTCGGGATTCGCCTGCAAGTTGAGCCACCACACCGGATCGGTATCCTGGCCATTGTTGGAGGCGACTACGGCGACATCGTTTTCATACGGGTAGCAGGCAATCGGCACGGTGCGGATCTGCCCGCTTTTGCGGCCGATAGTGTCGATAAACACAATGGGAATGCCGGCGAGATTGCCGCCGATGCGTCCGCCAGTGAGTTTGAAGATTTTAGTGTGCCATTGCGTGAACCAGCGCCAGTTGGCCATTGCTTGTTTACCTGTTTACTCGTGTTGAAAATCGATTTGCGTGGTTTTTGCGGGCAGGTTCTGATATGCCTGCACGCCGTCTGTATTCAGGAAGCGCGTGACACTGCCGCGCGCATAGAGGAAATTCAGATGCGCAAGGCATTCGCCCATCGCCATCATCAGTTGTTCATTTTGCAATTCGCGACGAAACAGTACCGGTAATAATTCGTAAGCCGTTTTCGCCTCGCGCAGAACGGTTTCCAGTTCCGACAATTGTTGTTCGTGATGAACCAACAATTCACGCAAGCGTGTATGCAAACCGTAAAACGGCGCGTTGTGTGCCGGGCATACCAAGGTGTCTTCCGGCAATTCCAGCAGGCGCCGCAGTGAGTCCATCCATTCCTGCAAGGGGTTGGCTTCCGGTTCGGTGCTGGTGACGCTGACGTTGGAAGTGATCTGCGGCAGGATCTGGTCACCTGAAATCAGGATGTTCAGCGCGGCGTTGTAGAGACAGGCGTGTTCGGGAGAGTGGCCGCGACCGACAATCACTTGCCAGCGCTGGTCGCCGAGTGTCAGTATCTGGCCATCATGCAGGCGGCGGTAACTGCGCGGCATGGGTTCGACGATGTTGCCAAACCCGGCAGTGCCTTTGCGCATGCGTTGCACGTTTTCTGCGGGCATGCCGGTGCGTTCGCGGTAGGTGTCGAACTGCCATTCTGCAGGCACGTCAGGTTCGGGCGCGCTGTAGGTGCGTGCGGCAAAATATTCGCCGGCGGTCATGTAGAAAGGTGCTTGCCAGTGGCCCACCAGCCAGCCTGCCTGACCGATGTGATCCGGGTGCATGTGCGTGGACAGCACGGCGTTGATCGGTTTGCCTTCCAGTTCATGTTCGAAAATCTTCAGCCACAGTTCGCGCGTATTGCGCCCCTTCATGCCGCAATCCACGACCATCCAGCCATCACCATTGGCGATCAGGTAGAGGTTGATGTGATCCAGCGCCAGTGGCAGCGGCATGCGCAGCCACTTGATGCCCGGCGCCACGATGCGTGTCGTGCCTTCGGCAGGCACGTCATCGAACAGGTAGCGAATACTGCTGGCGCTGGAGGGCGAGAGGGATTGATCGGCTGACATGGCGTATTCCGCTAAGGCAATGCAGCCATTGTGCCGCGTGAAGTGGCCCAGTGCTGCAGGGAGGTCTACTTATGCCGCCGTCGCAGGTATCATAGGCGGCCCTTGATTGTCGGATCTCCCATGACCTTGATTGACACCCCCTCAGCTGCCCTGCGCGCCGGCATGCGCCGCCTCGCGGCCAGCGTGTGCGTGATCACGGCGGTGGACGGCGAGAGCCAGCGCCATGCGATGACTGCCACGGCGGTGACCTCGGTGTCGGATGATCCGGCATCGCTGCTGGTATGCGTGAATCGCCAGGCCAGCCTGCACGACATCCTTGCGCAGGGACATCGTTTCGCGGTCAATGTGTTGTCGGCAGATCAGGAAAATATTTCAGCACTTTGTGCGGGTGGTGAATTCGGCGAAGCGCGATTTGCCCAGGGCAACTGGGGTGATGCCAACGGTTTGCCTTATCTGCGCGATACGCAGGCGGTATTTTTCTGCCAGACCGCACGCCAGCTGACGCATGGCACCCATCTGATCGTGATCGGCGAAGTTGACAAGGTGCTGGTGGCGGATGGCGAGGTAAACCCGCTGTTGTATGCCGACGGCAAGTACAGAAATCTGTCTTCCCCTGTCTGATCTTTTCACTGTTTTAATGTCGAGAAAAAAACGATGACCCATTTTGCCGAACTCACAATCCCGCAACTGGTGCAGAACGCTGCGCAGCAATTTGGTACGCGCAGTGCGATTGAGGATGGTGAAGTCCGCTTGACGTATGCGCAGCTGGAGCAGGAGCGCGTGCGTGCGGCAAAAGCCTTCATTGCTGCCGGTATCCAGCACGGTGACCGCATTGCGGTATGGGCGCCGAATGTTGCCGAGTGGATCATTGCATCCATTGGCTTGCAATCAGTGGGTGCGATTCTGGTGCCGATCAACACGCGCATGAAAGGCGCGGAAGCCGGTTACGTATTGCGCGCCAGTGGTGCCAAATTGCTGCTGACGGTTTCCGGGTTCCTCGATCTTGATTATCCGTCCATGCTCACCAACGAAACCTTGCCGGACATGCAGCAGATGATCTGTCTGCGCGGCCAGTCCGGTTTGTGCATCAGCTGGAATGATTTCCTGGCAAAAGGCGTAAATGTTGCGGATGCCGATGTGGCGACGCGCACTGCGCAAGTTAAAGCGTCCGATGTTTCTGATCTGATTTTCACGTCGGGCACAACCGGCAACCCCAAGGGTGTGAAAACCGGTCACGGCCAGAACATCAAGGTGTTTGCCGTGTGGTCGGAACTGGTGGGGCTCACCGAGAATGACCGCTATCTGATCGTCAACCCGTTTTTCCATTCCTTCGGTTACAAGGCCGGCTGGCTGGCCTGTCTGATTCGCGGCACGGCGATTCTGCCGATGGCCGTGTTTGACGCGAAGGAAATTCTTGAGCGCATCGGCTGCGATCGCATCTCTGTGTTGCCTGGGCCGCCGACGCTTTACCAGACTATTCTGGCTTTCCCGAACCTGAAGGATTTTGATATTTCCTGCTTGCGTCTGGCAGTAACCGGTGCTGCGGCAATTCCGGTGTCGCTGATTCACCGCATGCGCGACGAAATGGGATTCAAGACCGTGCTGACGGCTTACGGTCTTACCGAAAGTTGCGGTGTGGTGACCATGTGCCGCGATGGCGACGATGCTGAAATCATCGCCACCACATCCGGCCGGGCGATCCCCGATGTAGAAGTGCGTTGCATCAACGATGAAGGTGTTGAAGTGCCACGCGGTGAACCCGGCGAGATCGTGGTGCGCGGTTACAATGTGATGCAGGGCTACTTCAACAACGATGAAGAAACAGCGAAAACGATTGACGGCGATGGCTGGATGCACACTGGCGATATCGGTGTCATGGACGCCAATGGCTACCTGAAAATTACCGATCGCATGAAAGACATGTTCATCGTCGGAGGCTTCAACTGCTATCCGGCAGAAATTGAAAACATGCTCGCCACTTGTGATGGTGTGGCGCAGGCGGCGGTGATCGGTATTCCCGACGAGCGCATGGGTGAAGTGGCTATGGCCTACATCGTGCCGCGCGCCGGCAGTGACATCACTGCAGAAAAAGTGGTTGCCTGGTGCAAGCAGAACATGGCGAACTACAAAGTGCCGCGCCGTGTGGAGATCGTCGATGCGTTTCCGCTGAACGCCACCGGCAAAGTGATGAAGTTTGTGCTGCGCGATCGTGCGCTGGGCAAGGTCTGAGATATCGCGTTATTTTTGCACCACAAAATTGTTGAACAGGAGGTCGGTTACACCGCCGGTCTCCTTTTTTTCCTTTTCCAGTTCTGCTGCTTCCTTGTTCTCTTCGTCGGATTTCTTTTCTTCGCCGTGCGTTACCGGGGGCTGTGCCTTGATGATGCTGCGCACCTGCTCCAGTGCCTGCAGGCGAATCTTTTCCTTGCCCTCAAAACTGCTGACGGTTTCATCGGTCTGGCCGCTCAGCAGCATCAGCATGTTGTGTCGCAGTTGCGGCATGTGCAGCTTTACCAGTTCTTCGGTGGCCGGATCCAGCAGGCGCAGCACAATGTCGGCGCGCAGGTAGCGCAGTTTGGCGCCCGGGCTGCCGAAGTTGACGACCAGCGAGGGATCCATGGCGACGTAAATGGAGTTGGGTTCGGCGGGTTTGGCTTCTTTCTTTGCGCTGGCACTTGCCTGTATGCTGGCGGTGGCCAGTAGCAGGCCGAACAGGGCGATCACGGTAAGACGCATGGTGAACTCTCTTCCTGGCTTGTGGTCCGATGCTTCAAGCATAGACGCCAATATTCCATCTGTTTCTGTACAAGGTTTTGCATGAGCGCCCAGACTTTTCTTGCCCGCATCACTCAACCGCGCGCATTGTTTTTCCTGATGGCGGCGAGTGCAGCCGGTTTGATGCTGTTTGCGCTCTACCTGCAGGAGAAGCTCGGCCTGCATCCCTGTCCGCTGTGCATTACGCAGCGCATATTCGTGATTGCGGTTGGTGTACTCGCTCTGGTGGCGGCACTGCACAACCCGGCACAGGTCGGCCGCCGTGTCTGGAGTGCGCTGACCATGCTGGCTGCCGCAGGTGGAGCCGTTGTTGCCGGCCGCCATGTGTGGATCCAGAACCTGCCGGAAGACCAGGTGCCGGCCTGCGGCCCCAGCCTGGACTACATGTTCGAGAACTTCCCTTTCCGTCAGGCACTGGAACTGCTGTTCATGGGGGATGGCAACTGTGCGGAGATCGGCTGGACTTTCCTTAGCCTGAGCATTCCGGGCTGGACGCTGGTCGCTTTCAGCGGTTTTTTGGTGCTTTCTTTGTGGCAACTCTGCCGCAAGGCCTGATTGTCCGGTTTGCGGATAATTTTCTTACCTCTCGTCTTCAAGTTCATACCGTTTGTCGGTGCGGATACGCACGTTTATGGGGCGATCAACTGCAAATCAAGGTGTTGCCACAGATATCTGCGCGCTGTCTCAGCTCTTCGTGAAAACCCCGGGAAAATCGCCTTGCCCATCCGTGATTCCTGACCTACTTTCAAAACAAGCGTGATCATCTTCACGTTGGTGATGAGAACCGGAAGGCAGATATCCCGGTACCGCAAAAGCAGAGACTGGCTGTCACACAAGCAGCAGTCCCGGAACTACAAGACAGAAAACGGAAAGGAGATATACCCATGTTGCAGAATGCCCAAAATCCCAGACAGCGCTGGAAGGAAGTCGATCTTCTGATCAATCGCTGGCTGGAAGAGCGTCAGGAGTTGCTGGTGCGTTTCTGTGCCATCAGTCGCGTGCGCCCTATCTCGGAAGCTGCGGACAAGCACCAGCTTCACTTCCACCGTTTTTCTGAAGTGCTGGTGGATTACATTTCTGCCGGGCATTTTGAAATCTATGAACAGTTGATCCAGGAAGGTCTCGAGTTTCAGGATGGTAGCGTCGAACTGGCGCGCCAGCTGTATCCGGTGATCGAGAAAACCACGGAGGTAGTGCTCGATTTCAATGACAAGTGCGTCGACAACGGCGATACCCGCACGCTGGCGCGCGACCTGTCACAACTGGGTGAAGCGCTGGAAGCACGTTTCGAGGCCGAAGATCGCCTGATCGAAGCCTTGCATAAAGGCCACGAGCATCTCGTTGCCTGACACTCCCTGATCAGAAGTCGCCCCACTGATATTGCAGCACGCTCAATGCTGCCAGCGGGGCGGTTTCGGTGCGCAGCACCCGCGGTCCTAATGTCAGTGCTGCAAAGCCAGCCTGCTCCGCGAGAGTGATTTCTTGCGCAGACAATCCACCCTCCGGTCCGATCAACAGGCTGACGCTTGCCGGGCGGCTGCCGTGCTCCCGTAAACCCTGATTGCTGCGATGGTGCAGAACGAAGCGCTTTTCGCTTGCATCATGCGCGATGGCTTCTGCCAGAGAAGTGGGTTCTACCAGTAGCGGGATACGGGTGCGGCCGCACTGTTCGCAGGCGCTGGCCAACACATTGCGCCAGTGCTCGGTCTTTTTCTGCAGGCGTTCGCCGCTGAGCCGCACCTCGGTACGTTCACAGAACAGCGGCTGGATGCTGTGTACGCCGAGCTCGGTGCTTTTCTGCAGCACAAAGTCCATACGCTCGCCGCGCGAAATGCCGATAGCCAGATGGATCCTGAGGGGCGACTCGCGATCGACAGCGCTGATCTCGTCGATACGGACGCTGACGGCGCGCTTGGCACATTGGGTGATCTCCCCCAGAGCTTCGATGCCGGTGTCATTGAAAAGACAGACTTTTTGACCGGGTTTTGCACGCAGCACATTGGCCAGGTAATGCGCAGCTTCAGTGGGCAGCTGCAACTCGGAGCCGTTGACGAGGGAGAGGTCTATAAAAAGTCGCGGGATGCGCATCAGCTTGATTCCGGGCGGGCCAGCAAGGTGGCGTGCACTTTAGCAAATTCGTTTGCCTACGGCGCCATGGCGAAAGATTGCAATGACATGCACAAACGACAAATCCCCAATTTGGTGCGCATTTTTGTCTTTTGCACTGTTTTGGCGCTCCGTTTTGGTGCGCCGATCATTATTGGTATGTAAATGCCTTAATAAAGCTGCTTTTTTTAAGTCCGTAAATGGCATATATTTTGCCGCCTTTTGCACGTCCTGATTCTGCTGTCCTGAAACGGACAGCCGCAAACGACAATTGAAATCCACCCCCTTTCCTGCTGGAGGAAAACATGTCAGAGAAAACTCTGAAACTGATCAAAGAACACGACGTGAAGTGGATCGACTTCCGTTTCACCGATACCAAGGGCAAAGAGCAGCACGTGACTTACCCGGCCAAGGGTGTCGATGCCAGTCTGTTTGAAGATGGCAAGATGTTCGATGGTTCCTCCATTGCCGGCTGGAAAGGCATCAACGAATCCGACATGATCCTGATGCCGGACGACAGCACTGCTGTGATGGATCCTTTCTTTGACGAGCCGACCCTGATCCTCCGCTGCTCGATTGTTGATCCGATTACCCGTCAGGGCTACAACCGCGACCCGCGCTCTGTTGCCCAGCGCGCTGAAGAATACCTGCGTTCCGTCTACGGCGCTGACGCTTTCGCCATCATGGGTCCTGAGCCAGAGTTCTTCATCTTTGACGACGTGAAGTGGAACATCAACATGTCTGGCTGCAGCGTCAAGATCAATTCCGAAGAAGCTGCCTGGGCTTCTGGCGAGACCTTCGAAGGCGGCAACACAGGCCACCGTCCTGGCGTTAAAGGCGGCTATTTTCCCGTGCCACCGGTTGATTCCCTGCATGAAATCCGCGCTGCCATGTGCAACGCCATGGAGCAGATGGGTCTGAACCTTGAAGTGCATCACCACGAAGTAGCCACTGCTGGCCAGTGCGAAATCGGTGTTGGCGGCAACACGCTGGTGAAAAAGGCCGACGAAGTGCAGATCCTCAAGTACTGCGTACACAACGTAGCGCACGCTTATGGCAAAACGGCTACCTTCATGCCCAAGCCTATCGTGGGTGACAACGGTTCCGGTATGCACGTTCACCAGTCCATCACCGCTGGCGGCAAGAACATCTTTGCCGGTGAGTATTTTGGTGATGCCTACGCTGGCCTGTCTGAAAACTGCCTGTTCTACATCGGCGGTATCATCAAGCACGCCAAGGCCTTGAACGCGTTCTGCAACCCGGGCACCAACTCCTACAAGCGTCTGGTTCCAGGCTTCGAAGCGCCGGTTATGCTGGCCTACTCTGCCCGCAACCGTTCTGCTTCCATCCGTATTCCATACGTGAGCAGCGCCAAGGCCCGCCGCCTGGAAACCCGTTTCCCTGATCCGACTGCCAACCCGTACCTGTGCTTCGCCGCACTGTTGATGGCTGGCCTCGACGGCATCAAGAACAAGATCCATCCTGGCGATCCAGCCGACAAGGATCTCTATGATCTCGAGCCGGAAGAAGCGGCGCACATCCCGACGGTTTGCTCCAGCCTGGAAATGGCTCTGGAAGAACTCAACAAGGATCGTGAATTCCTGACGCAGGGTGGTGTATTCGACAATGACATGATCGACGCGTACATCAACCTGAAAATGGAAGAAGTCACCAAGATGCGCATGACCACGCATCCGATCGAGTTCGAGATGTACTACAGCTGCTAAGAACAGCCGTAGATCAGCTCGCTGATCTGTCGAAAAAGCCCGGTCGGTTGACCGGGCTTTTTTTTGTCCGCGTTTTGGCGTTAGAGTGAAGGCCGTGTTGGCGGGAGTCTGGTGATGGCAATGGTATTTCGCAAGTTCTGTTCAGGATTGGGTGTTGGTGTTGTTTGTCTGTTTGCTGCTGTCCCGGTGATGGCCGAGTCTTCCGTTGTGGAAGATGCACCGCCGCCGCCCACAGGGCAGATTTACAAGGCGGTCGATCCCAAAACCGGGAAAACGGTATATACCGACAAGGCGATTGCCGGCGCTGCCGAGGCTGTGAAGCTCTCGCCGGGCAATACTTTGCAGGCGCCATCGCCAGCTGCTCCCCGCACAGCAAAAGCCAAGGCTTTCCAGTATGAGCAATTCGAGTTGGCACAGCCCGATTCCAATGCTGTCTTCGGCAATGAAGTGGAGGCGGTAGTAGTGTCGGTTGTACTCACGCCGGGCCTGCAAAAAGGGGATACAGTGCAGTTTTTCTATGATGACCAGCCTGTTGGCGAACCTGGAGTGGCACTTTCGACTGAAATTACGGCGCTGGAGCGTGGTAGCCACACGGTCGAGGCTCGATTGTTTAACGACAAAGGTGCGTTGTTGCTGTCAACGGGAGCGGTGACATTTCATGTACAGCGCCATTCGACGATGAAGGACGGCGATGCAGACGCTGGTGCCGAAAATAATGTCGACAAGGAGGGTGATAACGACAAGGAGAGTGATAACGGCAAGGATGATGAGGCAGACAGTGCGAAACCTGCGCGCCCGGCTCGTGGCGTTGGTACTCTGGGAGGAGCAGGTGGTGCTGGCGGGGCTGGTAGTGCGACCAACGCGATGGGAGCCAAGGGGGCTGCCGGTGCAGGTGGTGTAGGCGGTGCTCAGGTATTCAGTAAGCCACCGGTAACGCCCCCCAAAAATGGCAGCAAATAGTAGTGCACCAATATGGTGCCTTTTGATGGATTTGCTATAAAGTGCCAAAGCAGTACAGTGGCTTTGCCGGTATTTATTCCTTGAAAATCAGGCCACTGCCTTTTTATGGTCGTCGGTGGCAGGTTTTTTGCTGAGCACCTGCTGACGATTTTTGCGTGCTTGCCAGGAAACCCATGCCTCACTCAGGCTCTGTTCCCCACATTGCTGCCGATCTCCACACCCAGATACTTGAGCATTTGTCGAGTGCGGTAGTGTTGCTGGATCGGCAGCTGCGACCTTTGTACCTGAATCCTGCTGCTGAAGGTTTGCTGGCAGTCAGTCGTCAGCACGCCTGTGGCCAGCAATTTACCGACCTGCTGCGTGATGCTGCCGAACTGGCTGCTGCCTTTCGCAGCGCGCTGGACACGGGGGTGCCTTTTACCCAGCGTCAGACCACGCTGGTGCTGGCGACACTGCACCAGAGCATTCTGGTAGACATCAGTGCCACGCCGCTGCCTGACAAAGGTTTACTGCTGGAAATGCAGGCCATCGATCGCCTGATGCGTATCAGCCGCGAAGAGGCCATCGTTTCTTCGCAGCAGACTGCCCGTCATCTCGCGCGCGGCCTGGCGCACGAGATCAAGAATCCGCTGGGCGGCATAAGGGGAGCGGCCCAGTTGCTGGCGCGCGCCCTGCCGGACCCGAAGCTCTCGGAATACACCGGCATCATCATTGAAGAAGCAGACAGGCTGCGCGATCTGGTCGATCGCATGCTGGGTTCACAGGAGCCGCCACAGCTGGCTCCCGTCAATATCCATGAAGTGCTGGAGCGGGTGGTGAGCCTGATCCGTGCCGAGAGCGGGGATGCGATCAGCTTCCGTCGTGATTATGACATCAGCCTGCCGGAAATAGTCGGTGATCGCGCGCAGCTGCTGCAGGCCCTGCTGAACATTGCCCGCAACGCCATGCAGGCGCTGGCAGAGAACGCGATCGTCGATGCCTGCATTACCCTGCGTACACGTGTGCAGCGCCGCTTCACCATCGGCAAGCAGGTGCACCGGCTGGTGTGCCGCATCGACGTCATCGACAACGGCCCTGGCATTCCACAACCGATGCTGGACACGATCTTCTATCCGATGATCAGCGGCCGCGCCGGCGGCACCGGGCTGGGATTGGCGATTTCGCAGTCCATTATTGCCCGCCACCGCGGTCTTATCGAATGCGAGAGTACGCCCGCCGGCAGCCAGTTTTCCCTCTACATTCCGCTTGATAACCCCCAGGACATGCCAACATGAACAGCAATTCTGCCGATGTCTGGATCATCGACGACGACCGCTCCATACGCTGGGTACTGGAGAAAGCCATGGATCAGGCCGGCCTCAGTTGCCGGAGTTTCGAAAGTGGCGATGCCGCGCGCCGCCAGTTGGCCCATGGTCAGCCGGGCGCACTGATCAGCGATATCCGCATGCCCGGTATCGACGGTCTGGAGTTGTTGCGCACGGTGAACCGTGATTATCCGGAGCTGCCGGTGATCATCATGACGGCACATTCGGATCTCGACAGTGCGGTCGCCTCCTATCAGGGCGGCGCTTTTGAATACCTGCCCAAACCTTTCGATGTCGATGAAGTGGTGGAGGTGGCGCGACGCGCCCTGTCACAGGCACGCCAGCAGGCGGCGCCGGTTGCGGTCGTCGAACAGCAACCCCCTGCCGACATGATTGGCGATGCGCCGGCGATGCAGGAAGTGTTCCGGGCGATTGGCCGTTTGTCCCACTCCAACATTACCGTGTTGATCAACGGTGAATCGGGTACCGGCAAGGAGCTAGTGGCCCAGGCCTTGCACCGGCACAGCCCGCGTCGCAACAAGCCTTTCATCGCCCTGAACATGGCGGCCGTGCCCAAGGATCTGATGGAGTCCGAGTTGTTTGGCCATGAAAAAGGCGCGTTCACCGGTGCGGTCACCCAGCGCCAGGGGCGTTTCGAACAGGCGGACGGTGGCACGCTGTTTCTCGACGAGATCGGCGACATGCCGCATGAAACGCAGACGCGCCTGCTGCGCGTACTGGCCGACGGCATGTTCTACCGTGTTGGCGGGCACACGCCGCTGAAGGTGGATGTGCGCATTATCGCGGCCACTCACCAGAATCTCGCCAAGTTGGTGCAGGAGCATCGCTTTCGTGAAGACCTGTTTCATCGGCTCAATGTCATTCGCATCCAGCTGCCGCGTCTGGCCGAGCGCCGCGAGGATATTCCGGCGCTGGCGCGGTTTTTCCTCGGCAAGGCCGCACGTGAGCTGGGGGTGGAAGCCAAAACCCTGTTACCGGATACCGAAGTCTGTATCAGCAAACTGGACTGGCCGGGCAATGTCCGCCAGCTGGAGAACACCTGCCGCTGGTTGACCGTGATGGCGCCCGGTCGCGAGATACACGTGCGCGATCTGCCACAGGAATTGATGGAGCAACAAGGCGAGACAGGTACTGCCGGCAGCAGTGGGGGCTGGGAGCAGGCCTTGCGTCTATGGGCGGAGCAGGCGCTGGCCAGTGGACACGAGCGTTTGCTGGATGAAGCGACGCCTGCCTTCGAGCGCATCATGATTGAGGCAGCGCTGAAGCGCACCCTCGGTCGCAAGCGCGATGCTGCAGACTTGCTGGGCTGGGGTCGCAATACGCTGACCCGCAAGATCAAGGAGCTGGGAATGTTTGTAGAGGGTGATGACGAGGAGGATTAGCGTCAAGGAGGTCTGACCCCGGGGCCTCTGTCATCAACCGAACACCTCCACGCTGTCGCCGGATGCATTTTTCGCCATGTCTTTGCGGCGCTGCGCATCTTCGCGAGCCTCCGTTTCCAGCTGGCTGATGGTGGCCATCACCACTTCACTGGCATTTTCCATGTTGCCGAGTTGCTCGAACATGGTGTTCCAGTTGCCGGCGTGAAAGGCCTGCATGGCGGCAAAGCCGCTGTTGTGCACAGTGGCATGCGGGCCATCGAGCAATTTGAATGCAGGCAGATGCGAGAACTGCCGCCGGCCGTCGCCTTCGTCATACCACTTGCCGAGGCGACAGCTGTGATGGCTGGCGAGATCTTCCGGCACTGGCCCATTGGTGAAGATCGTGCTGTAGACCCGGTGTTTCCACACCAGATGATCGAGTTGTACGGTGCGCAGAAAGGCGCCCAGGGTAGTGTCGGCAATGATCTCCTGCATGCTGCCGGCCATTTCGGTAATCGAATCGATGACCTTGTCGACGCTGCCAACCGTGGCGGTTGCCGTATTGACCTCCTCGATCAAGGTTTGCATGGTGCTGCGCACGGCACCGGAGTCAGCGGCTATCTTGTCGACCAGTTGCCGGATGCTGGAGGAGGACTCCGTGGTCTTGCTGGCAAGATTGCGCACTTCGTCGGCCACGACAGCAAAGCCGCGGCCGGCCTCGCCGGCGCGCGCAGCTTCAATCGCTGCATTCAATGCCAGCAGGTTGGTCTGTGAGGCGACATCGTTGATCACTTTGGCATAACTGGATATATCGGCGCTGCTGCTGCTGAGTTGGGCGATGGCGGCCTGGCTGCTGAACGCTTCGCGTTCGGCATTGGCCAGTTTGCCGGCCATGGCATGCAGCAGACTGGCTGTTTGCTGGAACAGCTGGGTGGTTTCTGCCAGTTTCTGGTTTTCCTGGCTAAGGGCTTGCGCAGAGATCAGGGTAGTGGCCTGGATGCCTTTCACCGATTCGCCAAAGCGCAGGAACAGGCCGCCAAGGCCGGCCAGATGGGCGGATTGACGCAGACAATTCAGCATGGCGCTGCCGGATTCCTGTTTCAAACCGTCTGTGGCGAGCAGCGAACTCTCAAGTTCTGTCAGGCGATTGTGCTTGTCTGCCAGTTCTGCTTGCAGTTGTTGCCAGCGCCGGCGGCTGATCCACATGGCTTGTCACCCGGTTAATCCCTGTAACAAGCATAGATTTACTCTGTGAATCTGCCAGCGCTGGCCGGCAGTCCATGTACAGGGACAATCAGTGCGCTGTGCCGCCGGCCTGCTGCGTCTGCTGGGCCAGTGCCTGTTGATACAGTGAGTCAAAGTTGATGGGCGGCAGCATCAGTGGCGGCAGAGTGCCGCGTGTCATCAGGTTGTCGACCACTTCTCGGGCGTAGGGGAAGAGAATGTTCGGGCAGGTAGCACCGGTGACCTGACGCACCTGCTCTTCGGTGAGACCTTTCACCAGAAAAATGCCTGCCTGCTGCACTTCCACCAGAAACGCCGGCTGGTCGTCGATCTTGCCGGTGACGGTGATAGTCAGCACGACTTCATAGCGATCTTCCGGCATGGCGGTGGTGGTGGTCGCCATTTCCTGATGCACGCTGGGTTTCCACTGCTTGCCAAAGATGGCGGCGCCTTGTGGCAGCTCAAAGGATACGTCCTTGACGTATAGGCGTTGCATGCCAAATTGCTGTTCCGGCTGTTCAGACATAATCAAAGTCACTCCTGGGGATTGTGCTGTTTCATCCGGCGAGCAGGGTATCCAGCTCGCCCCTTTGTTCCAGTGCGTAGAGATCATCGCAGCCGCCGATGTGACGCTGGTTGATCCAGATCTGCGGCACGGTGTTGCGTCCGCTGCGCGCAATCATCTCGGCGCGCAGGTCGGCGCGGTTGTCGACACGGATCTCGTTGAAGCTGACTCCCTTGCTGCCGAGCAGGTGCTTGGCTCGCCTGCAGTAAGGGCACCAGTCCGACGAATAGATGACAACCTCAGCCACCTTTGACTACCGGCAAGTTGGCACCAGTCCATTCGCTCATGCCGCCGGTGAGACGGCTGACCTGGAAGCCGGCCTGTTTCAGGTTGCGGCCGGCGGAGGCGCTGTGCTGCCCAATCTTGTCGACCAGCACCAGCGGACGAGTCTTGTCCAGCTCGCTCATCCTGTCGGCGAGTTTGGCAAACGGGATATTGAGCGCATCGACGATATGGCCTTCGCGAAACTCTTTTGGCTCGCGCAAGTCGACGACCAGTGCGTTGGCGCCATTGACCTGTGCTGTCAGCTGGTGGACAGAAATGCTGTCGCCGGCGCGGCGGTTTTCCGTCCACATGAACAGGCCGACAAGTGCCAGCAGGGCTGACACCAGCAGCCATTGTTCGCCGAGAAAAATCAGGAAGTTGGTCATGTCGTTTTTTGAGTCAGTGAAAGTGGGTCAGTGAAAGTCGGTCAGCGTGAAAAATGGCCCGCTGCAATGGCAGCGGGCCGGCAGTATACATCTTTCGCTGTTGGGGAATCAGGCCGACAGCTGGCGCAGCGCTTCTTCCTTCGCCCATTTGTAATCGGGTTTACCGCTGGGTGAGCGGGCAATGCCATCGACAAAAAATACGCGGCGCGGCAGCTTGTAGCGCGCGATCTGGTTACTGCAGGCTTCCTGGATGGATTCCAGCGTCGGCTCGGCAAAGCCCGGGCGCACATGAACCAGTGCGGTAACGCAGCTGCCGAAGCGCTCGTCCGGTGTGCCGACCACCAGGGTGTCGACCACGGCGGGATGTGCCTTGATGGCACCTTCCACTTCCTCCGGGAAGATTTTCTCACCGCCGGAATTGATGCAGCCGGAGCCGCGACCGAGCAGGGTGATGGTGCCGTCGGCATTGGCGCGGGCGCGGTCGCCTGGGATGGCGTAGCGGCGGCCATCGGAGGCGGTGATGTAGGTCTTGCGGGTTTTTTCCTCGTCCTTGTAATAGGCGAGCGGGATATTGCCACCGCGCGCCAGCCAGCCTTCCTGGCCGCTTCCCATCGGGATCAATTTGAAATCGTCATCCAGCAATACGGTGTCCGGCCCCGGTTGCACGCGCGGCCCGCCGGCGTCCTTGTCGGCGCCGCCCTTGCTGTGCACGGCTGCGCCGCAGTATCCGACTTCCGAGGCGCCGATGTTGTCCATGATCAGCACGTTCGGCAGCTTCTCCGTAAAGGCATCTTTCAGTGACGGCGAGAAAATTGCTGCCGAACTGGCCACCACAAACATCGACGACAGGTCGTAAGGCTCGCCGCCAGCTTCGCGGGCAATCAGTGCATCCATCAGCGGTCGCGCCATGGCGTCACCGGTGATCAGCATCACATTGGCTTTCTCGTTGCCGACGGTCTGCCAGACATGGTCGGCGTCAAAGGACTTGCGATCGGTGAAGATCACCGTGCCGCCTTCGAACAGTGCGCGCAACAGACCCCATTGCGCCGCGCCGTGCATCAGCGGCGCCAGCTGCAGCGAACGCATGGCAAAGGCGTTGGGCTGGATGCAGCGGTCGGCCATGATTTCGGCAGACGCCAGCGGTTGGCCGGTGGCCATGTCCAGCCCGCCGCCCAGCGCCATGATCACGTCTTCCTGGCGCCAGACCACACCTTTGGGCATACCTGTGGTGCCGCCGGTGTAGAGCACGTAATGGTCATCGCCACTGCGCTCGACGGCCAGCGGCGCATCGGATTGCTGCGCCAGCACTGTGTGGTATTCGGCAGCGTGCAAGCCTTCCAGTGCGGCTTCGCTGCCGTCCTCGATGGCGATGTAATGCTGCAGCGCCGGCAACCGACCCTTGATCGCTGACAGCAGCGGGCCGAACTGGCGTTCGAAGACAATGGCCTTGATGTCGGCGTCGGTGAGCAGATACAGCAGCTCTTCCTCGACGTAGCGGTAGTTGATGTTGACGGGCACTGCCGACAGCTTGTAGCAGGCCAGCATGGCTTCCACCCATTCCAGGCGGTTGTAGGCGTAGATGGCGACGTGGTCGCCCTTGCCGATACCGAGCTGCTGCAGGTAGCGGGCGAGCCGGTTGGCGCGTTTGTCGAACTCGCCGTAGCTCAGGCGCTCGCTGCCGCAGATAATGGCTTCGCGATCGGGAACATTGTGTGCGACGCGTTCAAAAATGCTGGCGACGTTGAAATCCATGTGGGCCTCGGCGGGAAGTGGGCGATAAGAAAGTTAATCTGCGAAAGGCACGAGTGTAACGAAAAGCGCCAAGAGGCCCCATCAGAAATATAGCGGGATGTGCAACTGTTCAGTCAATGTATTCAAACGCCTTGACGATGCGCTGTGCGCCATCAGTCTTTTGTGCCAGTGATGCTGCGCGATCAGCTTGTTGTTGCGAGACCAGGCCCATCAGGTACACCACGCCGTTTTCGGTAATGATCTTGATGTTTTTGCCCTTGACCTCGTTGTCGAGCGCAAATTTGCTCTTGATCTTGGTGGTGAGCAGGGTGTCATAACTGCGTACGGCCAGTGATACATTCGGCTCGACGGTGATCGCATTCTGTACTTGACGTACACGCTGTACGTTGGCGGCGATGTTGGCAGCGCGACTGCGTGCGCTGTCGGAAGGAGCTTGGCCCACCAGTAATACCACGCCGTTGTAGCTGACGACATTGATATGCGCGCTGCGCAATTCGTTGCTGGCTTTGTTGATATTGACGGATGTGATGTTCTCAATGCTTTCGTCATCGATTGCGCTGCCGAACGTGCGCTCGGTCGGGTTCTGCTTGATGGGGCCGGTGCTGGCGGCATCCATCACGGGCGCGCAGGCGCAGGTCAGCAGAACAGTGCAAAAAATAGTTGGCAGGCGCATGGTTATTCTCCTCCAAACAACTGGAATTCAATCAGTTCACACAGCGCGAAAGATAGCAGCAAATGCATTTCATATATACGAAAGCGCGATGTCAGTGGCGCGCGTATCTCAATGTCGTCAGCATCCAGCAGCACCGGCAGGTGTCCGCCGTCCTGTGCGGTAATGGCCACAATACGCATGCCGCGTTCATGAGCAGCGGTGACAGCATTGAGCAGGTTGGCGGGAATGCCGGTGCGCGTGAACATGACCAGAGTGTCCCCGGCCTGGCCTAGTGCACGTATCTGTCGAGCAAAGGCGTCGTTGATACCGTAATCGTGCTCTATGCCGGTCAGTGTCGCGCTGCTGTTGTCGAGCATGATGGCGGGCAGGCCGGGCCGTTCGCGTTCCCCCTGATTGAGCAAGGTGGTCGCAAAATATTGCGCGTTCAGTGAAGAACCACCATTGCCGCAGACCAGGAGTTTGCGATCACCGAGCAGGGATTGAGACAAGGCGAATCCTGCGCGGATCAGCGCGGGGGTAACGACTTCTACACAATCAATCTTGGCGGCGATGCTGTTCTGGAACAGGCGTTCGACCAGTGTTTCATATTCCATGGCAACCAGCGCACATGACAAGGTGGCGGCATGATTATCCAGAAGGCAGGTGACGGCAAGTGCGACAGGCAAAATCGTAGCCGTCACCTGTGACAGGGCGGTTAGAATGCTTGAGTCCCCGAGTGGAATACGATCATGCTTCCTGCCAACGAAATCCATGTCTGGCTCACACGGCGCCCTGACGCATTGCCCTTGCATTGTCTGGCGTTAGCGACACCGGCGGAATGCGAGCAGGTCGGTACCATGCTGAGCGAGCGGCGCAGGGTGGAGTGGCTGGTTGGCCGTGTGCTCTTGCGCCAGTGCCTTGCGCATTACACAGGCCGCAGTGCGGGCTCCCTGCAATTTGACCGCACGGCAGCGGGCAAGCCGACACTCGCCGACGCGCCGGCTTTCAACCTGAGTCATGGTTCGCGCTGGATAGTCTGTGCCGTGGCGCAAGCCAGTGATCTGGGTGTGGATATCGACAGCAGCGCGCGCCGCAACCGGATTGATGACATCAGTGAGCGTTATTTCCATCCCCTGGAGCAGGCTGCACTGGCTCAGTGCGAGAGCGATACGCTGCGTCGTCAGCAATTCTTTACTCGCTGGACGCTCAAGGAGGCCTGGATCAAGGCGCGCGGCGAGACGCTCAATGGTGCCAGCCTGCACGATATCGCGTTCAGTCTTGACGGAGCGAGTATCCGTGCTGGATTTGATCTTCCCGCTGAGCAGCGCTGGCAGTTTTGTCACTGGCAGTTTGATGGTGATCAGCATCTGGCGCTGGCATGCTGCTGGCCAAGCTGCGAAACTGTTGCCGACACGGCGACGCGCTGCCGTTTCTGGTTGTGGCAACCGGAGCAGGGCGCATGTTGCGAGCTTGCCACTTTTCCGGTTATCCCTGCCGCATGAAAATGAAACTGACAGAACAACAGAAAGCGCGGTTTGACTTGCTGGGCTATCTCAGCTTTCCAGGATTATTTGTTGACGACATCGACGAGATCCGTGCGGAATTTGATCGCGTGTTCCTGCAATATGCCGATCAGGTCATGCCGTGGGATCATGTAGTACATCACAACCGTCCGCGCCAGATCATGCCGATGATTACCGAAAAAAGCCCCTACATGCATGCACTGGCCAACAGTGAAGCGCTGGCAGGTATTGTCGGCGAGCTGGTCGGCGAGCCATTCCGCCTGTTGGGCAGCGACGGCAATGTCTATGATTGCGGCACGCGCTGGCATACCGATATCACCGGTCTTCCCTACAACTGCGGCAACGTCAAGATCATTTTTTATTTCGACGAGATGCGTGCAGGTGAAGATGCGTTTCGCATCATTCCCGGCAGTCAGCATCACACTGACAAGTACGTCAAGAAACTCAAGAAGTTGATCAAGACGCCTGAAGAATCCATCGGGCTTTCCATCACCGATGTGCCTTGCGTTGAGTTGCCCACAAGGCCTGGCGATGTTGTCGTGTTTGATGCGCGCGCCTGGCATGCCGTGCCATATGCGGGCAATCGCCGGCACATGATGTCTTTCCTGTATGTCGACAAGGACTATCAGGGGCCGGCTGTCAGCGACGATTACCAGTAATTAATGTTCCGGAGTTGAATATGCGAGTCTCGGCGGGATTGTTTGGTGGCCTGCGCGATGCGCCTGTGCGCATCGCAGCACTTGAGGCTGCGGGTTACGATGCGGCTTATACGGCCGAAATTCATAATGATCCGTTTTTTCCGCTGTTACTCGGAGCGGAACACAGCAAGCAAATCGAATTGTTTACAGCGATTGCCGTGGCGTTGGCGCGCAACCCGATGACGCTGGCCAATATCGCGCACGATTTGCAACAGTACAGTGGCGGCCGTTTTGTATTGGGGATCGGCTCGCAGATCGAGGCTCACATCACCAAACGTTTTTCCATGCCCTGGAGCAGCCCGGCGGCGCGCATGCGCGAATTCGTGCTCGCCATGCGCGCCATCTGGGCATGCTGGTACGAAGGAAAAAAACTCGATTTTCGTGGAGAGTTTTACCAGCACACGTTGATGACGCCGATGTTCACGCCGCCGCAGGCAAAGTTTGGCGCTCCGCGTGTGCGCATGGGAGGTGTCGGCCCGCAGATGACGGAAGTGGCTGGTGAAGTCGCGGATGGTTTTATTGCCCACGGTTTTACCTCGCCGCAATACATGCGCGCGGTCACCTTGCCGGCCATTGAGCGCGGTTTGCAGAAATCTGGCCGGGCGCGACAGGAGTTTGAAATCGTCTGCCCGGTGATGGTGGTGAGCGGCGAAACGGAAGCGGCTTTCGTCGCTTCGCGTGAAGCGACGCGCAAGCAGTTGGCATTTTACGGTTCAACACCGGCGTATCGCGCCGTGCTGGATTTTCACGGCTGGGGCGATTTGCAGGATGAGTTGAATGCGCTGTCCAAGAAAGGTTTGTGGGATGAGATGACGGCGCGGATCAGTGACGAGATATTGCACACGCTGGCCGTGGTTTGCGAACAGCCGCAACAGGTTGCAGCATTACTGCAGCAACATTATGGTGATTTGCTGGATCACTGGATGTGCACCATCGAAATGCAGGACGTGGATTTGCAGAAACAGATTATCAGGGCCTTGCAACAATGATGGCAATTCCCCTGCTGGCAGGTTGCGCTGCCGTACAGCAGCGCGAAACGGATTTGACTAAAGCTCGCGAACCGGTGGCATTGATGGTGGATGCCGTGCAGGCGGCAGCGCTTGATGCCGGCAATATCGACATTCTCAAGCATGTGCAGCGCATCTATGTGCCGAAAGGGCTTTGGCAGTACAGTGATCCGGCACGGTTGATTGCCAGTGCCATTGGTGCAGAGAATGCAGTCAGTGTGTTCGCCGAAATTGGCATCCTGCAACAGACATTGATCGGCGATGCCTGTGCGCGCATTGCGCGCGGTGAAATCGATTGCGCGATTGTCGCGGGTGGCGAGGCCAAGTTTCGCCAGCTGCAGGCGAGTATCCAGCAGCAGGTTGCTACGGAAACCGCGCAAGACACAAAACCGGATGAAACCCTGTTGCCTGATGCCGAACTCTGGCTCAATGCCGAGGCGCAGGCGGGTTTGCTGATGCCGGTGGGTTTTTACGCGATTATCGAATCGGCGCTGCGTTTTGCGCGTTGCGAGTCTGTGGATACCAATCGCGATCGCATTGCCGCGCGCTACCAGCGCTTCAGTGAAATTGCTGCGCAAAACCCGCATGCCTGGAAACGTGAAGTGCAGGACGCAGCGCAGATCCGCGATGTTGTCGGCAAGAACCGCATGCTGGCTTTTCCGTATACCAGGGCGCACAACAGCGAGTGGAATGTCGATCAGGCCTCGGCGCTGATCCTGTGTTCGGAAAAACTGGCCGACCAACTCGGTATTGCCGCGCAGCAACGCGTTTATCCCTTGGCCAGCAGCGAATCCAATCACATGTTGTGTTTGTCACAGCGCGAGCATCTGCACCGCGCGCCGGGTGTCGAGCTGGCATTGCAGGCAGCATTGCAGCATGTGCAGTTGCGCAGCGGTGAATTTGATTTTCTGGAGTTGTACAGCTGTTTTCCTGCAGCGGTGCAAGTGTATGCCGATGCGTTGGGTGTGGATGATGTGCGTGATGTGACCGTGACCGGCGGCATGGCTGCCGCAGGTGGGCCTCTCAACAATTATGTATTCCAGGCTACGTGTCGCATGGTGGAATTGTTGCGCCAACAGGCACAGCAGTTTGGCAAACCTGCAAACGGGCTGGTGAGCAGTGTGTCGGGCATGCTCACCAAGCAGGCTTACGGTGTGTGGAGCACACAAAAGCCTGTGCAGGGATTTGCCTTTCTGGATCTGAGTGAGGCGGTGCAGGTTGAAAGCATTGCACGCGAAGTGCTGGAACACTACGACGGTGCGGCAGTGATTGCCGGCTGCACCGTGTTGTATCAGGGTGATGTGCCTTCACGCGCCATTGTGATTGCCGATACGCCGCAGGGGCAACGCGTGGTCGCTTTCAGCGAGGATGCCGCCATCATGCAGGCGATGATGGCGGATGAGTGGTGCGGCAAGCCGATTTCTGTCAAAGGTAATATTTTTTCGCAGGGCTAGGTGTTTTTTTCTGCGAGTGCCGTTTGCAACTGTCGCAACCATATTTTCATGTGCGAGACATTTTCCCAGCCCATGCGCAGCATCTGCTTTTGTGCGGCGGGCAGTGCTTCCAGTTGTGGCTCCACAAACCGGTAGAGTCCCTTGTCGGCGGGGGCGAGCATCGGGGTTTGCGTGAGGTCGGGCGTGTCCAGCAGCAGCTGCACAGCTTTCAGTAGTGTGTGATGAAAATTGCCCGGCTCGCCGAGTTCGGCAAAGGCGGCACTGAGCAGCGGGTAGAGGCGTTTGTAGACTGCTGCGCACTGTCTGGCATCTATCGATGTCAGCAGCTCGACATAGATGTCATAGCGCTGCTGGCTGGCTGGCGTCATGTTCATCGGCATGCTGCCGCTGACGGCGAAAGCGCCCTTGATCGGCAGGAAGGGGCCGCTTTTGTGGTCGATCTTGCCGGCGGCGATGTTGTTGACGAAAGTGACAAAACGGCGCAGCCATTGGTCATTGACCAGCAATGCTCCCAGCTGTGCCTGTCGGGTTTCATTGAGCAGGCTGTTGAGTGTTTCCCGGGTGAAGGCATCGGCATCGTCAAGCGCGGGTAGCGCTTCTGCCGTGGCTGGTGGCTCGGCGCTGGCGGGCTCGGGGAGGTTGGGCGTTACTGCTGTTGTTGGTGTGGGTGTTGTCACTGCCGGGCCGGCGCCGGTGGGTTCTGTGGGCAGATCCACATCATCCACGACATGTTTCAGTGCTGCCAGTTGTTGCTGTTGCGCAGGGTCGGCATTGTGCAGATAGAAGTAGCCCATGCCCGCCATGCCGGCGATGGTCATCAGCAATACAGCGGCCACTGCCAGTGGCGAACGGCGCGGGCGAGTCGGGATGATGCGATCTTGGTCAGTGGCGCGCATGTCTGGCTCCGCAGATGAAAATAAGCTGGCTCTTTTCAGACCGCTGGATTGTCTAAAAATTCACCAGGCGTGCTGGAAATAATAATCGGCAACAATGCCGGCAAAAATGACTGCGCCCACCCAGTTGTTGTTGAGGAAGGCGCGAAAGCACTGGCTTGGCTCGCGATGTCGGATCAGGTATTGCTGCCAGACGAACAAAAGGCTGGCGCCGAGAAGGCTTGCCTTGTAGCAGGGGCCAAGACCGAATTTTTGCCCGATCAGCAGCAGTGTGATGATGAACAGTGCCTGCAGCAGGCCTGTGATGGCGCGGTCGGCATCGCCGAACAGGATGGCGGTGGAGCGAACGCCGATCTTGATGTCATCTTCCCGGTCAACCATGCCGTAGAACGTGTCATAGGCGACTGTCCACAACAGCACGGCGCAATACAGCAGCCAGATCTGTGGCGACAGGCTGCCGCTCTGCGCAGACCAGGCCATGGGTACGGACCAGGCAAAGGCGGCGCCCAGCACCACCTGTGGCAGGTGTGTGTGACGTTTGCAAAACGGGTACAGCGTCGCCAGCAGCAGCCCGCCCAGAGAAAGCTTTATCGTGAGTGCGTTGGTTTGCAGCACCAGCAGGAACGCTGCGGCGCACAAGACAGCAAAAAGGACAAGCGCCCGCGCGGGCTGGATCTGGCCGGCAGTGATAGGGCGTTGGCGGGTGCGGGCGACGTGTTTGTCAAAATGGCGGTCGGCATAGTCGTTGATGACGCAGCCGGCAGAGCGCATCAGCACGCAGCCGGCGCAGAATATCAGCAGGTTTTTGCCGTCAGGCACGCCGCCGGCCGCCAGCCACAGTGCCCACAGTGTCGGCCACAACAGCAGAAAGATGCCCACAGGTTTGTCGAGGCGCATCAGGGCCAGATAGGCGGTGACATTGGGTTTGGTAATACTGGACATGGGGTGCGTGCTCCTAAATCCTTGCAGTGAGGATGGCGCGCATGGGCGCAGGGTGACCCTCCACGGTTTTGCTGCGATCGACAGGGTCGAGAAAATCGGTCAGCGACTGGAAGGTCATCCAGTCGGTACTGCGTTGTTCATCCGTGCCGGTGGTGTTGATGTCGACGATATGCACATCGCGGAAACGCATTTTTTCCAGCCAGCGTTTGACGGCGGCGGCGCTGGGGATGAACCAGACATTGCCCATGCGGCCATAGCGCTCGGGCGGTACCAGCACCGTGTTCTCGTCGCCGTCCACCACCAGTGTTTCCAGCACCAGTTGTCCGCCCGGTTTCAACAGTTGTCGCAACTCGAGCAAGTGATCCAGCGGTGCGCGGCGATGGTAGAGCACGCCCATGGAAAACACAGTGTCGAATGCCTGCATGTCCGGCGGTAATTCCTCGCAACTGGCGGGAACTACAAACACGCCGTTGTCCTGCAGGAAATGCTGCAATGCCCAGTACTGCACAATGAACAGTGGCGATGGGTCTATGCCGATTACCAGATCGGCGCCGGAGCCACGCATGCGCCAGCAGTGGTAACCACTGCCGCAGCCGACATCGAGTACCGTCTTGCCGGCGAGTGAGTCGAGATATGGCAGCAGACGCTGCCATTTCCAATCGGATCGCCATTCGGTGTCGATGTGAACACTGGCAATGTCGAAAGGGCCTTTTCGCCACGGATGCAGGCCGCGCAATGCAGTTTCCAGTTGCATGCGCGTTATTTCGTCAACGGGCGTCGCAGCTGCAAACGACACACAGTCGCGATCCGTGTGCGCAGTGCCTGTGAGCATGGGCAGTTGTTCCAGACAGGACAGCCAGCGCGGAATATCGCCCCAGCGTTCGCGACTGAAATTTTTCTCGACCAGGGCTGGCAATGTTTCTGCCAGTGCCTGCAGGCGTGTGCCGCGCAGTTTCTCCTGCAGTGCGCGGTAATCAAAAGCAGGTATGCGCTGCATTACTTGATGGCCACCAGTGACAGGAAGTTGAAACACTGGAACCAGACGCCGAAGTTGGTGAAGCCGGCAGCGCGCAGGCGTTGTTCATGTGCGTCCAGTGTTTCGGGGATCAGTACATTTTCCAGGGCACTGCGTTTCTGGCTGACTTCCAGCTCGGAGTAACCGTTGGCACGTTTGAAGGCGTGGTGCAGGTCTGTTGTCAGTGCTTGCATGACAGGATTGTCGAAGCAGATTTTTTCCGAGAGGATCAGTGCGCCGCCCGGCTGCAGGCCCTCATAAATACGCCGGATGACGTCATCGCGCTCATCCAGCGGTACAAATTGCAGCGTGAAATTGAGTACCACAACACTGGCGTTGTCGATGGCGATATTTTGCAATTGATCGCACAGCAGCTGGATGTCGGTTGTGTGTTGTGACGCGGCAACTGCATTGCTGCAACGCGCCAGCATGGCGGGCGAGTTGTCGACAGCGATGAATTGTATCGGCCGTTGTTGCAGTTGCGCGACCATGGCGAGTGTAGAGGCGCCGAGCGAGCAGCCGAGATCGTAGCAACGCGTGTTGTCCTGTGCGTGCCGTGCCGCAACCAGACCCGTCATGGCGATGATGTTGCTGTAGCCGGGTACCGAACGCTGGATCATGTCGGGAAACACGGCGGCAACGCCGTCATCAAAACGAAATTCGGCGATATTGCTCAGGGTGTCGGAATAGATCGTGTCACGCATCATCAAAAGCCGGATTCGCGGATAAATGTTGTATTACAGATCGGCGCCGGCCGCGTTGGTTTCCAGCTGTTCAATCGACTTGATGCCGGGAATGACGCTGCTGATGGCCGGGTGTTGCAGGCACCAGTTGCAGGCCCAGCTGGCGGGGTTGACGCCTGCCGGCACCTGTTTCAGCACGTCGAGTGCCAGTGCAATCTGTTGTTCGTTGACTTCCGGCTTGCGGTCGGCGCGCACATCATTGCCGGTGAATTGTGCGCCAGGTTGATATTTGCCGGACAAAAAACCGCTGGCCAGCGGTACGCGGGCCAGTACGCCCAGATCCTGGTGTTGGCAGGATGGCAACACCGCTTCTGCGGCCTTGGGTTGAATGGCGTTGTAGATAGTTTGAATAACCGATACGCCCAGTGCAGTCGCGCGGTCGACCTGATACAGCTGGTTGGGATTGCCGATCGAAATGCCGAGAAAACGGATCTTGCCGGCTTCAACCTGTTTGTTGAGCATGGTCCACAATGCATCGTTGTCCAGCTGTTCGCGCGTGCCGGAATGAAACTGGTAAATGTCGATGTAATCAGTTTGCAGTGCGCGCAGCGAGGCTTCTAGTTGCAGTTGTACCTGTTGCGGTAGCCAGTTGTCATCCGGTGGCAGATGGTTGTTGTGGTTATGGCCGAACTTGGTGGCAATGATCCACTGTTGACGCGACTGTTTCAGCGCATGGCCGATGAAACTTTCCGAAACATGATGGCCGTAACACTCGGCAGTGTCGACCAGATTGATGCCGAGTTCCTGCGCGCGTGCAAATATGGCATCCACTTCCACCTGTTCAAAATACTTGCCCCAGTTGTTGCCGAGCTGCCAGGTGCCAATGCCTATGGCTGATACCTGCAAACCGGTTTTGCCAAGGCGGCGAAATTTCATGGCTGCGTTCTTTTGTTGGGCGCGGCTGCCGAAGACGGAGTGGTTGGTGATTTGTCTTGCGGTAATTGCAGTGCTGCCGGATTGTTGCGCTTCAACTCGTCCAGTGTCGGCTGGCCGTTGTTGCGTGTGGAATTTTGATGGAGCTTGTTGGCTTTGGCGCCCTTGCTTTTCAGGTATTTCACAATGTCCATGGCGCGTAGGTGGTTGGCGTAGTCAAGTGGAGTATCGTTTTCCTTGTCGACAACATTGATGTCCGCCTTGTGTTGCTCCACAAGAAGCCTGACAGCGTCCAGTTTCTTGTGCCAGACAGCGGAGTGCAGGAGGCTGGTTCCCTGCAGGCTGTGGATGCGGTCAATCGGATAGGGCCACTCTTTCAATGTGTTCTGCAGGGCTTCCTGCTGGCCGGTGCGGATCAGTTCGGAGGCGAGGTACAGTTTGTCATCGGCCTTGAGTTCTTCGCCGCGCTGTTTGCCGCGTTCATCGATGTTTTCATGTTCCTTGTCCGGCCTGCGGGCGGTGAAGCGGTCTTTCAGCAGGTCATTGGCGCTGGCGTAGTGGGCCCATGCGAGAGCCTCCAGCAGCCACTGTGCGTCACGCGGTTTGTTGTGCAGGTATTTCTTGTAGTAGTACTCCGCCATGGCTCGCGCGCCGGCGTTGGCGTAACCGGCATTGTTTTCCAGTGTCATCTCGCGCAATGCACTGACCTGGTCGCGCTCCATGCCCAGTTTTGCAAGGCGTTGCGCTGCATCCAGCATGTTTTTTTGCGCGTCCTGCCAGCGGTTCTCTTCCTGTGCCTTGTGCGCATCGTCAATGAGTTTGCTGATTTCCCAGATTTTCTTGGCCCTGTCATCCTTGCCGGCGGGAGTGGTTGGTGGAGTTGCGGTCGCCGGTTGTGCAGCGGGGACTGCATGGCTTGCGGGTGAGTCGGAAGCAATGGCGCTGGTTGCGATCAGCAGGAAGGTTATCAATGTGGCAGTCAGCAGGCGCATGGGATGTTGTTCTGTTTAGTGGTGGGCGGGTGCCGTGGCAGGCAATTATGAATGAATGCGGTCTGATGTAAACTTGCCGCCATTCATTAATCGGGAGTTTTCGGCATGCCTTCCTTTGATATCGTTTCCGAGCTGGACAAGCATCAGGTCAGCAATGCCATTGATCAGTCCAATCGTATTGTAACCACGCGTTTTGACTTCAAGGGGGTCGATGCCCGCTTTGAGCACAAGGACAAGACCGTGACGTTGGTGGCTGAGGCGGATATCCAGATCCAGCAGATGCTGGATATCCTGCGACAGGCATTGATCAAGTGTGGCATTGATATCGCCTGTCTCGACATCAAGGATCCTGAGCAGAGTGGCAAGCAGATCAAACAGCAGGTGATTTTGCGGGAGGGGCTGGAGCAGGATCTGAGTAAGCGCATCATCAAGCTGATCAAGGACCAGAAGATGAAGGTGCAAGCCGCCATTCAGGGTGAACAGTTGCGTGTTACCGGCAAGAAACGTGATGATTTGCAGGAGGTTATCGCCATGCTGCGCACCGAAAAAGATGCCTTGGGTATGCCTCTGCAGTTCACCAATTTTCGCGATTGAGCGGCGGTGTCGGTGGTTGCCGTTGCTGCGCCTGTGCTAGCATGCGGCGAACAAGCGCAGCGTTAGGCGCGATAACAAGCACTGTCATGGGCTGATACTTGAACCGTTTCCGTTATCTTCTGTATTCCATTGTCGTTGCTGTGGCCGGTTATGGTTTGTGGGCGGCAATGAACGATGGTGAGCGCATCCTGCAGGCGGTCAATCACATCGGAGTCACGGGGCTGCTTTTCCTTTGCGGTCTGTCTGTGGGTAATTACCTGCTGCGCTATGTGCGCTGGTATTTCATGCTGCGGCGTTTGGGCGACAGGCCGGCGTTCGCAGATGGTCTGTTGTGTTTCTGGGCGGGCTTTGCGCTGACTACTACGCCGGGTAAGGCAGGAGAGGCTATCCGCTGCATTTATTTCAAGAACCGGCACGGTGTCGACAATCCTCATACATTTGCAGCGATGCTTGCCGATCGTCTGGCCGACTTGCTGGCGGCGATGATCATGGCGCTGGGCGTGTTGCTGTATTTCGAGCATTTTCGCTGGGTGGCCTGGGCAATGATGGCGGTGGCTGCCGCCATCCTGTTGTCGGTATTCAGGCCAAATGTCCTGCTCGCGGTGAGCGCCTGGTTGGGACAGCGTGTGCCAGACGCTGTTAAGCCTTTTTTTGCAGCCGTGCCGCGATTTGTGGAGCGTGCTGCCAGTCTGTTGAGTCCGCCGGTTTTGTTTGCGAGTGTGCTGCTGGGATTGGTGTCGTGGGGTTTTGAAGCTTACGGCTTCGGTTGGCTGGCACACCAGTTGGGCAGTGAGGCGAACATGCCTGTGCTGATGGGGATCTTTTGTGTATCCATGCTGGCGGGTTCTTTTTTGCCCGGTGGCTTGGGAGGTACGGAAGCTGCCATGGCCGTGCTGCTGGCTGCCGTGGGTGTAGGGCCTGCGGAATCCTTTGTCATCGCACTGCTGTGTCGTTTGTCCACGCTGTGGCTGGCTGTGTTGATTGGTCTGCTGTCGATGTTGTGGCTGGAGGCTCGGCCGTTGGTAAATGGAGATTCTGCGTGAACGAGTCTGACAATGCCGCGCCGCTGTGTGTCGATCTGGATGGCACGCTGCTGAAGACGGATACGCTGCACGAGCTGGTTGTGCGCGTGCTCAAACAGCAGCCGTGGCTGTTGTTCCTGTTACCTTTATGGTTGTTGCGGGGCAAGCATGTACTCAAGCGCGAACTGGCGCAGCGCTGCGAGCTGGATGTGTCGTTGTTGCCGTTCAATCCTGAGTGTGTGGCATTTTTGCGCGCGGCACAGGCGGCCGGCAGAAAGCTTTACCTGGTCACTGGTGCGCATGAATCGGTGGCCAGACGTGTAGCTGCCCATATTGGGTTGTTTGCCGATGTGTTTGCCACGGGCGACAGCCGGAATCTCACCGGCAAGCACAAGGCGGCATTACTCTGCGAGCGATTCGGCAAAGGCGGTTACGCCTACGCGGGTAATGACCGCGTCGATTATCCAGTGTGGGAAACTGCGCGCGAATGTTATCTGGTCAATGCAGCGCCGGCTCTGGCTGCGCAAGCCGGTGCGCGCTTTCAATTCGATCAGGTGCTGGATGCGCGCGCACCGCTGTCACTGAAAGTTGTACTCAAGGCCGTTCGCCTGCACCAGTGGGCAAAGAATGCTCTGATTTTTGTGCCGCTACTGGCGGCTCACCAGCTGCTGGATCCGCAGCGCTTGATGAATACGCTACTGGCTTTTGTGGCCTTTGGTTGTTGTGCATCGTTTTCCTACATCATTAACGATATTGGCGATCTTGATGCGGATCGCAAGCACCACAGCAAGTTCAGGCGACCCTTTGCGAGTGCCGCGTTGTCGATTCCGGCGGGCTTGATAATCGCACTGGGATTGA
This sequence comes from uncultured Pseudomonadales bacterium, assembly GCA_964509075.1. Classification (GTDB taxonomy): domain Bacteria; phylum Pseudomonadota; class Gammaproteobacteria; order Pseudomonadales; family UBA7239; genus UBA7239. Next base: position 6,326 of record CAZDWC010000011.1, on the reverse strand, counting down.
TTGCGGTAACTGTGTTGCTGTCGACGCAGCTGTCGAGCGGTTTTGTGTACAGTCTGATGGTTTATTTCATCACCACCAATGCCTACACGCTGCGTTTGAAATATGTGCCGATTCTGGATGTCGCCATTCTTGCCGGCTTGTACACCTTGCGTGTGCTTGCCGGTGGTTTTGCGGCGCAGGCACCGACATCTTTCTGGCTGCTGGCTTTTTCCTGCTTCATCTTTTTCAGTCTGGCGATTGTCAAGCGCATGTCAGAGCTGATGAGTATTGAAACGCCGGATGAGAAGCCAGTGATCTGTCGCGGCTACTGGACATCCGATATGCCAGTCTTGAGTGGTCTGGGCACGGCGAGTGCTCTCATGTCTGTTCTGGTACTTGCGCTATACATCAACAGCCCCGATATCATGACCCTGTATGCCAGTCCGCGCTATTTGTGGCTGCTGTGCCCGATCATCGCATTGTGGCTGGGACGCGTGTGGCTGATTACCGGTCGCGGGCAGATGCATGACGATCCAGTGGTGTTTGCACTGCGTGATCGCGTCAGCTGGTTGTTGTTTGGTGCGGCGGCCGTTCTACTGGTTGTCGGGGCGAAACTCTGATGCAGCGGTCGCATAAATCCTGGGGTCGCTATTTCAGGTATGCGCATCAGGAGTTGGCGCTGAACTGGGTTGGCGACAGTTTGCCGGCAGTAAAACAGAAAGTGCTGCCATATGGTCTGGGGCGCAGCTACGGCGACAGTTGCCTGAATGACGGCGGTGTGCTGTTGCACAGTCGTAATCTGAATCGTCTGATTGCGTTTGATGCGGATACCGGCGTGCTGCGTTGCGAAGCCGGTGTGTCGCTGGCAGAAATTCTCGATGTCTGTGTGCCGCGCGGCTGGTTCCTGCCGGTAACGCCCGGCACCAAGTTTGTCACGGTCGGCGGTGCCATTGGCAACGATGTGCACGGCAAGAATCATCAGACTGCAGGTACGTTTGGTTGCCATGTGCGATGTTTCGAGTTGTTGCGCAGCGATGGTTCGCGGCTGCGCTGTTCGGCGCAGGAAAATGCCGCGCTGTTTGCTGCTACCATCGGCGGTCTGGGGCTGACCGGTTTTATCACCTGGGCTGAATTGCAGTTGATGCCGGTTTGCAATGCCTTCATCCAGGAAGAGAGTGTGCAGTGCGACAATCTCGATGAAATGTTGCAGCTGTTCCGTGAATCCGACAAGGATTACCAATACACCGTGGCGTGGATTGATTGTCTGGCAACAGGTCAGCATCTCGGGCGGGGAATTTTTACGCGCGGTAATCATTGCAGCAATAGAATGCTGGCTGGTGTGCACAAGGAGCGACCGAAATTATCGGTACCGGTAGTGTTTCCGCCCAACTGCCTCAACCAATGGACGGTCAACGCGTTCAACCAGTTGTACTTTCGCAAGTTGGGCGGCAAGCGCAAGCGGTCGCGCATGGATTATGACCCCTTTTTCTATCCGCTGGATTCCATACATCACTGGAATCGTCTGTACGGTCCCAAAGGGTTTATCCAGTACCAGTGTGTGCTGGTGAACAATGCGCAGGATGCAATGCGTGAATTGCTGGCGCGCATTGCGCGTTCTGGTCAGCCCTCGCCATTGAACGTGCTGAAGGAGTTTGGTGATGTCCAGTCACCTGGCATGCTTTCCTTTCCGCGCAAGGGGCTGACGCTGGCCCTTGATTTCCCCAATCGAGGTTACAGGACGCTCAAGCTTTGCAATGAGCTGGACGAGGTGGTCCGGCAGGCGGATGGTGCGCTGTATCCGGCCAAGGATTCTCGCATGTCGGCCGATATGTTTGCGCGGAGCTTCTCGCGCGTGGCGGAATTCGAGTCGTTCATGGATCCGCAATTTTCATCCAGTTTCTGGCGCCGGGTTCGTCCCTGACAGACACACCGACACAACAAAACATTGACACAACAGTAGCGTTAGCAGGAGTTGATCATGAATATTTTTATTGCCGGCGCAACCTCTGCTATTGCCCAGGCCTGGGCGCGTTTGCATGCTGCCAAAGGCGCGGACTTTTACCTGTTGGGCCGTGACGCAGAAAAGCTCGAGGCCGTGAAAAAAGACCTGCTGGCGCGTGGCGCCAAAACTGTGCACGTGCATGCGGCGGATCTGGCATTGCCGCAGGATTACGACAATATTGTCGGGCAGTTGTACGGCCACTGGCCGCAAGTGGATATCGCACTGTTTGCCCAGGGCAGTTTGCCGGATCAGCGTACGTTGGAGTGCGATGTTGCCGCTGTGCGCAGCATGTTTGAATTGAATGCCATGAGCTATCTCCTGCCGGCGACTCTGATTGCCGAACGTATGGCTCAAGTGGGCTGTGGTGCGATTGTGCTGATTTCATCTGTGGCGGGTGATCGCGGCCGGCAGAGCAATTATTTCTATGGCACCAGCAAGGCGGCTGTCACGACCTTTGCTGCAGGTCTGCGCAATCACGTGTTCAAACGCGGCGTGCAGGTGCTGACTGTAAAGCCCGGTTTTGTGGATACGCCGATGACGGCGGGGCTGGCCAAAGGCGGGCCGCTGTGGGCGACGCCAGAGCAGATAGCCGACTGCATGGAAACGGGATTGCACAAACGTCGTGATGTGATCTATGCGCCGGGCTTCTGGAGGCTGATCATGCTGGTGATCCGTCATGTGCCGGAAATGATTTTCAAACGGCTTTCACTGTGACTTTGTCGGCGTAGGCGGCATTTTTTGGTCGCCCGCAAGTTGATGCCCGGCAGTTATGCCTTTATACTGCGCGCCGCCCTAGTTGGGACTGCTTCTTATTTAGGTGGTGTCGACGAAGGTGGAAAGCTGGCTTGATTTGCCGGGGTCTGGAATGAGCGAAAGTCAGCATTGGTACGGCTCGACCATTCCCCGCCCGCCGGTTTATCGCATCACGCTGTTGCAGCTGCTGGTTTTGTCTTGCTTGGTGATTGTGCTGGTGTTTTTAGAATCCAGAGCGGTCGCGCTTGCAGCACTGGCTGGCGGTTTACTGGAGGTGATGGCTCGCGCATGGTTTGCCTTCTGGGCATTCCGCTACGCGGGTGCAAGACAGATACATCAGGTTGCACGGGCGTTTCGCCTGGGTGAAATCGGTCGATTTGCGCTGGTTTTGCTGGGTGCGGGACTTTTGTTTTCCCGGCACATGGTTTTTCCTCCTGGTGCGGTTGCGCTGGGATTTGCGGTTGCATGGGTCGCTGGCACCTTTGGCGCAGCGCGACTGCTGAAATAGACAAGACAACGTTCTTATCATTCAAGAATACTGACGGGTTAGGTTCATGGCGGCAGAGCATGATGTAGCGGCAGGACACGGTGAGGGGGTGACCATCACCGATTACATTCGCCACCACTTGCAAAACCTTTGCTACGGCAAGTTGCCGGCGGGCTATGAGCGCCATGGCGCTGATGGCGAAGTGCACACCTTGCAGCATGATACCTGGACGCTTGCGCATACCTCGCAGGAAGCTGCGGATATGGGCTTCTGGGCTGTACATATTGACTCTCTGGCCTGGTCTGTCGGTTTGGCGTTGCTTTTCAGTTTGTTGTTTGCCCGCGCCGCTCGCGCCGTGCAGACAGGTGTGCCGCGTGGCTTCCAGAGCTTTGTCGAATTGGCGGTAGAGTTCATCAATAACACCGTAAGCGATACCTTTCATCACAAGAACAGCATGGTTGCGCCAATGGCGCTGATGGTGTTTTCGTGGGTGTTCATGATGAACTTTATGGACTTGTTTCCGGTTGACTGGTTTCCCGAGGCGGCGAAGGCTGTTTCCGGCAATGATCATATTTTCTTCAAGGTGGTGCCTACCACGGATCCCAACGTGACGCTGGGCATGTCTTTCACTGTTTTTGCGTTGATGATTTTCTTCAGCATCCAACGTAAGGGTTTCATCGGCTTTATCAAGGAGCTGACGTTCCATCCATTTCATCCGTCTTTTCATGGTATTGGTTTGGTATTCGCGCCGCTGCTGATTGCCATCAACTTCATTCTGGAAACGGTCTCCCTGATCGCCAAGCCGATTTCTCTCGGTCTGCGACTGTTCGGAAACCTGTACGCTGGCGAGATGATTTTCATCCTGATCGCTGCAATGTATGGCGCCGGTGTTTTGCTGGGCGTGTTTGCCGGTGTATTGCAGTGGGCGTGGGCAGTGTTTCACATTCTGGTCATTGCATTGCAGGCATTTGTGTTCATGGTGTTGACTGTGGTCTATATGGCCATGGCGCACGATGTGCCGGATGAGCAGCACTAAACGAGTTTTTCAACCCTCAACAACCTGACTTAACTGGGAGATATCACATGGGTCTGGCTCTTATCGCAGTTTCTATCCTCATCGGCCTGGGCGCTCTGGGTACCGCAGTCGGCTTCGGTCTGCTGGGTGGCAAGCTGCTCGAAGGTACTGCACGTCAGCCGGAAATGGCGCCGATGCTGCAAGGCAAGATGTTCCTGATCGCGGGTCTGCTGGATGCGGTGCCGATGATCGGCGTTGGTATCGGCATGTACGTGCTGTTCGTACTGGCTCCGAACATGCAGTGATCGCTCTGGCGATTCCTGCAATTCATTAATCAATCTCCGAATCATTGCGAGAGGCAGAGGTGTCAGCGTGAATATCAACGCGACTATTATTGGCCAATCCTTGTCATTCCTGTTCTTCGTGGCGTTTTGCTGGAAGTTCGTGTGGCCGGCGATCATTGGTGTGATGGCCGAGCGCGAAAAGCGTATTGCCGACGGTCTGGAAAACGCTGATCGTGCCGGCCGCGATCTGGAGTTGGCAAAAGAAGAAGCTGCGCGCAAGTTGCGCACCGCGAAGGAAGAGGCTGCTGCCATCATTGATCAGGCCAACAAGCGTGCAGGCCAAATCGTCGAAGAGGCGAAAGAAGTTGCGCGTGCTGAAGGCGATCGCCTGAAAACGGCGGCGCAGGCTGAAATCGACAAAGAGAAAAACCGTGCGCGTGAAGAACTGCGCAAGCAGGTTGCAGCTCTGGTGTTGGTGGGTGCCGAGCGTGTGCTGGAGTCGTCTGTTGATGCCCAGCGTCACAGCGACCTTCTCGGCAAGCTGGCGGCGGAGCTGTAAGCCATGGCTGAACTGGTGACACTGGCTAGACCCTATGCCAAGGCTGCGTTTGAAGTGGCCTTTGCAGCCAATGATCTTGCCGGTTGGCAGAGCATGCTGAATACGGCGGGTGCCGTCGCGGCAGATGCCCGCATGCGCACCGCTTTGTCGCGGCCTGCATTGACCAGTGAGCAGCAAGCAAAACTTTTGCTGGATGTTTGCGGTGATGCACTCTCCGACAAACTGCAGAATCTGGTGCGTATTCTGGCCAGCAACAAGCGCGTTACCTTGTTGCCTGAAATCGCCCAGCAGTTCAGCGTGCTGAAAGCGCAACAGGAAAAAACAGTCGAAGTGGATATCCGTTCCGCTTTCGCGCTGGATGCTGCAACCGCTGAGCGCCTGTCACAGGCGTTGAGCAAGAAATGGCAGCGTCAGGTCAAACTGGAAACTCGCGTCGATCCGAGCCTTATCGGCGGCGTCATCATAAAAGCCGGCGATACGGTCATCGACGCTTCAGTGCGCGGCCGTCTGCACAAGCTGGCCGAAGCCATCAATTCCTAACCGTCAGGTTCAACGAGGATTGCGTAACATGCAGCAACTGAATCCATCCGAAATCAGCGAGATCATCAAGAGCCGTATCGAAAAGCTCGATGTCTCTACGCAAGCCCAGAACGAAGGCACTATCGTTTCTGTGTCTGACGGTATCGTGCGTATTCACGGTCTCGCCGATGTTATGTACGGTGAAATGATTGAATTCACCGGCGGTATCTACGGCATGGCGCTCAACCTGGAGCGCGACTCCGTGGGTGCAGTGGTGCTCGGCGATTACCAGAGTCTGGCAGAAGGCCAGACCTGTCGCTGCACCGGCCGTATTCTTGAGGTGCCGGTAGGTCCGGAACTGGAAGGCCGCGTAGTTGACGCGCTCGGCAACCCGATCGACGGCAAGGGCCCGCTGAATGCCAAGTTGAGCGAGCCGCTGGAAAAAGTAGCTCCCGGTGTAATCGCGCGTAAATCGGTCGACCAGCCGGTGCAGACTGGTTATAAAGCTGTTGACTCCATGGTGCCAATCGGACGCGGCCAGCGCGAGTTGATCATCGGCGACCGCCAGGTGGGTAAAACGGCACTGGCTGTTGACACCATCATCAACCAGAAAGGCACTGGCATTAAGTGTATCTATGTTGCCATCGGCCAGAAGCAGTCCACTATTGCCAACGTGGTGCGCAAGCTGGAAGAGCATAATGCTATGGCGCACACCGTTATCGTGGCGG
>CAZDWC010000010.1:0-163416 GCA_964509075.1 uncultured Pseudomonadales bacterium | reverse complement strand
CGGCTGGTACGGCTGTTCCATGCTGAGCTACGAGACTCCGAAGGAACATCTTGGCCTGCCCAATAAAGAAGATGTGAAAACAGGCATCATTACTTACAAAATTGCTGCGCACGCTGCCGATCTCGCGAAAGGCCATCCCGGCGCACAGTTGCGTGACAATGCATTGTCGAAAGCGCGGTTCGAGTTTCGCTGGGAAGACCAGTTCAATCTCGGTCTCGATCCCGACACAGCGCGCAGTTACCACGATGAAACCCTGCCGAAAGAATCCGCCAAGGTCGCGCACTTCTGCTCCATGTGCGGACCGAAATTCTGCTCGATGAAAATCACGCAGGATGTGCGTGACTATGCCAACTCTATCGAGCGCGCCAGTTCGCCTGACTACATCGCTTCACTTGAGGCCGCTGACACAACCGATGCTTTGCGCATGGTGGATGTCGAACAGGAGATGGCGGAAAAATCGCGCGAGTTTCGCGAAACCGGCAGCGCGATTTACCACCGGGTCTAGGATCGGTTTTTGTGGAAATGCCGTTTTCCAGCCATGACATTGAAATCACAGCAAAAGAAACGGCTTTCAGCGGTTTCTTTCGCATCCTGCGCTATCGCTTGCGCCACAAATTGTTTAACGGCAGCTGGGGTGAGCCCATCACCCGCGAGTTGTTTGCGCGCGGAGATTCTGTCGGCGTGCTGCTGCATGATCCGTCACGCCAGCGCGTGGCATTGGCACAACAGTTTCGCATCGGCTGTCTCGACAATGCGCAGGGCGCCTGGGTCTGGGAAGTTGTCGCCGGCATGGTAAAGCCGGGAGAGCGCGCCATTGATGTTGCGGTGCGTGAAGTGGCCGAAGAAACATCGCTGCATATCCACGCAGGGCAATTGCAGCCGATTTGCCACTACTACAGCAGCCCCGGTGGAACCGACGAACGCCTGCAATTGTTCTGCGCACAGTGTGAACTGCCAGACGAGGTCGCCGGCATCTATGGCCTGGCAGAAGAAGGCGAGGATATACGGCTCGCGCTGTTTTCTGTTGATGAAGCCATCACCGCCCTGAGCACAGGCAAGATCAATAATGCAGCCACCATCATCGCCTTGCAGTGGCTGCAATTGCAGCAGATTGATGCTGGCTGAGCCCCGTGGCTGCGGGGTTCCGTCCCTTGGCGATTTCGTCTATGCTGGCGCCAAGGAACAAGAATGATATGCAGCGTGTGGATTCGATAATACGTAACGACATGGCAATGCGCAGGCGGCGGCAGGCACACCTGAACCTGGCCGTGCAGCATGCCGAGTGCGAAATGAATTACGCACGTCTGTTGAAAATCCTGCCCGACATGGCCAGCTGCGATCGCCGTTTTATCGGTCTGGCGGGTGCCGCTGACCAGCAGCGTCGCCTGCAATTTTCCGTGATTGAGCGCTCGCGCTATACCACCACACTGGAAATTGCCGAATTCGGCGCCCGTTCCGAATGGGGCCTGAGCGCAGAATTCTCGGTGCGCGCCTATCACGATGCGCGTATGGCCGAAGTTATGGCGTTCCAGCGCCAGCGCAATATCGCCGTGCGCAATGATTACCCTAATCCGCGCATGCACATGCCTGACGAGAAGCAGCAGTGGAATTCACTGCTCAGCGAGTGGTTGACGCACTGTCTGGCGCATGGCCATGCACTGGATGCGGCTCCACTGCATTTTCAGCCGTCGCTGCAACGCGGTGTGTGAGGAGCGGCATGATTTATCACGTCGACAAACAGGCACCGGTGCAACTGATACAGATCACTGACTGCCATATCCACAACCAGCGCGACAGACTGTTGTCTGGCGTCAATACGTTCGATAGCCTGCAACAAGTCATCCAGGGCATTCGCAAGATTTCCCAGCCGACGGATCTGGTGCTGGTGACCGGCGATCTCACCCATGAAGGCGATGAACGCGCCTATCGCCTGCTGCTGCAACAACTTGAGCAACTGCCGGCCCCCTTTTTCTGGCTGCCGGGCAACCATGATCATCTGGCTCCAATGGCGAGTATCGGCACACACGATCGCCTGCGCACCAAGCAAATCATCCTGCCGCACTGGCAAATCCTGCTGCTCGATAGCCATGTAGAAGATGAGGTTAATGGCGCAGTCTCGCAAAGCGAACTCAGCTGGCTGGCAACGACATTGCGTGAGCATCCTGACAAGCATGCGGCCGTGTTTGTGCATCACCCGCTGCTGCCTGTCGGTTGCGCATGGCTCGACCCGCAACGGATTGCCAATGCCGACCAGCTGTTGGCGCTGTTCGACAGCACGCCTCAGTTGAAACTGGTGTGCAACGGTCACGTTCACCAGGAATGGCAGCAACAACGCCAGCACTACCAGTTACTGGCAACGCCATCCACCTGCATCCAGTTCAAGCGCAACAGCGACGACTATGCCGAGGATGACCTGCCGCCCGCCTATCGCCAGTTCACCTTGCACAGCGATGGTAGCTTTGACACCAATGTTGTGCGCGTTGGCGAACTGATCCGTGTGGCCGGCGCTGTACGCGGCTACGGCTACGAACATCACTGAGCACTACCGCCGTCCTCGAGTACTACCATCACTGAGTAATACGCAAGCTCCCGCATGCACACCTCCTCCTTTTCGATTGTCTATATCCACGGCTTTAACAGTTCGCCGCAGTCACACAAGGCGCAACAGTTTTCGCAATGGATTGCCCGACACCACCCGGCTGTTACCCTGCACGTGCCGGCGCTGAAACCCTTTCCACAAGATGCCATTGCGCAACTCGAAGAGCTTGCACTGCACGCGCCAGGCAAGACTGGTTTTATCGGCAGTTCGCTGGGCGGTTTTTATGCAGTGCATCTGGCGGAAAAGTTTAGCGCGCCGGCCGTGTTGATCAATCCGTCGGTTCGACCCTTTGAAACGCTGTCCCGCTATCTCGGTGAAAACGAGAATTTTCACACGCAGGAGCGCTATGTGTTGACGCAACAACATGTCGATGATTTGCGAGCGGCCTATGTTGCCAATCCCGCTGCGCCGGAGAAATTGTTGCTGATGGTGCAGACAGCAGACGAGACGCTGGACTTTCGTGAGGCGACTGCGCATTTTTGCCACAGCCCGGCACTCATTGAATACGGTGGAGATCACGCCTTCCAGCAGGCGGAGCGGCATTTTTCTTTCATGCTGGCATTCCTGCGCCAGCACCTTGGCGATTAATAAAACTGCCAGGGTGGCGTGCCGCTACACCTTGTCATACTGCGCATAATAATTGCGCAGGTACTCTTCGAAATTGACACCCGCCGTCTGCGCTTCCAGCGCTTGCTGCTGCAGCAGGGAATCGCGGGCGGCAACTTCGAAGGTCTGCTGTTGCGACTCCGGCAGTTGTCTTGCAGAAAAATACTGCGCCTGCTGCAAAGACAAATCACAAGCGAGACGGAAAAAGGATTTCTCCTGCGCGCGCATGTGCTGCAGTACGCCGGCAGATGGTGTCAGTTCACTGTCCTGCAGACGTTGCGACTGCAATCGCACACTGGCTGTATACAGGCAGGAAGCATGGGCTTGATCGAGTAATGCGGCACAAGCCTCCAGTTCGTGCCAGAAAGACTGCGACCATGCCTGCAAACCTAGTTCGCAATTGCCGCTATGCAGCAGCAATGCAGGATCCCGGCCGCGCTCAACTGCACACGTCTGGTTGTGCAGAATGCGGCGGTACTCTTCAGCATCGGCGGGCGGGCTCTCGCGCAACAGACACCACAGCAGGAACACTTCAGTGAAGTGTGCGGTTTCTTCGTCAATGCCATTCGGCAAAAACGGGTTCAGATCCAGACAGCGCACTTCAATGTATTCCACACCCCTTTCGTGCAGCGCCAGAATGGGTGTTTCGCCGGATTTTGTCACCCGTTTCGGGCGGATCGTGCTGTAGAACTCGTTCTCGATTTGCAACAGGCTGGTGCTGAGTTGTTTGTAGTGTCCTGCTGCATCACGCACGCCAATCTGTTCGTAAGGCGGATACGATTCCGTCAAACCCTTTTTCAGGGTTTTGATGTAGCTGGCAAGATTGTTGTAACACACCATCAGTGACGATTGCGCATTGCTCTGATAACCCAGACCGCCCATGCGCAATGTCGTGGCAAAAGGCAAATGCAGACTGCGCGCCCGCTCATCAAATGCCTGCAATTGGTGTTGGCGGCCTTTGACAAAAGTCGGGCACACAGCAGGCGATGCGCCGAAAAGATAAAGCAGCAACCAGATGTGGCGGCGAAAGTTGCGGATCAGATCGAAATACGACTGTGTCTTGAAATCCTGCAGTGTACCGCGGTCGCCAGCCTGCTCCTGCAGGATAAGCCACAGCGCATCCGGAAATGACACATTGTAGTGAATGCCGGCGATGGTCTGCATCAGGCGGCCGTAGCGATGACCCAGACCTTCGCGATAAATCGTTTTCATGCGAGCAATCGGCGAAGAACCGTATTGCGCCAGCGGAATCGATGAGTCGCTATCCAGTGCACAAGGCATGCTGGCTACCCACAGTTTTTCATTTTGTTGCTGCAACACGGAATAAGTGTAGGCGTGTATGCGCTGCAACCAGTCCAGCGACTCGCCGATGCTGTCGCAGGCGGGCGTTATGAATTCCAGCAAGGCTTCGGAAAAATCGGTGGTGATGTTCGGGTGTTTCAGTGCCGAACCCAGTTGTTGCGGATGTGGCGTGTTCGCCAGCTTGCCATCCGGTGTCACGCGCAGGCTTTCTTTCTCGATGCCGCGCCGCATGCCGCGCAGGCTCGCAGCGTTGCTGGAGAATTGAAGATGTTGTACGCGCTGTGCGAAGAGATCCTTCACGGCCGAGCCCTGCTGCTATCAGGCGACAAGCTTAACTGACGGCGGCATCATCGGCACGCAATTCTGTATTGTCCATTGCGGCACTTTCCACGATGTCATTCTGTCCAGCTTCCGCGGTGTCGGTCTCATCAATGTCCGTTGCATCGCTCGTTTCAGTATCGGGTTCACGCGCGGGTTCCGGCTCGTCAAACGTGACGGGCGCCGATTTCCCCGGTAGTTCCGCGTCACCCAGCAGGGGGATATCCTTGTCGTTCATGGGGCATTGCAGTAACGACAGTCGCTGTTCAATATCACGCGCATTGCATTCAATCAGATGATTGAGTGCTACGTCGCGGTGCGGAGAACGCCACGCCGCTGCAGGTTCGCTCTCATCCAGCCATTGCCCCTGCTTGCCCAGAAAAAGTCCGTGATGATTGCGGATTACAAAAACGTCTTTCATGTGCAAATTCCAGAGTAATCAAGGAAAAACAATTTCGCCCAGCAAAGCCGGCGAATGTTCGCCATGTGCTTGCCAAAACACGCGGTATTTTGCGGGCGGCAAATCTTTTTTCAAGATAATTTGCGGCCAATACTTGCCTGTAGCGGTGTTGACATTGCCTGCATCAAGGGTCACTTCATGGCTGGCCCGCGCATCACAGAAAATCACGCGTCCATGACTTGTTGCCGGGGCCGCGATATCCAGTGTGATCTCTGCAGCAATTGCCCTGGCTTTTTTGCTCCAGGCCTGCACCTGCTGCAGCTGTATTTCACCGCCGGTTTTTTCTGCACAGATTGCGGCGTTGCCTGCAACAATCTGTCGCGGTTTCCTGCTGGTAGCAATGGCCGCGTAAGGATTGTAGTAGCCGCGTTCGTAGGCATGAAAAAGACGCAGATCCTGGTTGTGCGGATAGGCTGTCATGGTGGAGCGGCCGAGCCCGCCATCAATCAACCAGTAATAATAGGAGTCGGCAACATCCTTGCGATTTTCGGTAACAGCCGGGAGAACGCGCACGCTGCTGATTTGTATCAGTGTGCCGATCAGCAGCAGGAGAAAAACGGTTCGGCGTTGTGGATATTGTTGCAGCAAAAGTTTGGCTGTCAGCAGCAGCATCAGGAACGCATACATGCGGTAGCGGCTAAGCAAAGCCTGTTCGAGACCGAAAAACCAGGTTCTTCCCAGTGCGATCAGCGCGATTGATGCCAGGCAGAAGAAAAACAGGACGCGTGAGAAGTGGTCGATTTGCTCGGGATTCTTGCAGGCCCTGTATGAAAAAAAAACGAGCAACAGGATGCCGGTTGTGATTGCGAGCAGTACCTGGTCATCGCTCCATATGCTGGCGCCCAATACGACAGGGAATGTTGCGGGCACATTATTGACCAGCTGCTTTATCAGCGCCTCAAAAGGAGGTAACTCGATCTTGATGCGGTGGTATTCCTGTATCTTGTCCGGTTCTGTGTAGAGGACATGCCGGTCAAGATGACTGGGAACGTCGAAGGGATTTTCGCGCCAGGCATACGCCAGAGAGACGACAAGCAGAATGCAGAGCAGCTGCAGTATCTGGCGCTGGTTATGCCAGCAGCGTCGCTGCACGCATTCGGCAAGTTGCGCCAGTAGCAATGCGAGAATCACGCACAGGCCATTAAATTGCGAGGCGGTTGCCAGCAATCCGCATATGACGGGTGCGGCGATGGTGTCCGGATTTTTCTGGTACATCCAGGCCGCCATCAAGGCAAAAAATATCACCGCCTGATTGGAAATGGCTGTCATCGGCCAGAAACTGCTGTCCCAGTAAAACAGGTTCAGGTAGCAGCTCACGGCAATGGCTGAAGCGAACAATATACTGGTTTGCGTGGCAAGCCATCGCGCCAGTATTGCGCAACAAGCCAGCACAATCATATGGCCTATCAATATGTAATGATAAAAATTGACCTCATCGATGATGCTGTATTGCAGCCAGTACAGCAGATGGTTCAGCAGTGTGATGTGTTCGTGATTGGCAAGCAGCAATGCATCGAGGCAGTTTTGCCAGGATGTCTGCTCGAGAAAAATCTCGAAAAACCAGAGTATGTCGACAAAGTCGTCACCCTGGGCGGCATCCAGTCGGTAGTGCCACAGTGCCTGCCAATACCACAGCAGTGTTGCAGCCAGCAGCCCGCCCGCAAAAAACTGCAACAGCTTGCTGTTATCCGGCACGGCAGGCTTCACGGCGAATGCGTTGCTACGTGTCGTGAAGAGAAACGCCCCAGCAACAGGCCGACTTCAAACAGCAGACACATGGGCACGGCCATCATGCATTGCGACAGCACATCGGGCGGCGTCAGTACCATGGCGATGGTAAAGCACAGAACGATAACGTAGGGGCGAGCCTTGATCATTTTTTCCACTGACACAATGCCGGCGCGGATCAAGACAAATGTCACTACCGGCACTTCGAATGCCACACCGAAAGCAAAAAACATTTTCAGCATGACACTCAGGTTGTCATTGATGTCCGGCATGTAAACCACGCCCGGCAACTGTATACCGGCCATAAAACTGTAGAGCACAGGAAACACAACAAAATAGACGAAAGCCATGCCCAGATAGAACATGACGATGCTCGCCAGCAGCACGCCACCGTAAAGAGATTTTTCGTGTCGATACAAACCCGGTGCGATGAAAGCCCACAATTGATAAAGAATGTAAGGCACTGTCACCATCAGCGAGGCATACAGTGACAGCTTGAAAGGGGCGAGGAATGGCGATATGGCGCCGGTTGCAATCATTTGTGTGTTTTGCGGCAGGGCTTGCTGCAATGGAATAATAAACCAGGTGTGCAGCTGTGCCGCAAAGGGCATGAATGCCAGCGCCATTAACAGCAAGAGCAGTACACTTTTGAGAATGCGGGTGCGCAATTCGATCAGATGTTCGACCAGAGGCATTTCCTGATCACTGTTGTCTTGATGTGAGCTGTGGGGTGCGGGCAAGTGATCAGTCATGGCGGATACCGGCGGGCGGTGTTGCCGGTATTTCACTGGCGGGCTTTGCGGCTGTGAGTTGCGCACTGGCTATGCGCAATTCCTTGTCTGTGGCCTGCAGTACATCGCCGGTTTCATTGACTGCACTCTGAATTGCGGCCTTTGACTCATTGAGGCTGCGCATGATTTCTTCATTGTGCAGCTGGCGACGGATGTCATCGGCGCCTATCTGTCGCTCGACTTCCATGCGCGCATTGTGCAAGGTGCGCTTTAGCGTGCGGCTGAACGACATGGCCGAGCGCACCGCTTCAGGCATGCGCTCTGGGCCGATCACAATCAGCGCCACAACAAAAACTACCAAAAGTTCTAGAAAGCCCACATCAAACATGAGTGATGCCTGCCTTGTAATTATTCGCCCTTGGGCTTGCTGTCATCGGGCAGCGACTTTTTTTCCTGATTCGCATCGTCATCGCCCACTGCTTTCTTGAAACCCTTGATCGCGCTGCCGAGATCACTGCCAATGGATTTCAGTTTGCCGGTGCCAAACAGCAGCACCACGATAACCAGGACAACAACCAGATGTGAAATACTGAACATGGGACTCTCCGCAAAACTGTTGTGCGCCAATGCGCAAAAGGTAATGACTGCTTACTCCGCGCGCGATGCCTTCTCGGCCAGGCCGGACAGATCAAAGCGACGCGCCAGCTCCTCCAGCACATCCCGTGCCGACAGATCGAGATGTGACAGCATGACCAGCGTGTGAAACCACAAATCCGCTGTTTCATACACCAGCGCCTGCTTGTCGCCGCCGCCGGCTGCATCCTTGGCCGCAATAATGGTCTCCGTACACTCCTCGCCGACTTTCTTGAGAATCTTGTCGATGCCCTTGGCGTGCAGGCTGGCGACATAAGATGCCTCCGGGCTGGCATCGCGCTTGCGCATTTCGAGTACTGCTGTCAGTTTTTCGAGCACATCGCTCATATCATGCACCATAAATATGCGTGGGATCTTTCACCACCGGATCCACCGTTTCCCATGCGCCATTTTGCAGCACACGATAAAAGCAGGATTCGCGACCGGTGTGACAGGCGATGCCGCCCGTCTGTTCCACCTGCAGCACAATCACATCCTCGTCGCAGTCCAGACGGATTTCATGCACCTGTTGTACATGTCCGGATTCCTCGCCCTTGTGCCAGAGTTTCTGCCGTGAACGCGACCAGTACACCGCCTGCTGCCGGCGCACGGTTTCTGCCAACGCCTCGCGGTTCATCCAGGCCACCATCAATACGCGCCCGGAGCGGTGATCCTGGGCAATGGCCGGCACCAGTCCGTCGCTGTTCCAGCGCACTGCGCCAAGGTAATCAGTATCCTGCATGACTGGCCTCTAGGCCTGCAAATGGAAAGGTTGGCATTGTAAGGGATAGGCGGTGCAGAGGCATAACCAGTGCAACGGGCATTGCGTGGGGGAAACCCTGCCCGTAGACTTCGCGTTCACGCCAGAGCACCGGATTATCGCACGCAATGCCTGCAACACATCCCGTTTCGATGCCCGCCGACAATGTGGGTATTGTCAGCCCGCAATGCTTTGACGCCTCGGCACCGGTGGTGTTGGCCAGCGGCCGCGTGCTGTCCCAGGTGCATATCGTTTACGAGACCTATGGCGCCCTGAATGCCGCCCGCAGCAATGCGGTGTTGATCTGCCATGCCCTGTCCGGTCACCATCATGCGGCGGGTTACCATGAAGGCAGCGACAAGCCCGGCTGGTGGGACTTCTATATAGGCCCCGGCAAGCCCATCGACACCAACCGCTTCTTCGTCGTCAGCCTCAACAACATCGGCGGTTGCAACGGTAGCACCGGCCCGGCCAGCATCAACCCGGATACCGGCAAACCCTGGGGGCCGGATTTCCCCAAACTGCGTGTGCGCGACTGGGTGAAGACGCAGGCGATGCTGATGGAACACCTCGGGCTCGACTGCTGGGCGGCGGTCATCGGCGGCAGCCTCGGTGGCATGCAGGCCATGCGCTGGTGTGTGGATTACCCGGAGCGGCTGCGTCACTGCGTGGTGATTGCCTCGGCGATGAAGCTGTCGGCCCAGAACATCGCCTTCAATGAAATTGCGCGCCAGGCCATCACTTCGGACCCGGATTTTTGCGAAGGGCGTTATCTCGAACACGACACCCTGCCGCGCAAGGGATTGGCTCTCGCGCGCATGGTCGGTCACGTCACCTATCTTTCGAACGACGCCATGGGCCAGAAATTCGGCCGCGATTTGCGCAGCGGCACACTGGCGCCCGGCAGCGACAGCGCCGTGGAATTCCAGGTCGGCAGTTACTTGCGCTATCAGGGCGAAAGTTTTTCCGATCGTTTTGATGCCAACACCTATCTGTTGATGACGCAGGCACTGGATTATTTTGATCTGGCGCGGGAATTCGGTGACGACCCGGCGCAGGCCTTTGCTGCAACATCCAGCAAATTCCTTGTGGTGTCGTTCACGACAGACTGGCGCTTCTCGCCTGAGCGTTCGCACGAAATTACCAACGCGCTGATTCGCGCCAACAAACCGGTCAGCTACGCCGAAATTGATTCTGATTACGGTCACGACGCCTTCCTGTTGCCAAACGAACGCTACCAGCAAGTGTTCGCCGCCTACATGAACAGCATTGATATATAACGAGGTCTGACATGCGTATTGATCTCGACATCCTGCAGGAATGGATTACACCAGCTTCACGCGTACTCGATCTCGGCTGCGGCAGCGGCGCACTGCTCGCCAAGCTGGTTGCCGAAAAAAATGTCACCGCTTATGGCATTGAAATTGATCACGACAAGATTACGCGCTGCATCGAGAATCGCGTCAATGTCATCGAGCAGAACCTCGACGAAGGCCTCGGCAATTTCGGTGATGCCAGTTTCGACACGGTGGTGATGTCGCAAACCCTGCAGGCCGTGCGCTATCCACACAAGGTGCTGGCCGAAATGCTGCGCGTCGGCCGTGAATGTATTGTGTCATTTCCCAACTTTGGCCATTGGCGTTGCCGCCTGCATCTGGCCGTGTTCGGCCATATGCCTGTGTCAAAATTCCTGCCATACACATGGTATGACACGCCCAATATTCACTTCTGCACGATCGACGATTTTGAAAACTTCTGCAGTGAACAGGGCATTCGTATACTGAACCGCCGTTATGTTACCGCCGGTCGTGATGACGATGCCTTGTCGGTCGCATGGCCCAACATGATGAGTGAAATGGCGATTTATCGCCTGACGCGCTGAGAAAACAACATGAAAAAGCTGGTGCTCGCCTCTGGCAACAAGAAAAAGCTGGCAGAGCTGCAAAGCCTTGTCACTGATCTGTCTTTTGATGTGCTGCCGCAGTCTTCATTCAGTATTCCTGATGCAATAGAAGACGGGCTGTCATTTGTCGAGAACGCCATTATCAAGGCGCGCCACGCAGCAAGATTGTCAGGATTGCCGGCCATTGCCGATGACTCCGGCATCGCCGTGGATGCATTGGGTGGTGCGCCCGGTATTTTTTCTGCACGATTTTCCGGTGAAGGTGCAAGTGATGCGCGCAACAACGAAAAACTGCTGCAGGTGTTGTGCGATGTGCCGGAGGATAAACGTACGGCACGGTTTCATTGTGTGCTGGTATACATGCGTCATGCCGAAGATCCGGTGCCTGTGATTTGTCATGGTGTCTGGGCTGGCAGTATCCTGCTGGCGCCGCGCGGCGAAAACGGTTTTGGTTACGACCCGCTGTTCTGGGTGCCCACACATCAGTGCAGCTCTGCAGAATTATCGCGCGAGGAAAAAAACCGCATCAGCCACCGTGGCCAGGCGATGCAGTTGCTGTTGCAGGCTCTGCGCGCAGAGAGAAACCATTGAGCATGTTGCAGCTGCCGCCGCTGGCACTGTATGTCCATATCCCCTGGTGCGTGCGCAAATGTCCGTACTGCGATTTCAATTCGCACGAAGCGCAGACCATTCCCGAGCAAGATTATGTCGCCCGGTTGATTCAAGACCTCACGAATGACCTGTCTTATGTGCAAGGCAGAAAACTGGGCAGTATTTTTTTTGGTGGCGGAACGCCGAGCCTTTTTTCTGCGCAAAGCATCGGCGCCATGATTGCGGCAGCAGAAAAGCAGATCGGTTTTTTGCCCGATATCGAAATCACCCTGGAAGCCAATCCCGGCACCGCCGAATCGCAGAAGTTTGCAGATTTCCGTGAGGTCGGTGTCAATCGCCTTTCCATCGGCGTGCAAAGTTTCAATCCGGGTCACTTGCAAAAGCTCGGCCGCATTCACGACGGCACACAAGCCATCCATGCTGTACAGATGGCGCAGGCTGCAGGATTCGAACGCATCAATATCGACCTGATGCACGGCTTGCCATCGCAAAGCGTTGCGCAGGCAGTGGCTGATCTGCAGCAGGCGATTGCCCTAGGGATTGATCATCTGTCGTGGTATCAACTGACGATAGAACCCAACACGACCTTCTTCACCAGGCCCCCACAGCTACCAGAAGATGAAGCGCTTTGGGACATCCAGCAGGCAGGCCTGCAGCTGCTGCAGGACAACGGCTTTGCGCAGTACGAGGTGTCGGCATTTGCTCGCGGCAACCAGCAGGCCCGCCACAATCTCAACTATTGGCGTTTTGGCGATTACCTCGGCATCGGCGCCGGTGCGCACGGCAAGATCACCCTGCCGGAAGATAACCGGATTGTGCGTTACAGCAAGACGCGCGTGCCGAAGCATTACCTTGCCGGTACGAGGTCAGACCCAAAGAGCCTGACACCGCAGGATCTGCCCGGCGAGTTCATGATGAACGCCCTGCGCTTGCGGGAAGGCGTGGAGACTTCACTCTATGCACAGCGAACAGGTCTGGCGCTGGCCGACATTGCCCATTGCTGTGAAGATTTGCGCCGACGGGGGCTGATGACGGAAGACGAAGCCCGGCTTGCGACTACGCGCCATGGTTTCAACTTTCTCAACGATGTGGTGAGCGCCTTCCTCGTGGATTGATCCTGAGCAAGTCTGCTACATGGCATCGGGCTACAATGACCAAGTCTGACAGACAGAATCACCCCCCTAATGAGGATTCACCACCATGCACGTTGAACACCACCCGCTGATCAAGGAATTCCCGGAGCACCGCGAGCGCATTCACGCCCTCAAGCAGAACGACGCGCATTTCTCCAAGCTCGCCGAACAGTATGAGGAAGTGGACAAGCATATCTGCCGCGCCGAAGACAGCCCGGAAGGCTACAGCGACCAGCACATGCACGAGCTGAAAGCCGAGCGCCTGCGCCTGAAAGATGAAGTCTACAAGGCTCTGGCTGCCGCTTGATGATAAAAAACCTGAGGGCTGGCCGATAGCTGTCGGCCAGCCCCCCAGGACTCAGTGCTTGAGTCCGAGTTTCTTTTCCAGATAGTGAATATTGATACCGCCGCGCGCAAACTCGCTGTCGCGCACCAGATCCTGTTGCATCGGGATATTGGAACGAATGCCATCCACTACAGTTTCATCCAGTGCCGTGCGCATGCGCGCGAGCGCCGTTGCGCGGTCATCGCCGTAACTGATAATTTTGGCAATCAATGAATCGTAAAACGGCGGAATGGAATAGCCGCTGTACAGATGCGAATCGACGCGAATGCCGGGGCCGCCAGGTGCATGCCAGTGATTCACTTTGCCGGGACACGGCGTAAATGTTTTCGGGTCTTCGGCATTGATGCGGCATTCAAACGCGTGCCCGCGTATCACCACGTCTTTCTGTTTGATGGATAACGGCAAGCCGCTGGCGATTTTCAATTGCTCTTTGACGATGTCGATACCGGTAACCATTTCGGTCACCGGATGCTCTACCTGAACGCGCGTATTCATCTCGATGAAATAGAAGCGCTCATCTTCGTAGAGAAATTCAAACGTGCCAGCGCCGCTGTAGCCGATATCGATGCAAGCTTTCACGCAAGCCGCTGCAACTTCATCGCGCACTTTTTGCGGTATACCCGGAGCCGGCGCTTCTTCCAGTACTTTCTGGTGACGGCGCTGCAGCGAGCAGTCGCGATCGCCGAGATGAATGGCGTGACCTTTTCCATCAGACAACACCTGGATTTCGACGTGACGGGGATTCTGCAAGAACTTTTCCATGTACACCGTACTGTCGCCGAATGCCGCACCTGCTTCACTGCGCGTGACTTGCACCGCGTTGATCAAGTGCGCTTCGGTATGCACAACACGCATGCCGCGGCCACCACCGCCGGCAGCAGCCTTGATGATGACGGGATACCCTACTTCCCGGCCAATTTTCAGCATTTCCTCCGCGTCGTCCGGCAGCGCGCCATCAGAGCCGGGCACCGTGGGCACACCGGCTTTCTTCATCGCGTCTTTTGCCGAAACCTTGTCGCCCATCAGGCGGATCACATCTGCTGACGGGCCGATGAAAATAAAACCGCTTTTCGCCACCTGTTCGGCAAAATTGGCATTTTCAGCCAGAAAGCCGTAACCGGGATGCACGGCCTGCGCGTCAGTAATTTCCATCGCGCTGATGATGGCCGGCACATTCAGGTAACTGTCCGACGATTTGTTCGGGCCTATGCACACGGACTCATCGGCGAGACGCACATGCATCAGGTCGCGATCAATTTTTGAATGCACGGCAACTGTCTTGATGCCGAGTTCCTTGCAGGCGCGCAGGATGCGCAATGCAATTTCGCCGCGATTGGCGATTACCACTTTATCCAGCATGTTCTACATTCCGCAGGTTGTGGCCGCTATCAGGCAATCGTGAACATCGGTTGATCGAATTCCACCGGCGCACCGTCGTCGACCAGAATGGCCTGGATGACGCCGGCCTTGTCGGCTTCAATCTGGTTCATCATTTTCATGGCTTCGACAATGCACAGCACGTCACCCACCTTGACGCTCTTGCCTACTTCGGCAAAGGCTGGTGAATCCGGTGAGGGTGAACGATAAAAGGTGCCCACCATCGGCGAGCGCACGATATGACCGGATAGCGCTGCCGCTTTCGGCGCCTCTGCCGCGGCCGGTGCGGCAGCAGGCGCTGCTGCGGGTGCCGGCGCTGGAGCCGCATAGGCCATGGGCGCAGCCATCATCGGCATCACGCCATTGCGTGAGATGCGCACCGTTTCTTCGCCTTCGCGAATTTCCAGTTCGCCGATGTTGGATTCTTCCAGCAGTTCAATCAGTTTCTTGATCTTGCGTATATCCATTGTGCTATGTGCCCCCACATATTGTTCATGTCTGTTTATGGGGTCAGACCCTGTGAGGGTCTGACCCCGTTCATGTTTTGGCAAGCTTTTGAATGGCTGCCTGCAATGCCATCTCGTAACCGGCAGCCCCCAGACCACAAATTACGCCTTCCGCAATATCAGAAAAATAGGAGTGATGACGGAACGCCTCACGCTTGTGCACGTTGGACAGGTGCACTTCGATAAAGGGTATGCCGACGGCCAGCAGCGCATCGCGCAGTGCCACACTGGTGTGGGTGAACGCTGCCGGGTTGAAGATGATGAAGTCCACGCCTTCCTTGCGGGCATCATGGATGCGCTCGATCAAGGTGTATTCGGCATTGCTCTGCAGGAACTGCAGGTGCTGCCCCTGATTGAGGGCGAGATCGGTGAGACGCTGGTTGATGGCGTCCAGCGTGTCGGCGCCGTAGTGACCGGGTTCACGTGTGCCCAACAGGTTCAGATTGGGGCCGTGCAACACCAGAATAGTGGCCATGACAGATCCTGTGGCATGCTCTGTGATGGGCGCAGTTTGCCCCAAGGCTTGCTGGCTGTCTATGAAAATTCCGTCAAATGGCTGCAATTTGCAGCCATTTGCAGCAATTATCAACTGACCAGACTAATCCCTTTATGCATTCGCGGGTTCATTGAACAGGATCTGCAGGAACACCTTGAAGGTACGGAACAGCTGGCGCGGCGACCAGAGTCTGGCAATGCGCAGGATGCGCTTGGGGTGGAAATAGAAGCGTAGGTTGGCCCAGCGAATCACGTTGCCCAGCGGATAGTTGTAAACACGCTCATACCAGGAGGTGAAGCTGCGCAGGCTGCCACTGTCGACCTTGGCGGCATCGCGGGTGATGGGCTCGTTTTCCTTCAAAGCCAGGTCGAACAGCGGTGTTCCGGGCTGGGGTATGACAGTGAAGAAGTAGGCCAGCGTCAGGTCACTCTTGAGCGCGAAGTCGATGGTGGCCTTTATCTCCTCTTTTGTTTCGGTAGGGAAGCCCAGCATGAAGGCTGCAGTTACCTGCAGGCCTTTTTCGGTGAACATCCTGATGGCGTTGCCGGCTTTGTCGATATCGAGATATTTTTCCACCATATCCTGCAAACGCGGGGTGACGGTTTCGATGGCGATGGTGGCAGCGTAGGTGCCGGCCTCGCACATGATGTCGACGGTTTCCTGATCGAGAATGTCGCCGCGCAATCCGTTCGGGAACACGAATTTCATCTTGCCGGGCCAGCGGCGCACCACTTCGCTCATGATGGCCTGCACGCGCGGTTTGTGCAGGTTGAAAATATCATCCTCGATGTGAAACTCATCCACACCGTAGGTGTTGTAGAGGTGTTCAATCTCGGCAACTACACGCTCTGCGCTGTGATAAACAAATTTTTTGGTAAAAATGTCGTGGCAATAACTGCACAGGTAAGGACAGCCGCGCGACGTGAACATCGGTGCGTAGCGCTTGCCTTTCAAATTGGCGGCGTGATTCGGAAATTTGGCATAGCGTTCGAAATCGACAAGATCCCATGCCGGCATTGGCAGCGCGTCCATGTCCTTGATGAAGTCGCGCACTTTCGATACATGGTGTGATCCATCCGGCAGCTTGCGTGAAAAACCGGGCAAATCCGTGCCGGGATCTTCGTTTTTCGCCAGACGCAGCAGCGCTTCCGGAAACGTGTTGTCGGCAGGGCCCTCGAAAACCCAGTCAATATTGGCTTCTGCCAGAATTTTTGCCGATGAATTCAGTGCATACGGCCCGCCAATGACCGTGGTGATGGCCGGATTGAATTGTTTGGCGATATCGGCAATGCGGTAACTAGCCTGTGCTTCAAAATTCAGCGCCGACATGCCGATGACATCCGGCTGGAATTCACGCAGCAATGGCAGCAGATCTTCTGCATGCATCTGCTCGACTTTCATGTCCAGGATGCGAACGTCGACATTGCCTTGAAAGCGTTGGCGAATCGATGACGTGAGATAAAGTATTCCCAGCTGCGGCGATTGCACTGCGCCAACAATTTTCTGGTACGGCTTAACCAGCAGGATTTTCAGTCTGCGAATCGCAGCAAGATCTTCAGTATTTGCGGCGCCGTTTTCGCGTGCGATCAGATTGGGTGGCGTAAAAATCTCGATATTGGACAACTTCATGGGCCGGGGCTCTTGTTGTAATGTTGGCGATTCTGTCGCCTCTGTCCCGATGTTAGCAACCCGAAATTTGGAAAGCAATCTCGCTTAAATCAGTACTTTTTGTGTGTGTTGTGATGGCGCGCAGTACAAAACGCTGGTTTTGCACTGCGCGCAAAGCTGTTCAGAACTCTCGCGTCAGCAACAAACCGATATTGCTGGAGGTCTCGCCAGTGCCGCCGTCGCTTACGCGGTAATCCTTGTCGCGCCACAACTCCAGTCCCAGTGTGGTTTTTTCATCCAGCGCCGTACTCGCGCCGACAGACTGGCGACGTTTCGGCAGCTCGAGGAAAAGGGCATCTTCCGTTTCCTGCCAGGCCAGCGCAAAGGTGTAGTCGCGATCAAACAAGCGGGTGGTATATGCCGCTTCCAGTTGCCAGGCTTCAGGGCTTTCCTGCAGACCGGGCGCGGCGGCGATTTCTGCATCACTGAAATCAGTCATCGCCAGATATTCGCCTGTCAGCTTGATGGAGCCCAGATTGGTGTAAGCGTGAGCGCTCCAGGCGCTGCGGGCATCTTCCAGCCAGAGACTGGCATCGGCCACGTTGTCTTCCACAAAACCCTGGATGCCGTCGCTGTCGGCCATATTGCTGATGTAATCGAGACCGAGGCCCGTGCCCTCCTCTTCTTCTGCGCTGTCCCAGGCCAGGCGCGCACCCCAGTTCTGCAAGGTGTTGTTGCTGTCGGAGTCGTGATCCACATCGCCATTGAAAACATAGGCCTGCGCCGTGAAACCGTCCTGCGCGTAACCGGCGATGGCTGCAGTTTCACGCGTTTCGGCAATTTCCAGCACCAATGTGTCATTGACCAGGCTGGTGCTGTAGGCACCGAAAGGCAGATAGGTCTGGCCCAGCTGCAACGAGAGGGGATTACCCTCTTTGGCAAAGCTTATGGAGGCGGTATCCACTTCCAGTTCGGTGGCATCCTCTTCATAGAGAAGGCTGATTTCGGCCGAGCTGTAGTCATTGAGCTGCGCCGCCAGTGCCACGGCTGCAGTGTCCACCGTCAGATCACTGTAATCGTCATCGGCATAGCCTTCACCGGCGTAGGCGCCGAACTCCACGGTGCCCGACAGCGCCAGCGACTCCGCCACCTGCGAACTTTCGCTTGCAGCCTCTTTCTGCGCTGCCATCTTTTCAGCCGCCACAGCTTC
The DNA here is from genome assembly GCA_964509075.1 of uncultured Pseudomonadales bacterium. GTDB lineage: Bacteria > Pseudomonadota > Gammaproteobacteria > Pseudomonadales > UBA7239 > UBA7239. The sequence continues at coordinate 145,088 of CAZDWC010000010.1, read as the reverse complement.
GGCAGTCTGCTTTTGCTGGGCGCGCAGCGCCGTATTCTCGTCCTGCAGGCTGCCTACTTGTGATTCCAGCTGCGCAAGACGAGTCTTCATGGCCTTGATTTCGGCCAGCAACTCGGCATCGGCAGCGCCTGCGTATGCCGGTGTCGCAACCGCAGCCGCGACAGCCAGCAGGGAGGGAGTCAGGATGTTTTTCATGGTTCCACCTTGAACGGAGTGTATGGAGGTAGCAAAGACATAAGGATAGCATATGCAACCAAGTTGCATATGCTATCCGGAATCATTCGCAAGGACAAACCTGTCAGTTGGCGAGCTTGTCCAGCAACAACTGCTGCGCCGTCCTGGGCTGCCGATGTTTGGGGGTCAGCCGGTGGTAGTTGCCATGCGCATCCAGCTCCCAGGATTGGGTGTTGTCATTGAGGTAGGCGTCCAGCTCGCTGCGAATGCGCTTGATCTGTTTCTGGTGGAAGATCGGAAACGCCACTTCCACCCGGTGCAGCAGGTTGCGTTCCATCCAGTCGGCGCTGGAGCAGTAGATCTGCGGATCACTGTTCTGGAAGAAATACACGCGCGAATGTTCGAGAAAACGCCCGATGATCGACACAACGCGAATATTGTCGGAAATGCCTGGCAGCTTCGGGCGCAGGCAGCAGACGCCGCGCACGATCAGATCCACCTTCACGCCTGCTTGTGATGCGCGATAAAGCGCCTTGATCATCTTGCGCTCGGTCAGGCCATTCACCTTGATGATGATATGTGCGGGTTTGCCGGCTTTGGATGCTGCAATCTCCTTGTCGATCATCGCCAGCAAATGTTTTTGCAGCGTGAACGGCGCATGCATGATGGATTGCATCTTGATGGTCTTGCCCATGCCGGTGAGTTCCTGAAACACCTTGTGCACATCGGCGCACAGCGTTTCATCATCGGTGAGCAGACTGTAGTCTGTATACAGGCGCGCATTGCCGCTGTGGTAGTTACCGGTGCCGAGATGCGCATAACGTTTCAACTTGCCGTTTTCGCGCCGCACAATCAGTGACATTTTTGCGTGAGTCTTGTAACCCAGCACGCCATATACCACCACTGCACCCGCCTCCTGCAGGCGACTGGCGAGCTGCAGGTTTTCTTCTTCATCAAAGCGCGCGCGCAATTCCACTACCGCAGTCACTTCCTTGCCGTTGCGCGCCGCTTCTGCAAGCGCATCGACAATTTCGGATTTGCCACCGGAGCGGTACAGTGTCTGTTTGATCGCCACCACATCAGGATCGCGTGCTGCTGTGCGCAGGAAATCAATTACCGGCGTGAATGACTGAAACGGATGCAACAGCAATTGGTCTTCACGGCGTATGCTTTCAAAAATATTGCGATCACTGGTCAACGCTGCCGGCAAACCCGGCGCGAAGGCCGGATACGCGAGATCCGGGCGATGCAGCATGTTGCCGAGTTTCAGCAGCCTGTGCAGGTTGAGCGGCCCGTCCAGACGAAATAGCGCACCCTCATCGAGGTTGAATTGCTCTAAAAGGAAGTCGCACATATCATCCGGGCAATCCTTGGAGACTTCCAGTTTCACTGCCGTACCAAAACGGCGCGAGGACAATTCGCCCTTGAGCGCCAGCGCAATATCTTCCACCTCAGCCGCATTCATCTCCAGATCGGCGTTGCGCGTGACGCGGAATTTGTGGCAATCACGCACGGTCATGCCGGGGAACAATTCCTCGACATTCGCGTGGATGATGGATGACAAGAAAACAAAATTGTCGCCACCATCCGTCAGGTGTGCAGGTATGCGAATGATGCGTGGCAATGAGCGCGGCGCCGGCACAATGGCAAAACCGCTTTCGCGACCGAAGGCATCACTGCCGCTCAATGCCAAAATAAAATTCAGGCTTTTGTTGACGAGGCGCGGAAACGGGTGCGCAGGGTCCAGACCGATAGGGCTGATAACCGGCAACACTTCATCGCGGAAATAACGGCGCGCCCAGGCCGCCTGCTCGGGCGTCCAGTGATTGCGGCGAATCAGGCGGATATTTTCCCGCTCCAGCGACGGCAACAGGATGTTGTTGAAAATATCGTACTGCAGCTGCACGGCTGCATGCACCTGACTGGAAATAACGTCAAGCACCTCAGCGGCGCGCATGCCGTCTGGCCCTGGTTGTTCGCGCTGGAATTCGATCTGTTTTTTCAGGCCGGCAACGCGGATCTCGAAAAACTCGTCCATATTCGAGCTGAAAATCAGCAGGAATTTGACGCGCTCCAGCAGCGGATGATTCTCGTCAATGGCCTGATCCAGTACGCGCAGGTTGAACGCCAGCTGTGACAATTCGCGGTTGATATACAGCTCGGGTTTGCCAAGATCAGTAACAGGTGTTTCGCTGGCAGTCGCGGCCGGCAGTGGAGTCGCAGAGTCTTTCACGCAAGAACCATCACAATGGAGATCCTTCAAATATATAACAGATTGCTGACAGCATTATGACATTGCCGGCTATCTCGTTATCATCGGCCGCCAATGGCTGCAGGTGCATCGACGGGACATGCGCGATTCGAATTTCCACATCATCGGCACGGTGTGCTCTCCCTTCCGGGAGAAATTCGGCATTCCGCGCCAGCCTGGACTGGCGCCGCACGCCACCAGTCGCCTGATCCTGCATGACGAATACGCGCGCCGCGAATGCGTGGAGGGTCTCGATACCTATTCACATCTCTGGCTGGTGTTTTTGTTTCACGCCACGGCCGGACAAGGCTGGCAGCCGACCGTGCGCCCGCCGCGCCTGGGCGGCAACAAGCGCATTGGCGTCTTTGCCAGCCGCTCAATGTTCCGCCCCAATCCCGTCGGCCTGTCGGTGGTCGAACTGCTGGAGATTGTCGAGGGCGAGGCTGGCTGCGAACTCGTGCTGCGCGGCGCCGACCTGCTCGACGGCACCCCCGTTATCGACATCAAACCCTATCTGCCCTATGCCGACAGCCTGCCCGATGCGCGTGCCGCACTGGCGGCGCAGGCGCCGGCTCGATTGCCGGTTGTCTGGAATGCAGAGGCGCTGGCGGATGCTGCGCAATGGCAGCTGACGGCGGACATGCATGCATTGATTGATGAGGTGCTGGCGCAGGATCCGCGCCCTGCGTATCACAACACCGGGACAGCCGGACGTGAATACGGGGTCGCGCTGTCGGATTTCAACGTGCGCTTCCATGTGGTGGACGGGAGTGTGCACGTGCTCAGGGTTCTGCCCGTCGCGCATTAAGCGCAGCACACGGTTTCAGCCCAGCAACAACCAGAGCGCAGCCAGACCCAGCAGTACACTTTGCCACTGCGCGCTCTGCAACAGTGCTTGCGCTTGCGGCAGCAGCGCCACGCTGAGGCACAAGCCGACAACGGCAATGCGGCGTTTTTTCTGGGCGCGCTGCTCCTGTTGTTCACGCGCCAGCAATTGCTGCGCCGTGATATTGATGGCCGGCACTACGCGCTCCAGCTGGCGAATCTGTTCGGCGGCATCAAACAGCAATTCCGGGACTTCCGGAAATTTTTCCAGCCAGCCAGGGCCGTGGCGGCGGATTTCCGCGAGCAGGCTTTTCGGGTGGTAACGGTTCTGTATCCAGCGCTCCAGGAATGGCATCGCTGTCTGCCACAAATCCAGCTGCGGATACAATTGTCGGCCCAATCCCTCAATATTCAGCAGGGTTTTTTGCAGCAGCACCAATGAAGGTTGCACGGTCATATCAAAGCGACGCGCCGTCTGGAACAGATTGACCAGGATTTGCCCGAAGGAAATCTCGCTGATTGGCTTTTCAAAAATCGGCTCACACACAGTGCGGATTGCCGCCTCGAAATCTGCAGCGCGCGTCTGTGCTGGCACCCAGCCGCACTCGATATGCAGCTGTGCTACTTCATGGTAATCGCGATGAAAAATAGCAAGCAGGTTGCGTGCGAGATAGTACTGATCCTCTCGCGAAAGCGAACCAACAATCGCACAGTCGATGGCGATATATTGCGGCCGAGACGGATGCTGGGTGGCAACAAAAATATTGCCGGGATGCATGTCGGCATGAAAGAAATTGTGATCAAACACCTGTGTAAAAAAGATTTCCACGCCGCGATGCGCCAGCAATTTCATGTCTGTGCCCTGGGCGCTGAGTGCCGCGAGGTCCGTGACTGGAATGCCGCGAATGCGCTCCATCACCATCACCTGTGGGCGGCAGTAATCCCAGTAGACTTTCGGAACATACAGCATCGGCGATTGTTCGAAATTGCGCCGTAATTGTGCTGCGTTGGCGGCTTCGCGCTGCAGGTTCAGCTCATCAAAAATGGTGTGGCGATAATCGGCCACCACTTCAACCGGGCGCAGGCGTTTGCCATCCGGCACGAAGCGTTCAGCAAGTTTTGCCAGCAACTCCATCAGCGCCAGATCTTTTTCAATGGTCGCCGCAATGCCGGGACGTATAACTTTGACGACAACTTCTTCGCCGCCATGCAATACGGCGCAATGCACTTGGGCGACGGAAGCTGAAGCCAGAGGTTCGCGCTCAAAAGAGAAAAACAGTTCGCTGACGGGCTTGCCGAGAGCGCTTTCAACAATCGCAACAAAATCAGTGCCGGCAAATGGTGCTACGCGATCCTGCAATTTATCCAGTTCGCGCACCATGTCTTCGATGACCAGATCGGGGCGCGTGGACAGCAGTTGGCCGAATTTCACGAACACCGGGCCGAGCTGCTCCAGCGCCAGACGCAGGCGTGCTCCGCGCGACAATTGCGCATCACAGCGCGACAGCAAGCGCAGTGGTGAAGCCTGAAGTATCAGGCGCAATGTCCACGGCAACTGCAGCGTCAGCAATTCCGTGTCCAGGCGGTAATAGGTCAGGACGCGCAAAATCGTGAACAGTCGCAGCAATGCCATTTCAACTTTCCTTGCGCGACTGCGCGAACTGATCCATGCGTGCCTGCAGACGGTCCATGCGCAAATTCAATTCGTCGACGTCGCGACAAAAAGCGCCGACTTCATGGCGACTCGGCACGGTGTTGCTTTCAAATTGCAGGAACTCGCTCATCAGACGTTCGGCCTCCTTGCGCACCGAGCGTAGCCAGTAGCCGGCGCCGCGCGCTGCACGCCCAAGTTGATGTGCGATCACATCGCCCGTGTGTTTCGCCAACAACGCTTCCCAGTCAATCTCCAGATCGCGACTGATGGCTTGCAGTTGTTGCAACAGCGCACTGTCACCCGTCAATGCCACCCCGCTGTCACTCAGTGCCGTGGTTCTGCTGCGCGCACGCCACAGCGCCAGAAAATCGCTCGCGGTGCCCGACAAGGTGGTGTCCGCTGCGCCTTCAAATATTGACCACAACTCAACATGGTTGCCGACAAACAACACGTACACCGATTGATCCGGCAACGCACAGGCGATATGCAATACCTTGCCATCCAGCGCCAGTAGCGCCTGCTGTGTGGCGGGGTCGTAGGCGAGGCTGTTGTTGACGGTGCTTTCCAGCGCCATCAGGAGGCCGGCTTTTAGGGTGGACATGGTTCGCGGTGCCGTTCAGGACAGGCCTGCATTCTACACGCTGGTCGCGAGACATAAAAAAGGCCGGCATTGCCGGCCTTAAATACAGTCAGGCTTATCGCCGTCGAGTAAGTTCTCGTACGGAAGAACCTTGCCAGTAACTACCCTCCAGTAGCGGCGGTACCGGGCAGCCCTGCGTGTCCGTCCCGTAACCCTGATCACCAACGTTCAGGCAAACATCCAGCGAGTCAGGCATGCCATCGCTGTCGAAGTCAGAGAGCGGGCAGCCGTTGCCATCCACGCCTGCGCCCTGGTCGCCGTCATTCGGGCAGCTGTCCCATGGATCCTGATAGCCGTCACCGTCGCTGTCAGGAATGATCGGGCAGCCCATGTAGTCGACGCCATAGCCATAGGTATCGCCTTCATACGGGCAGCTGTCATAGGGGTAGCTGTAGTCGTAGTAGCCGTCGCCGTCGGAGTCGGAGTCGCCGCCACCTGTGATTGGGCAGCCGTCATAATTCACGCCGTAGCCCATATCACCTTCATACGGGCAGCTGTCGTAATAGTCGTAGTAACCATCCCAGTCGCTGTCGACATTCGGACAGCCGTTGCCGTCCACGCCTGCACCCTGGTCGCCATCATAGGGACAGCTGTCGTAGCTGTCGTAGTAGCCGTCGCCGTCGGAGTCGTTATCGCCGCCGTAATAGATCGGGCAGCCCGAGCCATCTACACCATAACCGTAGACATTGCCTTCGTACGGGCAGCTGTCATAGCTGTCGTAGTAACCGTCGCCGTCGCTGTCGTAGTCGCCACCGCCGGTATCGCAAATGTCGCCTGCGCCATCAAAATCGGAATCCGATTGATCCGGATTGTAGTCGTAGGGACAGTTGTCCATGCTGTCTTCAAAGCCGTCGCTGTCGCTGTCATTCGGTGGATACAGGGGGCAGCCATTGCCATCCACACCCGCGCCGTACAGGTCGCCGTCACTCGGACAGACGTCCACATCATCTGTTACGCCATCGCCGTCAGTGTCAGGCGGCAGTACCGGACAGCCACTGCTGTCTACACCGTAACCCCACATGTCCCCGTCGGCCGGGCAGGCATCGACAATATCGGGAAAGCCGTCGCTATCCGCGTCTTCCTCGTCGGCCTGTGCTGGCGAAAATGCAAAAAAAGACAGCATCATGCACAGCCATACAGTGCGTGACATCAGCGTGGTGTAGCGGAATTTCTGTCTGGCGGTACCAGAAAAGAAGAGAAGCATGGGGGGAGCCCTTTAGTATTATTCCGTGGACAGGGACAGCATCTCGCTCAGCATGCACTACCTGTTACCTGCTTGTAAACTACCGTAAAACCCGATAGAAAATCAGGGATTTCAGCTGCCTTGAGACCATACACGCCCGAACATGTTTTTCATCGAACCAAACAACTGTGCCGCGAGGCTGGAGCGTGCGGCATCCTGCGAGTCGGCCGACTGCTGATCGCTGGCTTGCTCGTTGCGCAACTTGCGTTCGGCCATCACGTCACTCAGGCGCGACATCAATTCCGGTCGACGATGCAACAACTCCGCCATCGCTTTCTGCGTAATTTCGTACACGACGGCATCAGTGACTGTTGTGATGGTGGCCGAGCGCGGTACGCCGGTGAGCAATGACATTTCACCAAAAAACTCACCGGGAACGATCTGTCCTACGCGCAGGCGTTTTTCTTCCTGTGCAATGAAAACGTGCAGTAATCCCTCGACCAATACGTACATGGAATAATCCTGTGCTGCCTGCTCCGCACCTTCGATAAACAAGTTTTGCTCTTGCGGGATATCACGACGAATGGCCGTCTCCACCAGAAACTGTAACTCTTCCTGCGTCAGCGGTGTGAAAATCTCCATGCGCCGCAACAGATTGACGCGATCCTGCACTGACGTGCCCTCCAGAGCGCGTTGCGGCATGCGTGCCACATACAAATCGCGCTGCGGATACGAGGGGCTAAGGCCTGCTTGATGCATATGCTCCAGCACGCTGGACAGCACCGCATCCTTCGCCGGTCCGGGTGAACGCGCCGCCATGAAAATGATGCGGTATTCGATGCCTTCCGGTTTTGCCGATGCAATTCGCACTTTAGGCGCAGGTGATGCGAGCACCGGGCCGCTGTCGGCGGCGACGGCCAGGGCCGCCGCTTGCAGGATGCGCTTGGCGCGTGCCGTGTCGGTATTGAAACCGAGCGTGATGCTCACTTCAAATTCGCTGGGATTGGTCGGCGCTGAATGATTGGTGAGAATGGAAGCGCCGATCACGCTGTTCGGCACGTAGAGAATATTGCTTTCCGGTGTCAGCAGTTTGGTGGTGCGCCAGGTAATTTCCTGTACCAGACCGCGCACTCCTGCGCCCTTGAGCAGTGAGGTTGGGTGCAGGGTAATGAAATCGCCGATGGCGTAAGGCTTGTCGATATTCACCGCCAAACCGACAAAGATGTCCCGAATCATGCTTTGCAGCGCGAGGCCGACCACGATGCCGACCACGCCGGAAGTCGCCCAGATACCTGTCACCGGCTTCTGGAACACCACGCCGACAATGCCGGTGATCGCGATGGAAAAAATAATGATGCCCGTGACATTTTTCAGCAGGCGCGGCACCTGCGCATCGCCGAGCATGGCAGAGAACAGGCGATCCCAGAACACCAGATTGAACAGCGTGTTGATGAAATAGGCGCCAGACAGCCAGATCGCACACTGCAAGGTGTAGTACAACACCTTCTGCGATTGCGAAATTGCCTGTTCGCTGAGATCGAACAGCAAGTCGCCGGTAAACCACGCAATGCCCAGTAACACCAGTAGAACAAGTAGTGAGCGCAGAACCGGCTGGTAATGGGATTGCTGTGTCATAAAATTCCAATATTTTTGTAAAAATATGATGGATGTTTCAGCGTGATTATTTGGCTGCGGTTTATTGCTGCTACTTGCCGATAGGAAGCGTCAGCACCGGCTGCACGGATTTGATTTCGCCTGCCTGCATCTGATACAGCGTCTGCAGCAGTGCAAACGTGTTCTTGGATGCAACGTCGCGTTGCGCAATGCTGAAGTAGTAACCGTGGTGCTTCACGCTCACATAGTCCTCTGCGGATTTGAAACGGGCGGGCTGCACTCGCAGTAGATCGTTGCGGTGTGAAACCGGCTCCACCCAGTCCTGCTGGCTGGTCGGCACGTCCACGTTCTTGCTCAGCTCGTACATCACGTCAAGAAAGCTGCGGAAACGCAAGCGTGCCAGCGGCAGCTCGATGTTACCCGCTTTCAGTGTCGGAATTTTTTCATTGGCATTGGTCGCGAACACGAGCCGACGTTGTGATTGTGCGTCTGCAAGTGTTTGCAACAGCGCATCGTATGCCGCGCGATCCAGCGTGCTGCCATCGGCGGCGGCGATGCTGTCGACAATCATCCGGCTCAAGGTGTCTACATGCCAGCCGGCACGCACCAGCAGCACAAAAACACTGGGGTCGATTTCGGCCAGCATCTGCTTCACGAAAATATCGCCCTCTACAGGGGTGTAGGTCACTGTCGGTTTTTCCAGCACTGACGGTTCAATCCCTAAACTTATCGGCGAATTGCCGTCCTTGATATTGTCGACGCCTAGTGCGGCGCCGGTTTCCAGTTCGTAATTGACTGAGAGCGCGCCTACCTTGAGAAAGAACGGCGTTTCGCGATATTTGAGCCGCACCAGATTCAGCAGCATTTGCTGCTGCGAGTTGTAGTGCAGGGTCTGGCTGTAATCCTGAAATCCCTGGCGGATGGCGGTAGGGCCGTAACAGCCGGCAAGAAGGCCACAGAGCAATATCGTAGTGATGCGCTGTGACAACACACTCATGGTTTCACGCCTTTGTGCAGCGCCACCACGCCCCCCGTCATGTTGTAGAACTCGCACTCCACGAATCCGGCGTCTTCCATCATGCCTTTCAGGGTTTGCTGATCTGGATGCATGCGGATGGATTCCGCCAGATAGCGATAACTGTCGGCATCGTTCGTCACCACTTTTCCGATCAGCGGCATGGCGTGAAAGGAATAGGCGTCATAGGCCTTGGCCAGCAGCGGATTGCCCGGCTTGGAAAATTCCAGCACCAACAGGCGACCGCCGGGGCGCAGCACGCGCAGCATCGAGCGCAGCGCCTTGTCCTTGTCGGTGACATTGCGCAGGCCGAATGCAATGGTGATGCAGTCGAAGGTGTTGTCGGGAAACGGCAGGCATTCGGCATTGGCCTGGGCAAACTGGATGTTGCCCACCGCGCCGCGATCAATCAGGCGATCGCGGCCCACGTTGAGCATGGAGGAGTTGATGTCGGCCAGCACCACCTGCCCGTCCTCACCCACCAGCCGCGAGAATTTGAGCGCGAGATCGCCGGTGCCGCCGGCAATGTCCAGCACCTTGTGGCCGTAGCGCACGCCGGAGACTTCAATGGTGAAGCGTTTCCACAGGCGATGGATACCACCGGAGAGCAGGTCGTTCATCAGGTCGTAACGTGATGCCACCGAGTGAAAGACGTCTGCCACCTTGCGCTGCTTTTCCTGCACCGGCACTTGCTGGTAACCGAAATGGGTGGTGGATTGCTGCTGTTCGCTCATGACGCGCCGCTCTTGCCAAACGTAGGTGGCGCATTTTACACGGGAACGTGCTACGGATTTGCTGGCTGCATTTGTCAATCAGACTGGACGCCTTTGCTCTCGGCCATGCCGGTGGCGCTTCCTATAATGGATGTTCGCACCGCCCACTGATATTGAGGTTTGCCATGCCTGCCTACCACGCTCCCCTGCGCGATATTCACTTCGTTCTCAATGAAGTGCTCGACAGCGCCACGCATTACGCCAGCCTGCAGGGCTGCGAGCCGGTGTCACCGGACGAAATGCTGGCCATCATCGACAGCGGCCGCCAGTTTGCCGAAGAAGTTCTGCAGCCACTGAACAAAAGCGGCGATGAGCAGGGCTGCCATTTCGAGAACGGCAAGGTCACGATTCCCGAGGGTTTCGCCGAAGCGTTTCACCAATATTGCGCCGATGGCTGGCAGGGTTTCGGCGTGCCGGTTGCACACGGCGGCCAGGGTCTGCCCGGCTCACTGGGTATGGTGGTCAACGAAATGATGGGTGCCGCCAACTGGGCGTGGACCATGTATCCCGGTCTTGCGCACGCGCCGGTGACATGTTTGCTGCACGGTGGCACTCCTGAACAGCAGGCGATGTTCCTGCCCAGAATTGTCTCCGGCGAATGGGCCGGCACCATGTGCCTGACGGAAGCGCATTGCGGTTCCGATGTCGGTTTGTTGCGCACCAAAGCGGTTAAACAAGCCGATGGCACTTACAGGATCAGCGGCACCAAGATTTTCATTTCTGCCGGCGAACACGATATCACCTCCAACATCATTCACGCGGTGCTGGCGCGCGTGGAAGGCGCACCGAAAGGCACGAAAGGTATTTCGCTGTTCATCGTGCCGAAAATCAATATCAATGCCGATGGTTCACTGGGCGCGCCCAACAACGTGAACTGTGGTTCGATTGAAAAGAAAATGGGCCTGAAAGCGTCTGCGACTTGCGTGATGAATTTTGATGGCTCGACAGGCTATCTGGTGGGCGAAGAGAATCGCGGACTGGAAATCATGTTCAACATGATGAATTCCGCACGTCTCGGCACGGGCTTGCAGGGTCTGGCGCTGGGTGAAGCATCTTTCCAGGGCGCACTGAAATATGCACGCGAACGTTTGCAAATGCGTTCACTGACGGGCAAGAAAAATCCGGACGGCGAAGCCGACCCGATCATCGTGCACCCGGATGTGCGCCGCATGTTGATGACACAGAAAGCCATTGTCGAAGGCCAGCGCGCCTTTCTCTACTGGTGTTCACAACTGGTCGACAAGACAAACTTCTCCACCAATGAAGAAGAGAAAAAAACCGCCGAAGATTTGCTCGGCCTGCTGACGCCGATTGCCAAGGCCTTCTGCACGGAAACCGCGGTGGAAGTGTGCAATATCGGCATCCAGGTGTTCGGCGGTCACGGTTATATCCACGAACACGGCATGGAACAGATTGCGCGCGATGTGCGCATCTCGACCATTTATGAAGGCACCACCGGCATTCAGGCGCTGGATCTGATCGGCCGCAAGGTAATGGGTTCCGGCGGCGCACTGTTGCGCAACTTCACCAAACTGATTCACAAGTTCTGTGAAGCACACAAGAATGACGCCGTCATGGCCGGGTTGTGCGAGCCACTGGCACAGGCCAATGCACAGTGGGGCGAGTTGACGATGAAAATCGGCGAACGCGCGATGCAGAATGCCGAGGAAGTCGGTGCAGCATCCGTGGATTTCACCATGTATTCCGGTTACATGGCGCTGGGCTATATGTGGGCGCAAATGGCGCTGATTGCACATCAGAAAATTGCTGCAAGCGCAGACAGCGATGGTTTTTACGCCGCCAAACTGGCAACGGCGCGCTTTTACTTTGCGCGCATCCTGCCGCGTACTGGTGTGCATTATGCCGCCGCCCTCGCCGGTGCGGATGATGTGATGTCGATTGCGGAAGATGCGTTCAGGTTTTGAAATATCTGCCGTTTTTCCGGTGGTCGGCTGCGTGCCGATTTGATATAAAGCCCTGCCTCTCGCGGTGAGGGGCATGACAAACAGTATCGGGAGATCGAAATGCTGAACAAGAAAATGTTGGCCGCTGGCCTGGTTATGGCCTCCGCTGTAGCGGGCGTTGCGCAGGCCGAGGGCTATTATGTCGGGTTGGAAGCAAACCGTTTGAAGGCTGTGGATGTGTGCGATGGTATCCCCAACGTCTCCGGTGTGTCCTGTGATGACACCGATACCGGCTTCCACATCTACGGTGGCTACAACGTCAATGAGTACCTGAGCCTGGAAGCGGGTTACCGCGACCTGGGTGAATACGGTCTCGATGCCTCTTTGCCGGGCGTTGTGGACGGTGAGCTGAGCTTTGAAGCCAGGGCGCTGGATTTCGCGGCCGTGGGCCACCTGCCGGTTTCAGACAGCTTTTCCTTTTATGGCAAGGTCGGCATGACCTATTGGGATGCTGATGCAGATGTCGACGTAACCATCGGCGCTGACAGCTATGTTGGCTCGGATGACGCGCGTGGCCTGGACCCGCTGCTGGGTGTGGGTGCCGAGTGGAACCTGGGCGTGGTCAGCCTGACGGCCGGCGTGGAGCGTCTGTTTGATATCGGCGACAGCAACCACACCACCAAGCAAGACCTGGACGCTTACAGCCTGGGTGTGAAGTACAACTTCAAGTAATGGCCCGTTTTACAGGCTGATACCGGCCTGTAGTAGTGGCAAATGCCAATGCCCGCATCGCAAGATGCGGGCATTGTTTTTTGAGCGCGAGTGCCGCCAGATTTATATAGCCCGCCCGCGGCCAAAACGCCCTGCAGTATTGGTACCGGGGGGGGGCTGTGTTAGGGTGTAAAAAACAAGAAGGAGCTCGCCATGCGTCTGCCTGTGACCATTCCGTGTTTTGCCCGTCGCCGTTTGTTCGCCGTCTTGCTGTTGGCGCTGGGTTTGTCGTCCCCGGTGAAAGCGGCGAGCGTCTGCCAGAACGATGCTGACCATGACAACATTGGTCATGGATGGACGGAGTGTTCTGTGACAGGTTCTTTGGTGATCTGCCCGTCGGGCACCACGTTGATTGCCTTCTCGTCGGATCCCTATATTTGCCCTCCGGCGACGCCTGAGAACGACAATTGTCCTTATATAAGCAACGATCAAACGGATACAGATGGCGATGGTATGGGCGATGCCTGTGATCCGGACGACGATAACGATGGCCAGGCAGATACAGCGGACAACTGCCCCGTGATGAGCAATGCCGATCAGTTGGACGCTGACGGTGATGGTTTGGGCGATGCGTGTGACAGTCCGAGTGCCGGCAGCCTTGACCGGGACTTTAATACGGGCAGCGGCGCGAACAATGCTGTGTATGCAATAGCGGCACAGGCCGATGGCAAGGCGGTGATTGGCGGTGCCTTCACCGCGGTGAATGGCGTGGCGCGCAACCGTATTGCCCGTCTGCATGCGGACGGCTCGCTGGATAGCAGTTTCAACCCAGGCAGTGGGGTGGACAGCGGTGTGAATGCTTTTGCTTTACAAGCAGATGGCAAGCTGGTGATCGGCGGTGCCTTCACCACGGTGAATGGTGTGGCGCGCAACCGTATTGCCATTCTGAATGCGGATGGCACGCTGGATACCAGCTTCGATCCGGGCACGGGTCCGAGCAACTATGTGACTGCCCTTGCCGTGCAGCCGGATGGCAAAGTAGTCATCGGCGGTGGTTTCACCACGGTAAATGGCGTGGCGCGCAATTACATTGCACGTCTGTATGCCAATGGCTCGCTGGATACCGACTTCAACCCGGGCAGCGGGGTGAACGCAGCTGTGGGTAAATTGGCCGTGCAGGCGGATGGCAAATTAGTCGTCGCCGGTGATTTCACCACGGTGAATGGTGTGGCGCGTAACCGGATTGCCCGTCTGCATACGGATGGCTCGCTGGATACCGGTTTCAACCCAAGCGGTGGGCCGAATAATGCTGTTTATGCTGTGGCAGTGCAGGACGATGGCAAGGTGGTCATTGCCGGTACTTTCACCGCGGTAAATGGTGTGGCGCGCAACCGGATTGCCCGTCTGCATACGGATGGCTCGCTGGATAGTGGCTTCGGCTCGGGCAGCGGGGTGAACAATGTTGTGTTTGCCTTGAGTGTCCAGGCTGATGGCAAGCTGGTGATCGGCGGTGGCTTCACCGCAGTAAATGGCGTGGCGCGCAGAAACATGACTCGCCTGAATGCCGATGGCTCGCTGGATGTCGGCTTCAATCCGGACTCGGCGGGCAATAGCGTTCGTGCCTTGGCGCTCCAGCCAGACGGTAGATTGTTACTCGGTGGCGACTTTACAACGTATGGCGGTGTGGCGGCCAATAGGATCACACGGGTGCACACCGGGGATACCGATGCCGATGGTGTTGAAGATGGAGCAGATAGTTTTGCCAGCAATGCTGCTGCGGTAAGCGATATTGACATGGACGGCCTGCCCGATAGCTGGCTACAACCTAATGAGTATGGCTGTGCGGCGGAAGTTGCCATGTGCAATGGGCTGCAGCTGGACTTGGATGACGATAATGACGGCGTACTGAATACAAGCGACAACTGCTCGCGGGCGTTGAATGCCAGTCAGTCGGACCTTGATGGCGATGGCCTTGGCGATGCCTGTGATCACGATGATGACAATGACGGCACCCTGGATGGCTTTGACAGGTTTCCGCTGCAAGCGGCGGCTTCCGCCGATAGTGACATGGATAACTATGTAGACGGCTGGACAGCTGGCTGTGAGTCAGCTTGCCAGGCCAACTCTGGTCTGTTGCTGGATAACTGCCCGAACGTGAGCAACACGGATCAGCTGAATACCGACGGCGATGATAGCGGCGATGTTTGTGACCCTGATGATGATGGCGATGGAGTGGCAGATACAGCCGACAATTGCCCGCTGATAGCCAACGCCAATCAGCTGAACACCGATGGCGATGGTATGGGTGATATGTGCGACACGGATGACGACAATGACGGCGTGCTCGACACCAGCGACGCCTTTCCTTTGAATGCCGCTGAATCGATAGATCTGGACGGCGACGGCATTGGCAATAACACCGATACCGACGATGACGGCGATAGCTTCATCGATACGGCAGACAATTGCCCCTTGATCAGTAATGCCAACCAGGCGGATGTCGACAACGATGGCATGGGCGATGTCTGCGACAGTGCTGCAACGGTGGCGCAAGCGGGCTTTCGTGACCTGAGCTTTAATCGAGGCGGCATTGGGGTCAATGGTAATGTGCACGCTTTGGCGATGCAGAGCGATGGCAAGGCAGTCATCGGCGGTGGGTTCACCACAGTCAATGGCGTGGGGCGCAGTTATCTAGCACGCCTGAATGCCGATGGTTCAGTGGATGAGCGCTTCAACTCAGGTGCAGGACCGAATGCCGTTGTGAAGCTTCTGGCTGTGCAGGCAGATGGTAAGGTGGTGATCAGCGGTGGCTTCAGCTCGGTGAATGGCTTGGTGCGCAACCGCATTGCGCGGCTGAATGCCGATGGGTCAATTGATACCAGCTTCAACAACCCGGGCGCGGGTCCGAACGGCAATGTGAATGCTATGGCTGTGCAGGCAGATGGCAAAGTGGTTATTGGCGGTGATTTCTCTTCGGTAAACGGAGTAAGGCGTGTTTTTATTGCTCGTTTGCTTGCCGATGGTTCGCTGGATGCCAATTTCAGTCCGGAGGCTTCCTGGTTTGTGCATGAACTTTCTGTGCGGGCGGACGGCAAGTTGTTAATCGGAGGTAGTTTCACCTCGGTGAATGGTGTGTCGCGCTACAATATCGCGCGGCTGAATGCCGATGGATCTGTTGATACCAGCTTCAACCCGGGCACGGGGGCGAACAATGTTGTAGTTGCGCTTGCCGAGCAAACCGATGGGAGGGTCGTGATCGGGGGTGACTTTACCTCGGTGAATGGCGTGTCGCGCAAAAACATCGCGCGGTTGAATGCCGATGGGTCTGTTGATGCCGGCTTCAACCCGGGCGCCGGAGCAAACGGCGCTGTGTATGCCTTAGCGGTGCAGGCGGATGGCAAGCTGGTTATGGGGGGGGCCTTCACCAGCGTGAACGGCGTGGCGCGTTATCGCATTGCGCGGCTGAATGCCGATGGTTCGTTGGATACTGGCTTCAACCCTGGCACGGGTGCGAGTGGTGATGTTAATGCCTTGGCCGTACAGCCGGATGGCAAGCTGGTGCTGGGTGGCGGGTTCACTAGCTACAACGGCGCAACAGTGAACCGCATCACTCGCGTGCACACCGGGGATACCGATGCCGATGGTCTTGAGGACGGGGCGGATACCGACGCAGATAACGACGGCGTGCCGGATAGCATCGACGCCTTCCCGCTCAATGCCTCCGAATCCGTAGACACGGATCACGATGGCATCGGCAACAACACCGATCTTGATGATGACGGCGACGGCGTGCCGGACTACATCGACGCCGATCCGCTGAATGCCGCCAATACCAGTGAGCGCAGTCTGTTGTTCAATGCGCCGTACACAGGTGCGGCGGTGCGCGAAGCGGCCGTTCGGCAGTAATGTCCGCCGGCTATAGCTATTTCTGGCAACCCTGACGCTGGCTGCCACACCCACCACAACCGCCGCAACTGCCGGCGGTTTTTTTTGCCGGCAGGAAGTAGCGGCGCAGCACAAACGCCAGTGCCAGCAACACACACAATCCCACAATCATTTCCTGCCACATCACAGCCTCTCAGACCCACAACAATGCGAGGCGATACACTACCCACGCCGCAAAGTAGGCCAATCCAAATAAATACGCCGTGAAGAAAGCAGTCGCGGCGCGCGAGTTGGTTTCGCGCCGCACCACGGCAATGGTCGATATGCATTGTGGCGCGTAGACAAACCACGCCAGATAGGCGAGCGCCACCGGCAGGCTCCAGCTACTCGCCAACAGACCGCCGAGTGCGGTATCCACATTGTCGCCACCCACGGCATACACGGTGGCCAATGCACTCACCGCCACTTCGCGCGCGGCCATGGCCGGAATCAGTGCAATACACATCTGCCAGTTGAAACCCAGCGGTGCGAACAGCGGTTGCATCAACAGGCCCAAGCGGCCGGCGTAGCTGTATTCGATGGCGGCGCGGGTGGCGTCTGCCGGTGGCGCGGGGTAACTGGCCAGAAACCACAACAGCACTGACAGCGCGAGGATGATGGTGCCGACGCGGTAGAGGAAGATCATCGTGCGCTCGCGCAGGCCGAGGAACAGGTGATAGGGCATGGGCCAGCGGTAGCTCGGCAGCTCCAGCAGCAGCGGGAATTCCTCGCGTGCCTGCCGGCGGCGCAGTACAAACGCCACCAGCGCTGCGCTGGCGATGCCGGCGATGTACAGCGTGAACAGCGTCAGACCCTGCAGATTGAAAATGCCGAACACGGCTTGCCGGGGAATGAAGGCGGCGATGATCAGCGCGTACACCGGCAGACGCGCGGAGCAGGTCATCAGCGGTGCGGTCATGATGGTGATGAAACGCTCGCGCGGATCCTGGATGGTGCGCGTGGCCATGATGCCGGGTACGGCGCAGGCAAAGCTGGACAGCATGGGGATGAAGGAGCGGCCAGACAGCCCCACGCCGCGCATCGGCCGGTCGAGCAGGAAAGCGGCGCGCGGTAGGTAGCCGGTGTCTTCCAGCACCAGAATAAAGAAGAACAGGATGATGATCTGCGGCAGGAATACCAGCACGCTGCCGGTGCCGGCGATGAGGCCGTTGACGAGGAAATCCTTGAGTATGCCTTCCGGCATGTGAGCGCCAGCAAACTCGCCCAGTGCCGCTACTGCAGCATCAATGCCATCCACCAGCGGTGCAGCCCAGGCAAATACGGCCTGAAAGGTCAGCAGCAGCACGGTCAGCAACACCACCCAGCCGAGCACGGGATGCATGACCAGCGCGTCCAGTTTGTCCTGCCACGGCGGCGCGGCGTCGGGTAGCGTCACATGGTCATGCAGCAGGTTTTCGATGCGCGTGTACAGCGCTTCCACCGATTCCTCGCGTGCCAGTAAGTTCGGGTCGATGGCTGCAGGCGCCGCTGTTGCCTGGCTGGCATGTTTGGCCAGTTCGGCCAGCAGGGCATCGACACCGCCGCGCTGCACGGCCACGGTTTCCACCACTGGCAGGCCGGTGGCGCGGGCGAGGCCGGCGCAGTCGACGCGGATGCCACGGCGCTCGGCGGCGTCCATCTGGTTCAGTACCAGCAGGGTCGGCCGGTTCAGCGCCTTCAATTCCAGCACCAGTCGCAAGCCCAGGCGCAGGTTGGTGGCATCCACCACGGCCAGCAGTACATCCGGCGCTGCTTCGCCCGCCATCTGGCCGAGAATGATGTCGCGCGCCACCTGCTCGTCCGGCGAGGTGACATGCAGGCTGTAGGTGCCGGGCAGGTCGATCAGTTCTGCCGAGCGATCGAGCCCGGTGAGCTCGCCTGAACGCCTCTCCACCGTAACACCGGGGTAGTTGGCGACCTTGGCGCGGGCGCCGGTCAGGCGGTTGAACAGCGAGGTCTTGCCGCAATTGGGGTTGCCGACCAGGGCAAAACGAATGGGGGCGCTCATGGGTTGACCGGCTCCACCAGAATCTTGCTGGCCTCGGCACGGCGCAGCGCAAACTTGGTGCCGTTGACCTGCACGGCCAGCGGGTCGCGACCCATCAGGCCGAAGCCGATCACGGTCAGGCGATTGCCGGGCAGGAAGCCCAGCTCCTTCAGGCGCAGCGTCACCTGCTCATCCTGTGTGCCGAAACGCGGTTGCGGCAAGAGTTCGACAATGCGCACGATCGCGCCTTTTTCGCATTGGTCGAGTGACAGGCTTTGATCCAGTGACGGGCCGGGACTGGCGATCCTGGATTGAGGCAAGTCGGCATCGGGCATCAGCATGACTTCATGACCTTGATACAAACAGCAATGGTTTGCTGGAATGAATGTAAATGAGATTGATTATCACATCATAGGGGCGAGCACATCCTATTGCAATGCCTTTCAATGCGTGTGGGTTTGATGGAGGTCAAACGGCTGTTGGAATCATAATGCTGCCACTGCGGATACGTCTGTCTGCATCCAAATATGGACATGTCGCCACAAGCATGTACAATTTTATGTACATACAATGAGAGGGAACCCTCATGGACGCCATTACCTACACCGCCGCCCGCGCGAACCTCGCTACAACCATGAACCGGGTGTGCGAGGATCACGAGCCGCTGATCATCACCCGCAACAGCGAGCAATCAGTGGTGATGATGTCGCTAGAGGATTACAAGGCGCTGGAAGAAACCGCCTACCTGCTGCGCAGTCCGAAAAACGCCCAGCGCCTGCTCGCCTCCATCGCGCAGTTCGCTGCGGGAGAAGGCAAAGAGCAGAGCTTGCTGGAATGAAGCTGGTTTTTTCCGAGCAGGCGTGGGAAGACTATCTCTATTGGCAGAAGACAGACGCCAGATTGCTCGAACGCGTGAACACGCTCATCAAGGAAACCGCGCGCCAGCCTTTCAGTGGCATTGGCAAGCCTGAGCCGCTCAAATATGCGCTGGCGGGCTACTGGTCGCGCCGGATCAATGACGAGCATCGTTTCGTGTACAAAGTGGTGGACGATGCACTGTTGATTGCGCAGTTGCGCTATCACTATGGCTGATGTTGATGATCGGGCTGATGCCGACGGTAGATAGTGTGGTACACCAACCCCACCAGCACGCTGCCGCCGAGCAGGTTGCCGAGTATCACTGGCAGCAGGTTGTGAAGATAGCCGGCCAGCGTGATGGAATCCGCTGCCGGCAAGTGTCCTGAGTACTTCAGCAGCAGGGCCATGGGGATGAAATACATGTTGGCGATGCTGTGCTCGAAGCCGGCGGCGACAAAGGCCGTTACCGGAAAGACGATGGCCACGGCCTTGTCGACCACCGTGCGCCCGGCCATCGCCATCCACACTGCCATGCACACCAGTACATTGCACAGCACGCCGCGAAACAGCGCGGTCCAGAAAGGCAGCTCGCACTTGGCGGCTGCGATTTTCAGGTATTGCTCGGCCAGCAGACCGTGATTCATCTCCGTGTGGCCGGCGAGAAACACCAGCACGGCCAGACCGGCCCCGCCAGCGGCATTGGCCAGACACACCAGCAGCCAGTTGCGCAGCAGTTCGGTGGAGGTGATGCGCCGGTCGGCCCAGGCCATTACCAGCAGGTTGTTGCCGGTGAACAGTTCGGCGCCGGCCACAATCACCAGCAACAGGCCCAGTGAAAACACCATCCCGCCCAGTAGCCGGCTGGCGGCAAAGCCGAGCGAGGTATCGGCTTGCACCAGCACGTAGAGCATGCTGCCGAGTCCGATGAAGGCGCCGGCCAGCACGCCGAGCAGCAGCATCGACAACAGCGGCAGGCGCGCTTTTTTCACGCCCACCGTCTCGATTTTTTCGGCGATCTCCGCCGGCGAAAATGCATCGAAGCCAAACAGTTCCGGCATGGTAAATACCTTTCAGATAATGCAGCTATCTTCCCACAGATCACGTATGGCACAAGACGCGGCGAGGCGCGACAATCGCCGGCTTCGTCACATCACTGGATTACATCATGCACACTGCCGAGATCATCACCCGCTACTACAACGCCTTCAATGCCGATGACGCCGAGGGCATGCTGGCGCTGCTGACCGACGATGTGGTGCACGACATCAACCAGGGCGCACGTCAGGTGGGCAAAGCCGCATTTCGTGAATTCCTCGCGCACATGGATCACTGCTATCGCGAGCGCGTGGTGGATCTGGTGGTGATGGCCAACGGCGCACGTGCGGCAGCTGAATTCGTGATTGAAGGCGAATATATCCGCAGCGATGAAGGGCTACCGGAAGCCAATGGCCAGCGTTACACGCTGCCTGTGGGAGCGTTTTTTGAGTTGCGTGATGGCTTGATCACGCGTGTCACCAACTACTACAACCTGCAGGACTGGATTGATCAGGTGCAGCGATAAAAAAAGCCGGGAAGTGAACTTCCCGGCTTTCCTGTTTGAGCGATTGACGAAAAAACTTATTCGCCGTGAACCGTTGATATCTTGGCGCGTACAGATTCGGCTGCGGTGCCTACGGCGGCTGGGTCAATGCCTGCCGCAGTAAACTCATCAGTAAGCCCCATGATTTTGTTCACTGACTCCACGACTTCAGTCGTTACACCGCCAATCTTGGCGACGTCTTTGTCTGTCGCGGTGCCCAGCATAATGCCCAGCACTGATGTGGCTGTGGCGCCGCTGCTCAGATCGAAGGTGTAACTGACAGGAAGTTTGGTTTCCTTGTCGACAGAGCTGACAACAACTGAAGTCGCGCCAGGGTTTTTCGCGTACTCGGTGACAAACGCTTCATACAGTGCCAAGTTCATCAGCGGTGCGTCAATGCGCGCGGTGTCGTCAGTCAGGTCAGCAGTGAACTTGGCGATAGTCCAGCTGTAAACACTGAACAATGCAGGGTCGCTTTTCAGGGCTTCAGCGAGCTGGCGATCACGAACAGCGTCAGGAGCGCGCACTACGTTCAAGCGGCCAAGTTCGACAGTGACACCTTCTTTTGCCCATACCGGCGGTTTGCTGCGATCATCGGCACTGCCTTTCGCAGCGCGTGGGCCTTGCCCGCTGGCTTCGTAATCGCCCTTGCTGTTCGCAGGGCCATGAGTCAACACGTCTTTCTGGCCCTTTTCGCCGCCGTGGCCTTTATCTTCACCGTGGCCGCCTTTGACATCCTTGCCGCCTTTTTTACCGCCGCCTTCTTCACCTTCGCCGCTCTCCTCGGCATGTGCAGAAGCCATCAAGCCAAACTGGCCATTGCTTACGACGCTGACAGCAGCCGGTACAATGACGGTGGCGCAGGTCGCGATCATGCAGGCTGCAGCAAGGCGTGAAACCTGTTTCAATTCTGTTTTCATGGTGTTTCTCCTGGAAGGAGTACAGGCTCATCCTGTACCGCGTGACAAACACCGTACAGCAATGTTTCCAACGTATCATTGACAATTCGCAATTTAATCGGTTATCAGGGTGTTTGAGTGAAAAAACAGAAAGTGGGCAGCACAGGCATTGTGCGCGAGGGACGCGCACAATGCGTGAATTGTCATTTGCGCAATGCCATGTTGTTCGCTTCCTTGACGGATCAGGAGTTAGAGGCGGCGGCTTATCCGATCGAGAAGTTGCGGGTGGCTGCGAAAGCCTGCGTGTATTCACAAGGAGAAAAAGGCGGAAACATTTATACGGTGCGCTCCGGTCTCATCAAGCTTGTGCAGTACACGGAAAGTGGAGTACCGCGCATTGTCCGCTTGCTGCGTCGGGGTGACGTTGCTGGCCTGGAAGCCTTGATTGACAGGCAATACCGGCATACGGCAGAGGCGGTGGGTGAAGTGCTGTTGTGTCAGATACCGGTTGGCATTATCGAGAAACTGGAAAAGAGCTGTACAGCAATCTACAGCGGTTTGCTGCAGCGAATGCAGCAGAATCTGGATGAGGCTGACAATGTCATAACGCAATTCTCTACAGGAAGCGCACAGATTCGTGTGGCGCGTTTCCTGCTGGCGGCAGCTTGCGATGATCCGCGCGATGAATGCGAGCATTTGATGCGGGAGGATATTGCCTCTCTACTGGGGCTGACCGTGGAGACTGTCAGTCGCGTATTTGCGGAGTTCAAACGGCAAGGGTTGTTGCGTGAAAACGGGGACTGCTTTCTGATAGATCGCCCATCCCTGCAGGAAATAGCGGAAAGGTAGCTGCAGGCTCTCTCCATCGGTCGGCGAATTGTCTGCGTTCATCATTGATTTTTTCTTCCCATAACACAGTCTTTTTTCTTGTGCAATGACGGTTGTCTGTCCATGCAGCTGCGGGTGGTGCTGTAATGGAATGGAGCTCATTGCCTTTCGGAGGCTGACATGTCAAATCGAAAAAAAATTGCGTTGTTGATGGCAGGTTTGTTGTCCTGTGCAAGTCTACCCTCACAGGCTGCAAAGCAGGTTGTGGTGCCGTTATCGGCAGAGGAAAGTGCAGATCTGCTTTACATGCGTGAGGAGGAAAAGCTGGCGCGTGATACTTATTTAGTGCTTTATGACCAGTGGCTGAACAATGCTTTCTCCAATATCAGCAATGCCGAGCAAACGCATATGGATGCCATTCTGGCATTGTTGCGCAAATACAGGTTGTCCGATCCGGCAGCCAGTATGGCCATAGGCGAATACCGCGATGCGGATCTGCAGGCACTGTACGATGCGTTGATTGAGGACGGTGGCAAGAGTCTGTTGAGTGGCTTGCGTGTTGGTGCGCTGATAGAAGAGGCAGACATGCGCGATATCGAGGCGGCTATTGAGCGATCGCAGCACGCGGATATCGACAAGGTTTACACGAATCTGAAGTGCGGTTCGCGCAATCATTTGCGCGCATTTGCAGGTCAGATCGTGGGCATTACTGGTGTGCCTTACACGGCGCAATTGCTGGATCAGTTTGAAGTGGACAATATCGTCAATACGCCGGTTGAACGCTGTGGCGGTTGAGAAAAATCCAGGCATAAAAAAACCGGGAAGTTCCCGGTTTTTTATGCGATCGTCCAGTGGTTCAGAAGCGGAAACCAAGCCCGAGCGTGAACAGGTTGTCGCGGTTGTCCATGGTCACGACATCGCGATTGGCGGGATTACCTTGCAGCGTGGTAAAGGTATAGCCATCGTAGTCGGTAACGCTGTAATCCATGCGCCAGAATGCGTGTTGGTTGATCGGCATTTCTGCACCGATGCCAACGCGCGTGCCGCTGACCATGTCGTCCTGATCGATGGCCGGGCTGCCTGAGCCGCGCTCGTAAAATGTGCTGAAGCGGGTTCTTACCGGCCCGGCTAATCCGTAGATCAAACTGCCGTTGGGAAGCACGTAGCCCAGTCGCACTGCGGCACCATAGGTTTCACCTTTGGAGACAGAGAAATCGCGGCCGCCACCACCGCCGCCTGGGTTGCGGTCATGCTCCCATATCGCGTCGCTGGCACTTTGCCCCAGTAATTCGCCGGCAAGATACCAGCGATCGAATGTATAGCCGTAGCCGAGAAATGCGCCGCCAACCGCACCTTCATGGCCGAAGTCCGCATCCAGCGTGTCGTTGAGCGGGAAAGCTGGCGGGTTGGATGGATGTGCATGCAGGACGTGCAGGTCTGTCATCACAGTGCCGTAACCGGCTTGTGCGCCCGCGTAAGGTCCGCGCAGGAAGCGCGGATCAACAGCGCTGCTCTGATGGTTTTCTGCGCCGAAACGGTAGCCGACACCCAGTTGAAACGTGGCGCTGGTGTTGTCGTATTTCTCGTCATAGTTATCGGGTGCTGGTTTGTCGAGCACAACGTGGTAGCTGCCGTATTCGGTATGGTTGTATTCCATGCGTACAAACATGTTGTCGCTGGCGGGAATGTCGGTACCGATGCCGATCTGTGTGCCGGTGCGTGTTGTGTCAGGCGTCAGCGTTACGGTTTCGTCTGCCAGCGTATTTTCAAACTGTGTGCGCGTGCGGCCAGCGCGCAGGTAAAGCAGTGGGCCGCTTCTGAGTACATAACCGCCGCGCAGACTTGCAGACCAGCTGCTGTCCTGCTCGATACCAAAGGTCAGTGCTTCATCCGGGTTGGCTGCGGCATGAATATGCTCAAGTGAGGCATTGGAATCTTCTGCCTGCAGTTCGACACCTGCGTACCACTGACCGAAAGTTTTGCCAGCGCCGGCAAACATGCCGTGTTCGCTGCCGTTGTCAGCAAACTGGCCTGCATCGTTGTTGCCGGGGGGCATGCCGCCATCGCGTGGGCCTGAGCTTTGCGTCGTGAGGCTGCTTTCACCTATGACAGCACCCAGATAAATCGCATCAAAAAATGCGCTGTTGTCTGCGACGGGCAAGTCGAGGCCTGTTTGTGCCGCGTAGGCAAAATGCCGTGTACGACGTTTTGCACCAAAATCGGTACCGATATTCAGGCTCAACAGGTTGCGACCATAGTTGGCATCAAGGTCATTGGAGCCGCGACGATAGAAGTCGTAACTGGCACCGATGTAAACGGCGTTGTCCAGATAGTGTTTGACGCCAAGACCTGCAGCGGAATACTGGTCCGTGCGATCAATGCCGTGAAAATTGTTTTCGCCGTAGGTGAGACTGGCCGTTGCCGTAGTGTGCGCACCAAGATCATGTTCAACGCTGGCGCTGCCGCTGGTGTTGACATAGGCGGATGCGCCAGCGAGTACGGTTTCTTCAATGCTGCGATCCATAGAGACGCGATAGGTTGTCCACGGCGAGACATGCCAGCGCAATTCGCCGCCCACATCGGGGATGCTGATGTCCGGCAGGCGATCGTCTTCATAGTCCTGCGTGCGAGTGCCGACATAGGCCTCGCCCACGATTTTGCGGTTGATGTTGAATGCCGTGCCGACATCAACCTGCATGCCGTCAGAGTTGCGCTTGTAACCGCCAGGGACATCGGGGGTATGGCGATAATCGCGCTGATTGCCCAGTGCCTGAACGAACAGCTGTGTGGAGGGAGACAGTTCATAACTCGCTCGCCCGCCGACGGTTGTCACATCGCGATCACGGTCATCATTGATAATGGTGGCGCCCAGATCGTTCTGTACATTGTCATAGTCCAGATACGATGTTGTGCCGCCGAATCGCACATTGGCCGGACCAAAATCATGAAAAATACCGATAAATGCGTTCGTATCATTAAATATGGTCGGTTCATTGCTGGCAGCGATATCCGGTGATGAACGGTCTTCGTGATTGCGGCTGTAGCCCGCGCCTGCATAGACGTTGGTCTGCTCGGACAAGTCGAGCAAACCGTGAGTCTTGAACCAGTAGTCATCCGTGTTCTGCGATGTGTTGGTCTGGTAACGACTGCCGGTAACACCGGCAGTCGCCTGTAACTGGTGCTTGTCCCAGTCGGAGCGCAGTTCGACGGAAGGCGTCAATGACCAGATCCAGTCATCTTTTTCATCTGTCCGGGTCGCATAAATGTTGGTGTCAAATGTTGCGTCGGCACTGATTTCCGGAAACAACAGGAACGAGCCCCAGGCAATGCCGGTTTTGTCGGCAGTAATTGCCTGTGTCTTCTGCTGGGCCAGAGGCTGTGTCACCAGTGGTGAGGCAGCCGCACTTGGCATGCCGGTTTGTGCGCGTTGTGTGTTGCCCTGTTGTGCGCCTTGTTGCGCACGTGCTGGTGCACCATCGGGTTGTCCCACGGTCTGTTGGGCCTGTAGCTGGCTGCAGGCCAGTGCAATAGCCGTGCTCAGCATAAGTTTGGTTGCGCGCATCGATTTTTTCCTGTCAGGTAGAAGGAAGGAGCAGTTGAGATCATCAAGCGCAAAGAGTATACCCATGTATTTGTTCGCTGTGATTGACAACTGTCAATGACTTCCAAGTCAGTTAAACGCACGATGAGGGCGCAAGGGGGCGATTGAGTGTCGTTGGTGTTGTGTCAACGGAGTGGATGGCAGGAACTTCCTCCTTGAAAATTGTAATGCTACGAGGGTTATGTCATGAAGCAATGCCAAAAAGATAGTGGAAAGTGTTTGTCTGGTAGTTTGTCGGGTGTAATCGCCGTCGGATTGTTGTCGGCCGTACTTGTGCAGCCGGTGCTTGCACAAGGCGGGGGTGGCGGGCCGCATATGGGCGGAGGCCAGGGCAAGCGTGAACATGTGATGGATGCAGAGGAACTGCGCATTCGCGAGAAGCAGCGCGCCAAAGGGCAGCAGCAGTCCAGAGAGCGCCAGCAGGTAGAGAACCAGCAACAACAAGGTGGACAGGGCAAGGCGGCTGGTGAGCAAGTGCAGCAGCAGGCACATGCGCGAGATCGCATTTATGGCGAGCACCTGATGACGGAGCAGGAGCGCAATATGCATCAGGAACGTATTCGTGCGGCGAAGTCAGACAAGGAGCGTGACCAGATCCGTGCCGAGCATCGCAAGATGATACAAGAGCGTGCACAGAAGCAAGGTGTGGATGTGCCGGCAGAATAAGCAGAGCGGTAAGAGTACGCTGCTTACGGCGTAAGCAGCGTGTTATGTCTGTTCATCGCCATGCGTTCGACCATGTGCCGGAATGAGATGGGATGTTGTTTGTCGAGTGCTGCTGCACGCGCCAGCAGGTTTTGTTCGGAAGGTGCTACGGTTGACTCCGTGTTGCCGGGCTTCAGTGCAAACACGATCTTGTTGGTACAGTCTTCGGCGGCGACAACAATCACCGCATCATTGAAGCAATTTCGCATGCGTTTGATAAAGGTGGCATGCTGTTTCGAATTTTCGGACAGATTGACGGCCATGACGCCACCGTCGCGCAAGGCGCGATAGCAGTCGTTGTAAAAACGTTCTGTACACAGCGTCGGTGCCTGGCCTTCCAGATCAAAGCCGTCGACGACAATCACGTCTTCGCTGTTTTCGCGCTGTGCGATAAACGCTGCACCGTCAGCGCAGTGAATATGGAAGTTCTCGCTGTCTTTCGGGATGCGAAAAGTATCGCGCAAGGCGATAACCTCTTCATTGATCTCCACAACAGCAATGCGCGTTTCCGGCAGTTTTTGCGCGCAGTATTTGGGCAGCGAACCGCCGCCGAGGCCGATCATGGTGATGGTGCGCGGTTCGGACACAAACAACAGGAAGCCCATCAGCGTGCGTGTGTAACCGAGTGTGAGGCGCAGCGGGTCATCCACCTGCATCTGGCTCTGCACACTGGCCGGGCCAAACTGCAACAGTAAATGGCCGCGATCATTGTGGACGAACGGTTTGCCGGGCGTGTACGGGCCGGGAAAGGATTCCCACTCGATCATGGGTGCTTGCCGGCTTCGTACCAGTGTTTGCTGGCATTGACGACGCGCACCACGGCCAGCATCACCGGCACTTCAATCAAGACGCCGACAACGGTTGCCAGTGCTGCGCCGGATTCAAAACCGAACAGGGAAATGGCGGCGGCAACGGCGAGTTCAAAAAAATTCGAGGCGCCGATCAGTGCCGAGGGGCAGGCGACGTTGTGCGCTTCGCCCAGCGTGCGATTGAGCCAGTAAGCCAGTGCAGAATTGAAAATTACCTGGATCAGGATCGGCACGGCGAGCAAGGCGATGACCAATGGCTGTTTGATGATGGCTTCGCCCTGGAAAGCAAACAGCAGCACCAGCGTGGCCAGCAACGCAGTGATCGACCACGGGCCGATTTTCTCCATCACCTGTTCAAAATGTTGTGTGCCTTTGCCGAGCAGCAGTTTGCGCAACACTTGCGCGATGATGACGGGGATGACGATGTAGAGCACGACGGAAGTCAGCAATGTCGCCCACGGCACGCTGATGCTGGAAATGCCCAGCAGCAAACCGACGATAGGCGCAAATGCAAACACCATAATGGTGTCGTTGATCGCCACTTGCGACAGCGTGAACAGCGGGTGGCCGTTGGTGAGTTTGCTCCACACAAAGACCATCGCCGTGCACGGTGCAGCGGCGAGCAGAATCAATCCGGCGATATAACTGTCAATCTGTTCCGCTGGCAGTAATGGTGCAAACCAGTGACGGATGAACAGCCAGCCGAGCAATGCCATCGAAAACGGTTTCACCAGCCAGTTCACGAACAGCGTGACGCCAATGCCGCGCACATGCTGGCGAATTTCATGCAGTGCGCCGAAATCCACTTTCATCAGCATCGGGATAATCATCACCCAGATCAGCAAACCCACCGGCAGGTTCACTTTTGCCACTTCCATGCCGCCAATGGCATGGCTCAATCCCGGCAGAAATTGTCCGAGTGCAATACCGGTGACGATGCAGAGCAGTACCCAGGCGGTGAGATAGCGTTCAAAAAAATTCATGCTGGATGTCCGGATGGTGATGCTTGTGTCAGTTGCAGCAGGCGTGCAGCGCCGACGGGCTCCTCGATTTGCAACGGTACCACTGCGCAACGTTTGGCGTGTTGTGTGGTGACGAGATGGATCTGCGCCAGTTCATTGCGCGCGCGTTGCAGCAGTAGCGGTGATTGTGTCTGTGTGGCGGCAATGCTGTTGTTGATAATCCACGCCCACGGCTCAATGCCGGCACGGCGCAGATCGCTTTGCAAATTGGCTGCCTCCAGCACTGGCGTGGTTTCCGCCAGTGTCGCGATCAGTACTTTGGTTTGCTGTTGATCCTGCAGCTGCATCATCGGTGTGGTGAAATGCACATGGCTGTCGCTCATCTGTCGCACCACATCGCGGTGATAGGCGCCAGTGGCATCGAGCAGCAACAAGGTGTGTCCTGTGGGTGCGGTGTCCATCACCACGAATTTTTTTCCCGCTTCGCGAATGATGCGTGAGAAGGCCTGGAATACCGCAATCTCTTCCGTGCAGGGTGAGCGCAAGTCTTCTTCCAGCATCGCACGGCCTGCTGCGTCGAGCGTGGCGCCTTTGCTCTGCAAAACGTGTTGCCGGTAGTTTTCCGTTTCGGTGTGCGGATCAATGCGGCTGACCTGCAAATGCTCCAGTGTCGCGGCCAGTGTTTCCGTCAAATGCGCAGCGGGGTCGGACGTGGTGAGATGCACGGGCAGGCCGCGCGCGGCGAGTGCGACGGCAATCGCTGCGGCCAGTGTGGTTTTGCCGACGCCGCCTTTGCCCATCACCATGATAAGGCCGTGACCGTCGCTGGCGATGTCATCGACGAGAGTGGCGAGTGTCGGTAGCGCAGGCATTGCGTTTTGTGCTGTGTGATCAGTGAGTGCTGCAGCATCGCTGAACAAGTGGCGCAGTGCATCCAGTCCCACCAGGTTGAACGCTTTCAGCGCCAGGAAATCGGTTGGCAGGGGTTTCAGTGCATCCGGCATATTGTCGAGAGCGATGCGCTCGCGACGAATCACGGCTGCGGCAAGTGCATCATGTGTCGCTTCACTTTCCGGCATCACGCCATTGATGACCAGATAGGCTTCCTGCAAACCGATGGCAGCCAGTTCGCCTTGCGTGCGCGCGGCTTCGCGCAGCGCGGCCTGCTGTGCACGCGCGACCAATACCAGCCGTGTGCGCTGTTTGTCCATCAGTGTGGTGACAGCTTCTGCATAACGCGCGCGCTGTTTTTCCAGACCAGCCAGCGGCCCGAGACAGGAGGCATCGCCTTTGCCGGTATCGAGAAAATGGCTCCACTCGCCCGGCAATTGCAGCAGGCGAATGGTGTGGCCCGTGGGTGCGGTATCGAAAATAATATGTTCGAAACGCGTGTGCAGTGCATCGTCGGTGAGCAGCGCCGTGAATTCATCAAACGCTGCGATTTCCGTGGTGCAGGCACCGGACAATTGTTCCTCGATGCCTTTTACCACGGCATCAGGCAATACGCCGCGCACCGGGCCGACAATGCGGTCGCGGTATTGTTGTGCTGCGGCCTGCGGATCAATTTCCAGTGCCGACAAACCGGAAACGGCTTCAATGGCAAGAATGTGATTGCCAATTGTGACGCCGAAAACCTGGCCGACATTGGATGCAGGATCGGTGCTGACCAGCAATACACGTTTGCCCTGCGCGGCAAGATGAATCGCCGCTGCACAGGCAACCGAGGTTTTGCCTACACCACCCTTGCCGGTAAAAAACAAAAAACGCGGCGGCTCTGCGAGAAACTGTATCGGTGTTTGCGCAGTCATCAGCAGCATTTCTTGCCGGGGCAACAGCCGGGTTCTGGCTGGCACGCGAGTGTAATACCCGCTACGCGCGCCAGTTCTTCCCGCGTCGGGTAACGGCCGGCGATGGCAATTTCGCCATCCACCAGCATCACCGGCAGACTTTTCTCGCCAAAGCGTTCGAGATAGGTTTTGATCAAGGGCTGTTCGGCAAATGCCAGCGGTTCCTGGCCGAGATTGAAGCGCTCGATGTGCGCGCCGTTCTGTTTTGCCCACTCGATATTGGCAGCCACGTTGACCAGTTGTTGATCGACATCGACGCCGCACACGCCGCTGCTGCAGCACAGGACAGGATCGTAAATCTGGATGTTGCTCATGCCGGTTTCCTCAGAGGATGGTCGCGATCCTGTCCATCTCGCGCTTGAGCTGGTCAGGTGTGTGTTGCAGTTGTGCCAGTGGCAGCGCCAGAAAGGCTTCGATGCGTTTGCGTAGAATCGTGTAGGCGGTCATGAAAGCGGCATCGATTTCCGCATCCGTGCCTGTGGCGTGTGCCGGATCCTCCACACCCCAGTGCACGCGCAAAACGTTGCCCCCCGTGCCGTTTGACAAAAGCAGCGCAGGGCAGGTTTCGCCGGCGGCGCTGCCGCAGACGGTGATGACAACATCCGGCGTGACGGGCAAATCATCCCAGGATTTGCTGTGGTAGCCCTCGCTGCGTATGCCCTCGCGCGCCAGCAAGGCCAGTGATCGCGGATGCACATAACCCGCAGGCTTGCTGCCGGCACTGCATGCCTGCCAGCCCGCGGGTGCGAGGTGGTTGAAGGTGGCTTCGCCGAGGATGGAGCGGCAGGAGTTACCGGTACAGAGAAACAGGACGTTCATGTTGAGGGCTCGCAGCAATCGGGACGGGGTGCCGTGCATTGTTCGGGGTGGCCGGCGCAGCACTCGGCCGTCAGGTAGTCGATCAGTTCGTTCATCAGGGCCATGTTGGCGCGGTAACGCTGGTATCGCCCCTGTTGCTCCACGCGGAGCAGTCCGCCCTGGGTCAGGGTTTTCAGATGGAAGGATGCATTGTTGGCCGGTAGCGCCAGCGCGGTGGCGATGTCGCCGGCGATCATGCCGTCTGGCCCGGTTTTGACCAGCAGGCGAAAAATATCCAGCCGGATGCCGGAAGACAGGGATTCGAAGAGTGTGGTGGCGGTTGCATTATCCATTTTTCAATAATACAAGAATTATTGAAATAATAAAGCGCTCACTACTCGGCGCCGGCTGCGCGCCCTTTGCGTAATGCCTGCAGGCAGGCGAGTGTCATGAAGGGCAGGAGCCAGACAATCGGCTCCACCGCAACGCGGTAGCGCGCGTTTTCACCATGATCGCCGAATGAAGAAACAATGCCGACATAGGCCAGCGCGGCGACGGCGTAGAGCAAGCCGAGTTGCAAGGCGTCGGGTCGTTGGCCCTTGGCGATGCGGACGAAAATCACAAGCACGGCTGCCAGTGTGAATGAGTGGATTACGGCGATGCAGAAGTATTTGTACCACTCCATGGTGGCGGCGACGTCGAGAGTGAGTTTGTCGGTATCCAGGCCCGGTATATAGGGAACCTGCCAGTAAATCCTGCCCCAGAACAGCCGGTAGGATTTTGACAGCATGTCCAGTGCACGCGCTGGATTGTGCAGCAGGTAATCGAAATAAAGCGGTTTCAGCTGGCTGGAGAGTGCGTGCATGAAGTAGGTTTCGCCATACAGCTGATCTTGCTCAGGGATGGCGCGTGCGAGCTGTGTGTCCAGCGCGCGGGTGTCCGGTAGTGTGGCTGCGACGCAGGCCAGGTCCAGCGCCGCAAGGCAAGGCAGGCCGCGAGCAACAAAAGGATTATCCGGATGCGTGGTTTGACTGTAGCGGATGAAGCTGTCGGCATTGCCGGTATTGAGAATAGTGCTGAAAATGTTCTGGCCGACATCGGAAGCGGTTTCCAGATGGAATTGCTGGTAGACCGCAAAGTTTTTCCCGGCCCACAGTAATTGCACCAACAGCGCCAGTGTGCCGGCGATGATTTTGCCTTTGCCGCGAAAAAAAAGGCTGATGAAAACCGGGATGACAAAAAACCATGACAGCGTTGAACGCGACATGGAAATGGCAGCATTCACCGCCCCAAACTGCCACATGGTTTTAGTGTCGTTTGTTGTCTGTGTGCGGATGCAAAGCCAGAGAGCGATGACAAGAAAAAATGCCGGGAGTGCTTCGTAGAAAGCAATGGGAAAGGCGTCGATTTCCACGGCTACACTGCCGGGTGTCAGGCACCAGATGCTGGCCAGTGCAGTAGAAGTGATGCAGCGGAAGTTGTAGCGCATCATGATGTCGCGCATCAGAACGGCACTGACCAGTGTCATTGCAGACAGCAGGAAAGAGTCGAA
The DNA here is from genome assembly GCA_964509075.1 of uncultured Pseudomonadales bacterium. GTDB lineage: Bacteria > Pseudomonadota > Gammaproteobacteria > Pseudomonadales > UBA7239 > UBA7239. The sequence continues at coordinate 111,995 of CAZDWC010000010.1, read as the reverse complement.
CGGATACTCCAGCGGCCAATCGAAAATTTTCATCAGAATGCCGAGTATCGTCTGCGGCAGTGGTGGTTCGCCACGCAGGTAAAGCAGTGATTCCCAGAAATGATCCTTGATGTAGTCTGGTGGCAGGTACCACATGTGAAATGTGCTGTAATCAGCGTTTGCCGGTTTGAAAAAAGCCCAGTTGTGGTAATAGGCGTAAACCCGTGCTGTCAGCCAGCTGGCAACAATGGCTAACGTCGACCATCGATTTGCCTGTGATGGCGGGAATGGCTGTGTCAGTGGCGGCATGGCAATGGTCTGCGTAGTTGTGATAGTTGCCGGAGTTACTGGCTGCTGGTCAGTCGGTCACCTTTTTCAAATTTCCAGGTGCGGATGATTTCGAGACGGTCGACATCTTTTTTCAGTGCCGGTGGAAAAGCAGCAAAAGGCGCAGCGAGTCTGACGATACGGATGGCGGCATCGTCCAGTATGCGTTGTCCTGAGGATTCAAGTACTTCGACGTTGTGCACCGAGCCGTCCGGCAGTACGGAAACCAGCAGTCGCAGCTGGCCGTAAAGTTTTTTGCGACGCGCTTCATCCGGATAATTGAGGTTTCCAATCAGTTCGATTTTTTCCTGCCAGAGGTTCAGGTACTCGGCATCACTGCTGGCGCGGGTGGCGACGGAGGTCAGTGTCTTGACGCGCGGGCGCTTGGCGTACTGTTGGCGTTGCTGCGCCAGTTTTGCCTGCAGGCTGGCGATTTCATTATTGGAAAGCGAATCTTCGTCGTCTTCTCCGGGCTGTGGTTTTGTTTGCGGATTATTGTCCCGGTTTTTTTCTTGTGGTGTGGCCTTGCTGGTTTTGGCGCTGGTGCTGACCAGTTGTGGATTTTTGGTGGTGTCCGGTGTCAGTTTCTGTTTTTGCAGATCAGGGTTCACGGCGCGGATGGTGGTGTCGGCAAAATCCGCGCGCTTGTCGGTAGTCAGCTCCGCTTTCTTGTCGAGTGTGCCGCTGGCTTGCTGGTGGTGTTGTGCCAGATAGTCGGCATCCTCTGGGGCGGTGGTTTCCGCGTGCTGGGCGAGCGTTACTTCCAGCGTCGGTGGAATGTGTTTGCGGCTGTAAAGGGAAAAGCTGACGCCGAGAATGATGATGGCATGCACGACAATCGCCACGAAGCCGGTGAAACTCAGGCGGTCACCGCCACTGACAGGCGTGGAGGCGCTGGTGTTGATGTCGAGATCGTGCAGGTCGAGAGCCGGCTGGTTTTTCTTGCGTTTCTTCACGCGCATCACTCCGGCGTCGCTGCCAGTTTCTGTTGCAGTACCTTGATAAATTGTGCAGCAATGGCGACGCCAGTGGCGGATTCAATCTCGCGCAGGCAAGTCGGGCTGGTGACGTTGATTTCGGTGAGGTAATTGCCAATCACGTCGAGCCCGACGAAATAAAGCTTGCGCCGGCGCAGTTCCGGTGCCACTTGTGCGGCGATCCAGCGGTCGCGCTCGGTCAGTGGCCGCACTTCCCCGTGACCGCCGGCAGCGAGGTTGCCGCGGTTCTCGCCGCTCATGGGGATGCGCGCCAGGCAGTGCGAGACCGGCTCGCCATCGATCAACAGGATGCGCTTGTCGCCATCGGCAATCTCCGGCAGGAAGCGCTGGGCCATGATGGGATGGCGGCCGTGCGCGGTCAGCGTCTCGATGATCACGCCCAGGTTGTCGTCGCCCGGTTTTACACGAAACACGGAGCGGCCGCCCATGCCGTCGAGCGGTTTCAGTACCACATCGCCATGTTCGCGCTGGAAGGCGCGCAGTGTGGCGGCATCGCTGCTGACCAGCAGGGTTGGTGAGCATTGCGGAAAATGGGCGGCAAACAGCTTTTCGTTGCAGTTGCGCAGGCTGGTGGGCTGGTTGGCAACCAGTACGCCGGCGGCCTCGGCCTGCTCGAGAATATAGGTGGCGTAAATGTAATCCATGTCGAAGGGTGGATCCTTGCGCATCAGGATCACATCCAGTACCGACAGCGGTTGCTCCTCTGCTGCGCCAAGAGTGAACCAGTTGTCGGCATCGCGCCTGACCTGCAGCGGGTGCAGCAAGCCTCGCGCTTCACCGTCGCGCAGCAGCAGATGGGGCAATTCCATGTAGAACAGCTCGAAGCCGGCCTCGGCAGCTGCCCACAGCATGGCGAGGGTGGTGTCTTTCTTGTAGTGGATGTGCTGGATGGGATCCATCACCACGGCCAATTTAGGCCTGGCCTGCTTGTCGGTCATTACATTGCCCTGGTGGTTGGCGCGGTTGCTAGCTGCCAGTGAATTCTATATAAAGGGATTGCCGCAGTCTGTCAGTCGTGCAGACAAAAAGAAAGATATGGCGCACAGATTTGAAACGTGAAACCCTTGGTATTTCGGGTGCTTATGGATTACTCCTGAAATCTGTGTTAAAAGTGGCCCGAGACTGAAAAGTCCAGGGTCAGCGGCGCCGCACGGTGCTCGCATATAAAAAGTGGTTGCCATAAACAACGTGGTGACGGCGCCTTCGGGAGCGCCGAGCATAATCAAGGTGGAAGTGACGCATGGCTGTAAATTTCGAAGATCTCAAGATCATGATTATTGACGACAGCAAGACCATTCGCCGCACGGCGGAAACCTTGCTGGAGAAGGCCGGATGCAAGGTCATCACGGCGACAGACGGTTTTGATGCGCTGGCCAAGATTGCCGACACGCGCCCGGATCTGATCTTTGTCGACATCATGATGCCGCGTCTGGACGGCTACCAGACCTGCGCACTGATCAAGAACAACAGCGAATTCAAGAATACGCCGGTCGTGATGCTGTCCTCGAAGGACGGTTTGTTCGACAAGGCCAAGGGCCGCATCGTCGGCTCGGACCAATACTTGACCAAGCCATTCAGCAAGAACGAATTGCTGGCGGCCATTGAGCAGCACACCCACGTGCGTGCGCCGGTAACGGAGTGAGTGCCTGCTGCCTCTGGCGGGGTTGCTCCTGACGTATCGTTTTTGAAATAGCGTTTTTGAAATATTGAGGAACTGCATGGCTTGCGTATTGATAGTTGATGATTCGCCTACTGAAACCTACAAAATGGAGTCTGCTTTGAAGAAGCAGGGCTTTGAGGTGCTGAAGGCGGATAACGGCGTGGATGGCGTGGCAACTGCGAAGAAACACTTGCCGGATCTGGTGCTGATGGACGTGGTGATGCCCGGCCTCAACGGTTTTCAGGCGACACGTCAGCTGACACAGGCAAAAGAAACTGCGCATATCCCGGTGATCATTGTTACCACTAAGGATCAGCAGACAGACAAATTGTGGGGCAAGCGCCAGGGAGCCAAGGGCTATCTGGTGAAGCCTGTGGATGAAAAGAAGCTGGTGGATTCGGTGCGCCAGGTAATGCAGGGCGCGATGCTCTTCTGAGGCACGGGATTACCATGACGGAACAATCAGCTGCTTTTGCCACCCTGCTGGATGTCGCGGTTAACACCCGCCGCACCGCCAAGGGCTTGCCGGCACAGCTTGATGTCAAGCCGCACTGGAGTGGCATCGGTTTCATCCTGTTCGGCCGCCGCTTTGTGGCGCCGATGGGCGAAATAACGGAAATGCTGGATCTGCCGCACTACACGCAGCTGCCAGGCGTGCAGGGCTGGATACGAGGGCTCGCCAATGTGCGCGGCCGCCTGCTGCCGTTGACGGATTTGGCGGCATATCTGGGCGGCCGTCTGGACGCGCCCCGGCGCAACCGCCGTGTGTTGGTGGTGGAAACCGGGGATGCCTACAGCGGTCTAGTGGTAGATGGCGTGCTCGGCATGCAGCATTTTCCGGTGGACAGTTATGTGCCGGAGATGATCGGCATTGATCACGAAGCGATGGTTCCCTACCTGCAGGGCAGTTTTCGCGAAGAGAGCGGCCGCGACTGGGTAGTCTTCAGTCCGTGGACACTGGTGCATGATGAGCGCTTCTTCCAGGCGGCGCTGACGGGATAAAAAACAGGGACACTGGTTGTGAGCGGCCAGGTGTTTCAAGAACATAAACAGGGCTTTTGAGGGTTGGAGTTTTAGCATGAGCAGACAGACAAATGTAATCGCGAACCTGCGGGCAAACCCGACGTTGGCGCTGCTGATCGGCATTCTCGTGGTGTCGCTGGCGGTGGTCACCTTGTCGGTGGTGAAGATCCAGCGCGCCAATAATGAGGTGCAGCGTTTTCTCGGGCAGGCCGATGACTTGCGCTCCGCCAGTTACCGGCTGATGGCTGCCATGCAGCTGGCCATGGCAGGCAATGAACTCAGCTTTGACGAAATGAATGAAACGCTGACCGACATGGGTCAGTTGTGGGGTGAGCTGAATGGTTCAGCCAACCAGTCATTGCTTGATGCGCAGGCTGATCAGGTGGCAACGGTGCGCGATGTCTGGGAGCGCATCAAGCTGAATGCCGAGACTGTGTACAAGAACAAGGAAACGGTACTGGTGGTGAATGATGTTGCTTCACGACTCAACCAGACGATTCCCCAGTTGCAGGAACAATATGACACGATCGTGGAAGACATGATCAGCAGTGGTGCCACGGCTGATCAGGTTGCGCAGGCACGTGCGCAGTCCTGGCGTGCAGAGCGTATCGGCCGCAACGTCGACAAGATGCTGAAAGGTGGTGCGGAAGCTGAAGAAGCTGCGGATCAGTTCAACTTTGATGCCGGCATGTTCGGCAAGGTTGCGCAGGGCATGAAAGACGGCGACCGCGATCTGGGTCTTGTCCGTGCTGCGAACTCTGCGGTTATCCAGTCCCTGAATGAAGTGGCCGGCCTGTTCAAGTTTGTCAGCGAATCGGTCGACAGTATTTTCAAATCCAAGGAAGCGCTGAGCTTGACCCGTCAGGCAGCGGACAACGTATTGCAGACAGACGGCAACGCTTTCCTGCAAGAGCTGTCGGCGATGACGGAAGGTGTGAACAACCTGCCGGAAGCCAGAAAGTGGAACGTGGTGTTCTTTGCGTCGTCCGTCATTGCCTTGTTCGTGATGATCGCCATTGCGGCCATCCAGATCCGTGCCGGCGGTCGCCGCCTGTCCATGCAAGAACAGGAAAACGAACGCAACCAGACCGCTATCCTGCGTCTGCTCGATGAGCTGGCTGACCTCGCTGATGGTGACCTCACAACCACGGCAACCGTATCGGAAGATTTCACGGGTGCGATTGCCGACTCCATCAACTTCACCATCGACCAGCTGCGTGTACTGGTATCGCGAATCAACGACACGGCGGTTCGCGTATCGTCTGCGGCACAGGAAACGCAAAGCACGGCACTGCACCTTGCCGAAGCCTCTGATCACCAGGCGCAGGAAATTGCTGGTGCTTCTGCGGCGGTAAACGAGATGGCCGTGACCATCGACCAGGTATCAGCGAACGCCGCCGAATCGGCAGCGGTAGCCGAAAGATCGGTATCCATCGCCAACAAGGGTGCCGAAGTGGTACAGAACACCATCCAGGGTATGGATAATATCCGCGAACAGATTCAGGAAACCTCGAAACGTATCAAGCGTCTCGGTGAATCGTCACAGGAAATCGGTGACATCGTATCCTTGATCAACGACATCGCCGACCAGACCAACATCCTCGCACTCAACGCCGCCATTCAGGCGTCCATGGCAGGTGATGCCGGTCGAGGCTTCGCGGTGGTAGCGGACGAGGTACAGCGCCTCGCCGAACGTTCTTCTGCAGCCACCAAACAGATTGAAGCACTGGTAAAAACCATCCAGACGGATACCAACGAAGCGGTAGCGTCGATGGAACAAACCACGGCCGAGGTAGTGCGCGGTGCGCGCCTGGCGCAGGACGCCGGTGTGGCACTGGAAGAAATCGAAAACGTATCGACAACCCTCGCCGAACTGATCCAGAACATCTCCAACGCGGCGCGTCAGCAGGCTTCATCGGCGGGTCACATTTCCAACACGATGAACGTTATCCAGGAAATCACCTCGCAAACATCTGCAGGTACCAATACCACCGCCCGAGCCATCGGTCACCTTGCCGAAATGGCCGTCGATCTTCGCGATTCTGTGCAAGGCTTCAAGTTGCCGGAAGAGGCTGCGGGATACAGTGGTGGCAGCAGCATGCAGATGATGATGGACGCCGAGGAAGAGCGGCTGTCGCTGGATTGATGGCGTGAGCGCCGCCCATTCTGTTGCGGCGCTCACAATGTTGCGTGCCTGACATCATGACAGCGCATATTCCCGGCCCATCGCAGAGCAATACCGGCAGCAGCGGCAAGGCGACCAATTGGTCGATGCAGGCACTGCCGGATCTCAGTGAAGAAGACTTTGCCAAATGGCGACGTCTGCTGGAAGAGCGCACCGGCATACATCTGGTGCCTCAACAAAAAGCTTTTCTGCAATCACAACTCACCATCCGCACACGCGAACTCGGCAATATCACGTTTGATCATTACTACGACACCCTGCACGAGGGCCTGCAGAGTGTGGTGGAGTGGTCGACGCTGATTGACAGGCTGGTGGTGAAGGAAACCAGTTTCTTCCGTCACCAGCCATCTTTCGACTTTATCCAGAACTACATCAACGAGCGCATTGCTGCAGGCAGCTTGTCGGACTCTTTCGATGTGTGGAGCGTCGGCTGTGCAACAGGAGAAGAGCCGTACACGCTGGCGATGGTGGTTAACGAATGTTTCCGTGCCGCGTCGCTGGATACCTACTGGGGCATTACCGGCATGGATATCTCGATGCCGGCACTCAATTTTGCGCGCCAGGGTATCTACTCTCGCCGCAAGCTGGATATGGTGACGCCTGAATTGCGCGAGCGTTATTTCAGTGATTACGACCAGATGCGCAGCCAGATCAGCGAAGCCATGCGCGAGCGCGTCTGTTTTACCAGTGGCAATGTCATCGAACTGAAAAAAATGCCGCTGGTAAAAATGGACATCATTTCCTGCAACAACATGTTGATTTATTTCCGGCGCTGGCGTCGGCGCAAGATTCTCAACAGTCTTGCAGAGCGACTGAAAAAAGGCGGCATCCTGCTGATCGGTCTGGGCGAGATTGTGGATTGGGAGCACCCGCTGCTGGAGCCGGTGCCGAATGACAGTGTGCAGGCTTATGTCTGTGTCAAGTGAACAGTTTTTACGCCGCGCGCCGTCAGAGCGCGCAGCAAGTACGGGAGTGGCCGCATGGCTGACAAACTGAAAGCCGACAAGCGCAATTTCACCGCCCTGGATTGGGTGGCAGGGGAAATCGGCGAGACGCTGAAACAGGCCAGTGATGCGCTGGAAGCCTATGTTGGCAACACTGGCGATGCCACGCGCATCCGCTTCTGTCTGAATCACCTGCATCAGGTGTACAACATCCTGCAAATGGTGGAGCTGCACGGCGGTGCGCTGCTCGCTGAAGAAATGGAAAAGCTGGCACAGTCGCTGATTGACAAGGCAGTGGTGAATAGCACAGATGCTCATGAAGTGCTGATGCGTGCCATTCTGCAATTGCCGGTTTATCTGGATCGCGTCAAGGCTGCACGTTGTGACGATCCGGCATCGCTGATGTCGCTGCTTAATGACTTGCGCGCTGTGCGCGGCGAGCACCTGTTTACAGAAACGCAATTGTTCGGCCCGGACATGCGCGCAGCGCATGTGGTGCAGGGGCCGCGCGTGCGTTTTGATGAAGCAAAGTTCCGGGAAGTCATCGGCAAGTTGCGCCAGATGTACGAGTCCATCATGGCTGGCGTCATGCGTGACCGCAATCTGGATGACAACCTGGCTTCGTTGAAAAAAGTCTTCGAGAATTTTCGCAAGGTCTGCCAGGGTACGCCGCGCGCACCCCTGTGGGATGTGTGCCTGGCTGTGGTGGAAGGTGTCGAGAACGACAGCATTTCCGGCAGTGTGGCCATCAACAACCTGTTGCGCAATGTTGACAGCGAGATTCGCCACATGGCCGACATCGGTCTGGCGTCACTGGAAGAATTCACGCCGGATGAGTTGATCAAGAACCTGCTTTACTACATCGCGCGCAGTCAGGCGACATCGCCGCTGATCAGCAATATTCGCGAGCAGTACAAGCTGGATCGTGCGCTGCCCGGCATGCAGGCCAGTGGCGATGACATGACGTTGGGTGCACCGGATCCGGAGGCCATGCGTTCAGTCGTGATCGCGCTCACGGAAGAGTTCAATCGCGTCAAGGATGTGTTTGACAGTTATGTCAGCGGCCGTGAAGCGGATAACAGTGCGCTGGCAACCGCGGTTGCTGTATTCAAGCAGACCGGCGATACGCTGGCCGTGCTTGGCCTCGGTGACATGCGCAAGAAAGTCGAGCAGATGACGGCAGACCTGAGCGCACAAATGGCGTCAGGACAATTGGCAACAGCTGATTCGCTGATGGAGTCTGCGGCGCACCTGATTGAAATCGAAACCTCGCTCAATGCCAGATACAACCGCGATACACAGCAGCAAACGGATGACGGCTCTCCGCGCAGCATGGATCACGCCATGTTGTCGGCACAGGAAACCGTATTGCATGAATGCCACAACGGTCTGGAGCAGGCGAAAGACGCGATTGTTGAATACATCGGTTCGCAGTGGGACAGCTCGCATCTCAATGCATTGCCGGAATTGCTGCAGGCGGTGCGCGGCGGTCTGGAGATTGTCGGTCAACGCCGTGCGGCGCGTGTGTTGGGTGCCTGTGGTCGCTACATCAAGGAGCAGTTGATTGACGGCCGCATCAAGCCTGATTTCAGAACCATGGATACGCTGGCCGATGCGATCGCCAGTGTTGAATACTATCTCGAATGTCTTGATGAAGATGTGATCGAAGATCAGGACAGCACGCTGGGCGTTGCCGAAAACAGTGTCGCGGCGCTGGGCTATGCAGTCGCCGTGCATCATCGTGTGCGCCAGGATTATCTCGATGAGGCGCCGGAGATCGAGCATCTGGATTCTGTGGTGCCAGTGCTGGATCAGCAGCCGGAGCCGCCGATGGTGGAAGCAGAACCGGAGCCGGAAGAAGACGTGCTGGTTCCTGTTGCAGAGCCGGCGAGTTTCGATGGCCCGCTGCTCAGCGAAGACGAACTGGCAGAATGGCAGGCCGCACCTGCGTCGCCACTCGAGCTGGAAGATCGCTACGAATTTGCGCCGCTCGCTGCTGAAACTGAAACTGAAACTGAAGCGGAGACGGAAGGTGAAGCCTCCGCTGTTGTCGAGATGCATTCCGCGCCAGTGCCTGCTGTCGTGCCGGCAGTGCAGCCCGAGCTTGCCGAACAGAAACCGGAAAACTGTGACGATGATCTGGTGGTTGCAGATCTCGACGATGAAATCGCCGAAATCTTTATCGAGGAAGCGCAGGAAGTTCTCGATACCATTCACGAGTTTTATCCGAAATGGCGCGCCAACCACGATGACAAATCCTCGCTGACCGAATTCCGGCGCGGCTTCCACACGCTGAAAGGCAGTGGCCGCATGGCCAAGGCGCTGGAGCTCGGTGAGTTGGCGTGGTCAGTCGAGAACATGCTCAACCGTATTATCGATGGCACCATCGAAGCCAGCGAGAATTGCTGTGTCATCATCGACAAAGTAGTCGAGAAAATTCCGTCGATGATTGCTGCGTTCAGCCAGCGCAAGGTCGATCCGCAACCGGCACTCTCACAGCGCCTCTACAATGCGGCATTCTCGTTGGCCACGGGTGGCCCCATGTTGTCGCTGGATGCGCCGCTTGCAGTGGAGGAAACGCAAACTGCCGCGATGGCGTCTGATGCTGAACAAACTGTCGTGGCGGATGAGCCTGCTATTGCCGAGATTTACGCGGCGGCCGCCGATGTTGCTGAAGACATGGACGCCGACTTCGACTTCACCTTGTGGGAGATTTTTGCCAGTGAGGCGGAAACCCATCTCGAAGTGGCAGACGAGTGGATTGCCTATGCTCGCGAGCGTTCGCCGTTGCCGGTCGAAACCACGGATCCGCTGCAGCGTGCACTGCACACCTTGAAAGGCAGCGCGCACATGGCGGAAGTCACGCCTATTGCCGAGCTCGCCACGCCGTTTGAAAAATTCGTCAAGGAATTGCGCGCTTACCAGATCAAGGTCGGCGATGCGTTCACGGAACTGCTTGCTGAAGTGGTGGCAGAAATTCGTCACGGCATCCAGCTGATCGAGAATCGCAAGCGCGTGGTGTTGCCGCATTGCGAAGCGTTGTTGGCACGCACTGCTGCGTTGCGCATGGAATATACCGGCGGTGGCGAAGTGGAAGCCACCAGCCGCGCCGATGCGCCACAAGGCGCAACCGTGGATCCGACACGATTCAACAATTTCCTTGTCAATGACATGGATGCGTTGATGGATGTCGCTCCGCATCTTGAGCGCTGGGCGCAGGCGCGCGATGCCAGTGGCATCGAACGCATCCAGTTTGAATTGCAGGAAATGGCGGCTGGCGCGGATGAAGCCGGATTGCCGCCGATTGCGGCGCTGGCGCGTGCCATTGCGCCTTGCCACGCCCATGCCTGCGAAACGCTTGCAGGTTTTGCGGCGTGGGAGCCGCTGGCAGTGGAAGCGCACAATGCGCTGATCGATTTCATGGATCGCCTCGCCGCCAGTGAAGATCTTGTCAACGACACCGTGCTCGAGCAGCGTCTTGCTGACTTCTGTGCCACTGCCTTTGTTGACACAAATGCCGAAGCGTTTGTTATTGCAGAACCTGTAGAAGCTGAATCGTTTACTGTCGCAGAAGTTGCAGATGTTTCTGCGCCAGCCAGTGTTGTCGAACCGGTTGCTGGTGCGGTGACAGCTGCGTCATCGCGTGAAGAGGATATGGCGACGCTCGCAGATCTTGATCCGGAGCTGCTCGACATCTTCCTCGAAGAGGCCGATGAATTGCTGGAGCAGCTCGAAGGCGAGATCCATCAGTGGAGCGAAGAGCCGCAAACCAACATGGCCGATGTTGTGCGCCGCACACTGCACACCTTCAAGGGCGGCGCGCGCATGAGTGGCCTGATGGTGCTCGGCACGCTGGCGCATGATCTCGAATCACAGCTGGAATATTTCACCGGCGAAGCTGATGCCGAGCTGATCAATCTGCTGCACGATTGCCAGGATCGCCTGCTGCGCGGCGTGGCGATGGTGCGCGCATGGCGCAATGGCGATGACAGCAGCCTGAACTTCGCCTCGCTGCAAATCGGTACGCCCGCTGTTGCAGAAGAGCCGGCTGCTGTGCCTGAGACAGTGGTGCCTGAAGCTGAAGCAGCCGCTGACGAAATGCTGTTGGCGGAATTGCCTGTCGAAGAGCCTGTGGCAGAAGAGTCTGTTGCAGAAGACGTTGAAGAAACGCTGGTACTGGAGGATTTGCTGCCGCCGGAAGCGGCGGCCGCCGACGCCATTGTGGTGCCGGAAGGCTGGCCTGGGCTGGAAGCTGCCGCACTGGATGTCGAGGAAGCCGAGGCGCCTGCACTGGCATCGCCGGTGGCGCTGGATGTGTTTGCCGAGGAGCCGGCCGATGAGATGTTGGCGGCTCTGGAGGAACCGGCGCTGGAAGTGGTGCTGGTCGATGAGGAACTGCCTGCTGTTGCGCAGCATGAGATGGCGGATGCCGATACAGCACACGCGGAAGCAGAAGCTGCCAGCCCGGCTGCAGGTGGCGTGCTCGAATACAGCGCCGATATCGAGATCGAACTGCTGGATATTTTCCTTGAGGAGGCCGATGAGCTGCTCGAGGAACTGGAACGCCTGATCGCCGAATGGCAGGCCGAGCCCGCTGAAGCCGGTTTTGCCGATGCCCTGCGCCGCAACCTGCACACACTGAAAGGCGGTGCGCGCATGTCTGGCCTTACAGGGCTCGGTTCACTGGCGCACGATCTGGAAACCCGGCTTGAGCATTTCAGCGGCTCCGCCAGTCCTGAACTGTTCGCCACCATGTTGCAGTATCAGGATGTCATTCTCGCCGGCGTCGGGCAGGGCCGCGCCCTGGCTGCCGGGCGCGAACCAGAGCCTATGCACCTCGCCATCCCGGGTGTGGCGGCTGATGTAGCTGTGGCAGAAGAGCTGGCTGCCGAGGCGCATGTTGCAGCAGAGATTGAACCAGAAGAGACTGCACCGACGCTCGAGCTGGCCGAATCTGCTGTGCTTGCAGACGTGGCAGATGCAGTCGAGATCCCAGAAGTTGAAGTCGCTTTGTCCGAAGATGAAGAGGTCGAGCTGGCGGTAGAAGAAACCTATTCTGCGGCTACGATGATCCGGCCTGCCGTGATTGCGCCCGAAGAAGTTGATACCGTTGTTCTGGAAGAGCTGGCAGCTTCCTCTGCAGAGGAGCCTGAGGCAGCTGCCACAAGCCCTGCTATCGTCGATCTCGGTCTCTCCGACGACATGGATCCGGAGTTGCTGGGGATTTTCCTCGACGAAGCCGGCGAGTTGCTGGAGGAGCTGGAGAACCAGATTCTCGGCTGGCGCGATGCGCCGGAAGACCGCAGTTTCTGCGATGCACTCAAGCGCACCCTGCACACCTTCAAGGGTGGTGCACGCATGGCGGGTGTCATGGGTCTGGGCGAGCTGGCGCACGATCTGGAGTCGCAGCTGGAGTTTTTCAGCGGCGTCGCCGATGACGCGTTGTTCGCCACCCTGCACAGCTATCAGGACAGGTTGATCACCGGTGTCGGCATGGTGCAGCGTGTGGCGGCCGGTGAATCGCTGGCCGACATCGTGGGCGTTGTAGCGCCGGCCATGACGGCCGAGTTCGAGGCGGCATTCACTGAAGAAGCGTTCCATGCCGAAGCCGACATGGCTGCCATGGACGATGCCGATATGGCCGAACTTGCCGAAATCATGGCGGATCACGCCGAAGAAACGGAAGCCGCATGGACGGCAGAAGCCGTCGAGGCGGAACTGCCCGCGCCAGCTGAACCGGAATACGAGGCACCGCGTTCCGCCACCATCATCCCGTTCCGCGGTGGCCAGTTGCCGCGCGGTCTGGCCGAAGCCATTGCCGGCACCAAGGGTTCGCAGGCGGCGGCCGATGCCAAGGCGGCGCAAGCGCAGCAGGAGATGATCAAGGTTTCCGCCGACCTGCTGGAAAGCCTGGTCAACCTGGCCGGTGAAACCTCCATCAACCGCTCGCGTGTCGAGCAGCAGATGGTGGATATCGAGCGCACCGCCGACGAGATGGATGGCACCATCAATCGTCTGCAGGACCAGCTGCGTCGTCTGGAAATCGAAACCGATGCGCAGATCCAGTCGCGCCTGTCCGAAATCCAGGAGCGCAGCGACGATTTCGACCCGCTGGAAATGGACCGCTACTCGACCTTGCAGCAGCTGACCCGTTCGTTGTCGGAATCGGCATCGGATTTGATCGACATCCGCAGCTCGCTGACCAACAAGCTGCGCGACACGGAAACCCTGCTGGTGCAGCAGGCGCGTATCAACACCGGTCTGCAGGAAGGCCTGATGCGCTCGCGCATGGTGCCGTTCTCGCGTCTGGAGCCGCGCTTGCGCCGCATCATTCGCCAGGTGGCGAGTGAGCTGAAGAAAGATATCGCCTTCGATCTGGAAAACATCCAGGGCGAGCTGGACAGAACCATGCTCGAGCGCATGGTGGCGCCGCTGGAGCACATGCTGCGCAACGCCTGTGACCACGGCATCGAGACGCCGGAAAAACGTCTGGCTGCGGGCAAGCCGAAACAGGGGCGCGTGGTGTTGAGTCTGGGCCGCGACGGCGGCGACATTCTTATCTCGCTGCGCGACGACGGCGGCGGCATCAATGTCGATGCCGTGCGCAGAAAGGCCATCGAGCGCGGCATGTTGACGCCTGACGCGCCGATCACCGATGCCGAAGTGCTGCAGTTCATCCTGCAGGCGGGTTTCAGTACGGCCGAGAAAGTCACGCAGATTTCCGGTCGCGGCGTCGGCATGGACGTGGTGCACAGCGAAATCAAGGCCATGGGTGGCTCGATGAGTATCCACTCGGCGGTAGGCAAGGGTACGGAATTCATTGTGCGTCTGCCGTTCACCGTGTCGGTCAACCGCGCCTTGATGGTGCGCATCGGCGAAGAGATGTACGCCATCCCGCTGACCTCCATCGAAGGTATCGTGCGGGTCAGCCCATTTGAGCTGTCCAGCTACTACGAAGACCCGAACGCCCGCTTTGAATACGCCGGCCGCAACTACGAGGTGCGCTACCTCGGCGCCTTGTTGCAGACCAAGCCGCGCGCGATTCTGGATATGGCGGTGTTGCCGGAACCGGTGATTCTGCTGCGCAGTGCCGAACACACCGTGGCGCTGCACGTCGACCAACTGGTCGGCAGCCGCGAGATCGTGGTAAAGGCGCTGGGGCCGCAATTCGCCGCCGTTCCCGGCCTCTCCGGCGCCACCCTGCTCGGTGACGGCAGCGTGGTCGTGATTCTCGACTTGCTGGCATTGGTACGTGCGAATCTGGCGCTGGAGGGCACGGCTGCGCAGGTCGAGGCTGTCGCGGCACCGACGCCGGACGAGACCATTACCGTCATGGTCTGCGACGACTCGGTAACCGTGCGCAAGGTCACCTCGCGCCTGCTGGAACGCGAAGGCTTCGAAGTCATGCTGGCGAAAGACGGTGCCGATGCGCTGTTGCAGATGCAGGATCGCCTGCCCGATGTACTGTTGCTCGATATCGAGATGCCGCGTATGGACGGCTTCGAGGTGGCGAGTACGATGAAGAACAGTCAGCGCCTGCAGGATATCCCTATCATCATGATCACCTCGCGTACCGGCGACAAGCACCGCGAGCGCGCCATGGGCATGGGCGTCGAACGCTACATGGGCAAACCGTATGTGGAAGAGGAACTGCTGATCGCCATCAATGACATGGTCGGCGAACGTCTCGCCCGCCGCATGGCGCGCTACGAGCGTTCGGGCTCCTGAGGCCGGACGTGGCCCTGCGTATCGGTTTGATTGTCGATGATCCGGCGCAGGTGGCCACACTGCGCGGGGTGGTCGGTGCTGCCGGCCAGGAAATGGGAGTGGCACTGGAGTTCGAGCGCAGCAGTGGCCGCATCAGTGACGCCGGAGTCGATGCCTGGGTGGTCAACCTCGACATCGAGAATCTGGAAGCCAATCACCCGGAGCCACTGGATCACCTGCTGGACAGCATCAAGGTGCCGTTGATCCTTTGCGAAGGCAACATCCCCAACATGGCCAGCCCGGAGTTTGCCAACTGGAAGCGCCGACTGCTGGAAAAACTGCGCGGCCTGAATGGCACCATCACGCGAACCCAGCGCGGTTCGCCGCCGCTGCCGCGCAGCGTCTGGGTGCTGGCGGGGTCGATCGGCGGCCCGGAAGCGGTGAAGGTATTTCTTGGTGCCCTGCCGCCGGATCTCGGTATCGCCTTTGTCTACGCCAACCATATCGAGCGCGACTTCCAGCTGATGCTCACCCAGGTGATGAGCAAGAACAGTCACTATGAAGCCTATGCCCCGCAGCACGGCGACCTGTTGCACGAGAACAGCGTGGCCATAGTCTCACCGGATCACATCACCAGTGTCGCGCGCGATGGCAGCTTCAACGTGCGCAACGCGCCGTGGGTCGGGCAGTACAAGCCCAATCTGGATCAGGTAGTTGCCACCACGGCCGTGCATTTTGGACATCTGGGTGGCGTGATAGTATTCAGCGGCATGTGCGATGATGCGGCGATGGCCTGTCGCCTGATGCGCCGCTGCGGCGGGCAGGTGTGGGTGCAGGAGCCCGACAGCTGTGTCAGCTGGGCGATGCCTGCCGCCGCCAGCCACGCCGTGGGCCAGGCTGATTTTGTCGGCACGCCGGAGGAGCTGGCTGCCAGATTGGTGAAGTGGGCGGCAGCCAAGCATGCCCGCCCGCGGGCTGTCGCCAGTGCCGGATGACTTGGTTTGTTCAATGCCGTTTATTCAATGCTGTTTATTCAATAATGCCGATTCCAAGATGAGTACGAGACCATGAGCGATACCGACCTTCAGTCTTCAGCCGCCACAGCAGCCGAGGCTCGCCCTGTGTCGGATATTCCGGGCATGCTGCTGCCGGTGTCCGGCAAGCTGCTGCTGCTGCCCGGCGTTTCGGTGGCCGAGATCGTCAACTACAGCTACCCGGATCGGCCGGACGATGCGCCGGCCTGGTATTTCGGCAAGATCATCTGGCGCAAGCTGGAAGTGCCGGTGGTGTCGTTTGAATTGCTGAACGGCCAGGAGTTGCCGCGAACGGCTGCCAACCGTCGCATTGCCGTGCTCAACAATACCGGTGTCAGCGACGACCTGCCCTTCATTGCCATTATCATTCAGGGTATTCCGCGACTGGTGCGGGTGACGCCGAAAGATATCGGCGACGGCGACAACAGTAATCGCGGGCCGGCCGAACGCATGATCGTGCAGCTGGGTAGCGAGAGTGTTGTCATCCCCGATGTCGGTGCACTCGAGCGCGCCTACCAGCAGTACGCACAGGGTTTCTGATCCGGCAGCGTGGTAGCATCAGGCAATCACTGACTGCTGCGATCTGAACAAGCCGATGCCCCTGCCTTCCCTGACTGAACAATTGCATGCCCTGCTGGTCCTGCCCTCGGTCAGCAGTTCCACGCCCGGCCGTGACATGGGCAACCGCGCGGTGATCGACACGCTGGCGGGCTGGCTGGAAAGTGCCGGTTTCGCAGTCGAAGTCATGCCGGTAACCCCTTGTGGCCATAAAGCCAACCTGATCGCGACCAGGGGCACAGGGCCGGGCGGATTGGTGCTGGCTGGACACACTGATACCGTGCCGTTTGACGAGGCCCTGTGGTCAGTCAACCCGCTGGCGCTCACCGAGAAAGACAACCGTTTTTACGGTCTCGGCGTTTGCGACATGAAAGGCTTTTTTCCGCTGGCGATTGCTGCGGCGCAGCAGTTTGCCGATCAGGTGCCCGCCGCGCCGTTGATCATCCTGGCGACAGCGGATGAAGAGTCCTCGATGAGCGGCGCGCGAGCGCTGCTGGAACACGGCAAGCCACAGGCGCGGTTCGCCGTGATTGGTGAGCCCACCGGCTTGAAACCGGTGCGCATGCACAAGGGCGTGATGCTGGAGAGTGTGCAGATCAGCGGACAATCCGGGCACTCCTCGAACCCGGCGCTGGGCGCCAGTGCGCTGGAGGCGATGAATGCTGCACTCAATGAGTTGACTGCGTTGCGCGCGGAGTGGCAACAGCGCTATCGCAATGCTCAGTTTGCCGTCAGCGTGCCGACGCTGAATTTTGGTTATATCAACGGCGGCGATAACCCGAACCGCATTTGCGGCTGCTGTGAATTGCAGTTCGATGTGCGACCGCTGCCGGGCATGCAGATCGAGACGCTGCACGCAGAAATTGATGCGCGACTGGCGCGCATTGATACGCAAGGCAATCGCATTCGTGTTGCGCGCAATACCCTGATGCCGGCGATTCTTCCTTTCGAGGAAAGCGCCAACAGCGAACTCGTGCGTGTGTTGGAAAAATTGACGGGTTTTGCCGCAGAGTCAACGGCATTTGGCACCGAAGCGCCGTTCCTGCAGCAACTGGGCATGCAGACGGTCATCTACGGGCCGGGTGATATTGCACAGGCGCATCAACCGGATGAATTTCTGGCGCTGGAACGTATACAGCCGACGCTGGATGTCTTGTCGGCATTGATCGAACAGTTTTGCTATCCAAAGTGTTATCCAACCTGAAAACGGAGAATGTGATGTTGCAACGCAAGAAATTGATGGCTGTTGTCTGTGCTGCTGGAATCGGCTGCACGGCATTGTTGAGTGGCTGTACCGAAGAATCGCGCAATGTGATTTCGCGCGATCTCGCCAATATTGTTGGCAAGGATCTGAAAGTGTCCTATGTCGATGGTGGCACGGTAGTGAAGAGCTGGACCTTGAAGGGCGGCAAGCTCACCACCGGCAAGGACACCAACGGCATTGGTCTCGGCTATTACTATTTCTGGAGTGAAGAGACGGGTTATGTGCAATTGCCGATCGAGCGCACGGTGATTGAGGAAATTCGTTGAGCGGCGAGGAGGGGCACCCGCTCAATGAACGGGTGCGTGAATTGCTGGCGCAGATTACTGCGCTGCAGGAAGAATTGCGCGCGACACTGACGGAACAGGAAGCGCGCGTTCGCTACACCATTGAAGGCAAACGCATAGAGTTTGAACAGGCTGTGCGCCAGGCGCATACGCGATTGCGCCTCGGTTTCTGGCGCTGGTTGCGCCTGAGTCGCCCGCGCAATGTGCTGGCCTCGCCGTTCATTTACGGCATGATTGTGCCGCTGGTCTTTTTTGATCTCAGTCTGTTGTTGTATCAGGCGGTCTGTTTCCGCTTGTTCGGTATCGCCCGCGTGCGCCGTGCTGACTATATGGTGGTGGATCGCCACAAGCTCGCTTACCTGAACATTGCCGAAAAATTCAATTGCTTCTATTGTGAATACGCCAACGGGTTGATGGCTTTTGCGCGCGAAGTGGTGGCGCGCACTGAGCAGTACTGGTGTCCGATCAAGCATGCTCGCAAAGTGCTGGACGAACACGCGCGTTACAAGCAGTTCATGGAGTACGGCGATGCGGAAAATTTTCGCGAGCATTGGCTGGCCTTGCGCCAGGAGTTGTCAGTGGCAAATGCCGGCAGGGCTTGTGAAAGTGTCGGTTGCAAGCAGTGCGGTCAATCCGGAACGCCGTCTTGATTGTTCAAAAAAGAGGCCGCGTGATGCGGCCTTGTCTGATATCGATTGTCAGTTTTTCTCCAGGGATTTGTAGATCCAGTACTGGTGAGTCATGGAAATCAGGTTGTTGACCAGCATGTACAGCACGAGGCCGGCCGGGAAGAACAGGAACATGCCGGTGAAAATGATGGGCATGAACTGAAACACTTTTTGCTGCATGGGGTCAGCGGCGGGTGGATTCAGTTTCTGCTGCACCCACATGGATACTCCCATCAGCAGTGGCAACACGAAATACGGATCCTGAACCGACAGGTCGACAATCCAGCCAAAGAAAGGTGCCTGACGCAGATCCACGCTTTCCATCAGTGACCAGTACAGCGCAATGAACACTGGCGTCTGGATGAGCATGGGCAAACAGCCCAGCATCGGGTTGGCCTTTTCCTTCTGGTACAACTTGAACATTTCCTCGCGCAATTTGTTCGGGTTGTCGCCGTAGGCTTCTTTCATCTCCTGCATTTTCGGCGCGAGTTTTTTCATCACTGCCATGGATTTGTAGCTCAGCGCCGACGGCCACATAAAAATCAGTTTGACAGTCAGCGTCAGGCCGATGATGGCAAGCCCCCAGTTGCCGACGAGGGAATGGATGAAGTGTGTCAACGCGAACAATGATTTGGCAATCGGCCACAGCCAACCGTAATCGACGGTCAGATCCAGATACGGTGCGATGTCAGCCAGCTTGTAGACATCCTTGGGGCCGACGTAGAACTGTGTGGCCAGTGAGCCATTGCCGCCGGGCGCGATATCAACGCGCGGGCCGGTAAAGCCGAGCAGGTAAGTGTTGGTGCTTTGCTGATGCGTGGTGTAGAACTGGTTGTTGTCGTCGACATTCGGTATCCAGGCACTGATGAAATAGTGCTGCACCATGGCGATCCAGCCGCCCTTGATGCTTTCCTTCAGCGGCGTTTTCGCCATGTCGTCAAAACTCATCTTGTAGTAATGCTGCTCACTGGTAGTGGTGGCGGCGCCGAGGAATGGTTTGATGCCGATGCCGCCGGGGCCGACCGGTTCATGCGTGTCGCGTTTGATCTGGCCGTACAGCTGCGCACTCCAATTCTGTGCGGAGCGGTTATCAATCAGATATTGCAGTTTCAGCAGATGCTCATCGCGCGTGAAGGTGTAGCGTTTGGTGATGCTGACTCCATTGCTGTCGGCGAGGTGCAGGTCAACATTCAGTTCGCGTTGGCCGTCGGCGAGCTCATAACGCTGTTGGTCGGCGCGAAATTGTGGGCGCTCGCGGCCTTTGTCGGTGCCGTTGTCACCGATCAGTCCGCTCTGTGCTACATACAGGTGATCCTTGCTGCGGGTCAGCACCACGAACGGGTCATCAGGTGTATCAATTTTGGCAGGGTAATCGCGCAGGGCCGCCATCACGATATCGCCACCGTTGGTGTCGATCTGCACGTGCAGGGTGTCGGTATACACATCAAGCACTTGTCCGCTGCGTGTCTCAGTCTGGGCGGAGGTTGTCTGGACGACGCTGGTGACTGCAGGAA
Organism: uncultured Pseudomonadales bacterium; assembly: GCA_964509075.1. Taxonomy (GTDB): domain Bacteria; phylum Pseudomonadota; class Gammaproteobacteria; order Pseudomonadales; family UBA7239; genus UBA7239. Next base: position 91,850 of record CAZDWC010000010.1, on the reverse strand, counting down.
TATCGGCATTGCTGGCTGAAGCGGTCGGGGCTTCTGTCGGGGCATCGCTGCCGGACGCCACCGGGCTGTCATTGGTGCTGGCTGCGACAGTGGCGTTTGCGGGCGGATGCGTTTCCTGAAACGCTTGCCAGCGTATCAGCAAGGTCAGTGAGAGAGCGGCAATTGCGGCAATCAAGATCGGGCGTTGAAAATCCATCGTCAGTGTCTGCTTGTGGATGAAAGTGAAGGCGTGTCATCGGTGTTGGCCGGTGGTACCGGATCCAGGCCGCCGGCGTGCCAGGGGTGGCATTTTAGGATGCGGCGCAGTCCGAGGTAAGACCCGCGTGCAAGTCCATGGGTTTCGATGGCCTCGCGGGTGTAGTGCGAGCAGCTCGGATGAAAGCGGCAGTGTGGTGGCAGGCAGGGACTGATCTGCTCGCTGTAAAAACGCAGGATACGCAGCACCGGTTGTTTCATGGGGCGGAGCCTGCGGCCGGAGGCGGTTGCCGGGATTTCATCTGTTGCTTGAGCAGACGTTGCCACTGCTCTTCGATCAATGCGGAAATGGCCGCATTATCCTGCTGCCAGAGCCCGGGTTTGACCAGGGCGACGATATCCAGTCCGGCCAATTGGTGCTGGTGCAGGCGGAAGTTCTCGCGAAGCAGGCGTTTAAGGCGATTGCGCTGTACGGCCAGTTTGGCATTTTTCTTTGCTACTACCAGGCCCAGGCGTGCAGTGCTACTGCTATTGGGAATAGCCAGCAACAAGAGGGAGCGGTGTGAAATCTTGAAAACGGCCTGATCAAAAACGGCCTTGAATGCGCGCGGCGTCAGTAGCCGCTGTTGCTTGCCGAAAGCCAGTGAAAAAACCGGGCTGCTGCCGGTCAGCGGTATTGCAGCTGTGCCGGCCCCGCCTGCAAGGGTATCGGTGACCGGCACACGCCTGAACCTGTCAGAGTCAGGATTGTCAGGGCGGGAGGCGATCAGACCGTCAGGCGCTTGCGGCCTTTGGCGCGGCGACGGCTCAATACGATGCGGCCGTTCTTGGTTGCCATGCGGGCACGGAAGCCGTGAGTGCGCTTGCGTTTGATTTCGCTGGGCTGGAAGGTTCTTTTCATGGGTACACCTGTCTGTTGCAGTCGCGTCCGCCGGCTACGGGAACGCCGGCGAAAAAGAGGCGGCATTGTATAGAATTGCCGCGCCACGATCAATGCCGGTCTTGGGCTTAATTGGCTTGCCCTCGTGTATCATGCGCGGCGTTGTTACCACGTGCAGCAGGTCACCTGCTGTTATCTGTGTAGAAGAGGGGGTTGCCGGTGGATGTGTTGCTGTTGCTCAAGGCTGTGGTGATGGGGGTTGTGGAGGGGCTGACCGAATTCCTGCCTATTTCCAGCACTGGACACTTGATTATCGCAGGTGAGATGCTGGATTTTCTCGACAAGGATCGCCGCGATGTATTCGAAATTGCCATCCAGCTGGGCGCTATTCTTGCTGTGTGCTGGGTCTATCGCGCCCGGCTGTGGGCGGTGCTGGCCAGTCTGCACACGCCCGCGTCGCAACGTTTTGTCCTTAATCTTGTGGTCGCGTTTCTGCCTGCGGCGATACTCGGCTTTCTGTTTATTCGCACCATCAAGTTTTACCTGTTCAATCCGGTGGCGGTGGCCTGTGCTTTTGTGGTGGGAGGGCTGTTGATCCTGTGGGCGGAAAAGCGGAATCACACGGTGACTGTGCAGCAGGTGGAGGCGATGAGCTGGCGCGATGCCCTCAAGGTGGGATTTGCGCAGGCCTTGTCGCTGATTCCGGGAACATCGCGTTCGGGCGCTACCATCATTGGCGGTTTGCTGTTTGGCTTGTCGCGCCAGGCGGCAACCGAGTTTTCCTTTTTTCTCGCCATTCCCACCATGTTTGTGGCGACGTTGTACGATGTGTACAAACACCGCAGCTTGCTGGATGGCGGCGACCTGGATATTTTCGCCGCAGGTTTCCTGACGGCCTTTCTCAGCGCAATGCTGGCCGTGCGTGGTCTGCTGGCCTATATCCAGCGGCATGATTTCACGGTGTTTGCCTGGTACCGCATTGTTTTCGGTATCTTGATCCTGGTCACTGCCCAGCTGGGTTTGGTGCATTGGGGTGAGACTTGAGCCACAAACACCTGTGCAAAGGCGTATAGTCGGCAGCAGTTGGTTCGAAATCCCAATGTATTGAGAGGAGATGCCGCATGAGCAACACGTCTGCAAGCAACAAGACACTCGCATGGATACTGCTGGTGGGTGGTGCGGTATTGTTGCTGGTTTCCGTTACCGCCGACATCACCGGGTTGGGCGCTGCCCCTTACTCGTTTGGCTGGAAACAGATTCTCGGCTCGGTTACTGGAGTGATTGCCGCCGGCGCTGGGGCTTATCTGCGGGGCAGGATCTGAGGTTTTTACGGGTCAAGACCGGCGTGAAAAATCTTTCCGTCATCGACACGCAACATCGTCAGGAAACGGCCCCAGACACAACCGCTGTCGAGCGCGATGATGTTCTCCACGCCTGTTTCTGCCAGCAGGGCGGCCCAGTGGCCGAACAGGATGCGCCAGCCCGGCGGTGGCGTGTAACGGCGGAACCAGGGCGCAAAGCCTGTCGGCATGTGCTGCAGATCTTCCTTGTAGGATAAGTCCAGTGCCAGATCGTTTGCGCTGCCGGCAGCATCAGCGCAGATGCGCATGCGCGTAAAAGCGTTGGTGATGAAGCGCCAGCGCGCAAATCCCTGCAGGCTGTCGTGCCAGTTGTCCGGTTGGTCGCCGTACATGTTGCGCAGGAAATCCTCGCACTCGTCCGATTGCAAAACAGCTTCTACTTCCTGTGCGCAAATATGCGCCTGCGTCAGTGTCCAGCCGGGAAATATTCCTGCATGCACCAGCGCCAGTTTGCGTTTCTCATCGACGTGCATCAGCGGCTGCTCGCGCAGCCAGTCCAGCAGTTCATCGCGATCAGGTGCCGCGAGAATCTCGTCAAGCGTGTCCTTGCGTTTCCCGGATTTGCCGGAGCGCGCAATGGCGAGCAAATGCAGGTCGTGGTTGCCGAGTACGGTGACAGCGGCATTGCCGAGATTTTTGACGAAGCGCAGGCACTCGAGTGATTGCGGGCCGCGATTGACCATGTCGCCGGTCAGCCACAACTTGTCATGCGCGGGATCAAACTGCACCTGATCCAGCAGCTTGCGCAAAGGTGTGTAACAACCTTGCAGATCACCGACAACGTAGATAGCCATGCGTGTTCCTCCGGCTTCAATCGCGCAACAATCAGTGCAGTGCGCCGGGTTTGTTAAGCGAGAAGCGCGGTATCAGCGCTTCGAAACAGGCGCCACCTTCGTGCTGCATTTCATAACTGCCCTCCATGGTGCCCACGGGGGTTTCCAGAATTGCGCCACTGGTATAGGTAAAACTTTTTTGTGGTGCGATCCAGGGTTGCTGGCCGATCACGCCATCGCCGCGCACGTGTTCAATTTTGCGATTGCCATCGGTGATGATCCAGTGGCGGCGCAACAACTGCACGGCTTGCGCACTGTTGTTGGCAATGGTGATGGTGTAGGCAAAGGCAAAACGTTTGCTGGCCGGTTGCGAGTGTTCGGCGAGATACTGTGTCTTGACGTTGACAGTTATACCGGACATGCAGATGTTCCTGTGTGATCAAGCGTGTTGGCCAGACGCACAAAGTCGCTGACGGACAGCGTTTCGGCGCGCGCGTCGGGGTTGATGCCGGCTGCACGAATAATGCTGTCGTTCATGAGAGTTTTCAGCGTGTTGCGCAAAGTCTTGCGTCGCTGCTGGAAGGCCTGATTGACCACGCGCGCCAAGGTTTGTGGATTGCTTGCGACCAGTTCCGGTTCGCGCGGCTGCAGGCGAACGATGGCAGACATGACTTTCGGAGGCGGGAAAAAAGCGCCCGGCGGCACATCGAACAGTGCCGTCACGCGGCAGTGGTACTGCGCCATCACGCTAAGGCGTCCGTAGTCCTTGCTATCCGGTGCGGCAGCGAGGCGATCGACCACTTCTTTCTGCAGCATGAAATGCATGTCGCGAATGTAATGGCGCTGCTCAAGCAGATGAAACAACAATGGAGTGGAAATATTGTAGGGCAGGTTGCCGACTACGCGCAGGCTGTGCGCTGCGGGCTGCAGGGTTTGCAAGTCGAATTTCAGTGCGTCGCCTTCGCACAGAGTGAAATTGTCCATGGCGGAAAATTTTTCACGCAGCAGTGCGGCAAGATCGCGATCCAGTTCAACTGCAGTCAAGCGCGCATTGCTGGGCAACAGAATTTCTGTCAGCGCACCCTGCCCTGGGCCGATTTCCAGCAGCACATCGCTTTCACGTGGTGCGATGGCGTCCACAATTCGCTGGATGATGCGGCGGTCGTGCAGGAAGTTCTGGCCGAAACGTTTGCGCGGCTTGTGTGTGTCACTGTGTGTGGTGCTGTTCATGCCGTGATGGTCACTCATGCGCAAATGCCTTGCGCAACATGCTGGCGGCAGTGTCGATGGCCAGCTGCAAGCTGTGATGCTGCGTATTGCCTGTACCGGCGAGTGCGAGAGCCGTGCCGTGATCGACGGAGGTGCGTACAAACGGCAAGCCCAGTGTGATGTTGATGGCTTCGCCAAAACCCTGTGCTTTCAGAACCGGCAAACCCTGATCGTGATACATCGCGACCACGGCGTCGATATTGCACAAACTGGTTTCGGTAAATGCGGTATCGGCAGGTACCGGGCCGATCAATTGCAAGCCGTGGGCGCGCAACTGCTGCATTGCCGGTTCTATGATCTGCTGTTCTTCCTGGCCGAGATGGCCGTTCTCGCCGGCGTGAGGATTCAGACCACAGACGAGAATGTTCGGCGCAGCATCGGTGAAATAGCGTTGCAGATCGTGATGCACAATCTGCAAGGTGCGAGTCACTTCGGTTGCAGTAATCGAATCGGCCACTTCACGCAGTGGTAAATGTGTTGTCACCAGTGCGACACGCAATGGTTTTGCGGTGGCAGACACTGGTTGTGTGGCGAGCATCATCACCACCTTGTCGCAGCGGGCAATGTCTTGCAGGAATTCAGTGTGGCCGCTGAAATGTCCGGTGTTGCCATTTTGTGCGGCGGCATCGTTGATGATGCTTTTCTGGATCGGGCCTGTTACCAGGGCCAATCTTTCGGGAGCATCGAGGCAATCACGTGCTGCGGCGCGCAGGCAGTCCAGCACATAAGCCGCATTGCGTATGTCTAGATTGCCAGCTTGAGGGCTTGTCGCACAATGAAACGGTTTGATATACAACGCGCTTGCGGGCAGTGGCGCAAGCATTTCTGTCGACGACGGCGCCGTGTGCAGCTGCAATGGTAATGACAGCTGCCGGGCGCGCGCTTGCAACAAATCGGGATCGGCGTAGGCAATGATCGCTTGCGCCTGTGCGTGCTGTGCCACCTGTACAGTGATGTCCGGGCCTATGCCGGCCGGTTCGCCAGGTGTCAGTGCCAGCGCAATTTTCGGCATGCCTTACAACTTGATCTGCACGTAGGCTTTGTCACGCAGTTCTTTCATCCAGCGTGGCAATTCGTCTTCGTACTGGCGCTTGCGCAAGACCATTTTCACTTGCTGTCGCATCATGTCGCTGCTCATATCCTGTTGGCGGCGCTCGAGCACCTGCAGGATGTGCCAGCCGAACTGGCTGCGGAATGGTGGTGAAATCTGACCGATAGCGGTGTTGTCTGCGGTTTGTTCAAATTCGGGAACCATCTGCCCGGGATTGCTCCAACCGAGATCTCCACCTTTCAATGCCGAGCCGGGATCTTCGGAATATTTTTTCGCCAGCGCGGCAAAATCACCGCCTTTGAGTGCGGCAGCGCGCACACTGACAAGCAGCGCCTGCGCCTCTTCATCATTGCGGACTGCTGATGTTTTTACAAGAATGTGGCGCGCATGCGTTTGCATGACAAGATCGCTGAAGGGGTTTTTCTTTTCCAGTACCTTGACGACATGGATGCCGCGATCGGAGCGCAGCGGTGCGCTGACCTGACCGGCTTCGAGCTTGTTGACGGCATCAGCATAAATGCCGGGTAATTGAATGGGCTGGCGCCAGCCGAGGTCGCCGCCTTCCAGTGCATCCTGGGCATTGGACCAGCGCATCGCCAGTTGGCGGAAGTCTGCTCCTTTTTGCGCTTGTGCGGCGATGTCCGATGCCTTTTTCTGTTGCTCGGCGATTTCAGCGGCCGAGGCATTCTCACTCAGGCCGAGCACGATGTGGGCAACGTGGTATTGCGGCTGCGCGCGCAACTTGCCTTCTTCGGAATGCAGGAAGTTTTCCACATCCTGATCGGTGATTTCGATGCGTTTGCTGACCACACCCTGTTGCACTTGCTGTATCAGTATTTGCCTGCGAATATTTTCCTGAAACATGGAATAGGGAATGCCGCCTTTTGCCAGTTCCTGCCGGAAGGCGTCACTGCTCATTTTGTTCTGTGCGGCGATATTGTTCATGGCCTGTTGCAATTGTTCATCGCTGACACTGACGCCTGCACGATCTGCCATCTGCAATTGCAGGCTTTCGACAATCAGTCGTTCCAGCACCTGTTTTTGAAGAATTTCTTCAGGCGGCAACTCGCGGCCTGCCTGCTGCATCTGGCTGGCCAGCATGTGCATCTGCAGGTTCAGTTCGCTGGCCATGATCACATCATCGTCTACCACAGCAACCACGCGATCGAGTGTTTGCGTGTCTGCTGCCTGCGCAGCAGGCAGCAGGAAACCGCCGAATGCCAGCAGCGTGATGAAAATGCGTAAACTCTTGTGCATGTGTCTTATACCTGTATGCGTTGGCTGGTGGTGTGGCAGCGGTCAATCCAGCGGCTTGTTGCGGTCTTCATAACCGAGAATGCTGTCGGACAGGCGATCATCAAGGCTGTCGCCGAAATTGCCCAGGCTTTTCAGTTGAACTTGCAGGAAGACGCCATTGTCGGTTTGTTGTTCGTCGACGTTGTCGACAAAGTTGCGGTTGACTGCCCAGCTGCGCGCGACCAGACGCACCGACCAGCAGCAGCTGTCGTACTCAAAGCCGGCAATGCGTTCAAGATCGCGATCATTGGTGACGTCGTGATTCCAGTGGCCGATCAGGCTCCATTGATTATTGAGCGGGTACACGGCAGAAACATAATTCTGTTCAACCGTGCGATCGGTCATGACCAGATCGGCATTGGGTGAAGGTTTGCGATCGAGAAACTGGTAGCCGATGTTGAACAGGCGGCGTTCATCATCACGGTAACGCAGTGCCACGGATTGCCGTTCGCGTTGCGCCCTGTCGTCATTCCACAGGGTTTCGGTGCGGATATCCCAGTCGCGGTTCAGGCGTGCGGCAATTTCACCGACGATGGATGAGCTGTCGCGCTCCTGTTCATAACGTGCAGTGGCGGGATCGCTTTCGAGCACGATGTCGCGATTGCTCAGGTAGTAACTCTGGCCGATGCCGACGCGCAGGATTTCACGACCGCTCTGTGGGTCGAGCAGGCGTGAGCTGACGCCAGTGGATATCTGGTTGGCATCTTCCACATAATCTTCGCCGGCGAGACGGTAGTCGCGGAAAAGCTGTGCGTAAGAAAAGCTCAGCGAGTCACTTTCGAAGTTGTAGATATCATCCTGATCCTGTTTGCCGGCGTAGTAATAGAAAGCGCGCGGTTCCAGTGTCTGGCGGTAATGCTTGCCGAACCATTGGCTGTCACGCTCGAAGATCAGGCCGCTGTCGATGCTGGCCACGCCAACGGTGGCGGACGGATTGCTGTCTGGTGTGTTGACGGTAGTGTCATCCAGTGCCTGCGTGACATTGCGCACGCCGATTTTCGGTGTGAAAAATGCGCCGGCACTGCGCAGTGGTAGCGCGATGCTGTAGTCGAGGTTGTAACGGTTGCCGGTGATGATCTGGTTCTCGCGTCCCAGTGATTGTGTCAACGGGTTGTAGTCGATGTCATAAAACAGTTTGTTCTGGATATCGCCGCTGTCGCTGTGATCGAAGCGAGTCATGGCATTGTGCAAGGTGATAACGGGGCCGCTTTCCAAGGCATAGATGCCGTCAGCAAAGAGAGAGGGCAACACGGTGTGCGGTTTGACCAAGGTGTCGCCCAGTGTCTGGAAGTCCTTGGCTTTCACTCCCACGCGCCAGTTGTCGGGTAAATAATCAAACCCGGCTTCTTTGCGCAGGTTGGTTGCGTTGGCGGAACGCAAACCTGAATTGCTGAAATCGTGGAAATACTCGTCGTCGCTGACCGTGGTGAAATTCACCAGGCTTTCCCAGCGTTTGGCGCTGCCGTTATGTGTTGTGTTCAGATACCAGCGGTCGCTGTTGCCGTCGTCGGCCTTTTCATCGCCGGGCAGTGCATCCACGTTGAGATTGGTACGTGTAAGAGCCGACATGTGCCGGAATTTCGAGCCTAGCATGGCACCGCGATCACTGATGTAGCGCGGTGTCAGCAACAGGTCATAGTCTGGTGCCAGATTGACGTAATAGGGTGCGGCAATATCAAGACCATCTTCACCGCTGCCGAAAGATGGCACCAGAAAGCCTGACATGCGTTTGTCGCCCAGCGGGAATTGCAGGTAGGGCGTGTAGAAAACCGGCACGTCTTTTATGCGCAACGTGACGTTGCGTGCGCGACCTTGCGAATCGTTGGGGTCGAGAGTGAGGCTGCTGCTTTGCAGTGTCCATTGCTCACTGCCAACCGGGCAGTAACTGTAGCGGGCATCAATCATCGAGGCCACGCCGGTTTCACTGCGCGAGAGGCTCTGCGCTGTGCCGTGAATATGCTGTTCGTGCATCAGGTACTGCACATTGCTGAGCTCAGCTGTGCTGTCATCCACCAGCACATCCGCTTTGTCGCTGAGCAGCAGCAGATTCGGTTCGCGCAGGGTGACATTGCCTTCCAGGGTCACTTTCTGCGGGTTTTTCTGCAATGTGGCGCTGTCGGCGCGCAGGTAACGATAGCCCTGGCTGATCTGCACATTGCCTTTGAGTGCCGTTGTCTGCTTTGCCATGTCGGTTTCGGTGTTGTCGGCGTGGGCGCTGACCTGGGCGCTGGACGGTTCCTCATGATTGTCGGCATCGGTTGGATCAACATAGGCGCCACAGCATAGCGTGCTCGCGCGAAGATTCTTTTCATTCAGATTGTTGCGCTGCTGCGCTGTCAGTTTTGACAGCGGTACCCAATCATCGCTCAGTTGCACGATATGTCTGGGTGACAGACGTTCGTCGGCAGTTTCTGCCTGCGCGTTTTCTGTGTGCGAGGTTGCTGCTGATGGGGTGGATGTATCAGCTGGGGCGTTTGTTGCTGTCGCGGCAGAGACGGTTGTGGAGACACTTGCCGGCACGGCAACTTCCGGCGCGCTGTTGATGGTTTCACCGTTGCCCTGACAGACCCATTCGCCACCTGCGCCCTGGCTGCAGTCCCAACCGGCATGCGCATTGTGGGCGAGGGCGGCCAGCACCACACCGAGTCCGGTCAGAGTGTGGCGATAAAAAGGCAGTGGGCGGCGCGGCAGTCGAATCATCGGAGACATTCCGTGGTAGCAGGGTTGTGCGAGGCTGATCCGCTCTCGCAAAGGCCGGCATTGTAAGGTATTTGCAGGGCGTATGGCGCAGCAATCCCGGCCATTTGCGGGCAGGGCGTGCAGCCGGTGAGTGGCTGCGGGTAGAATGCCGTCCACATACGGGGGGAGCATGGATTCACTGCAAGCATTACAGGTCTGGGCGGCGGTACAACTGGGTGTAAACCGTGTGGATTTGCAGCCGCTGTCCGGCGATGCCGGTTTTCGCCGTTACTGCCGTGTGGTTGGCTGTGAGCCCGCGGTGATGGCGGTCTACGCCCCGCCAGCGACTGAAAACACCCCATTGTATCTAGCGGTTTCGCGCTTGCTGGCAGGCGGCGGTGTGCGTGTGCCGCGCGTGCTGGCCGTGGATGCTGCCCAGGGTTTTCTGTTGGTAGAGGATTGCGGCGATGCCGTGCTGTTGCCGGCATTGAATGATGCATCCGTGGATGCACTTTACGGCCATGCCCTGTCCATGCTGCTGACCATGCAGCAAATTGCCGTGCCGGCCGGTGTTATCGGCGTTTATGACCGCCAGCGTCTGCACGATGAAATGAGCCTGTTTCCGCGCTGGTTCGTGCAGGATCTGCTGGAGCTGCCTTTCGGACGCAACGAACAGCAGCTGCTGGACAGCCTGTTCGACGCGCTGGTGCAGAGCGCGCTGGAACAGCCACAGGTGCTGGTGCATCGCGATTTCCACGCCCGCAACCTGATGCTGCACGCTTACAGCCAGCCGCCCGGCGAGTTGGTAACCATTGATTTCCAGGATGCCGTGACCGGGCCCGTCACCTACGATCTGGTGTCGCTGCTGCGCGATTGCTACGTGCGCTGGCCGTCGGATAGGGTTTCTATGTGGGCACTTGCTTACCGCAATATGCTTATCAATAAAGGAATGGATGCCGGTGACAGCGACCAGCAGTTTCTGCAGTGGTTTGACCTGATGGGCCTGCAGCGCCATATCAAGGTGCTCGGCATTTTTGCCCGCCTGTGGCTGCGTGACGGCAAACCGGGCTACCTCCATGACCTGCCGCTGGTGCTGCGTTACACGCTGGAAGTGGCAGAGCGTTACCCGGTAGCGGCCGAGTTCGTCGACTGGATGCAGGTGCGGGTGCTGCCGGCCTGCCAGCGCCAGCACTGGTGGAAGCCGCTGCCAACATGAAGCTGCCGCTTTTATGAAGTGCATGATTCTGGCTGCGGGGCTGGGCACCCGCATGCGCCCGCTCACCGACCACTGCCCCAAGCCACTGCTGGATGTTGCCGGCCAGCCGTTGATCGTGCGCCATCTGCAGCGCCTGGCAGCTGCAGGCTTCGCCGATATCGTCATCAATATCGCGCATCTGGGACACATGATTGAAGCGCGGCTGGGTGATGGCAGCGCTTATGGCGTGCGCATCCAGTATTCACGCGAATCCGCGCCGCTGGAAACGGCCGGCGGTATCCTGCAGGCGCTGCCACTGCTGGGTAACTCGCCTTTTGTGGTGTTGAACGGCGATATCTGGTGTGACTATCCACTGGCGCAGCTGCAGCGACAGCCGCTGCGCGGCAGCGCGCATCTGGTGCTGGTGGATAACCCCGACCATCATCCCGCAGGTGACTTCATACTGCGCGATGGCGCCGTGCAGCCGCGCGCGCAGGCGCAAGGTCTGACTTTCAGCGGACTCTCGGTATTGCATCCGCGCCTCTTTGATCGCTGGCGCGCACGTACAGGCGAGGCATTGCCGCTGCGTGAGGTCTTGCTGCCTGCCATGGCGGCCGGCGACATCGGCGGCGAGCATTACAGCGGATACTGGCTGGATGTGGGAACTCCCGAGCGTTTGCAGGCACTAAGCCAGCGGCTGGTGCAGACCAGCCACCACTGATTTGCCGCCATCACGGTGCGCTTCCCGCCAGCGGGTGCGCACTGTATGATCGCCGCTTCATTTGTCACCGCCACAAGGGAATACACCCACATGAAAACTCGCACGCTCATTGTTGTCGCAGCCAGCTTGCTCGCGCTCAACGCCTGTAAAAAAGAAGAAAAACCGGCAGCTGCCGCCGCCGCACCTGCAGGCGCGCTGAGCACACAGGAACAGAAAGTCAGCTACATCCTCGGCATGAATATCGGCAGCCAGTTCAAATCCAACAATGTACCGCTGGATCAAGCCAGCTTTGTTGAAGGCATCAAAACCGCGACCGATGGCAGTGAGCCGAAACTGAGCAAAGAGCAGATCCAGGAAACCATGAAGGCCTTCCAGGCCGACATGCAGAAAAAACAGGAAGAGGCCGAAGTCGCCCGCAAAGCCGAACAGGACAAACTGGCTGACAAGAACAAGCAGGATGGCGAAAAATTCCTGGCTGAAAACAAGGCCAAGGCCGGCGTGACCACCACTGCCAGCGGCCTGCAGTATGAAGTGATCACCGAAGGTAAAGGCGCCAAGCCGAAAGAGAGCGACACGGTGACGGTGCACTACAAGGGCACTCTGCTCGATGGCACCGAGTTCGACAGCTCCTACAAGCGCAACGAGCCCGCTACCTTTGCGCTCAATGCTGTGATCCCGGGCTGGATTGAAGCGCTGCAGCTCATGCCGGAAGGCTCGAAGTGGAAAATCGTCATCCCGTCGGATCTCGCCTACGGCCCGGGCGGCACTGGCGGCCCGATCGGCCCCAATGCCACGCTGATTTTCGAAGTGGAATTGCTGAAAGTCGGCGTGCCTGAAGCGGCAGCTGACAAGAAGTAAAGCGGCGATTTCCGCTGTATAAAAAAGCCCCGCTATGCGGGGCTTTTTTTGTAGGCGATGAAAAGAGTGCTGGAGTTCAGAAGCTGGCGCTGTTGCGCAGGGCGGCAATGCGTTTTTCCAGCGGCGGGTGGCTCATGAACATCTCTGCCATCGAGGTTTTGCCGTTGATGCCGAAAGCCGTCAGCTGGCCTTGCAGTGAACTTTCATGCGACAGCTTAAGGCGCTCCAGCGCAGCGATCATTTTCTCGCGGCCGGCCAGAGCGGCACCGCCGGCATCGGCGCGGTATTCGCGCTGGCGCGAGAACCAGGCGACGATCATGCTGGCCAGAATGCCGAATACCATCTCCAGCACAAACACCGTGGCCATGTAGCCGATAACACCCAGGCCGCCTTCACGGTCGCGACCGCCGAGGAAAGTGTTCAATGCCTGGGCGACCACGCGTGCCACGAAAATCACGAAGGTGTTGACCACGCCCTGGATCAGCGTCAAGGTCACCATGTCGCCATTGGCGACGTGCGAAATTTCATGACCGATGACAGCCTCTGCCTCTTCTCGGGTCATGGAGTTCAGCAAGCCGGTAGACACGGCTACCAGCGCCTTATCGCGGCTGGCGCCGGTGGCAAAGGCGTTGACGTCAGGCGAGCGGTAGATCGCCACATCGGGAACGCCGATACCCGCTTGTTGTGCATGACGCTTTACGGTGTCCAGCAGCCAGGCTTCGCTGGGCGTGTGCGGATGCTGGATGATTTCGGCACCGGTGCTGCGCAGCGCCATCCATTTGGACATCAGCAGTGAGATGATTGAGCCACCCATGCCGAACACAAATGCGATCAGCAGCAAGCCAGCTGTGCTGTTGCTCGAAATGCCGAGATAGGATTGCAGAAAGCTGAGTACCAGACCCAACACCAGCATGACAGCCAGGTTGGTCAGCAGAAAAAGACCGATACGTTTCATGATGCTCCTCGTTGATGAACGTCTAAGCCCACTATGGGTATGCTGGAGCCTGTTTACAAGCCCCAGCTGTACCGTAGGACAAAAATATCACAACGAGAGTTCCGGCCTGGCTGCAGGGGTTTACCGCAGTCAGGCAAGTTGCCGTGCTCAGCGATTGAGCACGTCGTCTTTCACGCTGTTTGCGATCTTCGCCACCTCGCCGATGTCGCTATCGCCGACGCCCAGTTCTTTCAGGGTTGCGGCCAACAACTCCACTACGGCGTTGAAGTGGCCTTCATTGAGAGCCAGGTGGGCATGCCCGACGCGCATGTCCTTGCCCGAATAGTTGTGCGGGCCGCCAAAAGCCATGGTCAGGAAGGCCTTCTGCTTGTTGGCCTGCGCGACCATGTCGAGATTCTGGAAGAAATGATTGATGCGTTCATCGGCCAGCACCTTCTTGTAGAAGATGTCCACGGCTGCATTGACGGCAGCTTCGCCGCCCAGACGTTCATACAGTGTGCTCATGAGGTGGTGCTCCTGTGGGAGTGACAGAGGAATATTAAGATATAAATATTATATATCTTTAATGGCGCAATCAAGCCTACAAGGTATAGCCGTCAATGGGGAATCTGGCGAGGTGCTGCCCGGCTCAACGCCGGCGCAGCATGCCACCGCCGAAGGGGTTCTTGTCGTCTTCGGTCTGCTCGAGGCTGAGACCTGTCTGCAGCGTACCGTGATTCTCGGAGGCCAGCTTGATCATCAAGCGCAGGTCGTTGGGCGAATCGGCGTGCAGCAGGGCATCTTCGTAGGTGATCTCGCCGGCGTCGTACAGATAGTACAAAGCCTGGTCAAAGGTCTGCATGCCCTGTTCGGTGGATTTCTTCATCAGCTCCTTCAGGCCGTGTACTTCGGCCTTGCGGATCAGGTCGGACGCCAGCGGCGTGTTCAGCAGCACTTCGATGACCGCGCGGCGGCCCTGGCCGTCCGGGGTCGGCACCAGCTGCTGGGCGACGATGGCTTTCAGGTTCAGCGACAAGTCCATCCACAACTGGCTGTGGCGATCGGCCGGGAAGAAGTGAATGATACGATCCAGCGCCTGGTTGGCGGTGTTGGCGTGCAGGGTGCACAGGCACAAGTGGCCGGTTTCGGCGAAGGCGATGGCATGATCCATGGTCTCGCGCGAGCGCACCTCGCCGATGAGAATGACATCGGGCGCCTGACGCAGTGTGTTTTTCAGCGCGGTTTCAAAGGAGTCGGTGTCGATGCCCACTTCGCGCTGGGTGACGATACAGCCAGCGTGCTGGTGGATGAACTCGATGGGATCTTCAATCGAGATGATGTGGCCTTTCGAATTGCGGTTGCGGTGGCCGATCATCGACGCCAGCGACGTGGATTTACCGGTGCCGGTTGCGCCCACGAAGATGACGAGGCCGCGCTTGGTCATCGCCAGCTCCTTGATGATTTCCGGCAAGCCGAGATCATCAATTTGCGGGATGTTGGTTTCGATGCGACGCAACACCGCGCCCATCAGGTTGCGCTGGAAAAAGGCATTGGCGCGAAAACGACCGATGCCGCGCGCAGAAACCGCGAAATTGAGTTCCAGGTTCTCCAGAAACTCTTCGCGCTGTTTATCGTTCATCAGGCTGAGCACGATTTCGCGGGTTTTTTCCGGCGTCAGCGGCGTGCTGGTCACCGGTACCACTTTGCCGTGCAGTTTGATGGACGGCGCAACGCCAGCGGTCAGGAACAAGTCCGACGCACCTTTTTCCACCATCAGTGCAAGGAGTTTACTGATATCCATTCCGCCGCCGCCTGATGGTGGCGTAGTTGCTGCACCCGTCGTCATGTATGCCTCGCGCTGCTTGATGCTGTTCCGTGGTCAGGTTTTTTTCAGAGATTGGAGGTTCCGGGAATCAGAAGTTTTCCGGAATTTTGGCTTTCTCGCGCGCGGCATCGCGCGTGATCACGCCTTTGGCAACCAGATTGGTGAGGCATTGGTCGAGCGTCTGCATGCCGATGGCGCCGCCCGTCTGGATGGCAGAATACATTTGCGCGATCTTGTCTTCGCGAATCAGGTTGCGGATCGCCGGTGTGCCGCGCATGATTTCGTGTGCCGCTACACGACCGCCACCGTTTTTCTTCAGCAGCGACTGTGAAATAACACCCTGCAGCGATTCCGACAGCATCGAGCGCACCATGGATTTTTCCTCGGCCGGGAATACGTCGACCACGCGGTCGATGGTTTTGGCGGCAGAGGTGGTGTGCAATGTGCCAAATACCAAGTGACCGGTTTCGGCGGCAGTCAGTGCCAGACGAATCGTCTCCAGGTCGCGCATCTCGCCGACGAGGATGATGTCCGGATCTTCCCGCAGTGCCGAGCGCAGGGCTTCGTTGAAGCCGAGTGTGTCGCGGTGTACTTCACGCTGGTTCACCAGACATTTCTTGCTCTGGTGCACGAATTCGATCGGGTCTTCGATGGTGAGAATGTGTTCGTACTTGTTGTCGTTGATGTAGTCGATCATCGCGGCGAGCGTGGTCGATTTGCCGGAACCGGTGGGGCCTGTCACCAGAATCAGGCCGCGCGGGATGTGCGCGAGATCCTTGAACACCTGGCCCATGCCCAGTTCTTCCATCGTCAATACTTTTGACGGAATGGTACGGAATACGGCGCCAGCGCCGCGGTTCTGGTTGAAGGCGTTGACGCGAAAACGCGCGACGCCCGGCACTTCAAACGAGAAATCGGTTTCCCAGAATTCCTCGTAGTCCTTGCGTTGCTTGTCATTCATAATGTCGTAGATCAGGCCGTGTACCTGCTTGTGCTCCAGCGCCGGCAAGTTGATGCGGCGCACGTCGCCATCCACACGAATCATCGGCGGCAGACCCGCAGACAAGTGAAGGTCGGAGGCGCCTTGTTTGGCGCTGAACGCCAGCAGTTCGGTAATATCCATGATGAAGACCCGCAGTATTTTTCTGAACTTCGGATGCTGCAGACCAATATCGGTACAGCACCCATGACAAACATCCTCGCCAATATAGCCTCGGTGCGCAGCCGTATTCAACAAGCAGCGCAGAAAAGCCGGCGCGATGTGACCGAAGTCACGCTGCTGGCTGTCAGCAAGACGCGGCCTGCCGAAGCAATACGCGAGGCATATGAGCACGCAGGCCAGCAGCATTTCGGTGAAAACTATGTGCAGGAAGCGCAAGCAAAGCTGTGTGCGCTGGCCGATCTGCCTCTGGTCTGGCATTTCATTGGCCCGCTGCAATCGAACAAGACGCGCCTGGTGGCGGAGCATTTCCACTGGCTGCACAGCCTCGATCGCTTGAAGATCGCCGAGCGCCTGCACGCGCAGCGCCCGGCCGCGCTGCCTCCGCTTGATGTCTGCGTGCAGGTCAACATCGATGACGAGGGCAGCAAGTCCGGTCTCGCTGTCGATGATGTCAGTGGCTTCGTGCGCCAGCTGTTGCCGCTGGATCGCCTCCGTGTGCGCGGCCTGATGGTGATACCGCGGCCGGGGCAACCCGAAGCCGACACGCTCGCCAGCTTCCAGCGCACGGCTGCCTGCCTGCAGGCGCTGCAAGCCGAATTCCCGCAGTTGCCACTGGATACGCTGTCGATGGGTATGTCGGCCGATCTGGAGCTGGCGATCGCCGCCGGCAGTACGCTGGTGCGGGTGGGCACGGATATTTTCGGCGAGCGCGACTGAGCTGCAAAAGTCGATGCGCTGCCGACAGGCCGCGTCTGGCCGGTTGACTTGCCCGTGGGGCCACAGTAGCGTTGGCATATCGTTCAAGAAATGATCAGCTCATGACTGCCTCTCCTGAAATGCCCCACAAGAAACTGTCCGACGAGGATATGGCGCGCGTCGCCGAATATCTCAATTCGCCGGTACATCGCCACGAGCGCAAGCCTTTCCGGCCGTGGCTGTTGATGCTGGTGCTGACTATTGCTGTCACCGGTCTCACGGCGATCAGCATGCTCTACGCCTGGATACACGGTATCCCGAATTCATGAGGCTATCCCTGTTGAGCCAGCACCGCGACGGGCAGCGTTTTGCACTGTGGCTCGGCATCCTCGATCACTTTGTACCGCTGGGCGTGCGCACCGATCGCGCCCAGCGCACCCGCGCCTATATTGTCACCGGCATCATCCTTTCCAATCTTTGCATGAGCGTGCTCAGCGCACTGGTACTGTGGCTGGGCACTGATCTGGCGCCGAAACCCCTGGCGGCAGGTCTGGCCATCACCGCCGAGTGCATCGTTCTCTATCTGCTGGCACTGGCCGTATTCCGCTGGCAGCACTCCTATGTGCTCGCCGGCAATATTGCCGCAGCGGCGGTGTTCATCGCCGTGCTGAGCGGGGTGTTGCTCACCGGCGGTTATACCGATTCACCCATCATGCCGCTGTGGATTGTGGTGCCGGTGTTCGTGTTCCCGCTCAGTGGCCTGATGTCGGGCATCGTGTGGTCTACCCTCATCTTTCTCGCCATGCTGGGGCTGCTGGTGGCCAGCCAGATGGGTTTCACGGCCTGGCAGTGGGCTGATCCCGCCACGCTGTCCATGATGAGCCATGTGCTGCCGATCACGCTGTGTTTCATGGTGGTGGTGGCGCTGGTGATCTACGAGCGTGTCAACGCCCAGCTCAACGGTTGGCTGCAGGAGGAGCGCCAGCGCTTTGCCTTCAAGGCCAGTCACGACTCGCTCACTGACCTGCCTAACCGCGAGGAGTTTTTCCTGCGCCTGCGCGGCGCTATTCGCGAGGCGGCGCAGAAGCGCCAGCAGGCGGCGCTGGTGTATATCGATCTCGACGGCTTCAAACCGGTAAACGATGCTCTCGGTCACTACGCCGGCGACAAGGTGCTGAAGATCACCTCGCAGCGCCTGCGCGAAGTGATTCGCCACACCGATGTGGCTGCGCGCATGGGTGGCGATGAATTTGCGCTGATCTTACAAGGTGTTCAGAAGCGCAGTGATATCGAACTGGTAATGACCAAAATGCTGCACACACTGGCGATTCCGATTGATGTGGACGGCCGCGAAGTGCGAGTTCACGCCAGCGCTGGTGTCGCCATCTACCCGCAGGATGGCAACGATCCGGATCGGCTGTGTCGGCTGGCCGATGCGGCGATGTATGGCGCGAAGCTGGAAAAAAACACTTATCGCTACAACACGGAATACCGCGAGGTAGAGTCTGTGTGAATACTGTTGCCGCTGGAGGGCGGCAGGGTGAGACGTGAAAGCGGGGAACGTAAGGGGCATCAATGGGTCTACACTGCACAGAAGCAGTTGACTAATGTTTTGACTGTCGTACCCGCGCCATGCAATATGGCATTGCAGTTAATCAGAGGAGCGTTCTATGCAATTAAACATCAGTGGTCACCACCTCGACGTTACCCCCTCCCTGCGTGAATACGTCACCACCAAGATCGACAAGCTGGAGAAGCATCACGACAAGATCACGACAGCCGAGGTGATCCTGATTGTCGACAAGCAGGTGCAGAAGGCCGAGGCGCGTATGCACGTGAGTGGAGCCGATCTGTTTGCGGATGCCGAGGCGGATGACATGTATGCCGCGATTGATGGTCTGGCTGACAAGCTGAGCCGCCAGCTGGTGCGCCACAAGGAAAAAATGAAAGCCCATCGTTGAAATTCGTCCACGCTCCCGGCAGTGCATCGCCGGGAGTTTCCCCACCTGATCCTCCCTCCCTGTTTCCCCTCGTGTTCAACGCGCTGCGACAATCTGGCGCAGGCGGTATCGCCGTGCCGCGCCGTATAATGTCGACATGAACGTGCGCGGCGAAAACACTGTTTATTACCTCAAGCAACTGCAGATCCTGCGTGTCCTGTTATGGATCGCGCAGGCGGTGACGCTGCTGCTCGCCCATCGCTGGCTGGGCAGTGTGCAGCTCTATGTGTTGCTGGCATTGCTGATGCTGCAGTTGCTGGTGATTGCCATTGGCCACGGCCGGCTGTTGCGTGCCTACGACACGGTGCAGGCGCCGGATGAGCAGGCGTTTTTTGTGCAGTTGCTGGTGGATTGCTGCATCCTGTCGGCGCTGCTGTACATGGCTGGCGGTGCCACCAATCCCTTTGTCTCTTACTATCTGGTGCCGATTGCGCTGTCGGCGGCCACCCTGCCGCGACGGTTCACTGCACTGCTCACGGCATTCTGTCTGCTGGCTTACAGCAGCTTGCTGTTTTTTTACCAGCCTTTGCAGGTGTTGTCGCCGCACGAACATCATCATGGCGGCACACTCAGCTGGCACGTGCTGGGCATGTGGCTCAATTTCGGTCTCAGCGCGCTGCTGATCACGCATTTCGTGGTGACGATGGCCGACACTGTGCGTCGCCAGCGTGAACACATCATCACCCTGCGCGAACAGCAACTGGTGGATGAAAACATCCTCTCGGTGGCCACGCTGGCTGCCGGTACGGCGCATGAGTTGGGTACGCCCTTGTCCAGTCTGGCGGTGTTGCTGGGTGACATGAAAAGTGAATACCGTAACCAGCCGGCGCTGGAGGCGGATCTTCAGCTGATGAGCGAGCAGGTGGCGCGCTGCCAGCAGTCGCTGCGCCAGCTGGCGGATACTGCCCGTGAGCACCAGGCAGGCACTGATCGTCTGCTGGCGATCGATGCGTTTGTCAAACAGCTGATGCGCGACTGGCAGGTGTTGCGCCCGGAGGCGCAGGCACAGTTCGACATCAAGGCAGGGCCAGCGCTGCAGGCTCTGCTGCCGCTGACGGTCGAGCAGGCCATCATCAATGTGCTGGACAATGCGGCGGATGCCAGCCGGGCGTTGCTGCAGGTGCATATTGCCTGGGATGCGCGGCAATTGCAGGTTGATATTGAGGACGATGGCCCCGGTTTCAGCGAGCAGGCACGGCAATGGCTGGGGCGCCAGCAGCCCAGCGAGCATGGTATGGGGCTGGGGTTGTTGCTGTCGCATGCCAGTCTCGAGCGCGCTGGCGGCACCTTGCAGCTGGAGCCGCGGCGGCCGGTCGGCACGCTGACTCGCATCCGCCTGCCCTTGCGGGCCGTACCGGGAGGCGAGGTATGAAGATCCTCTTGCTGGAAGATGACGAGGTCTTTGCCGGCGTGTTGCAGCAATCGCTGCGGCGGCGCGGTTTTGAGGTGCAGTGGTTCAGTTGTGCCGAGCAAGTGGAAATGCTGACAGGTAAGGAAGCGTTCACACATGCCATTCTCGATCTGAAGCTCGAGCAAGGTTCCAGCCTGCCATTGATACCGGGTTTGCTGGCGCGTTGGCCGGATTTGCAGGTGCTGGTACTGACCGGTTATGCCAGTATCCAGACGGCAGTGCAAGCGGTGAAGCTCGGGGCGATCAATTACCTGTGCAAGCCGGCAGATACCGACAGCATACTCGCGGCGCTTTGCACTCCTCAGCAGGCGATGGACATCGAGCCGCCCGAGCAGCCCTTGTCGGTGGGGCGGCTGGAATGGGAGCACATCCAGAAAGTGCTGGCGGATTGCGACAACAATATTTCCGCCACGGCGCGTGCCCTGGGTATGCACCGGCGCACCCTGCAGCGCAAGCTGTCGAAGCGGCCGCTGGCACGCTGAGGCAAATTTCGCGGCCACGCCTATACTCCAGACAATGACTGGAGAACTGAATGGCCCATGGATGCACCTGCTGACGCGCTGATGCTGGCTGCCCGTGTTTTCGAGAGCAGCACCACCGGCATTTTTATTGTCGACAAGGCTGGTGTCATCGTGCAGGCCAATACTGCTGCTACACGCATTATCGGCCATGAACGGGAGGTGTTGCTGGGATCACGGCCCTCACGTTTCCGTTCGGGTTTGCATGAGCCCGGTTTTTTCCGGCAGATCGAGGATGTGCTGGCGCGCGGCCAGAACTGGGAAGGCGAGATCTACTCTCGTGGCGCCGACAGTTGCGTGTTCCCGGCGGAGGTTTGCATCAGTCCTGTCATGGATGCCAATGGCCAGCGCACCCACGTCATCACCAGTTTTACCGACGTCACGGCCCGCAAGGCTTCGGAAGACCGGCTTCGGCGGCTGGCATATTATGACTCCCTGACCCATTTGCCCAATCGCGCACTGTTCGGCGAACGACTGCGCAGTGCGTTGCTGCAGGCGGATATGAAAAAGCGTTTGCTGGCGTTGATTTTCCTCGATCTTGATCACTTCAAGGGTCTGAATGATTCCCTCGGTCACGGCGCGGGTGATGCCTTGCTGCAGGGCGTGGCGCGGCGTCTGGTCAATTGTCTGCGCAAGGGCGATACCGTGGCACGCATGGGCGGCGATGAGTTCGGCATTCTGCTGGAAGGCATCGGCAGCCGTGGGGAGGCCATGATGTCGGCCACGGCGGTGGTCGAGAAAGTGAAGCTGGCAATGTCCAAGCCGTTTGAAGTGCAGGGGCGCACGGTGTTTTCAGCCTGCAGCATCGGTATCGCCTTTTATCCGCAGGACGGCCCGGATGTGCAAAGCCTGCAACGCAATGCCGATACCGCCATGTACCGTGCCAAATCTGCCGGCAAGAATCGTCACATGTTCTATGTGCCGGAGATGAATGAGCTGGCCATGCTGCATCTGGAGCTGGAGCACGACCTGCGTTCAGCCATTCGCAATGGCGAGCTGTTTCCGCTCTACCAGCCGCTGTGCGATGCCGTGACGCGCCGTGTCATCGGTGCCGAAGTCCTGCTGCGCTGGCGGCATCCGAAATACGGCTTGATTCCGCCGGGGGAATTCATTCCGGTGGCGGAAGCCAGTGGTCTGATTGTGGATATCGGCGCCTGGGTGCTTGCTGAAGCCTGCCGGCAGTTTTGCCGGTGGCAATTGTCTGGGGCGGAGCTGGAATATGTGTCCGTCAACGTTTCTGCACGCCAGTTTGCTGCGGGAGACCTGATTAGCCGTGTGCGGGAAATTCTTGCAGAGACGGGCATGGATGCGCAGCACTTGCTGCTGGAACTCACCGAAAGCCTGCTGATGGATGATGTGCAATACGCCCTCGATGTGCTGGGTAACCTGCGCGAGAGCGGTCTGCGCATTGCCATTGATGATTTCGGCACCGGTTACTCGTCACTCAGCTACCTGCGCCAGCTGCCTATCGACAGTCTCAAGATTGATCGCAGTTTTGTCAGTCGCGTACCCGGTGCCGTCGGGGATGAGCAGATCATCAATGCGGTGATCGCCATGGCCAGCAGCATGGATCTGAAAGTCATTGCGGAAGGCATCGAAACCGAAGAGCAGCTTGCCTGGCTGCATCAGGCCGGCTGCATGACCGTGCAGGGCTTCCTGCTCGGTCGCCCGCAGACTGTTGAAGAGCTGGAGGCGCTGATCTTGCCGCAACCGGTACCGCCGGTCAGTTTTGCCGACTTGATGCCGCCGCCGCCGGCCGCTATCTGATACGTCTGTTTTCCTGCGTTACAATGCCACCCTGATTTACGGCAAGGGGTCAGACCCGCAGGGTCTGACCCCTTGCTATTGCGAGCGAGGTGGTTGTGAAAAAAGTGACTGTGGGTCTGTGTGGCCTCGGCACCGTCGGTAGCGGTGTGTTCAATATCCTGTTGCGCAATGCGCAGCTGATCGGCGCCCGCGCCGGTTGCGATGTCAATGTCATTCATGTCGGAGCGCGTCGTAATACACATGCGTGTGCACTGGATGCGGTGCGTGTCAGCGAAGACCTGTTTGCCGTAGCGCGTGATCCGGCCGTGGACATCGTGGTCGAGTTGATTGGCGGCACTGATGTCGCGCGCGAACTGGTGCTGGAGGCGATTCGCCATGGCAAGCATGTGGTCACCGCCAACAAGGCTTTGATTGCGCATCACGGTGAGGAAATTTTCACGGCTGCGGCCGCTGCCAATGTTGCAGTGGCGTATGAAGCGGCTGTGGCCGGCGGCATTCCCATCATCAAGGCATTGCGTGACGGTCTCGTTGCCAATCGCATCGAATGGGTGGCGGGTATCATCAATGGCACCACCAATTTCATCCTGACGGAAATGCGCGACAAGGGCCGCGCGTTCGACGATGTATTGAAAGAAGCGCAGGCGCTCGGTTATGCCGAAGCCGATCCGACGTTTGATGTCGAAGGTATTGATGCCGCGCACAAGCTGGTGATTCTGGCGTCGATTGCCTTCGGCATGCCGCTGGAAATCAAACGCATTTATACGGAAGGTGTCACCACCATTACGCAGGAAGATATTCGCTACGCCGAAGAACTGGGTTATCGCATCAAGCATCTCGGCATTGCGCGTGAAAGTGCAGAAGGTGTGGAGTTGCGTGTCAACCCGACACTGGTGCCGGAAGACAGTCTGATCGCCAAGGTTGATGGTGTAAAAAATGCGGTGATGGTGATGGGCGATGCTGTTGGCCCCACGGTATACAGCGGCGCTGGTGCCGGCAGCGAGCCGACGGCGTCTGCGGTGATTGCTGATATCGTCGATATCGCCCGCGCCGTGTCACACGGCAACAACCTGCCTGTGCCGTACATGGGCTTTGTGCCTTCCGCGATTCGCGAGCGCACGATCCTGCCGATTGCGCAGATCCACTCCGGTTATTACTTGCGCATGCGCGTGGCCGACAAGCCGGGTGTGATGTCGGAACTGACGCAGATTCTCAGTCGGGCCGGCATCAGTATTGAAGCGATTATCCAGAAAGAGCCGCAGCGCGGTGAAACGCAAGTCAATATCGTGCTGATCACCAATGTGATTCAGGAAAGCACGGCCAATGCCGTGATTGGCGAAATTGAAAGCAAGGCTTTCATGGTTGCGCCAGTCGTGAAATTGCGTGTGGAGTCGTTGGGTAGCTAACAGTTTTCCCTCTCCCGCCTGCGGGAGAGGGGCAGGGTGAGGGTAGTATGAAATATGTAAGTACTCGCGGGCGCGCGCCCGTACTGGATTTTGAAGAAGTTTTGCTCGCCGGTCTTGCTGTTGATGGCGGCCTGTATGTGCCGGAGCAATACCCGCAGTTTTCGCGCGAGGAAATTGCCAGCTGGTCCGGGCTCTCGTACAGCGATGTCGCCATCAAGGTGATTTCGCCTTTTGTCGATGGTGCGATTGAGCAATCGAAACTCGAAGCGATTATCCGCGACACGTACACCACCTTCCGTCATCCTGCGGTGACGCCGCTGGTGCAGTTGAACAGCAATGAATGGGTGCTGGAACTGTTTCACGGCCCGACACTGGCGTTTAAAGATGTTGCGCTGCAATTGCTCGGCCGCCTGCTGGATGCAGTACTCGCCAAACGCAAGGAGCGTGTGGTGATTATGGGTGCGACGTCGGGTGATACAGGCTCGGCTGCGATTGAAGGTTGCCGCCGCTGTGAAAATATCGATATTTTTATTCTGCATCCGCATCAACGCGTATCCGACGTGCAGCGCCGGCAGATGACCACAGTGCTGGCGCCGAACATCCACAACATTGCCGTGCAAGGCAATTTTGATGATTGCCAGCAGATGGTGAAAGATTCTTTTGCGGATCAGTCATTTCTCAATGGCAAACCGCTGGTGGCAGTGAACTCCATCAACTGGGCGCGCATCATGGCGCAGGTGGTGTATTACTTCTATGCAGCCGTGCAGTTGGGAGCGCCACATCGCGCCATGCAGTTCTCGGTGCCGACCGGCAACTTCGGTGATATTTTTGCCGGTTATGTAGCAAAGCGCATGGGCTTGCCGATCGAGCAGCTGATTATTGCCACCAATCGCAACGATATCCTGCACCGCTTCATGAGTGGCAACAAACTCGAGAAAACCGAGTTGATGCACACCTTGTCGCCGAGCATGGACATCATGATCTCCAGCAACTTCGAACGCATGTTGTTCGAGTTGCACGATCGCGACGGTGCTGCGATTGACAAGTTGATGGCGGATTTCGGCAAAGGCTCGGTGTCGATAGATGCTGCGCGGTTTGCGAAAGCGCGTGAGCTGTTTGCCAGTCTGGCCGTTGATGACGAGCAGACCTGCAAGGTCATTGCCGATGTGCTGGCCGAGAGTGAATACCTGCTGGACCCACACTCGGGGATTGGCGTGAAAGCGGCGCGTGCGTGCCGCAAGTCGCAGGATTTGCCGGTCATTACACTGGCGACAGCACATCCGGCCAAGTTTCCTGATGCGGTGCGCAAGGCCGGCTATCCTGTTGATCCGCCATTGCCTCTGCACATGAAAGATCTGTTCGAGCGTGAAGAACGTTGCGCTGTGCTGCCGAAAGATCTCGCCGCCGTGCAGCAGTTCATGGCTGCGCATATCCGGCCATAAAGGAGCAAAGACGTGCGCAGTGAACTGAAACATGTCCTGCGCGCGCTGCCCTTGCCACTGAAATTTTTTTCTGTTCTCTGGTTGCTGCTGTCAGTCTACTGGCAGTGGCGCGTGCACGCGCCGGGTATCCTTGGGGATATGTGGGACATGTTCTCGGCATATCGGCAGCTGGGTGACATGGATACGCCTGCATTCCTGCATGAGTTGTTGCGGAAATATGCAGCCGTGCATGTGTTACTGGTGCCCAAGTTTTTTTTCTGGCTCAACTTCCATTTTTTTGCAGCGAGTGGTGTGCTGCTGAAAGCTTGTTCCTTCTTCTTGTGTCTGCTGAATCTGTTTTTGTCGTTGTCGTTGCTGTTGCCTGCTGTGAAGGCTGTTAAACATGAGCAGTGGTTTTTGCTGGCGCTGGTGGTTCTGTTTAATGGTCTGCAGACACTGGTGATTGAGTGGGACTTCCTGCTACAACATTATTTCGCGGTGTTTTTTTCCTTGCTGGCATTCCGTGTCGCGACATTGTCAGCGGTTGTATTGTCGTTAAAGACTTTGCTGTTAGCCTGCGTGCTGTTGCTGCTCGCAGGATTATCTTGCGGTTCGGGTTTGGCGTCGTTGCTGGCGTTTGCTTTTCTGTTGTTGTGTCGTCGTGAGCGTTGGCAAATTTTGCTGGCGTACGGTCTTTTTGTTCTGCCTGTATCGCTGTTGCTCAAGCCGGATGCCATTCCTGATGATGCCCATCTGCAGGTAAACGGTTTTTTCTGGTCGGCACCCGATTTGTTATTGCGCTATTTATCCTTTCCTTTCAGTGCATGGTCTTCCGGTTTTCGCTGGCTTGGGCTTCTCCCTGCGCTTGTTTTTTTATTTGCAGTATGGGGCTGTTTGAAGTATCGCGCTGTGTCATTGTGCGATGTCTTGCTGGTGTATTTCATGCTGATTGCGTTGACGGTGATGTGGGGGCGTTACCGTTTTCTGGGGGCGGATGCGGATCTCAGTCGCTACTATGTTTACATTGCTCCGTTGTGGTTGATGACCTTGCTGAAGTTGTCTGGGATGTCTGTGTTGCTGTTTCGCACGCTGTCTCTGGTATGCGGTTTGGGTCTGGTGTGTGCGGGTTTGTCTGCAGTGGCAGTTGGCGCCGATCACGCAGGCAGGATGGAGCTTGCCAGTGTTGTGGCGCGCAATGGTAATTTTGCGCATCTCGCGGGTTTGCGTCTCAATGCGATGGTTGGCAGTGAGCGTTCGTTGCAGATAAACAGTGACTATCTCAAGGCGCAGCACCTGGATATTTATCACGTGGATGCACTGCCATTGCTGGCTGCAGTGGAAGGGCGAGATTGTTCGGCAACGTTGTTGCGACGTACAGCAGTTACCAAGGGCGCGTATGTCGATTATGTTCTGCGTGCTCGTGACGCCAACGGTGCGGCTCTGCAGGGGTTTGTTGCGGTTGATGCACAAGGTGAGATGTATGCAGGTGCAGCAGTCCCTGCTCGTGTGCGTTTCAAAGGCTGGTCAACACCCTTGCGAGACATTGCTTGGGCGGATTGGATGCTGCTGTTGCCGCAGCCGTGGTTGCCGGCAACACAAGTATTGCTGTACACACACCTGCCTGCAGATGTGCGTTTGCATGATTTGCAATTATGGGGACAAAACAACGATGGTGAGCGCTGCCGCATCCAGTTGGACGCGGCAGTGGCAGTTAGCGCGGCTCCAGAATAAACAGAGGGATATGGCGCACGCCGGCAGTGCGCGTGCGGTATTCATCAAAGTCGGCATAAATGGCCGTGAGTTTCGGCCACAGGTCTTTTTCTTCTTCTTCGCTGGCCACGCGTGCGCGCATCAGGCGGTTGCGCGGGCCGATCTGTATTTCACAATCGGGTGTTTTTTGCAGGTTGAACATCCATATCGGCGGCTTTGACATGCCGCCCTTGGATGCGGCAATCACCACTGTTTCGCCTTGCTCCAGGTACAACAATGGTGTGCGACGCACTTCACCCGATTTGTGACCGATGCTGGTGAGAATAGAAACCGGTGCGCCGAGGAATTTATTCCACACGCGCCCGCCAGTGGCGCGATAGACGGACACCTGCCACTTGCCGATGTTCTTGATCAGCCAGCTGCCGAATTTTTCCTGTTTTTCACTGTACGGCTCAATGGTTTTCATCTTGATGCTCCTTTCAACGCAGGTTGGCCAGCGCAGCGCGCATGGTGTCGATCACGGTCTTGTAGTCGGGTTTGTTGAATATCGCTGAACCCGCAACGAAAGTATCTGCTCCGGCTCTGGCAATTTCCGCGATATTTTTTTCGCTCACTCCGCCATCCACTTCAAGCCGGATGTCATAGCCGCTGTCATCAATCAACTGACGAACGATGCGCAGTTTGTCGAGTGTTGAAGGAATGAACGACTGGCCGCCAAAGCCGGGGTTGACCGACATCAACAGGATCATGTCCAGCTTGTCCATCACATAGGACAGACACTCGGGGGTTGTGGCAGGATTCAGCACGAGGCCCGCCTTGCAGCCGCCTGCGCGGATCAGTTGCAACGAGCGGTCGATATGTTCGGAGGCTTCCGGGTGGAAGGTAATGATGCTGGCACCGGCTTCGATGAAATCGCCGATGATACGATCCACCGGCTTCACCATCAGATGTACGTCGATGGGCGCGGTGATGCCGTAGCTGCGCAGTGCCTTGCAGACCATGGGGCCGATGGTGAGGTTGGGTACATAGTGATTGTCCATGACATCGAAATGCACGACATCGGCACCGGCGCTCAGTACACGTTCAACCTCTTCGCCCAGGCGGGCGAAGTCTGCGGAAAGAATCGACGGGGCAATCCAGTAATCGCGGGTCATGGAGCGTTGGCCTCGTAAAATGAAGCAGGATTCTAGCATGTCACAGCGATATACTTTCGCGACAATAACCGGGCTGGCGATCGCTGATATGCCGAGAAAATGGATTGCGACAATCGTATTGTCTGCCTGGTGTGGCGCTGTGCTTGCGGCTGAATCGGCATGGCACGAGGCCGGGCGACAGTTGTTCGAGCAATCTGCCTGCAATGCCTGCCATACCCCTGCAGTGGAAGATGGTCCGGCGTTTGCGGGTGTCGACTTCGAGCGACCGCCGCGTGCGCGCATCCTCACCAAGTTGCGCGCACTGGCTGCGATCCTGCAGGACAGGGAAGCGCGCTTTGGCGAGGCTGCCTACGCAGCCAGATGTGCTGCGGCTTACCGCGAATTTGCGACCGAATATGAGCGTGTGCACCAGCTGGTTTTAAACGGCAACCCGGTGTATCCGATGCCGGCCTGGCAGCAGCGTTCCGGTGTTGATCCAGTAGTGGCTGCCGCGCAGGCGGGTGCAGAGATTGACGCTGTGCTGGCGTACTTGTTGGTTTCCGAAGGTTTGTCGCTCACGCCTGCGCAGATTGTTCGCTGGCGCAATAACAGTGCCGGGTGTGCAAATGCTGCTGTGCCGGTTTTGTTGCAGTCGGATGCGGAAAGGCGTGCATGGATAAAGGCGCGGTTGGAACAGCTGGACAAGCAGCAGTATGCCTTTGACAGTCTGCCGTCAGTAACGTTTCTGTCTTACCAGAATTACCTGCTCAACCAGGTGGCTTTCATGGAAGACGGGGATCTGGATATCTGGACTCTGCGCCAGGCGCGACAGGAGGAGATTTTTGCCGATGTGGCCACGCTGAAACAACATCATCGTTTTCCCAATGCCAGCTTGTTCATCATTGTGGTTGACAGGAAAGACCCACAATACAGGACGCATTTTTTCAAACAGCCGGACATGACCAACCGATGGATTTTCCAGTCCCCAAAACGCTACATTGCCCAGGAGCTGTTGCGGAATCCGTTTGAGATTGTTGATGCCGATATGCGCGATTGCATGAGTTGTCATACTGCGGGCCCTCTGCGTCTCAGGCCGCGACGTTGGGCAACTGTTCCGGAACCCGGGCCCGAGGAATGGGCTTTGCTGCGGGCATTCAACCAACGACAGCTGACTTACGGTGTTGTGACGACAGACTGGCCCCTGAACCAACCCGTGCTGGATGCACACGAAGCTGAGCCGTTGGCGATCACTGCCTGTACCGAATGTCATGCCGTCGGTTCGGTGCGCAATCCTTTGTTTCGCTTTCATGCCAAATCCATTGTGGCGTTGATGAATGCGCATGAAGATCGCGATGGCTATTACGAGTACAGTCTTCCCAATCCTTTTGTGTTCACCATCGGGCAGGATCTCAAGACGCTGGTGCCTTCTGTTTATTCGCGCACCTTACCGGCCATGCCGCCACTGGGGCCATTGACCGAGGAGGAAAATGCCGCGATGTATCAATGGCTGCGCGATATGCTTTAAAAACCCGGTCTCAGAATTTTTCCTGGGGCAGGTCCATCACCAGATCTGCGCCACTGCGTATGGCTTTATCGAGTGCGTGAATTTGCGGTAGCAGCCGGCCGAAATAGAAACGGCCAATGACGTGCAGATCGGTGTTCGCGGGATCGGCAGCAATCATTTTCAGCCATAACCAGGCGTAAATGGTGTGGCCGAATACATGCAAATAATCACACGCAGCGCTGCCGCATAAATCTGCATCGCGCTTGTCCTGTTTGACCAGCCACAAGGTCAATTCGCGCAGTGTGGAGCAGGCGGCGAGTACGGCGTCTTCTTCGCTTGCAAATACCGCGCTGATTTCTGCGACATCCTGTTCCATTTCCAGAATGAAATCGCGTATCCAGCGTCCGCCATTGGCGAGGACTTTGCGTTTCAGCAAATCCTGCGCCTGTATGCCGTTGGTGCCTTCGTAAATCTGTGCGATGCGCGCATCGCGCACCAGTTGTTCCTGTTCGTTGTCGCGGATGTAGCCGTGGCCGCCGAATACCTGCTGGCCGAGCACGCAGCTGTCAAAACCCTTGTCGGTGAAAAAGGCTTTGGCAACTGGCGTCAGCAGCGCTACACGCTGTGCCGCTTTGACTGTGGTTTCGTGGTCGGGATGGTGATTGGCCAAATCGAGTTGCAGGCCGACATACACCGCAAAGGCGCGGCTTGCTTCATTCCATGCGCGTTGCGTCAACAGCATGCGTCGTACATCGGCGTGATGGATGATGGGGTCTGCTGCGGCTTGTGGATTCACGGCGCCGTGTGCAGCACGGCCTTGCAAACGTTCGCGCGCGTAGCGCACCGCATTCTGGTAGGACATTTCGCCGCAACCGATGCCCTGGATGCCGATCGACAAACGCTCGTAGTTCATCATGGTGAACATCGCCGCCAGACCTTGATGCGGTTTACCCACCAGCCAGCCGGTGGCGCCGTCGAAATTCATCACGCACGTTGCGGAAGCCTTGATGCCCATTTTGTGTTCGAGCGCACTGGCAGCGACAGCATTGCGTGCGCCGAGAGAGCCATCGTTATTCACAAGATATTTGGGCACCAGAAACAGTGAAATACCTTTCGGGCCGGCAGGTGCGTCCGGCAGGCGCGCGAGAACAAGATGGATGATGTTGTCGGTGAGATCGTGATCGCCGCCGGTGATGAAAATCTTGGTGCCGGAAATCTTGAAACTGCCATCATGCTGCGGCTCGGCTTTGGTTTTCAGGATGCCGAGATCAGAGCCGCAGTGTGGTTCGGTCAGATCCATCGCGCCTGCCCACTCGCCGCTGTACATCTTGGGCAAATACGTTTTTTTCAGTGGTTCACTGGCGTGTGCATTGATCGCCAGCGCCGCACCACTGGTGAGTGCGACATAAAGCGTGAACGAATTGTTGGCGCTGTAGAGCATTTCCTCGAACAGCACGGTCAACATTTTCGGCAAGCCCTGACCGCCGTGTTCCGGGTTGCCGCTCAGTCCCACCCAGCCACCATCGGCGACGAGTTTGTACGCTTCGCGAAACCCCTTGGGTGTGCTGACCTTGCCATCGCGCAATTGCGCGCCTTCTTCGTCGCCGCTGCGGTTGAGCGGTTGGATCACTTCCGCGCACAGTTTTGCGCCTTCTTCGAGAATGGCATCTACCGTGCTGCTGTCGATGCCGGCAAATGCCGGCATCTGTGTCCAGTGTTGCTGTGCAGCAAAAACGTTGTTGAGCAGATAGCGCATGTGAGAGAGAGGGGCCTGGTACGACATGGGTTGTCCTTGTGGAAATTTGATTTTGAAAAACGTCAAAAGAAAAACAGTTCTTGCGGCATGGCCATCAGGCTGGCGCCACCGGCGCGCAGACTACCGAGATGCGCGCGCGTGCGTGGCAGGATGCGTTGGAAATAAAAACGCGCCGTATGCACTTTGGCGACATAGAAGCCGCCATCGGCATCGCCTTTTTCAAGCGAGAGAATGGCAGCACGTGCCCACAGCCAGGCCTCGGTAATGTAGCCGGCGTACATCAGGTAATCCACGGCAGCGGCACCGATCTCGTCCATATTGTTCATGGCGAGGTTGGTGAGTTCGGTGGTGAGTGTCCGCCATTCACCGCTCAGTGTGGCGAGTGGTTGCGTGAATTCCTTGTGCGCAGCGTGTTCACTGCAAAAACTATCGATTTCATCGAGAAACAGATTCAGGTTGCTGCCGCCGTTTTGCAAAACCTTGCGGCCAATCAGATCCAGTGCCTGTATGCCGGTGGTGCCTTCATAGAGCATGGAGATGCGCGAGTCGCGCACATTCTGTTCCATGCCCCACTCGGCGATATAACCGTGACCGCCGAACACCTGCACGCCGCAATTGGCGGATTCAAAACCGGTTTCGGTGATAAAAGCTTTGGCAATCGGGGTCAGCAGCGCGAGGCGATTTTCGGCGGCATCGCGTGCGGCCTTGTCTGCGCCGTGCTGTGCCAGATCCAGTTCGCGTGCGAGATAATGCACCAGCATGCGCCCGCCTTCGGCAAAGGCTTTGGCGGTGAGCAGCAGACGGCGCACATCCGGGTGCACGATGATCGGATCGGCAATGCCTTGCGGATTTTTCGGGCCGGAGAGTGAACGCATCTGCAAACGGTCTTTGGCATAGGCGAGTGCGCCCTGGAAGCCGCGTTCGGCGTGCGCCACACCTTGTATGGCGGTGCCAATGCGCGCCGAGTTCATGAAGGTGAACATGCAGTTCAGGCCTTTGTTCGGTTCACCGATCAGAAAGCCGGTGGCGCCATCGAAATTCATCACGCAGGTGGCGTTGCCGTGTATGCCCATCTTGTGCTCGAGCGAACCGCAGTTGACGTTGTTGCGCACGCCATTTTCACCATGACTGTTCGGCAAGAATTTTGGCACGATGAACAGAGAGATACCCTTGGTGCCAGCGGGTGCATCGGGCAAACGGGCGAGCACAATGTGCACGATATTTTCCGTCATGTCGTGTTCGCCGGCGGAAATGAAGATCTTGGTGCCGGTGATGGTGTACGTGCCGTCGGCTTGCAATTCAGCGCGCGTACGCAGCAGGCCGAGGTCGGAGCCGCAGTGCGGTTCCGTTAGACACATGGTGCCGCACCACTGGCCCGAGACCAGTTTGCTGAGATAGATGCGTTGCTGGTCTTCGGTGCCGTGTGCCTGCAGCGTATGTTTGGCGCCGTGCGCGAGACCGGGATACATCGCCCACGCCCAGTTGGCCTGGCCCAGCAGTTCGTTCATCAGGATGCCCATGGATTCCGGCAATCCTTGCCCGCCGACAGCAACAGGTGCTGAAAGCGCAGGCCAGCCGCCTTCGACAAATCTGGCGTAAGCCTCCTTGAATCCGGTGGGGGTTTTTACGCCAGCGGCAGACCATGTACAGCCTTCGGTATCACCTATGCGGTACAGCGGTGCCAGTTCTTCTTCGCAGAAACGTGCGAGCTCATCGAGAATGGCATCCAGTGTTTCACGGTCAAAACCTTCGCAATCGGGAAAGGTCTGGTAGAGCGCGGGAAAGTCGAGGAGTTCGTTACGCACAAAGTGCAGGTCGCGCACGGGCGGGTGGAAGACGGCCATCAGATCCTCCTTGGGATAATCCAGTCAGCCATGAGCATACCACTGGCAGTGGCGTGCTGTGTTAAGCATAGACTCTGAGCGGGTGGTGCTGTTCCCTTGCATTGTGTTCAGCGAGTAAGTGGCTCAGGCGTTCTGGTCGATATGAGGTGTGCGCTGTGTGCCCAGCTTTTCCAGTGCGGCGAGATGGTGCTCGGTGAAGCCCTGTGTGCGAGAACGGATCTCGGCAAAACGCTCTGCAGCGGCATGTTGCGCCGCCAGCTTTTTCTGCTGCTGCAGTTTCTCCTGCTGCTCCTGTTGGTGTTGCATGGCGTGCGCCTTGTGATCTTCCGCCTGATACTCAGCCTTGCGTGCTTCCTTGCGATGTTCTTCCTCGGCTTTTTCCTGCTTGATCCGCTCCTGTTTCAGCTGTTCCTGACGCACGTGCTCGGCTGCGAGTTGTTTGGCAATGTCCTGTTGCGTGCGTTCATCGCCGCCGGACTCACGTGTGCTGTCACTGTTTTCGGTTGTGTTGTCCCGCGGCATGTCCTTGCTGGCGTTTGTCTCGGGAGTCTTGTGTGTTACGGGCTCTGCTGACGCGTGCGAAGGACTGCCGGGCGTAGGCGCTGCCACGGGCTTGAAACTGCTGTTGTCGAGCTGGTTGGGATCCTGATCCGCCGGTTTGGCGACAGGTACACTCGCATAGGCCTGTGTGGGTGAGGGTGGTGGTGAGGCATTGCCGATTTGCATGGCAAGCTCCTTGCACTCAGGCGTGCATGTCGAGCACCGTGCCGATCATCTCATCCGCTGTTTTGACCACTTTGGCCGATGCATCAAAAATGTGTTGGTTGAACTTCATGTCAACCATGTTGGTGGCGATATCCATGGTGGCACCGGTATCACGGCTCATCTCACTACTTTCCGCGCTGGTTGTGCCGCTGCGTGCAATGTTGCCGGCCGCCTGTTCAATGCGGCCATAGCTTTGCTGCATGCCCTGCACGCCTATGCCCAGGAGTGATGAGGTACTGCCGCCGATGTTCATGAATATCGCCCCTTCCTCTCTTCTTGCTCTCGGTTGATAGTGTGTTGCGTACTGCTTTTCTTACAATGCTATCGGCTTGCGCCGCGACCTGTCCTGCAGGTTGAAGGGCCAGCGAAGGCCTCACTTACAATCTAGCGGGTTTGCTTAAAAAATAAACAGGTGGGCAAGACGGAATAATCATATATGGCGGTTTTTTAATGATTGTCTTGTCTGGCGATGGCGCCCATAATCGGCCAATTGACTTTAACAGTCTCGAGAATTTCGGCTCGGTATCAGAAGGGGTTCTGCATGAAGTGGCACCAGGTGGCCATGTCGATTGTCAGTACCATGTGCCTGCACGGTTGTACGGTT
The DNA here is from genome assembly GCA_964509075.1 of uncultured Pseudomonadales bacterium. Classification (GTDB taxonomy): domain Bacteria; phylum Pseudomonadota; class Gammaproteobacteria; order Pseudomonadales; family UBA7239; genus UBA7239. The sequence goes on along the minus strand of CAZDWC010000010.1, from coordinate 57,119 downwards.
GTGCATGTGAGTGGTGCGGATGCCACCGTCTCCCGTTCATATCTGGGGGTGGCCAATGTCCATGTTGTGCCAAGGCAGGGACAGGCTGTGCTGGTATCGACAGAGGCGGCCGGTTTTGTAGCGGGAGCACATGCCACCAATGTTGGCTGGATGCAGGAGACACTGGTCATGTCGGATGATCTGTCGGCTTGCCGGGCGTATGTGGTAGTGGAAAAAAACAGTGAGCTTGAGCAGTTGAAGGCTGCACTGGAGTCGTTGAATAACATCTGTGTTTTCACAAAGGAGGGCCAGTCATGGTCAAGTCAGCCGTAGGAAATCGTTTTGGGTTTTTGTTCGTTGTTGGTGTTGGATTGGCTGGGTGTGCGCCATTGCAGCAGGCGCCGTTGGTGTATTCGTCGAAAACAATAGTGGGGGTTGATATTTCATCTCCTACCAGTGAGCAACCAGGAGTTTCGTTAAGCTTGGGATTCAAGAATCTTGATGCGGCCTATGTGCCGGTTGCTGTGGCAAAGCCATGTAAAGAGCCTGAGGGATCTTCAGAAGCACCTAATCACGACATTAACTATAAGCAAATTGACTGTGAAAACGCCATATATGGCATGCAATTGGTTGGGGGGAAAGTGGATGGTATTAATGAAAATCATAAAAATGAGGGGAAACAATCTAAACAGCTTGATGAGCTCATGGTTCTGTTGGGTAAGCGAGATGTGTTGAACAGTGAGATTCAGTTGCTTTCGACGAGTGCTGACGCTGGCGATCAGAATAAAGTCACAAATGACAAAAGTCAGCTGGTTGATATTGAAAAGAAACTGGCTTCAATCACCTCATCTAACCCGGAGATTCTTGTTGAGGCGATGGAAAAAAACAACAAAGGTGATTCATATTCAGTGTTTGGTAGTTTTGATTCGAAAACTAAGGCAAAAACGGATGCGGAAGGCAAATCGGCAGAGGCGGGTGTTACTTTAGGTAAGGTTTTTTCAACCGGGATTGCTGCACAATATTTGAGTGATGGTTTGGGGCGGCAGCATGCATCGCTTGGCGAAGCTGAAAAGGAAAAAGCTTGTCTTGCAGAAGGTAGAAAAATGCTTAGTGATTATCAGGCTGCCGCCAAAGACAAATTTGATGCTGCTGTCTACGCCGATCTTGCAAAAACATTGGCTACATCCTGTTCTTCAGCTTTGCCTAAGTAGTCAGTGCTTGCGGCGGATTGGCTTTCTGTGGGGGGCTTCGCATGATGCATTTACAAATGCTTGACGTATTTATCGGCCTGGTAACGATCTACTCCATGTTCGGCATGATCTGTACTGCGATGGTCGAGTCAGTCAATACCGCATTGAATATGCGCAGCAAGAAGCTTGAAGAAGGTCTGGAAGAGTTTTTTTATGAAAATGGCAGTTCGCTCAAGGAAGGGCACTTCCTGAAGGAGTTCTATGCTCACCCGCTTATCCAGTCGCTGAGCAAAGGTGTGGATGGGAAGCCCTCTTATATTCCTGCTGAAACGGTGGGAATTGTGGTGCACAGCTTGCTGTCATCAATGCCGGACAAAGACAAGAACCTTTCCGAAATGATCCAGGAAAAGTTTTCTGCGCTGGGTAGCGAGAGTCGTATTGCGCGTTTGTTCATCGAGTTGGCAGGCGAGGCGCAGAATGACGTGGAGACATTTCGCAAACTGATCGAGACACATTTCGATCAGTCGATGGAGCGTGTTTCCGGATGGTTCAAGCGTCATACGCAGCAGGTGTCACTCCTGGTGGCCTTGTTTTTGTCATTCGCACTCAATATCGATTCTGTGTCCATGGTGAATGAATTGTCGCGCAATGATCAGGTGCGCGTGCAGATGATTGGCGTTGCGCAGGCGCATGTCGACGATATGCTTGCGCAACGTCAGGCGCTGCAGGCGGCTTGTCCATCGGTGACAGCGGACAACAATGCGTCGGCTTCGTGTACGCCGGCGCAATTGTCCGAGTTGAAAGCACTGAATGCGCAGCTCGACAAGACGCGCGAGTCTCTGGGGCAGACGCTGGATACGGTGGGCGGAGCCGGTTTGCCACTGGGTTGGCAGTTGCCTGCAGGTTGGGGCTGGCCTGAACTGCGCGATCACCTCAAGGCGCCCGAGCACTGGAACTGGGTTGCCCTCCTGTCCAAGTTTTTCGGGCTGCTCGTCAGTGCATTCGCTATCTCACTGGGTGCTCCGTTCTGGTTTGATTTGCTGCAACGCTTCATGCAGGTGCGCACAGCGCTTGTGCCCGGCGAAAAGAAGGAGCAGCCGTCAGTAAAATAGTCAGTCTTTATTGACTACCCCTGCAGGCTTGCCGTTTATAATCTGTGCGGACCATCGAGGAGTATGCACAGATGTCAGAACATGCCCTGCCCATTAACGCCATGATTGACGGCGATTCCGATCGCGTCGCCAGTGCCTTGCGTCGACTCAATCACTCACTGGTAGGCAAGCAGTTGCCGGCGCAGGAAGTGACACGGCTGGCGTCGACGCTGGAGATGCTGGCGGATGAGCTGGACAGATTGCATGTGCCCAATCGCACCCGGCCTTTCGGGCAGGTGGATGATGGAGAGAGCGAGGCCGGTACCGGTTATGACTACGGCGGGGAGAACTCGCTCTCCTATCGGCCGATCAGCGGTAACTGCAATGCGCTGGCCGTGCCGGCCAAATACTTTCAGGGAGAGGGTTATCTGAAGGCGGTGGTCAATTTCGGGCCGGCCTTTGAAGGGCCGCCGGGATTGGTGCATGGCGGTTACATCGCGGCGTATATGGATGAAGTATTCGGCATCGCCATTTCCCACAGTGGGCTGGAAGTGCCGGCTATGACAGGCACCTTGAAAACCATCTACCGCATGCCGGTGCCCTTGAATCGTGAACTCAGCTACGAAGCGCGTCTCACCGGTGAGGAGCGGCGCAAGGTGTTCATGCACTGCACGCTGAAAGACAGTGACGGTGTTCTCTACGCCGAAGGGGAGGCTATCTTCCTGAAGATAGACCCGGCGCTGTATGCGCAGATGGGTGGCGCGAAGCAGGACACATCGCAATAAAAATACCGGAACAAAAAAAGGGCGCCTGATGAAGGCGCCCGAAGCGGTATTGCATCCGAGGCCGAAGCCCCGGGAGGAGAGAGACGTATCAGTCGTTGTAGGCGCGTTCGCCGTGCGAGCTGACATCCAGACCCATGACTTCCTGCTCGTCGTCGACGCGCAGGCCGACCAGCAGATCCACCAGTTTGTAGGCCACCACAGATACCACGCCGGAGATGACGATAGTGGTGAGAACGCCTTCCGCCTGAATGGTGACTTGGGTGGCGATGGAGTAGCCGGAAGCAACGCCGTTGGCCACGTAATCCCACACACCGGTACCGCCCAGTGCTGGATCGGCGAATACGCCGGTCAACAGTGCACCGAGAATGCCGCCTACACCGTGTACACCGAAAACATCCAGTGCATCGTCAGCGCCCAGCAGTTTTTTCAGGCCAGTGACACCCCAGAGACAGATCACACCAGCCAGCAAGCCGATCACCAGAGCGCCGCCGACACCGACGAAACCGCAAGCCGGGGTGATGGCAACCAGACCGGCAACGGCACCGGAAGCTGCACCCAGCAGTGATGGGTGTTTTTTCAGGATCCATTCAGCCAGCAACCAGGACATGGCGGCAGCAGCCGTGGCGAGCCAGGTGTTGATGAAGGCGAGGCCGGCGATGCCGTTGGCTTCCAGCGCGGAGCCGGCGTTGAAGCCGAACCAGCCGAACCACAGCAGGGAGGCGCCGATCATGGTCATGGTCAGGCTGTGTGGGTACATGGCTTCTTTGCCATAGCCGCGGCGTTTGCCGACAAAGTAGGCGCCGATCAGGCCGGCGATGGCGGCGTTGATGTGTACGACGGTGCCGCCGGCAAAGTCGAGCGCGCCTTTCTGGAACATGAAACCGGCTTTGGCTGTGGCAACAGCGGCGGCATCAGCATCGGTGTAGCCGTTCGGGCCATCCCAGTACCATACGATGTGAGCAATCGGCAGGTAAGAGAAGGTGAACCAGATAATGGTGAACAGCAGCACGGCAGAGAACTTCACGCGCTCGGCGAAAGCGCCGAGAATCAGGCCGCAGGTGATCGCTGCGAAAGCGCCCTGGAAGGCGACATAGATGAACTCATGCAGAAAAACGCCCTTGCTCCAGGTGGCGACCAGGGAGTCGGCGGTTACGCCCGAAAGCATCACTTTGGACAGCGAGCCGAAGTAGGCGTTGCCCTCAGTGAAGGCTACGGAATAGCCGTAGACCACCCACAGTACAGTCACCATCGAGAACACGGTGAACACCTGCATCAGCACGGACAGCATGTTTTTCTTGCGCACCAGACCGCCGTAGAACAGCGCGAGGCCAGGTACCGACATCAGGATAACGAAGGCCGATGACATCATCAGGAAGGCATCATCGCCCTTGTTGGCGGCGGGTGCAGGGGCTGCAGCTGCCGCTTCGGCGACAGTCGCAGCGGCTTCGGCAGCCTCCTGTGACCAGCCCGGCAGTGCAAACAGCACACTGCACATACTCAGGATAAGGATCAGTTTTTTCACAGTAACCTCCAGGGGTTTCAAGAATTGTTGTGATGCGAGGTCAAACAGCCGCGTTGCCGGTTTCACCGGTGCGGATGCGGATCACTTGTTCCAGGTTCATGACGAAAATCTTGCCATCGCCAATCTTGCCGGTGTTGGCGGCCTTGGTGATGGCCTCGATGACCGCGTCGACCTGGTCGTCGGCAATGGCAATCTCCAGTTTCACTTTCGGCAGGAAGTCGACCACGTACTCGGCGCCGCGATAGAGTTCGGTATGGCCTTTCTGCCGACCAAAGCCCTTGACCTCGCTGACGGTGACACCCTGTACCCCGATGTCTGACAGTGCTTCACGCACGTCATCAAGCTTGAAGGGCTTGATAATGGCTGTTACCAGTTTCATGAGTCTCTCCTCGGTTGTGACCTGCTATGGTCATTGAAAACAAATGGATCATTGATGAACGCATCATTGCAGGTCTTGTAGAGCGGGATTCGTGCCAATGATGGAAAGGTATTTAAAATCAGTTTGTTAGATGTTCGATGTGCTTCATGATGCACCAATATGCATCGCGTGCGCGCTTTTTTGGTGCGTCATGCGGGAGGTAGGGGTTGTTGCGCAGGAATGCGGTTCAGGAGGAAGCGTTTGACGCGGTGCGCGCAATGCTCAGAGGGCGAAATCCTGGCCGAGGTAAACCTTGCGCACTTTGGAATTGTGCACAATCTCCTCGGCAGTGCCGGCGGCGATGATGTGGCCTTCGCCGACAATGTAGGCGCGCTCGCAGATCGACAGGGTTTCACGCACGTTGTGGTCGGTGATCAGGATTCCGATCTGTTTGGACTGCAGGTGATGGATGATCTGCTTGATGTCGGCAACCGAAATGGGGTCGACACCGGCAAAAGGCTCGTCGAGCAGGATGAAGCGCGGTTCGCTGGCCAGTGCCCGCGCGATTTCCACGCGGCGGCGCTCACCGCCCGACAGGCTCATGCCCAGCGAGTCGGCGATGTGGGTGATATGGAATTCCTGCATCAGCTCATCGGCACGAGCGTGGCGCTGCTGGCGGTTGAGGTCCTTGCGCGTTTCGAGGATGGCCAGAATGTTGTCGCGAACCGACAACTTGCGGAATACAGACGCCTCCTGCGGTAGATAGCCCAGCCCGCGCTGCGCACGGCTGTGCATGGGCAGGCGGGTGATGTCTTCACCGTTGAGGGTGATAGTGCCTTTGTCGGCAGGTACCAGGCCCACCATCATGTAGAAACAGGTGGTTTTGCCGGCGCCATTGGGGCCGAGCAAGCCCACGATCTCGCCACTGGCCAGCTCCAGCGAAACATCATCAATAATGCGCCGGGTCTTGTAGGCCTTGGCGAGGTGTTGCGCGCTGAGTGTACTGGTCACTGCGCGGCGCTCTCCGGGGCGGACGTCTGGATTTTCTTGTTGGGGGGAATGACGACGGTAATACGCTTGCTGTTGTCGGAACTGCCATTTTCAGCGGCGCGCGCGCGCACATTCTCGGCTTTCACATCATATTCGATATGCTCGCCACTGATGCTGCCGCCATTCTGTTTCAGGCTGCCATTGCCCTCGAGCACCAGCAGATCCTTGGGGACGTCGTAATGGATTTGCCCGGCCTGGGCGTCAACCTTGCCATCTTCCTCGGACAACTGCTGGCTGTAGGTGGCGGGCTTGCCGGTAGCGACCATGCTTGTCAGCTCATCGTTTTCGCTGTGCAGTACCACGGTGTCGGCGGCAATGCGGATGCTGCCCTGGTGAATCTCGACATTGCCGCTGTAGGTAGTGATGCCGGTTTTGGCATCGCGGTCGGCACTGCCGGCCTGGATCTGTATCGGCTGGTTGCGGTCATCGGGCAGGGCAGAAAGCTCTGTTGCCGTCATGGCAGACAGCAGTGCGAGCATGGCGACAGCCAGCAGACCGGATAACGGGCGGCCTTGCCCTTCAGGGGTGCTGTTTGACTTCATGGGTCTCCTGTACGCGCGACGTCAGCAACAAGCGTTCATTGGCCAGATCGGCCTTCAGGCCGCGGGCATGAAGCTCGCTGCGGCGGGCGCGTATGGTAACAGCTTTGTCTGTGGTGGCGTATTCGCGAGCGGTATCCACACGCAGGCTTTCACTGCGGATTTCCATGCGGCCATCGCTGCCTTTTCCTTCATTCCACAGCAGTACATTGCCGTTGAGGTCCACTTCATTGCGCGATTCCCGCAGCGTGGCGGTATCTGCGCGCAGTTGCCAGGGTGAGCGCTGGGCGGTGTTGCCCTGGTTGCGGCGGTTGACCAGCAGCTGTGGTTCGCTGATCAGGGTTTCATCGCGATTGTCGTAGTGTTGCAGCTGGCTACCTTGCAGGTGGCGATCCAGACGTCCGTGTTCGTCAAAGGTTTCCAGCAGCGGTTGCTGTGCCAGTATGTCAGGCACGGCAGCTTGCGATGCCGTGGCCTGTCGCGGCGCAGTGGGGGTGTTCCAGCTGAAAGACTGCCAGTGGAAATTGAGGCCGCCGACAGCAACACCGATCAGCAGTGCCAGTCCCAGGAATTGTCGCCAGTTGTTCACTTAGGGCAAACCCAGATAATCGCGCTGCATGTCGTCCAGCAGCCCCTTGGCATTGAGAATGAACTCGCAGGCTTCGCGTACGGCGCCTTCGCCGCCGCGCCTGTCGGTCACCACGTCGGCGTGCGCACGCACCAGTGCCACGGCATTGGCTGGCGCCATGCCGAGTCCGGCGTGGCGGATGGCGGCGAGGTCGGGCAGGTCGTCACCCATGTAGGCGACTTCCTCGTCAGTGAGGTCGAGTTGCTTTTGCACGGCCTGCATGGCGACGCGCTTGTCCTCGCGGCCCTGCAGCAACAACGTGATACCCAGTTCCTGGGCGCGCCGGCTGACCATGGCGCTCTCGCGGCCGGTGATGATGCCCACCTGCACACCGGCGCGCTGCAGCAGTTTGATGCCGAGGCCGTCGTGGATATTGAAGCGTTTCAGTTCGACGCCGTTGCCGTCATAGGTGATGCCGCCGTCAGTGAGCACGCCGTCGACATCCAGCAACAACAGTTTGACCGCAATGGCCTGTTTTACAGCATGTTCCATGGCGATGGCTCCTGTCAGGCGACGCCGGCCTTGAGTATGTCGTGCAGGTGGACGATACCTTCCACACGCTGGTCGGCGTCGGTGACCACCAGCGCGGTGATGTGCTTGTGCTCCATGATGGCCAGCGCTTCGGCGGCGAGCATGTGGCTGTCTACGGTCTTGCAATTGCGCGTCATGACGTTCTCGATGCAGGTGTTGCGCAAATCAATGGCTTCACCTTGCAGGGTGCGACGCAAGTCGCCGTCGGTGAAAATGCCCAGCAACTGCTGTTGCGCATCGGTCACGGTAGTGAGGCCCAGGCCTTTCTGGTTCATCACCAGCAGGGCGTCGGCCAGCGGTGTGCCGGGTGCCACGGCGGGGATGCGCTCGCCGCTGTGCATGATGTCTTCCACCTTCAGCAGCAGCTTGCGCCCCAGTGCGCCGCCCGGATGCGAGAAGGCGAAATCCTCGGCGGTAAAACCGCGCGCTTCCAGCAGGGCAATGGCCAGCGCGTCGCCCATCACCAGCGCTGCCGTGGTACTTGATGTGGGTGCCAGATCCAGCGGGCAGGCTTCGCTCTCGACACTGACATCAAGGTGTACATTGGAGGCGGTGGCCAGTGTCGAGCCGGGTTTGCCGGTCATGCTGATCAAGGGCACGCCCATGCGCTTGATCAGCGGCAGCAGGGTGACGACTTCAGCGGTGGTTCCGGAATTGGACAGGGCAATCACCACATCTTTATGGGTGATCATGCCGAGGTCGCCGTGGCTGGCTTCACCGGGGTGCACAAAAAAGGCCGGGCTGCCGGTGCTGGCCAGCGTCGCGGCAATCTTGCGCCCGATATGGCCGGATTTGCCCATACCGGTGACGATGATGCGGCCCTCGCAGGCCAGCAGCAGGGTGCAGGCGTGAGCAAAGTCGGTGTTGATGGCGTTTTGCAGCCGGCTGACTGCGGCGCATTCCACTTGCACCGTGCGCAGGCCGGAGGCAATGAAGTCGTGATGGGGGTCGGCAGGCGTCATCGGTCTGGGTGATCTTCTGGCTGGGTATCAGGGCGCGCAAATGGTATAGCGCGAGCTGCCAAAAGTCATTGTGCGTATGGGGTTGTGGCTGGTCGGTGCCTGCGGGGCCTGTGCTAGAATCGCGCGCTTTCGTGACCTTGCGGTCATCTTCATGTCACGGTTTTACGTCAAAGTAAGGGGGATATTATGCTCAGATTTGCCCTGGTCGGTTGCGGCCGCATTGCCAAGCGTCATGTTGAACTGCTGGGCAGTGGTCATATTGAAGGTGCGCAACTCGCCGCCGTGTGCGATATCGATTTCCCGCGCGCGGAAAAAATGGCTGCCGAGTGGAAAGTGCCCGCCTACCGCGACATGCACGAAATGATGCAGAAAGAAAATATTGATGTGGTGTCGGTGCTGACGCCCAGCGGTGATCATGCCGAGCACGTGATTGCGCTGTCGCAATACAGAAAACCGATTCTGGTAGAAAAACCGATGGCGATGTCGCTGGATCAGGCCGATGCCATGATCGAAGCCTGCGACAAGAATGGCGTGCGCCTGTTTGTGGTGCATCAGAACCGTTTCAACGTGCCGGTGGCCAAACTTGCTGAGGCGCGCGATCAGGGCCGTTTCGGCAAACTGGTGCTGGGTACGCTGCGCGTGCGCTGGTGTCGCGATCAGAAATATTACGCGCAGGATGCCTGGCGCGGCACCTGGGCGCAGGATGGTGGCGTGCTCACCAATCAGGCGGTGCACCATATCGATATGCTCGGCTGGCTGATGGGTGAAGTCGAAAGCGTATTCGCCAAATCCATCACCGCGTTGGTGGATATTGAAGCGGAAGACACTGCGGTGGCGACGGTAAAATTCAAAAACGGTGCACTCGGCGTTGTCGAGGCAACCACCTGTGCGCGCCCGGACAATCTCGAAGGTTCCATCTCGGTGCTCGGTGAGAAAGGCACGGTGGTGATCGGTGGTTTTGCCGTCAACAAGATGGCGACCTGGCGTTTTGTGGAAGAGCAGGAAGGCGATGCCGAGGTGGCTGAAAAATATTCGGTGAATCCGCCGGATGTGTACGGTTTTGGCCACAGCGCTTACTACAAACACGTGGTGGATTGCCTGGTCAACAACAAGCCGCAATTGGTGGATGGCCGCGAGGCGCGCAAGAGCATCGAGTTTCTGGTGGCGCTGTATGAATCCATCGAAACCGGCAAGGAAATTTTCCTGCCGTTCAAACCGGAACATTGCAAGCTGGGGCGCAAGGCTTGATGTGCTATCCGCGTTTGCCGCCGGTTTAGGCTGATGCGCCATTTCCTGCTGCGCAAACGCGTATTCCTGCTGGTGCTGCTGTTAGGCATCGGCATTTTTGCCTGGTTTTTTCCGCAGCGTATTTCGTTTTCGCATCTGCGCACGCTGGCCGATTTTGAAGCGCTGGCCAGCATGCAGCAGCTGCGCGATTTTCTCACGCAGTTCGGCGTTCTCGGCTATTTGTATTTCGTGCTGGCATCTGCGGTGCTGTGTGCATTGGGTATGCCGCGGTTGCTGGTGTGCGCGCTCGGCGGGCTCGCCTACGGTGTGTGGTGGGGCATCATCCTGTCGCAGATTGGCGTGACACTCGGCGCTTATGCAACGTTCCTGTTTGCACGCAGTTTCGGTGCGGATTTCGTGCTGCACCGCTGGCCGAAGTTCGAGGATCTGCTCAACACCATCGAGAGCCACAGCATCGTTTCGATTTTCCTGATCAGGCAAATGCCGGTCAGCGGTTTTGTCGCCAACGTGGTGCTCGGTTTGTCGGCGGTTAAGCACTGGCAATTCCTGCTCGGCAGCTTCATCGGCTTCCTGCCGGAAGCGGTGCCGGCGGTGTTTGTCGGCGCCGGTGCGCAGCTGGGCAATCTCGGGCGTTTGATGCAATTGTTTGTCGCCGCCGTCTTGCTCGCGGTTTTTCTCGGTTGGGTGGTCAAGGCGGTCTTTCTGAAGACGGGCAGCCAGTACAGTGGCCGTCGCCAGCTGTTTGAAACGCTGTTGATGTCGCTGGTCGGTGTCGCCGGCCTGGGGCTGGGAACCTATACGCTCCTGCAGTAAACGGCGAAAAACAACAGGCAGGCGAGGATGATCCATGCCAGTTGTATACGCCGGATGAAAATGTCGGCGGCCGATTTCGTTATCCTGTTCATGCTTGCTGCTTCCTTCCGCATTCGCGCGTGTTTCAACAACACCAGCTTATGAGAGCGCTGTTTCAGTTTGATGAAATCGGCTGCCGGGCCTGCGGCCTGTATGTCTGGCTGCGGTTTTTTGCGATAATCGCCGGCTTTCACGGGCTGGCCCAGCCTCTCTTTCACCTAGCAGGAACCCTTGCATGAGCGCGCAGAAGAAAATCGCCCTGTCCCAGGTCTTTATCGACGATGAAATCCGCCAGGCGGTGATGAAGGTTGTCGATTCCGGGCAGTACATCCTCGGGCCCGAGTGCCGCGCCTTTGAAGAAGAGCTGGCGGCCTACACCGGCACGCAGCACGCCGTGCTGTCATCCAACTGGACGTCTGCCATGCAGTTGCTGCTGGAGGCTATGGGGGTGAAAGAAGGCGATGAAGTGATGCTGCCATCGCAAACCGCGTTCCCGTCGGTGGAACCCATTATCCACATCGGAGCCAAGCCGGTGTTCATCGACATCGACGACACCTACGGCATCGATGCCAGCAAACTGCAGGCCGCACTCACGCCGCGCACCGTCGGCATCCTGCCGGTGCACCTGTACGGCACGCCGGTGGATCTCGATGCCATTCTCGCTTTCGCCAAGGCGAACAATTTGTGGGTGATTGAAGATTGCGCACAATCGCAAGGCGCGTCGTATCACGGCAAGCGCATCGGCAGCTTTGGTCTGGCAGCGGCGTTTTCGTTTTATCCGTCGAAAAATCTCACCGTGCTCGGCGATGGCGGCTGCATCTGCACCAACGACGGCGCGCTGGCCGACAAGATCCGCGCGCTGCGCAACCACGGCCGCGTCGGCAAAGCCAAATACACGCACGATCTCGTCGGCTACAACATGCGCTTCAATGAAATCCAGGCTGCTGCCGGTCGCATCGGTTTGCGTCACCTGAATCAACTCAACGCACATCGTCGCGGTGTGGCTGCGCATTACAACCGCCGTCTCGGCAATCTGGTGATCACGCCGAAAGAGCGCGCCAATGGCGAAGCGGTGTATCACATGTACGTGATCCGCACCAAGAATCGCGATGCACTCGCGGCCTATCTGGCGGAAAAAGGCATCGAGACTGGCATTCACTACCCGACGGCCGTGCATCAGCAGCCTTCCATCACGGCGTTGTACAACGATCTGCCAACGCTGGAAAACACCGAGAACTGGATACGCGATATTTTGTCGTTGCCGGTGCATGGCCAGTTGTCGGCGGAAGATGTGGATTACGTCTGCGATGCCATCGAAGCGTTCTTCAAACAGCAGTAATGCGCAAGTAATACCAGGGGTTATGCATGAGCACTGAACAGAGCGGCGATATTTATGTGAGTGTGGTGATTCCCTGCCACAACGAAGAAGGCAATCTGCCGCTGCTGTTGCAGGGCATACACGCGGTGCTCAAGCAGGCGGCGGTAGCGTACGAGATTATCGTCACCGATGATTGCAGCACCGACAGCTCGTGGCAGATCCTGCGTGAAATGGCAAAAGCCGATCCGCACCTGCGCGCGCAGAAACTGAATCGCAACAGCGGCGAATCGGCAGCGAGCTGGGCCGGCATAAAAGCTGCGCGCGGGCAGTGGATTGTCACCATGGATGCCGATCTGCAGAACAACCCGGAAGATCTGCCGAAGTTTCTCGCGGCAGTGTCACAGGCGGATTGCATCTGCGGCAGCCGCGTGCAGAACCGCAGCGACGGCGATCACATCATCCGCGTCATTTCCTCGCGTGTGGCGAACGCCGTGCGCAATGCGCTGTCGGGCGAACAGATTAGTGACGCCGGCTGCACCTACCGCATGTTCCGTCGCGAAGCGGTGGCCAACCTGAAGTTCTTCAAAGGCATGCACCGCTTTCTGCCGACATTGATGAAGATCGAGGGTTTTTCTGTGGTGGAAATTCCGGTGTCGAACAACCCACGCTATTCCGGCAGCGCACATTACGGCGTGTGGAATCGCCTGTTCGCCTCGTTCTATGACCTGCTCGCCGTGCGCTGGATGAAGGTGCGCATGTTCCGCTTTCATGTGGCGGAGCGGACGGATGGTTGATTAATTGAAGGCGCTGAGTTCAGCGCCTTTTTTGATTGCGGAGTTCTTCAGATTAATAGGCGCAGAGTCAAATAAAAATGTCACTCTGACCCCGGTTTTTCAACCCCGGTTTTTCAGGTTTGTTACACGGAAACTTTTTGCTACAGGGTTAAGTGAGATGCGAGCTGATAAGGTATTAAATTTTCTTTTACTGATATGTATTTTTTTTACATTTATTGCCGTCTATATGTACGGGCAAACAGGAGCTGCTGATATTTTGCAGGCAAAATATATTGTTATTGGGGTGCTTGGTTGCATCGGTTCGCTGACAGCTAAGGTATTCTACAGTTATAGAGATTATCCATTTTTCGGATCTATGAAGTGCGTTGCATTTTCTGGGTTTGTGGTTGCTTCATCATCTGTCGCCCTCTGGTATTATCCTCAGAGTTATATTTTTATGTTTATAAAGTTTTTAGGAATTGCTTTTTTTGTGATTGGGATGTTGGTTAAAGTAAAAAGTCGGTGATGAGAAAAATGTGCCGGAGGGATTAAAAAATAACCGGCTTTGATGTTCACAACGCGCTCGGCACCGCTGGGCGTTTTTGTTTTGCCTTTCTGCGTTACATTTTTCGCAAATAAACAAGTATGGCGAGCAATGAAAATATTTCATGCGGCGCTGCTCGCTACCGCGTATCCCTCACCCGGCGCGTTGCGCCACCCTCTCCCGCATGCGGGAGAGGGGCTTGCCCTTCTCCCCTCGGGGGAGAAGGTGCCCCGCAGGGGCGGATGAGGGCGTTAAAAAGCGCCGTGCCGGTTTCTTGAACGCTATTTCGACTCAGGTTTGTAACGCGCAACAAACGCCGGGTTGGCGTAGAGCCGTGCGGTCTGGTCACTGCCGATATAAGGCTCGATTGTCATGATCGGTTGCCAGCCGCTGAGATCGACGGCTTTTTCCCACTTCACTTTTTCCAGTAACAGTAGTACCGGCTGTGCTTGTTGTTGTGCTGTGGTGATGTCGGGCGCGGCAGCTTCCGGTATTGGTTTGCCGTAGTAGTACACCGTGCGCATGTCGACTTCCTTGTAACTGACAAGTTGTGTGTCCGGATAGCTTTTTTGCAGCGAGGCGAAGATGGGCAGGGCTTGATGGCGGTGAATGAGTATTTGTGCTTCAAAAAAGGCAAAGAAGGAAAATACGGACAGCGGTAAAACGCAGGCGATGATCTTGCCGGCGCGCTGCCAGTTTGTGTTGGCTTTATCCCATAGCGACATGAGACAGCTGGCGCACAGCACGGCAAATGCCGGATACGCCGGCAGCAGGTATTTGATGTGTTTGTCGCCCATCAGTGACAGGAGAATGAAGGGGGAGACAAAGGCATACAGGAAAAATCGCCGCGAGAGGTTTTGCGTGATGCAGTGCCAGTTGCTGCGCGCACGTGCGAGCAACAACAAGGTCCAGGGCAGGAAGTTGACGATGACGGCGACCAGATAACTGTAGAAAGGATCGGAGCTGTTGTTGCCGCCGCTGATCTTGCCGTGGATATCGGTCTTGATGACGCGCTGCCAGATGTCCTTACCTTCTTCCAGAGTGACGGCGGCATACCAGGAAACACCGATGGTCAGCATCAGCAGCCATGCCGGCCAGCACAGCAGGTAGGCGCGTGCGCGCGCATCGCGGTGCGCAAGGGCAAACAGCAAAACCGGCAGTTGCACAAACAGCAATGCCACCGGGCCTTTGCATAACAGCGCCAGCCCGGTCAGTGCGTAGCTGGCGTATACGGAGAGTTTGTTGCTTTGTTTGCAGATAAAATCATGCGCGAAAAAAATCGCGCCGCCGCACAGTGCCGTGAGCAGCATCTCGATTTCACTGCGGCGTGCAAAACTTGCAAAATCGGCGCAGCACAACAAGACCAGTGTCGCCAGCACGGCTGTCTGTGTGTTTTCGAATTTTGCCGTGGTGCGATAAGTCATCCACAAGGTTGCCAGTGCCGCCAGTGCAGAAGGCAGGCGCAGTGTCCATTCATTCACCACGGCAAACAGTTTGGCGCACAGCAGTGCTGCCCAGTAAAACAGTGGTGGCTTGTCGATATACAGTTCGCCATTGAGATACGGCAGCAACCAGTTGTGTGTCTGGTACATGCCGGCAACTGGCACGGCACGGCGTGCTTCATTGAATGACAGCAGCGGCACTGCCCCCAGCCCCCAGAACACGATGAGCACTGCGGCGGCAGCAACGGCGAGTTGCGCATGGCGCAGTGAAAGATTTGTGGTTCTGTTCATGGAACAACGTTTCCACTGTGGGTGCGTGCGGTAGCAGTGCTCGCGCTGTCGTCGGCAAGGCCGTGCAGAATCGTCGCCATGGCAACGCTGCCGGCGAGCAGAATCATGCAGGCTTGCTGCAGGCCGGATTTTCTGAAAATGATCACGGACGCAACGATGACGGCAGTGCCTGTGAAAAAGAACACCGGTAGAACCGGGTGACGTTGCATCATGACGGCCGATCCTATGGTGCAGGCCGCAGCGAGTGCGATGCAGAAAATCGTGTTGATGGTCCGGAAGCGTCCTGCGGCGTGTTGCAGGTAATACGCCATGAGGATGGCAAAGGAGGGCGCCAGCAACAAGCTGTAGTGGGCCTGCTTGTTGGCATTGAAAGAGAGAATGCAGAACACCAGCACAAACCAGCTGCAAGTGAAGCGGATGAGCGAGGGGAGTTGTTGCCGTTGCTGCCACAGCCAGACACCGCAAGG
Source organism: uncultured Pseudomonadales bacterium (assembly GCA_964509075.1). GTDB lineage: Bacteria > Pseudomonadota > Gammaproteobacteria > Pseudomonadales > UBA7239 > UBA7239. The sequence goes on along the minus strand of CAZDWC010000010.1, from coordinate 41,549 downwards.
CAGTACCAGCAATGACCACGGTGCGTAATAGCCGGCGCCGTGGTTCAGGTAGTAATAAAAGGGTTCGTAATGATCGCCGTGCAAGTAGGTGTCATCGGTTTCCTTGCTCAGTGTTCGCAGCAGTGCATCGGGCTCAACGTGGTAGACATACGCGTACCAACTGCAAGACAGCAGCAGGAATACGAGAATGCCGGCGGGTGACAGCAGTCGTGCGAGCACGGGCAGTTTTTTTTGCGTGATGGCGGTGACGAGCAGCAATCCCAGTGGAATGGCCAGTGCCGGCGGCCCTTTGCTCAGCATGCCGAATCCCATGGCGGTGTAGAGTGCCAGCACCAGCTGCGGTTTGTATTTGTCGGTGAAAAGCAATTGATAGACAAGAAATACGGCAACAATCAGTGCGAACATCAACAGCGGATCGGTTTCGGCAACGCGAGACATCTTCAGGGGGATGAGGCTGGAGACCATGCACAGCACAGTGAAGCAGGCGGTATTGCCGTCGGTTTCGCGCGCCACCCAGCGGTAGAGCACCAGCAGGCTGCACAGGCCAATACAGGCCGTGAAAAAACGCAGTGCCCAGTGGCTGCGTTCGCCGTACACGAGGTAACCGGCTGTTGCCACCCAGTAGGCCAGCGGCGGCTTCTGCAAGCGTATTTCCCCCTGGAAGTAGGGCATGAGGAATTCGTGGCGATCCAGCATTTCCTGTGCGGTGCCGGCAACGCGCGCTTCCTGAATGCGGCTGATGGGCATGTCGCCAAGACCGGTAAACAGGTTGAGCAGCACGATCAGTGTCGTGGCCAGCAACAGCAGCAGGTGTGGCCGTGATTTTGCGGCGTTGCTGGAGCTGCCCGTGCTGGATGCAGATAGGGTTGCGGTCATTGCGTAGTCCGTAAGTGGCAGGAAAAAATTTTATCACAGCGACATGAAGCTCAGATGAAGTCGGTGCAGTTCAGATGAAGCTGTTGCAGTATCGATTGCGAAGCTGTTGCGCATTATTGCGTATGGCGGGGGTGTGTCTGCCCGCTATGATGGATCACTCACCCGGAGGATCCCGCATGAACAGCGAACAGCAGCTGGCGCGCCTTGTCGCCATCGAAGACATCAAACAACTGAAATACGCCTATTTGCGCCATCTGGATCTCAAACAGTGGGATGAGGTCGCGGCACTGTTCACGCCGGATGTGGTCAGCACCTATTCCGATGGCAAGCACAGCTACGAAGGCCGCGAAGCGGTGATGGCATTCCTGTCGCAGGCGCTCAGCCACAAGCGCGTTGTCACCAAACATCAGGTGCACCATCCGGAAATCACCTTCAATGAAAAGCTGAGCGAAGCGCGCGGTGTCTGGTATCTCACCGATGCTGTTATCAATACGGTCAGTCGCGATCCTGAAAAACATTTCTGCATCGCAGGCACGGCTTTCTATGACGAGCGCTATGTAAAAACGGATGCCGGTTGGCGCATCGCCTCCATTGGTTACAAGCGCGTCTATGAAGAAACCACGTCACGCAATGCCAGTCTGGTCTTTGAATACAAGAATCGTTTTCTCGGTGATTTTGGTTGAGCGATACCGTGCGTTGGCGATGTCTGTTGTGGTTGCTGTGCCTGCCGGTTCTGCCGGCATTTGCCGATGATGTGTTGCAAACCATTAATGAATTGCAAACCATCGAGGTGGTCGGAACGCGTGCGCAAACCTTGCCGGGCAAGGCGGAAATCATCAGCGCAGCGGATGTCGAGCAAGTCAATGCCGCGCATCCCGCCGAATTGCTGAACCGCGTTGCCGGCGTTTGGGTCAGTCGCGGCGGCGGGCAGGAGCATCTCACGGCATTGCGTTCGCCGGTATGGACAGGCGCAGGTGCCTGTGGCGAAGTGCTTTACGCAGAAGACGGCGTGCCGGTACGCCCCAGTGGTTTTTGCAATGCCAACCAGTTGATGGAAATGAATACCGAGCAGGCCGGTGGTGTAGAAGTGCTGCGCGGTGCGCAGGGCGGCTCGTTGTACGGTGCCAATGCGGTACACGGTGTCATCAATGTATTGACTCTGCCTGTGCAACAGCAAGACAGCACTGTGCGAGTCGAAGGCGGCCCCAATGATTATGCACGCCTGATGTGGAAACAGGCGTTGGATGCAGGTTATGTGGCATTCAATAATACGCACGATGGCGGTTATCAGGACAGCAGTGGTTTTGATCAGCAAAAACTCTCGGCAAAATTCCAGCAGCAGTTATCAGATGTGCAGTTGACGCACTCCTTTACTGCGACGCGACTGGATCAGCAGAGTATCGGTTATCTGGTCGGTGCAGATGCCTACCAGGATGATGCACGCAAAACCGAGAATCCGAATCCCGATGCTTATCGCGATGCAAATGCCTTTCGCTATGTGCAATCCTGGGATTGGAGTGATGATGACTATCGCTACAGCATCAAGCCATATCTGCGTCACAGCGATATGGATTTCACCCAGCATTTCAATCCGGGTCAGCCTCTGGAAAAAAACGGCCACAACAGTGTTGGTGTACAGGGATTGATGCAGCGTGACCATTTTGCCTGGGGCGCATGGCATGCCGGTGCAGAAGTGGAAACGGCAACTGCCTGGACGCAGGAGTGGCAGGCCTTGCCGATGGTAGCCGGCTCGCCGCAGGGCGATCACTACGATTACCGTGTTGCCATGCACACTGCCGCGTTGTGGCAGGAAGTGGTCTGGCATGTCAGTGATCGTATTGATGCACAACTCGGCGCGCGAGCAGATCGTATTTTCTATGACTATGACAACCGCATCGGCGATGGTGTTTCAGGCAAGTATGTGCGACCTGCAGATCGTGGTGATGGTTTCACCTTGCTGTCACCGCGCCTGGGTATGGTCTACACCGACGCGGCAGACAATGAGTGGTATGCCAGCCTGTCTGCCGGCAAACGCGCACCGCAGACGGCCGAGTTGTATCGCCTGCAGAATGGGCAAGCGGATATTGGCGCAGAGTCGATGGATGCAGCCGAGATAGGCTGGCGCGGAAAAAACCAGACAGGTACTGATTGGGCCATTGCCTTGTTCGATATGCGCAAGGATCACGTCATTGTGCGCAATTCGGCCAATGTGTTGGACGATGATGCGCGCACTGTGCATCGCGGTGTGGAATTCAGCGTGCAGCAGCAGTGGCAGTCCGGCTGGTTTGTCGCCATCGAAGCCGCGTATGCGGAGCATCGCTACAACAGTGATGTGGTGGCCGGGGCAGATGGCAACATCATGGATACGGCGCCGCGCACGTTGGGTGCGGTGCAATGGGGTTGGCAACATGCCGGCTTGCGCGCGGAACTGGAATGGCAGCATATGGGTAAATATTATCTGGATGCGGAAAACCTTTTTGAGTATACGGGGCACGATCTGTTGAATCTGCGCGTGCAGCAGGCACTGGATACGCGTTGGACAGTGTTTGCGCGATTGATGAACATGACTAATGAAGATTATGCCGAGCGCGCCGACGTCACGGTAAAGCCGCCGGTGCAGCCGCGCTATTTTGTCGGTCTGCCGCGCAGTATTTTTCTGGGAATCGAGTGGAATTATTGAAATGCGAGTGGAGTCATTGAAATGATCGTGTTCTGGTTGAATGGCGAGACGGTCTCGCTGGATGTGGACAATGACATGCCGCTGTTGTGGGCGCTGCGCGATGTGCTGCAGAAGACCGGCACCAAGTTCGGTTGCGGTCAGGGCTTGTGCGGTGCGTGCACGGTGTTGATCAACGGCAGCCCTATGCGCAGTTGTGTGCTGCCGATCGCCAGCGTAGCCGGCCAGCAGGTGACGACCATCGAAGGCCTGGGCGGCAATCATGTGGTGCAGCAGGCGTGGCTGGATGAAAATGTCTCGCAGTGCGGCTACTGCCAGCCGGGACAAATCATGAGTGCCATCGGCTTGCTCGCACACAATGCCAATCCTTCCGAAGACGATATCCGTTCGGCCATGTCCGGCAATATCTGTCGTTGCGGGACTTATCCACGCATTGTCAAAGCGATACAGGCGGCGGCAAAAAGCATGCAAAAGGAACAGGGTGTCGGTGTGGCGTTTTTTGATCCGGCAACCGATCGTGTTCGCGCCAATGGAGGTGCAGTATGAAATTGTCGCGTCGCAAATTCCTGATCGGTTCCGGCGTGTTGGGCGGCGGTTTGCTGCTCGGTTTTTCCTTGCGTGCACCGGCTCCGGTGCCGCACACGCGTGCTGGCAGTTTCCAGCCGAATGCCTGGTTGCAGATCACGCCGCAAGGCGAAGTGGTTTTTCAGCTCGACAAGGCCGAGATGGGGCAGGGCGTGATGACTTCGCTGTCGGCGATCATTGGCGAAGAGCTGGATTTTGATCCAGCAAAAATGACAATCGAATTTGCCGGTGCGCATGCGGCGTTCAAGAATCCGGCGATGGCCGTGCAGATCACCGGTGGCAGTACCAGCATCATGACGGGTTGGGAGCCTCTGCGTGAAGCCGGTGCTGGTGCGCGAGCCATGCTGTTGGCGGCGGCTGCGCAGCAGTGGCAGGTCAATGCGTCACAATGCAAAACCGATAACGGATTTGTGTTGCATCCGGATGGTCAACAGCGTTTGAGCTATGGCGATCTCGCGGTGCATGCGGCGCAACAAAAATTGCCATCGACGCTGGAGCTGAAAAAACCGGAACAGTATCGCTGGCTGGGCAAATCGCTGAAGCGCTTCGACAGTGCCGACAAGGTGCAGGGCAAAACGCAATACGGTGTGGATGTTGTCAAGCCGGGCATGAAAGTAGCGGTGGTGGTGCGCTGCCCGCAATTCGGCGGCTCTTTGCAAGCTTTCGATAAAAGCAGTGTCGATGCTTTGCCGGGTGTGCACGCGGTATTTCCGATTCACAGTGGTGTGGCCATCGTCGCGGATGGTTACTGGCAGGCACGCAAGGCTGCAGGCAAATTGGTGGTGCAATGGAACAAGGGGCCGTTGGCTGGCCTTGATACCGCGACGATTGTGCAAGGCCAGAAAAATGCACTCGGCAAGGATGCAAAACCGTTTGCTGTGATGAAGGAAGGCGATGTCGAACAGGCATTTGCTGCAGCCGCGAAAACAGTTGAAGCCGAATACACGGCGCCGTTTTTTCACCACAGCCCGATGGAGCCGCAGAACTGCACGGCCTTGTATAAAGATGGGCAGCTCACGCTGTGGGCGCCAACACAGACGGCGATGATTGCACGCGCCGTGGCATCGCATTTCACTGGCATCCCGCAAGACAATATCAGTGTGGAGAGTACATTCCTCGGCGGTGGCTTCGGTCGACGTGGTTATGTGGATTTTGCCGGTGAAGCGGCAGCGATTGCCGTGCAGCAGCCGGGTGTGCCGGTGAAGCTGATGTGGTCGCGCGAAGATGATATGCAACACGATTACTATCGCCCGCCGGCTTTTCACAAATTGCGTGCCGCCTTCGATGCGCAAGGTAAGGTCACTGGCTGGCACCACGATTTCGCCAGTACCAGCGTGTTGAGTGGTTTCGGTGTGGATTTGATGCACGGGATTCTGCCAACCTGGGTGCCGGAAAAAATTGCGCGCGGCATAGGCCAGGGCGTGGTCAAAGTCGGGCCTTACGATGTGTCGATGGGGGAAGGTACAAAAATTCCGTATGCCATTGCCAATCGCAAGGCTGGCTTGGTTCACGTGGATGCTGGTGTGCCCACCGGTTTCTGGCGTTCGGTAGCGCATTCATTCAATGCATTTGCCGTGGAAGGTTTCATTGACGAAGTGGCGCACACGGCGCAGCAGGATCCGGTGGCATTCCGTCGCGCGTACCTGAAAGACGCGCCGCGTCATCTCGCTGCGTTGGAACTTGCCGTGGAAAAATCCGCGTGGCAGGTGCAGCCGCGCATTGCCGGTTTCGGTCGCGGTATTGCCGTGCACGAATCCTTTGGTTCCGTGGTGGCGATGGTTGCCGATGTTCTGGTGACCGGCAGTGAATTTCGTGTCACGCGTCTGGTGATTGCCGTGGATTGCGGTTTTGTCATCAATCCGGATCAGGTTATCGCACAGATGGAAGGTGGAGCGATTTACGGCCTCACGGCCGTGCTGAAAAACGGCGTCGAGATTCGCGATGGCGCCTGTGCGCAGAGCAATTTTCACGATCTGCCAGTGTTGCGTATCAATGAGTCACCTGATATTGCTGCGTATATCGTGCCGAGCATGGAAAAGCCGGGCGGCATTGGTGAAGTGGCGGTGCCGCCCGTGGCGCCGGCAGTGGCCAATGCCTTGTTTGCGGCCACAGGCAAACGCCTGCGCGATTTACCGTTGGTGTTGTGACTCCTTGCGCGATCTCGATGTTTTTCAGCAGGTGCAGCGCTGGTTGTCTGAGGGAAAGACGGTTTGGTTGTGCACGGTGCTCTCCACATGGGGCTCGTCGCCACGCCCTGCGGGTTCTCTGCTGGCCTGCAATGCGTCGGGCGCGTTTGTGGGTTCGCTGTCGGGGGGTTGTGTTGAAGACGATTTGCTGGCGCGCATTGTCGCCGGTGAATTCAATCAACCGGTCACGCGTTTGCGTTATGGCGCAACAGCGGAAGAAGCAGAGCGCTTGCGCTTGCCCTGTGGCGGCATTCTGGATGTTGTGATCGAGCGCTTGATTTCTTCAGCTGTTTTGTGTGCAAGCGTCGCGGCGATTGTTGAAGCGCTGACGGCGCGGCAACGTATTTTTTTCGTGCGCGATTTTGTCTCGGGAAAGCAGTCGGCGGTTTCCGCTAGCGATGAGAAATCGCTTTTGTGTGTTGAAGAAGATGCGAGTTGTCGCCTGCTCTCGTTCGGCCAGTGTCTGGGCCCGCAATACCGCTTGCTGCTGATCGGCGTCAGTGAAGTGTCGCGCGCCGTGGCACAGGTGGCATTGCTGATGGATTACGAAGTACTGGTTTGCGATCCGCGCGCTGATGCGCGCGCGCGTTGGGATGTCGGCGGTGTGCAGCTGCTGGCGGATTTGCCGGACGATGCCGTGCGTCAATACGGTGATGACACGCATTGTGCCATTCTGGCGCTGACGCATGATCCGCGCATTGATGACATGGGTTTGATGGAAGCTTTTAGTACACGCGCATTTTATATTGGAGCGATGGGGTCATTGCGCACTTCGGAAAAACGTCGTGAGCGTTTGCAGCTGCTGGATGTCACGCCAGAACAGTTGTCGCGCTTGCATGCGCCTATCGGGCTCGACACCGGCAGCAAGACACCAATGGAAATTGCGGTATCAGTACTGGCGCAATTGACTGCCGTGCGCAGCGGGCGCTGCGCGTGATTGTGGATGCTATCTTGCTAGCCGCCGGCAGCAGTCGACGTTTCGGCAGCGACAAACGCATGCATCCGGTACAGGGTGTGCCGATGTTGCAGTGCACGCTCAGTATTTTTCTGGCAGTGCCCGCGCTGCGCAGTGTGTATGTCGTGCTGCGCCATTCTGATGTCGATCAGCTGCAATACCTGCTCGGGCCGTTTACCACGCATGCGCGCGTGGTGCCGCTGTTGCTGGATCGGCCTGATGCGGGCATGGGCAGCAATCTGGCGCGTGCTGTGCAGCAACTGCCGGCGGATCGTGATGCGGTGTTTGTTGCATTGGCGGACATGCCCTTTGTGCAGAAGGAAACGCTGGCGTTGTTGCTGGCTGCGGGTGACAGACAGCATATTGTTGCACCGTATCTGCGGTGTGAGGATGGCAGCGAGCAGCGTGGTCATCCTGTGTTGTTTCCGCGTGCCTTTTTTCCTGGCTTGACGGTGTTACAGGGCGATCGTGGTGCACGCGAGCTGTTGCAGCATTCAGCCTCAATGTTGAAAAAAGTCATGGTGAGCGATGAAGGCGTGCTGCGCGATGGCGACACGCCTGCCGCGCTGGCTGCGCCGTGAATGACAGCGTGATAATGCTTTTATAGAGTGATGACGATATAGGCGAGCACGCCCAGCACGCTGATGCCGAGTCCGACCGAGGCCCAGAACATCGGCCCCAGATGGTGCCGGTGCATGGGCACTTCGTGGTAGCGATTGCCGTGCGAGGTGGGTTTGGTGATCCATTCCTTCGGTTGGTATTCCTGTGTCTTCAGCGCTTCGATATTTTGCAATGTGTTTTCGAGATTGATCTTGCGCGGGCCGGAAACATCTGGCTGTGTGCTCTCGGCATCGGCCGGGCCTTGCACGCGAAAGCTGTAGACATCAAAACGCAAACGGTCGCCGACGCGGATGATCTGTTCGCCCTCGACACGGATTTCGTTCACGAAAGAGCCGTTGGCGGATTGCAGGTCGCGCAGGATCAGGCGCTTACCGTCCTGGCGCAGTTCGGCATGGTGGCGCGACAGGTGTGTGCCGGGGATGACAATGTCGCAATCCTTGCCGCGACCGAGTTTTGTGCCATTCGGGTTCAGTTCGAATACCTTGCCGGCCAGCCAGCTGCTGTCGGACACCAGTCGCCAGCTGTTGCTGTTGACGATGGCAGATTTGCCCAGCATGCGCGGAATCTGTGTGGCCGCGAGGCTGCTTTCATCCACTTCCAGCACATCAAAATGCACATTGCCCAGCGTGATCACATCGCCGGGTCGCAATTCCTTGTACTTGATTTTCTTGCCGTTGACGAAGCTGCCGTAGGTGCTCTTGTTGTCCTGCAGGAACAGGCGACCCTCGTGCTGGATGACTTTGGCGTGGGAGGGGTTCACGGTGCTGGTTTCCAGCACCACGCTATTGCCTGTATCCCGGCCCAAGGTATAAACGGCCTCTACGATGGCAATTGGCGCCTGGCGATTGTCCTTGAAGCTCAACTGATACATCGAAAAGCGGTATTGATCCTTGGCTGTTCTGTCTGTTGTGTAGAGCCCATGGGCTGTACACAGCGCTCAATATGCCCCTGATTATACTGAAGCCTTTGCCAAACGCCACGACCTCCGGGCAATGTTTGTGTTTGCCTGCAACGGCTCTGGCGCTGCTACGCTTAATGCAGGGTAGGTGAGACCTGTGGGTCTGGAGGTTGTCTGTGCAGTTGGCAGGCTATGAGCTAGGCGGCAAGATTGGTGAGGGCGGCATGGCCACGGTATACCGCGGCCAACAACTGTCGCTGGAGCGGCCGGTGGCCATCAAGGTGCTCAGCAACGGCCTGCTGACAGACGAAGTGGTGCGGCAATCGTTCGAGCGCGAGGCGCGTCTGGTCGCCAGTCTCAATCACCCTCACATCATTCACATCATTGATCGTGGCGTGATGCCGCAGGGGCAGCCGTACTTCGTGATGGAGTACGTCGAGGGCGTGGATCTGGCGCAGGCCATCCGCCTCAACAACCTGTCTTTCCAGCGTCGGTTGGCGCTGTGCCTGCAGATTTGCCAGGCCATCGCCTATGCGCACAAGAACGGCATCATCCACCGCGACATCAAGCCCGCCAATGTGATTGTCGACAAGCAGGGGCATGCGCGCGTGCTGGATTTCGGCATTGCCATGCTGGTTGAGGAGAAAAACGTGGAAGCGATGGGTACGGCCAACTACATGGCTCCCGAATTGCTTTACGACAACGCCTGTGCCAGTGAAAAGACCGATATCTATGCCTTGGGATTGCTGATGTACGAATTGCTGGCGGGAATGCCGCCGCCGCGCAGGCAGGCCTACCGGCCGATTGCCCACGCGCAGCCGGCATTTCCTGCCGAGCTGGATCGTCTGCTCAGCGAGTGCCTGGATGTCAGCCCCGAGCGCCGTCCACCGGATGTTTCGCATATTTACCAGCGCCTGTTGCAGATATCGGCGGGCGCACATCTCTCCAGTACACAGCGCCAGCGCGCGCAGGAGAGTTTCGGCAAGAAAAACCATGTGTTGCTGGATGTGTTGAAAGAGTGCAGCGATGGCGCTGTCTACCTGTTTGAAGAGCGCAACAGCCGGCAGCTGCTGGTATTGAAAAAGCGCAATGCCGGTAGTGGTGGTTACAAGGAGGCGCAACGACTATTGCATCTGGAGCACCCGAATCTGGCGCGGGTGCTGGGAGTGAGCGGCAACGAGCGCTTGTTTGTGGTGGCGGCGGAGTACCTGGCTGGCGGCACGCTGGCGGAGCGTCTGTTGTCGCCATGGGAACTGCCGGAGTTCTATGTGGTGGCGCGTGCCGTGACGTCGGCCTTGCTGCACGCCGCGCGCAATGGCCTGCACCATGGGCAGCTGCGGCCGTCCAATATTCTGTTCACGCAGGACGGTGTGGTGCGTGTTGCCGATTTCGGATTTGCCGCCGACGAGGAAGCAGCACAGTCGCCCTATGACTGTTGCCGCGTGACGGGAATAGAAGTCTGCGATCACGAACAGGCAGATGTATTCAGTGCCGGTGTCATCTTCCATGAAATGTTGTTGGGTGAAAAACCGGTGTTTGAACGGGGAGCGCTCAAGCCTTCACGGCAGTGGCAGCGTTTGCCTGGACCGTTGAAGCTGCTGTTGCAGCGCATGCTGTGTGTGCAGCGACAGGACGCCTGCCAGCGTTTTGCAGAGGTATTGCTGGAGCTGGATGCGCAACAATCGGAAGCCGAGACCTGTGTCCTGGCGTCCGCAACATCTGCAGCCGCAACGCCTGCACGCTGGCCATGGCTCATGGCGGGGCTGATATTGCTGGCAGCCGCAGGTCTGTTATTGAAAAACCTGTTGTGAAAAGCCTGCCTTGAACGGTGATTGCCGGGGGATGCATCCGGTAAGATGGCGGTCTGTTCAAATGGATCCAGCCTGTGACGCCGATATCGGGAAAAGTTGACTGGCAACGCGTTGATACTGTCCTGCTCGACATGGACGGTACGCTGCTGGATTTGTATTTCGACAATCACTTCTGGCAACAGCATTTGCCGAAACGCTACGCCGAACAGCAGGGGCTGGCGCCAGATGCTGCACTCGCCCATCTGGAAGCGCGTTTTGCCGAAGAGCACGGCAAGCTCAACTGGTACTGCCTGGATTTCTGGCAACAGGAATTGGGGTTGGACATTGTCGCGCTCAAGCGCGAAGTCAGTCATCTCATCGCCATGCGTCCGCACAGCGCTGCTTTTTTGCAGGCCTTGCGTGCGGCGGGCAAGCAGATCTGGCTGGTGACCAATGCCCACATGGACAGCGTCAACCTGAAACTGGAACACACGCCGCTGGCGCAGTGGCTGGATCGTATCGTCAGTTCACATCAGCTGGGTGCGGCGAAGGAAACACAGGCGTTCTGGCAAGCCCTGCAGCACACACATCCGTTTGATCCTGCGCGCTGTGTGTTTGTGGATGACACGCTATCCGTGTTGCGTGCCGCGCATGATTACGGCATCGCGCAATTGTTATGCATCACGTTTCCCGACAGCCGTGCACCGATGCGTGAAGTGGCAGAGTTTCCTGCCATTGCCGATTTTGATGAGGTGTTGCCCATCGCATGACGCAAACTGTGCAAGATAAAATCCGGCTGGACAAATGCCGGTTGGACAAATGGTTGTGGGCCGCGCGTTTTTTCAAGACGCGCAGCCTCGCCAAACAGGCGATCGAAAAAGGCCAGGTCAAGGTCGATGGACAGGGCGTGAAACCCGGTCGCGACATTGCGGTGGGTGCAGTCTTGCAAGTGAAACAGGGTTTTGATGTGCGCACGGTAGTCGTCGCAGGCTTGTCGGATCAGCGCGGGCCGGCTGCCCGTGCACAAGCTCTGTATTGTGAAACAGAAGAAAGTTTGCGCTTGCGCACATTGCAAGCTGCCCAGCGCAAGGCCGAAAATCTGTCGGCACCGGTGTTTGACCATCGACCCAACAAGAAGGAGCGCCGGCAACTGCTGGGGCTGTTCAATGAACACAACGGAGCGTCGGCTGATTGAACAGTCAAACGGAGGTTTTATGAAGCGTATACTGATAATTTTGTGGCTGATGTCTTGTGTTGCTGCGCAGGCCGAAGTCTATAAATGGGTGGATGCAAGCGGCAAAACGCACTTTGGCGACAAGGCGCCCGAAAAGGCGCGTGTCGAAGTGATGGACAAGCAACTGGAAAAGATCAATGTTGACGAGTCTTCCCGGAGCATTGTGCCACTGAGCGGCGCGACTGCAGAAAAAACACAGGATGAGAAAGCGCTGGAGCACAAGCGCATTGAGAAACTGCGCAAGGCGATAGGGCCTTATTGCGAAAAAATGAAAAAGGATATTCAGTCAATTGCACGCGGTGATCGTGGCGTGTTCCTGGATGAAAACGGCAAGGATGAAAAAGTGCCGGAGCGCGAGCGTGCCACGAAGCTTGAAGAGTTTCGTGAGCGCTATGCGCAAGTTGGCTGTGAACAGATCGATCCTCTGGAGTAGATGTGACAGAAAGAAAATTTTCCGATCAGGCTGTGCGTTTCCTGTTCGAGTCTGCCCCGGTGCGCGGTGTCTGGGTGCAGTTGCACGAGAGTTATCAGGCTGTGCTGTCTGGCCAGACTGGTACTGCGGTGGCGAACCTATTGCTGGGTGAAAGCCTTGCGGCTGCGGTATTGCTGACGCGTAATATCAAACTGCAAGGGCGGCTCGCCATTCAGGCGCGCGGCAATGGCAGCCTGCGCTTGCTGGTGGCCGAGAGTACGCAGGATGCAGGTGTGCGCGGCGTTATTGATCTCGATGATGATGCAGTTGTCGGTCAGCCGCTTTCACAGTTATTGGGCGAAGGTTACCTTGCGGTGACGCTGTTGCCGGATGACGGCGACAGCTATCAGGGCATCGTACCGCTGCAGGGAGCGCGTTTGCAGGATTGTCTTGCGGATTACTTTTCGCAATCCGAACAGTTGCCCACGGCGTTGTGGCTGGTGTGCGATGGCGAGCGCGCTGCCGGATTGTTGTTGCAGGCAATGCCATGCAGTGCCGATGAAGATATGGCTGGCGATACAGAAGATGATGGCTGGGGTCGTCTGTGCCATTTGGCCGGGACGCTGACTGAAAATGAATTACTGAATTTGCCATGCGAAATGCTGTTGCACAGACTATTTTATGAAGAGACTGTGCGTGTGTTTGATGCGGAGCCGGTGCGTTTTTCGTGTACCTGCAGCGTTGAGCGTTCGCGCGCTGCACTGGCGATGCTAGGGCGTGACGAGTTGCAGAAGTTATTTGCCGAGCAGGAGAAAGTGGCAGTAGATTGCCAGTTTTGCGGCAGCCACTACGCGTATGACGCTGCGGACATGGCGGAATTGCTGGGGGATGTTCCTGGCAGGCTACACTAGCTCACGGACGCAGGGTTGTCGCCTAATCCCTGTAGCATGAGTTGTTGCTCGTCCAGCATGGCGATAACGCCCTGACAGTCATCCCACTCGCCGAGGACCGCGCGTTTTGCGGCGCGGTTATCGCGCATTGTCAGCGAGTGCCATGCGGGACGGTGTGTGTGGCCGTGGATAAGTGTTGTGCACTGGTGTGCCATGAGCGCGGTTTCAATCTCGGCTGCTGTCACATCCATGATATCTTCAGCTTTCATGCTGTTGGCTTCGCGACTTTTTGCGCGCAGCTGTGCGGCGATTGCGCGGCGTTCATCCAGCGGTTTGGCGAGAAATTCTCGCTGCCATTCCGGCTTGCGCACCAGCGCGCGAAATTGTTGGTAGGCGGTATCGCCAGTACAGAACTGGTCGCCGTGTGCCAGCAGGATTTGCTGTGTGCCATTTTGCAGCACAAAAAAATCCGGCAGCAAATGCATGCCGCAACGCCCGGCATAATCTGCACCTAAAAGGAAATCGCGATTGCCGTGCTGGAATAAAATCTGCACGCCTTTTTGTGCTACATCATGTAAAGCGTTAGAGATGGTCTGTGCGAGTGGTCGATCATCATCGTCACCGATCCAGGCATCGAAAAAATCGCCGAGAATGTAAAGTTGTTGGCAATGCGTCGCCCTGTCGGCCAGAAAAGCAAGAAAGGCCGCAGTGGTGTGCGGCCTTTCTTCGCTGAGATGCAGATCAGAAATGAACAGAGCGTTCATTGCGACGGTGCTATCGGGTGATATTTCAGTCGTTGACGGTGACGGACTGGATAATGATGGATTCCAGCGGTACATCCTGGTGACCGTTTTTCGAGCCGGTTTTCACGCCCTTGATCTTGTTGACCACGTCCATACCGTCAGTGACCTTGCCGAATACACAGTAACCCCAGCCCTGTGACGTCTCGGACTTGAAGTTGAGGAAGTCATTGTTTTTCACGTTGATGAAAAACTGGGCGGTGGCGGAGTGCGGATCCATGGTGCGTGCCATGGCGATGGTGCCGACATCGTTCTTGAGGCCATTGTTGGCTTCATTCTGGATCTGGGCGCCCGTCTTTTTCTGGCTCATGTTTTCTTCCATGCCGCCGCCCTGGATCATGAAGCCGTCGATGACGCGGTGAAAAATGGTGCCGGCGTAGAAGCCGCTCTTGGCATATTCAAGAAAGTTGGCCACGGTGACCGGTGCCTTCGCGGCATCCAGTTCCAGGGTGATATCGCCATGAGTGGTGTGCAGGACTACAGACATGATGCTTCCTGTATTTATGGTGTGGTGATGGGGGGGCTATAATACGCGCTCTGCGCCCAGCGCGCCAAACCCGTACATGCCCTATTGCACGCCGCCCAGCCTGACCGCTGCCGAGGTTTGCCAGCCGGCATGCACGCAGCCAAGAGCAGCACATAACATGAGCAACAAGCCCGGCAAGCCTGAAGAAGCCGCCAAACCCGCGCACTTCATCCGCCATATCATTGCAGCCGATATCGAGGCCGGCACGCACGCCGGCCGTGTGCACACGCGTTTCCCGCCGGAGCCGAATGGCTACCTGCACATCGGTCACGCGAAATCCATCTGCCTGAATTTCGGTATGGCGGAGGAGTTCGGCGGCAGTTGCAACCTGCGTTTCGACGACACCAATCCGGAAAAGGAAAACGATGAGTACATCCAATCCATCCAGGAGGATGTGCGCTGGCTGGGGTTCCAGTGGGCGGGCGACATCTGCTACGCCTCCAATTACTTTGACCAGCTCTACGCCTGGGCGGTGTATCTCATCGAGCAGGGCAAGGCCTATGTCTGCCACCTCACGCCAGACGAAGCCCGCGCCCATCGCGGCAGTCTGACCGAACCCGGCAAGGACAGCCCATACCGCAGCCGTAGCGTCGCCGAGAACCTCGATCTGTTCACCCGCATGAAAAACGGCGAATTTGCCGATGGCGAATGTGTGCTGCGCGCGAAAATCGACATGGCCAGCCCTAACATCAACCTGCGCGACCCCATCATGTACCGCATTCGTCGTGCGCATCATCACCAGACCGGCGACAAGTGGTGCATCTATCCCACCTATGACTACACGCATGGCCAGTCGGATGCCATCGAAGGCATTACGCACTCCATCTGCACGCTGGAATTCGAGGATCACAAACCGCTGTACGACTGGTACCTCGACAACTTGCCTGTACCGGCGCGCCCGCGTCAGTATGAATTCGCGCGTCTGAACCTGAACTACACCGTCACCAGCAAACGCAAACTGAAACAACTGGTGGATGAAAAACATGTGGGCAGCTGGGACGATCCGCGCATGCCGACCATTTCCGGCTTGCGCCGTCGCGGTGTCACGCCGCAAGCGCTGCGCCAGTTCTGCGAGATGATCGGCGTTACGCGCAGTGAAAGTGTGGTGGATGTCGGTATGCTCGAATTTGCGATTCGCGATGATCTCGACAAGAACGCCGCGCGCGCCATGTGTGTGATCAATCCGCTGAAAATCACGATCACCAACTTTGATGCGGAAAAAATCGAGCGTTTGTCGGCCTCCAATCATCCACAGCGCGAAGAGATGGGCACACGCGAATTGCCGTTTACGCGTGAATTGTTCATCGACAGGAATGATTTTCGTGAAGTGGCGGAGAAGGATTTCAAGCGCCTGGTGCTCGGGCAGGAAGTGCGCTTGCGCAATGCCTACGTGATACGCGCCGATGAAGTGTTGAAAGACGCGAATGGCGAGATTGTCGAATTGCGCTGCTCATACGATCCGGATACGCACGGCAAGAATCCGGCCGACGGGCGCAAGGTCAAAGGCGTGATTCACTGGGTTTCCGCCACGCAGTGTGTGGATGTCGAACTGCGCTTGTACGAGCGTTTGTTCACCGCAGAAAATCCGGAAGCCGACAAGGACAAGAGCTTTCTCGATTTCATCAATCCGCATTCCTTGTCTGTCGTCACCGGCAAGGGCGAAGCCAGCTTGCGCCATGTGCAACCGGAGACACGTTTTCAATTCGAGCGCGAAGGTTATTTCTGTGCGGATCGCTTTGATTGTGTCTCAGGCCGGCTGGTGTTCAACCGCACCATCGGCCTGAAGGATTCCTTCGGCAAATAAGAGCGCTTGCTGTTATGCGCACTAGTCCAGCGGGATGATGACGAAGCACTTCTCGCCATCCCACTGGCCGCCTTTGCTGGCGCACAGACCGGATTTGCGGCTGTTCGCGTCATTTTGCGCGGCTGATGCCGGGGCAGCAGGAGTCGTAGCTGCCAATGGTGTGCGGGGCGTGTTGGATGGCGCGGGTGCGGAGCTGACCTCTGTTGTGGCGACCGCATGGCAGCGGAACAGCTTGCCGCGAATGAAACTCATGCCGCCGGTACTGACAGGCTCCATCCAGGCGGTGTCCGCTTCTGCGGCAGCGGCGGCATTGCGCAGGGCGTCTGCCGATGACACGGTTACGCTGCCTACGTTATCGCAAGCCGGTGGTGCCGCCGGTGCTTCCAGCAGCTGCACGCGCTGGCCTGACGCCGACAGTTTTACGCAGCCGCTGAGTGCAATGGCTCCGAGTGCAAGTGCGAAAAATAGTGGGCGATGATGCAGAGACATGTGGTGAGTATCCTGAAGGGTTTTCATGCATTCTATGGGCTTTAACCTGCAGCGCCAATCACGCATACTGCCGCCCCGGTGCTGCCGGCAGTTGCAGGCCGGTATATCCATAAAGAGCATGCCATGAAGATCTACAACACTCTTGCACGTCAGAAACAGGATTTTGTACCGCAGGTAGCCGGGCATATCCGCATGTATGTCTGTGGCATGACGGTATACGACTACTGCCACCTCGGCCATGCTCGCGTGCTGGTGGCGTTTGATGCCATCACACGCTATCTGCGCGCGCGCGGCTGGCATGTCACCTATGTGCGCAATATCACAGATATCGACGACAAGATTCTCAAGCGCGCGGATGAAAACGGCGAGGCGTACACCGCGCTCACCGCGCGTTTCATTCAGGCCATGCATGAGGACGAAGCGCGACTCGGTGTGGCGCGGCCGGATATTGAGCCCTGCGCGACGGCACACATCGAGCGGATCATTGCCATGGTGCAACGTCTGATCGACAACGGTTATGCGTATCATGCCAGCAATGGTGATGTTTACTATGTGGTCAGCAAGTTTGAAGGCTACGGCAAATTGTCGGGAAAAAATCCGGAAGAGTTGCTGGCCGGCGCGCGCATTGAAGTTGATGAAGCAAAGCGCGATCCTCGCGACTTCGCGTTGTGGAAAGCAGTAAAACCTGGCACCGGCGCTGCCAACCAGCAGGTGAGCTGGGATTCGCCCTGGGGGCCCGGTCGCCCGGGTTGGCATATCGAATGTTCGGCGATGTCGACCTGCTGCCTCGGTGATTCTTTTGATATCCACGGTGGCGGGCCCGATCTGCCGTTTCCGCATCACGAAAATGAAATTGCGCAATCGGAAGCGGCTACCGGCAAGACCTATGTCAATTACTGGATGCACGCCGGCGCAGTGCGCGTGAACAACGAGAAGATGTCGAAATCACTCGGCAATTTTTTCACGATCCGTGAAATTCTCGACCAGTACCATCCGGAAGTCGTGCGTTATCTCTTGCTCGCCAGCCATTACCGCAGCGCGATCAATTATTCGGAAGAAAACTTGCAGATTGCGCGCGGTGCGCTGGAGCGTTTCTACACCGCGCTGCGCGGTTTGCAGGATGTGCCGGTGCTGCCCTTGGCAGCGTTGGATCAGCAGCAGCCGGAAGTCGCGCGGTTCATTGAAGTGATGGATGATGATTTTGGTACGCCGGAAGCGATTGCCGTATTGTTTGAAATCGCACGGCAATTGAATTCGGCGCGCGCGGCCAATGATGCCAGTGCCGTTTCCCTGGCAACGGTGTTGAAATCACTGGGTGCGGTGTTGGGAATTCTGCAAGCAGATGCCGACAGCTTCCTGCAGGCAGGCAGTGCTGATGGTTTAAGTGCCGAGGCTATCGAAGCGTTGATTGCTGAACGTGTGCAAGCGAAGAAAGACAAGAATTTTGCACGTGCCGACCAGATTCGCGATGAGCTGAAAGCGCAGGGCGTGGTGCTGGAAGATGCACGCACGGGTACCACGTGGCGCCGGGAATAATCCTGCCCTCACCCGGCGCGGCGCGCCACCCTCTCCCCGAACGGGAGAGGGTTTTTCATTCCCCTCTCTGTGGAGAAGGCATTCCAGATGCACAGACAGGTTTTCCTTCTCCCCTTTTTCCTTCTCCCCTTCGGGGAGAAGGTGCCCCAAAGGGGCGGATGAGGGCGATCGTCACGCATGCGGATTTTTTCATTTTTAACAAACCCGCCGGTATCAGCTTTCACAGTGAGGACGGTGCCGGTTTTTTTGCGCAGTTGCAGGCGCAATATCCGCAGGAAATACTTTTTCCCGTACACCGGCTCGACAAGGTAACGTCAGGCCTGTTGCTGGTGGCGCGCAACAAATCCGCAGCGCAAGAGTTTTCGCATTTGTTTGAAACACATGCCGTGCAGAAAACCTATCTGGCTTTGTCGGATCGCAAGCCTTCCAAAAAGCAGGGGGCGGTCAGCGGCGACATGCAGAAAACGCGTGACGGCAACTGGAAGTTGTTGCGCACACGCGAGAATCCCGCAGTCACGCAATTTGTATCGCACAGCATTGCGCCGGGCTTGCGCTTGTTTGTGCTCAAACCGCACACCGGTCGCACGCACCAGTTGCGGGTGATGATGAAGGCGCTGGGCAGCCCGATAGTGGGTGATACGCGTTACGGGGGTACACCTGCGGACCGCGCTTATTTGCACGCCGCTGCGCTGGAGTTTGTATGGCAGGGTGAGCGCATTGCTGTCCGGCAGCTGCCGGACAGCGGCGATCTGTTTACAGGAGAGCTATTTGCTGGTTTGGCGCTGGAGTCGTATCTGGATCAAGCGGGATCCAGCACCACAACCGGAATCTGACGCGCCGTTTTTTGCTGGTATTCGATATAGGCGGGAAAGATTTTCGCCATCATCTGCCACAGCTGTTCGCGTTCTTCGCCTTCGGCGACGCGCATCTTCACATCCATCTTGTCGGCTTTGACCTGGATGTGGCCTGTGCCACTGGCTGCCAGATTGACGAACCAGGCGGGTGGTGTATCGCTGCCGCCCTTGGAGGCAATGATGACATGACTGTTGCCATGCTTGCCGTAAATCACTGCAGCCTGTCTTTTTTCGCCAGATTTCTTGCCGACGGTGGTCAACACCAGACAGGGAAAGCCGTTCATCAGATGGCCATCTTCACCGTCGGTGGCGAGATAGCGGCGGATGTGATCCTGCATGAAGCCGAGAATGTTTTCCGGATCTGCGGTGCTGGTTTTGCTTTTCAGTGCATCGCCATCAAAACCAATGCCGGCCCAGCCGTGTTGCATGAAATTGCGGATATTGACGTGATCGCTGCCGCTTGGATTGCCCAGCACATCCTCGCGATAGAACTTGCCGAAGCAGGCCAGCGTTTGCTCAGGCGTGAGCTGCTGCAGTTTGCCAAAAGCGAAAATCTTGCAGGAGCCTTCATTCTTGCCGGCATCGTTGACCGTGTCGCCGTTGGTAAAGCGCGTGGGGGTGTAATCAAAGTGTTCGTTGATGGTGGCAATCACTTCATCAAACGTAACGGTTTGAGGTTGCTGCTGCAGTTTCGCGATCAGTTGCTCGGTGTTCATGTCATCTCCGGCGAGCGCGCGCAGTGGCGATCAGCTGTCCGCGAGCGCGAAATCAAAGGTGGATTTGCGATACAGGTGCGCAGGAATATTGGCTTTGAGCTGCTCGTGCAGTGCCGGCAGCTTTGACCAGTGCAAGCCCTGCTTGTGGTGATGTGCGGTGTGGTAGCCGAGATTGCCGGTGAGGATGTTGAACCAGCGTCCCATGATGTTGTACGACGCCTCGAATTCGTTGTCGGTGTGCAGGCCGCTGTGGTGATCGTAGGTGACCCAGGAGGTGAACAGCAGGCTGACAATCATCGGCAACACAAACAGAAAGAGTGCCTGCAGCGGTTGGTACCAGACCAGCAGTGCCAGCAGCGCGGCGGTCAGCGCGGTGAAGGTGAGGTAAATCTTCTGTACTTTCGGGTAGCGTTTGCCCACCTGGTAACCGCGCCAGTAGGACGTGCCAGCCACGCTCAGCGTGTATTCCAGTACGCCCATGGTACTGCCATCCGCACGCGCCCAGCGGCTCTCGTCTTTTCGTTGGTCGAGGAAATTGCGGTGGTGGCCCAGCACATGGTGCAGCACCCACAGGTTAGTGGTGGCGCCGGTGTGGAGGGCGTAGACCAGCTCCAGTAAGCGGTTCAGCGCGGCCTTGTGGAAGGTCATGGTGTGCTGGTGGTGGTGATTCCAGGCACAGATCACGCCTTTGGGTATCAGCATCAACAGCCAGTAGCCGGCCAGCACTGGCAGGTTGCTAACGGTAAAGTAGAGAATGAAATCGACGACAGTCAGCGCCAGCACCAGTGAAACCGGCACGATGTCTTCTTTGTGTTTGAACATGAAAGGGTAAACAGCCTTAACGTAGGGTCATTGTTGGATCTGGTAGTCATTGTATAGCAGACGATTGCCTGGCGCCTGCCCGTCTGGATCAAAAAAACCGCGTAGGGAGCTGTGGCATACTGCCTTGCACCAACATCGCAGAGAGGCTTTCCTGTGCAGGATGAACGTGCAATTGAGCAGGTACTGATTCGCTATGCGCTGGCGTGCGATACCCGCGACTGGCCCTTGATGGATACGGTGTTTACTGAAGACGCGATATCCGTCTATGGCGGCCAGCAGACCATCCCCAACCGCCGCACACTGGTCAAGGTGATTCGCCACCATCTGCAAGGCTGCGGCCCGACGCAACACCTGCTGGGCAATTTCCGCATTACGGTAGAGGGGGATCGCGCCCATTGCGTCTGCTATGTGCGTGCGGCACACGTTGGTCTGGGTAGTCGTGCAAGCATGGTTTACGAAGTATGGGGCGAGTATCGCGACCAACTGATTCGCACCACAGAGGGTTGGCGCATCTGCGAGCGCGAGATGGTGATTGTCAACGAAACCGGTTCGCGGGATGTGTTGCAGCCGGGTTGATACTCAACCCAGCAACTTTTTCAGCTCGCCGCTTTTCACCAGTTTTTCCAGATCGCTGAAACCGCCGATGAGCGTGCCTTTCACGAAAATCATCGGGAAGGTCTGCCAGCCGCTCCACATTTTGAGAGCGCCACGGCGTTTCCACTCGGAGAAATAGCTGCCGTATTCCAGGTAGTGATAGGCAATGCCTTGTGTGTCGAGCAGCTTGCGCGCTTTTTTCGGGAACGGGTTGTGGTCCATGCCAACGATGACAACAGTGTGTTGTGCGATAGCGTTCTCCACTTCATCCACCGTGCGGCGAAAGTCGGTATTGCCGCCGATTTCGTCGGCGATGGCAGGATGGATTTTATTGCTGTCGAGGGTTTTGCGGGTCATGGAGTTTCTGCTCGGTGAGAGTGCCCTCTCCCGCAAGCGGGAGAGGGGGCGCGAACGACTGCATGGATGCAGGAGGTAGAGCAATGCAGGAGCAGTTGCCGAGCGCCGGGTGAGGGGTCACTTGCCAATAATCATCCCGCCAGTCGGCACGCCGACACCGGAAGTGACCACCACATTGTTGATGGTTTTCTTCGGTTGGTTCAGTGACTCGCCGCGCACCAGTCGCACACCTTCGACAATGCCGTTCATGCCGTGGATGTAAGCCTCGCTCAACTGGCCACCGTGGGTGTTAGTGGGCAAGCGGCCATCCGGTCGTAGGGCACCAGACAAAATAAAATCTTTCGATTTGCCGGTTTCTGCAAAGCCCCAACTTTCCAGCTGCCACATGACGATTGCGGTGAAGGCGTCGTAGATGATGGCGGCGTCGATGTCGTCCGGTTTCATGCCCGCTTGTGCGTAGGCTTGTTTGGCGGCCAGATCCATCGCCGGAATTTGCGCGATTTCATCGGCGTAGAAGTTGGTCATCGCTTCGGTATTTTTATCCGCATAAGCGCCGACACCTTTCACGTACACCGGCAGGTTTTTCAGGTGTTTTGCGCGCTCCGGCGTGGTGAGTACCACCGCACTGCCGCCATCGGATTCCTGACAGCAGTCGTACAGGTGGAACGGCAGGGAAATCGCCTTGCCGTTGTCGTAATCCGCGCGTGTCATCGGGCGGTTATGGAAGAACGCGTTCGGGTTGGTGACTGCATACTGGCGCGTGGTCATGGCAATTTCTGCCAGTGCATCTTTCGTGTCGCCGAACAAATGTTCATAGCGTTTGTGATACATGGACACCCACGACGCTGGCGTCAGCAAGCCGTAAGGGATGTACCAGCCGTAGTGGATCATGTCGCCGGTGACGATGTCGCCGGAAACGCCACCGGAATAGCGGTGACCAGAGCGGCCGTTCAGTGCGCGCCAGCACACCACGACTTCCGCCGCGCCGGTGGCAATCGCCATCGCCGCTTGCTGGATGGTGCCGGTGCCGGCGCCGCCGCCGTGTGGCACGCGCGAGTAGTACGACAAATCATTGCAGCCGATGGCGCGTGCAATTTCGATTTCGTCGTTGTTGTCCATGGTGTAGGTGATCATACCGTCGACGTCAGACGGTTTGAGCCCTGCATCTTTCAGCGCGGCGAGAATCGCTTCGCAGGCGAGTGACAATTCACTGCGGCCGGAGTTTTTGGAAAACTCGGTGTTGCCGGCGCCGACGATAACGGCTTTGTCTTTCAGATTCGCAACTTTCATCTTCTCTCTCCTCACTTCGGCAATTGCACGCGGGCGATGCCATCGAGATGCATGCCCCAGTTGCCTTTGGCGGTAACTTTCACATCGACGATGCCGGTGGCCTCGTCTTTGGCAGCCACTTCGCCGGTGAATTTCAGTACTTCGCCTGGTTGCACCGGTGCGCCGAGTTTGATGTTGACGCGCTTCAGTGTGGACTCGGGGCCTGCCCAGTCCGTCACGAAGCGGCCGACCAAGCCGTTGTCGGTGAGGATGTTCGGGAACACATTGGCGAGGCCGGAAGCGTTCGCCGCGCTCTTGTTGTGATGCACGGGCGTGAAATCGCGCGAGGCGACTGCGCCGGCAACCACGAAGCTGACGTTGATGTCGATATCCATGCCGGGCAGTTTGTCGCCGACGTTGACGTTGGAGAATTTCAGAGTTTGTGTCGTCATTGTCGTCACCTCACACCAGACGGAATTGCGGCAGCACGTTGTCTGCATCGACTTGCATGATCTCGCCTTTCACGCGCTTGCCGATCTGCACCTCTTCCGGTTTGCAGTCGATGACGTTGGACAGAATGCGTGTGCCTTCATCCAGCGTGATCACCGCGCACATCAACGGATAGGTGTAGCCAGGAATTTCCGGGTAGTGCAGTTCGACAAAGCTGAAAATCTCGCCTTCGAGTTTCGATGTGACGAAATCCCATTCACCGCTCTGGCACTGGTTACAGAACGGGCGCGGTGGGTGACGTAGGGTCGAACAGGATTTGCAGCGCTGGATCGGCAGTACCTTGTTTTTCTCGACCTGATCCCACCACCAGGCGTTGTCGTGGCCGCGCACGGAGCGGGTGCGGGTCGGTGCCTTGTTTTCTTCCTGCGCACTTTCGCTCACGGGCTTCGGTGCTTGTGCCGGTTTGAACTTCAGCACGCGGAACAGCATGGTGCCAACGGGCTCGCCATTCTGGTCGGAGAATTCGGTGCGGGTCTCGATGAAATAGCCGGTGCCCATGCCGGTGGCTTTTTCTTCCGAGATGGAATGGATTTTCGTGTGCGCGATCACGGTGTCGCCCGGCTTCAGGTCGCGGAAATATTCCTGATCACAGTTGGTGCCGAGCACGCCGGTGAAACCGTGATCTTCCATGAAGCGATGCAGCTTGCGCTGGCCGTCCATGGTGGATGGATCTTGCTTGTCGGCAAAGGCCATCGGGTAACCTTCCATGCTCCAGGCTTGCAGCATGGTGGGTGGGGCAATCAGGCCGCCCTTGGCGGAAGACGCGGCGAACGCCTTGTCGGTATAGACCGGGTTGGTATCGCCCATGACCTCGCACCAGTGGCGGATCATGGCTTCGTTGACGAGATCCAGCCCCGCAGTCGGCGGAGCGATCTCGCGGCCAACCCAGGTGTAGAGTTCGGCTTCAAAGGCTTTCTTCTGTTCTTCAGGTGTCACGGCGTTTACCTCACAGACAGTGTCCAGTATCAGGTGCGGCATGATACCGGAAATGGTTTTGGGCGGGCACCGTAATAGTCGGGGTTGCGGGCAGGTGCGGGATACGCTTCTCGTCGCCGGATCAAGTGTCTGGTGTTGGACGGCGTCTGTCCGGATTGTTGTGATTTTTTTGGGTAGGCGGACTTGTCAGAGAGGGTTGTGCCATGCCGTGAGTCGAAAGCTCTCACGGCATGGCGTACCGGCTTTATTGGCGTGTCTGCGCTTCCTGCACGGCGCTGCCTCGATAGGTTTGATCCAGTGGCAGAAGTCTTTCGCTGTTGACGGCAGCACTGAGTGGATTGGCGTCGATATAGTCGGGCACGCCATCACCGTCATCATCCAGGTCGGCGTTGTTGCCGATGCCATCGTGATCGGTGTCCAGCGATTCGGCCGGGTTGAGCGGGAAGGCATCAGCAATATCTGCAGTGCCATCGTTATCGTCATCGGCGTCTTCGATCAGCGATGTCTGGCGCAGTGTGACATCGTCAAGATACATGTCCACGCCGCAGCTCGGTCCGTAGCTGCAGGGTGGTACAGACCAACGCACGGTTTGGCCACCCGTTACCGTCAGGCTGTAGCTGCTCCATGAGCCATTGGTCGGCGGCAAGTTGTCGAAAACATAGCCGTTTACCGAGAGTTGTGCCTTGGTCAACGTGTTAAAAAACGATGCCGTTTTGTAGCGAAAGTAGAGATAGCTGGTGGCAGCGGGTGTTCGGCTCAAGGAGGCGCCACTGGTGACGTTGTAAAATCGAACGCTGCCGCTGCTGTCAGAGCAGGCCGTGAACGTACAGCTCCAGCCGTTGGCAGATGAGGGGGCAGTATTGAAGTTGTCGATAAACGCAACGGGCGCCAGCGCGAGATTGATGCTGTCGGGTTTGCCGTCGCCATCGCTGTCGATTTTGGCTTCGCCGTTGAGTGGGAAAGCATCGCTGCTGTCGGCCGCGCCATCGTCGTCTGCATCAGTGACCGCCGCTGTGGTAAGGCGAAGCAGGTTGTAGTGGGTGGTGTTCAGGTAGCTGCCGGAAAAGCTGCCGGCCAGCAGGATTCTGCCAGTGGGTTGCGCAATAATCTGCAGTACACCGCCACTGCTGCTGAAGCTGGCAGGCGGGGCAAAACTGCTGTCCAGTGAGCCATCGCTGTTGAGCCGTGCCAGCGCGTTGCGTGCGCTGCCGCCCACACTGCTGAACAGGCCACCGATGAGCAGTTTGCCGTCGGCTTGTACAGTGATACTTTTGACAATGCTGTTGATGCTGCCGGCATTGAACGTGGTGTCGAGACTGCCGTCGCTATTGAGCCGTGCCAGATTGCTGCGCGTTGTGCCGTTGTAGCTGCTGAAGCCTCCGCCCACGAGGATCTTGCCGTCGGTCTGCAGGGCAATGGCATGAACAATGCCGGGGCCGGCAAAACCGCTGCCGGGTGTGAATGAGGTATCCACCGCACCTGTCGAAAGCAGGCGCACAATGCCGTTGCGTGTGTGGCCGTTGAAGCCGTTGAAGCTGCCGCCCGCCAGTATGCTGCCATCACTTTGCAGCGCGATGGTATTCACGCTTGCGCTGCCACCTGTGGCCCCCGTGCCAGCAGCACTGTTGAAAGCTGTATCGGCTGTGCCATCGCTGTTGAGACGGTTGATGCCGAGTTCAATCTGGCCGCCGACCAGTATCTTGTCATCGGTCTGGACTGCTGAACTGGAGACATAACCGGGGCCACCGTGCAGTGCACCGGTAAAGCCGGTGTCGAGACTGCCATCGGTATTGAGGCGCGCGATACTGGCAGACGCGGTGCCATTGACGTAATAGAAGTCGCCGCCGATGAAAATCTTGCCGGTGCTTTGCAGGGTCAAGGTATTAACCGAGCCGTCTGTGGCGCCGCTGCCGGGGTTGAATGTGGAATCCAGAGAGCCATCAGCATTGAGGCGGGCGACACCGTTGAGGGTCGCGCCGTTGATATGTGTGAATTGGCCGCCGACCAGTAGTTTGCCCTCACCGTTTCGCAGCAGTGATCTGACCGTATTGTCGGGGCCTGAGGCATAAGAGTTGAAAGCGATGTCAAAGTCGCCAGGGGTAGCATGGGCGCCGGTACTGAGTGACAACAGGCAGAGCCACATGACGAAGCGATTCAGAATGGGAAGCGGATGGAGGTGTTGTTTCATGGCATGAACTCCCTTGTGCATTGTTTTTTTTGATTTGATCACAGTTTATGCCGTGATTCTAGATGTTATCGTCTTCAAGTATGGAGGTATGTCTCCGGAAGGACAAGACAAGCTCATGACTCGCCGCCATACTCTGCAAGGATTAGATCACGCTAAGGGGAAGGAATGAACATGGCCGAAACCTTGACCACCTTCTGCCGCATCTGCGAGGCCCAGTGCGGTCTGCTTGTCACGCGCGAAGGCGAGCGCATCACGGCGATAGCGCCGGACACCGATCACGTCGTCAGCAAGGGCTATGCCTGCATCAAGGGTTTGCGCTTTGAGGACTTCCGAACGTCGCCTGATCGCATCACCCAGCCCTTGAAGCGTGTGGGCGACCGCTACCAGCCGATTGGCTGGGAGCAGGCCATTGCGGAGATTGGTGCCAAGGTCAGGCAGTTGCGCGCTGACCATGGCGATGACAGTGTCGGCATCTATTTTGGCAATCCGATTTCGTTCAGTCCGTTGATGCCCTTGATCATCAGCGGCTTTGTGCGCGGCTTGAAAACCCGGAAGTTTTTCCACACGGCAACGCTGGATTGCAACAACAAGTTTGTTGCGTCACATCACATGTACGGCGCGGCGATGGCGCTGACTTTTCCGGATGTGGATCGCACGAAATTCCTGATGGTCATCGGCGGCAATCCCGCTGTATCAAAAATGAGTTTCATTCATTTGCCAAACCCGACCGATCGCCTGAAAGCGATAGAGGAGCGTGGAGGAAAACTGGTTTTCGTCAATCCGCGCCGCACGGAATCAGCAAAAGCCTGTGGCGAACAAGTATTTATTCGCCCGGATACCGATGTGTATTTCCTGTTGTCATTTCTGCATGAGGTGCTGGCGCGCAAGGCGTACAAGCGTGACGTGATTGATGCACATATGGATGGTTTTGCTGCGCTGGATGCTGTGGCTGCCGATTGGCCAGCGGAAAAAACAGCAGCGGTCACGGGTGTTGCAGCAGGCACGTTGCGCGAACTGGTGTCGGCGTATCTCGCGGCAGATGGCGCGGCGCTGTATGGTTCCACCGGTATCAATCAAGGCAGCAACGGTACGATTGCTTTCTGGTTGATAGAGGTCATCAATGCCATTACCGGCAACCTCGATCGCCTGGGCGGCTCGCTGATGGGCGAAGGCCTGATTGATTATGCAAAACTGCTGGCGAAGCAGGCGATGCAGGAAACGACGTCGCGTATTGGTGGTGTGCAGACATTTCTGGAGGCTTTGCCTTGTGCATTGATGGCGGATGAAATCCTGACGCCGGGCGAAGGACAAACGCGTGCCATGTTCGTGCTTTCCGGCAATCCTGTCATCACGGCTACCAATAGTGCGCGCATGGAAGAAGCTTACAAAAAACTGGAACTGCTGGTGTGCGTGGATCTTGTGCGCAATGAAACGGCAAATTATGCGCACTATATTTTGCCCGGAACACATTTCGCAGAGCGGCCGGATGTGCCGTTCATGTTTTCCACGTTCTGCGGTCTGATGCCGAAACCCTGGTTCCAGTACACCGATGCCCTGGTGCCGCCGCCGGCAATGGTGCGCAATGAACTGTGGACGCTTGTGCAGTTGGCAAGTGCTTGCGGCGCGCCGTTGTACGGGTCACGCATCGTGCAAAGCTTGTTTGTTGCGGGTGGTTTACTGAAGCGCTTGCCGGTGATTGGCAAATGTTTACCTGAGGCGCAGGTGTTTCTGCTGGATATGATTTCGCGTTTTGCAAAAGTGGGTTCGCTGAAATTCTTGCGGCGCGCACCGCATGGCATTCTGCTGAAGGGTAATCAGAGCCATAACTATCTTGGCAAACGTGTGGTAACGAAAAACGGGCGAGTAGAATTGGCGCCACGTGAGTTTGTGCAAACCGTACATTCGCGTGTGGCGGCCTGTTTTGCAAAGGATATTGAGGAGCTACAGCAACCGTTGCTGCGCCTCATTACCAAGCGCGAGCGTTTTTCCCACAACAGCTGGGCGCACAATCACGAGTCTTTCATTAAGGGTGATCGTCGCAGCAACTATTTGTACATGCATCCGGCTGATGCCGCGCAGAGAGGTTTGCAGCAGGGTGATATGGCTGATGTTTCATCGAGTGCCGGTGAGGTGTGCGTGGCAGTGCATCTCACTGATGACATGATGCCAGGCAGTGTGGCCTTGCCGCACGGCTGGGGACATCAGCATTATCAAGGACAAGAAACGGCTGCGACGACGCAAGGTGTTAATGCAAATATCCTGACGGCGGATGGCCCGGATTCCATTGAGCCACTGTCGGGTATGACGCAGTTCAACGGTATACGCGTGACGGTCAGTGCATCGCGCCGCGCTGTGCCTGTGCCGGGATAACATCCGTCAACCAGTGAAAGCGGTTGGGGATGTATTTGCCCATGCCCAGCCGACGCGCCTGATTCAGGCTTTGCCAGGTAAATTTCTGTCCTTGCTCCACGGCATCCATGATGCTGAGGCCGTGTGCGAGGTAGGCTGCGATGCTGGATGCCAGTGTGGCACCTGAACCGTGGCAAGGTGTGTTGATGCGCGGCCATTCAAAGCGTTTGATCAGACGGTGATCGCCGTAGAAATTGTTGCACAGTGTCTGGCCGCGGCCGATGTTGTCGCTGATCAAAACATACTGGCAACCGCTCTCGAGTATTTCGTGTGCACAGGCATCGGTGTTGTCGGCTTCGCGTGCGAGTTCGTGCGCTTCAATAAAACTCGGTGTGGCGACGGTGGCGAGTGGCAGTAACAAGTTACTGATGGCCTGATACAGTTCGCCGCTGCCGGGTTGTGGCGTGGCGCCGATCTGCGCAACAGGATCCACGACGACAGGAATTTCCGGGTAATCCACCAGAATGGAATGAATGGCTTCGATATTGGCGACGCTGCCGGCGAGGCCGATCTTGATGGCGGAGACCGGCATGTCTTCGAGTATTACACGCGCCTGCTCGATGACGATGGTGCTGTCCGTGCTGACCATGTCCTTGTATTCGCGCGTGTCGCGTGCGGCGATGGCTGTGATCACGGGTGCACAATGGCAACCGAGGCTGGCCGCCGTTTCAATGTCGGCCTGAATGCCGGCACCGCCCGTGGGATCGTGACTGGAAAAACACAATACGACAGGGGTGCTCTGGGTGAATCCGCTGTTGTTGAATCCACTGTTATTGAAATCGGGCATGGGTTCTTCCTGTCGCGCTGGTTGCTTTGGCAACCAGTTTCGAATTAAGCGCTGTTTGCATAAACCTTGTACGTTGAGTCTAGCAGCGGCCGGTGAATCTGCCCGTAGGTGGCGGCAATTACCCAGAGCAGAAAAAAAGCTGCATGTTCAACGTGCGGGTTTGAGCCACGGTCCATCAGTGAAACCGGCATCGGCGTCGCGCAATTGCTCGCTGGTCCAGCCGGTCGGCGGTGTGTCGGCAATGATCGGGCGCAACAGAATCACCAATTCGCTCTTGGCGTGACTCTGGCGCTTCTGGGTGAACAGCCAGCCGAGCCCCGGCGTGTTGGCCAGCCCGGGCACTTTGGCGCTGACGTCGCTGCTGTTGTTGCTCATCAAGCCACCGATCAACACCACTTGCTGGCTGCGCGCACGCACGACGCTGTCGGCTTCTCGAATTGAAGATAGCGCCAGTGGCAGGCTCAGATCCGAGTCGCCGATCTTGATGTCTTTTTTCTGGTCAACCACTTCGCTGACACTGGGGTGTACGTGCAGTACCACATCGCCCTGGTCACCAATCTGCGGCGTGACATCAAGTACGATGCCAGAAAAAAATGGTGTCAATGTCACTTCCGGTGTTTGTGTGGTGGCGGTGCCGGTGGTGGTGGTGGTTTTGACATTGGTGACAAAGAATTCATCAGTGCCGACCTTGATCGCCGCTTTCTGGTTGTTGACTGTGGCGACACGAGGGCTGGACAGCACGGATACATCGCCCTGCGTTTGCAGCAATTCGATGACGGCGTTGAAGTCATTGGATGTCACGGTGACACCGAAGATACCGTCGATCAGGTCAGGATTGCTGAGTGCTGCACTGCCCAGTCCTGCGCCTATGGTGTTGTCACCACTGTTGAGTTCGGCGAGCGCAGACCAGTTGATGCCTGCCTGAAAGCCATCGCGCAGCGTGACTTCGAGAATCTTGGCTTCCAGCACGACTTGCCGATCAAGACTCAGCTGCGCGCGCTTGAGAAAATTGTCAACACTGCGCAATTCATGCGGCATGCCGCGAACGACTACCAATCCGGCTTGTGGGTTGATCGCAACCAGACTGCCGCGCTGTTTGTCGACCATCATGTCCAGCATTTTTTCCAGATCCTTCCAGAAATTATTGGTGTTGCTGGTTTCAATTGTGGTGCTGTCGCGCACGCTGCTGGTGGTAGAGCTGGTGTTGTTACCAATCTTGTCACTCTGCTCGTTGTTGGTGTTGGTGATTTCGCCGCTGCTGACACTGGTGCGTGAACTGCCCTTGCGCTCGACGTTGAGATAGTTGATGGCAAACACGCGTGTGTTCATGACTGCTGGCAAGATCACGTAGCCGTAGTCGTTGCGTTCGTAGTCGAAGCCGTACATGTCGTTGACGGCAGTCAGTGCCTCTTGCAATGTCACTTGTTGCAGGAACAACGAAATGCGGCCATTGACTTCCGGGTGTACGACAATGTTGTGGGACGTGGTCTGCATCAACCCCATGAAAAACTCGCGCGCATCCTGATCACTGACTGCGATGTCATAGCGCGGTTCGCGAGAATTCCTGGCCGCGACTGTGGCGCGAGACGAGGGCGGAGGCGTGGTGAAACCGCCGTGTGCAACGGGGGTCGCGGGTGTAGCGGTGTCAGTATGCGCATCTGTCGCACCAGCAGGAAATGTTTCGGCAGCTTTCGGTGTCTTGCCGGCCTCCGGTGCTGACGTGTTCTGGCAACTGGCAAGCATCAGCACCAGCAATGCATAGGTAAACAGCGCGGGAGATGTTATCCGTTCAAAGCAGCGTCGATGCATGGTTAATCGCTTCATGATTTATTTCTCCTGATGACCCGGGCGGGCTGCCTGCCTGACGTCAACTGGCTGAAACAACAGCAGCCACTGGCTTTGTCCCGCCTGTTCAATTTGCACCCGTGTTTTTTCGATGGCTTGCACCGTGGCTCCATCGACGCTTTCGCCTGTGCCTAGCGTCTTGCCGTTAATCACAGCCAGATGTTTGCCGTGTGCGATCATGATCGCGTTAAGGTGCAGTGGTGTTGCCTGCTTTTGCAGGACTTCAAGTGGCGGCGGGGCCGTTGGGTCGGCTACAGCATCTTGGCCGACTACGGCATCGTCAGTCGACGCTGTTTCCTGTGCGATGGCGCAAGCGGCGATCAGCCAACAGGCTATGAGTTGCAGGATTCTAGACATCAAGCCAAACCTCCTTGACGCTCATGGTGTACAGCCGTATCACCATTCTGGCCTGTGGCGCGCCGCTGGCACTGGCTGGGCTTTCCACCGTGTAATACAGGCTGTCCCACTGGATGAATCCCGGTACTTTCTCGATGTCGTTGATCCAGCGATAAAGGGTTTGATAACTGCCTGCAATTTCCACTTCCAGCCCGTGGCGGAACAAGACACCCTCTTCGGTTTTCTGTGCATCGGTGACGACTTCACCCCTGATATTGACGGTCGCTACCGGCAGGGTTTCCACGCGGCGCAGGGTAAGGCCGGGTTGGCTGGCCACCATGTTGTGCAGAAGCAATGGGATGTTGCGGGGGCGCATCAACTCATCGGCTGCTTGTGTCAGCCCTTCATCCGCCTGTTGCAAATCCTTGTGCAGCTTGTCGAGCCGTGCGCGCAAGGCGTCATTGGGGTTGTTTTCATGTGCTGCGCGCAGGCTTTCTGCCTGCTTCCACAAGGCCTCGTTGGTGCGCGCGAGCTGTTCCAGTTGCTGTTTGCCGAGTTTGCGCTCGCTGTCGATGTGTCCCCACCACAGCGTCTGGAAGGCAGCCATCGACAACAGGCTCAGCATGCAGGTGAGAATGGTGCGTTCGCGCAGGTTCATGGCATCAATGTAGGCAGATCCTCGCTGCAGGTGTTCGCGCAAGGTCTGGCCAGCCAATAACTGTTGCAGGGTTTTCATGGCGTTCTCTTTCCGGCGCTATCTGATGTGTTGCTGTCCGGGGTGTTGCCGGCGGCGGAGGTGCTGGTGGCGCGCAATTCAAAGTGCAGGGCGCTAATGGCTGGTGGTGGTGCGTTGCCGGCGGCAGCGTTCGCCGTTGTGGCTGACTTGCCGGGTTGCAGCAACTGGAAAGTCTGGAAGCGGTAGTCGCTGAAGGCGGAGTCGATGCTGAGTCTTTCCAGGTAGACAGGCAGCACACTGGCGTCCATCACGCTGCCGCCGATTACCAGCTCGCCGCGTGTATGCACTTCGATATTTTCCAGCCAGAGACCATTGATATGTTGGCGACCGAGGCCGGCCATATAGCGCGCAAATCCAGGTGTTTTCTGGTTTTTGCCGCCCTCGATCAGTTTCATCATCCGGTTCTTGCCGCGCAACTCATGTTCGGCTGCCTCAACCTGCAATTGCAGATCCTTTTCGATCAGGATGGGGGGATAGCGCAAATCGTAGTCGGCCAACTGTTGTTGCGCGGCCATCTGCTCTTGTTGAGCGGCGACGATAGCGGTCTGGATACGGTGTATCTGCAAGGTGCCCAGCAGCCAGATCAGCAGCATGGCCGCGCACATCAGCCCAAGAATTTTCAGTATCGCAACGGTATTGAGCTCCACGGGTCTGGGCAGCAGCTCCGGGCGATACAAATTCAGGTTGCCGTTCATCATGCGCCGTTCCTCATGCGCCACAGCGCCGCAGCGCCGCACCCATGGCGCCCAGACAGTACGCCTGCACTCGCGTACTGGGCATGCTGTCCGGCAGTAGCCATCCTTGCAGCTCCAAAGCGCTGATGTCGATGGTCAAGCCGCCACGCAGGGCATCCATCACCGAAGGTACCGGGTGTTTGGTTGGCAGCACGTACAGGCGGCTGATGCCCCCCTTGCGCAGCTGTGTTTCGAAAAAATCGAGCGAACGCTGTATTTCAAGCACCAGTCCTTCCTGCGCCTGTTGTGGCATGCCCGGCATTTCCTGTTCGCGGCGAATGGCTTCCAGGCCGATGTCGATGGAGCGGGCAAAGTAGAGACGTGTGCTGTCGCTGATGGTGAGCAGCGTTGAGGAATTACGCATGCGCAGCAGTGCAGTGGGCTGGCCCAGATGTTGCGCGTGCAGGGTCAGGTTGTGCATGGCCATCTCGGTGATGTCGATGCTGTGCAGTACAAGACTGCTTTTCTCGATATCGGCGACGACTTTTTCCATCACGCTGCGACGCGTAGCAGCCAGCATGGCCATGCGGCCGCGGCTTCGGTAGGCGTCATCAGGCAGCATGGCTACATCAAAAGCCAGTTCATCCGGACTCATGCCGAAACTGTCACGCAAGCGCCAGCGCATGGCTTCGTGCAATTCGGCATCCGGTACGGCGGGGGCTTCCACCAGGCTTATCTGGTACTGGGAGGGATGCAGTACCACATTGCAGGGCTGCTTGTGCCAGTGCTGCTGGGATACCAGTTCGCGCAGCAGCTGAATCTGTGCATCCATGCGCGGTTCGGGAATAAACGCACAGTATTCCAGTGCTGGTTCGCTGCCGGCGACGGCAGCTTTGGCTATGGCCAAACCTTCAGGGCCGAATTCAACGCCGATCAGGCTACCCACACTCTTGCGGCGCAGCCAATTGCGCATCACGGCCCATGTGTCCCGATCTAGCTCCATTTTCCGTGGCCATTCCTTCAATGTGGATGGATTCTCGTCCCTGCATTCAGGGTCTCACATTGAGTCTAGATCATGGATGGAGTTGTGCCCGGGAGTCAGGTCATTGCACTGGCGTCTGAGTTGCAATGCCTGTCGCTGCTTCTTATAGTCGCCGCTTTCCTGAGTGTGGAGAGGCGACACCGTGATCAAGGTGGGTATTGTTGGCGGAACGGGTTACACCGGTGTGGAATTGCTGCGTCTGCTGGCACAGCATCCGGAGGTGGATGTGCAGGTCATTACTTCCCGCACTGAGGCAGGCATGCCGGTGGCACAGATGTTTCCCAGTTTGCGCAAGCGCCTTGATCTTGCTTTTTCCGTGCCGGACATACAGCAGCTGGGGCAGTGTGACATTGTGTTTTTTGCCACGCCGCACGGTGTGGCGCAGGCGATGATGGCGGAGCTGCTGGCGACAGGGACGCGGGTGATCGATCTGTCGGCTGATTTTCGCATCCGTGATATCGCGCTGTGGGAAAAATGGTATGGCCAGAAACACGCCAGTCCCGATCTGGTGCAAGAGGCGGTATACGGTTTGGCGGAAGTGAACCGCGATCTTATCCGCAATGCACGGCTTGTGGCCTGCGCCGGCTGCTATCCAACTGCGGTGCAGTTAGGTTTCCTGCCCTTGCTGGAGGCGGGGCTGATTCGCCCTGACAGCCTGATTGCCAATGCAGCGTCCGGTGTGTCGGGTGCAGGCCGACAGGCCAAGCTGGATATGTTGTTCACTGAAGTCAGTGACAGTTACAAGGCTTATGCCAGTGCCGGTCATCGCCACCTGCCGGAGATCGAGCAGGGGCTGCGCGCCTTGCAGCCTGCAGGGAGCGTGCCGGCTGAGCTGACATTCGTGCCGCATCTGGTGCCGATGGTGCGCGGCATTCATGCCACACTGTACGCAGATCTTGCCGACACTACCGTCGATCTGCAAAAACTGTACGAGGATCGCTACGATGGGGAATACTTCATAGATGTATTGCCCGCAGGTTCTCACCCGGAGACACGCACGGTAAAAGGCTCCAACTACTGTCGAATTGCAGTTGCACGACCGCAGGGTCGCAACCGCGTAGTGATTATGTCCGTGATCGATAACCTGACCAAGGGCGCCTCCGGGCAGGCCATACAGATCATGAATATCATGCGCGGCCTGCCGGAACAGTGCGGGCTTGAGAATCTGGCATTGCTGCCCTGACTACGACTAATCCTTCAACAGGTTACACATGCCCCAGATGAAACGCGGTGTCTTGAGTTCCAATTCCCGGTCGCTGGAGTTGTTGGCACGCTCACTGGATATTCTGCTGATCTGGTTTAGTTTCATTGTTGCGCACGATGTGGTCGGTCTGGACTGGACCTTCAAGAGCAGCGTGCTGTTCATGCTGTCGCTAGGTTGCTTCCAGCTGTTTGCCGAAGTGGCGGGACTGTACCTTTCATGGCGCAGCCATACACTGATGGCATCACTACAGAAGCTGATGTTTGTGCTGGCCATGACTTTTGTGGTGCTGGTGATTGCTGCTTGGGCGAGTCGTCAGCCGCACTGGATCAGCCGTCGCACCCTGATGCTTTGGTGGTTTATCTACAGTGCAGGAGGCATGGCGACGCTGCGGGTGTTCCTGCGCTTCATGCTGGTGCGGCTGCGGGAGCACGGCTACAACACGCGCAGGGCCGCTATAGTCGGTGATGGCTCGTTGGCACTGACTTTGATTCGCAAGATCGGGGAAAACCCCTGGATGGGGCTGGTGGTTCACGGTCTGTACGATGACAACGCTATCTCTGAAACATCGCTGCCGCATAGCGGCAACATCGCGGATGTCATCCATGCGGCAAGGAATGGCGATGTTGATCACGTGTATATCACGCTGCCCATGTCACAGGAGGAAAAAATCCGCGATCTGGTTGATGAGTTGATGGATACCACGGTGTCGATCTTCCTTATTCCCGATATCTTCGCCTTCAACCTGATGAATGCGCGCCAGGATAATATTGGTGGCTTGCCTGCGATCAGTCTGGTGGATAGCCCATTATCGGTGGCTGGCGCCATTGCCAAGCGTGCGTTTGATATGGGTGTTGGCTCGTTGATCCTGTTGCTGATTGCCTTGCCGATGCTCGTTATTGCCTTGGCTGTGAAACTGACATCGCCAGGGCCGGTGATTTTCCGGCAGCAGCGCTACGGTGTGGATGGCAAGCCGATTTCCGTGTGGAAATTCCGTAGCATGACCACGCAGGATAATGGTGCTGTGGTGCAGCAGGCCACCCGCAATGATCCGCGCCTGACGCCGATTGGTGGTTTTTTGCGTCGTACTTCCCTGGATGAGTTACCGCAGTTCATCAATGTCTTGCAGGGCCATATGTCGATTGTCGGGCCGCGTCCGCATGCCGTGGCCCATAATGAG
This sequence comes from uncultured Pseudomonadales bacterium, assembly GCA_964509075.1. Classification (GTDB taxonomy): domain Bacteria; phylum Pseudomonadota; class Gammaproteobacteria; order Pseudomonadales; family UBA7239; genus UBA7239. The sequence goes on along the minus strand of CAZDWC010000010.1, from coordinate 4,814 downwards.
CTTTATCGCAGCCAGATCAAAGGCTATATGATGCGGCACAAGATGAAGCCCGGTATCACCGGCTGGGCACAGGTGAACGGTTATCGTGGTGAGACCGACACTCTTGAAAAAATGCAGAAGCGTATCGAGTATGATCTGGAGTACATCAGCAACTGGAGCTTGCTGCTGGATATACGCATTGTGCTGATGACCATTGTCGGTGGCTTTACCGGCAAGCAGGCTTATTGATGCACAAGTCGCACCGTAATTTAACGAGCAGTATGTCGAGAGGTTAGATGCCATGAGTACTGAGTCTGTATCAGTCGATCAGGACTTGCATATCACCCACAGTGCGGCCACCAAAGTGCGACGCCTGGTTGAGGAAGAGGCCAATCCGGATCTCAAGTTGCGTGTTTTCGTTACTGGTGGCGGTTGCGCTGGTTTCCAGTACGGATTTACCTTTGACGAAATTGCTGCAGAGGATGATGCTGCCATTGAACAGGATGGCATCACGGTGCTGGTCGATGCCTTGAGCTATCCCTATTTGGCTGGCGCAGAGGTGGATTATGAAGAAGGCTTGCAGGGTTCAAAGTTTGTCATCAAGAACCCCAACGCCAGTTCAACCTGTGGCTGCGGCTCCTCGTTCTCAATCTGAAATTAATACGGATCATAAACGCCGCCAAGTATGCACGGCCGGCTGGCGCCGGTAGCCGCAGGTACGTTGCCGGCTTTGCCTGACAGTCTCTGGTGCGCGAGCCATGCAAAGGCCATGGCTTCCAGCCAGTCGGCGTCAATGCCGAAATCGGTGGTTGTGTTATGTTGGACATTGGGCAGCAGTTCGCTGATGCGTCTGCGCAAGAGTCCGTTATGGCTGCCGCCGCCGCACAGCAAGACCCGTGAAATGGGCACGGTTAACGCGGCTATGGCATCGCTGATACTGCGTGCAGTGAATTCCAGCAATGTACGCTGTATGTCGGCAGGCTTGTCCGATGAGCCGACTGCCAGTTGGGTGTCCAGCCAGCCGGGATGAAAATCTTCCCTTCCGGTGCTTTTGGGGGGGGCTGCTGCAATAAACGGATGCGCAAGCAGTTGTTCCAGCAGATTGTTCTGCACTGTGCCGGATTCCGCCCAGTCGCCATCCTTGTCGAAGGCGTGTTGCAGGTGTCGCTGTACCCAGCCGTCCATCAATACATTGCCTGGTCCTGTGTCAAAACCATAGGCTGACTGCCCTTGCGCGAGGACAGTGACATTGGCCATGCCGCCGATATTCACCACGGCGCGATTTTCACTGTCACTGCGTAAAACGGCGTCGTGGAAGGCTGGTACCAAGGGTGCGCCTTGCCCGCCGGCTGCCATGTCCATGCGGCGGAAGTCGGCAACCGTTGTTATGCCGGTTCTGTAGGCGATGGTATTGGGGTCGGCAATCTGCAGAGTGAAAGCGCGGGCAGGATGGTGGCGCACGGTCTGGCCGTGACTGCCGATGGCGCGAATCTGCCCTGACGAGTGATGGCTTGACTCTAACAGCGCGGCAACAGCGTCGGCGAACAATTTTCCCAGCGTGACATCCAGCTCGCCTGCCCGGTTGATTTCGTTATCTCCGGGCTGACTGAGTTGTGCAATGGCGCTGCGTACTGCCGGGGGGATCGGGTAATTCAGGGCGTGGATCAATGCGGGCGGCTTGTCAGCCTGGAAGGCAACGAGGGCTGCGTCGATGGCATCCAGACTGGTACCGGACATCAGCCCTATGTAGAGGTCAGTGCACGTTTGTGTTGTTGCCGGCATGGCTGTTGTTCGCGCTGTCTCCTGCCAGTGCCAGCGTCGACGAGGCTTTGGTGGCAGCCAGTTTCTGGGTCAGTTGTGCGAACAGCGGTGCAGCCTGGCCGTTGAAGCGTGACTTCTCCGCTTTGGACAGTGGTTCAGCCATGGCCATGTTGGTGTTGGCGAGAGGGTTGACGGCAACACCGTTGACGTGGAATTCGTAATGCAGGTGGGGGCCGGTTGCAAGTCCTGTGCTGCCTACTGTGCCCAGGGTTTGTCCCTGTTCAATACGGGCGCCGTTCTTGACGGCAATTTTGTCCATGTGGCCGTAAAGCGTGGTATAGGCACCGCCGTGCTGAACCATAACGACGTTACCGAAGCCACTGCGAACACCTGCAAAAATTACCTTGCCATCGCCGGCGGCTCTGATGGGGGTGCCTCTTGGTGCGCCGTAATCAATGCCTTTATGTGCACGGATCTTGTGCAGGATAGGGTGCTTGCGGCTCAGGCTGAAATAGGATGTGACCTTGGCAAAATCAACCGGTGTACGCAGGAATTGCTTGCGCATGATCGTGCCATCTGGTGTGTAATAGTTGCTGGAACCGTCCTGATTGGTGTACTGCACCGCACGGTAGCTTTTCCCCTGATTGATGAACTCGGCGGCCAGAATTTTGCCGTTGCCGACTTTCTTGCCGTCGAGATAGAGTTCTTCATAGAGGACAGAAAAACTGTCGCCGTCCTGCAGGTCCTGCAGGAAGTCGATGTCATAGGCAAAAATGTCTGCAAGCTTCAGTGTCATCCTGTCGTTGAGGCCAGCTTTCTGCGCAGCAATGAAAAGGGAGCTGTCGATCACGCCATTGGCAAAGCCCTGGCGAATTTCAGGTGTGCGGGTTACTTGCCGGGTCTGGAATTGATCGCCTTCGCGAACCGCAGTCACGCTGCTGAGCTCATTGTGATGCAGGCGCAGCTCCTGGATCTTGCCATCCTTGATCAGCAGATCAAGTTCATCATCCAGGCTCAAGTCTGTCAGTGCTTTGGCATCCTTGCTGCTGTTAATCAGCTCATGCACATCTGTCAGGCTCAAACCGGCCTTTTGCAACAGGCTGGACAAGGTATCGCCCTGGCGAACAGTCATGTGCAACCATGGATCGACAACCGGCGGGGCTGCAGCAATAACCTCTGCGGGAGGTGGAAGTGCAGTCGAGGCGGTGTCGGGAAGGATGGTGTCAGGTGTCAGCGATGCAGGGCGATTTGCGATGACGCTGTCGGGAACAATGGTCAACAGCAAGGTGATCGCCAGCGAAATTCCGCAAGCGGCCAGCAAATGGTGGCGCGGGAAACGATGCCGCCACATGTTGCCAGTGTTGTGAATTTCTTTGTCGCGCATGATAAATACAAGGTCTTTCGTCGTTAAAGGCTGGATTGTAGGCGGGTTTTCCGGTTTGTGACAACCTTTAAAACCGGTTTTTTGGGCGGCCAAGGCCAGTGCTTCTTGTGTTTGGACGCCATTTATGTAACGTGTGCGCCTCTTTGAAACAGTACAGCAGCAGGTGATTCAGGGTGACTACAAGCGGTTTCTTGGCGGATTTGCAGGCGCGAGGCCTGGTCAATCAACTGGCCGGCGGAGATGATCTGGTTGAGCATCTTGAAGGCGGTTCGCGCACGGTCTATTGCGGTTTTGATCCCACTGCCGACAGTCTGCATATTGGCAGTCTGGTGCCCCTGCTGGCCCTGCGGCGCTTCCAGTTGGCTGGGCACAAACCCATCGCGCTGGTTGGCGGGGCGACAGGCTTGATAGGTGACCCCAGTTTCAAGGCGGAAGAGCGCAAGCTCAACACCCCGGATGTGGTCGCTGGCTGGGTTGAACGCTTGAAAGCACAGGTTTCCCGTTTTATCGATTTTGATGCTGGAACCTGCTCGGCCGAAGTCGTCAATAACTACGACTGGATGGCCGGCATGAGTGTGCTCGATTTCCTGCGGGATATTGGCAAGCACTTCTCGGTCAACACCATGATAGGCAAGGAGTCCGTCAAACAGCGGATCGAGCGCGAAGGCTCTGGCATCTCCTTCACCGAGTTCAGTTACATGATCCTGCAATCGCTGGATTTTGCGGAGCTATATAAGAGAAATGAATGCACGGTCCAGATTGGCGGTTCCGACCAGTGGGGGAATATCACCGGAGGAATAGATCTGACCCGTCGCCTGCATCGCCAACAGGTATATGGGTTGACCCTGCCTCTGGTCACCAAGGCAGATGGCACCAAGTTCGGCAAAACCGAGAGCGGTACGGTCTGGCTGGATGCTGCCAAGACCTCTCCTTATGCTTTTTACCAGTTCTGGCTGAATACGGCGGATGCCGATGTTTACAAGTTCCTGCGCTATTTCACATTCCTGAGCGTTGGCGAGATTGATGACATTGAGCGCGCAGATGCTGAAGCCCAGGGGCGCCGTTCGGCGCAAGGCATATTGGCACGAGAAGTGACGGCGCTTATCCATGGAGAACAGGGTTTGCGGGCTGCCGAGCGCATCAGCCAGGCTTTGTTTTCTGGTGATCTCAGCGCGCTGAGCGAAAGTGACATGGAGCAGCTGGCGCTGGACGGGTTGCCCAGTCTGGTTGTGGCTGCTGGCGAAAAGCCATTGCTGGAGTTGTTGGTGGAGTCAGGCCTGGCTGTCACGCCTAGAGGGGATGTCACCGTCGGGCAGGCGCGCAAGTTTGTGCAAGAGGGAGCGATCCAGGTTAATGGCGAGAAAATTTCGGATGTTGACGCGCTGCTCGGAATCCGGAATGCCGTCTACAATAAATTTCATCTCGTGAAACGAGGCAAAAAGCATTTTGCATTGATTGTCTGGAAATAAAGACGATTGAATTGCATGAATATGGAAATAAATGAGGTATTTGCATAATCGATGCTTGCAAGGCTGCAGATGTTATGTAGAATGCGCCTCCCGCTTGAGACAACGTCTCGGCGGGGCGGAAACGGAGCAAGAAAGTTTGAAAAACTGATTGCAACGGCTTCCAAAGTGCATATAATGCGCGTCCGCACTGAGCAGTGCCTCAGGCGGGTTGATTAAGAAGA
>CAZDWC010000009.1:8110-164694 GCA_964509075.1 uncultured Pseudomonadales bacterium | reverse complement strand
CGCGGGCCTGAAACGGCTTACCACCCAGACCATCCGAAACTACGCATAATGTATAAAAAAACAAAATGAGAAAAACACGAAAAGCATTTATAAATCAAGGTGCTGCGGAGTTATTTAATGATGACAAGTTGTCATCGTGCTGCGTTTATTCGCAGTGCCCGGTGAGTCTTGACAGATAAGCTGTCTTTGTGCCTCCGTCTATCAATCCATCTCCGCCAATGATGCCACTGATAGCGCCTTGAGCATTGTTGGCGTCTTCGCTGATGCTGCGCTGATAGGTGGTTTCTTCCTTGTCGATGGCGTGCGTTTTGCCGGATTGGTGGCAATAGTTCATCGCTTGCGCGAGTGCGTATTCCTTTGCTATTTCTCGGTTATTTCCGCTTCCTGATGCGATGTAGTTGCCGCTGCCGGTTGGCATTAGGTTGCCGTAGCGTAGCGCCTTATGGATGCTTTTTTCGTTGCTAAGGTTGGCGTGATCGTGCGAGGCGCAGCCGGTGGCGAGGATGGCAAAAACGGCGGCGGCGAGGGTTTTGGTGTTCATGGTGGGGTGGCTCCTTGCTGGTGGGTGGGGTGCGCTATTTTTAGACCGTTTTTGAATATGGGCCATTTTTCGCGCTGGGCGGCGTCTTGTGGGGTGCCGCGCATCAATCATAAATTGCGCGGGCCGGGATGCAAGGGGCGCTCGGTTAAATCGGTGGGGGTTACGGTATGACGCACGCACGTCGAGCACGCAAGGGCAAGCAATTGGGTATTGATAACGCGCCGGAGAATCTGGCTGGCGATGTGGTGGGTGTGGAGCATGTGAGCAAGCCGCGCAAGGTTGCGGCAAAGAAAAAAGCGGCGAAAAAGAAACCGGCAGGAAAGCGCAGCCTGTGAGTGGGGCGGCGGCAGTGCGTAAGCTTTGGACGCGGGCGCTTCGCCAGTGGGCGGCGGGATTTTTCGAGGGAACAAAACGCATGGCGCAGGAATATCCGTCGGTTTCATTGGATGATCAGCGGCGGGTGGCTTTGTCGCTGGGGGTTTTGTCGCTGTCTTGTTTGTCGTGTAGCGGGCGCGGCGTGTTGGCGGCAATGACGACATTGCGTAGTGCGCGGGGCCAAGAGGCCGGGCCGTTTTCTCATGTGGTTGTGTGCCCGGATTGCTGTGGGGCCGGCATGGATTGGGATGAGTACCGGGCAGCGCGAGAGCGTGCCGGTTTGGTGTCGCAGCATGTGCCTGGGCAATTCAAGCGTCCAGAGCTGCGGGCGGTGTCGTGATGGCTTTCGCGGCTTGTTTGTTGCTGGTGTTGATCTGTATTGCTGGGCTTGTGTGGTCCGGCGATAGGTTTGGTGATTTCGATGACTAGTTACGGGCTTGGCGCGCATTTTGCGCCGGTTGTGGATCGTGGGCCGGGTGAATATAACCCGGCTTTTTTGTGCGGCCTTTACGGCGATGGCACTGTGGCGGCGACTGTGCCGCGCTCATGTTTGCCGCGCGACCGCGAAGCGGATCGCGCTAGGCTAGTCGAGGCGTCGAAAAGTCCGACAAGCGAAGCGGCGGCGGATTTTGAAGGCGTCGCCGGTAGTGTCGAGGAATTGCAGGGCTTGCATGATCGTTTTTTGATCAATAAAAAAACCGGCGTGATTGTCGAGCATGTCAGAGACAAGCCGACGCCAGAAAAGCAGGCCGGATGCTATGCGGTGACAGAGTTTCGCTGGTGGTCGGATGAGTACCGTGTTCGCACCGAAGTGCGCGGCGCGGTTGTCGAGCCAGAGGCGTGCTGGGGTGAGCGTGCAACGTGGATGCTGACAGATCGCGGCGCGCGCAAGATTGCCGATTCGTGCCAGTACGTTGCTTTGCAATATGGCGGATTCAATACGTTTCTAACGCTGACGTTTGACGCGGAAAGGCGTGCGCAGATTGCGTCCGGGGAGCTGACAATTCAGCGCGAAGTTTCACGCTTTTGCGATGGGATGCAGAAAGCATATCAGCGCGACGGCTGGGGAGAGCGCATGGGCTGCACTTCGTTGCTGTATTGCTGGGTGGTAGAGATACCGAAAAACGCGGAAGGCGAACAAAATCCACATGTGCATATGCTGTTGCGCTGGTCGGTGAAAAAAGCGGAGTTTTCGGCGTGGTCTGAGCGCGTCGAGAAAATTTGGGGGCATGGCTTCGCGCATCTTGAAAAAATCGACGACCCAAAAGCGGCGGGTGCGTACATGGCTAAGGCGGCGGGCTACATGACGAAAGCGGCTGGGCAGGATGATCAGGGGCGAGTTGTGGGCAATCGCTACGGAATCAGCAAGGAGGCGCGCGCGCCTGGCTGGTGCGTTGTTGAGGAATCGGAGCTTGGTGCGATGGGAATGCTGATTGCGGAGCTGCACGACCATATGACGGAAAAATTCGGCAGCTTGTATCGTGCTCGTAAAGAGCTGGGCGAGGCGCGAGAAAGGACGCCAAAGTCAGCGACGTGGAAGCGTTCGCGCATTGCGGAAAAATTGGCAGCAGTGCGCAAGGAGCTGGCCGCGCTGCCAGTGCGCGCTGGCAAGTATGTTGCGACATTCAAGGGGCGGAAGGCGCTACAGGATTTTAAGGATTGGTGCGCCGGGCAGGTGCGGGTGGTGGTGAGTGATGCAGACAAGTGGTTGCCTGAAAAGCTGCCGACAGTGCAGCAGGCCGGTACAGATCGGCCTGACAGTATGTGGATTGTGCGGTTGCGCCGTGCCATGGAATGGCGCAAGCGTTGCCGGAGGGCGTGGGATCAAAAGGCAATTGAGGCATGCGATGAACACAGGGCGCGGTGTAAGGCAGACATGCTGCGCTACTGGTGTATGAGTGATTTGGAATGGTCGGTGATGATGGCGTGAGGGCGCGGCAATGGCTAACGATGAATTGGGGCGGATCAAGTGCGACTGCGGCAAGGTGGCGTCTGTGTATCAGGCAAAACGCAAGGGGGCGCACTTGTACAGCCGCTGCCCTGATTGCGGGCTTGATCAGCGTACCGGGAAGCGAGTACAGGAGCGGCTTTATTGGCTGACAGATTGGAACGGCGGAAAGCCGCCTACCAAACCGGAAGGCGTGGGAGAATCGCGTCCGGAGTGGCTGGATGATCAGTCAAAGCCGGAACCTGAAAGCAAACCGAAACCGGAGCCGGAAAAGCCGGTCGCAGTAACCGATTGGGAGCCGGAAAAGCCGGAGGCTGTTCGGTCGGCTCGGTCGGCGGAATTAACCGAAAACAAACCGAATGGCGGGCTAAAGGTGCTCGCCGGGGTTCTTTTATTTGCGCTAATGGGGGGCGTTGTATGGGCGTTGTGAAAAACGGGGCAAGTGATCAATTGGAAAATCTGGCGACATTGGCGGCAGTGGAAGACAGGCCGGCAGAGCCAGAGGCGAAGCAGCAAGGCGGGCCGGTGGGCGGCGAGCACTTGCCGGCTGATGTGGAGCAACTGCGACAGCAGAAAGCGCGGGAGCGCGCAATGGTGTTAATGGGCGGGCTGGATTGGCTTTTGAAGCAAAAGGACGCGCGCTTGTCGGTGCCGGAAAGTGCATACCATGAAGCCGGGCCGCGCTTGGCGCCGCTGATTATCAAGCATGGGCTTGATGAGTTTGGCTTGCCGGCGTGGTTGCAGCCATACCGGGAGGAGGTGTCGGCGGCGGTGTTTTTCTTCAGTCTTGGCGCCGGAATATACATGCAATCGCGGACTCTGGCAGAGGCTGACGCGCGCGAAGCGGCAGCACAGCAGCAGGCGGACGCGGGTAGCGGAGCCGGTGTGCAGGTGCCAACGGCAGGGGATAACGGGCTGGGCGCGGCGGCGTGATCAACGAAAACCCAACACTGCAAAATCGAAATACGCTATACCTTGGCAGATCGGGTACGGGCAAGTCTCAGGCGCTGAAGCAGAATGCGGAAGTGCCGGAGACTGGCGCGCGTGTCGTGCTGTTTGATCCTAATTGCGACCATGCGGCGCACAGGTACGCAAGTAGGTCAGACTTCGCGCGCGCGCTTGCGAGGGCGAATTCCAGCGGGAAAGGGTTTAGGGTGGCCTATACCGGGGATGCTTCGCCGGATGTACATGAGTGGTGGTGCCAGTGCGTGCTGGCTGTGCTGGATGGAGAGCGGAGGACGTTTGTGCTGGATGAGGAAATTGCGTCGAGCTGTAGCAGGCCGGGCACTGCTGATCCATATTTTCGGCGATTGCTCAATCAGGGGCGCAAGTATGGCATGCGCTACCACGGCACAAGCCAGAGGCCGCAAGAAATACCGAAAACGGCATATGAGAATTGTCCTGTGCTGTATGTCGGGGCGTTAAAGCAGCACTCGGCGCGTTATCTGGCGCGAGAAATCGGGGTTTCTGCTGATGAAGTGGCGGCGCTTGAACCTCTGACGTTTTACCGACTTGACGAAAACAGGGCGCGGGCTGCTGAGTTGGTGAGGCTGACGTATCGTAATGGCTGATAACTATGCGCTGCACAGCGGTGCAGCGCATAGTTATCGGCAATTTTTAACCTTTAGGCTAAAGAGCTTGCGCAGGGAACCGTCTCTCGGGTTTTGATGGGGTCGCAATGTGGCTGCGTGGGGTGGCCGCTTTTCGATGATCAAAAAATCCTGTGGGGGATGTGCAATGGCCAATCCGGCTCAATATGTGAAAGACAATACCAACATGACAATGGTGGTTTCCACTGTTATCGGGATGCTGGTTTTCGGCGGAATCGCTTGGGTTGCGGTCAAAAGTGGCATTAAGCCGCTGGCTGACGCTGCTAAAGCCGTGAAGTAAGGAGGCTGTAGATATGGGCATTGAAGCATTGAAAAAACTTCCAAACGTCGCTGGCGTGGGGGCGTCGCAAACCTTCACGGTTTCCATTCCTGTCGGCGCCAAGGAGATTGAAAAAATCGGCCTTGATTACTCCGGTACTACGGTTGCGAAAGCCGACATTACAAATCTTGAATTGAAAGTGGATGCGCAGCCGATCCAGCAGTTCAAAACAATCTCTCATTTGGAGATGATGTCTGCTTACTACGGCATGGCCGTAAACGGCGGGGAGATTGTATTGCCTCAGTTTGCCGAGTGGATGAATAGCGCGGCGCAGGCGGCAAAGTTCAATTTGGGTCTTTCTGACGTGTCTGTGATGCAGCTGACGGGAGATATCGGTGCGGCAGCGGTTGCGCCGGCAATTGCAGCGTGGTCAGTCGAGACGCAAGCGCCAGCAGCAAATGGTTTGTCTGTAGAGCAGGCAAACCGGCTGGGAGTTTTCCGTCGCGTGCGGAATTTCAGTTACCAGCTGTCTGGCGCAGGCACAACGGAAATAGACAACATTCCGCGCGAAGATATTTTGATGGCGCTGCATTTGATTCAGTCGGCAAATGTGATAACAAACGTGGAAGTCTGGGCCAATGATTCCAAGGTGTGGGATGCCAGCGCGGCGCGTGCGGAGCGCGTGGTAGAGCGCATGGGGCGCACAGCGCAAGCCGGTTGTTATCACGTCGATTTCAGTTTGCAGAATGAGTTGGGCACACAATTGGTGCTGTCTGGCCTGAATGATTTTCGTCTGAAAGTCACGCACAGCGGCAGCGCGACGCTGGTTCTGTACTCCGAAACCATGTCGTCATACAAGGGTGGCTGATCATGGCCGGCGAAACCAGTGGCACAGTGAATAGCTGGGCGTCTGCACTGTTCAATGCGTGGGGGGAGAGCGAGAAGCGTCGCTCTCTGGATGCGCAACTGGAATGGGACAGGCAAAAAACTCAAATGCAGACGCCTGACTATTACGAGCGTATTTCACTTGAGCAGCAGCGGCTTGCAAGGGCTGGTAGCAATATAGATACGGGCACGGACAGCAGCACAATGGTGCTGCTTGGTGTTGGTGTGGTGGCTGTTGTGTTGGTTGTTGTGCTGGTCAAATAATGTGGTTTGCGCTGTTACAGCTATTTAACTCGGCATCAAATGCATATGCGGCAGGTGAGGAATCAAAGGCATTGGCTGAGATTTCGGCCAATCCTTACCTGCCGCATGTGCAGTATTTTTCAGCTATACGAGAAAATGATGCGCGCAAGTTGGCTGTAGTGGAGAGCGATGCTTATGTGCGCAGGCAGCAAAACCAAAGCGGTGATATTGGTTTTTATGTTGGTGCTGCAGTGCTGATGGTGGTGGCTGTGATTGCGGTGAAAAAATAATGTCCGGAATGTTTAACAGTGCAATCGGAAGTCCTGAGGATTCTTCTAATAAGTCGTCTTCTGCGTTTTCGACAAGCGGCCAGATAACATCGTCTCCGGTGTTTTCTATGGGCGATGCGGCGCGCATCAATGCCGGCGCATCGGATGGCAGCGCAAGTGGCGCTGGCAGTGCAGGGGTGCCGGCAGATAGTGCGGATAATGGCAAGTTGAAAATGCTGGCTATTATTGCGCTTGCGGTCGGTTTTGTGGCGTGGATGAAGTGGGGGCATGGTAATGGGAAGTAGCACCAGTGTTAGCGCGTCGCAAACGAAGCAGGCAAATTACAATAATGCCGGAGAGGCGGGGGCTACTTATATAAACCTGTCTGATATTGCGCTGTCTGGGGACAATAACTACAAGGCCATTCAAAGCTATGCGGGCGGCAGTGGTGGCGCGGGAAAATCAGGCGGCGCGGCTGGTGTTTCTGGTGGATCATTGCAGCTAAACCTTAGTGACAGTGGAACGGTAAAGGAGTCATTCGGATTGGCGCAAATGGCGCTGACTAATGCTTTTATGCTGGCTAACAGTTCTCGCACTGAGGATAGTGTGAGGGTTGATACAGCAATGAAAGCAGTGCAGGAATCGAGTGATGCTGGTGCTCAGAAAAAAATGCAAATAATGTACATGGCTGCGGCAGGGCTTGGCGCGCTGGTTTTTATTGTCTCGATTATCGGAGGTAAAAAATAATGCCTTTGTTCAAAAGAGCATTAGAGTCAAATTCTGGTGAGTTGATACACTGCGTAGGGTCGCAGCTTTACTATGTATCAGGATCTGGCTCTATAAATGTAGAAATAAACGGAAAGAGAAACAGGCTTGAGAAAGGACAGGGTATTAAGCTTTCTGCTAATTTCAATCAGGTACTTATCGAAAGCGATGTTGATCAAAATGTTGAAATAATAATCGAGACGGAAGAATTTTTTGATTCGCGTGTTGTTGGTGATGTTTCTGTCTCATACATACAATCGGGCGTGCATCAAGGTTTTCCAGTTATTGAAAAGCTTGCGGGGGAATCGCAGGTAATTGCTGCTTATGCCGGACAAAGGGAATTGATCTTAAAGGCAGACCGGGCAAATACGGGAGTTATTTGGACGGGCGGATTATTGGGGTATGGGATAGGTATGGATGCCGGCGACGTTATTGTTCTGAGCACCTCGGGTAATGTAACCTTGTATTTTCAGGGCGACGGTAAATGTCATTTTTCGAGGGTGTTTTGATGAGCGATATTTATAGTGCTGCATTGTCTTTGTTGGGAGGCTTCGCAAAAAGCGGCCAGCAGCTGAAAACAATTTATGATTGGGAAGATGGGGCATTAAATACGTACACAAAGGGGAGGCAAGTTGTTATTGACGTTCCTCTTGAATTTTATGGCTCGATATTAAAAGCGCGCCTTGTTTTTGGTTGGGCGTGGTTTTATTCGACGGCGGCAGGTTTGAATGCTCGATACATAAACTTTGTTGACTCTGATTGGGTGCCAGAGATTGCGCATGTTACTGAAATAGGTAATGAGTCTAGGGGGGATGAGGTTTTTATTTATGCAAGTGATGGTCAGGCTGCAGATGGGCCGGGTAAGTCGTGGCTTTATCCAAATCAAATGCGTGTAGGTTTTTATCAGGGGTCTGATAATGACTATAGGCGGCTTTTTTATTTTGCTGCGGGGATGAGGTTGTGATATCTGGCGCAGTTGTCGATGTGAAATATTACGCAAGCTTTCGTGCTGACGGCAGTTTTGACCGCTCTACACTTGATCCAAGGGATGGAGCTGTAGAGGTATCAGCGGCAGACCTTGCTAAATGTTTTGTGGGTAAGATTAAGATGCAGGATGGTTTGCTTGTAGAGGTCGTGCTAAGTGAATAAAAGCGCGGGTGTTGCTGTTGCTGTTGCTGTGGTTGGCGTCGGTTTTGCGGCGGCATTGTTTTTTGCTGCGCGTAAGTCGAAAGCTGCTGGGAAAGTTGGCGACGCGCCGTATTACATTAACAAAATGACAAACGAAAATGCGCCGGCACCAAATCAGGGGTATAACTGGGGGAACACTCTGGATAATATATTCGGGGAGTTTTCAATAAAGTTGGCGGGCGCGAGTAGTAGCATTTCTGGGATGTTTGGTTCGCGTGGTGTGAGAAATAATAATCCGCTTAATTTGACAGTAAGCGGCATTGCATGGGCTGGTAAAATTCCGCTCGCTGATAATTCAGACGGAAAATTCGAGCAGTTTTCCCATGCGTGGTATGGTGTGAGAGCTGGCGCAATGGATGTGAAAAACTCATATCTGAAAGATGGTGCGAACACGGTGAGGAAGCTGGTTTCTGCGCACAGTAAAACAGATTTGGCGAACTATACGGCCTACGTTTCGCGCGTTCTGGGGGTTGGTGCCGATGTGCCTTTCGATGTGGTTTCGCGCTTGGCTGAAGTGGTGCAGGCAATGGTTTATTACGAAACCGGGAGCAATCCTTATCCTGCTGGCTTGATCTCGTCGGCATGCACGGCAGCGATTACGGGTTCGCCAATGATGCCGGTTGCGTATGAGAGTTATCGGAGCGGCGGCGTGCCGGAGAATGTCGCATGAATGAGGGGCTTGCTGGATTTGAGAGCAAGATGGGCGGTTACTTGGCGACGGCGGTTGTATTGGCTGCGGCGGGTGGTGCGCTGTGGTGGTGGCTGTCTGATCGTGTGGGAACGGTAACAGTTGGCGCGGTGGAGTCAGTGAAAGCAGCGGCGCAAAAAGTAAATCCGGCCAGTGATCAGAATTTTGCCTATCAGGGCGCGTCGTCGCTGGCTGATTATCTGGATGATGGCGTGGCAAACGGGTCGAATACTTTAGGGACGTGGTTTTATGAGTTGACGCATAGGGATAGCTGGTGATGTTGGGGGTATATGTGTCGGGTGTTTTTGCGGGTGTTCGTGAGAGGTTGCGAGAACCTTCTACGGGTCTAGGGGCTGGCTTGCTGCTGGATGGTGTTTTCGGGCTGGCGCAGAATGGCCTGAGGGACCCGGTTTCATGGGGCAATGTCATTGCCGGCCTGTTTGGTATATTCCGGCCAGAGGCGGTCGCGTGAACGCTGTTTTTCTGTCGTTCTGCGCGCCGTTGGCGGTGGGTGTGCTACTGGCCATGCTCGGTGTCCAGCTGCGAATCAATTGGATGGCGGTGACCACATTGGCTGCCCATGCTGAGCGAATAGCAATGCTTGAGCGGGCTGTTGCGTCGTCTGGCCTTTGCACTGGTGCCGCTGGTGTTTTTCACACGAGTACGGCGCGCGGTGGCGGCTGATGCCGGCCAAATAGTCGCAATTTTCAAGGCAGCTGAGGGTTATATAGTTGCCTTGGCCTGTGAATGCCATGGAATTGTCGCCATAGAATCTCAGGCCGCGCTTTTGCCAGTGTTCCGGCACGATATGCTGTAACACGATGGCGGCAAGGTAGTCGATGGCATAGCGCGGCGCGCGTTGTATGTCGGCGCGCCAGCGTGCTGCGGTGCGTGTGCTGATGCCGAGAATCTTGGCTACTTCAGCGTCTGTTTTTACTGAAAAATCCCATCCGTGCTCGAAAATCCATTTTCCGGGGCGTGTTTTGGTGTCTAAGTGGTACATGGCGGCAAATCCTTTATACTTTTTTGATCTGAGCGCCGGTTTTTTGGCGCAATTTGATCAAAAAAAAGTCATGCTTCGGATTTCCGCAGCATTGACTTAAAAGGCTATCCATGCACTTCGCATAATGTATAAAAAAACAAAATGAGAAAAACACGAAAAGCATTTATAAATCAAGGTGCTGCGGAGTTATTTAATGATGACAAGTTGTCATCGTGCTGCGTTTATTCGCAGTGCCCGGTGAGTCTTGACAGATAAGCTGTCTTTGTGCCTCCGTCTATCAATCCATCTCCGCCAATGATGCCACTGATAGCGCCTTGAGCATTGTTGGCGTCTTCGCTGATGCTGCGCTGATAGGTGGTTTCTTCCTTGTCGATGGCGTGCGTTTTGCCGGATTGGTGGCAATAGTTCATCGCTTGCGCGAGTGCGTATTCCTTTGCTATTTCTCGGTTATTTCCGCTTCCTGATGCGATGTAGTTGCCGCTGCCGGTTGGCATTAGGTTGCCGTAGCGTAGCGCCTTATGGATGCTTTTTTCGTTGCTAAGGTTGGCGTGATCGTGCGAGGCGCAGCCGGTGGCGAGGATGGCAAAAACGGCGGCGGCGAGGGTTTTGGTGTTCATGGTGGGGTGGCTCCTTGCTGGTGGGTGGGGTGCGCTATTTTTAGACCGTTTTTGAATATGGGCCATTTTTCGCGCTGGGCGGCGTCTTGTGGGGTGCCGCGCATCAATCATAAATTGCGCGGGCCGGGATGCAAGGGGCGCTCGGTTAAATCGGTGGGGGTTACGGTATGACGCACGCACGTCGAGCACGCAAGGGCAAGCAATTGGGTATTGATAACGCGCCGGAGAATCTGGCTGGCGATGTGGTGGGTGTGGAGCATGTGAGCAAGCCGCGCAAGGTTGCGGCAAAGAAAAAAGCGGCGAAAAAGAAACCGGCAGGAAAGCGCAGCCTGTGAGTGGGGCGGCGGCAGTGCGTAAGCTTTGGACGCGGGCGCTTCGCCAGTGGGCGGCGGGATTTTTCGAGGGAACAAAACGCATGGCGCAGGAATATCCGTCGGTTTCATTGGATGATCAGCGGCGGGTGGCTTTGTCGCTGGGGGTTTTGTCGCTGTCTTGTTTGTCGTGTAGCGGGCGCGGCGTGTTGGCGGCAATGACGACATTGCGTAGTGCGCGGGGCCAAGAGGCCGGGCCGTTTTCTCATGTGGTTGTGTGCCCGGATTGCTGTGGGGCCGGCATGGATTGGGATGAGTACCGGGCAGCGCGAGAGCGTGCCGGTTTGGTGTCGCAGCATGTGCCTGGGCAATTCAAGCGTCCAGAGCTGCGGGCGGTGTCGTGATGGCTTTCGCGGCTTGTTTGTTGCTGGTGTTGATCTGTATTGCTGGGCTTGTGTGGTCCGGCGATAGGTTTGGTGATTTCGATGACTAGTTACGGGCTTGGCGCGCATTTTGCGCCGGTTGTGGATCGTGGGCCGGGTGAATATAACCCGGCTTTTTTGTGCGGCCTTTACGGCGATGGCACTGTGGCGGCGACTGTGCCGCGCTCATGTTTGCCGCGCGACCGCGAAGCGGATCGCGCTAGGCTAGTCGAGGCGTCGAAAAGTCCGACAAGCGAAGCGGCGGCGGATTTTGAAGGCGTCGCCGGTAGTGTCGAGGAATTGCAGGGCTTGCATGATCGTTTTTTGATCAATAAAAAAACCGGCGTGATTGTCGAGCATGTCAGAGACAAGCCGACGCCAGAAAAGCAGGCCGGATGCTATGCGGTGACAGAGTTTCGCTGGTGGTCGGATGAGTACCGTGTTCGCACCGAAGTGCGCGGCGCGGTTGTCGAGCCAGAGGCGTGCTGGGGTGAGCGTGCAACGTGGATGCTGACAGATCGCGGCGCGCGCAAGATTGCCGATTCGTGCCAGTACGTTGCTTTGCAATATGGCGGATTCAATACGTTTCTAACGCTGACGTTTGACGCGGAAAGGCGTGCGCAGATTGCGTCCGGGGAGCTGACAATTCAGCGCGAAGTTTCACGCTTTTGCGATGGGATGCAGAAAGCATATCAGCGCGACGGCTGGGGAGAGCGCATGGGCTGCACTTCGTTGCTGTATTGCTGGGTGGTAGAGATACCGAAAAACGCGGAAGGCGAACAAAATCCACATGTGCATATGCTGTTGCGCTGGTCGGTGAAAAAAGCGGAGTTTTCGGCGTGGTCTGAGCGCGTCGAGAAAATTTGGGGGCATGGCTTCGCGCATCTTGAAAAAATCGACGACCCAAAAGCGGCGGGTGCGTACATGGCTAAGGCGGCGGGCTACATGACGAAAGCGGCTGGGCAGGATGATCAGGGGCGAGTTGTGGGCAATCGCTACGGAATCAGCAAGGAGGCGCGCGCGCCTGGCTGGTGCGTTGTTGAGGAATCGGAGCTTGGTGCGATGGGAATGCTGATTGCGGAGCTGCACGACCATATGACGGAAAAATTCGGCAGCTTGTATCGTGCTCGTAAAGAGCTGGGCGAGGCGCGAGAAAGGACGCCAAAGTCAGCGACGTGGAAGCGTTCGCGCATTGCGGAAAAATTGGCAGCAGTGCGCAAGGAGCTGGCCGCGCTGCCAGTGCGCGCTGGCAAGTATGTTGCGACATTCAAGGGGCGGAAGGCGCTACAGGATTTTAAGGATTGGTGCGCCGGGCAGGTGCGGGTGGTGGTGAGTGATGCAGACAAGTGGTTGCCTGAAAAGCTGCCGACAGTGCAGCAGGCCGGTACAGATCGGCCTGACAGTATGTGGATTGTGCGGTTGCGCCGTGCCATGGAATGGCGCAAGCGTTGCCGGAGGGCGTGGGATCAAAAGGCAATTGAGGCATGCGATGAACACAGGGCGCGGTGTAAGGCAGACATGCTGCGCTACTGGTGTATGAGTGATTTGGAATGGTCGGTGATGATGGCGTGAGGGCGCGGCAATGGCTAACGATGAATTGGGGCGGATCAAGTGCGACTGCGGCAAGGTGGCGTCTGTGTATCAGGCAAAACGCAAGGGGGCGCACTTGTACAGCCGCTGCCCTGATTGCGGGCTTGATCAGCGTACCGGGAAGCGAGTACAGGAGCGGCTTTATTGGCTGACAGATTGGAACGGCGGAAAGCCGCCTACCAAACCGGAAGGCGTGGGAGAATCGCGTCCGGAGTGGCTGGATGATCAGTCAAAGCCGGAACCTGAAAGCAAACCGAAACCGGAGCCGGAAAAGCCGGTCGCAGTAACCGATTGGGAGCCGGAAAAGCCGGAGGCTGTTCGGTCGGCTCGGTCGGCGGAATTAACCGAAAACAAACCGAATGGCGGGCTAAAGGTGCTCGCCGGGGTTCTTTTATTTGCGCTAATGGGGGGCGTTGTATGGGCGTTGTGAAAAACGGGGCAAGTGATCAATTGGAAAATCTGGCGACATTGGCGGCAGTGGAAGACAGG
Organism: uncultured Pseudomonadales bacterium; assembly: GCA_964509075.1. Classification (GTDB taxonomy): domain Bacteria; phylum Pseudomonadota; class Gammaproteobacteria; order Pseudomonadales; family UBA7239; genus UBA7239. Next base: position 151,491 of record CAZDWC010000009.1, on the reverse strand, counting down.
CCGGCAGAGCCAGAGGCGAAGCAGCAAGGCGGGCCGGTGGGCGGCGAGCACTTGCCGGCTGATGTGGAGCAACTGCGACAGCAGAAAGCGCGGGAGCGCGCAATGGTGTTAATGGGCGGGCTGGATTGGCTTTTGAAGCAAAAGGACGCGCGCTTGTCGGTGCCGGAAAGTGCATACCATGAAGCCGGGCCGCGCTTGGCGCCGCTGATTATCAAGCATGGGCTTGATGAGTTTGGCTTGCCGGCGTGGTTGCAGCCATACCGGGAGGAGGTGTCGGCGGCGGTGTTTTTCTTCAGTCTTGGCGCCGGAATATACATGCAATCGCGGACTCTGGCAGAGGCTGACGCGCGCGAAGCGGCAGCACAGCAGCAGGCGGACGCGGGTAGCGGAGCCGGTGTGCAGGTGCCAACGGCAGGGGATAACGGGCTGGGCGCGGCGGCGTGATCAACGAAAACCCAACACTGCAAAATCGAAATACGCTATACCTTGGCAGATCGGGTACGGGCAAGTCTCAGGCGCTGAAGCAGAATGCGGAAGTGCCGGAGACTGGCGCGCGTGTCGTGCTGTTTGATCCTAATTGCGACCATGCGGCGCACAGGTACGCAAGTAGGTCAGACTTCGCGCGCGCGCTTGCGAGGGCGAATTCCAGCGGGAAAGGGTTTAGGGTGGCCTATACCGGGGATGCTTCGCCGGATGTACATGAGTGGTGGTGCCAGTGCGTGCTGGCTGTGCTGGATGGAGAGCGGAGGACGTTTGTGCTGGATGAGGAAATTGCGTCGAGCTGTAGCAGGCCGGGCACTGCTGATCCATATTTTCGGCGATTGCTCAATCAGGGGCGCAAGTATGGCATGCGCTACCACGGCACAAGCCAGAGGCCGCAAGAAATACCGAAAACGGCATATGAGAATTGTCCTGTGCTGTATGTCGGGGCGTTAAAGCAGCACTCGGCGCGTTATCTGGCGCGAGAAATCGGGGTTTCTGCTGATGAAGTGGCGGCGCTTGAACCTCTGACGTTTTACCGACTTGACGAAAACAGGGCGCGGGCTGCTGAGTTGGTGAGGCTGACGTATCGTAATGGCTGATAACTATGCGCTGCACAGCGGTGCAGCGCATAGTTATCGGCAATTTTTAACCTTTAGGCTAAAGAGCTTGCGCAGGGAACCGTCTCTCGGGTTTTGATGGGGTCGCAATGTGGCTGCGTGGGGTGGCCGCTTTTCGATGATCAAAAAATCCTGTGGGGGATGTGCAATGGCCAATCCGGCTCAATATGTGAAAGACAATACCAACATGACAATGGTGGTTTCCACTGTTATCGGGATGCTGGTTTTCGGCGGAATCGCTTGGGTTGCGGTCAAAAGTGGCATTAAGCCGCTGGCTGACGCTGCTAAAGCCGTGAAGTAAGGAGGCTGTAGATATGGGCATTGAAGCATTGAAAAAACTTCCAAACGTCGCTGGCGTGGGGGCGTCGCAAACCTTCACGGTTTCCATTCCTGTCGGCGCCAAGGAGATTGAAAAAATCGGCCTTGATTACTCCGGTACTACGGTTGCGAAAGCCGACATTACAAATCTTGAATTGAAAGTGGATGCGCAGCCGATCCAGCAGTTCAAAACAATCTCTCATTTGGAGATGATGTCTGCTTACTACGGCATGGCCGTAAACGGCGGGGAGATTGTATTGCCTCAGTTTGCCGAGTGGATGAATAGCGCGGCGCAGGCGGCAAAGTTCAATTTGGGTCTTTCTGACGTGTCTGTGATGCAGCTGACGGGAGATATCGGTGCGGCAGCGGTTGCGCCGGCAATTGCAGCGTGGTCAGTCGAGACGCAAGCGCCAGCAGCAAATGGTTTGTCTGTAGAGCAGGCAAACCGGCTGGGAGTTTTCCGTCGCGTGCGGAATTTCAGTTACCAGCTGTCTGGCGCAGGCACAACGGAAATAGACAACATTCCGCGCGAAGATATTTTGATGGCGCTGCATTTGATTCAGTCGGCAAATGTGATAACAAACGTGGAAGTCTGGGCCAATGATTCCAAGGTGTGGGATGCCAGCGCGGCGCGTGCGGAGCGCGTGGTAGAGCGCATGGGGCGCACAGCGCAAGCCGGTTGTTATCACGTCGATTTCAGTTTGCAGAATGAGTTGGGCACACAATTGGTGCTGTCTGGCCTGAATGATTTTCGTCTGAAAGTCACGCACAGCGGCAGCGCGACGCTGGTTCTGTACTCCGAAACCATGTCGTCATACAAGGGTGGCTGATCATGGCCGGCGAAACCAGTGGCACAGTGAATAGCTGGGCGTCTGCACTGTTCAATGCGTGGGGGGAGAGCGAGAAGCGTCGCTCTCTGGATGCGCAACTGGAATGGGACAGGCAAAAAACTCAAATGCAGACGCCTGACTATTACGAGCGTATTTCACTTGAGCAGCAGCGGCTTGCAAGGGCTGGTAGCAATATAGATACGGGCACGGACAGCAGCACAATGGTGCTGCTTGGTGTTGGTGTGGTGGCTGTTGTGTTGGTTGTTGTGCTGGTCAAATAATGTGGTTTGCGCTGTTACAGCTATTTAACTCGGCATCAAATGCATATGCGGCAGGTGAGGAATCAAAGGCATTGGCTGAGATTTCGGCCAATCCTTACCTGCCGCATGTGCAGTATTTTTCAGCTATACGAGAAAATGATGCGCGCAAGTTGGCTGTAGTGGAGAGCGATGCTTATGTGCGCAGGCAGCAAAACCAAAGCGGTGATATTGGTTTTTATGTTGGTGCTGCAGTGCTGATGGTGGTGGCTGTGATTGCGGTGAAAAAATAATGTCCGGAATGTTTAACAGTGCAATCGGAAGTCCTGAGGATTCTTCTAATAAGTCGTCTTCTGCGTTTTCGACAAGCGGCCAGATAACATCGTCTCCGGTGTTTTCTATGGGCGATGCGGCGCGCATCAATGCCGGCGCATCGGATGGCAGCGCAAGTGGCGCTGGCAGTGCAGGGGTGCCGGCAGATAGTGCGGATAATGGCAAGTTGAAAATGCTGGCTATTATTGCGCTTGCGGTCGGTTTTGTGGCGTGGATGAAGTGGGGGCATGGTAATGGGAAGTAGCACCAGTGTTAGCGCGTCGCAAACGAAGCAGGCAAATTACAATAATGCCGGAGAGGCGGGGGCTACTTATATAAACCTGTCTGATATTGCGCTGTCTGGGGACAATAACTACAAGGCCATTCAAAGCTATGCGGGCGGCAGTGGTGGCGCGGGAAAATCAGGCGGCGCGGCTGGTGTTTCTGGTGGATCATTGCAGCTAAACCTTAGTGACAGTGGAACGGTAAAGGAGTCATTCGGATTGGCGCAAATGGCGCTGACTAATGCTTTTATGCTGGCTAACAGTTCTCGCACTGAGGATAGTGTGAGGGTTGATACAGCAATGAAAGCAGTGCAGGAATCGAGTGATGCTGGTGCTCAGAAAAAAATGCAAATAATGTACATGGCTGCGGCAGGGCTTGGCGCGCTGGTTTTTATTGTCTCGATTATCGGAGGTAAAAAATAATGCCTTTGTTCAAAAGAGCATTAGAGTCAAATTCTGGTGAGTTGATACACTGCGTAGGGTCGCAGCTTTACTATGTATCAGGATCTGGCTCTATAAATGTAGAAATAAACGGAAAGAGAAACAGGCTTGAGAAAGGACAGGGTATTAAGCTTTCTGCTAATTTCAATCAGGTACTTATCGAAAGCGATGTTGATCAAAATGTTGAAATAATAATCGAGACGGAAGAATTTTTTGATTCGCGTGTTGTTGGTGATGTTTCTGTCTCATACATACAATCGGGCGTGCATCAAGGTTTTCCAGTTATTGAAAAGCTTGCGGGGGAATCGCAGGTAATTGCTGCTTATGCCGGACAAAGGGAATTGATCTTAAAGGCAGACCGGGCAAATACGGGAGTTATTTGGACGGGCGGATTATTGGGGTATGGGATAGGTATGGATGCCGGCGACGTTATTGTTCTGAGCACCTCGGGTAATGTAACCTTGTATTTTCAGGGCGACGGTAAATGTCATTTTTCGAGGGTGTTTTGATGAGCGATATTTATAGTGCTGCATTGTCTTTGTTGGGAGGCTTCGCAAAAAGCGGCCAGCAGCTGAAAACAATTTATGATTGGGAAGATGGGGCATTAAATACGTACACAAAGGGGAGGCAAGTTGTTATTGACGTTCCTCTTGAATTTTATGGCTCGATATTAAAAGCGCGCCTTGTTTTTGGTTGGGCGTGGTTTTATTCGACGGCGGCAGGTTTGAATGCTCGATACATAAACTTTGTTGACTCTGATTGGGTGCCAGAGATTGCGCATGTTACTGAAATAGGTAATGAGTCTAGGGGGGATGAGGTTTTTATTTATGCAAGTGATGGTCAGGCTGCAGATGGGCCGGGTAAGTCGTGGCTTTATCCAAATCAAATGCGTGTAGGTTTTTATCAGGGGTCTGATAATGACTATAGGCGGCTTTTTTATTTTGCTGCGGGGATGAGGTTGTGATATCTGGCGCAGTTGTCGATGTGAAATATTACGCAAGCTTTCGTGCTGACGGCAGTTTTGACCGCTCTACACTTGATCCAAGGGATGGAGCTGTAGAGGTATCAGCGGCAGACCTTGCTAAATGTTTTGTGGGTAAGATTAAGATGCAGGATGGTTTGCTTGTAGAGGTCGTGCTAAGTGAATAAAAGCGCGGGTGTTGCTGTTGCTGTTGCTGTGGTTGGCGTCGGTTTTGCGGCGGCATTGTTTTTTGCTGCGCGTAAGTCGAAAGCTGCTGGGAAAGTTGGCGACGCGCCGTATTACATTAACAAAATGACAAACGAAAATGCGCCGGCACCAAATCAGGGGTATAACTGGGGGAACACTCTGGATAATATATTCGGGGAGTTTTCAATAAAGTTGGCGGGCGCGAGTAGTAGCATTTCTGGGATGTTTGGTTCGCGTGGTGTGAGAAATAATAATCCGCTTAATTTGACAGTAAGCGGCATTGCATGGGCTGGTAAAATTCCGCTCGCTGATAATTCAGACGGAAAATTCGAGCAGTTTTCCCATGCGTGGTATGGTGTGAGAGCTGGCGCAATGGATGTGAAAAACTCATATCTGAAAGATGGTGCGAACACGGTGAGGAAGCTGGTTTCTGCGCACAGTAAAACAGATTTGGCGAACTATACGGCCTACGTTTCGCGCGTTCTGGGGGTTGGTGCCGATGTGCCTTTCGATGTGGTTTCGCGCTTGGCTGAAGTGGTGCAGGCAATGGTTTATTACGAAACCGGGAGCAATCCTTATCCTGCTGGCTTGATCTCGTCGGCATGCACGGCAGCGATTACGGGTTCGCCAATGATGCCGGTTGCGTATGAGAGTTATCGGAGCGGCGGCGTGCCGGAGAATGTCGCATGAATGAGGGGCTTGCTGGATTTGAGAGCAAGATGGGCGGTTACTTGGCGACGGCGGTTGTATTGGCTGCGGCGGGTGGTGCGCTGTGGTGGTGGCTGTCTGATCGTGTGGGAACGGTAACAGTTGGCGCGGTGGAGTCAGTGAAAGCAGCGGCGCAAAAAGTAAATCCGGCCAGTGATCAGAATTTTGCCTATCAGGGCGCGTCGTCGCTGGCTGATTATCTGGATGATGGCGTGGCAAACGGGTCGAATACTTTAGGGACGTGGTTTTATGAGTTGACGCATAGGGATAGCTGGTGATGTTGGGGGTATATGTGTCGGGTGTTTTTGCGGGTGTTCGTGAGAGGTTGCGAGAACCTTCTACGGGTCTAGGGGCTGGCTTGCTGCTGGATGGTGTTTTCGGGCTGGCGCAGAATGGCCTGAGGGACCCGGTTTCATGGGGCAATGTCATTGCCGGCCTGTTTGGTATATTCCGGCCAGAGGCGGTCGCGTGAACGCTGTTTTTCTGTCGTTCTGCGCGCCGTTGGCGGTGGGTGTGCTACTGGCCATGCTCGGTGTCCAGCTGCGAATCAATTGGATGGCGGTGACCACATTGGCTGCCCATGCTGAGCGAATAGCAATGCTTGAGCGGGCTGTTGCGTCGTCTGGCCTTTGCACTGGTGCCGCTGGTGTTTTTCACACGAGTACGGCGCGCGGTGGCGGCTGATGCCGGCCAAATAGTCGCAATTTTCAAGGCAGCTGAGGGTTATATAGTTGCCTTGGCCTGTGAATGCCATGGAATTGTCGCCATAGAATCTCAGGCCGCGCTTTTGCCAGTGTTCCGGCACGATATGCTGTAACACGATGGCGGCAAGGTAGTCGATGGCATAGCGCGGCGCGCGTTGTATGTCGGCGCGCCAGCGTGCTGCGGTGCGTGTGCTGATGCCGAGAATCTTGGCTACTTCAGCGTCTGTTTTTACTGAAAAATCCCATCCGTGCTCGAAAATCCATTTTCCGGGGCGTGTTTTGGTGTCTAAGTGGTACATGGCGGCAAATCCTTTATACTTTTTTGATCTGAGCGCCGGTTTTTTGGCGCAATTTGATCAAAAAAAAGTCATGCTTCGGATTTCCGCAGCATTGACTTAAAAGGCTATCCATGCACTTCGCATAATGTATATTATGTTAAATTAAATATTACAATAAAAAGGCCTTGGGATCGGTGTCCGCAAAGGCCTTTCTATCAATCGACTTTTATCCCGCCTGACGCCCCACCCACAGTTCCAGCTCTGCCAAAGCTTTGTCGATACCGGCAACATCAGGGCCGCCGCCTTGTGCCATGTCGGCACGGCCGCCACCTTTGCCGCCAACCAATGGCGCCAGATCGCGGATGATGTCGCCAGCCTTGAAACGCGGGGTCAGATCAGCGGTGACACCGGCGATCAGAGTGGCTTTGTCGCCTTCGCTGCTGGCGAGCAGGATCACGGCGGATTTCAGCTTGTCTTTCATCTGGTCCAGCACGCTGCGCAGTGCGTTGATATCGGCACCATCAATTTGAGCCGCCAATACTTTCACGCCGGCAATATCCTTGGCTTGCGCGGACAAATCCCCGCCGCTGCCGCTGGCCAGTTTGGTTTTGAGCTGCGCCAGCTGTTTTTCCAGCTGCTTGTTGGCATCCAGCAAGCCTTGCAGCTTGTCGGCAAAACCGGCGCGATTGGTTTTCAGCAATCCGCAGGCGCTGTTGAGATCAGTCTCGATTTCATCGAAGCGCGCCAGCGCAGCTGCGCCGGTCACGGCTTCGATACGGCGCACACCGGCGGCAATGCCGGACTCGGAAACAATGCGCAACATGCCGATGTCGCCAGTGCGACTGGCATGGGTGCCGCCACACAATTCCACGGAAAAGCTTTCATCCTCCTGAAAGCCTTCACCCATGCTGAGGATGCGCACGGTATCGCCATATTTTTCGCCGAACAACATCATGGCGCCCTTCTGTTTCGCGACTTCCATATCGCCCACCGTGGTTTCGATGGCGGTGTTGCGGCGAATTTCCGCGTTGACCAGTTGTTCGATTTCGCGCAGGCGATCAGTGCCAATGGCCTCCGGCTGGGCAAAATCAAATCGCAGGCGCTGGCTATCGACCAGCGAGCCTTTTTGTTGCACATGTGTGCCCAGAACCTTGCGCAATGCAGCGTGCAGCAAGTGTGTTGCCGAGTGATTAAGTGCGGTCGCCTGACGCACCGTGGCGTCAACATGCGCGTGCAAGACATCGCCTACTTTCACTTTGCCATCGACCACAAGCACATGATGCAAGAAAGCACCGCCGGTTTTGGTGGTGTTGTGCACATCGAGGCGCAGGTTTTTGGCTTCAAGATATCCACAATCGCCGACCTGGCCACCGGATTCGCCATAGAACGGCGTGCGATCCAGCACTACTACGCCCTCTTCGCCTTCACGTAATTCACTGACTTGTTCGGCACCACGCAACAACGCAACCACAGCACCATCACCGCTGGTTGACTCATACCCGGTGAAATGAGTGTCGGCGTCAATCTTGATCAGGCTGTTGTAATCGAGATCAAATTTTCCGGCATCCTGTGAACGCTTGCGCTGCTTTTCCATTTCGGCATTAAAGCCGTCTTCATCTATCGACAATTCGCGTTCACGTGCAATATCCGCGGTCAAATCCATCGGGAAACCGAAGGTATCGTACAGTTTGAAAACCGTTGCGCCCGGAATGACCTTGCCCTGCAATTCTGCGAGATCCTGCTCCAGAATGCGCAACCCCTGCTCCAGCGTTCGCGCAAACTGCTCTTCTTCACTGCGCAAGGTTTTTTCGATATGCGCCTGCTGTGTTTTCAATTCCGGATAGGCATCACCCATTTCCTCCACCAGCGCGGCGACGATCTTGTAGAAAAAAACATCTTTTGCGCCCAGCTTGTTGCCGTGGCGTATTGCGCGGCGAATGATGCGGCGCAAGACATAACCGCGCCCTTCATTCGATGGTACCACGCCATCGGCAATCAGGAACGAACAGGAACGGATGTGATCCGCCAGTACCTTAAGCGAAGCCTGTTCTTCATTTTTGCAACCGACGGCAGCGGCAGCACTGTTCAGCAGCGACTGGAACAAATCGATTTCATAATTGGCATGCACATGCTGCATAACAGCAGAAATACGTTCCAATCCCATGCCGGTATCCACGCTCGGCGCTGGCAGCGGATGCAGGACACCATCCGCCGTGCGATTGAATTGCATGAAGACGTTGTTCCAGATTTCAATGAAACGGTCGCCGTCTTCTTCCGGCGAACCCGGAGGCCCACCCCAGATGTGATCGCCGTGATCGTAGAAAATTTCCGTGCAAGGTCCGCAGGGGCCAGTATCGCCCATCGCCCAGAAATTGTCGGACGCATACGGCGCGCCCTTGTTATCGCCGATGCGGATAATGCGTTCAGCCGGCACACCGATTTCGTTTTGCCAGATGGCGTAGGCTTCATCGTCGGTGGCATAAACGGTGACGCTGAGTTTTTCTTTGGGAATATTCAACCACTGCGGTGACGTCAGGAATTCCCACGCAAAATTGATGGCATCGCGCTTGAAATAATCGCCAAAACTGAAATTGCCCAGCATTTCAAAAAAAGTGTGGTGGCGTGCGGTGTAACCGACATTTTCCAGATCGTTGTGCTTGCCCCCTGCCCTGACACATTTTTGCGAAGTCACGGCGCGGGTGTAGGCGCGCTTGTCCAGGCCGAGGAAGCAATCCTTGAACTGGTTCATACCGGCATTGGTGAACAACAGGGTGGGATCATCATGAGGGATCAGCGAGCTGCTGGACACCACGGTGTGGCCCTTGCTGGCGAAGAAATCAAGGAAGGCCTGGCGAATCTGGGAGCTTTTCATGAACGGGCAAAAATCTGTCGACAATGAAGAAGGCGCGATTATACACGGCAGGACCTGCGCCACAGCCGCCGCAAGGTGTCGCGCTTCGCCAGATAACGCGACACAGCCAGCGCATGGCGCCGTTGCTGGCGCTGTAACAACGAGTGCACGACCTCACCGTCAGGCTGCCCCGCCCGCTGCTGCAGCGCCAGCAGCAGGACATCGGCATCCTGAATGGCGCCCAACAAGGTCTGGTAGCGGCGCAGGGCCTTGAGTGCGGCAACAGATATGTCGGCACTCGACAGCTCGTGAACAATCTCGACGGCGTAGCGAAAATGCTTGAAGGCAATGCGCTCCCGGTGAATGCTCGCCGGTCGCGCGGCATCCACAGCCGCATGTCTCGCCAACACGACGGCAAAGCTGTCATCCACCACGGCCAGCAAGTGCTGCCTGTTTACGGCCTCGGCCGGTAACGCCAGCAGGCGATTGTGAACTTTCTCCAGTCGTCGCAACACCTTGCCGGCAGGAAAATCCTGCAAATCCCGCTGTGCACGCGCGAGGCACTGCTGCTCACGTTCTCGCAGTAGTGCGGCAAACCCATGGCGACGCGGCACACTGTCCAGCATCATCTGAACATCCCGCAACTTGCCCAGCCCTGACAATTGCCGCTTCAGACGATCCCGCAGGCGGCGTTTACGCCCCGTGACACCCAGCTGATGCAACAAGGCCAACAGCGCCAGCAAACGGCGGATGGCGACACGCAGATCATGCACAGCATCCACGTCAAATGCCTCGCGGCAACGCCGCAAATGCTCACGATACACGGCAACCCGTGCATCCCATACGGCCATCAATACAGCTGGTGTAGTTGTATTTGTAGTCGAATTGGCATCCATCATCACGAATCTCCCCTTCCCCTGTCAGATACATTATCCAACGCATGAGCGACAACAACCGGATCTGGCGCAAGCTTGTCGTTTGCAAGACAATCCTTTTGCCGAGGAACCGCGATGACCACAGGATGCCGCATAGCCCATATCTGCCACGCCCGCCTGGGTGTGCTGATGAGCTGCCTGCTGCTGGCCTCGTGCCAACATACGGCTGATCCGGTTCAAGGGGATTCTGTTGAGCAACTACCGATTCCCACAGAAGCCGGATGGGACACTACGCAGGCCTACAGCAGTTATCTCGACACCGCCAGTTTTGCTGATCGCCTGTTTCCGGACTATGTCGTCTGTTTCCGGGTACCCGTAGACAGCGAATGGCGATTGCTGCCCACTACTACCCGCGCCCGTAAGGCGCTATATGGTCACAGGCACGATTCAGCAGTAAAACCGGTGAGGGATTATTACAGCAGCACCGGCAGGGAGTTGTGTTTTGTCTCGGGCTGGATGAGCAATCGCGCGGCAGGTTATGGCCACGAACAGCCGTGGGAATGGGCCAGGGAATTGCTGATGCAGTATCATGTGCAGCAATAATTCTCAGGCTTGAAACCTATGTTTACCCCTTCAGGAAAACGCCACCTGGGTATCCTTGTGGCTGCCATCGCTTTCGCCACCGTCACCACATCGGCACACGCCAAGAAGATCACATTGAAATCCGGTTTGTGGCGCATCGACAGCCAGTCATTTCTCTACGGGCATCAAGTGCCGGATGTGCAGAGCATTCTTGCACTCGGCCCCGGTGCCCTGCAGGATCACGCCAACCAGATGATGCAGCAGAACCACGTGGCCATTGATGGCAACGGTGTGGTTACCGTGTGCCTTTCACCCACACGCATCGCGATGAATGATTTCGTCAATGCCAACGGCAGCGGTTGCGAGGTTGGCAAACCAAGGCGCATAGGCAATACGCTGTACTACAACATTGAATGCCAGGCACCACCAGGTGGCGGACAGGCACAAGTGAATATACTCAGCCGCACCGAATGGAAATCTACAGCGGCAGTCAATGTAACGATTCGCGGCGTGCCGCAGGAATTGTCCAACCAGAGCACCGGCACCTGGCTCTCTGCGAAGTGCCCGGCAGGGCAATAAGGTTTTTGACGCTCAATGCCGGAAGGCTTGTGCAATCAATTCAAATGAACGCAGCCGCACATCGAAATCAAAACACATGGTCTGGATCATCACTTCATCCACCTGTGCTTTTGCGGCAATGGTTTCAATTTGTGCTTTTACCTGTTCCGGCGTGCCCACGATCACCGCATCGCGTTTAATTGCCAAACGTTCCAGCATCGCAGTGCTGTACGGATAAGCCAGACCTTGTTCAACGCTGCGATATGGCGGATCCAGCCCTTGAAACACTTCCGCCCACCACAAATCACGCGAGGCGCGCTGGCGTATCGCCTCTTCTTCCGTGTCACAACAAATTGCATAGACACAAACATTCGCCACTGGCGCAGAATAAAAAACCGATGGCTGGAAATGTTGCCGATAAGCGGCAATCACATCGGCATAAATATACGGATTGATAAAATGCGCAAATGACAAGGCCAGGCCATTTTTGGCAGCCAACGCAGCCGAACTTTCTCCCGAGCCCAGTGACCACAATTGCGGATGATGATCAGTGATCGGCGTCGCACGCACATGTTGCCACTGCGGATTCAACGGCGGCTCACCGGCAATAAAATGCTTGAGATCGACTATTTTCTGCTCGAATGCATTCTGCCCCAGTGACGATCCGTATAAACAGGCCGCGTGCGTTGCCGCATCACCACCCGGTACACGACCGATGCCGAGATCGATGCGGCCGGGAAAGAAGGTCTCCAGCATCTTGAACTGTTCAGCCACCACATAAGGGCTGACATTGCTCAGCAGAATACCGCCCGCCCCTACGCGCAGCGTTTCCGTTTCACTCGCCAGACGACAGGCAACCAGTTCCGGCGCAGCCGAAGTAAAACTGACGGTGGCGTGAAACTGGGCCGTCCAGTAACGGTGATAACCCCACTGCTCGGCTTTTTTGGCGAGACGAATGGCCTCGTTGACCGGATCCTGCGGGTGACCGCCTTCACGAATAGGCAACTGGTCGAGAATACTGAGTTTCAACATGGCAACTGATACCGAAATTCCAGACGCGCAGTATAACGCGCCCGTGTAACAGTCGTGTTATGCCAAGGGAAATGCTTCAGGGCCGCTGGTGGAAGGCTTGCCATCTTGCAGGATGGCCTGCATGCGTTTCTCGACTTCTGGTTTCACACCGGGGTGCGTCAGAATATAAAAACGGTCTTGCTCGATACCTTCAAACACCTGTTGCGCAACAGCTGCAGGCGACAAGGTTGTCTTGAAAAAATCACCGGCCAGTTCTGCAATCATTTTCTGCTCTTCAACATAGGCAGGATCATTTTTCTTCTCTGCCGGCAAAGGACGATTGCGTTCTGCCAGATAAATTTTGGTATCTACAAATGACGGACACAAGACTGAAACACTGACATTGGCATTCGCATTGCGCAATTCGGCATACAGCGTTTCCGACAAGGCAATAACCGCGTGCTTGCTCACCGTATACGGCCCGGTGCCGGCAGCGGACATTAGCCCGGCCACCGAAGCGGTGTTGATGATATGCCCCTCACCTTGCGCGATCAGATGTTTGGTAAATACACGCACGCCATGAATAACACCCCACAGGTTTGCACCCAGCACCCACTGCCAGTAATCGCTATCCAGCTCCCACATGCAGCCGCCACCCCCGACACCGGCATTATTGAAAACCAGATGCACGCTGCCAAATCGTGCCAGTGCCTTGGCTTCGAGATTTTCCATGGATGCTGCATTGCTGACATCCGTCACAACCGCCAACACCTCTGCACCGCTTGCCTCAATGCTGTCTGCCGCACGCTGCAGAGCAGCGGCTTCAATATCGGCCAATACCAATTTCATGCCACGCCCTGCAGCTGCCTCAGCCAGCGCAAAACCGATACCGCTGGCTGCACCGGTAATAACGGCAACTTTATTTTTGAAATCTTTCATGTCTTTTTCTCCTGGTATTCGTTGCACCGCAATATTACCTTGCCGGCAATCTCGGCCTTGTCTATGCGCTGATGAACTGCGGCTGCTTGTTCAAGTGGTACAACATCAGCGACAGAGGGATGCAATTTGCCTTCTGCCAGCAAATGCATCAGGGTTTGTACATCCACCTTGAATTCATCCGGAAATTTTTCACGACGTTTCTGGATGTTGTAAAAACCGGTCTGCTTGCCATCCGGCAACAACTTCCACAACACCAGCAATTTGAAAAATCCCCACAACAAGGATGGCGCTTTCTCTTCGCCCGTCGTCAATTGCAGCGCACCGAAACCCACGAGTTTGCCGCCTTTGGCGAGACAACGATACGAGCGAGACCAGTATTTGCCGCCAATGGTGTCAAACACAGCCTGTACGCCGCCCGGCGACAATTGCAGTGTGCGCGCAACAAAATCCTCATGACGATAATCAATGGGCGTCGCACCCAGTGATTGCACCAGAGCATGTTTACCTCTGGATGCAGTACCGTACACCTTCAGCCCCAGCAAGCGACCCAATTCTAGCAAGGCAGTGCCCACGGCACCGCCGGCAGCATGCACGAGAATGCTGTCACCTTTTTTGAGATGACATTCCCGCGTCAGCATTTGATAGGCTGTGGTGTAGGAGAGAATCATGCAAACAGCCTGTGCGGGATCAAGTCCGTGCGGGCACGGCACCACACGATCCGCCTCCACGCAAAGAAATTGTGTGTAACCGCCAATAACAGGCATGTCGGCAACAGGATCGCCGACCTTGAAACCCGACACACCGGCACCGACTTTATCCACCACGCCGAACCAGTCATAACCGAGCGTAAATGGCGGTTTGTCTTTTACATCAACATACTGCCCTTGACGGATAATCGTATCGGTAAAACCGGTGCCTGCGGTGAGCACCTTGATACGCAACTGTCCCGGTTTGGGTTCGGGTAATTCCGTCTCTTCAACAACACGCAATTGTTCAGGGCCACCAAACGCGCTGATATCCACATGTTTCCAGCTCATGCGCTTTCACCCAACACTTTCATCATGTACTGACTGGCAAAACTTTCGGCCACCATGCTGTTGTCACCTTTGGCCAGCGACATGCGCGCCAGTATCAGCGATATACGCAAGCCGGCGTAGACCAGGTAGTAATGCAAATCTACCGCGCTTAATGCGGTTTTCTCGGCCCAATATGCAGCGGTTTGTTCGCGTGACGGAAAACCTTCCAGGCGCGGACAACCCAGCCCCAGGCTGAACAACTCATCCATGAAAATCCACCAGGCAATGTCCTGCAGCGGGTTGCCGAGGCTCAGCATTTCCCAATCCAGCAAGGCAGCAACATCGGATTTGTCTTCTTTGAAAATCACATTCGCCATGCGCGAGTCGCCCCAGCAAAAACGCTGTGGTTCATTGACAGGCTGGCGAGCCTTGAGCCACGCCAATGCCGTTTCACAATGCGCATTGCTTGCGCCTTCCAGGCCCCAATGCATGTAGTTTTCCCAGTATTGCAACTGTTCGCTGAGGTTGCGCGGAAAGCTGTAATCCGCAATGAATGCCTGCAGCGGCCCGTGGTCAATGGCTGCGGTGTGCAGGCGCGCCATCATGTCCACCCCACTCCACCAAAGGCGCTCGCGCTCGGTCGGCGAGCTGGCGACGATCCAGCCGTCGATATGATACGGCGGAATATCCGGCGGAATGATGCCGTCGGTTTTTTGCATGATGTAAAACGGCATGCCGAGTACACTGCCTGTCGGTTCTTGTGCCACCAACGCAGGAACGCGCACGCCGGGAATCTGGCCCAGTGCGTCCATCACCGCGAATTGCATCGGCAAATCGTAAGACGGAAAAGCGAGTTTTTCACCCTGTGCCTGCAAGCGTGCCACCATCGCCTGCGTCTGTAGCTCACCATTTTCCTGCCAACTGGCTTCAAACAGGATCGTGATGTTGGACATGCCGGTATTTTCCGGAATCACGAATGCCGACAACTGCAATTGCTTGCCGGCAAATGCCACATCACGCAACCATTCCTGCAAGCTGTCACGCACGGCAGCGGGATTATCGAGACTGGGTGCAGGGCGAAAGTTTTCATCGGGTGTCATGTCGGCCATGTTTTTTCTCTCTCAACGAATAAACGCAAACATCAACAAGGACGATTGCAACGATCTGCAAAGCGCTGGTGATCACGAATGGTGTAATAGGCATCCAGCACGGGTGCGAACTCCTGCGGTTTGCTGGCATGGATAATCACGCCGTCTGCACCCGCCCTGAATTGATCATTGAAACGTGCGGCACATTGTTCTGCACTGCCGACAGCAGCAGGCAACCAGCTTTCCGGAATCAGGTCGCGAATCTGTCGCAGCTGATCCAGCGTTGCCACGCTGTCGATGGCGCCAAACATCGATTTCACTATCTCGCTATTGCGAAATTTTTCCAGTACTGCCTGATCCCAATTATTCAGCGTAACCAGCAGCTCACCGTAATTCGGCGCCTGCAAATAGGTTGCCATGCGCGCGACGATATAGCGCAGGTATTTTTCCTCATCCGGCTCATGTGCCACTGCCAACACACTCCAGATTTTCACACTGTGTGGATCTCGCCCCGCTTTTTCTGCGGCATTGCGAATCAAGGCAACGGCACGCGCCAGCGCTGCATCCGAAAGAAAAGTGTGCAGGATCACACCATCAAAATGCGCACCGGCAAACGCGAGACTCTGCGGGCCAAATCCGACAAACAGCAAGGGAATGTCATCGCTGATCCAGTCGGCCATATGTAGATAGGGAAATTTTCCCAGCACGCCTTCATAGCTCACGCGCTCGCCACGCCACAGTTTTTTCATCAGATCAGCAAAGTCGCGCAGATGCGCATTGCTGACTTTCTGCATGCCCATCAGGTCATAGCGGATGCCGACGCCACGTGCCACTCCCAAGGCGAATCGGCCACCGCTCAGACGGTGCAAAGTGGTGCCCATGGACGCCGTGAGCAATGGATGCCGGGAGTTGATGTTGGTGGCGCCGGTGCCGATGAACAGTTTTTCGGTAATTGCTGCCGCAGCCCCGGCCAATGCGGCGGCCTCCTTCACATCAAAGCGCTCCGAGATCCAGGCTGAACCCATGCCCAGGGCCTCGGCTGTGCGCACTTCGTCCAGGATGTCGGCCGGTGTGCGGGTGTGACCGGGCAAGGTGTAGAACCCCAGTTCCGGAAAGCGGCTGACGGCTGGCGCTTGCATCAAAGTCTCCTCGGTCTACACTTCCTGAACACCATTCACCATACTGGCGACTGGTACCCGCCAGTAAATGAACACTGTTTAGAAAATAATGAACGCCGTTCATTACGTCAAATCGGAGAAAAGGACTAGGTAGATGCCTGAAACCACCCTCGCGGAACCCGTTGCTGCTCGCAGCAGCGGCCGTCCGGCCAAATTGAGCAAGCTGCTCATCCTGGATACGGCCCTGCTGCTGTTGCGTGAAGGCAAAGGCCAGGATTTGTCCATTCGCCAGCTGGCACAACGTCTGAATACCGTACCCGGCAATCTGTACACCTATTTCCCCAGCAAGGAGGCGCTGCTCGACGCACTGGCAGAATATGCCCTGCAATCCCTCGATATCGACATGAATCCCGTGCTGGAGTGGGACGGCCAGATCGCGCAATGGATGGAAACCTTTCGCCAGGCCCTGAAAACGCGCCCGGAACTGATGCTATTGATGGGGTTGGCCGGCACCTCACCCAGCACCCTGCGCAAGATCCAGCGCATTGCCCAGTTGATGCAGGACGCCGGGCTGGATGCACAACGTGCTGTACATCATGCGCAAGGACTGTTGTGGACGGTGATGAGTTATACGCTGTTTGAAATGCAGGCCAGCGATCCGAAAGTGGTCGATCAACTCAGGCACGCTGGCGCGCATGAGGAATACCGCGAGGTGATGCAGCATCTGGCTGTGGACAGCCTCGAACCCCTATGGCGCGCGACATTGATGCGCAATATTGATGGCATACGCCTGCAGGTGGAAAAGGCGGCAAAACCCTGAATGCACTCAGGCCACTTGCTCAAGCATGAGCGGCCTGGCAATCGCACATAAATCCGCGCACAGCACATCAGCCTGCTTCCCGTCAGCTGCCAGACGAATCGCGCCTGCCAGCAGCGCATACTGCAACAGGCGCGTTGTTTGTGGCGGCAATGCCGACTCGGGCAATCCCAGTGCTACTGCCAGTGCAACAGGAATCAGTGAATCCAGCTTCGGTATCGTCGGCGAGACGCGGATTTCCTGCGCGGCCAACAGCGTCGGCAAAAATGCCTGCAACAAAGGGCGACTTTCGACCAGCATCGCCACCAGGCCTTCAAAAACACGGTACATTCTCTGCTGCGGATGTTGCGGGAGATCCAACTGACGCAGCTTGCCTGCAGTGGAAATCGCCCAGTAGGCCATGGCATCTGTCACTACAGCATCGAGTGTCGGGTAGTAACGATACAAGGTCGCACGGCCCACGCCAGCCTCTGCCGCAAGAGTCTGCATGCGCAGCGCAGAGCCAGAGGGACTGGCTGCCAGACGCAAGGCCGTGATGATGATGCGAGCCCTTGAGCGTTCCTTCGCGGCCATCTGTGTATTACTCCGGAATCATTTGCTTCAGTGTTGACCCGGATGAGACATCTGTCCAGTTTTCGGGAAAACCTGTGCATTTGCATGAGACAGCTGTCTCACGGCATGCAAGCATTGCAGCAGGTTATGAAGCAGCTGCTTCATAAAGGCAATGAACAACGCGTCTATTGATCAGGCGCTGCTGCAGTTTTGAAGAGTGGCAAACAGGAAAATGCCTGAGCTCAAGATCAGCTTTTTACGCTGCAGCGAAACAGATAAACGGTGTTCACTATGTAATGAACACCGTTTAATAAAATGGAAAACCGTGTTTACTCAGCGTTTCGCCTGAACAGCCAGCACTGGTGAATCTTGTGACTGTTGCGAAAATCCGGGTCCAGCGTCTGCGCTGTAATGTCTTCGGCATGCCAGCCATGCTCGGCGAAAATGTCGTACTGCAATTTGAAACGCTGGTGATTGGTGACAAAAATCAACTCGCCCTCTTCCGACAACAGATCCAGCGCATAGCCAATCAGGTTGACCTGATCGCGCTGCACGTCCAGCGTATTCTGCATGCGCTTGGAATTGGAAAATGTCGGCGGATCGAGATAGATCAGGTCAAACTGCTCGGTGGCATTTTCCAGCCAGTGCAGACAATCTTCGGTCAGCAGGCGGTGTTTACGGGTATCCACGGCATTGGCGGCAAAGTTATGCCGTGCCCAGTCGGTATAGGTGGCCGACATGTCGATGCTGAGCGATGACGCAGCACCCGCCTTGGCGGCGTAAACTGTAGCGCTGGCCGTGTAGGAAAACAGGTTGAGGAAGCGTTTGCCACGCACTTTTTTAGCAAGCAATTGGCGGACAGGCCGCGTATCGAGAAACAGGCCGGTATCCAGGTAGGTTTCCATATTCACCCAGAAAACATTGCCGTGTTCCTGAGCCTTGAAGCGCTGGTCTTCTGCGTCCTGTTTTTGATTTTCCTGTTGTTTCTTGTACTGGCCTTCGCCTTTTTGTCGTTCACGACGTTTCAAATGCACACGCTGCAAGGGAATCGCCAGTGCAGCAGAAACCGCAATCTGCGTTTCTTCGCGGCGACGTGTGGCGGCGTTCTCGTCCACCGTTTTGGGTGGTGCGTATTCCTGCAGATGTACATGCACCTGATGTGCATCCAGATCGCGATAGACATCAATGGCAAAAGCATATTCCGGCATATCGGCGTCATACAGTCGATAGCAGTCAACTTTTTGTTGTTTCAGCCACGGCGCCAGTTTTTGCTGATTCTTTTTCAGGCGATTGAACAACATACGCGCGCCGTCAGACAGCGACGATTCCTGACAGACATCATCCTGGCGCACAGCCAGCACCGGTTTATAGCGATTTCTTTCATCAAGCGTAAAAAGATACAGACGACAGGCAATCGCGCCATTATCAAAACGGTAGGAGCGATGGCTGCGCAAACCAATGGCCTGCGCCAGCAGCTTGTCACTGGTTAGCACCGCTGCCTGCCAGCCGTGCATGGCACTCATTTTTTCGCCGAGTTTTGCGTACAAACCCAACAGATCCGGATCATCATCCAGGCGTTCGCCATAAGGCGGATTGGTAATCAGCAAACCGGTTTTTCCGCGCGGCGGCATGCTGTCGCTGAGGTGTTCGGCTTCGACGGTGATCAATTCCGATAAACCGGCGCGATCAATATTGGCGTGCGCCTTTTTAACCACCGTGGTCAAGACATCACTGCCGACAATACGCGGCATGCCGGTGTTGCCGGCATTCAACAGGCGACTGCGCCCTTCTTTCCAGAGCGATTGCCACAATGCCTCATCATGCCATTCGCAGTGCATGAAGCCCCAATGCTCGCGATAAATGCCGGGCGGAATTTTGGCTGCCATCAGCGCCGCTTCAATAAGGATGGTGCCACTGCCACAGAACGGATCAAACAAGGCGCCGCCCTGCTCCGCCATCGTCGGCCAGCCTGCACGCATCAACATACCCGCAGCCACGGTTTCTTTCAGCGGCGCTTCGCCGGCCTGCGTGCGATAACCGCGTTTGTGCAGACTGCCATTACCGAGATCAATCGCCACCTGCACGCGATCGGTTTGCTTGTCGTTGGACAACAGCACCGCATTGAAACGCATATCCGGATTATCCTTGGCGACGGTGGCGCGATTGTTGCCCACGCGCGTGCAATCTACCAAGGCATCCTTCACGCGTACCGCACCGAACATCGAATTGCGGATACTGTCGGACTCGCCGATAAAATCTACGCAGAAACTGCGCTCCGGATTGAGATACGGCGTCCAGTTGTGTTGGCAGAGATTGCGATACAGCTCATCGCCATCGCGCGCTTCTACTGTGCACACCGGCCACAGTATACGGTTGGCAATACGTGTGCCGAGCAATACGCGATACACCACTTCCGGGCTTGCCGAGAACGTGACTATGCGATCGCCGGCCACCACATCCTGCGCAAACAATGCATTCAGTTCATCAGCGAGTAGCGGTTCCAGTGCACGCGCGCAGGTGGCAACCAGTTGCAAGGGTTTCATGTCATTTCTTTCCTTGCTGGAGTGCTTGTGCGCATTCACGCACCAGTGCAGGGCCGCGATAAATCAACCCGGAATAGAGCTGAACGAGACTGGCGCCTGCGTTGATTTTTGCTTGCGCCTGCTCGCCCGATTCGATACCGCCAACGCCGACCAGGGGAATTTTTCCTGCCAGTTGCTCTGCCAAACGCTTGAGTACCGCCGTGGACTTTTCATACACCGGCGCGCCACTCAAACCTCCGGCCTCGTTTTCCAATGCGGTGCCTGCCAGTGCCGATTTATCGATGGTGGTGTTGGTGGCAATCACACCATCAATCTGCATCTGCAGGAAAGTCTGCGCGATGTCGTCGATATCATCCTGCGCCAGATCTGGTGCAATTTTTACCAGAAGCGGTTTGTATTTCCCCATCTGTGTGTGCAATTGTGCCTGCCGGTTTTTCAAACCTTCGAGCAAACGTTTGAGTGGCTCGCCGAATTGCAGGTCACGCAGGCCCGGTGTATTGGGCGAAGACAAGTTGACCGTGATGTAATCACAATCTGCATACACGGCATTCAGGCAAAACAAATAATCATCCAGTGCATTGTCGACCGGTGTCGTTGCATTCTTGCCAATATTGACGCCCAGCACGCCTTGGTATGTGCGCTGGCGAATATTGTTGAGCAAATGTTCGACGCCGAGATTGTTGAAGCCCATGCGATTGACAATGCCACGCTGCGCCACGGCGCGAAACAGGCGCGGTTGTGGATTGCCGACTTGCGGGCGCGGCGTGACGGTGCCCACTTCCACAAAACCGAAACCCAGCGCACCGAGGGCATCAATGTAATCCGCGTTCTTGTCGAGACCGGCGGCAAGCCCTACGCGATTGGGAAACTGAATGCCGAATACCGTTGCCGGATCCGCTACAGGCTTGCCGGCATAGGCACCCAGCAAGCCTGCACGATGCAGAAAATTCAAGCCATCTAGCGTCAGGTGGTGGGCTTTCTCTGCATCCAGCAAGAACACCAAAGGCTTCAACAATGCGTACATAAACAATTACCTGTCTGATCAATCATGCTGCTGTGCAAGCCAATAGGCCTTTGCGGCTGCAACGGTAAAAAATGAACCACAAACCAGCAATGGCTCGTCATGCGACTGCGCAGTACAAGCATCCATGGCATGGTGCACCGAATCATAAATATCGCACTGACTGGTACTACCTGACTGCCGCACAGCATGCTGCAATTGTTCAGGCGCGGCTGCGCGAGAATTGTCTGGTAACGATGCCAGATGCCAGGATTTCACTGCCGGCTGCAGTGCAGTGCAGATGCCAACGAGATCCTTGTCTGCCATGGCGGCAAACAAAATATCCACGGGCTGTTTGAAAACACGCAGGATTCTGTCTGCCAGAAAATGCGCGCCTGCAATATTGTGTGCAACATCCAGAATTATCGTCCGTGCAGGATGCGCAATTCGTTCAAATCTGCCGTCCAGTTTGAGCAATGGCAGCGTGTTAGCAGCGATATCCGCATCCAGACTATCCATCCACGCCAATACCTGCAGCGCACAAGCCACGCTGGGCAGCGGCAGCGTCGGGCACGCGGCTTCAATATGCACAGGCTTGCCTGCAGCATCAATACCCTTCCAGCGCAAGATATTGTCGGTGACAGTAAAACCGAATTCGGCACCGAGCTGACGACACGTCACGCCCAGAGCATCAACGCGATCATGAATACTGTCTGGCATATTCATTTCGCCATAAACCAGCTTGCCGTTCTGGCGCAGGATGCCGGCTTTCTCGGCACCGATTTTCTCGCGCGTGTCGCCCAGCCAGTCGACATGATCCAGTGCGATATTGGTGATGACAGCAATGTCGGCATCGACAATATTGACCGCGTCCAGCCTGCCGCCGAGGCCCACTTCCAGCACCTGCACATCCACACGGTGTTTACGAAACAGATATAAGGCAGCCAGCGCATTGAACTCGAAATACGTGAGACTGATATCACCGCGCGCCGTATCAATCGCGGCAAAGGCTTCACAGAGATCGTCGTCGCTGACTTCACGATTATCAATGCAAATACGCTCGTTGTAGCGCAGCAAATGTGGCGAGGTGAAGGCACCTACACGCTTGCCTGTGGCAACCAGCAATGCACTCAGGGTTTTGACACAGGAACCTTTGCCATTGGTGCCAGCAACAGTAATGGTGAAAGGACTGGCTTGACTGGAACGTTTCCCGAACAATATATCGGCAACAGCCTGTGCGCGCGCCAGCCCGAGATCTATCACATTCGGATGCAAGCCTTCCTGCCAGCGCAGCCAATCCTCGAGGCTGTGATAGCGTACTGTCACTCGATAGTGGCCAGTGCAGGTTGATTCATGAGTTTGGCAAGAATACCTGACAACTTTTCACGCATATCCTTGCGATGCACAATCATGTCGATCGCGCCGTGGTCGAGCAAAAACTCACTGCGCTGAAAACCTTTCGGCAATTTCTGGCGTATGGTCTGCTCGATAATGCCGGGGCCGGCAAAGCCGGCACGCGCGCCCGGCTCTGCAATATTCAAGTCGCCCAGCAATGCCAGGCTCGCCGATACACCGCCGTAGACCGGGTCCGTCATCACCGAAATATAGGGAACGCCCTGTTGCTTCATGCGCTCAATAACAGCGCTGGTTTTTGCCATCTGCATCAGGGAAATCAGTGCTTCCTGCATGCGCGCACCGCCTGTTGCCGAAAAACACACAAGCGGCATTTTTTCTTTCAACGCCAGTGTGGCGGCACGGGTAAATTTTTCGCCGACGGCATAACCCATCGAGCCGCCGTGAAAGGCGAACTCGAAAGCACACACGATGACCGGCAAGCCATTGACGCAACCTTTGAATGCCACCAGCGCATCTTTCTCGCCGGTTTCCTTCTGTGCGGCAGTCAGTCTGTCTTTGTATTTTTTCACATCCTTGAATTTCAGACGATCAATGGGTTCGACTTCGGTTGCCAACTCTTCACGACCCGCTTCATCGAGAAACCAGTGGATACGTGTGCGCGCACCAATACGCATGTGGTGATCACATTTCGGGCAGACATCCAGCGATCGTTCCAGTTCGGGACGATACAAGACGGCATCGCACTTCGGGCATTTTTTCCACAGTCCTTCGGGAATTGCGCTTTCACCCTGGTTGCGTTTTTCAGAGCGAACAACAGCAGGAACAATCTTGTCTAGCCAGCTCATGTGCTACTCCTGATATTTTCTGCGATTCAACTTGCGCTGCGGATTCAAATCGCGCTGCGAATATCGGCAATGATTGCGGCCACGGCTTCAGCAGAGCCATTGCCCAGTTGCGCCATTTTATCTACCAGCACACTGCCGACAACAACGCCATCAGCGGTCTCTGAAATCGCACGTGCAGACTCTGCATCCTTGATGCCGAAACCGACACACAGCGGCAACTGCGTGTAAGTGCGAAAATGCGCGAGTTTTGCACGCACTTCTGCAGTATCGAGATGGCCGGCACCCGTCACACCTTTCAGCGACACGTAGTACAAATAGCCGGTGGCCAGTGCGCAAATCTGTCTGGCGCGCTCGTCAGTGGTGGTCGGTGCCAGCAGGAAAATATTGTCGATTCCGACACGCTTCAGTTCGGCATTCAGGTCGTGCGCTTCTTCGGGGGGGATATCCACCGTGAGCAAACCGTCGACACCAGCAGCAACTGCTGCATCGGCAAACTGTGCATACCCCATGCGTTCGACCGGATTGGCATAGCCCATCAACACAATCGGTGTCGAGTTGTCGCTTGTGCGAAATTCACGCACCAGTTCCAGCACTTGCTTGAGTGACATGCCGGATGCCAATGCACGTTCATGGCCTTTCTGGATCACCGGGCCTTCCGCCATCGGGTCGGAAAACGGCACGCCGATTTCCAGAATGTCGGCGCCGGCTTTTACCATGGCGCGTAGTGTGGCGAGCGTGGTAACTCTGTCCGGATCACCAGCGACGATGTAGGGAATCAGCGCCTTGCGGTTTGCGGCGTTCAATTGCGTGAGACAGCTTGAGATACGTGACATGCGTAAAAGGCCTGTTTAATGAAGCGGGTGTCAGATTTTTTGCTCGGATTCACGAAAAAGTCTTACAAGGTCTTCACCTTCATAGACAACTTTGTTCACCTTGTATGCAGGCGAGTGCCTCAGAATGTTTGCCGGATAGTGCATACAGCGATGACATATCATTTCTTTTTCAGAAAAATATCTTTTTTTCATTTCATAAACTTCAGCAATGCTGTGCGTTGCAACATGACCAAACGGCGCCTCATGCTTCCAGTCATGGCAACATAAAAAGTACTGTCCATCCCATCCAATATGAAAAGTATCAAACGCTATAGCGCACAAACCATTAAGATCATGTTTGGCAAGAATTGCTTGGTTTGCTGTCACGGCTTCGGCATAAGACTCTCCTGTGCCGCCTGCCATACTGATGGCGCCTGCCCTGTTGGTTATGCGCATGACAGAGAACTTTTCTATTCCCAGGTCTTTCCAGTACTGGCGCACTGCCTTGAGATCAAGGTCAGCCTCATATTTTTCATAATCAACAAGATTTATATTGATGATGCAGCGACCATCTGCTGCTTCAACAAAATCCAGAATGTTTTTCCTGACAGGAGCAAATGACAAACCGTAGATGCGTTCGTAGACATCATCAATGCCAGTTATGCTGAAATTGATACGTTTGATACCTGCGGAAACAATTTTTTCCGAGATATCACGCGTCAAGCGACTGGCGTTTGTGGTCAACTGGGTCTGCAAACCTGATTTGGCAGCGTATTCAACGAATTCACCAAAATGTGGATGTATCGATGGCTCACCTGTTCCACAGAAACTGATGACATGATCAGGCCCTGCATCTGCAATGCGCTTCACCGTTGAGTAAAAATTTTCACGGCTCATATGTCCCATTTGCGGCATATTGTCGCGCGGACAAAACGTGCAGGTTGCATTGCACCGATTGGTCAATTCAACATCCACAACCAGACGTGAAAACATGAATACTCCGTTCAGACCTTGATGCCGTCAATGGCAGCAATGGTCAGAATATCCTTGTCACCACGGCCGGACAAATTGACAATGATGATGTCTTCCGGTGTCAGTGTCGGTGCCAGTTTTTCGGCATAGGCGACGGCGTGACTGGATTCCAGTGCCGGCATGATGCCTTCGGTGCGCGTCAGGCGACGGAAGCCTGCCAGTGCTTCGGTGTCATTGATTGCCACATAATTTACGCGGCCTATATCTTTCAGCCACGAATGTTCAGGGCCGACACCGGGATAATCCAGACCGGCAGACACCGAATGCGTTTCGATGATCTGGCCGTTGTCGTCGTCCATCAAATAGGTGCGATTGCCGTGCAATACACCGGGGCGGCCTGCATTCAGTGGTGCCGCGTGACGACCGGTTGCAACGCCGTCACCGCCCGCTTCCACGCCGTACATAGCCACGCCATCATCGGCAAGAAAGGGATGAAACAAGCCGATGGCATTGGAGCCACCGCCAACGCAGGCAATCAGAGCGCTCGGCAATTGGCCCGTTTGCTCCAGACACTGGCGACGCGCTTCGCGACCGATAATCGATTGGAAATCACGCACCAGCATCGGGTATGG
Organism: uncultured Pseudomonadales bacterium; assembly: GCA_964509075.1. Classification (GTDB taxonomy): domain Bacteria; phylum Pseudomonadota; class Gammaproteobacteria; order Pseudomonadales; family UBA7239; genus UBA7239. Next base: position 125,524 of record CAZDWC010000009.1, on the reverse strand, counting down.
ATGCGGGCCGGCCACGGTGCCGATAATGTAGAACGTGTTGTCGACATTGGTCACCCAGTCGCGCATCGCTTCGTTCATCGCGTCTTTCAGCGTTTTGGAACCGGATGTCACCGGCACCACGGTAGCCCCCAGCAATTTCATGCGATAGACATTGAGCGATTGGCGCTTCACATCGTCTTCGCCCATGTATACCACGCACTCCATGCCGAGGCGCGCCGCGACCGTGGCCGTGGCCACGCCGTGCTGGCCGGCACCGGTTTCGGCGATGATGCGTGTCTTGCCGGAATGCTTGGCGAGCAGTGCCTGACCGATGGTGTTGTTCACCTTGTGCGCGCCAGTGTGGTTCAGGTCTTCGCGCTTCAGGAAAATGCGTGCGCCGCCCAGTTCACGGCTCCAACGCTCCGCAAAATACAGCGGTGACGGACGACCGACGTAGTGCGCCATGTCGCGGTCGAATTCGGCGTGGAAGTCCGGATCCTTCGACAGCTTCGCGTAGCTCTTTTCCAGCTCGCTCACCGCTGCCATCAAGGTTTCGGAAACAAACTTGCCACCGAACTGATCGAAATGCCCGCGAGCATCCGGATAGGCAGCAAAATTGAAATCTTTCCAGTTGGTCTGGGCCACAACAATACTCCGGGTCAATGACTTCAAAACGTAAACAGGGGCGGTTCAGGCATTGCGTGCTGCGTGAACAAAGGCGGCCATTCTAGCGGAATCCTTGCGGCCAGGGGCGATTTCCACCCCGCTGCTGACGTCCACTGCATACGGTCTAACCTGTGTCACGGCTGCTACAACATTATCCGGCGAGAGCCCGCCCGCCAGTATCAGGGGAAGCCGCCGCTCGCGTGGAATGCGCTCCCAGTTGAAGGTCTCGCCGGTGCCGCCGGGTGCTGCCGGGCTGTAGCTGTCGAGCAGCAAGCCTAAGGCACCTGCGTCTGTGTAGGTCTGCTCCAGCGCTGGCAAGTCTGTGCCCTCGGCCATGCGGATCGCCTTCACAAACGGGCGCTGAAAGCTGGCACAGAAAGCCGGGGTTTCGTTACCGTGAAACTGCAGGACATGCAGCGGCACCTGCGCCAGCACACGATCAATCTCGTCAGCCGCGGCATCCACAAAAAGTCCCACCACCGTCACAAACGGCCCGACCGCCCGCGCAATGACCGCCGCATTGGCAATAGACACATGGCGTGGGCTCTTCGGATAGAACACCAGACCAATGGCATCAACACCGGCAGCAACCGCAGCCTCGGCGTCATCAACGCTGGTCAAGCCGCAGATCTTGGTGCGTGTGGGTGCTGGGGAGATGGAAGACATGGCAAACCTATACAAATCAGTCGCCAATTCTACGGGAAATCGGCGCCAGAGTGACATTTTCGGGATGTTGGCAGTTGCCAACATCCCATTGCATAGGTGAGACACCTCTGATCCTGCGTTACCGTTTTATTTAGGCTTGATATCGTTGATCTTGTCGACGTCTGGCAAACCCCATGAATGTTACCATGCCGGCACAAGTTTCCCGGATGACACACGCATGAAAACCGCCGATATACGCCGCGATTACCAGTACGGTGAACTGAAGCGCGAAGACCTGGCTGGGGAGCCTTTTTCGCAGTTTGAACAGTGGCTGGCACATGCACTGGCGGAACCGAATATCCCCGATCCCACAGCGATGGTACTGGCTACCGTGAATGAAGAAGGTCAGCCCCACCAGCGCACGGTGCTGCTGAAAGACCATGGCGCGGAGGGATTCACCTTTTTTACCAACCGGCAGAGTGCCAAGGCCCACGACATGCAGGCCAACACACATGTCTCTCTGCTGTTCCAGTGGCTGCCCCTGAGCCGGCAGGTGATGGTGTGTGGCCGTGTTGAGCACACCACGCGCGAAGTCGACGAGCGTTATTTCGCCAGCCGACCGCGCGAGAGCCAGCTCGGTGCCTGGGCTTCACAGCAGAGCCATATTCTGGAAACACGTGAGGCGCTGGACATTGCTTTTGCCGAGCAGGCTGCTCGTTTCGGTGAAGGCCCTATCCCCTGCCCACCGCACTGGGGCGGTTACCGTGTGTTGCCGGAACGCTTTGAATTCTGGCAGGGCCGGCCCAATCGCCTGCATGACCGGTTTGTCTATACCCGTCTGGCAGACAGTAACTGGTGCATTGAACGCCTGGCGCCCTGATACGCCCCTTCAATGCAACTGCGAGGCTGTACCCGGCAGCACACCGCTCAGGTGCAGGCTGTGCGCCACGCGGGTAAGTAACGGCGCATTGCGCAGGCGGTGGTGCACGTAGTCGAACAGATTGTGTCGCGCTTCCCGCGTCAGGATTTCAAATTCTATGCCGAAAGACTGCCCGGCCACATGACGAATGCGTCCCTCCGCACTGATCAAGGCATTGACTGGCGGAGGCAACTGGACGATGAAATGTACCGGCTTGTCGATCATGCAGCCAGTGAAACAATGCTCAACCTGGAAACCCACACCGCCCTCGCTGATGTCGCAAGCGCAGAGGATATCGAGAAAATTTTCCCCGTTGATGTCCACACGCACAGGAGCTCCCTCTTCCGGAGTTACCCGCACATAGCGGCGACGTTCATGCATGGCAACAGCTCCCATGGGCAAACCTAGACCAACAACTGACACTTCAACTGTAGCAGTGATCTAACGCTTTGCCGGGAGATGGCCCACCTAAACACCTCCCTCGGCAATTACGTGATTGCCGCTACAAGGATTGGTATGACAGAGTCTGCGCCTGTTGATGAAAGAGGTAACTCATGGATACTTCCGTTGCGGAACAGCTCTCCTACGCCATGCGCAACGCCGAGGCGCGCGAGCATTTCATCTCCTTCAATGCCCCGCAGGCGCTGCTGGACTGGAGCTTTCTCGCCATTGAAGCCATCATGCTGTGTGGTGCCGTGCTGGCTTTACTGCACGCCATTCGCCACAGCAGGCAGTTAGGTAATCGCTCACCGCTTTACACCTTTGCCGGTATTTTCCTGTTTGGGCTGGTAATGGATATCGGCTCTTACTACACCCTGGTGAGTTTCTGGCACGGCGAATTCTCCGTGATGCTGGTGTGGAACCGGCTACCGCTCTACATCGCCCTGCTCTACCCAGCATTGCTCTACCACAGCTACATGACCATCCGCCGCTACGATTTCCCGCCAGTCACCGAAGCCATCTGCACTGCCTTTCTTACTGGCACGCTTTACCTGATTTTCGACAACCTAGGCCCGGCACTGAACTGGTGGACGTGGAACCGCGACGTCATCTACAACCAGCCTTTCCTCAACAGCGTGCCGCTCACCAGCTACCACTGGATGTTCCTGTTCAGCGGCGCGCTGGCTTACTGTCTGCGCAAATTCGCGTGGGATGCCATGGCTGCCGGACAGTTGCGCAAGGCGCAAATCGGGGTAGCGTGCATGCCCCTGCTCACCATCACCCTCGGCTGCTTGCTGTTCATTCCCTACGATGTGTTTCTGTTCGTGTTCCACCAACCTTATATCGCCGCGTTGATTCACGCTGTCAGTTTCTTCGCCGCCGGCTACTGGTTTCTGCTGGCATACCGCAAACCCGCTGCGCGCGACAACTGGCTGATGTTCTTTCCGGTGCTGTGGATTGCCGGCCTGCTGTTTCTCTACATCGCCAAATTTGACATGCTGTGGAGCGTCAACGCTGACGGCATGAACGCGAAGGGCCTGGCCGTCGGCAATCTACTCGCTGCCAGCATGGCCATCATCACGGCAACAGCGATGATTCTCGCCAGTCATCCGCAATCACCACAGCAATTACCATCAACCAACGAGATAAAATCATGAGCGATATCAGCAACCATCTCGCCATCCAGGCCAATATCAACTCCGTCACTCTCGCGATGAAAGGCGACCGCGAAGGCTGGCTCGCGCTGTATGACGACAATGCCGTGGTGAGTGATCCCGTCGGCGTATCGCCGTTCGACATGACAGGCGACGGCCACCGCGGCAAGGAAGCCATTGCCAAATTCTGGGACAACGTGATTGGCCCTTCGAATCTCACTATCACCGTGCACACGCGCATTCCCAGCGGCACGCACGCCGTGGCCGTGCATCAAACAGCCGTGAACAATTTCGGCAAGGGCAAAACCGAAGTCGACATGATCGCGATCTACAAGGTCAACGATGCGGGAAAAATCATCGAGATGAGCGCGTACTGGAGCTGGGCGGAAATGGAAGCACAGTTGAAGAAGCTCGGTTTCATGTAAGCGCACCCTGATGAAAAAGCAGCGAGCCAAACCGACAGACCTGAACGGCAAACACATCATCGTCACCGGTGCCAGCGCACAGTCACTGGGTTTCAGCACTGCGCTGCAACTGGCGCGCTGGGGCGTGCAGGTCAGCATCACCACCCGCCACCACACACAGGCAACCGTCAACCAACTAAAGCAGGCCAGCGGCAGTAAAAAGATCGACGGCTGCGACATGGATCTGACCGACGCTGCATCGGTAGCCGCCTTTGTACGCTGGCATCAACAAACACACGGCGACAGGCTGGATGTGCTGATCAACAACGCGGGGATTCACCTCGACCTACGCTCGGAATGGCAAACACCACAGCTAACACCCGACGGATTCGAAATTCACTGGCGCACCAATTATCTCGGCACGTTTCAATTGACGCACGCCCTACTGCCGCTGTTACTGAAAACCGCACAACAACACGGCGAGGCGCGCGTTGTCAACGTTGTATCGCAACTTCACAGCAAAGGTCGCAACAGTGCATTGTTTTCGCCGCTCGAACCGTACAATTCCTGGCGCGCTTACGGCACATCCAAACTCGCCGTGATGCACATGAACAACGAGCTGCAACGCCGCTACGACGCGCAGGGTTTGTCTTCGTACAGTTTGCATCCCGGTGCCGTGTACACGCGCATTGCCGACAAAGGTCTCGCGGGGCATGGGTTCATCGGCCTGCTGCGCAAGATACTCGCACCGGTGGAAGCATTTTTCCTGTTGTCGCCGGAGCAAGGTGCACAGACCTCGTTGTACTGCGCTACTGCGGCGCATTTACCCGGTGGTCGCTATTACGATAACTGTACCGATACCACGCCGAGTACAGAAGCACTCGACGCAGAAAGCGCCGCAAAACTCTGGCAGCAAACAGAACAGTGGCTGCAGACGCTAAACACGACCACACCCCGGGAGCCTTGAGATGAGTGCAGAACAAACAGACTGGGATGTGATTGTTGTCGGCTCCGGCAACGGCGGTATGACAGCCGCGATCACCGCCAAACTGAGCGGCGCACAGCGCGTACTACTGATCGAGAAATGTGAAAAGTTCGGCGGCACCAGTGCGCTGTCTGGTGGCGGCGTGTGGATCCCCAACAACCACTACGCCAAAGCGGCTGGTGCGGATGACTCACTCGCTGATGCACGCGAATATCTGCGCCAGACGATTCCTACCGGCGATGTGCCGGAACATCTGCTGGATGTATACCTTGAACAAGCCCCGCAGATGATGAAGTTTCTGCACGACAACACACGCGTGCGTTATGAATCCCTCGATCACTACCCGGATTACTACACCGACAGACCCGGCGCCAGATCCGGCCACCGCTCGCTGGAACCCTCGCCACTCGCCCACTCCGAACTCGGCGACGAAGCGCGATTCCTGCAACTCAATCACCAGATGATGTATCTGTTTGATCGCATCGGCATCACGCAAGTAGAAGCGCAAGTGTTGATGAGCCGCAGCCCAGGCTGGATCAAAACTATGCTCGGCATGTTGTGGGATTACTGGAAAGATATCTCGTGGTGGAAAAACAATAAACGCGGGCGTCGACTCACCTGCGGTTCTGCCGGCGTGGCACGCTTGCGCCTGTCGATGATGGATCTCGGCATCCCGTTGTGGCGCAACACCGCGTTGCAATCGCTCGTTGTTACAAACGGTCGCGTCCGCGGCATCACCGCAATCCGCGACGGTAAAAAAGTCTCGCTGAACGCTGCACGCGGCGTGATTCTCGCTGCCGGTGGTTTCGAACACAATCAGGCGATGCGTGAACAGTATTTGCCGCAACCGACCAACACGTCGTGGAGTGCAGCGCATCCCGGCAATACCGGCGACGCAATTCGCGCAGCGCAGTCACTCGGTGCCGCCACACGCCTGATGCACGGCGCCTGGTGGTGCACGACGCTGAAAGTGCCAGGCGAACCACTGCCGCGTCTGAGCATCATGGAAAAATCGCTACCTGGTTGCGTGGTAGTTGATCCTCAAGGCAAGCGCATCAGCAATGAATCGCAGAACTACATGGCGTATCAACTGGAATTTTTTTCGCGCCATAGCGAACAGAACCCGTGCTATCCGGCGTGGATGGTGTTCGATAACCGTTTCCGCTCCCGCTACATCGTCGGCCCGGTAATGAACAAATCCATGCAACCGGACTGGTCACTGCCGAAAGAGTTTCTCGGCGAACAGTTTTTGCAACGCGCCGACACACTGGAGCTGCTCGCACAAAAAACAGGCATCAACGCGCAAGGGCTTGCCAACACCGTAGCGCGTTTCAATGGCTTCGCAGCAAAAGGCGTGGATGAAGAATTGCAACGCGGCAGTTCGGTGTACGACCGCTACTACGGCGATCCGTCCGTCACGCCAAACCCCTGCCTCGCACCATTAATTGAAGCCCCGTTTTACGCCGTGCGACTCGATCCGGGCGATTTCGGCACCCAGGGCGGCATGGCGATAAACGAACATGGGCAGGTGTTGCGAGAAGACGGCTCAGCAATTGAGGGACTGTATGCTTGTGGCAACTGCGCGGCGGCGATTCTGCCCACTTACCCTGGCCCCGGCTCTACCCTGGGTCCGGCGATGACGTTCGGGTATCTGGCGGCAATGCATTGTACCGAGCGTTATACACCACAATAAAAAAGCCCGGCATTGCCGGGCTCTCTGAGACGGGTGAGGCCGATCAGGGCTTGTCTGAACCCACCACCCACATGGAGAAGAACTGCGCACCACCGCCGTAAGCGTGGCCCAGCGCCTTCTTCGCACCCGGCACCTGACGGTCACCGGCCATACCGCGCACCTGCAGTGCGGATTCGGCAAAGCGGATCATGCCTGATGCGCCGATCGGGTTGGTGGACAATACACCGCCCGAGCAGTTCCAAGGGATATCGCCGCCCTGATCGAGAGAGGTTGCGCCGCTGTCGGTGAGTTTCCAGCCTTCGCCGACTTCCGCGAAGCCCAGGTTCTCCAGCCACATAGGCTCGTACCATGAAAACGGTACGTACACTTCCGCCATGTCCAGCTCTTTGCGCGGATTGGTAATGCCTGCTTGTGAGTAGACATCTTTCGCGCAGTCGATACCGGCTTGCGGGTTTACTTCCTCGCGCCATGGATACATGGTTGGCTCGGAACGCATCGCGGTGCCGTGAATCCACGCCGGTTTGTTGGGCGCTTTTTTCGCGAGTTCTTCGTTGCACAGAATCATCGCACAGGCGCCGTCGGATGACGGGCACACTTCCGAGAAGCGCAGTGGCTCCCACAGCATCATCGCGTCCATGTATTTTTTCAGATCCAGGTTTTCTTCCGGCTCATGCATGTGCGCGTGCGGGTTTTTCAGTGCGTGACGTCGATCTTTCAGTGCGACTTTACAGCCGATGTCATCCGGTGCCCCGGTGCGGCGCATGTATTCGCGAATGATCGGTGCGAAGAAACCGCCAGCACCGGCGTTCAAGTGTGGCGAGAACGGTTGCTGTGAAGACAGCGCCCACATCGCATTCGACTCGGACTGTTTTTCATACGCCAGTGTCAACACGCGCTTGAACATGCCGCTCTGGATATAAGATGCGGCGACAATTGCGGTAGAACCACCCACGGAACCGGCAGTGTGTACACGCAACATCGGCTTGCCGACGCAGCCCAGTGCATCCGCCAGATACAGTTCCGGCATCACCACACCTTCGAAAAAGTCTGGTGCTTTGCCGATGATGACTGCATCAATGTCGGCCCAGGTGCAGCCAGCATCAGTCAGTGCATTTTGCGCGGCTTCACGTACGAGACCGGCCATGGATTTCTTGATTTTGGAACGGTATTTGGCAGTTTGGCCGATACCGACGATGGCACAAGGATTACCCATCTTATTTGCCCTCCAATACGGCGACCAGGTTTTGCTGCAGACAAGCGCCGCTGGTTGCGTGAGCAACACCACGATTCGCTTCGCCTTTCATGATGCGCGTGGCAACTTCACCAATGCGATCCAGACCGGCAGACATGAAAATGTTGCCGGCGAGCGGGCCACCTGACGGGTTGATCACGGTGCTGTCATCGAGACCGAGCGCCTCTTTGATCAACACTTCCTGGTGACTGAACGGTGTGTGCAGTTCGGCGATATCCACCTTGCCCTTTTTCACGCCAGCCTGTTCACCGGCAATGCGGGTAGACATGGAAGACGTGAGATCGCGTGTGCCGAGCTGGTGCGATTCGATGCGGTGATCGAGACCGGTGATATACACCGGGCGTTTGCCGGTGCCGGCCAGCACTTTTTCTGCCACTTCTTTCGTGGCAAGAATCAATGCAGAAGCGCCATCGGTGATCGGCGGGCAATCGTGCTTGCGCAGTGGTGATGACAACATCGGCTGTGCGAGCAATTGCTCAACCGTGTAATCACCTTTCAGCTGTGCATTCGGATTGTTTTTGGCATTCTTACGGCTTTTTGCCACGATTTCTGCCATCTGTTTTTCGGTGATTTTGCCGGCATCCAGCATCGCACGCGCTTGCAGCGCTGCCATGCTGATCTGGTCGGGCCACAGCGGTTGTGTGTAGTACGGATCCAGTTGCAGTGCCAGGACTTCGTGCATCGGGCCGTGCGAACTTTTACCGAAACCGTAGATCAGTGCTGTGTTGAAATGACCGGTCTGCATTTTCAGCCAGGCTTCGTACAGTGCCCAGGCCGCATCCATTTCCACGTGCGATTCTGAAATAGGTGGTACGGCGCCGAGTGCATCGAGTGCGCCGACGAATGCAAATGCTGCACCGCCGAGATAGTCACAGCTGCCGGAGCAGGTGAACTCGATATCGTCTTTGGTAAAGCCGATCTGGTCCTTGGCGCCTTGTACCGCCTCCATAACCAGTTCGACATCATTTTTTGCGCCAGCATCACGCACCATCGGTGTCTGGTGATAGGCAATAATCGCAATCTCACGCATGTTTGAATGCCTCCACTTCTTTCAGGCGCTTGGCCTTCAATTCATCGATATTGATCGGGGCTTCACCTTCAATCGGCTGGAAGTATTCGATGTTGTTGAAGCTGTATTCCCACTCGCTCTTGTCACGCCACACCGCTTTCACGCGCGTGCCAATTTTTACATCCTTGTTGTCGCAACCAGAGACAAGGTGGATAAAAGTCTGGTCCGAATTATCGAGCACCATATTGGCGACGATGAATGGAGGCTGAACTTTGGAGTTCGGAATCGGGATGTAGACCACGGTGAAGCTGATAACCGTCGCAGTTTCAGGCAAGGACACTTCTTCTGTCGTCGGCGTGCCGGTTTCAGGATCTGCGCCGCGTGGTGGCACGATCACTTTTCCCGTGACTGACGAACGCTGACCTACCAGTTTGCCTTCCTTGATGGAACGCAGGAAGTTGGAGGTGGCACGGCCGGCAGCAAAGCTGTATTGCATGTACACCGGTGAATCAATGATTTCTACAGGCTTTTGTTCGCTCATTGCTACTCTCCTCAAGCCGGTTCAAAGCATTCAATGTCAGTGATGAAACCGCGACGATCCGCAGCCCAACGCACTTTCACTTTCATGCCGGTTTTCATGTTGGCTTCAGAGCCTGCATCCACTTTGTGCAGGAGGCTGGTGTCGGCACCGTCGATCTGGATCAGAGCCCAGGCGAATGGCTGGGTCAGCACATGCTTGGCGTGTGGCTTGCTGATCCAGCTCCAGGTCTTGACCGTGCCGGTAGACGGCAGATCGACCATCTCGGTCAGTTCTTCAGACGTTTGCGGGTCGTACTCGGTCGGTGGGCAGATCACTTTGCCATTGCTGCCCTTGATGCCGACGATCTTGCCGTCGCGCAGGCCGGTCAGAAAGGCGCCGATCACGGGGCCGGTGGAACGCGTATAGGTGAAACCCAGTTCAAAGCCGTCGCGCAACACGTCGTCATCGTGCTGGGCTGCGGCAGGCGAGTTAGCCATGCGTTATCTCCTCTGGTTAATGAAAAACTGCAGGTTAATGAAAATCCAATAGAATCAAAATGTTAGTGATCTGTACGCGATACAACTCCGACTCGGCAAAGACCCTATTCTGTCAAGGAAAATGGCCACATTGGCCAGTTTTCAGGTGGCCGCTAGCGTAGGGATTTGCCCCGAGGCTGTCCACTACAGAATTGTGCGTAGGTTTGTCCAGAGCCCGACCTGCTACAGGCAACTCAAGGCATCCCGTCCCAGACAGCCTTCAGCTTTTCACTCCAGACACGGGCGTTAAGGTCGCCGACATGCTTGTAACGGATAACGCCTTTTGCATCCACGAAATAGGTTTCCGGTGCACCAAATACGCCGAGATCAATTCCCAGACGCCCATCGGCATCCACAATCGTGAACTGGAAGGGATTGCCTTTTTCCTGTAGCCATTTTTGCGCTTCGCTGTTGTTGTCCTTGTAACTCACGCCGTAAATGATCACGCCCTGCTGCGCCAATTGCATCAGGTACGGATGCTCGACACGGCAGGTGACACACCAGGTCGCCCAGACATTGACCAGCGCCTTGCGACCCTGCAGGTTTTTCTCCGTGAGCACATTGCCCGTCTGCAAATCCGGCAAGGAAAACACCGGCCACGGTTTGTTCAACAAGGCACTGGGCATGGCTGCAGGATCGAGTTTCAGGCCGCGCATCAGGAACAATGCAATCACGGCAAAAACAATAAGCGGCAAAAACAGTTTCAGACGATTCATGATCAGCAAATTATTCAGTAACAGGCTATTCAGCGACGAGTGATTTATGGCGATAGCGTTTGTCGAGCACCGACAGCGTACTGCCCAATGCCATGAGGATGGCGCCCAACCAGATCCAGCGCACGGCGGGTTTCACATGCATCCGCACCGACCAGGCACTGCGCTCTCCGAGTTCGGGCTCCAGCGCCTCACCCAATGACACATAGAGATCACGCGTAAAGCCTGGTTGTATGCCCGCCTCGGTCATCATGCTGTTTCTGGCCAGATAGCGACGTTTCTCCGGATGCAACACAAACAAGTCGCCACCAGGCGATGAAATATAAAAAGCTGCCGCGCTGGAAACATAATTGGGGCCAATTTTCTTCTGCATAGAGTCAAAACGAAAATCGTAACCGGCGACGCTTGCTGTTTCACCGGGAGCAAGACGCAATTCACGCTGCTCACTACCGATGGATGTCAAGACAATCCCCAGTGCACTGACAGCAATGCCGACGTGTGCAATACACATGCCCCAGTAGCTTGCACGCAGATGACGCAGACCTGAAACAAATGAATGCGCATTACGCGTCTTGTGACGAATATCCAGCAAGGTGCTGATGATGACCCACAAGCCGACCCATGCACCCATCACACCCAACAGCGTGAATGGTAGCGCCAGTGCCAGCAACAGCAATGGCGCAATCAACAACGCAAACACTGCAGGCTGCCTTGCCCATAACAACAATGCAGGCCATTTGCTCTCATCCTGCCAATGCAGGTGATTGCCCAGAGGCAATAGCAACAGCACACCGCCCATCAACGGCAGGAAAAAGCGGTTGAAATACGGAGGCCCGACGGAAATTTTCCCAAGATCCAGTGCATCGGCAATCAGCGGATACAAGGTACCCAGACAGACCGTTGCCAGAATCAATGTCATTGCGCTACTGACCAGCAGCATGAACATGTCACGCGAAAAAAAGTTGTAGCTTGATGTCGGCTGCGTCGGTGCACGCAAGGCAAACAAAGTGAGTGAACCGCCGACGACTATCGCCAGAAATACCAGAATGAAATAACCGCGCGACGGGTCACTGGCAAACGCGTGCACAGACGTCAGTACGCCCGAGCGCACCAGAAAAGTACCTAGCAAACTCAGTGAAAATGCAAAAATAGCAAGCAACAAAGTCCAGTTGCCGAACAGCTTGCGTTTGTCCGTCGCCGCCAGCGCGTGCAACAAGGCCGTACCTGCCAGCCACGGCATGAAAGACGCATTTTCCACCGGATCCCAGAACCACCAGCCGCCCCAACCCAGTTCGTAATACGCCCACCAGCTGCCGAGGGCAATGCCTATGGTGAGAAATGCCCATGCCGTGTTGACCCATGGACGTATCCAGCGCGTCCAGGAATTATCAATCGAACCTTGCAGCAAGGCGGCGATGGCAAAGGCAAATGGCACCGCAAAGCCGACATAACCCGCGTATAAAACAGGCGGATGAATAATCAAACCAAAATCCTGCAGCAGCGGATTGAGATCGGCGCCTTCCTGCGGCGTGAATGGCAGTTCGCGCGCAAATGGATTCGAAGTGAACAGAGTGAAAGCCGTAAAGCCGGAGCCGACCATACCCAGCACTGACAAAATGCGCGCGCGCAATACCAGCGGCAGGGCTGATGATGTGAGTGCAAATACCGCCATCCACAAGGTGAGTATCAACACCCACAACAACAGCGAGCCTTCGTGTGCACCCCAGGTGGCGCTGATCTTGTAGTACACCGGCAACTGCGTGTTGGAATTGGCCGCGACATAAGCCACTGAAAAATCATCACTGACAAAGCTGTAAACCAGCGCGGCAAAACTCAATGACAGCAATGCACACATCAGCAATGCGAGCGGTACTGACAAGCGCATCCAGCGTTGCACTTGCAGGAAACTGCCCGCCATCGGCAATATTGCTTGCGCAATGGCGAGACAGAAAGCGAGGATAAGGCAGTAAAGACCGAGTTCTGGAATCATGGATATCGTCTATGGCTGTCTTGCGGGTGTGTTGGAGTGACCGTCGCCGACAGGAAGTCGGCGTACGAGCATACAGGGATGTACTTGCTGCGTGTCACGTAAACATTCCCGCAAGACAGCTCAGAAATAATCACTGACGATGCATGGCCGGTTTCGGCCCCATTTTTTTCATGCTATCGAGAATTTCGGGCGGCGTGTAGTTTTCATCATGCTTGGCCAGCACTTCTGTCGCGACAAAAATCTTGCCATCCCATTTGCCCTTGGCAATCGCGGCCTGCTCTTCTGCAAACAGATCCGGCAGGATGCCGGTATACAGCACCGGCACACTGTGGTTGCCGTCACCGATGGCAAAGCGCACTTCAAGATTGGCAGTAGTGCGCTGTACGCTGCCTTTGTCGACAAAACCACCGAGACGGATTTCACGATTCAGCGGAGCCTTGCCGTTCAACATGTCTGCCGGCGGAAAGAAAAGATTCATGTTCTGGCGCAACGAATACACCAGCAAACCAACGGCAGCACTGGATGTAATCACGATAGCCAGAATCACCAACAGGCGCTGTTTGCGAACCGGATGCATGGCTTATTGCTCCTGTTGCAGTTGACGCAGGATTTGCTGGCGCAGCTGTGCGTGTCTTGCCAGGGGCTGCCACACCAGCGCCACCAACACGACGAAACCGATGCCATAGGCACCCCAGACATAAACACCATGCCCGTTCATGAACAACAGGTCGTGCACGGATTCAAAATACATCACTCACTTACCTTGCAACAATTCTTGTGACAGGTGATCGTGCAACCAGCGGCTCTTGCGCTCGCTGGCGACAATTTCACAGCGAATATTCAGCAACAGCACCACGGCATAAAACAGATAAAAACCGGCAATCATGATCAGCAGCGGGTACAGCATGCTGCCGTGTATCGTAGGCGCCGATGTCAGTTTGAGTGATGCGCCCTGATGCAGCGTGTTCCACCAGTCCACAGACTTGTAAATGATCGGAATGTTCACCATGCCGACAATCGCCAGAATGGCCGAGGCACGCTGGCCGCTGTCGCTATTTTGATAAGCATTCGCCAGCGCCATGACGCCAAGGTAAAGGAAGAACAGAATCAGCATGGAGGTGATGCGCGCATCCCACTCCCACCATGTCCCCCAGGTCGGTTTGCCCCAGATGGAACCGGTGACCAGCGCGATAAATGTCAGCGCCGCGCCCAGTGGGGCCGCGGCACGCATGGCCCAGAAGGCCAGCTTCATGCGCCAGATCAGACCGACGCAGCCGGCAATCGCCATCAGGTAATAGCCGGCCAGCGCCAGGAAGGAACACGGTACATGCAGATAAATGATGCGAAAACTGTTGCCCTGACGTGCATCTTCCGGCGCAAACGCCAGCCCCCAGACGGTGCCGGCGGCGATCAAAGCAAAAGCCAGCGCGGCCAGCCACGGCAGCAGCACACCACTCATGCGATAAAACCAGGGTGGAGAACCCCAGCGATGGAACCAGGTTTTCAACATGGCGCAGGTCTGAATTCAGGTAGGAAAAAGCGGCGGCAAGGATACCACTATCCCTTATAATGCGCGCGCATCTCGGGGGGAAACACATGTCCGGCAATACTTTCGGCAAATTGTTCACGGTAACGACCTTTGGCGAAAGCCACGGCCCTGCGCTGGGTTGCATTGTCGATGGCTGCCCTCCCGGCCTGTCTCTCTGTGAAGCGGACCTGCAGATAGACCTCGACCGCCGCAAGCCCGGCACTTCGCGCTACACCACACAGCGCAAGGAAGAAGATGCCGTGCGCATCCTCTCCGGCGTGTTTGAAGGTAAGACTACCGGCACGCCAATCGGCCTGTTGATCGAGAACACCGACCAGCGCTCCAAGGATTACGGCAATATCAAGGACACGTTCCGCCCAGCACACGCCGACTACACCTACACCCAGAAATACGGTTTCCGCGACTATCGCGGTGGCGGCCGTTCCTCGGCGCGTGAAACCGCCATGCGCGTGGCGGCCGGCGCCATCGCTAAGAAATACCTGCACGAGCGCTTTGGTGTCAGCGTGCGCGGCTATCTGAGCCAACTCGGGCCCATCAACGTCGATTTCAAGCAATGGGATTGCGTCGAGCAGAACGCGTTTTTCTGCCCCGACCCTGGTGCCGTGCCCGCGCTTGAGGAATACATGCAGAAACTGATCAAGGATGGCGATTCCATCGGTGCCCGCATCACGGTAGTGGCCGCAGGTCTGCCGCCGGGTTGGGGCGAACCGATTTTCGACCGCCTCGACGCCGATATCGCCCACGCCATGATGGGGATCAATGCGGTGAAAGGCGTGGAAATCGGTGCCGGTTTTGCTTCGGTAACCCAGCGCGGCAGTGAACACCGCGACGAAATGACGCCGCAGGGTTTTCTCTCCAACAATGCCGGCGGCATTTTGGGCGGCATTTCCAGCGGTCAGGACATCGTCGTCAACATTGCGCTGAAACCCACGTCCAGCCTGCACCTGCCGGGACGCAGCATCGACAGCAGTGGCAACCCGATTGAAGTCATCACCAAAGGTCGCCACGATCCCTGCGTCGGCATCCGCGCCACACCGATTGCCGAAGCCATGCTGGCACTGGTATTGATGGATCACGCCTTGCGCCATCGCGCGCAGAACGCCGATGTGGTGATGCCTTCGCCGGTCATTCCAGCGCGCGTACAGGAATAACCCCATGCAAGGCCAGCTGTACTGGCGGCTGTCCGGTTTCTATTTTTTCTATTTCATTGTGCTCGGCACCATGGTGCCGTACCTGCCGTTGTACCTGCAGAGCCTCGGGCTGGATGCCTGGCATATCGGTTTGCTCACCTCGGTGATGGTGGGCACCAAAATTGTGGCGCCGAATATCTGGGGCTGGCTCGCCGATCGCACCCAACAGCGCATGATGATTATCCGCATGGGCTGTCTGATGGCGGTGCTGTGTTTTTCGCTGAGCTTCTGGTGGCACAGTGTTGCCGCGCTGGCACTGATCATTTTTCTCTACAGTTTTTTCTGGAACGCAGTGCTGGCGCAATTCGAGGCCGTCACCCTCGCCTATCTCGGCAATCAACCCGAATTTTACAGCCGTATTCGCTTGTGGGGTTCCATCGGCTTCATTGTTGCCGTTGCCGGTTTGGGATTGCTGTTTGATCACGTTTCGCTGCGCATCTTTCCTTATGTGATTGCGGCCGGCTTGCTGATTATTTTTATCAGCAGTTGGTTTGTCGCCGATTCGCCACAACGGAATGCGCCAAACCGTCATTTGCAAAACGAGCCAGCGTTTACCAAACGGCTATTGCACCCTCCTGTGCTGGCTTTGTTTTCCGTCTGCTTTCTGATGGTGTTGTCACACGGGCCCTACTACACGTTTTTTTCGGTATTGATGGAACAGCACCAACATACACGCACGACGATCGGTTTATTGTGGAGTCTGGGAGTCGTCGCGGAAATTATCATCTTCTGGTTCATGCACCGCTTGTTACCGCAACACGGTTTGCGCAATCTGATTCTGGTGAGTCTGCTGGCAACCGCACTGCGTTGGGTACTGCTCGCATTTTTCCCGCAACAACTGCCGGTGATGTTGTTTGCGCAATGCCTGCACGCCTTCAGTTTTGGTGCCTTTCATTCCGCCGCCATTGAAGCGGTGCGTCGCTTGTTTTCACATCATCATGCCGGCAAAGCGCAGGCGTTCTACAGCGCAGTCGGCTATGGCGCCGGCAATGCAATCGGCGCCTTGAGCAGCGGCTGGCTGTGGGCTATCAGCCCCGCCCTGCTCTTTCTCTGTTCGGCAGTGGTATGCCTGCTGGCTTTCGCTGTCAGCTGGCGTTATTTGCCGGAATCCGCGTTTGCGGATGAGTCCATCACAAATTAGGAGTCTGCATGCGCATACAACTGTTGATGACCGGCAGCGAATTGATGAGCGGAACCACGGTAGACAGCAATTCCGCGCGCATCGCCGATGCACTTGCCACGCTGGGGCTCGCTGTTTACCGCAAAGTCACCGTCGGCGATGACAAGGCATTATTGATTCACGAATTGCAGACACTCGCCAATGACAGTGACGTGATTATCGTCAACGGCGGATTGGGGCCGACGAGTGATGATCTCACCGCAGAAGCACTCGCAGCAGCGAAAGGTGAAAACCTGTCTGAAAACGCAACCGCCATAGCTCATCTTGAGCAATGGTGCCAAGAACGCGGCTATCCATTGAATGCTGCGAATCGCAAACAGGCCATGCTGCCGGCTTCTGCATTTGTTATTCCCAATCGCATCGGCAGTGCCGTGGGTTTCGGTATCGATCTGGGCAAGGCGCTGGTGCTGTGCACACCCGGTGTGCCGCGTGAACTGGAAGCCATGCTCACCGAACAGATATTGCCACTGCTACAACAGCAATTTCCTGCCGCCGAAAAACAGCACGTGTTGCGCATGCATCTTTTCGGCGTAGGCGAATCGCAGGCGCAGGAAATGATCGACGCGCAGATTCCCCAATGGCCACAAGGCGTCACACTCGGCTTTCGCGCCGGCATGCCGACGGTCGAGATCAAGCTGTTTGTCGCCAAGCATGCGCAAAGTGCTGGCAATACACTTTTCGAAAAACTTAAGCAGATTTTTGCCGACAGCATCGTCGCCCTGAATGATCAGAACATGGCTGCTGCTTTGCTGGACCTGCTCGCTGCACAAGGCAAGACACTGGCCTGTGCGGAATCTTGCACCGGCGGGCTGATCAGTAGCCTGCTCACGGAAATCCCCGGCTCTTCACGCGTTTTCACCGCAGGCTTTATCACCTATTCCAATGCGATGAAATCCAAAATGCTTGGCGTGGATGAAGCAATATTGGCGCAGCATGGCGCCGTCAGCAAAGAAACTGCGCGCGCCATGTTGCAAGGTGCATTGCAAAAAAGTGGCTCTGATTATGCCGTTGCCGTCACCGGCATCGCCGGCCCCGATGGCGGCAGCGCAGACAAACCGGTAGGCACCGTGTGCATTGCGTGGGGGGACAACTTGTCCCAGCAAGTTCAGCGTTTCAACATCAGCGGCCCGCGCAAACGCTTTCAACAACTAGTGGCGGCGATTGCGCTGGATGCGGTGAGACGACAAGCATCAGGCATCAATGCTGAACCGGCCTATTTTTCACGCTGGGCAAAACACTGATCAAACTGGCAAACGCAATAATGCTCGCAGTTCACGAATGGCGGGATCGGCATCCTCGTTCACTTGAATGCCGTGCATGCCAAGGGCACGTGCGCTATCAACATTCGCCGGCACATCGTCGAGAAATACCGCGCGCGCCGGCGCCACATCACCCATGCCCTGCAGCGCCTGTGTAAAAATATTCGCATCGGGTTTGCGCACACCGAGTTCGCTGGAATCGAACACACGGTCGATCAGCTCATCGACCGGAATCAGTGCACGCCAGCCGTCGCGAAATTCTTTTACGTTGTTGGTGATGATGGCCGTTGGGTAGCCCGCGGCTTTTATGTCGCGCAGCGTGCTGACCATGGCTTCGTTGACCAGATTGCCGCCTGCCATGCGCATCAGCAGATCTACCGGATCTACCGGCATCCCCGCGTCTCGACCCAGCGCCATAATGCCTTCACGCGCTTCGTCAAAACTCACTTCGCCGCGCTCAAGACGGTGCCACGGGTGATCGGTATCGAGGTGATAGGCGCCGAACATCAGCTCGGCGAAAGTCTCCACATCAAGACCAAGATCGCGGGCCATGGCTTCGACAGCGCCAAAAGGCGACGCAGTGAATACACCACCGAAATCAAACAGCACCAGATCAATCGAACGCGACATGCGATTATCTCGACAATAAAATCAGTTGATGGATTTTCCGTCCTGCCAGTAGCGATCCTTGATCAGACGCTTCTTCAGTTTGCCGGTTTCCTCGCGCGGCAATTCACGCTCGAAATCAACACTGCGCGGACATTTGATCGGGCTGATACGGCTGCGGCAGTATTCGATCAGTTCCTTTTCCAGTTCAGGACCCGCTTCCGCAAAGTCACGTGGCTGCACCACGGCTTTCACTTCCTCGCCCATTTCCGGGTGCGGCACACCAAATACAGCGACGTCGTATACCTTCGGATGTCCGATCAGACAATCTTCGGTTTCCTGCGGATAAATATTCACGCCACCGGAAATAATCATGTAGGACTTGCGATCGGTCAGATACAGATAGCCGTCGGCATCCAGATAGCCGACATCACCAATGGTTGTCCAACCATCGCGAATAGTGATGGATTTTTTCTTTTCGGCATCGCCGTGGTAATCAAACTGCATGCCTTTCGAGCAATAAATGGTGCCGATTTGGCCAACGGGCAACTCCTCACCGGTTTCATCATCGACAATATGCACCTGTGCATCAACACACTTGCCGACGGAGCCTTTGTGCGCCAACCACTCCGGTGAGCTGATCATGAAAATGCCATTGCGCTCGGAGCCGGAATAGAACTCCCACAACACAGGCCCCCACCACTGGATGATTTTTTCCTTCACTTCCATCGGGCACGGTGCAGCACCGTGGATGGCAAGCTTCATACTCGAAACATCGTATTTGTTGCGAATATCTTCCGGCAATTTCAGCAGACGCACAAACATGGTCGGCACCCACTGGCTGTAGCTCACCTTGTATTTCTCGATCAATGCCAGTGCCTTTTCTTCATCGAATTTTTCCATGATGACTACGCTGGCACCCAGACGATGGCAGCCCACCACAAAACCCAGCGGCGCCGAGTGGTACAGCGGTGACGTCGACAGTGCGATGGTGTCCGGGTTTACACCCATGAACTGGGCAAGACCAATTGAACGCACGATATCCTGCGGCTCACCCAGTCCACCTTCGCTCAACGGAAACTTGATGCCCTTGGGTCTACCGGTGGTACCAGAGGAATACAGCATCTCGCGGCCTTCCGATTCATCGGCAATCGGCGTCACTGGCATCGCAGCCGCAGCGGTTTCCCACTGAGTTAGACCATCAAAAGATTCATCCACTGCGTAAATGGTTTTTACACCCGACAGGCGCGACAGCAACGGGCGCACCTTGTCTGCAAACTTCGCTGCGACAATCAGAATTTTGGCGCCGCAGTTATCAACGATGTATTCAATTTCATCCGGCTGCAGGTAATAACTGATCGGCGTGTAATATAGGCCGGCGCGCTGTGCGCCCCACACCACTTCGAAAAAACGCGGATGGTTGTCAAACAGGAAAGCGATGTGATCACCGCGCTGCAGGCCCTGCTGGCGAAACAGTTGTGCCGCCTGACAGGAACGTTGATCGAGTTGCTCATAGGTGATGGTTTCACCGGTGGCTGCCATGATGATGGCAGGCTGCTCTGGTCTGGCCTGGGCATGAAAATAGGGGTGCAACATAACAACTCTCCTGCTAGAAAATTCAAAACTATCAGTCGGCAACAGGCTCGTGACTGAATGTCAGATACTTGTGACCGAGAAAACTGCTGAACATGGGCACTCCCATGCCGATGACATGCCCCAATTCCTTTGGATACCAGCTCCACTCCACTGCCGGAAATACATGCTCGACAAGCAGGATGCTGACAATGAGTGTTTGCGCAATCGCAGCCATGGTAACAAACGCAAACAGGCCAATTTCCTGCCACATCGGTCTGGCTCCCTTACCAAAGACTTCCCGCTGATACAGAAAGAAAGCAGCCACGGTTCCGATGAGATACGCCAGGACAATAGCCTTGTCATAGCCGATATACGGATCAAGCAAGTAACGCGCAACGAAGTTCACCGCCGCTGCCAACAATGCAGAACAGAAAAATTTCAGGAACTCCAGGGAAAGGAATTCATCCAGCAATCGCCTTGCTGCCTTATCCACGTCAAGCGCCTGCCATATCGGCCAGCTGATTGCCGACTTTGATACTTTCCGTGACTGAGCGATCCTGCGGATAGTAATAACTGGTATCAGCCATATAAAAGCCGGCAACCGGGCTCTGCATGGGCGGCAAGGTGTCGAGATAACCCGGCACACATACCGGCTGCGCATAGAAATAGCGCGAAATGTGCATAGCCTTTATCCAGCTCTCATCGAAAGCCGGGTTGAGCGCCTTGAGGCAGCGCACTGTCTCCGCGCGAAACTGCTCATTGTCCCAGGAAAATTTCACTTGATCCTGGGGCATGTAATATGGCACATAGACCACTGTATCAGGCAACGGATTCAGGTTGCTGTATTCAATGATGCCCGGAATACCAAAAGAGGTATCAGTAAAATTGAGCCAGAAATACGGCGTGAGCTGCTGCTTGAGTTTGAGCTTGACGGTCACTACACCGACGTTGCGAATGTTGCGCAGCTTCTGCAAATCTTCTGCCGGCAAACCGGGCACCATAGGCGCCACATAAGGCAGCGGAATGGTGGAAATCACGGCATCAAACGGCATCTCTTCGCCTTTGACTCGCAGACCCTGCACACGCCCATCGTGAATCAGAACTTCATCCACCGGAGCCTGCAAATGCACGGTACCACCTTTGGCGCGCAGGGCGGCATCCAATGTATCCAGCAGCAAATCGGAACCACCTTCCAGATAACCGAGTTTCTCCTTGAACAAACTTTCGCGACTGAACGCCACGCGCTGCACGCGCGCAGCGATCCAAGCCGCCGAAACTTCGTGCTGCAACTGGTAGAATTTCAAGGACATCAGTGGATCCCACAATACCTTGTAGGCACGCTCTCCCAGCCATTTCTTCAACCAGCTTGTCGCCAACTGCTGATCCAGTGCATCAAAGTTTTTCAGGTTTTTGCAATACAACACCTTGCAGGCATAGCGAATTTTTTCTATGAGATTCAAACCGGGAAATTTCAGCAACGCAAAGGGTTCGCCCCAGTTGTGCAGTTTGCCGTCATAAAAAACGCCCATGCGCGTATTGACCCAGCGCAGCCGATCATCAATACCCAGCTCTTTCAATAAATCAAAATAGTCATAATCGGTTGCGCAGAGAAAATGAAAAAAACGCTCGATTCTCAATCCATCAAAATCAAATGATGCACTCATGCCGCCAAGGCGATCACCGGCTTCAAAAACACTGACTCGGTGACCTGCCTTGAGCAAGCGCCAGGCTGCGGCAAGCCCCATCGGCCCTCCGCCCAGTACTGCAATATGTTTGCTGGCAACGTCGTTCATCTAGCGATCAACCACAATACTTGCATACTGCGGATGCCTGAACGTCTCACGCATGGCTTCCGCAAACGGTGTCGGCTTGACGCCAAACTCTTTTTCGATATCCACACCTGTGAAATAGTCGCCGGCAGCCAAAGCGTGGAGTTGCGAACTGGTGAAAGGCGGCTTCGAAGAAAAACAGGCATAAATGCGCAGCAACAGATCGAAAAAACTCATGGGGATATGCAGGATCACTGTATTCAACTCTTTGATTTCTCTGATCGTTTTTATGATGTCAATGTAATCTACGTCTTCAGCTCCCACTATATCATGCGTCTGCCCGCAGCTGCCGCTCTCCAGACAGGCAATAATCACGCGACAAAAATCACGGTTGTAGAGCGGCTGGCGCAAAAACCGCCCGTCACCTGGAATGGGAAACACCGGCACGCGAGCCATAAAACGCGACAGCCAGCCGAAATGTTTGGGATCGAACCAACCAAACATGAGTGTCGGGCGCAGGATGCACCAGTTCAGGCCCGATTCCCGCACCAACATTTCTTGTGCGCGTTTGGTACGCGTATAAGCATCATCTGCCACGGAATTCAGCACAGATGAACTGATGTGCAATAAATAGGGCACCTTGTTTTGCTGGCAGGCCTGAAGTACATGGCTGGTCGCCGCTATATTGTTGCGCTCGAATTCATTTTCAAACAGGCCGGTGATCTGTGCGTGTAACTGAATCACGGCATCCGCGCCCACAAATGCAGTCTGCCATTCTCCAGGCACAGCCAGATCGGTGCACAAGGTTTGCAATCCGGGATTCAGGCCTGCTGCAATCGCCAGATTCCCCTCGTGGCGGTCTATAGCCAACAGATTGCGATAGCCGCGCTCGCGCAGCAGCAAAAGCAGGTTCTGGCCAACCAGACCGGCGGCACCTGTAATGACAATTCGGCTTTGCAATGAAATAGACAAATGAATATACGCCCTGACAAACCGGGCAATCATGCCGAAAACACCGCATAAATACAACGACTTACCGAAAATGATCAGCCGGCAACACTAACAAATACGAGGTCGTAGCCCTCTGCCGTTGCCTGTACAACACGCATGGGCAAGACAGGAGCGTCACCAGGCAAATCCTGGACCTGGACGTCAACCACATCGTCAACAGCCAGTACCGGGGTATCTGCCGCAATAAAAATTCCCATATCGGACAGGTCAACCGTCCTGAAGTACCAGTGGCTGCTGTGGTTGCTGACCTTGACTCTCAGAGCGATGCGCGTGCGCACAGCCCCTTTCTTATCGTCCATTCTCGTCACTTTATAGCAGCCATATATTCGGCATACCTTTTATATCTAGCACAGGACCAGCAATTGTGCCCGCTGCACTTGGTAGGCGCCCGTCCTTCATGATAGTTTGGCCTGCGGGCATCGTTGACAACTATCAATACCGACAACCGGATTCCGCTACAGAATCTCCATAATTCTTTCACTGGCTTCCTGCGCATGAGCACCCATAACAACAATCCCCAGAAAATCGGCCCCGTCCTCACCCAGCAACAGAAGAACTTCTTCAAGACCTTTGGTTACCTGAAGCTGGAGGGGTTACTGAAAGACCGTATTGAAGACATCAGCTCGCGGTTTGATACGGTAATGCAGCAAAGCAAGCCGGAGGTGATCGATTGGCTGCACGAAGCACACTACATGCAATCACGCTTTATCCTGATGCAATTCATCGAGAGACAACCGGAGCTGAGTTCGCTGCTGGATGATCCCCGCATTGATGGCGCCTTCTCCGCCCTGCTGGGAAAGGATTACCAGTACCGCGCCAGCGATGCCAATATTTTCACAGGTGATACCTACTGGCACTCGGATCTCTATGGCGCTTTCTTCAAGTACCAGCACATCAAGATTCTTTTCTATCTCGAACCGCTGGATGCCGACTCCGGCGCCTTTCAGGCCATACCCGGCAGCCACCTTTTCGGTGACAAATTTGCCAACCAGCTGGAAGGCAAAGTCTGGAAGCACGAGGAACATTATGGCCTGAAGAAAGAAGAGGTACCGTCGGTGACAATTCCGACACAGCCCGGCGATGCCGTGATCTTCGACTACCGTCTCAAACACGCCACTAGCCACACCAGCAAACCACGACGCATGTTCAGTATCTGTGCTTCCGAAGCATTTGCCGAAGAAGACATGCCTACCCTGGCCAAACTCACCAATGACTTCCTGCCCATGAGTGGCGGACGCGTCTATCAACCTGAATTTATAGAGAACTCACCACCAGCAAGACGCCAGCACCTTGAGCAGTGCCTGCGCGCTTTCGAGATAATTCAGGCAGGAAACGCAGGCAATCCGCAGGCTTCGTAACCGATGGCCGGGCAATAACCATCAGGATTCTTGTACAGATACTGTTGGTGGTAGGGTTCGGCATAGTAAAACACCGGTGCCGGCAGGATTTCCGTTGTGATACACAAGCCCTGTGTATCGAGAGCCTGTTGGTAGCGCGCCCGGCTCACAGCAGCCTCTTCGAGTTGCTGATGTGTGACGCAATAAATGCCTGAACGATACTGGGTGCCGATATCATTGCCCTGACGCATGCCCAGAGTCGGGTTATGGCCTTCCCAGAAAACTTTCAGCAAATCCTCAAAATTGACCAGAGCGGGATCAAATACCACCTGCACCACTTCGTTATGTCCGGTCAGGCCCGAACAGACTTCTTCGTAGGTCGGGTTAGGCGTCAAGCCGCCGGCATAACCCACCGCTGTACTGTAAACGCCTGATACTTTCCAGAACTTGCGCTCTGCCCCCCAGAAGCAGCCCATGCCGAACATGGCCACAGCCATACCCTTCGGAAATGGTGGCAGCAAGGGTGTATGCAATACCGCATGTTCAGCAGGCACCGGCATGGGCTGATCACGTCCGGGCAAGGCCTGGGCTACTGTCGGTAATTGCAGCATTTTCATCAGGTTTTCTGCACGACCAGATAGGCACAATCAAACTGGCTATAGGCGCTGGTTTCTTTCACCGGCTCCAGCAGCTGGATAGACTGCTCATTGCCCTCCTGTACAACCCGCAGTTGCTCACCCATACGCAACTTCACATTGGGCACCAGGAATGTGGTCTTGTCATTGCCGAGATCACGATCCTTGGGCAGCAACAGGCTTGGCAACTTGTCTCCACGCTGCCCCATGGTCTGCGGCACCTTGGCAACCAGCGGAATAGCTTCATTGCTGAGCGTGCGAATCCCGACACGGATACGGTTATCCTCGGTTTTTTTCATCCACACAACTTCACCCACTTTCCAGTACGGCGCGTATGACTCCTTGATACCAATAATTTCGCCAACCAGCATCGACTCCTGAATATCCTGTGGCCATTCCAGGCAATAGCCGCCGACACTTTCATTAATCACACGCACGTCATGGCACGGGAAACGTGCCTGCTCGAGATTGTTGATATCCGCGGGCAAATAGGCGCGGAAATTGAATTCTTCCGGAATATCACCCATAACCAGTTTCCTGGGCGATGGAACTGGAGCAGCCGGCTGCAACTCACCTATGAAATCCTCAACCGCCAAGGCTCCGGTCAGATAATAATGCAGTGCATCCAGGCCGATGCTGGACGTCACCGCATCTTCTCGTTCATGGCGGGTGTTGTCGCGCTCGACGTACTCACTCCAGGCTGACACCAGATGCTTGAGCAAATCATCGCCAATCGTGATATTGCGCTCGCCGATTTTCACCGAGAGCCCGGATTGTTTCTGCAGGTGTGCCACCAGTTTTCGTGTATGCAAGTAACGCCAGTTGCCCTGGGCCAATGATTCAAGAGGCTCGAAGCACGGGCTGCTGCCACTGTCTACATCCACCGCCAGCTGATGAGAGTGTCCGGTTTCCTGCTGTTTTCCCAGATCGGCGTGTAAAGCCCATTTTTTCAGCGCCTTGGCCGTGGCTGCCACATCTTCGGCCTGCATCTGGTTGCAGCGCGCACAACCCAGCAACAACGCCGCCAGATAGATCTGTTTGATGGTCAGCATCTGTTCGCTGACAAAAACGTTGTCACCCATGACATGCGCCAGCAGCTGCGCCTCTTCGGCCACCTTGAACAAGCGATGCAACTGTCGCCACAACTGCTGCGGTACCGGCAGATAGAGCTGCAGGTAGAACGACAACATGCTGTACTGATCAACAATGGCGCGATGCACGGCACTACCCATGATGAATAGCTGCTGTGGACCCAGTAGACGCGCACTGATGGCAACATTGGTATAAGACGATGCCAACTGCCCCTGCAACAGCATGGCCTGGTTTATGATGTTCTTGAACTCGTCGCTGAAACCGGAGGCATTGCCCATGAAGCCGCTGGTGAGGCTTTCGACCGTGTGATAGGCGCCGGCGCGCAAGACATCCAGCAACGCAAATTTCTGCATCGGCTGCATATCCACTTCATCCAGTGCTTTCAGCGCCTGCATCTGGCTGTGCGCCACGGCCGATAGATTGCTGCGCGGCAGTTTGTCAGTCCATTCAGCGAGGGTTTTGGGCGTGGCCGTGCGCAACCACTTTTTCATGTCTTGTGGAGAATTGGCTGTAGACGCTGGCACCACTGTCACGTCGGGTCTTTCCTGTACATGCATGCGCTGCCCTTCTGCGAACAATTCCGTCTCCAGCAATTTACTCCAAGTATCTACCGCAAAAAAGCCCGTATACCCTTGCAAGCAGAATGGATCTGCGTAAACCTGACCCAGTTCACACTACCTATTCGACAGACTCGCCGCCATGGAAAAACTGACCTACCTGTTATGGAAACCCTCTGCACTGCCAAGCAGCCACTGGCATGAGAGGCTGCGTGATCCCCTGCTGGCCAGCTTGCGCGCCGCCGGTGCACAGCGCTTTCGTCTCAACCTCGCCGATGAAGCAGTGCTGCCCGCTACCAACATGCGCCTTAGCCAGCTTGCGCCTTCGGCAGATGCGGTGCTGAGCTTCTGGCTGGACAGCGCCAGCCAATCCCCACCAGCAGAAGAACTGCTGGCCGGGCACTGCGAACGACTCGCCGGCTACAGTGTCTGCGAATCCGAACCCTTGCCGAACACCCGCCACCCCGCAGCAGAGGGAGAGCGTGTTTACGGCATGAATCACATCGTATTGCTGCAAATCCCGCCGCGATTGACGCGCGAACAGTGGTTGGAGCTGTGGTTGCAGCAACACACCCCGATTGCCATAGACACCCAGGAAACCTTCGGCTACCGGCAGAATATCGTGGTGCGGGCGCTAACCCCTGACGCACCACAGATTGACGCCATCGTCGAAGAAAATTTCCCCCCGGATGCCATGACAGACCAGAACGCCTTCTACCGGCGCAACAGCCCTGAAGAACTCGCCAGCAACCAGAAACAGATGTATGCCAGCTGCAAACGCTTCATTGATTTTGACAAAATGGACAGACTGCCAACCAGCGAATACAATTTCAAATAAATCAAATAGATACATCGCATTATTAATGCTGGATAATCTAAAATATCAGCAACACGCAAAAAAATTAATTGTGTTAATTATCAATTAGTTATAGGTTTTACTTGAGGAATTCATTAAGAAAATCCATTTCATCCTGCCCCAGTGCCGACTGCTTCTTGTTGATCTCCAGATACTCCAGAACCAGATCTCGCAGCGTATCGGTATCGGACAACACCACGCCTTCTTCCACCAGTAAATCAGTCAGCGCCTGAGCCAGCTTCTCCGAACGATCCGGCATGCCCTGAAAGCGCACCTCCACTTTGCCGACCAATTCCCTTCGATGCTGCTCCAACCGATCCGATACCGGCAGGCTGACCGCGATCACATCCAGTAATTCTGTGGCATTGCCCATGGCTGTATTCCTCCTCAACGAGTCGGGACGACCAGAGCCTCCCTCTCACATTATCTTCCTTCTTTAACCTTAGCAGCCTGTCGGCACGGATAAACCCCAGCAAGACAAAGCCCGGCCGGCAACGGACAAACGGTCAGCCCCTCTCAGCAATGGCAGCCGCCAGGACCAACAGGCGCTCCGCCTCAGCCGCATGCAGATTCTCCACCAGTTTGCCGTCCAGCACCGCCACCCCACTGCCAGCCTGCTCCGCCTCAAACCATGCTTGCAAAATACGCTCGGCCTGGGCGACGTCTGCAGCCGATGGCGCAAACACCTTGTTGGCAACAGCAATCTGATCCGGATGGATCAGCGATTTGCCATCAAAGCCAAGCGCCAATCCCTGCTCGCACATGGCAGCAAAACCCTCGCCATCTGCCAGGTCCAGATAAACACCATCAATAATATCGAGCCCCGCAGCGCGGGCTGCCACCACACAGCGACCCAGGCTGTACAAAAATCCCAGTCGATCGACCCGATGCGGCACGCGCAATTCCTTGGCGAGATCGGAAGTTCCCATTACCAGCACCTGCAAGCGACGGTGTGCGAATACGATCTCGTCAACCTGCATGACCCCCAAGGGCGTTTCGATCATAGCCCATACCGCCATGCCCTCGGGCAATTGATCAGCTACACGCTGCACGGTCGCCGCACTCTCCACCTTGGGGAGCACAATGGCATCCGCACCACTTTTCGCCACAGCGGCAAAATCCTCGGCAAACCACTCGCTGCCTTCGGCATTGATGCGAATGGCCAGCTCACGCTGGCCATAACCGCCGGCCCTGACAGCCTGCACCGCCTGCTCGCGCGCTGCTGCTTTCTGCGCCGGCGCCACGGCATCCTCCAGATCCAGGATCACGCAATCTGCCGGCAAGCCTCTGGCTTTTTCCAGCGCGCGTGCATTGCTGGCCGGCATGTACAGCACGGAACGTCGGGGTTTGATCATTGCAAGGTACTCTTTTAAAACAGGCCAATCCGACCCAAACAAAAACGCCCCGCAAAACGGGGCGCCTGACTTTCACCGTGAATCTCAGCCGAAATTTTTGGCCACAAAATCCCAGTTGACCAGATTCCAGAATGACTCGACATACTTTGCACGCAAGTTGCGGTAGTCGATGTAGTAGGCATGTTCCCATACATCGCAAGTCAGCAGCGCTTTCTTGCCATCTACCATCGGGCAACCGGCAGCCCCCATGTTGACAATCTCGACCGAACCATCGGCATTTTTCACCAGCCAGGTCCAGGCAGAACCGAAATTGCCTACTGCCATCGTGCTGAATTTTTCCTTGAACGCCGCGAAAGAACCGTAAGCCTTGTTGATGGCATCCGCCAGCGCACCCGTAGGCTCGCCACCGCCATTCGGTGTCAGGCAATTCCAGTAAAAGGTGTGATTCCAGATTTGTGCAGCGTTGTTGTAAATACCACCACTGGAAGATTTGATGATCTCTTCCAGGCTCTTGCCTTCAAATTCAGTGCCCGGTACCAGATTGTTCAGATTGGTGACATAGGCCTGGTGATGTTTGCCGTAGTGGAACTCCAGCGTTTCAGCAGAAATGTGTGGGGCGAGAGCATCTTTGGCGTAGGGCAGCGCAGGCAATTCAAAAGCCATGGGAAATCTCCGTAAAAGGGTTACTGATAGGCGCTGCCAAGTATTGAGATTTTGCCCGCGATTGCAAGTAAAAACGCCTCAGGCGTAATTATCCACCAAGCCAATTCCCATGCGCAGCGGCACAATGGCCTCAGGCTCATCATGGTTATCAGGCTGTGCGATGCCAGTTCCAGTGGCCTGCTGCCGCGCACCTTCTTCACCCTGCTGTTGCTGGGCATTATGACTGCCGTGATCCGACACCGAATAGGAAGACAATTGCAGACCACTCTGGCCCAGTAAATCGCGCAGACGGAACTGACCGGCATCAAGCCACTCACGCACCTGCTGATGAGCAGAACTGACACTGACACTGGCCTGGTCGCGCTGGATATCCAGCTGAATCTGCAACGGCCCCAGATTTTCCGGCGACAAACGCATTTCCGCGCGCTGAATATGCTGGGACTGCATCCAGACGATCTGTGCCGCGAGCTTTTCCGCCATCACGCCGGCCTGCTGCAGCGCCTGCTGCGGCGTCATTGCCTGCACACGCATTGCAGCTGTGTTGTGCGCGATACCCGTCAAGGATGTAGCAACGTCAACACCCTCATCGAACTCGCCCATCGCCACTGGCGCCGTATCCGCCGTCCGCGCCGGCACGGACTGTAATTGCAATACCGCAGCCGAAATAGCCTCGCGCAATGCGGATGAATTACCCGTCTGCAACACCTGTGTTGCAACCGCGAAAGCTGGCGATGACGGAGCGTTCGCATCCGCATCAATGCCTGCGGAGCTGCTTTGTATAACCTCATCCTGTGCCAGCCAAGCCTGAAGGGCCTTGCCGAGCGCAGCATCTGCAGTGCCTGGCAGCAATGACACAGTATCAGTAGCATCACCGGCAACTGCCCCAGCTGCTGCCGGTGCGATGAATGCCTGGGCGATCCACACAGGCAACGCGAGGTCTGCATCATCGAGCAGCATCGCATCGTCCGAGTCGCCTGCATCTGCCGCGAGTTCTTCGACAAGTCCTTCGACATCCTCGCCTACATCCGCAGCGAACTGCGAACCCAACGGAATCAACGACATCTCCAGCAGAGAAAGTGAATCAGCATCGCTACCTTCGAATACAGCGAAGTCAGTCGCCAATGATTTTTCCCCCGACATGTCTTCCATCTCTACAACACCAAGACTGACAGGGATAGTTGTGTCTTCATCAGTCTTGTTACCCTGCAACATGGAATCAGCACCATGTGTCTCGTGCTCATTTTCCTTTTCATATCCGTCTTCACGCAGTGGCTGAGAAGAAGATTCACCGCTAGCCGCAAGAGACACTTCGTCACGGCCGGCTTCGCGTGGCAGATCATACCCGCCAGATTCAATCCCGCTATCGCGCGTGCCACTGCAATCCGGCTCATCCAAAGCTCTGGAAGAATCCAGCGGACGCTCACGATGATAATCGCGGGCTGCAGAAGATATTGAAGTTTGAAAATGTTGCGACGATGGCGCAGCTGAAAGGCGCTCGTGAAACAAACTGGCAAAACCGGTGTCCGGCTGTTCATGCATTTCGCCCTGAAATGCAGACGATCGATCATTGCCTGCAGCACCAACAGGAGAAAATACGGGTAAAGGCAACAATTCCATCGTCATATCCTCGACAGCAATCAAAACAATCGAGGCATATAAAGCAAGAATGCTGCCAAAAGGCAGCACAATGCAACACACTGAAAGAATACAGGGCTTGTAATATGTATTCGGGGAATACGGCAAGATATTGCCGGCAACGGATTAAAATTGCCAGGAATTCAAACCAGAACGATCAGCGATAATCACGCCAGCGATAAACGGCTTCGACCTGGTTGCCGTTACCACAATAATGCAGGGATTCACACAGCTGCTCCAGCAGCATGATGCCGCGACCACTGAAACTGTTGGATGCTTTATGGCACTTTTCGTAATCGAAGCCAGGGCCGGAATCATGCACAGAGATTGTCAGCTGACCACCTTCCGCATCGGCAACATGACGCATATGAAAAGCGATGCTGCCACCCTCCACTTCGGCAAGGCGTCTGTCACGCTCCGTGTAATAGTCGAGAAAGCCATTGGCAGAATGCTTGGCGGCCGAGTCGAGACCAAGAATGCCATGCTCCAGTGCATTCGAATACAGCTCTGTCAGGATAGTGAAAATAGAACTGCTGTGTTGGCGCAAACCCGGCACCTCTAGCAGCAAGTTCATCATCATGGGAATCGGGCTGCCAGCCCTTGCGGCAGCCGGCGATATTTCAAAACTCATTGACCAGTCCGTTGGCGCTGTCTGGGTGGTTTGTGCCAGAGAGCTGTTTTCCTGGATGTTGACACTTTCCGGATTGACCATGCTGATTTCGACGATAGACACATCATCACTGCTGCTGCCATCACCGATAAATTCATCAACAGCCACACAGACATCACGCATCAAATCGTCAGAGGCAATACCTGTGTCAAAAACCTTGCGCAGCTTGTCCTCCCCAAACATACTGCCGTCGGCATTGGTCGCTTCAATAATGCCGTCCGTCCACAGAAAAAGCCTGTCGCCCGTCTGCATCGCATAGCGCTGGAATCTCGCATCAAACTGCCGATTGTCGAGCACGCCCAATGCAACATGACTGGAGGCAATGGTTTCAATAGTCGAATCTTCATGCAGCAGGTAAGCATCCGGCATGCCGCCGTTCCAGACCATAACTGTCTGCTCGTACAAGTCCAGTTCAACCATGCAGGCACAACAAAAAAATCCCACAGGCAACGCCGCCTTCACCTTCTGGTTGATTTCACGAAGAATATCTTCAGACTCAAAACCCTTGTGTACCATGCCATAAAATGCGGAAGACAGCGGGATCGCGCCGATAGCAGCCGGCAAACCGTGGCCGGTGAAATCGCCCAGCAAGATGAGCATATTGCCTGATGGACGCATCGCGGCAACCAGTATGTCGCCATTGAACATGGCCATCGGCGACATGAAATAGCGGATATTTTCAGCGCTCAAACAACCACTGCTGGTGATATTGTCGTAAATGCGTTTGGCCACCTGCTGCTCCTGCAGCAAGTGATCATTGTGCAAACGGATCTGGTCGCGCTGATGCTGAAGTGTCGCCTGCATCAAGCGCATCTGGTTGGACAGACGCAACTTTGCCAGCAGGATATCCGGTTGGATGGGCCATGAGAGAAAATCATCAGCGCCGGCATTGATGTAATCGGAGAGGTAATAACTGTCCTGATCTTTCAGCAACAGGACTACAGGTACAAAACGCTCTGCCGCAGCCTGCCGCAATCGTGATATCAAATCGACGATACAGTCAGCCGTGAAGGTCTCATTAAGCAAGACGATGTCATAGGCATTGATCTCGAAAAGCCCCAACGCCCTTTCTGCATCACTGCACGACACCAGTGAGTATCGGTCAGCCTTGACAATTTCGCCTATATAACCGGAGTCCGCCTCCGAATTCGATACCAGCAGTATCGAAGGGTTGGCATCCGGCAACCGCGCCGATCTGAACATGGTTCATCCAGGCTACTGGATAGTAAACAACTGCTGGAAGTTGGAAATCGTAAGTATTTTTTTGACATCCGGGTTGCAATTCACGATACGGATATTCGCCTTGTCGCCACCGGCATGATCCCTGAGCAGCAGAAGCATACCCAGTGCAGAACTGTCCAGATACGTTGCAGAAGCCATATCAAGACAATATGCACCCGGCTTGTCATTCAGGCTTTCATAGCAATTGCGAAATTCCTGATGGGCACTGAAATCGAAACGCCCCTCAATGTTGATTTTAAGCTCGTGACTTGCATTCGAATAATCAGTTGTAAAGCTCATAACATCCTCTTTTCAACATTGCTGTTCAAAACCGGGTTGTGCCATGATCAGCACCTGACGGCGTTGATCCTCTTTTCTAACTATAGACAAGCTATCCAGCCTTGCATAAAAGTTTGCAAATTTGTTCATCATACAAATGCATCATGCAGGATAAACTGCGCCACCTTGTGCAAGGGCAACACCTTGCAGGCAGCGTCCATCTTGACTGCAGCACCGGGCATACCCCATACCACACTGGTAGACTCATCCTGCGCCACGGTTATTGCACCGGCCATGCGCATGTTCAGCAAACCTTTCGCGCCGTCGGCTCCCATGCCGGTCAACAATATGCCGCAGGCATTATCCCCCGCTGCCTGAACAACCGAATCAAATAACATATCGACAGACGGCCTGTGCCGATTCACCTTCTCCGACTTTTCAAGCACACAGACATATCCGCGCGCAGACTTGCGGATCAACAGATGGTCATCACCGGGAGCGAGATAGGCACAGCCCGGTTCAACAAGTTGTCCATCCTTGGCCTCATAGACAGTAATGGCACAGCGAGAATTGAGCCGTTGTGCAAAAGAGGTACTGAATGCTTCAGGAATATGCTGGGTTATCACGACAGGCGGTGAATTGGCCGGCAACATTGAAACCACTTGCATGATTGCTTCTGTGCCACCCGTAGATGCACCAATCGCGCACAGGTAGTTATGCCGTAACTTTTTACCGGCCGGCAAAGTCAACTGGGTGTGCTGGCCTTGCTGGGCGCGAACGTCATCCATCGCGCGCACATTCGCACGCGCAGCTCCCACCACCTTGTGAATGATAGTCGCACTATAGTCTCTGAGATCACCATTACCCGCCTGCGGCTTGGCTATGTAGTCAATGGCACCAATTTCCAGCGCTTCCAGCGTCACAGGCGCACCCGCCGCTGTCAGTGTGGATACCATCACAACCGGCATTGGCCGCAGGCGCATGATATTGCGCAGGAACGTGATGCCATCCATGCGCGGCATTTCAATATCCAGAGTGATGACATCCGGATTGAACTGCTTGATTTTTTCACGGGCATCATGAGCATCGACAGCCACAGCCACCACTTCAATACGGGTATCCGATTCCAGAATTTCCTTCAATACAGCACGTATGACAGCAGAATCATCGACCACAACAACCCTGATCGTCTGTCCTGAAGCCCTGCTCTTAGCCTGTTCCATGAGTTACACCTCAACTCCAGTTATCAGAACAATTCGACATTTCCAGCATCCTTACCTGAATCTTTCTCGATAGTACGTTGATATGCAGTCTCACGCTGGGCGATTGTCTCATTGGACAAGGTACGCAGCTTCTTGACTCTCACCGCACCTGTTTCAGGAAAATACATCACCTTACGTGGATACTTGTCACCCACATCTGAACCGGAAATGGTAAAACCCTCTTTCTTCAACCAGTCAAAAACAAATTCAATATTTCTCTCGCCGACAGGATTCTGTCTCATGCCGCTCAGCACATGCCCGCCACCGACAACTTTCACTTCTAGATTGTGCTTCTTGCCGCCATATTTCATGACCTCATTAATCAGGTATTCCATCGCCCAGTTGCCGTAACGCGACGGCAAACTGTTGAAATCCTTCTGCCAACATTCATTGCCTTCTCCCTGGATAGGCAACATGAAGTGATTCATGCCACCAACACCGCGGAACGGATCACGGACGCATGCAGATATACAGGAGCCCAGCGTCGTGGCGACTGCCTCGCCATGCTCCGATACAAAAAACTCACCGGGAAGTATCTTGGCCACAAAACACTGGTTCTGGTTATCCCAATATCGGTTGACGTGCAGAAATTCCTGACGCACTGGAGGCCACGGCGGCATGGCCGAACGCATCTCCCTTCCAGCAATCAGGCGCTCCATGTAGCTGCCTTCTGATACATGGTCTTGCCCAGATTGCGAAACTTCCTGTCCATGCCATGCATGGACTCCGAGTGCCCGATTAGCAAATAGCCGCTGTTCGATAAAAGACTGTGGAATTTTTCAAATAACTGCTTCTGAGTCGGCTTGTCAAAATAGATCATCACATTCCGACAGAAAATAACATCGAATGGACCTGACATCGGCCAATTTTGCATCAGGTTCAGCTGATTGAAAGTGATCAGCTGTCGCAGAGACTGCTTGACCGCCATAGCTCCATCCTGATTGCGACGTTCGAACAGAAGTTTTTTTTGCACGTCATCCAGTGACTCAACCTTGTCAGAGGCATAGATGCCCTGCCTGGCATGGGCAAGTACATTGCTGTCCAGATCTGTAGCCAGAATGCGCAAATCCCAATTCTCATTGGCTAATTGCGAATTCATGGTCGCAGCGATGGAATACGGCTCTTCACCGGTGGAGCAGCCTGCAGACCAGACGCGTATGCGCCTGTCTGTACGGTGCACTTGCTTCAGCTCCGGAATCACATGGCTTTTCAGAAAATCGAAATGATGATTCTCTCTGAAAAAAGAAGTAAGGTTAGTTGTGATAGCATTGATAAATTCGGTTATCTCTGGCGAATCATCATCATTTACCACCTGGCAATAATCATCAAATGAACGCAGTCCGAGCGTGCGAATGCGTTTTGCGATACGGCTGTATACCAATTGTTTCTTATGTGGACTGAGACTAATACCAGCCAAGTGATAAATGCGCTTGCTCAATGCCGAAAAATTGGCTTCCGACATGGGAAATTCACGCTGTTCATGCGAATTGCTGTCCTGCAACATGCTTGCCACTCTCAAATGAACGATCAAAACAATCCGCGCACTCGTAAACTATCCGCCATAAAAGCCTAGAATTCATTCCAGTCATCATCAGCAGAATCTGAGGAACGACTGGTGGCACGAGCAGAAATCTGCCTGGCTGGTGCAGAGCGAGGCGCGCGCATGGTTGGCGCTGTCAATGCAGAAGACTCCATACCTGCGACCGTAAAAAAGCGCATCATCTTCGCAAGATTGGATGCCTGTTCGGCCATTGCTTCACCGGCAGCCGAGGCCTCTTCCACCAGCGCAGCATTTTGCTGCGTCATTGCATCCATTTGTGTCACAGCCGTATTAACCTGCTCGATGCCGGCAGTCTGCTCAGCAGCAGCGGAGGCAATATCCTGCATCATCGAACTGACTTTCTGCACCGCTTCCACAATTTCCTGCAAGGTATAGCCTGACTCATTGACCAGCTTGCTACCATCTTCAACCTTGACAACACTGTCCTGAATCAGCCCTTTGATTTCTTTTGCCGCATCTGCCGAGCGCTGCGCGAGATTGCGCACCTCACCTGCCACCACAGCAAATCCCCGGCCCTGTTCACCCGCGCGCGCCGCCTCTACCGCTGCATTGAGCGCGAGCAAGTTGGTCTGGAAAGCAATTTCATCAATGACACCAATGATGTCGGCAATTTTCTTGCTAGCACTGTTGATCGCCTGCATCGCAGACACTGCTTTCGACACCACTTCGCCACCACTGCGCGCTTTCTGCTGAGCCTCCTGCGCAAGACTATTCGCGTGTTTGGCATTTTCGGCACTTTGTTTAACAGTGCTGGTCATTTGTTCCATGCTCGACGCGGTTTCCTCAAGACTTGAAGCCTGCTCTTCCGTACGCTGGCTCAAATCGGTATTGCCCTGCGCAATTTCATTGGCACCGTTAGAAATAGTTGCTGCCGCCTGGTTAATCTCACTGATGATTTCGGTGAGTTTTTCTGCAGTGGCATTCGAGTTAATCTTTAATTGTTCAAATGCGCCTTGATATTCACGAGTAATACGAACGGTCATATCGCCTTTGGCCATTGCACCCAAAGTGCGCAACACATCATTGATGCCTAACTCCGTAGTCTCCACCAGCTTGTTCAAGCCTTTAGCCAGATTAAGGAAGAAACCAACTTTTCCGTCCAGAGAAACCTGACGCGTAAAGTCACCACTCGAAGCAGCATCAACCAGAACATCAATTTCTTTTTCAATGGCGACTTCAGCAGTGCGGTCGTTCCACTCAACCACCGTGCCGATACGCTCGCCCTGCTCATTGCTCACAGGATTGGCGATCAAGGCAAAAGTCTTTCCTGCCACTTCAATTTGCGCCCGATAAGTAGTAGTCAAGTTAGCCAAAAGATTGCGCTGATGCGAAGGATTCTTGTGAAAAATATCAATATTGGCACCGACAACCTTATCAACACTGAAATGCGGAAGCGCCTTACGCAGGTCAGCTTCAACATTGCGCAGCATGCTCTCCACCGCATTGTTCATATAAACCACGTTGCCATCCGGGTCAGCAATCATCGCGTTGGCCGTAACGGAATCCAGCGCCTGTTTGGTCCGGGCATTGGCGTTATTGGCCACGCGCTCACGCTCAAGCTTAGCCAGCTCTTCCGTGCGATCAGCCCACTCGACAATGGTACCCAAACGCTCATTGGCCTCATTAAAAATAGGATTCGCAATCAGCGAGAACGTGCGACCGCCTACTACAATCTGGGCTCGATAAGTGTCCTTCAATGCACCCAGCATATTGCGCTGATGCGAAGGATTCTTATGGAAGACATCAATATTAGCCCCCATCAATTTTCCGGTATCAAACTTCGGCAAATCCTTGCGAATATCGCTTTCTGCCACCTTGAGCATTTCAGAAACCGATTTATTGAGATAGACAATATTTCCATCCGGATCAGCAATCATGGCATTTGCATTTACGGCATCAAGCCCCTGCTTGATCCGAGTAGTCTCACGCATCTGCTCAACCATTGCATCACGAGACTGCCTCAGCATGTTCTGCATACCAACCAGCTCGCACAACAACTCCCCCATTTCATCTTTTCGCTGCTCTGTAATTTCGTTATCGTACTTTTCCTGTGAAATTAATTTGAATATTTCTGTCATTCTACGTATAGGCCTGATTGTACCGATAGCCACCATATAGCAGACGACGACCATGAATATCAGCACAGATGCCATTTCAAAAACCAATACATTCCTCTCATAAACCAGCGACTGTTCTCTTTCTTGAAGCAACTTATAAAGCATACCATCAGCTTCGTCATGCAAAAAATCAAGCTCATCATAGGTACTACTTGCGAGGGTTTTCATATTGGTGTTTTTTTTCTGAACCTCAAGAAAGTTACCCACCACAGCAATTAACTCATTAGAGCTATTTACAGATTTATCTGCATTTTCAGCAATACCCTTGAGCGCAACATTCTCCAGGGCGGCCGTACCAAGATAACGCAACAAATTAATATTGTTGGCCTCCAATAATTTAGCCGACCCAGCCAACCAACCAACTTCAGAGTAAGCAATCTGAGCACCCTCTGACAGAGATTCAATTCGCGATGAAATTGCCTTGATATGACCAGCCGAGTCCATCGACACCGGCAATACATCCACTAGTGTTGCCATTAGAAAATAGGTATCTGACTGCGGATCCAAAGACAATCCTGACTTGTCCGCAATTTTCTTCACTGCTTTTTGACCAGTGATAATGGCAGCAGATACATTTTCCTCCGCTTCCTTGACGCTCCACCCGGCACCATCACGCTTGACACTCTCCCACTGATCCAGAAAGAGATTTACCTCACTTGATGCATCAATAACACCACCGTATTGCTCATTAGCCGACACCACTTCTTTCTGCAGAGCATCAATTTCTGCACGCACTTTACCCAAATCATTAGCCGCTGGCGCATACCCCGAATGGTAGCTAGCCAAATGCTCGCGATATTCAGGCATAAAATCGTTTGTTATCTTGAGAATGGAGCGCATGTAATTTGCCCCCCCCATCTCGCTGCGCGTCAGTCTGATACTGTCGTTGATGGCGCTGACAGTCTTCATACTGAGAAAAATCACCGCCACAGCAGCAACAAGCAGTAACGCACCCATTTTGTACGCAATAGGAATATTGCGCAGCAAATCACCTTTTCCTTTCTGAAGCTTCATGATGATACCTCTCCTAAGATTTCGGCTCTACGTTAAAAAACCAATCAATGCAATTGACGCAAGCCGCCAAGTGCGGCCCCCATTTCTTCCTGATGTAAGGCGCTACTTTCCAACAGCTTTTCCAAACGCAACAGAATGACCATCTTGCCGTTTACTGTCACAAGACCCTTGATGTAGGAAACATCAACTGATTCGCCTAGATCCGGGGGCATTTTCATTTCGTTATCCGATAGCGAATACACATCAGATACCGCATCTACCACAATACCCACAGTGCGACTTCCTGCCTCTGTCCTTATTTTCAAAACGATAACCACGGTCACCGCTGTATATTCAATCGACTGCATACCAAAGCACTGGCGTAAATCCACGATAGGCACAATTGTGCCACGCAGATTGATCACTCCCTTGATATGTGGCGGCGCGTTCGGCAAGGGCGTGGCATTATCCCAGCCCCGAATTTCCTGTACACAGAGAATATCCACACCGTATTCTTCATTGTTCATGATAAAGGTGAGATATTGATCACTGTCTGACAACATGCCAGTCACCGGCATATCCAGCTCGCGTGTCGACGCTTGCGATTGCATCTCTACTGTTGACATTGCATGATCCTCTTGCGAAATAACTCAGGCCATCGAAGCCGAGTGCGAAATTGCCTGACTCTGATTCCTGAAAACCAGCGTATCCTGTAGCTGCTGATGTTGAACCCCGGAAATACGGACGATACCGGTGACATCCAGAATCAGCGCAACCGTGCCATCACCAAGGATAGTCGCTCCTGAAACACCTTCCACCCGTTGGTAATTTTGCTCAAGACTTTTAATGACAACTTGTTGCTGCGCCTGTAAATCATCAACCAAAAGGCCAATTTTTTCGCCGGCACTTTCAACAACAACCAGCAACCCTTCTTCCAGATCGCGATGCTCTGCCTCAATATTGAAAGCTTCGTAGAGACGAACAATCGGAATGTATTCATTGCGTAAACGCAACACGTTGCAGCCGCCGCCAACAGCATTCACCATGGCACTATCAACCTGCAGGGACTCCACAATAGACACCAACGGCAGGATGTAGGTCTGCTCACCCACTCGCACCAATTGACCGTCCAATATGGCCAGCGTCAGTGGTAGACGGACGGTGAAGGTTGAACCTTTGCCAGGCTCTGATCGCACATCCACGGTTCCGCCAAGATCGCGAATATTTCTTCGTACCACATCCATGCCGACGCCCCGTCCGGAGAGATCACTGACGGCATCGGCCGTTGAGAATCCCGGGGCAAAGATGAGGTCGTGGATCTGTTCCCGGCTGAGAGATTCATCATGTCCAACCAGCCCCTTCTCGATCGCTTTCGAGAGTATCTTGTCAACATTGAGACCTGCGCCATCGTCACAGATCTGGATCATGACGTTGCCACCTTGATGAAAAGCATTCAACGTTATCCTGCCGGTTTCCGCCTTGCCGGAAGCACGACGCATTTCCGGCGACTCGATACCGTGATCCACCGAATTGCGCACCAGATGCACCAGTGGGTCTCCGATTTTTTCCATCACGGTCTTGTCGAGTTCGGTATTCTCACCCACCATCACCAGATCAATTTTCTTGTCCAGTCTTTGCGAAAGATCGCGCACCATGCGCGGAAATCGACTGAAAGCAAAACTGATAGGCAACATGCGTATACGCATGACACTTTCCTGCAGCTCTCGCGTATTGTGCTCAAGCTGGCTCAAACCTTCCTGAAGCTTTGGTAAACGGGAAATATCGAAATCGCCATTCCCCAATTCACCCAACATGGACTGGGTTATCACCAGCTCGCCAACCATATTGATCAGGGCATCAATCTTGTCTATCGCCACACGGATGGATGAAGACTCGGCGCTTGCTGAAGCTGTTGTGGGTGAAATATCTTTTGGCTTTGAAACCGGTATTGGTGATGCGTGCGCAGCTGCATCCAGCTCTGCTACCTGCGGCTTTGGAAGGTCCTGAGCGATCCCGGCATCATGCATTGCTTCAATGACAACCTCGGCATCATCCGTCACCCATTCAAAAACATCTCTGACAGCATCATGATCAATGTTTCCGTGCAAGACGACATTCCAGCTCAGGTAACAATCCTCGCTGTGCAACTCATCCAGCGTTGGCAATTTGTCGAGCTGCGCCAGCACACGGGTATCACCCATTGCCGACAACTCACGGAACATGCGCAAGGGATCATTGCCAGTAGCCAGCATTTGTTTTTCGGGCACGAAACGGATATTCCAGCCGGACACGACTTGTGCATCTTGCACGGATATCGCTTTTGCCGCTGTCGGCTCTGCACCACTGAGTATCTGCTCAAATTGCGACTGCAGGTTTGCGGAAAGACCAGGAGCCGGTTCCTGTTGTTGCTGGTAACTTCCCAGCATCTGCCGCAGGCAATCCACTGACTGCAAAAACAGATCGACATGCGCCTGTGTGATTTGCCGCTGACCATTGCGAATCTGGTCCAGCAAAGTTTCCAGCACATGGGTAAATGTGGCAATCGCCGAGAAGCCGAATGTGGCACTGCCGCCCTTGATGGAATGGGCTGCACGAAAGATGGCATTAATGGTTTCGCTGTCAACGGCATCCAGCGCCAGATTCATCAATCCCTGTTCCATGCCATCAAGACCTTCGAGACTTTCCTCGAAAAAAACCTGATGAAATTGCGAAATATCAATAGACACTGAACCATCCCTCAGAAGTGCTGCACACTGTCAGGCAGGCTGTATCAACCCAGTACTTTGTTGATCGTCGCCAGCAACTGCTCAGGATTGAACGGCTTGACAATCCAGCCTGTGGCGCCGGCAGCCTTGCCTTCAACTTTCTTGTCGGCCGCAGACTCCGTCGTCAACATCAATATCGGGGTAAAGCGAAAATTACTCATCGCTCTCAGCTGCTTGACCAGTTCGATACCATCCATGTTTGGCATGTTGATATCGGAAATCACCAGATCAAAAGCACCTTGTGCCTGAGCCACCTTCATGGCATCCATACCATCACAGGCCTGTGAAACCTGATGCCCGGCCCCCTGCAAGGTAAACGCCACCATCTGGCGCATGGATGCAGAATCATCAACTGCGAGGATCTTTGCCATACACTACTCCACCCTGTTTACTGCCATGCTTGCCCATCAAGCCAATCCCAAATACCCATCAACACCCAGCATGCCGGCCGCACTTGCCAGCACCGGTGAAACCTCTTTCCAGTAAAGATCACCCTCGCCAATAAGCAAGGTCTTCTTGAGGCTGCACAACAATTGGACTCCCGCACAATCAATTTTCTGCAACGCAGAAGCGTTGATGCAAAGGTTCTTATTGCCGGCCAGCACAGTTTCAAGCTCACGCTGATAGGCCTCGACCTCCGCAATGGTCAACCGGGACCCAAGATCACTGACAGTTGTTGCTTCCATCGCTCACCTCTGGATGAAACACGCGTCACTGACGCTTATTTCTCACACCGCACATGATGGTGCGTGCCTTTCTATGGGAAAGTGTAGACGCCATTATTCCGCCCAACTGCAAGTTGGGTCGGCGATGTATATTTTTTAGTAATTAAACAGCGCTATAAAATCCGGTTAATAGCTAAGGACTATCGAGGGCTGCCATCTGGCTGCAAACTGGCAGAATGTGAACGCGCCAGCCGGTCATTCTCCATGATTTTCATACTGCGCTTTTCCTGCTCGGCTTCCTGTTGCTGCCGAAACTGCTGCTGCAATCTTTCCAGATTCCTGCAGCGCAACCAGCACTGTTCAAGTTTTTGACGCAGACCAGCCTGCTGTATAAGCAATTGTTTCAACATGCGATCCTGATTGCCTGCGAGATTATCCAGCTGCAGGATGACGGTCATGCCGTGCTGCAAACCCTGCACACTGCGACATGTACCCGGCTTCACCCGCAAATTATCCAGATACTCTTCCCGCAATTGTTGTAATTGCGTGAGCCGCTCCTGTTCACTGGCAATGCGTGCACTCAGGGCAGCCAGTGCTGCTGCTGCCTGCTGCTGCTTTGCCACTGCCAGTTTCAGGACAATCCCCATGCGCGCGGCTCGATCACGCGACATTTAGCACCTTCTTCAGTTGCAACTGTGCGGCAGCAGCATTGACAGGCTCCAGTCGATGCTGTGTGACATAGGCTTT
Source organism: uncultured Pseudomonadales bacterium (assembly GCA_964509075.1). Classification (GTDB taxonomy): domain Bacteria; phylum Pseudomonadota; class Gammaproteobacteria; order Pseudomonadales; family UBA7239; genus UBA7239. The sequence goes on along the minus strand of CAZDWC010000009.1, from coordinate 82,069 downwards.
CAGATGCGGCATGCGCTCTATCGCCGTATCAATATCAGCACTGCTGCCAGCCGTGTAGGCACCGATATTGATCAGATCACTGTTCTGTTGATAGCAGGCATAGATTTTCTTGAATCGTTGCGCCATACCCATCTGCTCATCCGCCACGATGGCCGGCATGGCGCGACTGATGGAGGCTTCGATATCAATGGCAGGATAAATGCCCTCTTCTGCCAGACGCCGCGACAACACCACATGGCCGTCCAGTATCGCACGCGCCGAGTCCGCTACCGGATCCTGCAGGTCATCACCCTCGGTCAATACCGTGTAAAAAGCTGTTATTGAACCGCACTGGCCATTGCTGTCACGACCATTATTTTCACGACCATTGCCGGCGCGCTCCACCAGATCCGGCAGTTTCGCAAACACCGACGGTGGATAACCTCGTGTTGCCGGAGGCTCTCCCGCCGCCAGTGCAATTTCGCGTTGCGCCTGGGCAAATCGCGTGAGCGAATCCATCAACAACAATACACTCTTGCCGCGATCACGAAAATATTCGGCAATACGTGTGGCAAGCCATGAGGCACGCAAACGCATCAGCGGCACATCGTCAGCCGGTGAAGCGACCACCACGGCCTTGCGCAATCCGGCTTCGCCAAGAATATCTTCGATGAACTCGCGCACTTCCCGCCCGCGCTCACCAATCAATCCCACCACCACCACATCCGCCTCGGTAAATTTGGTCATCATGCCCATCAGCACGCTTTTACCGACACCGGAACCGGCAAACAGTCCCATGCGCTGGCCGCGGCCTACAGTGAGCAAACCGTTGATGGCACGTATGCCGACATCCAGCGTTTCACGTATGGGTTTGCGATGCAGCGGATTGATCACCTGTGCACTGAAACAGATGCTCTCGGTCACTTGCAGCGGGCCACGATCATCTAGCGGCCGAGCCAGACCGTCGATGACACGCCCCAGCAAACCGTTGCCGACCGGTACTTGCTGTGCGATATCAGGCGCCGGCCAGACGCGAGCACCCAGCGGCAATCCTTCAATGCGCTCCAGTGGCATCAGCGACACGGTATTGCCGGAAAAACCGATTACCTCGGCGACGACATGATGCTGTGCGTTAATGGCAACTCGACAGTAATCGCCAATGGCCACCTGCAGTCCGGCAGCCTCCAGTGTCAGGCCGATCTGGCGAATGACATGTCCGACGGCACATGGTGGCAGCATCACCGGTTTGTGCCAGCGCGCTTGCAGTTGTTCAAAAATCGTGGGCGGCATTGTGTGCGCCAGATTCTGCAACATGTTGTCACGCTCCACTCAGAATTCTGCTTGCGGGATGTCGCCACCGACATGGTCTGTCACCGCGATTTCCTGTTGGCTCTGTGCGAGCAGGCCCTGCAATCTGGCCTCGACACTGTAATCAACCGTGCTGTGTTCGGATTCAATGCGACAGCCGCCGGGCTGCAAGCGCTCGTCTGCTATCACGCGTGCATCCATGCCATTGCTTTCAAGCCAGGTATTGATGAGATCACTATCCTGGGGATGGATATAGATACGCAAATGCTGGGCACCGTTGGGCAGTGCTGCGATGGACTCTTCAACCAGACGCAAAATGATGCTGCTGTCGACTTGCAACTCGCGGCCGATGACTGCGCGCGCAATCTGTTCGACCTGTTCCTGCATCAAGGCGATAAGCTGCACCTGCTCATCATGCAGCGGTTGCAACAGACGAGCACATAACTGCTGTAGATGTTGCTGGCGCTGCTCAATGTCATCAACCGCCTGCGACCAGGCATCATCGTGACCACGCTGCCTGCCTTCCTGTAAACCTTGCTGGAATCCGGCCTTGTAGCCTTCACGGCTCGCTTCCTCGCGCATTCTTTCCAGCAACTCGGCCGTAAGAGCCTGCGGCTTGCGCGGCATTTTTTCTACGGTTTCAACGGATTCATTCGGCGAAGCCTGACGCGAGCGCTGCTCTTTTTCGAAACTGGGCAGTATGTTGCCATGGGCATCGATACGCGGCATGGTCCACGCGGAAAATTTTTGCGCCTGTTCGGCAGGAATCCGCTCTTCCAGTTTTGCACTCATGCTGCACTACCTGTCTGCTGGTTCATGATCAGACCATGGCCTCACCGCTGCCGCCCAGAATAATTTCACCGGCATTGGCCAATCTGCGCGCGGTATTGAGAATTTCCTTCTGCGCCGCTTCCACTTCAGACACACGTACCGGCCCGCGGGTTTCCATGTCGTCACGCAGGAGTTCACCGGCACGTTTGGACATGTTCTTGAACACTTTCTCTTTCATCTCGTCATCCGAGCCCTTGAGCGCAAGAATCAGCACATCGGATGACACTTCGCGCAGGATGACCTGTATGCCCTTGTCATCCACACCTTTGAGGTTTTCAAACACGAACATGAGATCGGCAATCTTGTTGCCGAGATCATCATCGGTTTCCTTGATCGCCGTCATCAAGGCTTCTTCCAGAGAAGAATCCAGCTGGTTCATGATTTCCGCTGCCACCTTGTAGCCACCCATGGCCTTGGTTTGCGAACCGGCGTTTCCGGAAAACTGTTTTTCCAGAATATCGTTGAGTTCCTGCAAGGCACTGGGCTGTACAGTATCCAGCGTTGCGACGCGTATCATGATTTCGATGCGCATCTTGTCCGGCAGATAAGAGAGAATTTCTGCCGCTTGGTCTGCATCGAGATAAGCGATCACCAGTGTCTGGATTTGCGGATGTTCGTTGCGGATGAGATCAGCCACTGCACGCGGCTCCATCCATTTCAACGTATCAATCCCGGTGGTATTGCCGCCCATCAGGATACGATCCACCAGACTGTTGGCGCGATCCTCACCCAGTGCTGACACCAGCATCTTGCGGATATAGCCGTCATTGCCGATGCCAAGACCAGTGAGCGTGCTGACTTCATCGACAAAATTTTTCAGCACAACTTCAACTTCTTTCTGTTGCACGGTGGCGAGCTGCGCCATGGCCACACCGACACGCTGCACTTCTTTTGGCCCCATGTGTTTGAGCACAGTGGCGGCATCCACTTCACCAATACTCATCAACAGAATCGCGGCCTGCTGCAGGCGGCTCAGTTTGACATCCGGCACCGCAGGCGCTTGTGGCGATGCTTTGGCAGGCGCTTCAGCCATGTTTTACAACCTCGTATAACGTTTCATTGTCGCGATGGATTTCCTGCATGCTGTCTATCATCCGACCGGCCTCAACTTTCTTCGTTCACCCATTTTTTCACCACTTGCGCCACACGCTCAGAATCTTGTGCGATCAAACCTTTGACTGCTGATAACTGGTGTTCATAACTCTCTTCAGGGCTGGGCAACATCAATGCCATGCCATTGCCGGCACCGCCAGCTTCGTGGCCACCATGTTCTCCACTGCCACCGCCACCGGCAGGCACACCCAGCAGTGCCATTTCGTGGCGCATACGCTCTTCACGCAGCTGCTGGCCACCCTCCACAATTTTTTTCAACACAGGGCGCAAGACACCGAACAGCAAACTCAGCACCACCAGCCCGCCAACAACCGGTCGCAACATGTCGCGCAGCCACGGCTGCTCCCACACCGGCATTTTTTCGATTTCCTGCTCAACCGGCGGCACAAATGCAGAATTGATGACATTCACGGAATCGCCACGGGCCGCGGAAAAACCGACGGCATTGCGCACCAGATTGGTCATGCGCTCGATATCGGCGTCGCTCCACGGCGTGCGTTGCATCTTGCCTTCGGCATCCGCTTTCATCTGATCGTCCAGCACCACAGCTACCGACAAACGCAACAGACGGCCTGTCTGGTGTTTGGTATAGCTCACGGTGCGATCCAGCTCGAAATTGCGCGTGGCCTGGCTGCGCGCGGCGCCAGCAGTGCCCGCTGCGCCGCCCGCTGCACTTCCACCACCGGCGCCACCATTGACAACTTCCGGTGCTGCCCCGCTTGCCGGTGGCTGGTTGGACAAGGCACCGGGGATACCTGCCGCCTGCGAACCTGAGCCGCTCTGCTCCTGCACCGTCTGTTCACTGCGTGTGGCTGGCGCGTCCGGATTGAATTGTTCATCCGCTTGCTCGACCTGCGAGAAATCCATGTCGGCACTCACTTCGGCGCGGAATTTGTCCGGCCCCAGAATCGGCAACAGAATACTCTCGACGCGTCGCGCCATTTCTTCTTCAAACGCACGCTGGTGTTCCAGTTGCTGGTTGGCCAGCGCCAGCTCGGTATTCTTGCCATCCTGTGACAGCAATTTGCCGTTCTGGTCGATAACAGCAACATTGCCGGCATCCAGTTCCGGCACGCTGGATGCCACCAGATTGGTAATGGCGCGCACCTGTCCCGGATCGATTTCGCGACCGGCGCTGCGTTCCACCAATACCGACGCATGCACATCGCGGCGATCGCGCAGAAACACCGAAGCTTTGGGAATGGCGATGTGTACACGCGCATTACGCACTCCATTGATGCTCATGATGGTACGCGCCAGCTCACCTTCCAGACTGCGCAAATAGCGCGCGTTTTCCATGAACTGACTGCTGCCCAACGGCTGATCCTTGTCCAGCGATTCAAAACCGAAACCGCGTTCGGCACTGATGCCGGCTTCGGCAAGTTTCATGCGCGCCTTTTCGAGTTGTGTGCTGTCTACCAACACCGTGCCACTGGCGGTATCCACCTTGTAGGCAATTTGCTGCTGATCCAGCACCTGCGCAATGCTGACCATGTCTGCACGTTCCAGCCCGCCTCCCAGCGGCTGGTAATCCTTGCCCTGCGCCCACATAACAACCGCCACACCAATGGCGACACTGGCTGCCAGCCCCAGCATGAGGCCTATTTGTCGCAAGGCCTGCAAACCGGAGATGCCACTCAGCAGCGCACTCTCGGCCGGAGCGTGGGTGATCAGTGCGCCATCAATTGTTTCTGCCATGTTGGTAATCCTTTTTAAAACCTGCTTTCAGAATTGCGTGTTAATCAGATGGGCATGTTCATGATGTCCTGGTAGGCACTCACCAGTTTGTTGCGCACCTGCACGGCAGTCTGGAAAGACACCGCCGCTTTCTGGCTGGCAATCATCACCTGGGTAACATCGACACCCGGTGCGCCACTTTCATAGGCATCCGCCAAGGTATTGGCACTTTGCTGTACCTGATTGACCTGATTGACGGCGTTCTGGAACAGGCGCGAGAAATCGACGCCGGGTGTGTTGGACACACCACCGATGCCACTGCCAGCGCGATCCAGTTCTGCGAGCCGCCCGGAAGGCTGCTGCACCTGACTGCGCATGGCGCGCATCTGCTCCAGTACCTGATTGATGTCTGCCCGTTCTGTACGCATATACCGGTCCCGGCTGCCATTGGCATCGCGCAGAAAGCTGACAGAAATCTGTCGGATTTGTTGCCGATACCTTTCGTGCAGGGACAAATGCATTTTGTGGGCCAAACCTCACCCGGCCTGCGGCCACCCTCTCCTGATTCAGGAGAGGGAGATGGTGCGAATGTGAGAATGTGACCGAAGACCTAATGCTGACGGTGCTTTTGCACTGTTTTTTCCATTCTCCCATGAATGGGAGAAGGTGGCCGCAGGCCGGATGAGGGATTAAAAACTACCATAACAGTGCGGCTGAAAAATCAAAGATCGCGAAAATCGTACTCGCGCAATTCACGGCTCAGTCGCGCTTCATCGAGCCGGTCTTCGAGACGCCTGCGCATATCCTTGCTGATCGTCGTCAGCTTTTCCGAGAGCTGCTCAACTTCCTGATCCGATTCAAATTCTTCTTCTGCAAGACTGCTGTCGATATCCAGTTTGCCCATAAATATTCCCCCGAATATTTGTTGATACAGACATCACTGACAGGTTTGCACATACCGCCCAAACCCTGACGGTGCAAAAATTAGCGCGGTTTTTTTCAGGCGTCAACCGCCACACCGTGCTCACGCATCTGTGCCAACTTGTAGCGCAGAGTACGCGGGCTGATACCCAGCCGTTCGGCGGCTGTCTTGCGGCTACCGCGTGCGTGTTGCAGGGTATCCATGATGATCTGGTATTCATGGCTTTTCATGTCGCGCTGCAGTGCGGGGCCTTCTCCATGCCCATCGTCGATGGACACAGGAGATTGTGCATGCAAATGTGACAAGGACATTTCCAGATACAGGTCTTCCGCCGTGATTGACAAGCCAGGCTGCAGAATCAGTGCACGCTGGACGATGTTGTCCAACTCCCTGACATTGCCGGGAAAGTGATACGCCAGCAGCGCCGCTTTCGCATCGGCGGCAAAAGTGACCGGACCGCGGTGCTGTCGCAGCGCATGCCGCGCCAACAGCTGCGTGGCGAGCGGCAGAATATCTTCTACCCGTTCGCGCAAAGGCTTCCACTGCAACGGCAACACGCAGAGACGGAAATACAGATCCTCACGAAATTGACCAAGGCGAACCGCTTCGCGCAGATCGCGATTGCTGGTAGCAATAACGCGTACATCCAGCGCAATCAAACGGCGTGCCCCCAATCTTTCCACTTCACGCTCCTGCAACACCCGCAACAATTTTGCCTGCAAGGGTGGAGGCATTTCCGAGATTTCATCGAGCAGCAAGGTGCCGCCATTCGCCTGTTCGAATTTGCCCGGCATGGCAGCCACCGCGCCGGTGTAAGCGCCCTTCTCATAGCCAAACAATGTTGCTTCCAGCATATTTTCCGGAATGGCGGCACAGTTGATGGCAATGAACGGCTGTGCCGCGCGCGGGGAATGCTGATGAATATAACGCGCCAACACTTCCTTGCCGGTGCCGGATTCGCCGCAAATCAATACACTGGAATCCGTTGCTGCCACACGCCGCGCCAGTGCGAGCATGTCGCGGCTGCTGGCGGCAACAGCCACAGGTTCTCCGTCGGCATGATTCCCTGCAGGCAGCTGGTGACCGGTGTGCTTGTGGATAGCGTCAATCAGCATGCCGGCCGGAAACGGTTTTACAAGATAATCGACAGCACCGGCACGCATCGCCGCCACCGATTTGTTGATACTGCCATGTGCGGTGATCAACAATACCGGCACTTGCGGATAACGCTGACGCAGCAATCCGAGCAATTCATGGCCATCCATGCCAGGCATGTTGACGTCTGACACGACCATGTCGACAACATCGCGCTGCATATGCTGCAATGCATCTTCAGCAGAAGCTGCAACACAGACATCAATATCGGCAATCGACAGACTGTCCTGTAGTGCCTCGCGCAAATCGCGATCATCTTCCACAATCAGGATACGCGGCTGTTTCGCTGTCATCACAGTTCTCCCGCTTCATTGTGTTTGTCAGAATCGAAATCATCTTTAGAAACACGATCGCCTTCAGCAACGACAAGCGGCAACAGGATTTGCACCGAGGTTCCAGCTCCAGGCACGGAGGACAGCTGCCAGCGTCCGCCATGCGCCTGCACCACGGTATTGACGATGGCCAGCCCCAAACCGGTGCCGCCCGCCTTGCGCGTAAAAAAAACATCCTGCGCCTTGGCAAGTGTCTCGTGATCCATACCTGAACCATTGTCTGTTATGCACAGCAACAATTGCGCACCCTGCAGTGTCGCAGTGATATCAACAAGTGATGCGCCGGCTTCCAGGGCATTGTGTACCAGATTGGCGATTGCTCCCGTCAAGGCATCGCGATGGCAACGCAACAGGATGGCGTCACTGAAACCGTGATAACGGCATTGAGCACTATCGGAATCTGCACTGTATTGCTGCAATATCGGCGTCAGCGTGCTGCGCAGTGCAGACAACAGCTGGCGCTGGTTTATCTGGTCATTGCAAGGCACTTCACCGCGCACAAACAACAGCATGTCGCGAATCTGGCTCTCCATGTTGTGCAGGCGATCCAGTAATCGGGCCAGGAATGTCTGTTGTTTTTCCGGCGACATCGCCTTGTTGCCGGTTAACGCCTGCTGTGACAACTGGCTGGCATAGAGCATCGCTGCCGACAATGGCGTGCGAATCTGGTGCGCAAGCGCCGACACCATTTCTCCCAGAGCACGCAGACGCTGGTCGCGCGCCAGTTGCTGTTGCAGACTGCGGGTTTCGGTGAGATCCGTGAGCAATACCAGCTGCCCACTGTGATCCGGCAGTGATGCTGTCGCCACACGCACCCGCCGCCCGTTAGCCAGTGAAATCTCATGGCCATCATCCGAACGCGGCACAAAAATCTTGCGAATGATGCCACTCCAGCTTTCTCCAAGTAGCTCACATTCCAGCAATGCCAATGCGGCGGGATTGTGCTGACACACACGACCTCGGGTATCGAGCACAATCACGGCTGCCGGCAACACATCCAGCAAGGTTTCCAGCCGCACCGCGATCTGGTCATGTGCCTGCTGCTCGCGCTGCCGCTGATGATCTGCACGCGCCAGTGCATCGGCGAGATGATGGATGCGCGCCTCCAGCAACTGCGAAGACTGCTGCAATCCGGCTTCCACGCGAGAGAAATCATTGTCCAGAAAATCATCCGCGTACACGCTGGCCGCACGCATGGCGGCAGCTGCCGCATTGGCATTGGCTGCAGCACTGTCTGCAGGATCAAACGTTGTCAGGAGTTCCATGGCACCTCAGGCTTGACGACATACCGGGCCGTCAAAAAATTGATCGTACCCGGTATGCAGCAAGGACCGTGCCTGTGCAAGAATTACATCGATTGAAGGGATTACATCAATTCTTCGCCGCGCTCAATGCCGTACTTCCGCATTTTTTCCACCAGCGTGGTGCGACGTATCTGTAGCTTGTCTGCTGCACGCGCCACGATGCCGTTGCAATCGCCCAGCGCCTGCTCGATCAAACTGACTTCCAAATTGCTGAGATAGTCCTTGAGATTGACACCATTGAGTGGCAACAGGACATTTTCCGGCAATCCACCAGCCATGTTGTCTGTACGCTGCAAGCCCGGCAACGAAGCTTGTGCAGAGGCCAGCGCCTCCTGCGGAATCAGCACAGCATCTTCATCATGCTCATCGACATGGCGGAATTTTTTCGGCAATTCACGCACACCGACAACACCGTACGGATACATGATGGCCATGCGTTCCACCAGATTGGCCAGCTCGCGCACATTGCCCGGCCACTCGTGACGACACAACGACATCACCGCAGCGGAATTGAAGCGGATGGAACCGCGACGCTCGCGCTCCAGCCGCGCCACCAGTTCATTGACCAGCAACGGAATATCTTCCGTGCGTTCGCGCAACGGCGGAATTTCGATGGGAAATACATTGAGGCGATAGTACAGATCTTCGCGGAATTCGCCTTTCTCGATCATCTCGTCGAGATTCTTGTGTGTGGCAGCGATGATGCGCACATCGGTTTTCAAGGTTTTATTGCCGCCGACACGCTCGTAACTGCGCTCCTGTAACACGCGCAGGATCTTTACCTGCATGTGCAGTGGCATGTCGCCGATTTCATCCAGAAACAGCGTGCCGCCCTCGGCCATTTCAAAGCGACCGGCACGGCTGGCAATGGCCCCGGTAAACGCACCTTTCTCATGACCGAACAATTCGCTTTCCAGCAGTTCCGGCGGAATGGCACCGCAGTTGACAGGCACGAACGGCTTGTCGCGACGCGAGGAATTGTCGTGCAGGTTTTTTGCCACCACTTCCTTGCCAGTGCCGGATTCTCCTGTGATCAACACCGTTACATCGCGATCCGCCACTTGCGCCATCATTTCGCGCACCTGCACGATACCGGCGCTGGAACCGACCAGACTCTGGAACAACAGCGGTTCCTTTTGTTGCAAGCCGCCGCGCTGGCTCAATGCATACTGCTCGCGGTACACCTGGCAGCGGTGCAAGGTATCCAGCAATTTGTTGTAGCTGGGCGGTATCACCAGCGAGGCAATGATCTTGTAGCGCAATTCGAGCTCCAGACCGGCATCAGCCTGGCGCTGGCCCAGCAGGATGACCGGCACGGAAGGATCCCACTGGTGCAGCTCGGCAATACGCTCGGTCAGCGTGGTCTCGCTGTTACAGCAATCGCCCAGCATCACCGCGACAAAATCCTGACCGTCGCGCGCCTGCTGGCTGGCCACCTGCTGCCAACCCTGGCAGGGTGTGCATACCGAAGCTTCGCCGAGAAAATCGAGAATCACCTTGAGATCGTGCTGGCGTTCTGCATTGTCATCAATCACCAGTACTTGAATATCGCGCCACATATACTGCTACTCCTGAGACTGCTTGCTGTTCCACACTGATTGTTGTCAGATCCTTCAACTTCCTGACTCTGCCGAGAGAGCTTGCAGTCAGTTCCTTGACTACCCTGAGCTCAGTAAAGACAGCGATCTGCAAAAGGTCAAATCTGTGGCGTCAATTTTTTTTCTGGCGCTTTTTTTCTGACTCTCGTCACGGCAATCAACCCTCACACAACTCCCATAAAAAATCCCGCACCGGGCGGGATTTTTCTAGGAAATCAAGGATACAAGCTCTATCCCTCTACCCCCTCTCGAACACCAGCCCCCCTGAATTCCGCATCAAGCAACAGGGGTCTTTCGATAGACACCGACGGGTTAAGCGGATCTGCATCTATATAATCCGGCACACCATCCCCATCATCATCAAGATCGGCGACATTGCCGATACCGTCGCGATCCGTATCAAGGGTTTCAGAGGGATCGAGGGAAAAAGCATCAGCAGCATCCTGAATGCCATCACCATCACTATCCCCTGTATGCACCCGCGCGACGCCATTCACTGCAACACCACCATATTGGGTAAACTCACCCACAATCACCAAGCGGCCATCTGGCTGTATCTCCATATCCGTTACCATCTTGAGATCTTCAATGGCGGAATTAAAACTTTCATCCACTGATCCATCGGCATTGAAGCGCATCAAGCCAGTTGTAGGCCCAAACCCATAGCAATAGAAATTGCGCGCCACAATCAGCTTGCCATCAGGTTGAACCAATATCTTCTCTATTCCCGTGCCATCCCAGCCATCGAAAACAGTAATGAAAAAATTATCCTGAAACTCTCCCGACGCAGAAAATTTAAATACCATTCCCGGATAGGGCTCCCCCGCATTTTCCAAGCTACCAACGGCATATAACGATCCATTGCCATCCCCAAAAACCTGATAAAAGGCTGCATCCCCCGAGAGCTGCACATACTGTGAAAAGGACACATCTTGAGAACCATCGGAATTAAGCCGCAATAATCCCTCATCACTGGCAATAACCAGTTTGCCGTCCGCTTGCACTGCCATAGCATTGACTGAGTTCGAGTACCAATAACATTGCTGATTTACAAGAAAAGAATCATCCAGCTCACCGTTGGCGTTCAATCGATACAAACGACAGTAAAAATCTCCACTCACTAGAATTTTCCCGTCAGGCTGGACAATTAACCCGCCCACGATTCTAGAGGAATCACCTGCAAATCCAACGCGAAACGAGTTATCGCGGGTACCATCAGCATGCAAGCGCAACACATATCTACCCCCATTCCCATAGGGTTCACCAGAAGTATCCCATTCCAACATTCCACCTGCGACCAATATTTTTCCATCAGGAGTAATCGCAACTTCCGTAACATTTGCGTTTACCGCGGAACCGGCATCAAAACTCGAATCCACACTGCCGTCCGCCAGCAATCGCACGATATGCTGCCTGGGCACGCCATTGAACTCCGTAAATCCACCAACGACCACAAGCTTGCCATCTGGCTGCAATGCCATGCCCCTTACATCAAGAATGGAGATGTCATTAGTAATGTTGGGGCCGTTGCCTACTGAAAACGAGGTATCCAGCTCACCCGCAGCAATCGCCCATGACAACTCAGGTAAAGCCATCATGATCAAACACAAGCAGTAGCCAATATGGCGCGCAAGGAAAAGTTTCAAGGTGAATTCCTTTCAAATCTATTAGCTATATCGAATGGTAGCACCCTCCCACCGGCATTCACAAAACTTGCACCACAGCCCCGCCCGGCCTAGCATGGCCGCCCGGTTTTCAGCCTACTTTGTCTACCTCGTGAGCAGACCCTCAGAAAAAGTCATCGTCGGCATGTCCGGCGGCGTGGATTCCTCCGTCACTGCCCTGTTGTTGCAACAGCAGGGCTATGCCGTGGAAGGCCTGTTCATGAAGAACTGGGATGAGGATGACGGCAGCGAATACTGCACTGCCAAGGCCGACCTGGCAGACGCGCAGGCGGTGGCCGACAAGCTGGGCATCACCCTGCACACCGCCAATTTTGCCAGCGAATACTGGGACAACGTTTTCGAGCATTTTCTCGCCGAATACCAGGCCGGGCGCACGCCGAATCCGGACATCCTCTGCAACCGCGAAATCAAGTTCAAGGTCTTCCTCGACTACGCCACCCTGCTCGGCGCCGACAAGATCGCCACCGGCCACTACTGCCGTGTGCGCACCCTCGATGGCCGCACACAACTGCTGAAGGGTCTGGACCCGAACAAGGACCAGAGCTATTTCCTACACGCAGTGAGCGAAGCGGCACTGGCACGCACGCTGTTCCCCATCGGCGAGCTGGAAAAACCGCAAGTGCGTGCACTGGCCGAGCAATACGGGCTGGCCACCGCGCGCAAGAAGGATTCCACCGGCATCTGCTTCATCGGCGAACGCCGTTTCAAGGATTTCCTGGAACGCTACCTGCCGGCGCAGCCCGGCGTAATGGAAACCGTTGACGGTAGCGCCATCGGCACGCACAGCGGACTGATGTACTACACCATCGGCCAGCGTCAGGGGCTGGGCATCGGCGGCGTGAAAAATGCCAGCGAGGAGCCCTGGTATGTAGCCGGCAAGGATCTCGAACGCAATGTGTTGATCGTGGCGCAAGGCGAACACCCTGCCCTCTACGCTCCCTCCCTGTGCTGCTCGCAGGTCCACTGGATCGCCGACACGCCACCGGCCAACACCGCAGCATTGCACTGCAAGATTCGCTACCGGCAGCAGGGTCAGGCTTGCGCCATTACCCAGCTCGCACCCGATCAACTGCTGGTGAACTTTGCCGAGGCACAGCGGGCAATCACACCCGGCCAGTCCATCGTCTTCTATGATGGCGACATCTGCCTCGGCGGCGCTATCATTGAACAAGCCCTATCTTCCCAGGCATTAATGGAACCCCAGGCATGAGCAAACATTCCCTCAATGATCGCGTGCTGGCACTGGCTGGCGTGGTGCAGGCAGCCGCACTGGCCGACCAGATTGCCCGCGAAGGCGCCGGCAACCCGACAGCAATGGAAGGCACCGTGCACAGCATCCTGATGCTGGATGCCGACAATTGTGAAAGTATCTTCATCGACCGCAAACACCTGCAGCTGGGCCTGCAAACCCTGCGCGATGCCTTTGAAAGCAACGGCAACACGCGGAGCGATATCCTGCGTTACTGCGCCAGCATGCTGCACCTGCAACGCCGACTGATTCGCAACAGCGAAATGCTGGACACGCTCGGCAAACGCATTCAGCAAATCCAGAAACAGGTTGGCATCAACGGCAGTGAAACACACAGCAATATCATCAGCAGTATTGCCGCGCTGTATCTCGATACCATCAGCACCTTCCGCTTCCGCATCCAGGTCAATGGCAATCCGCAAATCCTGCAGCAGGACACCATCGCCAACCAGATCCGCACCGTGCTGCTGGGCGGCATTCGCGCCGTAACCCTGTGGCGGCAGATGGGTGGCTCGCGCCTGGATTTCATCTTCAAGCGCAAGGCCATCTACAACACCACACTGGCCCTGCTCGCCGCATGAAATTTGCGCTACTGGTCACTGCCGCACCGTTCAGTTCACAAGGCTCGGCGACCGCACTGCGCTTTGCGCGTGCCGCACTGGCAAAAGATCACACGATCGAACGCATTTTTTTCTTCCGCGACGGCGTGCACAACGCCAGCCAGCTCGCCATCGCACCACAAGATGAACACAATATTCCTGCGGAATGGCAACTGTTCTGTGACAACCACAGTATTGATGCCGTGGTCTGTGTTTCTGCCGCCGTGAAACGCGGCGTGGTCGACAATCGCGAAGCCGAGCGCCACACATTGCCTGCCTGCAATGTAGCGGCATCCATGGTGATTGCCGGTCTCGGCCAGCTGAGTGACGCCATCATCAACGCCGACCGCGTTCTCACCTTTGGTTGACACCATGGAAGCGTCGCGCAAAAAAATCCTCTTCATCCTTCAGCGCGCACCGCATGGCACATCAACGGCGCGTGAAACGCTGGACGCCGCACTCGCCTGCGCCGCCTTCGAGCAGAACGTGCAATTGTTGTTTACCGGTGATGGTGTCTGGCAACTGCTCGCAGAGCAGAAGCCATCCGGCATCGGTAGCAAGGATATTAGCAAGATGCTGGGCGCACTCGCCTACTACGACATCCATGCAGTGTTTGCAGATCGCTATTCGCTGGATGCACGCCAGCTGTCTGCCGAAACACTGGCAATACCGGTGACGCCACTGGAGGCTTCCACACTGCGCGAACTGGTACGCGATGCCGATTGCGTGATCAACTTATGAAAACCTTGCACACTTTTAACGCCTCCTCACGCGAACAGCGCGTGATGTTCGAACGCCTGATTCGCTTCGCCTCGCCGGGCGACAGCCTGCTGCTGCTGGAAAATGGCGTCTACTGCATTACTGACGCACACGCGCTGCGCGCCGCGCATGCACTCGGGCTTGCACTGTACGCATTGCAACCGGATCTCGAAGCGCGCGGCCTCCGCATCAATGAAAGCGAATTACTGACCAGCAAAGATTATCGATGCACGGCAGTGGATGACGCCGGCTTTGTCCAGCTTTGCTGCCAGCATCACAAAGTACTTAACTGGTGCGCATGAATACGACTGGCTCACCCGCAAACCCTGCACGCGATGCCGAAGGTTATCTCTGCAACTTGCAGGACTGGTCACCCGCAATTGCCGTATTGCTGGCAGAGGAAGACAGCATTGACCTGACGGATACGCACTGGGAAATCCTGAACGCTCTGCGCGAGTTCCATGCACAGTTCGGCTTGTCGCCGGCCATGCGCCCACTGTGCAAATACCTGAAAGAAAAACTCGGCCCGGGAAAATCCACCAGCATCTATTTACTGCAACACTTTCCCGGCAGCCCCGCCAAAGTGGCGGCCAGAATCGCCGGGCTGCCCAAACCCGACAACTGCCTGTAAGCTTGCATCTTCATCAGCGGAGACCTGACATGAGCCAGAACCTGCATAACCTCGCCATTTACTCCGACCGCATGGCCAAAGGCGATTACGACGCCGTGTATGAATATTTTGCCGACACATTCATGAGCCACGTCACCGAACGCGTGGTGCCTGAGCGCGTGGGCACCGACATTCGCGGCCACGAAAAAGATTTCTGGGAGAACGCCAAGCAGGCTTTTCCCGACATGAAATTCGACGTCAATCTGGTGCTGGAAAGCGGCGAACACATTGTGTCCAACTGGACACTCAGCGGCACCCACAGCGGCGGTTTTTTCTACGATGTGCCACCTTCAGGCAAGCACGTAGTCATCAACGGCACCGCCATCCTGCGTTTTGAAAACGGCAAGGTAGTCGAACACTGGGGCGGGCCGCATTGCATGAAGGGCGTGGGGCTGGTGTAAACAATCAGATCGCAGCGACTTTCACTGGAATCGACGACATCCGCGGCATATTAGTCACTGGATCGCTCTCCGCATCCACGCTCACCAAACGCGAGGTATTACTGCCCACTTGCTCCACCGGCAAATCGCGACCGGGATTGCTGCCAAAGGCATGACTCATCGACACCACATCAACACGCAAACTGTCATCGGCATGCACAATTCCCTCAATAGCGCCGTAGGCTGAGCGAATCTCTACTTTCTGCTTTTCTGCAACACCCAACTGCTGCATCAATGACGAATGCATATACGCCGGGTTGTAGGGTTGCTTTTCCATCAAACTCGGCAAAGTGCGGCCGGAAGAATTATTGACGTGATTCAGACGGCGACTGGTCAGATACAGCGGTCGCTCGGCACTGGCTTCCGGTGCCGTCACATCGCGCTGCAGTAATGCCGACAACTGTTCCATCATCATCGGCACACCCACCTGCAAACGCCAGGTGCAATCGTCTGCACGCGGCAGCACACATAAATCATCTTCCAGTTCGAACACATGGCCATGCGGATACTGCTTGATGGTTGCCAAAGGAATGCGCGCAGACTCCAGCATGCGCTCGTGCAATATTTCCGTCGTCGGCTTGTTGTGCAAATCCATTTCAAAATAAATGGGCGGCGACTCCATGTGCTTGCCCCAACCGTAGTACACCACAAACCACAAGGCAGCCTGCATACGCTGCGCAAGCCCGTAGAAAAACTCCCACTCTTCCAGCACATCGGCACCTGCCGGTGGTGACGCCACACGCTCGGCATACTGTGCATACGGCAAGGCATACCCCATGCCCGGCCCGAAAAACTTCAACAATTCATACGGCAAGGTCATACCCGGTGTTTCAAGTGTCAATTTCGGCGCAATGACATAGTGCGCCAACTCTGCTGTAGCCGACATGAACGGATCTATCGTCACCAACAGCTCCAGCGACGACAAGGCTTTAAAAGTTTTTTCCTGATCGGGCCACGCCATCATCGGATTGCCACCCACCACAAACAGCGCTTTCACCTGCCCTTCGCCTTCCAGCAATATTTCGTCGGGCAAGGCCGTGGTTGGCAGACCGCAGGCGGCGTCGGTGAGATTTTTTACCCGCAATTTTTCACCGTAACCAAATGCTTTCACCGGTTTATTCGGCTGCGCGCGCGGCGTGAACGCCGGCATCATCACATTGGGGCGCATCACCGGTTCGCCTTCACGGCGCCAACGCCCGCACAAGGTATTCAAGCAGAGTGATAAATACTCCACCAAGGTTCCCTGTGGCGACATATTCGGCCCGGTGCCACACACAGCAGCACCGCGCCGCCCTTGCGCAAATGTGCGCGCTGCCACGACGATACTCGCCTCATCCACACCGCTACGCTGCGCAACAAATGACGGCGTGAATGGCAAAACAGCTTCGCGCAATTGCTCGAAACCTTCGGCGTTATGCAGCAAAAAATCGCGATCGAATAACTGTTCCTGAATGATGATGTTTATAAAACCCGCCAGCAGCACAGCATCTTCACCCGGGCGAATGGCCAGATGATGATGAGCCTTGCGTGCGGTTTCCGTGCGTCGCGGATCAATCACGATCAACTTCATGCCGCGCTCGACGGCATCTTTCAGTTTTTGCCCCGGATTCTGCGTGGGGATACCGGTGGATTTGGCAATGACCGGATTCAAGCCGATCAGCATGAACACATCCGACTCTTCAAAAACATGTTCACCAGCCGACCACGTACCATGCAGCGCCATCGCCACGTGTTTACCGGGCTGATCCACCGTGCCTGAGGTAAAAAACATCGGCGACTGAATGCCGCGCAACCAGGCATTCGCCATCAACGGCCCCGTGGGATAAGCGAACGAATTGGTGCCCGTGTACAAGGCAACCGAACGCGGACCGTATTGCGCAATCAACGCGCTCACCTTCGCCGCAATTTCATCCATCGCCTGCTCGCTGCCAATGGCCGTGAACAGGCCATCACTGCCGCGCTTCTGTGTGTGCAGCAAACGCTGCGGGCTGTTGTGCTGCTCGGTGAGTGCGCGGCCCTTCGGACAGGTATAACCCTGATACAACGCGTTATCCGGATCACCACTGACGCGTGTTACGCGACTGTTTTCGGTTTCCACCAGAATAGGACAGAGCGCCGTGCACACACGGCAGATGGCAGTATTCGTTAACGTCGTCATGCTTGGCCTCATTGTGCACAATATTGTTCTGCCAGACGATCAGCCAGTGCCGCCAGATGCACACGACTGTTACCGAGTGCAAGTTCAAGGTGTTTGGCCCACAGGCAATAACGGAACAACGGATAATCGCGATCAATGCCCGCGCCGCCGTGTACGTGCTGCGCCGCCTGGCTCACGCGCGCCATCACATTGCCGCACCAGATTTTTGCCATGCCAATGCTCTCACTGCTGTAGTTGCCCTCACAGACATCGCTTGCGGCCTTCTGCGTAATGATGCGCAGGCATTCGGTGTCGATGTAGCAATCGGCCAGGCGATGTGCAAGCGCCTGAAACGTCGCAATCGGCACGCCGAATTGTTGCCGTTGCGTGGTGTAATCGGCAGCCATGCGTGTCATTTTTTCTGCAATACCCACCGCCATGCTGCAATAGGCGACCGTGGTCATGGCCAGTACCACTTGCAATAATTTTTCTGCCTCTCTGCCCATGCACAAGACATGTGCGCTGGCCTGTTCCATGGTCAACTGGTATTGCATCTCCTGCGTCGTGCAGTGTTGCGCCGTCATCATGCAGCCGGAAGCATGCGGATCAAGCAAGCCGCCCCATAGTTCGTCGCCTTTTCTGGCAAACAGCAACACACGCGCACTTTCACGCGCGTAAGGCACGCAATGCTTGCTGCCACTCACGTACCAGTTGCCGTTGTGTACCAATGCGGTCGCATTGGGCATGAACGAATTTTCGTTGCCCGGTTCAATCAAGGCGGTGGTGAGCAATTGTTCGCCCACGGCCACCGAACGCAACAGTTTCTCCACCACAGGATCATCGCCATAGGCGAGCAACGGCAAGGCAGCAGAGACGATACAGGGAATATAGGGAATCGCCGCTACAGTCTGCCCGATGCATTCCGCCGCCAACGCAGAGGCCATGTAATCCATGCCCATGCCACCCAGGTGTTCCGGGAAAGACGCCGTGTGAATACCACTGGCAATCAGTTGTTGCCAGACCGGTGTATCCAGATAGGCACCGGCTTTCTCCTGCGTTTTCAGGCGATCAACCGTCACCATTCCTGCCAGGATCTTGCTGGCGAGATTCTTGATTTCAACATGTGTATCGGGATAGGAAAAATCCATCGCAATCACCTCATCTCAACGCGCAGCACGCGGTAAAAACAGCCCGGCAGCGGCAATGATGTCGCGCTGGATTTCATTGGTACCTCCGCCAAACGTGAGTACGGAGGCCACGCGATAACGGTGTTCCAGTTTGCCTTGCAGCAGCGCACCTTCACTGTCGCGCGTGAGTGTGCCTGCCTGCCCCATCACTTCCAGCAACATGCGATAGGCTTCGACAAAAAATTCGCTGCCATAGACTTTGGCGGCAGACGAATCCGCCATCGCCGGATTGCCGGTTTGCATGGCCCATGCCTGTTTCCAGATCAGCAGCTTCAAGGTTTCCAGTCCGGTTGCAACACGCGCCAGGTTTTCCTTCACCCACGGCGTATGAATCAGTGCACGGCCTTGTGCATCACGTGTTTTTCCACACCACTCGCACACCTGCTCGAACAAACTCGTCAACATGCCGGGATTCACCAGCGACAACCGCTCGCGATTCAGTTGTCCGGTAATCAACTTCCAGCCACCGTCAACCTCACCAATACGGTATTGATCCGACACGCGAATGTTTTCGTAGTACGTGGCATTGGTGCGCATGCCCAGCGTGTGAATCGGCGTGCAGGAAAATCCCGGCAGCGAAGTGGGCACCAGAAAAATCGTGATGCCTTTGTGTTTCTTGATAGCCGGATCGTGATTGGTGCGTGCTGCCAACCACACGTAATCGGCAAAGTGTCCGAGACTGGTCCAGATTTTCTGGCCATTGATAATCCAGTCATCGCCATCGCGCTCGGCGCGGGTTTGCAAACTCGCAAGATCAGTACCCGCGCCCGGTTCGGAATAGCCGATGGAAATGATCAGCTCGCCTTTCAGAATGCGTTTGACGACAGTTTCCTGAATAAATGTAGAACCGTTTTGTGCCAGCATCGGCCCGACGGTGTCGATAGTGAGAAACGGATACGGAAAACCCGCTGCCATCACTTCCTCGGCAAAAATATGTTGCTCAACCGGCCCGAGTGCCTGGCCACCGAGCGCCTTCGGCCAACCGAGGCCGAGCCAACCATCGCGCCCCATCTTCAGCATTTTTTCCTTGAAGACCGGACCACCGCCTTCGAAATACTGCGGATCCTTTTTCTCTTCCAGCAGATCATTGGTCATGATCTCTTGCAGGTAATCTGCAACGCGCGCCTTGAGCGCGAGCTGCTCCGCAGTGTAGGCAATTCTCATGGCAGTATCTCAGGAAACCAGATCAGTAATTTTTACATCCTTCATCATCGCCACCCAGTTTTTCCATTTATCTGGCCAGGTGAGCGGATCGCCATCGGCGTCCAGATACCAGCTCTGGCAACCGCTGGCCCATACCGTGTGTTTCATTTTCGATTTGAGCAGATCTCGCCAGCGCTGCACGGCTTCCGGCTTCGCTTCGATTTCCTTCAACTTGCCGTCTTGCCACAGTTTGACCAGTTCCAGACAGTAATCGGCCTGGATTTCACTCATCGCAATCACGGAGTAATTGCCAATCGGAGAATTCGGTCCCAACATCAAAAAGAAATTCGGGAACTGCGGAATCATCAATGAGCGATAGGCGGTGATTTTTTCCTTCCATGCATCATCAATCGACAAACCGTTGCGACCGCGAAACTCCATCGGCCGCATAAAGGCCGCCGGATCAAAACCGGTGGCGAGTACGAGAATATCGATCTCATGCAACTTGCCATCTTTGGTCACCACGCCTTTTGGCTCGATACGCTCGATGGCATCGGTCACCAGATGTGCGTTCGGCTTCTGGATAGCGGGATAGAACGTCTCGTTCATCACCACACGTTTGCAACCGAACTTGTAATCCGGTGTCAGCTTCGCGCGCAGCACCGGATCTGCAATCGAGTTCTCGATATAACGCCTGGCATTCCAGGCAAACAACTGGTGCATCTTGCGTCCCCACCAACTGTCATCAGTGAGCGCAGAAGTGCCCTGGGCAAAGGTGAGCAATGACAGATTGCGCACCAGCGCCATGCGCCATGGCTGTTCGCGAAAACGCTGCTTGTCAGCTTCGCTGTACGCTTTGTTTTTCGCTTCCACCAGCCACTGTGCCGTGCGCTGGAACACGGTGACATCTGTGCCGGGAGTGTTGATCAATTCGGGAATCAATTGCGCGGCGCTGGAGCCGGTGCCGATCACACCAATGCGTTTGCCCTTGATATCCAGCGACTTGTCCCAGCGTGCCGAATGCATGGCGATGCCGGCAAAACTGTCGAGGCCGGGAATATCCGGGTATTTCGGTTGATGCAGGATGCCGGTGGCGGAAAACAGCAAATCCGCAGTGTAGGTATTGCCCTGCGTGGTTTTTACCGTCCACTGACCATCGTTATACACACAGCTGGTTACGCCTTCATTGAGGCGCGTATTGAAGTTAACGCCGTATTTGTAATAAACACGCTTGTAGTACTCATGAATTTCCTGCCCGCCGGCAAAAAAACTGCTCCAGCCAGGATTTGGTTCAAACGAATAGGTGTACGCGTGTGAAGGCACATCGCAAGCCACGCCCGGGTAGCGATTCTCGCGCCAGGTGCCGCCGATGGTTTCGGCTTTTTCCAGCACCGTGATATTGGTGATCCCCATCTCGCGCAACTTGATCACCAGACAAATGCCGCTCATGCCGGCACCGATGATCACCACGGAAGGATTGTTTCTATCTGCGCTCATGCCTGCTCTCCCCGAAAAACATCGCTATGTTCAAAAACGGTTGCATTGATAAACTGGACGGTCTCACGCATTTTTTCCGCGACTGGATAGTTTTCTTCCACACACCAGTTCAGCAAGGTAGACACACACAAACCTGTCACCATGTCGGCCAGTGTGTCTACCGTGAATTGCGTATTGAGACGACCCTGCGCTGCGGCTGCCTGCAGGATCTGCGTAATCAATTCACGGAACGCCTGCTTTTGTGTCTCGCGAAATTCGCGCGTGCTGGCACTGCTCATGAAATAGAACGTCAGCAATTCGCGGTAGCGGTTGGCATCAAGTTTCTGCAACACTTCGGCAGCCTGCTGCAGACAGTAGGCCAGCTGCTCGGCCGGGTCACTGTGCCTTGCAAAATACTTGCGGAACATTTCGTAGGCACTGGCGCTGTGCGTGTTCACAATGTGCTGCAGCAGATGATCCTTGCTCGGAAAATGATTGAAAAATGTCTTGTGGGCGATGTCGGCTTCCTTGATGATCGCCGCAATGCTGGTATCGGCAATGCCGTCGCGGTCGAACAGCATCAGGGCCGCACGCGTGATCTTGTCGCGGAACTCGTTCTTGCGCCGGGCAATGCGTCCGGCGCTGGCGGCTTCAGGCATGGGCAAGGCCTCAGGTTGAATGTACTTATACTGCAGTATATGAACTCAAGGGAATATACGAGCAATTACCAAAACGCATCCACCAGAACGAGCCGTGCAGGATCACGCCATGAACTCTTACAAGAACACTACCTGTTACGAGAAAACTACGCGATTCGATTTCATCGTTGTCGGTGCCGGCTCCGCCGGTTGCGCCCTCGCCCATCGCCTCGCGACCAGCGGCCGGCGTGTGCTGCTGATGGAAGCCGGCAGCGCTGCGCGCAATCCTCTGTTGCATATCCCGCTCGGCTTTGCCTTCCTGCTCAAACCGCACAAAAACAACTGGAACCTCGAAACGCTGCCTGAACCCGGCCTGCACCAGCGCGTGATTCCCCTGCCACGCGGCAAGGTCATGGGTGGTTGCAGCGCCATCAACGGCATGGTCTACGTACGCGGTCAGGCCGAGGACTACAACCGCTGGGCCGAACTCGGCAATAACGGCTGGGCGTATGAGGATGTTCTGCCACTGTTCAAACGCTCGGAAAATCATGAAAACGGCGCCAATGCGTTTCACGGCACTGGCGGCCCATTGTGGGTAGGTAATTTGGTAACTGAATTTCCGCTTTGTGAAGCTTTCATCGATGCAGCGGCGCAAGCAGGCCATCCCCGCAATAGCGACATCAATGGCGCCACACAGGCGGGGGTTGGATTTTTTCCGCACAACATCAGGAACGGCAAACGCCTGAGCAGCGCCTCCGCATTCATTCGCGATCGCCAATTGCCCAATCTGCAGGTAATGACGGATACCCAGGTTACACAAGTACTGATCGAAAACCAGCGCGCAGTCGGCATTGAATGCCACAGCAAAAATGGCACGCAGCGCATTGGTGCCGAGTGTGAAGTCATCCTCTGCGGCGGCGCGATTCATTCGCCAGCGCTGCTCGAACATTCCGGCATTGGCAACGCCGATATCATCAAGGCACTGGGCATGACGCCTGTGCAACATGTGCCCGGTGTCGGTGAGAACCTGCACGATCACTGGAATGCCTACATCAAGCAAGGCGTTGTCAACAGCAAAACCTATTTCCACGAATCGCAGCCACTGCCGATGTTGCGCAATCTGTTGCGCTACCTGATCAAGAAAGACGGCATGCTGGCCAACCCCGCCGCTCTGGTCGCCGTGTTCTATAAAGCCCTCGACGATGCGCAAACACCGGATGCCCAGATTCATTTCGCACCGGCGGCGAGCAATGTCGATGCGCGCGGTAATCTGGTACCCATCAATGGCATCACCATTGCCAGCTGCGGTTTGCGCCCCAGCAGTCGCGGTAGCACGCATATCATCAGTCGCGACCAACGCCACGCGCCCGCCATTCAGGTGAATTACCTGCAAACCGATTACGATCAGCGCGTGGCAGTTGCCGCTTTTCGCAAGGCGCGCGACATTGTTGCCGCCAGCTGTTTTGATGCGTATCGCGGGCAGGAACTGGAGCCGGGCAATGCCATCAATAGCGATGCGGAAATTCTCGACTACATTCGCCGCACCGGCGACCCGGTGCACCATCTCGCCGGCAGTTGCAGGATGGGCAGCGACGACATGTCGGTGGTGGATGACCAGTTGCGCGTGCGCGGCATCGACAATTTGCGCATTGCAGATGCTTCGGTCATGCCGGAAATTGTCTCCGGCAATACGCATGCAGCGTGCGTGATGATCGGCGAAAAATGTGCAGATCTGTTATTGCAAAACATTGATGCCCACTGAGAGGAGAATGCCATGGCTAATTTACAGAAATATGCGGTACATGCGGATTACGCAAAACTGCCGTCACTGCCATTTCCCTTCGGTCGCCTGAGCACAGCCATCATCAATGCCTGGGTACTGCTCGACGTGCAGCTGCGCCAGGGTGCCATCATGCGCAAGGCCCACAAGCACTGGGTACCGTCAGCAGATCGCAGTTATTTTCCTGTCTACGAGTTCCGCCCTGTCGCTGCACGCGCCGATGAAATCCTGCCCGCCGTGATCTACTACCATGGCGGCGCTTTCGTGCTCACCTATGCCTCCACCCATGTCGCCAACATGCAGCAGTATGCCGACCGCGCGCATTGCGCGGTGTTCATGGTCGATTACCGCCTCGCGCCACAACACATTTTCCCGAAAGGTTTTGAAGACTGTTATGCCGCGCTGTTGTGGGCACAGGAAAAAGCAGACTGGCTGCACATCGACGCCAAGCGTCTGGCGGTGATGGGTGACAGCGCCGGCGGCTGTCTCGCCGCCGGCATTGCACAAAAAGCCTGCGATGAAAAATCCGTGACACTGCGGGGACAAGGGCTGATCTATCCTGCACTCGACAACCACTGCAGCAGCGAATCCGCCACACAGTTTGACGATGCACCGGTGTTCAACGGTGTCGCCAACAAACGCATGTGGGAGGTGTACACACCGGGGCAACCCGGCAAATCAGCTCCGCCCTATGCTGCACCCGCCAATCGTCAATCACTGAACGGACTTCCTCCGGCATACGTGGAAACGGCAGAATTTGACCCGTTGCGCGATGAAGGTCGTGCTTATGCACAACGCCTGCAGAATGCTGGCGTCAACGTCAATGAACATCACCCCGCCGGTACCGTGCACGGTTTCGACATGATGAAACACAACGCATTGACGGAATCCGCGCTGCAAAACCGCTGCGCATTCCTGCAAAGCATTTTCAGCTGAGCAAAAAATAAAGCCATCATCGGGAAAGATTATGTTGTTTTTTGAAGATTTCGAATTGCACAAACTTCACCACTCGCCTGTCACGCACACCGTCAGCGCCGACGAGATCAAGCGCTTCGCCGGCGAATGGGATCCGATGCCGTTTCACCTTGATGAAGCGCTGGCTGCGCAATCGCCCATGGGCAAACTGTTTGCCTCCAGCGCACACAGTATTGCTATCGGCATCCGCCTGTCGCACAGCATGATGGAACACGAAGTCGCAGTCGTCGCCGGTCTCGGCTGGCAGGACGTGCGCTTCCCCATGCCTGTCTGCGCCGGTGATACCTTGCGCCTGCAAACACAAGTCGTGGAAATGCGTCCCTCGCAATCGAAACCGGATCGCGGATTGGTTACCACACTCAATACACTTTTCAATCAGGACGACGTGGTTGTAGCGGAATACAAAATTGTCACCATGATTTTGCGTAAACCCAAATAATGCGCGCACATTCATTATCAACAACACTATTTCTGCTTTTGGCTGCTGCGTTACTTGTCGGTTGTGATGGCTACCCCGAAGACTGGGCGCGACTGGATCGGCCTTGGCTTTCCTCCTGCCCTGACATCAACGGCACCTACCGCATAGGCGAAAACGATGAAGAAGGCGTTGGTCGCAGTCACGGCATGGAATACGCGTTGATGTTCCGCAATATCCTGCCACCGCGCAATGCGCAGCGCTGGCACTGGGAAACCATGACCATCAGCGGCGATGCGCGTGAAAGCCTGAGCATAACCCTGATGCGCAGCCCGGAAACTCTGGAAAATTACAAAAAGCAACTGTTCGCGAAAGGCGGCAAAGGCTATTACCAAAAGCAGTACGAGGACATGCACAGCCCTGCGACACGCTGGTCTGGAGGATTTGCGCGCATGAGCGATGACCAATATGCAGCCAATCTTGAAAAACTGTATGTGTCACCACTTGCAGAACACACGCTGGTACGCGGTAAGGATTACGAATGTGATGGCGGCTGGATCACTACCGACCGTATGGAAAACGATCCCGGCCCTGATCATTCGCAGCCACGCCCGGACAGTTTCGATGGCATGGTACGCTTCATCAAAAGTACCGATGGCTATCTGGTCGCGGAAGCCATTCACAATGAAAGCCACAGTTTTTACGTGTGGTGCGGTGATGGTTGTCGCGGTTTTGATCTTGGCAACTGGAATGACCACGACTGGAAACACTGGGCGCCCAGCACACCTGCATGGCAAGGTGAAATTGCCCGCCCCTGGGCAGAAAGCGTTGCCCGCGAGCACTACAGCACGGACAGCGGCAGCAACACACGACAGCAGGAAGTCGACAACATGCTGCGCCCGCTCCTCCCAAGCGACGTCACACTATCTGCGATTGCACCTGCCGGCAGCAGTGCAACACTGCTCACCGTTGACAGCAGCACTACAACACCATTTACCCAGCTGATTGAAAATCTGGAAAAATCGTTTCTTTTCAGCAGCGTGCGTGTTGAATCACTGATACCGCGCGAAAGCGGTGGTTGGCAAATGCAAATCCGCACCGACTTGAAACCTCAGGCCTCGTCAACGTCCACTGCAGATATCCAGCTGCGGCTGCACGCGCTGTTGCCTGCAAGCGCCGAGTTACAAAACATTACACCGCAGGACGGCGGCTTCATGGTGACACTGCGCGGCATCACTTCCCCTCAGGCCGACGCATTGGTGAAGACCATCAATCAGTCCAGTAATTTTCGCGGCGCATCCGTCAACATGTTTTTTACTGGCGCCGAATACACCGAAACCCGTATCCGTTTTTTTGAACGCTAACGTTTGAATAGCAACCAAGCAGCGAGGCACAGCTATGCGCATCGGCATGACCATACCCTTCATGGAACCCGGCTGGGATCGCGCCAGCATGCAGCAATGGGCACAGACGATTGATCGCGGCCCATGGGCCAGTGTTGCGATGGGTGAACGCATCACCTTCGTCAATCCTGAACTGATGACCACACTTGCCGCCACCGCTGCGTGGACCGAGCGTGTGGAGTTGATCACCACCGTCAGTGTACTGACCATGCATAACCCGGTGCTGCTGGGGAAACAGTTTGCGACGATTGACGTGATTGCAAACGGCCGCCTCACCCTCGGTGTCGGCACCGGCGGACGCAAGGAAGATTACGCGTCTATCGGCGCCGACTGGGCCAACCACAAGATTGCCAAGCTGGAAGAAAACGCACAGGTTCTGCGTCGTGTATGGCGCGGCGACAGCAGCGTGCTGCCGGAGGCGCTGCGCATTGTCGAACCCCTGCCAGTACAAAAAAACGGCCCCAAAATTCTCGCCGGCGCCATCGGCCCGAAATCCATCGCCGCTGCTGCGCGCTATGCCGATGGTCTCTCCGGTTTCTCCATGCTGGTGTCACTGGATGACATTCGCCAGTCATTCGATAATTTTCGCGCAGCGTGGCAAGCTGCCGGCCGCGAAAGCCAACCACGATTGATCGCCAGCTTCTGGTATGGAATAGAGAAATCGGGCAAGGAACAGATGATGCGCCATCTTGAGCGCTACATGAATTTCATGCCGCCCGCGATTGCCAATCAGCTGATTCCGTACGCCGGCTTCAACGGCAGCGTACAGGATCTCAAGGGTTTTCTTGGCGAGATAAAAAAACTCGGCGCCGATGATGTGATCCTGGTGCCCACCAGCCGCGATCTCGGCGAGGTGATACAACTGGGCCAGGCACTGTATTGATCAGCTTATCTCGCATTCAAACCGCAGCATGCAAGGCGGCATGGCTGCGCACACCGAAATAATTCACCACCAGTGGCTCGGCACCGGTGTTGCGCAGTTCGTGATGCTCGTGCGTATCAATGACAATCACGGCACCACTGTGTAACAAATGCGTGACACCATCGACCAGCATTTCGCCAGTGCCGCTGATCACCATGAATACTTCCAGCATGTCACGGTGCGCATGGCCGTTGGCAATTTCACCGGGTGGCAATACGGCTTGCGCAATCTGCGTAATCTCCGGGCGCTCGCCAAAGGCCAGCGCCACACGCTTGAGAATACGCGGATTGTGCGAGACCGGTTCCTGTGGCAGCTGTTGCCAATCTGTCAGTTTCATCAGGCATCTCCCATTGTTATACAAGACTCACTCGCCGCGTTAGCCTTGCATCTTACCGGAAGACCAGACTTCCAGCTCGCACAATGAGCGCAAGCCGATTAGTATCAACCATCATTGATTAACAGTGCACCCATATGAATATACCTGTCGACCACGAATTTCACACTGCCGCGCAATGGATTGAACAACATATCGGCGGTCATGTATCCGATGTGAAAAGTCAGGAGCGCTGGCGCAGTGCCTGGTATTTCACATTGGAAAAAGATGGCGAAAAACTGCCGATGTATTTTCGCGGCCACCGCCCCGGCCTCGGCAAAAGCAGCAAACGCCTGTTGATGGAAATGCAGGTGATGCAGGTACTGGAACAGCACGGCATTCCCGTGCCGCATTGCTACGGATTGTGCCCTGCGGAAACCGGCCTGGAAGGCATTGTGATGGAACGCAAAGCCGGACAAGCCAATCTTTCCCTGCTCGACAATCGCAACGAACAGATCGCCATTCTCGATCAGTACATCGACGCGCTGGCAGCCATGCACAAAATAGACACGCGTGCGTTCGACGGCATTGCGCTCGTCAATCCCTCCACAACGGCGGAGCGCGGGCTCGCCGATTTGCCCTATTGGGAAGCCAGTTATCGCAAACAGAAAGTGCGCCCGGAACCGCTGCTGGAATTCGCGTTGCAGTGGCTGAAAACGCATGCGCCCGCCAATCGCACAAAAAATGTTTTCTTGCAGGTCGATTCCGGACAATTTATCTATCACGACAAACACTTGAGTGCACTACTGGATTTTGAACTCAGCATGCTCGGCGACCCGATGGCCGACCTGGCCGGGCTGCGCACACGCAACCTTTCGGAACCTCTAATCGACTTACCGCGCGCCTATCAACGCTACGAGCAAAAAAGTGGCGAGACCATTGACTACTATGCGCTCGATTATCACACGATACGATTCGCGTTGATGACACCCCTGCCCATTGCAGCGCTGTGTGCCAACCCGCCGCCACATGTCAACCTGCCACAATACCTGGGCTGGTACTACCTGTATTCACTAGTCGCAATAGAAGGCATTGCACGCATCGAAAACATTGCACTGCAAGAACCTGATTTACCCGTTGTGCCGGATGCCCATGCCACACCCTTCAGTGCCGCACAGCGCGCCTTGCACACACATCTGAATGCATTGCACCACGAAGCACATACCACACGACAATACGAATTGGATATCGCCCGCCGTACTGCACAATACCTGGAACGGGCAGATGCGATCGGCACGATGATTCAACAGGCGAACTCACAAGAACTCGCGACCCTGCTTGGCAACACGCCCCACAGCTGGCTCGATGGCCAGCAGCAACTGGAGAACAGAATCCTCAACAACGAAACAATGAGCATCTCTGCACTGGTGAATTATTTTTACCGCAGCTGCAAACGCCATCTGCATGTGCTGGGGCCGGCCTTGCGCGAGCTGGAAGACGTACGACTGGATTGGAAGGTACAAGCATCAGCCCGATAAATCATGCCCGCTGCCAGAAAGCAATCAACGCCTTGCCATGCCTATGCATCAACGATCTGCAAGAATGAAATCTGCAGCGCGATAGCCGATCATCATCGACGGTGCATTGAGTGCCGATACCGGGATGACAGGAATAACAGAGGCATCCGCCACGCGAAGCCCTTTGAAACCTTTGAGCCTGAGTTGGGTATCCACAGGCTTGTCGGATTCCTCGCCCATTGAACAACTGCCGCAATAATGGAATGTGGTCATCACGTTGTTCAGCACCCACTTTTTCCAGACCTCACGCTTGCTGGAATTCAATTGTCCGGCCAACGGTTTGTTGCCCCAGGCTTTCAGGCCTTCGTGCGCTGCTATATTGCGTGCGACATCAATGGCATTGAGCATGGTTTCCATATCGGCAGGATCGCGAAAATAGGCGAGATCAATCAGCGCTGGTTCTTTCACATTTCTTGATGCAAGACGCAGTGTGCCGCGCGACAGCGGCTTGCCGAGTATCACCACAATGCCGTACAAGTTGTTAATCATCTTGTTCACAGGCGGTAGTGAGGTAGCGATAATCACGGCAGTGCGAACCAGAAATCGCAGAACGGGATTGAAAAACTTTTTGCCCTTCAACATATTTGCCGGGCCCATGCGCCGCATGGATTGCTGCATGGTCACCGGCGCACTCATCCATGCCAGACAGGTATCCGCCTGCCCTGTCGGCAAAGGCAAATCCGCATTGAAACGCTGAAAGCCATAGACTTGCGGATAACCAAAATCCACCGGCTTGCGACCCTGGTAAAACATCGCCACATTCGGGTGATCATGCAAATTGCTGCCGATTGACGGCACATCTTTCACCACAGGAATGCCCAGCGCTTGCAGATGATCAGCCGGGCCAACTCCTGAAAGCATCAACAACTTAGGAGTTTCCAGTGCGCCGGCGCACAAAATCACTTCCTTGCGGGCGTTGAGAATCTGTTTTTTACCTTTGATCTCCACTTCCACACCAACCGCGCGATCTGCTTCAAACAGAATCCTGTGCGCGAGAGTTTTCGTGTGCAGGGTGAATGCCGGCGAATTCATCACATCACGCAAGAATGCGGTATAGGTATTACGGCGCTCCTGGTTCTCGTAATTCATGTCGTTGTAGCCCATGAAGCCGCACAACTCACCATCATTCATGCCGTGTTTGCGCGTGAAACCCACGGCCTCCGCGGCCACCAGGGCTTTTTCCGTGAACGCGGTACCTTCGCGATGACGAATGCGCAGGCCTTTTTCCAGTGCCTCGAACGCGGGTTCGATATCAGCCCACTGCCAACCGGCAGGCCATTGATCGAAGTCACGCTTGTCTCCGCGCGTGTACACCATGCCGTTTACCGCACCGCTGCCGCCGATCACTCGGCCGGAACCCGCATACAGTGTGCGATCACGACATTCCGGCGCCGGCACCGTAAGGCGATCCAGCATCACCTTGTCATTGGCAAAGGCGTATTTGAAGCCGTCGGCACTCAGAGTTTCCGGGTTGGCCTCGGCGCGGTCACCGCCCTCAATCAAGGCCACGGTGCCAGCATTGGCTGAGAGCAGCCGTGCGGCGACCAGGCAACCGGCAGAGCCGCCGCCAACGACGATGTAATCAAAGGAGTTTTCGGCAGTATTGGCCATGACAGTGCCTCGGGCATGTTTAATTGGTCAAGTTTGCTTTACCAATTAAACGATGTCCAGAGGGTCTGCAGCTGAAGTTCGCGCAGAGCGCAATGAACACAGCGTGAACTACACCATTACCTTGGCTTGAGCAAGCGAAACGGCAACGCCAAGGCAACACACATCGCACACCACAACAGCAATTCATGATTCGCTAGCAGCGAAAGTGCGATGACCGGAATCTGTTGCGCCAGATCCGGATGTGCAGCGATGAAATCCGCACCGCCCAGCATGGCGCCGACTTCGCCCCACACACATGCCAGCGCGGTAACTGCCAGTATCAGCAGCGCGTGGCGATTGAAAAAACCACAGCGCGAAAACACGGCGAACGCGTGTGATGGCATGGCAGGCAAATCACGCTGCAACAGCACTAACGCCAAAGCGGCCAACAGCGGCAAACCATAATGCGGCACGGGCATATCCATGTAGCGGCCGGAGGTGGCGAATATCGCCGCAAAAATCACGGCAGCCAGTGCATACAAACCAAAACCGCGGCACGCGACAGTTGCCGCCAACTCGCTTGCCCTGCCCTGCAACAATCCTCGCAACCACAACAGCAATGACAGGGCAAAAACCAGCGCAAAACCGGCAAGCAACCACGCCCAGCCGTGGGCCAGCGGCTCCACCAGTTGTTGCAGCAGCAGTTTGTACCACCAGGCTACGGAAGCCTGCGACAGCAGACCGTGATCCGCTGCTGAAAACAACAGGTGCTGTTGCGCCCAGGTGAAAGACGATGGCGCCACTGCCAGACGCAAGGCCATGTAAACGCTTTGTACCAGCGCGGCCCCGAACAACTGGCTCCACACAGCCAGCAACAAGCCACTGCGCACAGTGATATTGGCGACGCTCAGCAGCAAAACAGCAATCAGCAAACCTGCTGTTACAGACGCCAGCGCACGCGGCCAGGCGTAGTCGATGGGCAGCACGGGGCCGGTCAAAGCAAATTTCAGCTGGCGATCGGCATCGAACAGCCCCCAACGTGCACCGACGGTGCCCTCCAGTTGCGCCTTCCACGGCTGGTCATAGGCTTCGACGATGTTGTAGTCAAAACCGTGCTCAGCCGCCAGGGCCGGCACCCGGCGCACATACTCTGCCGCCGTCAGCAGATTGGCCGCCGCCGGGCCGCGACTGCGCCCTTCGGTTGGCCAGCCGGTCTCGCCGATCAGGATGGGTTTGCCCGGAAAACGCTGTTTGATGCGTTCGACGATATCCAACAGGTGCTGTTCGGCATCCTCAACAGAAACCGGCTCATCTTCCCAATACGGCAGGATATGGATGGTGAGGTAGTCAACATGTTCCGCCACTTGCGGATATTTGAGCCAGAACGCCCAGACATCGGCGTAGGACACCGGTTGCTTGATAGCGCCGCGCACACGGTCGATATAGGCGATCAACTCCTCGGGCTTGAGGTCCTGACGCAGCAGCACTTCATTGCCGACAATCACACGCGTGACGGCTTGCGGATACTGGTTGGCGGTATGGATCAGCGCCTCCACTTCACGGTTGTTGCGTGCCGCCTCACGGCCCAGCCAGGCACTGTGCGTCAAGCGGAAGCCGTGCTTGTCGGCCAGTGACGGCACTACTTCCATGCCATCCAGTGCCGTATAGGTACGAATGCCGCTGAAAATACCCTTGAGTCGCAACAGATCGTCTTCTATTTGTTGCGCCGTGGGAAAAACTTCCTTGAGTGGCGATTGTCCATCACGAAACGGCGCAAACGACGCGCTCTTGAGTGGCCCTTGCCACTCGGCAGCCACGGCGCGCGGAGAGAGATAGACGTACCAGCTGGCCAGCGCCAGCAACACACTGAAAACTACAACAGACAGGGTCTGGAATCGGGACATGGCACACTTCATTACCGGCACAGCGGTCAACATCGACAAATCGGAAAACGCCCGCCAGCGGGCGGCCGCGACCATAGCACAACTGCTCCCCTTGCGCGATTGCCGGGAGCCCCAATATAGGAAGCAGAACACGAGCTGCCTATCCTTCAGCAAATTGCATAGAATGCCGACCTTTACACCCGAACCTACAGCTACGGATTTTTCATGAAGCATTGTTTCTCAGGCTCCCGTTCCGCCAACCGCTCCGGCAACGCCTCCATGAGCGGACGCCGCTGGTTTCAGCCGGTTTGTGCAGTAACACTCTCACTGTGGAGTGTCCTGGCGCTGGCCGTGCCGACACCGGCAACCGCGCCGGTCTGGCCTCAGGACAATACCCAGCTGCAGTTAACCCGTGATGTGGTTGCCATCATGCAGGAAAAACATTTCCGCAAGCAGAAACTGGACGATGCACTGTCTGCAGAATTGCTGGACAACTATCTGGAAATGCTCGACCCCAACCGGCAGATTTTCCTGCAAGCCGATATTGACGAGTTCAATCGCTACCGCAACCTGCTGGATGATGAACTGTCGGTTGGCCAACTGAGCAGCGCACGCAGCATCTACCAGCGTTATTACGAGCGTTACTCCGCACGCCTGCAATGGATACTTGATCACATCGACACCTTGTCAAAACAAACTGATTTC
Source organism: uncultured Pseudomonadales bacterium (assembly GCA_964509075.1). Classification (GTDB taxonomy): domain Bacteria; phylum Pseudomonadota; class Gammaproteobacteria; order Pseudomonadales; family UBA7239; genus UBA7239. Next base: position 48,304 of record CAZDWC010000009.1, on the reverse strand, counting down.
AGTGGCAGCGATGTGGTTGAAGTCGATCGCAAGAAAAGCCCATGGCCTGCCGATGCGCAGGCAGCAGACCAGCTTTGGAGCGGCTATCTCAAAAACGCCGTTCTCAGCCTGCAACTGGCGGACAAACCTGTCGACAACATCAGCACCACATTGACACGCCGTTTCCAGAGCCAACTGGAGCGACTGAAGAAACAAACCGCCATGGACAACTTCGAAGTATTCATAAATGCCTACACTGAAATGTATGATCCTCACACCAATTTCATGTCGCCGAAAACCGCCGAGAATTTCGATATCAGCATGTCGCTGTCACTCGAGGGTATCGGTGCCGTGCTCGAGAAGGATGACGAATACACCAAGGTGACACGACTGGTACCTGCCGGGCCTGCAGACAAACAGGGCGAACTGAAACCAGGCGACCATATCATCGCCATCACGCAGGGTGAAACTGGCGAAGACTGGACGGATGTTATCGGCTGGCGCTTGGATGAAGTGGTTGATCTCATTCGTGGCAAGGCTGATTCCTGGGTACGTCTGCAAGTCAAACGCGGTGACGAGCAGATCCGCACGATTCCCATCAAACGTGAAAAAGTCAAACTTGAAGATCAGGCAGCGAGTAAAAACATCATCGAACTTCCAGGCGACAAAGATGGCCATGTCTCTCGCATAGGTGTCGTCACCGTGCCCAACTTTTATCTGGATTTCGAGGCACTGCGCCGCAATGATCCCGACACCAAAAGCACCACGCGCGATGTGCGTCGGCTGATTGATGAACTACAGGCAGCAAAAGTTGACGGTATTGTTATCGATCTGCGCGACAACGGCGGTGGCTCGTTGCTGGAAGCCACCCAGCTCACCAATCTCTTCATTGACCAAGGGCCGGTGGTGCAAATACTCAACGCTGCAAATCGTGTCGATCGTCGCAATCGCGCTGTAGAAAGCGCTTACTACAAAGGTCCGCTGCTGGTACTTGTCAATCACCTCAGTGCATCGGCATCGGAAATCTTTGCCGGCGCCATCCAGGATTACCAGCGTGGCTTGATTGTCGGCGAACAGACTTTCGGCAAAGGCACTGTGCAAACGCTGGTTCCACTGTATCAAGGTAAGCTGAAAATTACAGAAGCCAAATTTTATCGCGTCTCCGGTGACAGCACCCAGCACCGTGGCGTGGTGCCAGACATTCACTACCCGGCACTTTTGCCCTACGATGAAGTTGGTGAATCGGCACTGGAACACGCCTTGCCATGGGATCAGATCCAGCCCGCACCGCATTACCAGCATCCGAGTCTCGCACAAGCCATCCCGGCACTGGAGAAAAATCACGCAACGCGCATGAAGAACAATCCCGAGTACAGCTTCCTGCTGGAGCAAGGCAAGATGCTGGAAGAGCAGCGCAACCGTAAAACGCTGCCGTTGAACCGCAGCAAGCGTGAAGCCATGAAAAAAGAGGATGATGCGCGCATTCTGGCAATCAACAATACTGTGCAGAAAGCCAAAGGCCAGCCGCCCTACAAGAACATGCAGGAACTGGAAGACGGCTTGCTGAAAAAGCGTGAAGCCAAGAATCCGCAGGATGATTTTCTGTTGATGGAAAGCGCGCGAATTTTGCGCGACTACATTGCGACTGCAGATGCCTCGGCCAAGGTAGCTGCGCAGCGCTAGGATAAAACAGCCCAGGGAAAAAGGGCTATGCTTCCACTTTCTGCCCGGATGCCGAGGGCCGCGACTCGGCGTTGAAACTCCAGTGCAGCGGGCAGCGATCGGAACGACCGGCCACAAACTGGGCCGGTGTTTCCACCCGCCGCAATTTCTTGCCGCACAATTCTCCGCGTGCCGCAGAGTGTTCGCAACATACCGGATTGCTGTAATGCGCGAGCCAACCGCGATAGTCCGCCTCTGAAACCTTGCAGATACCTGCGGCATAGGCCATCGGATTTTCCAGATAGATTCCTATGCTCTCAAGATCAATGGCGATATTGCCTGCACCCAGGTGATACGCCATAAAGGTAACCTTGTTGTCACGCAAGCGCGCAATAAACTGTTCGCCAGCCTCCTTGATCAGCTGGGCGTGTTCGTCGTGTAGTTGGGCAACCTCTTCCCTCAGCAGGTTCTGCTGCTCATTGCGGTAGGCAATCTCGACATCGCGCGCATCCAGTTGTTGCTGGTATTCCGCAGCCATCGCCTGAATACGGAGCTGCATTTCCGATTCGAAGTTTTCCTTCAGCAGATCGATCTGGTGGCTTTCCACCTGTTTGGTCTGTGCAAGTTGATCATGAAAGGATTCGCGCAACTTGTCAGTCATCTGCTGTTGCTCCTGCAGCTGACGGCGCAGATTTTCCGCAACCAGTTTCTCCTGTTCAAGACTCTCTGCCAGCTGGCCGAAATGCACCTGCATTTCACGGATCTCATCGCTGTGCAGCAGTTCCAGTTCTTTCAGCTGATCATCGAAGCGTGTTTTCTGCGCAGCCAGCAGCAACTGCTGCTGACGCTCCATTTGCTCCTGCTGTTCCTGATTGTCAACAGCCACTTTCTTGCGTATGAAGCTGATCAACGACTGCGCCAGCGCCTTGTCGGCGTCAGAAATATCGGCATCCCCGGCCAGCAGCAGACCGGCTGCAGGGTTCACCAAGGGTGCGGAGGCGACCTGCGCTTCTTCTATATCATCCACATCAAGCGGTATTTCCTTGAAGCCAAGACGATTGCGTCGCACCAGATCGCGCAGCAAGACAAAATCGTTGGGTTGGCGGCTCATGTCCGGATCCCAAAGATCCTGCACATGCCACTCCACCGGACACTGACTGCGGCAGCAGAGCTTGATCGGGCCGGCGCCGAGATCCGGGCCGGGATCGGCCTGATCGGCCAGTTGTTGCAGAGGAATATTCCACTTGCGGTCAGCATTGCCGGCACTGTCAAAGCCCAGCAGAAAGAAGACAGCAGACAAGATCTTCAGTTGGCCGTTGACGCCGACACAGACCGCCTGCACGGTCTTGCCGGCATAGCTTGGCATCGGCACAAAGTTGTCCAGCACCGCTTCGAATTCAGAAAACATCATTTCACGGTCAACGTGGCCGTCGACAAAAAACACGACCGACTGGTAGTCGCCACTGCTGTAACCTGAAAACATAAGCATTCCCCTGCTTTTGTCGGGATTTTACGACACTTTTGTTGCACCGGCCCTTGCTATATGCTGCGCAACCCTTGCCAAACGCGCGCGACAGCATGAAACCGGTTGAACTTCTTTCCCCCGCAGGCTCGATCAAAAGCATGCAATACGCCTTCGCCTACGGCGCAGACGCCGTTTACGCCGGGCAACCGCGTTATAGCCTACGGGTTAGAAACAACGAATTCAACCACTTAGAAAAGCTTTCTGAAGCTATTTCGTTAGCGCATTCACAAAACAAGCATTTTTTCGTGGCCAGCAATCTGGCGCCGCACAATGACAAGATCCGCTCCTATCTGCGCGACATGGAGCCGGTGATTGCCATGGGGCCTGACGCACTGATCATGTCCGATCCCGGCCTGATCATGATGGTGCGCGATCGTTGGCCTGACATGCCCATCCATCTTTCCGTGCAGGCCAATGCCGTCAACTGGGCCGCAGTGAAGTTCTGGGAGCGCCAGGGCATCCAGCGCGTGATTCTCTCGCGCGAGTTGTCGCTGGATGAAGTGGAGGAAATTCGCCAGCGCTGCCCCGACATCGAACTCGAGGTCTTTGTTCACGGCGCGCTGTGCATCGCCTACTCAGGTCGATGCCTGCTCTCCGGCTACATGACGCACCGCGATTCCAACCAGGGTGCCTGCACCAATTCCTGTCGGTGGAAATACGACACCCACGACGCCGTGGAAACAGCGGAAGGCGATATTGTCGCTACCGATCCCGGCCTGCAGCAGCAGATGCTGCGCGACATCCAGAATGCCCAGCAAACCCTCGCCTCCTCTTATCGACCCAATGCCGGCAGCCTGGAGGTTGGCAGTTGGGATCCATCCGTCAGCCCCACGGATTCGGTTGGCAGCGGTCAGCTACTGAATATCCAGGATCGCGTATTCCTGCTTCAGGAAGAAAACCGTCCCGGTGAATACATGCCTGCTTATGAAGATGAGCATGGCACTTACATCATGAACTCGAAAGATCTGCGCGCGGTGCAACACGTCAAGCGCCTGGTCGATATCGGTATCAATTCCCTGAAAATCGAAGGACGCACCAAATCGCATTTTTACGTGGCGCGCACGGCACAAATCTATCGCGAAGCCATCAATGACGCCCTCGCCGGCCGCGAATTCAACATGGGCCTGATGGACAAACTGGAAAGTCTCGCCAGTCGCGGTTACACCGAAGGTTTCTATCGTCGCCATTTGCCGAAGGAATACCAGAACTACGAAAGCGGTTTCTCGCGTTCAACACAACAACAATTTGTCGGTGAAGTGCTGGAGCGCGATGCTGCAACGGGTGAGCTTATTGTCGACGTAAAAAACAAATTCGGTGTCGGCGATGAAATCGAGTTGATGAGCCCTGCCGGCAATCATGTCTTCAAGCTTGAAGCGATGTGCAATCGCCAGCAAGAAGCTATGGACATTGCTCCCGGCTCTGGCCATATCGTGCGCATCAAGGTTCCGGAGCACATCGTCCCGGATTTCGGCCTGCTGATGAAAGCACTGTAAACAGGAAATAAGATATGGAATTTGATAAGGCACAATACCTGAACCTCGGCACCTTCCGCAAAACCGGCGTGCGCGTCGATACTCCAGTGTGGTTTGCCGAGCATGCCGGATTTTTCTACGTGCTCTGCAACAACCAGGCCGGCAAACTCAAGCGGCTGCGCAATAGTGCACGTTGTCAGATTGCTCCCTGTACATTCACGGGGAAGCCGACTGGAAAATGGTGCGAAAGTGAAGCGTTTATCGTCGACAACGACACTGAAGCGCAACAGGCACATCGCAGTCTCGGCCGGAAATACGGTTGGCAGATGTGGCTGCTAGACGGCGGCGCCTGGCTGGGTGGCCGCATCAGGCAACGCAGCTATATTCGCATTCGAAAACCTTAATCCGCATTCGAAAAAACCTGATTTCACACAAAAGCATGCAAGCCCTCAAATGGATAACGGCTGCGTTCCTGTTGTTGGTCATCAACACGGCTATCGCCTGCCCGAAACCTGAGTGTGTGCGTATCGGCGCCTGGAATATCGAATGGTTGGGCAGTGACAAACGCTCACAGCCTGTCGATGCCGCCACCATCAACGAAATGGCGCACCTGATTGCAGATGTGTGGTCGATTGACGTCATGTCACTGGAAGAGATCAACACGGAACTCGAAGGCGAAGTTCGCGGCGAACGCTACAGCCTGCAGCCATGGCAACAACTGCAGGCCGCCCTGCAAAAACGCGGTTACCAGACGAAAGCAGGAAGCAGTGGCTACGCACAACACATCGTCTTGATCTGGCGCGCACCCGCGCAGGCACTGCAGCCGCCGCAGGAACTACCTGTTGCCGATCATTACGTTATTAACGACTTCTGTCGCTCAGCAAATTTGCGCGTACCTCTGGGCGGTCTGTTTCGCGCGGGACAATTTGATTTCTGGTTTACCGGCGTGCATTTGAAAGCCAATACCGGCCCGGCGGCTTGCACGTCGGCAGTCAGAAATGAGCAGACACGCCAGCTGGCGAATGCCTTGCAAATACTGTCGCTTCGTGACAAGGACATAGTGGTTGCCGGTGACTTCAACGCCAGCACACGCCATGACAGTCTGCGCGCCTTGTCTGCGTTTGGCTTGCGCAGTATTTCCGACAAGGAACATCGCAGCATCGACAGCAACCGCTACAGCTACCACAGCGAAAACAGCAAAAAAGCCGACAGCGGCAGCCAGCTGGATCACATATTGCTGTTACCCAAAGCCACTCAAGAGTGGCAACCGGCATCAACGACCCTTTTCAAGCCGGATGATGCCAAAGCATTTGCACAGCGCTATTCCGACCACCTGCCCTTGTGGGCCGATTTCTCGACACGAAAGGATGATGATTAGTCGCGCAAATCTGCCGGCATGTCTTGCAAGACTTTTTCCATTACCGGCACCGCATCAAACTGCGCATCCAGTGCAGCGATGAACGCATAGACGCCTGCCAGTTTGCGCGACAACAACAGAAAATCGGCGCCGGGAAAAACAAAATAACGACTGAAGGCAGAGGCCAGTGCCTGCTTGCCCATGCGTTTTGGCAAGTTGGCATGTGCCCAGCGGTAATTGCCATCGCCATCCACGGCATCAGAGGGAATGCTCTCCGCGTCTTGCTGCAAACGTCGCCGGTAATTCAGGGGCTCCATCAAGCCCATCAGTACGGCAACAAAATCCCGTTTCACCTGATCAGGAGCAGCGTCATCCAAAAGCCCTGCCATCAATATCGAATCCAGCAATTGCCCTGTATCCTGTTGGTAAGCACTGATCACCATCTTGCGCAAAGGTTGCAACAAACTGTTGGAAACCTTGCGCACGGAACCAAAATCCAGCAGCACAATACTGTCGCCTTCTGCCTCATCAAGACGAATGCGGTAATTGCCGGGATGGGGATCTGTCTGCATTTCTCCCCAGATCAGGACTTCGCGCAGGAAGAGTTCCAGCATATTGATGGCAAGCTGGTTGCGACGCGCCAGTGACAGCCCCCTGATGCTGTCATCATGTTGCGCAACACCCTGTTCGTAGGTCATTGCCAGCAGCGTTGCCGAGCTGTAATCGGCATCAACAGCCGGCACGATATAACGCCGATCTTCCGCCAGACGAAACTTCCAGCGTTGCAGCTTCTGCGCTTCCAGCAGCAGATCCAGCTCTTCTGTCAGCACGGCATGTATCACATCAAGCCAATTGTCGAACTGCTGGCGATTTTCCTTTGGCAGCCACCAGCGCAGGCTGCTTGCCAGTGCATCAAGATCACTGTCCAACGTTTCACGGATTCCCGGGTACAGTACCTTCAGGCACAAATGCGCGCCATCGCACTTGCGGCGGGCGCGGTGTACTTGTGCCAAAGACGCTGCTGCCAGCGGTACAGGCTCGACAATGAGTCCGGATTGCCGACCAGCCAAGGCGCTGTAAATCGCACTGGAGATCCTGGGCCATGCCAATGGCTCCGTATCCGCCTCCAGCTGATGCAGGGCAACTGCCACCGGCTCCGGCAGACAGTAATCCGCGTAAGTGGCCAGAATCTGGCCAATCTTGACGATGCTGCCTTTGAGCTGCCCCAGTTCGCGCACCCAGGTCTGGGCTTGTTGCTGCAGCAGGGCATCACGGGCGCTGTCACGTTCTTCTGCAGGCAATCCCAGCGTTCGCAACTGACCACCCGCCCAGCCAAAACCTGCGCGCAGCCCTGCACCCGCCACATGCAGTTGCCGCCCCCAGCGTCCACGCTTGATATCTTTCAAAGCCATACAGGCCCCATGCCAGCAGGAATGCTGCGAATGATAGAGCAATAGGCTATTCTTGTTGCAATTTGTCGTGCTGACTTGCACAGCACGCTCTTGCACAACGGGGACTGTTATGCGCTGGCTCAATTACAAGGACATGCGCGTCGGCGAAAAGGTTCGCAGCCTTACCATGGTCGTCACCGCCATTGCGGTGATGATCGTTACTGCAGCCTCCATCTTGGGCAATTATCTGCAACTGCAACAGACGACCAGCAATCTGCTGCAGAGTCAGGCAACTATTCTCGCCCACAACAACACGGCAGCACTGTCATTCAATGACGCCACCAGCGCAGCGGAATCGCTGTCCTCGCTGTCCAACATTCCCGGCATTGTCGACGCTGACATATATACGGCACAGGGCGTCACATTTGCGCACTACCAGCGTGACCCCGGAGACCAGCGACCCCGCAGCAGTCAACAGAACCTGCCACTGCTACCCAAGGGCGCCAGCATTGACCACAACCTGATGACCTACGTCGACGAGATCAGGCTTTCCGGCGAGACCATCGGTTTTATCACGCTGCGCTTCGACATGCACACGCACTACGCCAAACTTGAAAAGGATCTGCTATTTTCACTGGCTGTCGGCGCACTGGCCATTCTGGTCGGCATCATGCTCGGCAGGATGCTTGAAAAAGCCATCACCCATCCGATCATCGAGCTGGAAAAAACCGTCAAGCAACTTATTGAAAAACGTGATTACACCGTACGCGCCGAGAAATTCAGCAATGACGAATTCGGCGATTTTACGGATATCTTCAACAGGATGCTTGATGAAATTCGTGAACGCGACGAGAAACTGGAAGACGCCAACCGCAACCTGGAACAGCGTGTCATTGAAAGAACACAGGAGCTGACCATCGCCAAGGAAATTGCAGAAAGCTCTGCACGCGCGAAATCCGAATTTCTTGCCACCATGAGCCACGAGATTCGCACACCGATGAACGGCATCATCGGCATGTCCTCGCTGTTGCAGGATACCCGCCTCACTGAAGAGCAGAAAAACTATCTGAAAGCCATCCAGTATTCGGCCGACTCACTGATGATCATTATCAATGACATTCTCGACTTCTCGAAAATAGAAGCGGGAAAAATGAACATCGAAACCATCCCCTTCCAAATCAGGACAGCACTGGAAGAACTGGTTGATGTCATGTTCTTCAAGGCTCAGGAAAAAGGCATCAACCTGCTGCTGGATAGTTGCAGCCTGCCCGTTGGGCAGCGAGTGAAAGGCGATGCCCAGCGCATTCGCCAGATTCTCGCCAACTTTATCAGCAACAGCGTCAAATTCACCAACAGCGGCCACATACTGATTACCGCGCACATCACCGAATCATCCTCACAGGATTGCCAATATCGCATTACGGTCAGCGATACCGGCATTGGCATTCCACCGGAAAAGATCGATGCCGTTTTCGAACCCTTTACACAGGGTGACAACTCCACCACACGCCGCTTCGGCGGCACCGGCCTAGGCCTCAGTATTTGCCGCCAACTGGCAGAACTGATGGGCGGCAGTGTTGGCGCCAGCAGTACCGTTGGCAAAGGTTCCGAATTCTGGCTGGACATTCGTCTTCCCTATACCGATGACCCTGACGAATCACCACCCTCACCAGCAGAACAGTCATTGCAGAACTGCAGAGTTCTGGTGATTGATGACACAGCCAGCAACCGCTGGCTGCTGCAAAAGAAACTGAACGCCTGGCATGCCGACTGTGAGATCACCGACAGTGCCGTGGAAGCCATTCGCAAACTGGAAAGTGCTGTAGAGTCCAGAAAACCTTATGACATCGCCATCATTGACAAGATCCTGCACAACGCCAACGGCATTGAACTCGGCCATGAAATCCGCAAACACCCGCAGCTGAATCACACTGCCCTGCTTTTGATTACCGCGCACGCTTCCGAGGCAGATATCGAATCAAGCAAGAAGGCAGGATTCGACGATTACATTACATATCCTGCACGCGATGAAGTACTGCTGCACAAGATTCGAAGCATCATCCAACCAGGCAACCCCAGCGCCCCGAAAGCCGAACCGCAACCGCGGGACACCATCGGCGGAGAAAACAGATCAGGAACAGCAGACAGCCATTTCAGCTCCACACCCGTCACCATTCTTCTAGCCGAAGACAACCTTATCAACCAGCAAGTGACTGCCACCATGCTGAAAAAAGCCGGTTACCGTGTGGATGTGGCCAATGACGGCGAGCAGGCTGTACGCCTATGGAAAAACAACGACTACGACTTGATATTGATGGACTGCCACATGCCGGTGATGGACGGCCTGGACGCGACACGCATCATTCGCGGCCGCGAGCCCGTCGGCAGCCATATCCCGATAATTGCCCTCACGGCGAACGCCATGCAGGGACAGGAAGACAGGGTCTACGAAGCCGGCATGGACGCCTATCTCGCCAAACCCTTTCAGGCACGCCAGTTGTTGAAGGTGGTAGCCGATTTCAGCTCCTGATCAGCCAGCAGTCTGGTGATTACAACCTAGGCGATTTGCGCAATTGACCGGGTGACACGCGCAAGGTTTGATAGCGGAGATAACAACTGGAGCCCCTGCCATGCTGACTCGCTTTGATGACTATTGCATACACCAGACAACCGAACCACTGGCTCAGCCGTTCACGTCTGATCGCAATTTCTATGACCGCTACTGGTTCAACGGTTTTGACGTCAAAGGCGCTTTCATTTTCGAAGCCGGCTTCGGCATTTACCCCAATCGCCATGTTATGGACGGTCATTTCAGCGTGGTGATTGACGGCGTTCAGCATGCCTTTCACACCTCGCGCCGCGCACCGCTGGATCGAACGCAAACCCAGTCTGGCCCATTTCGGGTGGAAGTACTGGAACCGATGCGCAAGATTCGCCTGCATCTGGCTCCCAATGAAACCGGCATTGAATGTGACCTGGTTTTTCATGCGCGCACGGCACCGGTTCGCGAAGATAAAAACCTGATGAGCGAAGGTATTCGCACCATCATGAACACCACGCGCTTCACCCAGTTCGGTTTCTGGCAGGGCCACTTTGCCATTAACGGCCAACGCACCGAAGTCAACATGGCCACTACCTATGGCACTCGCGACAAATCCTGGGGCTGGCGTCCAGTCGGTGAACCCGAAGCCGGCGCACCGGGATTGCTGAACGGCGAACCCGGCGTGTACTGGGTCTGGGCCCCCATGCATTTCGATGACTGCTGCACACACTACGCCACATTCCAGGACCGTGACGGCAAGCCCACGCAGGAAGGCGCCAGCATCGTGCCGGTTTACGGTGACAGCAGCGCGATTCCCGATGGCGAAGACCCGGGCTTGCAGCACCTGAAGCGGTACACGCACAAGATCAACTGGATAGCAGGTACTCGCCGTGCCGCAAGCGCCACTGTGACACTGGAATCACAAAGTATCGAACTGACGCCGCTGATCGCTTTCCAGATGCTGGCCATTGGCTACCAGCACCCGCAATGGGCACACGGTTGCTGGAAAGGCGAAGAAGTGATCGCCGCAGAATCCTGGAAAATGAATGAGCTGGACCTGCTCGACTACAAACACATTCATGTGCATCAGGTCGTGCAGGCCCGCATGGGCGACAAAATCGGCGTCGGCACACTGGAAACCGTTTGCTTCGGACGCCACACGCCATCAGGTTTCAAAGACATACTTGACGGCGCACCTTGAGGTTTACGGGCTGGTGCCCTTGGACATTTTCAGGCGCACCAGCTCGGCGACAATACTTTTCAGTGTTTCCAGCTTTTCACGGCCAATCAGCGATTCGCACTCACGCTCCAGCTCTTCGTAAGCTTCCAGCGAGTCCTGCACCAGCTTCTTGCCTTTCGGTGTCAGCTTCAGTTTGCGCGCCCGCCCGTCAGTCGGGTCTTCCTGTTTGCAGATGTAACCGTGTTGCTCGATATCAGCCACAATCTGGCTCATCGCCTGCTTGGTAAGGCCGTTGACCTGTGCCAGATCCACCAGCCGCGACCCCTCGCGAAAATTCAGGTTCAGGAAAACCGTATCCCAATTCAGCTTCAAGCCCTTGTGTCCGCGCGCCACACTTTTTTCCATCAGGCGGCGCGCCAGTTCGCGGCTCAGGTAATTTACATCGCGCCCGAGGTTGTACTTGTAACGACTGTCCAGCGCGAGCTCGGCAAGTTCGGCTTTCAGCGGACGCGATTCTGGATTCACGGAGGGAGCAGTCATGGAGTCAGGCTCTTGCAATCAATATTTGGTAAAGCACGATTGACTATATTGCAGGCAACCGCTATGGTTTTGCGCATGTTAACCCTTTACGGAACCAGACGACATGACCCAGCGCACCGGCTTCATCGGACTTGGCAACATCGGTAAACCCATGGCCATTCATCTGGCCAAAAGCGAGTTTTCCTGCACGGTCTATGACATCAATCCCAAAGCCTGCGAAGAACTGGCCGTCGCGGGTGCCCGCATTGCCCAATCACCTGCTGAAGTGGCGGATGGCGCTGATTACATCGGCATATGCGTACGCGATGATGCCGATACCTACGCTGTCATGGAAGGCCCCGCCGGCATACTAGCGACAGCCAAATCCGGAACGGTGATCGCCATTCACAGTACCGTCAAGCTGGACACCATCGCCAAACTGGCCGCAAAAGCCGCGCAACAAGGTGTAACAGTCATAGATGCTCCCATTACCGGCGGCGCACATGGCGCGGCAGCCAAAAAGCTCTGCTACATGGTCGGCGGCGACGCAGCAACTATCGCCAGTGTCGAGAAGTTCATGATGACTTCTGGCGAGAAGCTTGTGCATGCCGGTGAACTCGGTTGTGGCATGAAGCTCAAACTGTGCAACAACCTGATGACGTATCTCGAATTGATGGCTGTGCATGAAGGCATGAAACTAGCCAAAGCCTCGGGCCTGAGTCTGGATGTGCTCAAGGAGGTCACCACAGCCAACGGCGTACTGACACCGTCGATGAAGATGTTCTACGACACCAAGAAAGGTTTCGACGAAAAAACCTTTGCCGACATCATGGTGGGTTTCAAGGCAGTTGCCGTGAAGGATTTGTCCAGCGCACTGGATTTCGCCGACAGCCTGAATATCAGCCTGCCCGGTACCGGCACCTGCCGTGAAGTGATCAAACAGGTATACGGCGGCGGTTGATCACATGTAGGACTGGCTGCGGTCGGTGTGATCGGTAACGTCGCGCACCGCTTCCAGTCCCGGCACTTTCTCCAGCAACGTCCGCTCCACACCTTCTTTCAGCGTCAGATCGACTGAGGCACAGCCTTGGCAACCGCCACCGAATTTGAGCACGGCGACATTGCCTTCCATGCGCTCCAGCGACACTTCTCCGCTGTGTGCAGCCAACTGCGGATTGACGTCGTTATACAGCACATAATTCACCTTGTCGGCCAACGGGCTGTCATCGGACACTTGCGGCATCTTGGCATTCGGGGCCTTTATCGTCAGCTGGCCGCCCATGCGGTCGGGAGAATAATCAACCTTGGCATCCTTGAGATAGGGCACACTGCGGGCATCGAAATAGCAGCGAAAGCTTTTCAGTTCGACAGACTCATCACCTTCCTTCTCTTCTCCGGGACGGCAGTAGGCGATGCAGGTTTCCGCGCGCGATGTCCCCGGATCATTGACAAACATGCGCACGGCAATGCCAGGCGTGTTCTGCTTGGCGAGCAAGTCTGCAAGATAATCCTGTGCCGATTCGGTTATATCCACTTCAAGCATGACGTCAATACCGCGAAAGATTGACTGATATTGTAGGACTTTATCAGGCAAATAAAAACGGACAGTTTATCGGGATTAAACCGGAAACCCGCTGAAGCAATCAGTCGATTACCTTGTTCTTCAGGCGCGTAGCCGCCGTGAGCAAAGCCTTGAGCACACGATCCTTGTCATAGTTCTTGACCTTGTCCAGATCGAGATACATGGAGAAGCCGTCTGCGCGCTGCTCGAAGTAGGCCTGTTTGTCGCCGATGTTCTTGCGGAAATCCACCACGCTGTACACGCGCAAGGGATGGCTGAAGCCCTTGACGTTGATCGTGCCCTTGTCGATGCAGAGAATCACATCCTTGATCAATGAATAGGTTTCATGCGAGACCAGTATCTCGCCAGGCGGCGCTGCCGTTTCGAGACGACTGGCAAGGTTCACTTCCGTGCCGAGCACGGTGTAGTCGAGACGCTGTTCGGTACCGAAGTTCCCCACCGTGCAATAGCCGGTGTTGATGCCCATGCGGATTTCCAGTGGCGTTTCAATGCCCTGCCCCAGCCAGTGCTGTTGCATGATGCGCATGTGCTTTTTCATTTCGATAGCCATGGACACACAGGCGAGACAGTCAGCCTGCGCGCCGCGTGTGGTCGGGTCGCCAAAGAAAACCATGATGGCATCACCAATGAACTTGTCGATGGTGCCGCCATACTTATGAATGATCTGCGACATTTCGCTCAGATAATGATTGAGCATATCTGTCATGTCTTCTGCTTCCATGCTTTCAGACAATTCGGTAAAGCCTTTGATATCAGAGAAAAAAACCGTCAGCCGTTTACGGCTGGTTTCCAGCTTGACTTCACGACCGGAAAAAATCGTGCGCCAGATCTGCGGCGACACGTAGCGCGACAACTTCCACATTTTCATGCGCAAATCCTGATGTTCCTGGGTGGACTTGCTGACGCGCTGTTCCAGATCCACCATGCGCTGGTACATGAAAAACGACACCAGACCAAAATAAATGCTGACACCGATCATGGCTGGCAAGCCCATGGAAATATCATTCTGCCAATGCCACTGCGGCGTGTGAAACAACAGGGTAAACAGGAATCCAACTCCGATGGCAGCAATCGATTGTGCCCAGTGACGTACACCGCTGTTCATCAGCGATTGCGACTGCACCACAGTAATAAACATGAAAGTGGGCAACAAATTGCAATCGATCAATCCGATAAGCCAACCGACCAGAAAAGCGTCGCTATAGCCGGCATAACTCAGGACCATCTCCTTATGCTTGTCGAGATAGCGGGTAGCTACCAGATAAACGGCGTGAGGATAGGCCAACCAGAGAACCATGAAAACATGGTATCCGCTGAATTGTCCCCAGGGCGCAGCAACCGCCAACGTGCCGCACGCAGCCAAGGCCAGCAGCAGCCGGAAATAGTAGTCATTGCGGGGATTCTGGGCGTGCGGACTTTCGTCTGCCTGCACGGAAGATAGCTGTTCGCTGTTCATTGACATTGTCGTTATTGGCTTGGTTCAGCTCTGCTACACACTCTGGCAATCATAGCGCCTACCCCGTATATATACCAAGGTATATTTCCCCGGAATGCATCCCGAAACAGGATCCCTGCTGGTAGAATCGCCGCCCAGCAATCCCCACTAGCCAAATCACAGAGGTAGATATGCAGCTGTCATTCACCCCGGAACAAGAAGCGCTGCGCCAGCAACTGCGCAGCTATTTCAAGGAATTGATGACGCCGGAGTTGAAGGCCGAGCTGAACCACGATTTCAAGCATGAAGGCGGTGGCCCGCTGTGGAAAGCGGCCATGCGCAAGCTTGGTGCAGATGGCTGGATTGGCCTCGGCTGGGAAAAGGAATATGGCGGCCAGGAAAAATCGGCTATCGAGCAGTACATATTCTTCTCGGAAATCATGAAGGCCGGCTTCCCCTTCCCGTTCCTGACATCGGAATCTGTTGGCCCGGCGCTGGCACAGTTCGGCAGCCCGGAGCTGAAAGCCCGCATCATCCCGCAGATTCTGGCCGGTGAAATCTGCATCTGCATCGGTTACTCCGAACCCGGTTCGGGAACCGACCTCGCCTCACTGAAAACGCGTGCGGTGAAAGACGGCGATGACCACTACATCATCAACGGCCAGAAGATGTGGACCTCGCTGGCCGAGTTCTCCGACTATGTCTGGCTGGCCTGCCGCACAGGAGACGTAGAAGAAAAAGGTAAACACGGCTCGATCTCCATGTTCCTGATCCCGATGAACCACCCGGGTGTATCGGTGACGCAGGTGAAAACCCTTGGTTCCGTGCGCACCAATGCCACCTATTACGAGAATGTGCGCGTGCCGAAAGAATGGATGATCGGCAAGGAAAACCGCGGTTGGGGCGTCATCATGAGCCAGCTCAACCGCGAGCGACTGGCTCTCGTGACTCACGGCCCCATCGTCGGCATCTTCAAGAAAGTCTGCGAATTTGCCGAGAGTGTAAAACTCGCCAATGGCCAGCGCCTCATCGATCAGGACTGGGTCAAGATGAAACTCGCCAAGGTACAAGCCAGTGCCGAAGCCATCAAACTGATCTGCTACAAGCAGGCCTGGGCCATCGCCCAGGGTGGTCTGGACATGGCCGAGGCTTCCGCCGCCAAGGTCTATGGTTCCGAATTCATGATCGAGGCCTGCCGCGACATGATGGAAATTCTCGGCCAGTCTTCCACCCTTCACTCGCATTCCGAAGCCATCTTGCTCGAAGGTGAGCTGGAGCGCCTCTATCGCACACTGTCCATTTTGACGTTTGGCGGTGGCACTAACGAGATCCAGCGCGACATCATTTCCATTTTCGGCCTCAGCATGCCGCGCCCACTGCGCGCCTGAGCCAGCGAAGGAGTAGAGAACATGAATTTTGGTTTGACTGACGAACAGAAAGATATCCAGAACCTGGCCAACCAGATCCTCGGCGATCAGGTGACACCCGACGAACTGCACAAGTACGACATGTGGGCACAGGAACGCTTCAACGGCACCCTGTGGGCTCAACTCGCGGATGCCGGTTTGCTAGGCATCGCCATCCCGGCAGACAAGGGCGGCATGGGTTTTGGTTTTTCCGAACTCGCTCTTTTTCTCGAAGAATGTGGCCGCGTGCTGGCACCTGTGCCGGCCGTCCCTTCTCTTGTTTCTGCAATGGCAGTACAAAAATACGGTGATGCCAACCTGCAAACCATGCTCGGCGGTGTCGCCACCGGCGAAGTGGTATTGACTGCTGCCTTTCACGAAGAAGGTACTTATGACGCTTACGAAGCCCAACTGCAGGCCAGCGACGGCAAACTGAACGGCAAGAAACTGTGCGTGCCATACGCCAATATCACCACCCGCATGCTGGTTGTCGCGAAAGACGGCAATGACGTTGCCTTGTTTATCGTCGACCCGAAAGACGCCAGCGTCAAACTGACTGCACTGAAAGCCACAACCTACGAACCCCAATTCATCGTTGAATTCAGTAATACACCCGCGCAAAAACTGGGCGGCGCCGATGCCGTGAGATATCTGGTCGAGCGTTACACCACCGCACTGTGCGCCTATCAGGCCGGTGCTGCTGAAAAAATGGTGCAGATGACCGCGAAGTACACGTCGGAGCGGGAGCAGTTCAATGTGAAAATTGCCACGTTCCAGGCCGTGGGTCACCGTGTTGCCAACTGCTATATCGACGCCAAGTGTCTGAAACTGGTTACCCAGCAGGCAGTCGAACTGCTCGCGCAGGAAGCAGACGCCACGCGTCAGGTACACGCGGCAAAAATCTGGCTGGGCGATGCCTCGCATCGCATCAGTTACGCCACGCAACATTTGCATGGCGGCATGGGTGTGGATCGCGATTACCCGTTGTGGCGCTTTGCACTGTGGGCAAAGCAGAACGAATTGACGCTCGGCTCCAGCACGCAACACCAGAAAGCACTGGGCGAGCTGATTGCTGCAGGTGCTTACGATATTGATTGGTAAGTGCCCCCCCTCATCCGCCCCTTCGGGGCACCTTCTCCCCCAAGGGGAGAAGGAATAAACCCTCTCCCGTTCGGGGAGAGGGTGGCGCGCAGCGCCGGGTGAGGGTAATAAACGTTTTTTTTGAAAACAGAGGAAACCACCATGGCAACTGAACTCGACATCAGCACCAAGAACTGCACCATCGAAAAGGACGGCCACGTCCTGATCGTCACACTGAATCGCCCTGAAGCGAAGAACGCACTGTCTTCGCAGATGATTCTCGGCATGTACAACGCCTGGCGCCTGCTGGACTCCGATCCGGAACTGCGCGTGGCCGTACTCACCGGCAAAGGCGACACGTTCTGTTCCGGCATGGACCTGAAGTCCGGCCCGGACGGTGATGCCGATGCGGCGATGATGCAGGAAAAAATGAAAGAGATTCCCGACCTGCACTGGCAGGCCCTGCTGCGCCACAACCAGCCGCTGAAGCCGATCATCATGGCGGTGGAAGGCTATGCACTGGCCGGTGGCACCGAAATCCTGCAGGGCACCGACATCCGCGTTGCAGCCGACAACGCCATCTTTGGCGTCACCGAATGCAAGCGCGGCCTGTTCCCGCTGGGCGGCTCCACCATCCGTCTGCGTCGCCAGATTCCTTACGCACTGGCAGCCGAAATCCTGCTGCTAGGTCGTCACATCACTGCACAGGAAGCATTGAACTGGGGCTTGATCAACCGCATCGTGCCACAAGGCAAGGCTCTGGAAGAAGGTTTGAAGATTGCTCACGAAATCGCCGATGAAAACGGCCCGCTGTCGATTCAGGCCATCACCAAATCGCTGCGCCAGAACCAGCAGGACATGAGCGAAAAAGAAGCACTGGCGAACGAAGAACAACTCGGCTGGCCGGTATTTGCCAGCAAGGATGCCAAAGAAGGCATGAAAGCTTTCAAGGAAAAACGCAAACCTGTGTTCACTGGGCAGTAATTGCTGGTACAAACAGAAAAAGGGGTCAGACCCTCAAGGTCTGACCCCTTTTTTGTGTAGGATGCCACACATGCATACACTCAAAGACAAAACCATCGCCGTCACCGGCGCCTCCGGCTTTCTCGGTCGCTACTTTGTGCGCGAACTGCATGCACAAGGTGCGCATGTCATCGCCGTTGTGCGCAACACAGCCAAGGTTCCCGAATTACAACGCCAAGGCATTGAATTGCGCAGCGCCGATCTTGCCGACCGCGCTGCCCTCGCCCGCGCTTTCGCGGGTTGTGATGCGGTGATTGCCAACGCCGGGCAAGTCTCGCTCAATCCCGATTATGACGAGCTGATTCGCCAGAATCTCGAAGGCACACGCAACACCCTACACGCGTGTGCCGATGCCAACGTCTCGCGTGTTGTGGCAATTTCCTCGGCCAGTGTCTACCAGAAAATTCGCGCCGATATTGCCATCGACGAAAGCGCACCGCTACGCACCGCACAGGACAAACGCCATCGCTTCAGCATATACGCCATTTCCAAAGCCATGGCGGAACAGGAAAGCTGGACACTGGCGCGCGAAATGAATCTGGGCATGACCTCCATCCGCCCCTATGCGATCTTTGGTGCATTTGACCAGCATTCTTTCTCACACTGGTTCGAATGGCTGATGCACTGGCCGCTGGCAGCCCCCTACCCCGTAGGTCTCAACTTGCCGATGATCTACGCTGGCGATCTGGCACGGGCCACTTGCGCTACGCTAACGCACGATGTCTGCATCGGCGAAGCTTTTAATGTCGGCGGCGAAAATATCGACTTCTGGGAGTTCTACAATATCTGGGCTGCAGCGGGCGGTTTTCATCCTGCTGTGCGCATTCCACTGCCGGTTCCATTCAAACGCCTGTTCAGTGACCAGAAAATTCGCCGCTTCACAAGCTGGCAACCACAGCCCTTTACCGACAGTTGTCGGGAAACCATGCAAACGATCCAAGACAAAGGCCACTTTTCATGAGCAATGATTCCACACAAACCGTGCTGATCGACATTCACCAGCGTATCGCTACCATCACCTTCAATCGCCCACAAAGAAAAAATGCGTTCAACAATGATGCCTGGTTTGCCTTGCGCGATGCCTTGATCGAAGCACGCGAAAATGATGCTGCATCCGTGGTGGTATTCACCGGTGCGGGCAAGGATTTCTCATCCGGCGTGGACTTGTCCGATCTCACCGGCAACCCGGATGAAACACCACCTTTTGAACTGATGATGAATGAACTGATGCAACTAGACAAACCGCTGCTGGCCGCTGCCAAAGGTGCAGCAATCGGTTTCGGGGCTACTGCATTGTTTCACTGCGACGTAGTGTACGTTGGCGAGTCGCTGAAAATGCGACTGCCTTTCGTCAATCTTGGTCTAGTACCGGAAGCCGCCTGCAGTTACACCTTGCCGCGCAATATCGGCTATCAACAGGCTGCGGAGTTATTGTTTACCGCTGAGTGGATCAACGCCGGGCGCGCAGTGGAAACCGGCATTGCCCGTCGCGTTTTCAGCGATGATGAATTACTGTCCAAAACCCTGGAGAAAGCTGCTGAAATGGCGCAGTGGCCGCGCAACGCGCTGCGCGAAACCAAGCGCACACTGATGGCCACACATGCAGCCGGCATCGCGCAGGCACGCGAGCGTGAAATGGCGGGCATGATGCGTCAGGTGGGTTCAGCGGAAAATATTGAAGCCGTTACCGCCTTTCTCGAAAAACGCGCTCCTCGCTTTGACTGAATCCGGCCAGCACTTGCCCATGCGAACACAGGCTGAACAGATACTGGCTTCACCACGCTGGTATCTGTTGGCGGCGCTTTGGATATTCCTTTATCTCGTCAGCGTCCTTCAGTTAGCCGACAACACACCAAAATATGACGACCTGAATGATGTTTTCGGCTTTTTCAAACAACTCGCCACAGCCGAATCCTTGTCACAGCAAGTAGCTGCATTTTTTTACCCGAACAATGAACACATCACCCTCGTCAATCACCTGATTTATTTCGCGCAGTACCAACTACTTGGTGAAGTGCGTTTTTACCCGCTCATTCTCATCGGCCAAGGCATACTGGTCGCTACCGGCATCTTGCTCGGCTCAGCCGTTCAGGGCCCGCGCAAACCGTTTTATGTTGCCTGCATTACACTTATTTACATCAACATCCACAGCTGGGACAGTACCTTCAAAGCCATGACGGCCCTATCCAATCAGGCCGTTATCTTTTTTGCATTTGCCTGCCTGCTCGCCTTGCAAAAATATCGCTCGCCACTAGCCGCTGCAGGCTTAGCAATGCTGGCCAGTTTTTCACAAGGCAATGGCTTGCTGCTCTGGCCTTTGGGGCTGATGCTACTGCTTGTTGATTCACATTGGCGCACACACCGATACCTGTACGCGATGCTATGGCTGCTGCACGCAGCACTCGCCGTTGTCACGCATCTCTGGGTGCGGCAACACTTTGGCAACGCAGCCGACACGCACTCGCTGTTTGCTCAGATGCAACAGAACCCGGCATTACCGCTTTTCGCCACTTTGACATTCATGGGCGCCAGTGTTTTTGACAACACACAGCCAGTGCTGGCCACAGCAACCGGCTGCGGCATTCTGATGACACTGGGCATCTACACGGCACGTAGCAGCAATCGCCAAGCTCTGCTGCTGTATCTGGCAGCGTTTCTGTTCGCCTCCGCCCTGCTCGTCTCCGTCACACGTGCACTGGGCTATGGCAATGTGGCTGCCGTGATTGAATCACGCTACAAAATGTACTCGCTAGGTCTGCTGGCCATTGCCTTGCTGCTGTTGGCAGATTGCGCCCGCAAGCCGCTCATGATCACGGCAATGCTATCTGCGTTGCTGTTGTCAGCCGTTGGCATTCTGCTTTCTAGCCACCGGTTTGCCCCAGCGATACAAATGCAGGCAGACGTATTCAGGCAGAGCTACCAGAACTGGATAGAAGATGGCGATCTGCGTCGACAAGCCGTGTATTTCCCGCCGATGAGTGACCATTTTCTGTTTATCGCACACTACCTGCAGTTGCTCGATTTCCGGTCGCTCACAGAAAAACCATGGCTCGATTTAAACCCCGACGACACCACCTGCCAGCAGCCAGCGTCTGCCAACCTTTGCGACTTGAGCGTCAGTCATCGTGGTAACGCCATTGCCGTTGTCATCCGCACCAACCTCCCTGAAAGTAGCCGCAGCGAACAGCAGCTTGTCTTCTGCAGCGAGAATCAGCCGCCGAGGAGCGTTTCCCTGTCGGCAACCCCGGCCGGCACACAAGCCTGGCTCATTGCCGAGGATCAGCTGCCTCCCGCAAGCTATCGCGTGCTGCTGCAAACATCAGGAAAGGCAAGCTGTGAAACCACTTTGATGAAGAAACCGCGCAAGGTGCAAACGGAGATGCAGTTGCTCTTCAACGGCCCATCAAAACCCTGAAAAATCCATTTGGATTTGTCGATGGCATCGGTATAATGCGCGCCTGTTTTACCGCAACTGCTTTCAAGGCAGTGTACCCGGAGGGGTGGCAGAGCGGTTGAATGCACCGGTCTTGAAAACCGGCGAAGGTGAAAGCCTTCCGTGGGTTCAAATCCCACCTCCTCCGCCATATATATGTCCGGCATCTTCCAGGACAGTCCAGAAACCAGCCTAAGTGCTGGTTTTTTTTCGAGTTTTTGTCCGAGAACGTCCGCCACCGTCCGGTAACAGCCATTGCACATGTGAGTAAATTTGTGAGTAATGAACTCTGTGGGTAAAAACCTTTACTCACACCAAGTCTCTAGGCACTCGCACCAGACTCTGGACATTTCCCAGATTGGAACGCCAAAAATTACATGGCTTATCTTTTCGAGTAATTCCTCAACAGAGACTATTACTCTATGAAGCTCACAGACATTGCTATCAAGAACGCCAAACCCAAAGCAAATGTTTACCGGATCGCCGACGGTCAGGGCCTGTGCCTGCTAATCCACCACAACGGATCCAAATACTGGCAGTTGCGGTACCGCCATCCGAATACCCAAAAAAGCCTGATCCTATCACTTGGCGTGTACCCAGCAGTCAGTCTCGCCGAGGCCAGGACCAAAAAAGCGGAAGCCAGGACTCTTCTGCGTCTGGGCAAGGACCCCGCGGAGGAAAAGAAACTGGCGAAGCTCACAGTGCATCTAACAGCGGCAAACACCTTTGAGCTGGTAGCCAAGGAGTGGTTTGATAAACAGGCGCCAAATTGGTCTGCTACGCACGCAACACGTAACATCGGCCTGATAGACAACAATCTCTGTCCGTGGTTAGGGCACCGGCCAATTTCTGAGATCAAAGCACCTGAACTGCTTGGAGCCCTCAGACATACCGAGGAGCGAGGCACACTTGAAACAGCCAAACGGGCACTTCAGGTTGCTGGGCAGATTTTCCGTTATGCGATGGCCACCGGTCGGACCGAATTCGACCCCGCACCGAGCCTGCGCGGCGCGCTTGCAACACGTAAGGTCGTCAACTTTGCTGCGATCACAGATCCGGAGAAACTGGGCGATATACTACTATCGATGGATGGCTATACCGGCACACCCGAAGTGAAAGCCGCATTACAACTATCGCCCATGCTCTTTGCTCGTCCAGGGATGCTTCGCTCTATGGAGTGGGCAGAAATTAACTTTGACATGCAGCTCTGGTTAATACCCGAAAATAAAATGAAGATCGGTATGGGTCACATTGTGCCACTATCAAGACAAGCAATGGATATTCTCCGCAACATAGAACGTATAACCGGTCGTGGAAAATATGTTTTTCCCAGCGCCAGAGGTCCTAGCAGGCCTATGTCAGAAAATGCAGTGAGAGCTGCACTGAGAGCAATGGGGTATTCCAACAAGGATCAAACACCTCACGGCTTCAGAGCTACCGCACGAACACTACTGGATGAAGCACTCAGTTATCGAGTGGAAATCATTGAACTCCAACTTGCCCATGAAGTAAAAGACGTAAACGGAACGGCATATAATCGCACTAAATTTTTGAAAGAAAGAACTGAAATGATGCAGGCTTGGGCTGATTACCTACATACACTAAAAGAAAGCGCAAGGCTAATGGAGGAGCCTTGGTGACTTCATAAATATCCACCCAATCAATAATGCACGCAAGTTAAATACAGCTTGAAATCTGGTGATCAGGAGTTTCATTGAGTGGAATAACATTCCTGCAACCGCTATCGCAGTCGCAGGATGAAATGGGTGGATTAAAGCGCTAAATTTAGGCGGCGGGGCTCAAGGCCTGCCGCCCTGCTATGGCAATTCAATAATCAAATCTGGCCGGTATCTCGCTCCTTCTTTGGGGTAACCAGTCAATCTTGTTGTGAAATTCGAAATGAACATCTGAAATAAGAAATATTTTCACTTCACAGTCATTACTGCATGAAAATGGAAAGCCGATAATCCCTGCTAAAATTCAGGGCGCGTATTTTATCACCACCACTTCGGATCATCCTCATCAGTGGCAAACGGCGTCTTGTGGAGAGCATCCCAGTCTATTTTCTTAAGTGGTGGCAACTCCTGGCTCATTGTATAGCCGGTATAAAGCAGCCGGGATACGCCAGACCCGCGCCGTAATGTCTCTTCTACAAACGCATATACCAACGCCCTGAGTTTGTAGTTGTGGTACAGCGATTTCCGGAAGTATATGTCGACATAACATCGTGGCTTTTCGTTAAAAATCAGCTTGATGTGGTTGACCCCCGGATTCTCCGCCATGTAGGAACCGTCCTTCATAGCTTCCGCCAGTGAAAACGCGCTGCAGGTTTTCCACTTATTATTCTCTGTTGGATAAAAAACAATCACGCTTGCCTCACGCGCCAATTCGTACAGGCATTTGGTGGTGGACTTGTATTTCGGTCTGGTTGGCTGCCTTGAAATGATTGCAAGTGAGGCATCCCGACAAATTTTGTACGCTATCAGGTCAATCACAATGCCCATCTTGATCCTCCGGCGGAATAGTTTGCAGGATCAACATCTCACAAAAAATATTGCCGGTTCGAACAAGGAAGTCGCAGGATTAATTAGGTGGATTAGGGGCTCACCTAGACAATGATGATACCCTGCCATAATCAGAAAAGCCGATTCCAACTTATCAAGTCAATCGTCCAAATAAGGCTTTTCCCCAAGCTTTTCCCAGTCAACCGTAGGGATTGTATTCTTGTCATTTCTTATCGGGTAATACTTTAAATATAACGATTTGCTCACGCTGCCTTTATTTTGTAGCGCCTCGTGAACCATCAGCTGCATTCTTCGCTCCCAAGATTCAGATTTGGCAATGCAGCTCGCAAAGTACATGTCGATAAAACACATCTTTTCTTCCACTACCGTAAGGCGTGTTCTATAGAATGATGGTTGCGTTATGTGGTAATAACTATCCCTAAGAACCTCTGCGACTGCAAAAGAAGAAGTAAATTTCCAATCTCTTACTCCGTTCTGATAATAAATAATTTTTTTTGCATGCAAAGAAAATTTCTCAAGATGATGAGTATTAGAATTACGATTTATATTTGGCAGGCTTATCTGAATGATAGATAGCTTCGCATCCTTGATTACTCTGTATATCTGCAGATCAAAAACAGTACCCACGGCGTTTGTTCCTTGGTTTGTATCACCCCAAAAGATGCCATACGAACTCAGAGTAAGTTTTAACAAGGAAACACCGATTACGCAGCTGGATATTTCATGCTTTTCCTTGAAATATTGACCTTAAATATAGTGTTTTATTCTGGATCCTCACCTAAGCCGGAGTTAAAGCCATGAAAAGTCGTCGCGTCAAAATGAATTCAGTAGATCAGAAATCAATTTCCACCAAGGTAAAAGGCGCCCTGGTGCATGTAGTTATACTGAGTGTTATTTCAATGGCAGGTCATTTTTCTACTGCTGCATTGAGCTCTTCTGTTGGCGCTGTCGGCACCAGCATTGCTCCGCCGATCGGTGGCATGTTTTTAATTTAGTGGAAATATTGGGATGGAACATAATGATCCAGCCGGCTTAGCCGCCGGCTACATTCACTCGTTAAAAAGTTCAAGCAGCGATACTAACGCGTGCTATGCGCGTTTTAGACGGATATCGCCCATTACAGGCGCATGGATACGCGGGACAGGTATAGAGAAACCATTCGACAATGAACAAGCAGCCATGGAGTGGCTGCTGAGTCTAGGTTGCACAAATGACAGGATTGTAATTTGCCGACCAGATATTAACTCACCTCAACAATTTACCTCAAAATCCAAGAGAGAATGATGACGACGGCGATGATCTATTCAGCGCAGAAACACTGGCAATATCTTCTTTTGATGCTTGCGGCAAATTGGCCACACGTCTGCCCTTACTTTTCTTGCCGTAATGTCTGCCTGCCGTTTTATTGGATGCATGCCCCATAGCTGCAGCTACTTCATTTTTTGAGCACCCAGCAGCCTTAAGGTTGGCAGAAAACTGATGCCGGGCAGAGTAAACTGCTATTGTGGGTTTATCCTTGCCAAAGACGGCATTATTTGCGCGTAGCAAATATGATGAAATGGTTTTGTGGTAAGCCTTAAACGACTTGGCCCTCCTATTAAGAATAGCATCTCCCGTCATTCTTATTTTTTCTGATATTACATCAGCATCATTTTCATTTACGATGGGGATATGCAGTGTTCTTGTATGTCCGTGTGACCTACCATGAGTGTTTTTTGCATTGAAAACCCTAAGAACAATTTCATTTCCAATCACTTTTGAAGAAGCAGTTATCCACTCTACCGGCCTCAACCCGACAATACTATTGGCTTGCAACGTCACCGCAGCCTGATGCCACCAGTAACTACACCTTTTGCCTGTAGCCTTTTGTTGCAAATACTGCAAAAGTTTCGAGAAATCCTGCTCTCTGTACGACTTCCTGCTTTTACGTCGCTGGGCGCGAACTCTCTTTTCAGGTTTTTTATCAAGCAGGATTTGTTGGAAAAGCTCAACAGCCTTGGGATGTTTTATGTAGATATGGTAAATCGCGGCCCTCCGGTACTTTCTCCATGTGTTAGCTGCACATTTATTGATATATTCCTCTGCAATCCAGTCAACATACGCAGCTATCGTTTTTTCATTGTCAGATGCATTGAATTTTTTAACCAGCATTTCTCCAATTTTCAGGTATTCGCAGGCGGTAGTTTCGGTGATACCGGAGAAATCGATTTTGTCGCTCATAAGCCACCCACTGAATAAAGCCTCTACCATAGAAGCTAATGCCAGTTTCTGCCTATATCAATAGATAAAACCTATTTATGCCACAAATATGGAGCATAACGTTTTTAGAGTGCCCGCCAAGCCGCATCATTGCCTATAGCCACCGCACAACAGCCCACGGCCACGGGCCAGATATAGGTAGAGAGAGCGGGTGGCCTGCTTATATCGCCTTTGTTAAGTGCCAGCCACCACCACCAGGGCACGGATACACACGCAAGCTCACGCCCTGTTCCTTCTGCAAGATTTTGGCTCTCGTACTAGCACCATTTTCACTGGCATATAACTCTTTTGAGCAGCGATGGCAGGTCGTACTTGGTGTCTGCCTGTTGAGAGGAGATAGATGCCACTCCCCGCACGCTTCACACCGATACGGAACCTGCTCCCCATATCTTTCTTTATTATCTTCGGCAAACTCCTCAGCCAATATTTCTCTGCTGTAAGAAATAAGGGGTTTTCTTGTTTTGGAGTTTATACAGTTCCCCCTGTTATCTCTCCACCTATTAAGCCTTAAATATCTATCATTTTCATTTTTGTTTTTCTTGAAGTATTCACTTTGTAATGCAAGCAGGCTAAAACAATTGTCATGAGGATTTTCAAGGGAAAACATTAAATCCTTTTCAAGTAAATCCAGCGCCATTGGAACCAGTGTACTTGAACCCAAGCCAGCTTTTATTAAAGAAAAAATTTCATCTCCACTCAATTTATTAATTGGCTTTTTACACGCGTTATTTAACGCAGCTTCTTCTCCACGATATGACGAAAGACCGGAACGGAACTCAATCCCAAGATCCTTTAATGATTTCTCCCTGTTCACTGCACCCACCTTTAATTCAAGGACTCAAGTTGCATTACTAAAAATTTACCCACTCACTGCTGAAGCGCATTGCCTTGGTTTCCAGCTCTAAGCACTTCGTACAACTGCCCAGGCCCCAGGAGAATGTCTTTCAGGCCGCCACGCACCTTTTCGGAGTCCAGTGCCTGCTTGCTCATGACCGTGTGTGCCTGCAATGCATCCATGATGGCGTTCATGATTTCGGCAGCCAGATCCGGCGAATTGGAAAACTGTTCCTTGGTGTTGTTCTGCGCCTGTTGCTTCAGGACCTCCGATTCCATCAACTTGCCCTTCAGGACGTTGTTCACATAGACCAGCTTGTCATCGTCGGTAAGCTCACCCTCGAACAGGTCGTTTACCTTGGCGATGATCTCATTGAGCAGGATTTTCTCCGGCTCCCGCACCTCGGCACTGCCTGCGCCTTCCATCGGCGGCAGTGTCGGTTTGTCGCCATCCTTCAATGACAAAGCCTGGACACCTTTGTCCTTCAGCTTGTGGTGGGTCAGCGTGACCTTGGACAGGTCTACACCTTCCCGCTCACGGCCAAACTCCAGCAAGGGAAGCAGACGCTGGAAAAATATGGCGCGCTTCTCGATGTCGGTATTGCCGTAATCGAAGATCTGCGACAGGAAGCTGTACACGCGCAGGAATACACCGAGGTTGCGCTTGAACAGCACCAAGGCACCGATGGCGTTGGCGGCCTCCTGTTCGGCGTTCTTGTCGCTCTTGGCCAGATCTGTCTTGGCAGCTTTGTAGCGCTTGAGCAGGCGATCAGCTACCGGTGCGATGGCAGCACTGAGTTCGTATTGAGTGGGTTTCGGGTTGAACTCGGCCTTGATGACGCGCGCGATGTCGTTATCGTCGTAATGGCCCTCGGCATCAAGCTGTGAGCGCAGATCGAACACCAGGTTGGGGTCTGTCACCCCCTCCAGCTCAGCGGTCTCGTAGTAGGTTTTGAAGGCGGCGAGGATGTCGGCCGGTTCGTTGACGAAATCGAGGATGTAGGTGGTGTCCTTGCCCGGATGCGCCCGGTTCAGGCGTGACAGGGTTTGTACCGCCTGGATGCCACCCAATCGCCTGTCCACATACATGCCACACAACAAAGGCTGGTCGAACCCGGTCTGGAATTTATTGGCCACCAGCAGGATCTGGTACTCCTCGGTCTTGAAGGCTTCCCGCATATCGCGGCCCTTCAGGTTCGGGTTCAACAGTTTGCTGTTTTCGGTGAACGGCTCGTCACCGGAGTCCTTGTCGTTCACCTCGCCGGAGAACGCCACAAGGGTGCCCATTTTGTACCCGGAGGACTTGATGTACTGGTTGATGGCGATCTGCCAGCGCACCGCTTCCAGGCGGCTGCCGACCACCACCATCGCCTTGGCAGTGCCGTTCAGCAGTGGTGCCACATTCTCGCGGAAGTGTTCGACCACCACCTGCACTTTCTGGCTGATGTTGTACGGATGCAGGCGCACCCAGCGCATGATGCCCTTCATGGCAGCGCTCTTTTCCACTTCCTTCTCGTTCCACTCCTTACCGCCACTGGCCAGCTTGAAGGCGAGCTTGTACGAGGTGTAGTTCTTCAGCACGTCGAGGATGAAACCTTCCTCGATGGCCTGCCGCATGGAGTACACATGGAACGGTGCTGGAAGGTTTCCCTCACCAACAGGCTTGGCCGGGTCTGGCAAACGACCAAACAGCTCCAGGGTTTTTGCCTTGGGGGTGGCGGTAAACGCAACGTAGGTGATACCGGCATCATTGGCGCGCGCAGCCATTTGCGCCGCCAGCATGTCTTCGGCACTGAATTCACCGCCGTCTTCCAGCTCCTGCAATTCTTCAGCAGACAGCACCTGTTTCAGCTTGGCAGCAGCACTGCCGGTTTGCGAGCTGTGTGCCTCATCGGCAATTACGGCAAAACGCTTCCCTTCGTTGGAAGCCATCTCGCTCATTTTTTTGTAAATGGCCGGAAAGGTCTGGATGGTGCAAACAATGATTTTCTTGTTACCCGATAGCGCCTCTGCCAATTCGCCACTCTTGCTTTGCGCCTCGCCCTTGATGGTTGCGACTACGCCAGTGGTGCGCTGGAAATCGAAGATGGCTTCCTGCAACTGCGCATCCAGCACCGTGCGGTCACTCACTACCAGTATCGAATCAAACAGCTTTTTCTGGGCAGCATCGTGCAAATCAGCCAGAAAGTGCGCCGTCCAGGCAATGGAGTTGGTTTTGCCGGAACCGGCAGAATGCTGGATCAGGTATTTCTGGCCAGGCCCCTCCGCCAGTACCGCCGCCGTGAGTCGGCGAGTGGCATCCAGCTGGTGGTAACGCGGAAAAATAATCGATGTGATCTGTTTTTTGTCATCCCGTTTCGTGACGAGATAACGCCCTAGAATTTCCAGCCAGGAATCACGCGCCCACACATTTTCCCAGAGATACGCTGTCTTGTGGCCATTGGGGTTCACCGGGTTACCGGCAGCGCCGTGATCACCCAGGTTGAACGGCAGGAAAAACGTGGCAGGGCCAGCCAGGCGCGTGGTCATGCGCGCTTCGGAATTGCTTACCGCGAAGTGAACGAGCGCCCCGCGCGGGAAATCCAGCAGCGGCTCGGCCGCATTCTGGCCTTTGGGCTTAGGGTGGCGGTCAAAGCGGTACTGATCCACCGCATCTTCCACGCTCTGCGTGAAATCGCTTTTTATCTCGACAGTAGCAACGGGAATGCCGTTCAGAAACAGCACCAGATCAATCGAGTTCTCGTTGTGCAGTGAATAGCGCAACTGCCGCACTACACGCAGGCGATTGGCTGCATAACGTGCCTGCAAGTCCGGGTTCATGGCCAACGCTGGCTTGAACTGGGTGAGCGCCAGCGGCTGCTTGAGGCCCAGCAGCTCGATGCCGTTGCGCAGTACATCCAGCGTACCGCGATCATCCAGCTGCTTGCGCAGGCGATCCAGCAGAGTGTTTTCTGCATTGGCACCGTGGTTTTTGCTCAGCGCCTCCCATGCTTGTGGCTGGGCAGCTTGCACCCAGGCAATCACATCAGCGGGATAGACGGCGCGCGCACGATCGTAGTGCGGGGCATCCTTCTCCGCATACAGCCAGCCATTGGCTGCGAGGTGGTTGCAGATGTCGTCTTCAAACTTGATTTCGAGATGGAGAGTCACTGTTATATCGCCTTAGATTTTGCATCAGTCGAAGCGGTTGTTTATCCGGCACAATATGAAGATTCCTGATTGGCTAAGCTACTGTGATAGCTGTCGCTTCACCTCATCAAGTGTGCGACCGTTTTGGTCTTTCCATTCCATCCACCCATTTGCACTGCGTCCAGTTAGCGCAATTGCCGCCATGCTTGGCGATCCAAAAAGTTCATCTTTTGTGAAAACCACGGTCTCACCATCAGCCTGCATAACCCCTGATTCAAGGAGTCTTTCTCGCATGCGCGCCGAAGGCGTTCCAGCTATGGAGTTGACATTCTTCAAGCGACCAACGGAACCGGAGAGAACAACAAATCCTTCTTCTGTATACATTCCCTTGCCATTGGTTCCGGAAGCTTTGCAGTAGAAAAGATTATCATTTTGCTGGCCGCCTGATTGACGGACGATAGTGTCAAAAATAGGGTACCCGAGCGTAGATAATAAAGTCTGGGCAGTTTCAAATATTTCCAGGCAGTCTGCTTGTAATGGAGCTGGCGTGTGAGGCTTGCTGCCATTTGTTCCATTCTCATCTGCATACCTGCCGGCCATGCGCGCACTCTGAATGCTCTGCCACTCCAAAAACAGTGCATGTGTTTGTGTCAGGCTGTTGGTCCGTGAGATAAGTATTAGCGCACGCTCCCAAAAGTCTTTCTTCTTGTTGTGATCATTAAGTCTGGTTTTAAGGTCACCAGTCTGGCCGATATAGACTTTTTTCTCTGATCCGTCATCTGATTCGCCGAATAGAAAATATAGGGCAACCTGCTCACTTTCTGGCATTTTCAGAAAGTCCTGTAATGCAATGCGAGGAACTTCAATAATTTGAATGATACGAGTAGTTATCTCAGCTGTGCGAATGCCGCGAGGGTCGCCGCTTGGTAAAAATATCTGTATGGTTTTTGGACTGTAGCTCATAAAACTTCCTTAATAAATTTTTCCTGTATCAGAATTCACTGTAATCTCCGTTGATTTACTGATCATCAACAGGTTATTCCTCATCATCTTCCAGAAATTCATCTTCATCATATTCTTCAGAATCATCATCTTCTCCATGCAAGAAGCGATACAGCGATGGGGTTTCATAATCCGACGCCGCAGAGAGCACGTGGCTGGTTAATTCGTTTGCTATGTCATGGATGTTGAAAACC
Source organism: uncultured Pseudomonadales bacterium (assembly GCA_964509075.1). Lineage (GTDB taxonomy): Bacteria > Pseudomonadota > Gammaproteobacteria > Pseudomonadales > UBA7239 > UBA7239. The sequence continues at coordinate 16,775 of CAZDWC010000009.1, read as the reverse complement.
AGGCTTTCAATCTGGCTGATTCCGGTTGGGAGGTTGTCATCAAGCCAGCGATCGCCGGCATCGGTATACAGCCATAGCGCACATTTTTCTTCAGGCTGAATTACCTCCGTAGCAGCCGCTATGATGGTTTCGATTGTCTGGATGTAAACATCCCATTCAGGCGACTCTTCGCCTTGAACCTGTGCGCAGATTTCTTCCCATACAGATTTGAGACAGGCATCATCACCAGCCAAACCGCTGGGCTCCATCGCTTTCAGTTCGGAAATAGCAGATCGCACTATTTGCTTGCGAATAACAATCGCGCGACTGCTGAGGTCATCCAGGGAGATGCTCACGCAGCACCCCTCACATCAATCTTCCCCGTAACCGAAGCTGAAATCAGCGCGCTGCGTCTTTCTTTGAGTAGCTCAATGCCCTTTTCTGCTTCCGTTGTAAGCAAATCAAACTTTTCAGCTAATACATCTATGTACTGAACAATATCTATTTGCTCATTAATAGGGGGAATAGGCAAATCAACAAATTTTACTTCGCCACAGTTAAGATGTGGATGCATGGCACCTGTCTGTATTGAGCTCAATTTCGCTCGACCATATGAAGATTGAAGGACGGCTGATAGATATGGGCCAGACAATTTTGTAGCATCTGGTGCAATGATAATCAGTGCATGGCAATTGAAGCCTTCTTCATTTTTTGTAACCAGACCAACATCACCAGTTCCGGCGCCTGTCTGAACTATAAGAACATCTCCTTCTTTCAGGATTGATTTTGCATGGGAGTTACTCCAATCTCCCGTCACAAAGTACCCACCATCAAAATTTACAACACCTTTTTTTATATGAGTCGCTTGTATGTATGGCACACCATCAGGAACTAAGATGTCACGAGTCGGTCCTACATAGCCATTGGTTATTTTAGTTGATGCTTTTGCAGCCGTTCTTACTTCCCAATGCCCAGGCACTTCCCCCAGCCACTCAATTCCTGAATCTTTCATCTTGACGTTGGGATCAAGCCCCTTGGTCACGGCATGGGAAATAACGGCCTGGCGCTTTTCTTTCAGCAGGGCGATCAGTTTTTTCTGCTCAGAAATCAGCTCGTCGATTTTGGCGGTTTCGTGGTCAAGAAAAGTGATGATAACCGCTTGCTCTTCGAGCGGCGGAATAATGCATGAAATCAAACCAATCATTGTTCCGTTAAGATTTGCTAGTCCGGTAGTTGAATTGGAAAGTAAATCAAACTGCTTTCTTGCAAATTCATTATTCAGCACATGCCAAGCCAGCTTAGGAATAAAAGTTGTGTTTAAGCGGATGCGCTGCATGAAATTTGAATAACAGCAATTCAGGGCAGCAATATCTTCTGTAACAAGAGTTGTTTTACCTATATGTAGTGAGCTGCCACTTGATTTTGTCAGCAATAAGTCTCCAGTTTTAAGGAGTGCACTATCACATTCAGATTCGGTCAGTGAACGGTATGCTGGATCATCCAATTGCCAGCGCCCATCTACGGTTTGCTCTGTTGAACGCAAAACCAATGTGTCACCTTGTCCTGTTGGATCTACACCCCATACGCCGCCGTCGTTTCGAGCAATTACAGACTTAAATGGCCACACATCCCAATGCGCTGGCACTTCTCCCAGCCATTCCACGCCACTGTCTTTGTATTCCGGATAACGCGGAAAACTCATGCTGCATACTCCTTGAAGTTCTTCAGGCAACCCGGCAGATGAACGCTGTGCTGACCCATAAACCAGCGATCTGTTACGCGGCTCTGGCGAAACTGCCCGATAAAACCGTATTGCCGGTCAAACACCTCCACATGCCAGGATCGCTCACCCAGCGAAGGTAGTTTGCTGCCATGTGCTGCGAGATCCGTGCGCCAGGTGGTGAGCGAGTTGGCAATCAACACCGCATGCCGACGCAGCCTCTCCTGATGCAGGATGGCGCTATCTTCCTCCGGCTCCACCGGATCAATACCCACATCATGCACACTGCCCAGGTGCAGGCTGTTGCCGCCGCCGAAGAACGGATCATGCCGCAATGTTTGCCCACGGCGCTTGATCTGCCGCCACCAGTCTTCATCCGGATACAGCGATGCCTGTGCAATGGCCTCCGTGGTCAGGGTGTCCAGATCAAACGGTTGCGCACCATTGCGCCATACCCACGCCGCGTAGTAATCCAGCTCGCCGTCTTTATCCCAGGTATTGCGCGCCAGCTTCAGCAGCGGCGATTCCACCGGCTTGCCAGCCTTGTACCACCATGCCAGCCCGTGTGCAGGGGAAGACCACCCCATCAGGCCGGTAAACAGGTAATGCAGCGTATTCCACGCGGCACAGGCTTCTTCCAGTTCCATGCGCGCCAGCGGTTGCGGGAACAGTAGTTCATCCTCCCCGCGCACCAGTGCCTGATGCAGCGCAGGGATGTATTGGTGCCAAGCATCCGGCAGTGTGTGGCGGCTCATCATGCAGATAACCAGTAACAAGCGAGTGGCGCGGGAATGGAAACCACGCGGCCAATAGTGCTGTCTTCGCCCCTGCGCGCAGAAGGCACGCTGAACATTTTGAAATCTTCCCAGCGCTGCGTAATCACATAGCCTTCATCCACCTGATGCTGCTCCATGAACAGGCGCAAACCTTTCAGCCGCTTGGCAGACACTTCGGCATCGTGGTATTTCACTTCAAACGGGACAATGCGCTCACCCATCTGTGCAATCAGATCCACTTCCACATCGCGGTTTTTCTTGTCCTGCCAGTAAGAAAACTGCGGTGTACGATCATAGAACCGCGTGTAAACATGCTTGAAAAAGGCTGTTTCCACCGCAGCACCCAGCCGCTCCGGCTGTTCCAGCAATTTACGGCCCAGTAACATCATGGCACCGGGCAAGGCAGCATCCGCCAGATACACTTTGTCGCGACCACGCAGCACTTCCTTGCCATAACCGTGCGGCTTGAGGCGGTAAATCAAATGGGTGGATTCAAACAGATCCAGGAAGTTGAGCGCGAGCGTGCGGTTCACACCGTCGAGCTGCTGGGTAAGGGTCGGGATGTCGAGAATGCCGCCATCGTGATAGCAGAGATAGAGAAAAATCTTTTCCACTTCCAGCACGCGCCGCACGTTGTAGATGGCGGTCATGTCGCGCTTCAGCACTTTTTCCACAATGTCTTCACGCAACAAGCGCTGGCATCGGGTCAGGTCATTGGCGAGCGCCGGCTCCGGGAATCCGCCGCGCAACAGGTATTCATGAAAATGTGCCGTGAGCGGGCGGGCCTGCCGAGCCGTGAGTACGAAATCAGCTTCACGCCAGTCAAACAGGTCACGCAGCGAACGGAACTCCGGCAGCTTCGGCACCTCCACTTTGCGCAGGCGCAGGTATTCGGCAAACGCGAGTGTGGCCACTGGCAGTGTCTCCCAGCGCCCGACACCGGATTCCTTCGAGCCGGTATGCAGTGGATCGGCAGAGCCGGTCATCGCCACCCGATTGGTGGGTTGGAAATCCACCTGATGCTTCACCCAGGTTTGCCAATCCGGCACGTACTGGATCTCGTCGAGAAACAACCATCGCTGGCCACTGCCCGGCACCTGGGGAAATAACTCCTCCCACGCACGCAGGGTGTTTTCCAGCCCAGCCAGTTTCAGTAACGGGTGGTCGAAGGTCGCATAGAGGATATTAGTAGGTGGTGTACCGGCAGCCAGCAAGCGGCGCACGGTCTGGCGGAAAATGGTGGTCTTGCCCACCTGTCTGGCACCACTCAGTAACAGGGCGCGCCGGGTATCCGTGTTCTGCGTCCAGCGCCACACCTGCTCCACCGCAGACCGCTCCCAGTCCGGCAGGTCTGCCAATGCCTGGCTGGACCACCAGGGATTAAACTCCTGCAATACGGAATAGAGCTCTGATTTGGGGATATCCATACCTGTTACCTGTAAATAAGTAGTGTATATATTACTTATTTTTACTATTTAGTCCATATTTCCAATTTTAACGCTCGTTATGGGGCTGAGTAGAGCACCCTGTAGCCCCTAGAGCCGCTTGTTAGGCATAACCTGGGATGCCCCGGCGAGCAAAGCAAGGATAGTCACTCATATCACAGGGATTACCAACCCAGCCTGCTGGATAACTGCATCAATTAATTTCAAGAGCTTAGAGACATCGTAGCTACCATTTCGCAGCAGATTGTCTGGCTGAGCGTAGAAGTGTTTTGAATAGGATTCTTTGAAATCCAACACTCCATGCCATGCGTCGATGTCTTTTTTGAAGTTGCTCCATGTGACTTGAGGGGCGGCATATTGATCCAAACGAAAGTCGAGATAGCATTCAATCGCGGCGGCTCGTCCATTGATATCAGAAACGCCAATACCTTCTGGACCGCGAGTGGCGAACTCCCTAAGTTCTTCAAGATCGGGTAATAGCATCGCCCGCATGTTAGCAGGTAGATTAAGTTTTTCGAGCTTGCGAAAAGCGTCAACGCCCTCAGCGTCGTTGTCGAAAACGAATAAGACCTGGTTGAGAATATCAATTCGCAAAAGCCCCTCTGCGAATTTTACGAGATTGCCAGTTCCCCAGAAATGATGGGTTTCATCGACATCCACGAAATTGAAAAAATCTGCCACGTCAGGGCGCAGGATTTCGAGCGACCTCCGAATAATTCGCGAGTCGGATGCACCCTCGGTTGCAATCAGAATTTTTTGTTTTTTCCGTGCGCCTGGCTGGAATGCCTCACGCTGAACCCAACCGGCATGGACAATAGGACCAAACGCCCATGTGACCTCAACTTCAGCGTTGGCAGGATTCAGGGCAAAAACCTGAAGCATAGACTCGGCACTAAGAATGCAAACTCTCGCAGAAAGAAAGCTAGCTTCTGACCAATAAGAATCAGAATCATCGGTTTTTGGTATCCCCTCAAATACGCCGATATCAGTAGAAAATCGTCCCTGTGAAAGCGTGACTCGATCTGGCGTTTCATGCTCGATATAACCGTCTTTCAGATCGCTTAGGGGATAGCGGCAGGCTAAATTGCAGAATTCCTCAAATGAGAGATATTCTTCCCCTTGCTCTTCTGGCTTGACATAACCATCCACCTCGACCGCTTCCGCGACCACAGCTTGATATTCGGCGCGTGCAGCTTCAAGCGTGAAACCAAGCAGATCAAGACGAGGCAAAATGCGGGAAAGTGTCCTTGCAAAAACTTCCTCAGCTTCGGCAAGCTCTTCCTGTTCTTCTGGATGCTCTTCGTAATAACCGTAATTTATCGCCTCCGTCTTGCGGCGAAATAAATCACCATCCTGAAACAAGAAACCGTAATCTTCGCCCATGAAGTTTTTGGAATATGAAAGGGACACATTACCAATGCTGAGCTCTATGGCAGTCCCCATTTAATACACCCTCCCGAAAACATTTGAATTTTATGGTCAATATTATATATTTCGTGATACCTAACGCCGAGCCAAACGGCGACTGAAACCAGCACGACAATGCAAAGCAGCGCCACCTGAAGGCATCCAGCTGTTCCGCCACCACCTTAGGTGACTTGTTATGCACTACTATAGGTCTTTGCTACTAGAGCCAGCGATGGGTTCAATTGAGTCGCTTTCGACATAACACCAAGAAAAATAATATACATCGCTATCTACCTCAATCCAGTGACTTGGGGAGAGCATTTTTTTCGTAGCCACTGCGCGACCACCACTAAAGTCTATGGGGCTTTCAATTTCATGCATACCAGGCAGGCCATCTGGATCATAGTGATATACCTCATAATTTAAATAATCATCTTCCATGCCAAGAGGTAAAGCACCCATTTGCTTTATAAATAGCTCCCTATGCGTTGTCTTCCCTTGTTTTTTGCAATGTTGCACAACCTTATCCACAAAATCCAAGGTAAGCCGATGCAAAGAGTCACTTCCATCCTGCATTATCCCATCATGGTTTCTAACAACATAATTACCCAACTGCTCTGCTGGATCAAAGTACCTTTTCAAATTTACGGGACCTAAAGAGGTTCCACTACAAAGATCAATTAGGGTTGAATAAAAATGAAACAAAGTGTCTTTTTTATATGCCAAATACGATGGGCCAGTCGCCTTGGAAATCTCCTCATTGGAAAATAGAGAAGAATTTTTCATTCCGTCTCCATAGTGATAAAGAACCCCCTCACCAAGAACAACAACCAAATTTGGCCAATGCTCCTTACTATTTTCTTTTTCCCACTCTCTTAAATTGTCTAGCAATGACTCAAGCGAGTTATTTGATAAAGAATAGGCAAACACAATGCCAAATGGTTTTGGCCTTGGATATGTCATGCTGATAAATGAATTTGTTGTTTTTGTAACTGACTCAGTTGGGCATAGCGATTTTACTGACTTTATATTCTCCAAAGATTTAATTAGTTCTGTTTTTGAAAGTTGTGACTTTACCTCTATGACACCAAAAACTGATTCAATTGGATATATCTGTACGTTGTCATCATAGACCAGAGACATTCCATCAAGTTGGTCGTATATAACCAAATCGCTTTGCTTGGAGACATTTCTTGTTGGCCCTATGATTTCTCCTGTTCCTATGCCAAATCTTTTTGGAAGACGACCAGATAGTAAAAATTCACGCAAAGCGCTTTCACGGTAGGTGCCCTTGTTTCCTTGGTGCTTTATTTCGGAGGATATCTCAAAGTCAGTTTGAAGCTTTTGACTTATTCCCCTAAATACTTTTTTAATATCCATGTTTTACCTTTGCGTGATAATTTTCGTTTGAGCATAGCGAAGATTAAGCACTCAATCCCTCGATCATTGCCTTGATTCTGTCAGTCACCAACTTCAAATCGGTGTCGATTTCAGCCAAGGGGCGCGGCGGCTGGAACACATAGAAATGCCGGTTGAACGGAATCTCATAGCCCACCTTGGTTTTTTCGTGGTCAATCCAGGCATCCGGGGCATGCGGCAGCACCTCGCGCTTGAAGTAGGCATCCACATCTTCAGCCAGTGGCACGTTCTCTGTGTCACGCAAGCTGCTATCTGTCATGGGCTTGCCCTTGGTTTTACCTTTGGTGGCTAGCACTACCGCGCCGGCCTCATCGCGCAGCGGGCGTTCGACAGTGATGGTGCGGTAGCCGAAATCTTCCGTCTTGAAAATGCGGCTGATGGGCTTGCCGTCTTTTTCCGATTCTACGAAGTCACCGAACAGACGGGTGATCTCTGCAATATGCTCGTCACTCAATTCCTTGCGCTTGCTGCCCAGGGATTTGCGCATTTTCTGCCACATGCCACTGGCGTCGATGAGCTGCACCTTGCCCTTGCGCGCCTTCGGCTTGCGGTTAGACAGAATCCAGACATAGGTGCTGATGCCGGTGTTGTAGAACATATCGACGGGCAAGCCGATGATGGCTTCTACCAGATCCTGCTCCAATACATAGCGGCGAATCTCGCTCTCGCCAGAACCGGCCCCGCCGGTAAACAGAGGTGAACCATTCAGGACGATACCAAAACGGCTACCACCGTCTTTGGCTGGGCGCATCTTGCTGATCAGATGCAGTAGGAACAGTAGCGAGCCGTCTGACACACGCGGCAGGCCGGGGCCAAAGCGACCATTGAAACCTTGCTGCTCCTGTTCCTTACGAATCTCTTTTTCTACCTTTTTCCATTCCACGCCAAACGGAGGATTGGACAACATGTAATCGAAATGCTTGTGGGGGTGGCCATCGTCCGACAATGTATTGCCGGGAATGATATTGCCGACATCCTGGCCCTTGATCAGCATGTCCGCCTTGCAGATGGCGAAGGACTCGTCGTTCAGTTCCTGGCCGAACATGGTCAGGCGGGCATCCGGATTCAGGTCGGTGAGGTGCTCCCCAGCCACCGAGAGCATGCCGCCGGTACCGGCAGTCGGGTCATAGATGGTGCGAACCACCCCCGGCTTGGCCAGCACCTCGTCATCCTCGATGAACAGCAGATTGACCATCAAGCGAATGACTTCGCGCGGGGTGAAGTGCTCCCCGGCCGTCTCGTTGGAAATCTCGGCGAACTTGCGGATCAGTTCCTCAAACACGTGACCCATCTGGCTGTTGCTGACAGCATCCGGGTGCAGGTCGATGGCGGCGAACTTCTCGGCCACCAGGTAGAGCAGACCGCACTTGTGCAGGCGCTCGATCTGGGTATAGAAATCGAAGCGCTCGAAGATGTCGCGCACCGCCGGGGAGAAGGACTGGATGTAGCTGCAGAGATTGTCCCGGATGTGATCCTGATCCCCCATCAGCTTCTTCATGTCCAGCTGGGAGGTGTTGTAAAAGCTCTGGCCCGCCTTGCGTAACAGGAACGGCTCAGGGTTGATATCGGCTTTCTGCTTGGCGGCGAACTCGGCCAGCACTGCCTCCTTGGTGGACTCCAGTACGCAATCAAGACGGCGCAGGACAGTAAAGGGCAGGATCACTTTGCCATATTCGCTTTGTCTGTAATCACCGCGTAACAGGTCAGCCACAGACCATATAAAGGCAGAGAGAGCGGGTTGTTGACTCATGGGTTACTACTTCCTTTTCTGGCTGGTCCGACTAATGAGAGGCAGGTCGGTAATGGGGAGTCAATTTACTGGCTGAACTGATCTGGGGCAATGAGACAATCAGACACCCAGACAACCCAGACAACCCAGACAACCCAGACAACCCAGACAACCCAGACAACCCAGACAA
>CAZDWC010000009.1:0-8010 GCA_964509075.1 uncultured Pseudomonadales bacterium | reverse complement strand
CCCAACCGAGAGGATTTTAGTGACTGGGAAGATCGTCAGATGAGCCTGAATGAATGAAGGGGATATTTTTTTCTGTCTTGCTGACTATATGTACGTTAATCCAACAAAATAATGCTTTTAAGTGGGGGAAATTAATGCTTTTAGGGGAGCGGGATTAATGCTTTTTTGGCGAGGGCTTCAGTGCAAATACCTAGGAATTAAATTCACCGTTTTCTCGAATATTCTCTAAGCCGTAAGTAACGAGCATTTTCCGCAAGTCTTGGCGCAGCTTGCAGGATCTCGTCCAGGCATTGTCCCAAATCACTGGGAACCCACTGCTGGTCAGCAATCACGGCATCAAGCAAATGCAGAGCATCCTCCGGGAAACGTGTACATAACCCTGATTCATGAAGCAGATGTATTTTGTAATCTGGATGTTCCATAGGTTGTAGCCAGTCCCGCACCGCCGCCAAGGCAGCCGGAAATTCACCTCGGGCAGCAATGCTCAGTCGAGTCAATGATTCGGCGATTCTCGGCGTGGCAAGGTCGCGAGACTTGGGCCAAACGTTTTGCCAAAATGGCTGAACGCGGTTCCTCCAATAGTCCTCGCGCTGCTCGGCGGCTCCCTCAAGAGCCTGAGAGAGTGCGCGAGCAGATTCTTCCAGCCCCTCCTGAGGCAACACTCCAATCGCAGATCGAAACTCATCCGCAGTGTAGCCTTCTATCGACCCAAGAGCTGCGTAGGTTAGGAAAACTGCGAACTGCTGGCGATGCTCACCTAAGTCCGCATAGTGGTTTGAACAATCCAGAAACTGCGATTTGAACGCAAGCAACAAAGGCTGGTACAAACGTGGCGACCACAGAAACCCCTCCCACACAGCTTTCGCTTCTGCTTGATTATTCCAACTGAACAGTGGCAAAAGGTACTGCTCTGTCCAAGCACGATCAACACGGAAAAGTGCGATCAATCGTGACCCCAGCAGTACCCTTCCATGACGAAATCGATCCACCTCAATATTGCACAGCTCAGTAAAGAATGGCGAAATTTCAGCTGGAAGCTGATCGTTGTCGTTCGGATTCTGTTTCAACCACATGTTGAGCAACGCCTGTGTCACATGCCCGACCGGATGATTAATAGCCTCGGTGACAGGCTGATTCATCGGTTCGCCATTGCGAGTCATGCCTGTGTCTGCATCAAGTGGAAGAGCCAATGCACGGTGGCACAGGTTCAACAGAATTTCCTCGTACCCGCTAATTGATTTGGAAACAGCTTCGATCCATCGAGTCACGCCGTGAACAATATCCTGCATGACGGCGTCTGGCATGGCCTGCACCCAGGGCGCAGCATATCGCCAGGATCGAGGCACCATGCCTTCTTCGCTCCAGACCTGCAACGCCTCGCGCCACCGACCGGCTGGCCATACACCATCTCGTGCCAAATCGCACAACGCAGACAAGCTGTGAAAGAAGCGGGTTCTGCAAACGTCACGCCATGTATCTTCGTAGAAAGGACTCCGTTCAGGCATCGGCTTAGTGAGCCATTGCACTAGCTCCTGCCGCTTACGGGGAGCAATATCGACGTCCCGGCTGTCCTCGTAGTCCGGATCGCCGGTGCCACTCATCCAGTGCGAGAATTCGTCACGCTCGTTGGCCGCCAACTGCCATTGCGGATAGACAGTGGATATTTCTTCCAACCGTGCCGCTGCAGGAGCTCCCAGAGTAAGTCCCGAAGTGTTCAGCTTGGCCAGATGCAGCCAGACTGAACGTGCCACCAAGTCTTGCCATCTATCTGCTTCTAGATCGTCCCGGTACATCTCGCGCGGGGGACCGGCCAAGATGGCTGCCTCCAAGCGTTCCTGTGCGGCTCCTGCCAAATGCCGCCCCTGCAGAACGAACAGCCTATAAACCTCTCGACCCGTATCCGTAGACCACAGCCACCGCGCGCCATCTGCCAGCAACCAATTAACCCACTGCTCAGATGCAATGCATTCATCTTGGCTGGCGGCAAAAAAGGCCAGTCGCTTAAAAGTGGGATACGGCAAATCAAACCATGTCTTGGCAATGCGCGTTGCGCGAGCGCTGTCGATGCTGCGAACCGCCAGCCATGCATCGCGCAGTAATTCGATCAGAGTCACCCAGTCGCGAAAATCCCTGTTCTGCCAGTGCGGACTGATGGAAGATAAATCCCAATACGATCGGTCACTGCGATCATTCGCCTCGCCCAACTCGCGCAATAGGTCCAGTGCATCACGTAATAACTGCTGAAAATCTTCAAGCAGGTGCGGCAAGGCCGATGTCCATTGCTGGTCGGCTAGGTCGCGCAGAGTGGAATGCACGTGATCAGCGGCCAGCACTATTTCCCAGTCAACCAATTGCTTGATCCGCGTGGGCTCGTCCGCATCCTCTGTATCGTCGCCCCAGTGGAACGGTTTCTTCAAGATAACTTGGGGGGCTAGTAAATCGCGCAGTTCAAAACGCAGCATAGCGGTCAACCCCTCCCGCCTCAGCCGACTTTTCCATCGGTAGAGGTCGGTATCGCGCCACGTTGATTTAACTCGGCCACTGAGCAATAGATGCCACAGTGTGCGCATCAAGGGGCCTGGAATAGCCTTCGGCGCATGTAAGCGAATTTCATTCAGTTCGGCTATTTTCCCCTCACGTTCCAGCGAGGCCAATCGATCCAGTTCGTGCTCAATCAACCACGGCCAGCGATCGTGCAACTGGCCACCACGCTGTGCGATCCAGATTATCAATCTTGGATCATCCAAGTGCCGTAACAGCCAGCGAGCCAGATGGAACATCACGTGATCCCACTGACTACCGGTGATGCCACCGGAAGCCAGTAACATCAGCGGCGCTCGATCATAGGGCGCCGGCCGACGAATTAGACTGAAGCGTAATTTGACATCCACATCATCGCGTGGGGGCACACCAAAGCGAACCAAATCACCGTGCTTAAAGTTCTCTTCTGAGAAAGACTCTAGTAACCAATCCAGAGACGGGACGGGATTGAAGTCAGCAAAGCGCTGAGCCGGCAGTCCCGATTTGTCCGATAAAGCCCACAACATCCGGCCAACGAAATCGTCTTGCTGGGTACTGACTGACGGGCGAGCCAGCGCGTGACTGATGACAATACGCTCTTTGCCCAGCACACCGTCGCGGTAGGTGTCCGCCCAGGCATGCAAGGTTTTATGGAGTGCGGAATGGTCATGGTTGCCGGCGGGCACTGGGTAGAGAATTGGCGTTACGTGCTTGGATTCCCACTCGATGGTTTTGTGGTGCTCTAGACCTGGCTCGCAATCTCCCAATGCCCAGGCTTGCGGCGTGACTTCGCCCAGCCGCCGGTCGGCGGCCAGTGCATCCATCATGTAGCGCAACACAGGATCATTGATACTGTAGCCCACAAAGCAGACCACGTAGTTACGGAATAGCTCACTCACAAAGCGGGCAGCCCAGCGTTCGGTGAGATAGGCCAGGCCGAAATCGCCACTGGTAACAACCAGACGGTTCAAGGCAGTGTCGTCCGTCTTTTCAGGCAGTAAACCGTGCAGATAGACCAACCCATCCCAGCGGCTATTTTTCGGAATCGGCAACATCGGCGCAGCATAGGTCTGGAACGCTTGGCCCGTGCGTTTGGCCGCTGCGTGAAATACGCGGTCGAAGTTGGTGGTTACCAAACGCAGTGCGCCCTCACGGCTGCGAGCCAGCCGCAACAAGGCGGCCTGCGTATCGGTGGCGCCATTGCGACGCAATTTCGGTTTCAGTATATGCGCCAGTGCACGACGAACTGCCAATCGCTGCCCCGGCAGGCGCCCCTCCAGCAAATCGAGAGTGGCGTCGAATTGGCCACGGTCCAAGGCTTCGCGCTCGATGTCCGAAGGTACAGTACCGTTCAGCCGATAGATCTCCTCTACCAGCCCCTTGAAACCCGGCAAAGCAGCGGGATACGAAATACCAGCCCCACAGAAAAATACCACGCGACCTTCCTCGTGCGCCTGCAAGAGCGCATCGGGAATATCGGGGCCGTGGGTGACAAATTGCATCTACGTTCCTTGTATCAATCCAAAAGGTTAATCGGAGTAACTGGGAACCTGCAAGAGCTAACAGCGGTCAGCCCCGCGTCCTCTCAAAAAAACACCCACCCCTATCGGGGGCGGGTATACATTTCCGGCCCCACCAACCGGCAAGCTGTAGTGGTCTAATGATTCCGGACACTCTTATGGGCAGTAAACTGCTGCCCGATAAAGAGGCGTTCCATCATGAACAACAGAAGAAGCTTTTCCACCGAGTTCAAGCACGAGACCGCATGTCTGGTGTTGGATCAGGGCTATAGCGTACAGGAAGCCTGTGATGCAGTGGGCGTTGGCCCCACGGCCATCCGGCGATGGGTTGATCAGCTAGAAGATGAACGGCGAGGCAAGACCCCCACCAAGTCCCGTGCCATGACACCCGACCAGCAGCGAATACAGGAGCTGGAAGCCAGGATCCGGAAGATTGAACGGGAGAAAGAGATTTTAAAAAAGGCTACCGCTCTCTTGATGTCAGACTCTTTCAATCGGTAAACATGATTGACGCATTAAGTGAGCATTACCCCGTGAGTGAACTGTGCAATGCCTTTGGCGTTCATCGCAGCCGTTTTTACGATGCCATCAAGCGGCGTTCGCGTGTTGATAAAAAACGAGAGCAACTGCGCGAACAGGTGGTCAACATTCACACACACAGTCGAGGCGCTGCTGGTGCACGCACAGTGTCAGCTTTTTTGCGTGAAGAAGGTTTTGATGTGGGACGATTTATGGCGCGCAGTCTGATGCAGGAAGCTGGTATTGCCAGCAAACAAACACGTAAACACCGTTATAAAATCGCTGACGGTGAATCGCGCATTGCACCGAACCACCTTGATCGCGCCTTTGCAGTTGAACAACCAAATCAAGTCTGGTGTGGCGATGTGACGTACATCTGGGCAGGGTCGCAGTGGATGTATCTGGCGGTGGTAATCGATTTGTATGCGCGTCGCGTCGTGGGTTGGGCGATGTCAACGAGTCCGGATTCTCGATTAACCGCACAAGCATTGCGCATGGCTTTTGAAGCACGCGATAAACCAAAAGGCGTGATGTTCCATTCAGATCAGGGCTGCCATTACACGAGCCTAGCGTTTCGTCAGACGCTGTGGCGTTGTCGCATCAAGCAGAGCATGAGTCGGCGTGGTAATTGTTGGGACAATGCGCCAACGGAGCGCTTCTTCAGAAGCCTGAAATCAGAATGGATACCCAAGAACAGTTATCAAAATATCCATGATGCAAAAGCCGATGTGCTGCGTTACGTGAACCACTATTACAACCGCATTCGATTACACAGTTACAACGGCTACAAAACCCCGGTGGCTATGGAGCTTCAGGCTGCATAAAAACCTAAACCCGTGTCCGGTTTTACTTGACCACTACAAGCATACGCAGGTTTGAACCAATGCGAAATCAACCAGAATTAGCCTGCTTGGAGCACCTAAATAACCTAAAAAACCGCTGATTGCCGGTAATTTAGGTTTTTTAGGCTGGGTTGTCGCCCGCTTTGGAATAAAAGTCATCCACGAAGATACGTCGGATGAATGTGGTAGATAACAGATGGTCTCCCGCCTTGGCTAGATGGGAGGCGGCGCTCGGGACGCAGATGCCCAAGTTCAACAAGTAACTCCAAGGCTTCCCGGACAACATCAGAGCTCCCCAAATTCGCCCAGCCTTTCAAATAAATATCAGACGGTTTGAACTGATCAAGGACTTCTCCGGCCTTGATTTTAGCTAACAAAGCTAAGGCTCCATCAGCTTTTATTGCTGCGCCGGCCGAGTATGCACGCATAACATGGCTCCTTAGATAATCAGACCACTCAAGCGCCATACACAATGAGCTTTTACTAACTTCGCTCTCACGGTTTATCAGCGCGAATATCAACCCAAGAGCAGGAATCAATTTTCTGTATTTAGAAAAATGTGACTCGACGGCAGGAGGATAGTCATTGTTTCTTAATTCATGCTCTAATTCACTGCGCGAGTCGTCGTAGGCGTCTTGCGCATCCTCTGAAAATCTATAAACCCGAGGGGTTTTTTTCCCAGAATCTGGATCCATATCTGTCTGCATCTCATCAAAGAGAGAAAAAATTTCAGAAATTTCATTTTCTGCATCGACATCAGGCAACCGATCAACATTACGCCATTTTTTTGAAATATCAGGCCAAACCAACAAACCAAATCTCTGCATCAAACCATCATCCTTTGACCCCTCTGTCATGGATTGGCGCACATAGGATTTAATCTTTCCAGGCTGCATTCCACCCAACAAGGCAAAACCAACAGCCTCAATATGTCGGTTGTAACCACGGCCTATCCTATCAACCGTGTAGCTCTGATCTCCGTCGTAACCTTGCAAATAAAATGAGCGAGCACTTTGCTGGCCTTCTTTATCAAGACTTTCCAGAAGACCACTCAGCTCATCCCTGTAAACAAGAAATCCCAAAGGGTTTTCCAGCATGATTTCAGCAAGTGCTTCAACAGAAGTATCATTGACTAAGTATCGCCGCATAACTGGAGCTTTATCAGAAATTCCATCAACATTCATCAGCAACTTCTTAGCTGATAATTTATCTCCAATTTTTAAAAGTTTTTTAATTTCTTTTTCTGAATTGGATTCTCCAAACTTAATCAGTTTTTGATCTGCCATAAATTCACGACTAGCTATCTCATATTCTGAATTAGCACGAATAATAAATTCTTCCAGAAATTTTTGTGTTTGTGAAAGAGCAGGCGACTTCATGACACCAGGCCTTCCGACAATTATCCCCCATAAAATCGGGTAAATTTGAAAACTATCAAAGCGCTTGGGCTTAATCACGCATTTCCGGCACACCAAAGAAGAAAGCGCAACCAATACACCGACGGCAATGTAATCAATGGGACACTGCATTCGGTCTGCAACATCTTTTGCCCACTTCCTTAGTGCTGAAGGAAGTAACAAATCCGCATCAAACGACTGAACTTCCTGCAGCACCGTGGGAATTGGCCGAGGCAGCGGCCAATTGCACTCTGATGAATTAGTCATTTGGCATCTCCTCCGCTAGCAGCAACCAAGAAGGTTGCAGACGGCGGCACGAAGCGACCCAGTTATCAATCTCAGCTTCAATCCATCCGACAGATCTGCCACCCAGCCTTATTGATGAGGGGAATCTTCCGCGACGCATGAAATCATATATTGTTGCGCGGCCTAAGCCTGTTCGTCGCCGGACTTCCGGCAGTCGTATAATGATCGCAGGAGAAACATTAGGCGGAATAGAACTATTATCTTTCATAAAAAATACCTCATTGCTCAAATCGCAAACAAAGAAGTACCCAGAAGCCTCACTAACTCCTACATGACAATCCCAACACAAACGTGTCAAGATTTATCTTTCAATTTTTGAAAAAATTTGTAAGAATTAGATCGCCTGAGTGAGCACCTCTTTTTTGCGTATTCAGTTGGCATGCGTACGGGGCGGGCCTAGTAACCTTTAATGCCCCGTGCGTATGTGCTACTGCCTGTAAAACAAGACATTGATTTGAGTAAATCAGAAAATTGCGGCCTGCAAAAGAAAAAAAACAGAAAACAGTAAAATAGTTATCTGTGGCGAGAGTCTTCTACAATTTTATGCACCACCAAATTTGCACTCTTAATGACTTCACTCAATTGATTTGTGAGTAAAGCCATTTTCTTATTTTCAATTATTTTTTGTAATTCAAGTGTTTAGCTGGCTATGCGAAAGATGCAACAACAAACAGCATATAATGGCGTGGTAAAAAGCACTGACGGAGCTCTATGCATCGCTAGATACACCGCTCATGCGTACACATTCACAACTGCACCAAATAAATTGGTGAGTAAATTTGTGGGTAAAAATATTTTTTAAAGTGGGCTAGCCGTTACAATTCATACAGTTAGCTAGCCTTTTCGACGGACACCTCCTCCGCCATATTCCAAAGCCCGCTGCCAGCGGGCTTTTTTGTTGATAAC
>CAZDWC010000008.1:0-188262 GCA_964509075.1 uncultured Pseudomonadales bacterium | reverse complement strand
AAGGGAGTGTTGCACTTAGTATATGAATTCGCCACACCTAACAAGTCGCTCAAGGTCGCCGCTTCGCGGCTGGACAGCCCCAACCGGCGCATGCTTCGCATTGTATGCGCCGGCTTGGCCTGCCCCTTAGCTCAACGTTAGGCAAATCAATGAGGGATCACAATGAATAAGGTAAATTCAAAACTAATATTGTTGCTGCTTTTGGTAATTGCATTGGCTGCATATATAAAACTCAGTAATCCATATAGGAAATATAGCAGGCAGGAATATTGGGAATCTGCAACTGTAGAAGATGCGCAGAATATTCCATATGCAGCATTGAGGCCTTTGAACAAAAACGGCCCTGTCTTAATGTGGGCAGCATCGGCAACAAAAGATCCGCATGTAATTAAGGCACTTGTTGACAGAGGGGCAGATGTAAATGAAAAAGATGTCATATTCACGGGCACGCCGTTAAGTGGTGCAGCAGGTTATAACAGCAACCCTGAAATAATTGATGAATTGGTTAAGTTGGGTGCAGATGTTAATGCTAAAGTTGGTAATGAAGATAAATCGCCTCTAATAATTGCGGCAGAAATAAATCCTAACACAGCTATCATAGAATCATTAATTAGAAATGGTGCAAGTACAGCATACAGAGACAAAACAGGAAGAAATGCACTAGAAGCAGCTAAGAAGTACGGTGCACCTGAAATAGTAGAAGTTTTAACGAAGCATACAAATGCACAAACATCAGGGATACTTATCAAGTGAATTTGCCTAACAATTCGCTCAAGGTCGTTCTTCGCTTCGCTCGTCACTGGACAGCTTCAGTCGGCGCATGGCTTCGCCATTGTATGCGCCTCCTTGCGCTGCCCCTTAGCTCTACGTTAGATGCCTAAAAACCAGTAACCAGAAAATCGATAGCGGAAATTATTTCGTTACGTGAATCCGAAAGATCTACAACCGATTTTCCAAGCTCTCTTTTGTTAATGCCAGCAAGCTGCGGCGTGAGCATTAGATAGCTCTCGCCATCGACATGAAGTAGAGGGGTAAGTCGAGAAATCTGCTTCGCAGTGCTTTTGTCCGCGAGTGTCAGTGGAACAACAACTCTGGTTTGCAGGTCATCAAGCAATTCCGTTTGTACATCCAGCAAATACGGAATCAGTTTTTTTGTTTGGGCATTTTTGTTTTGGTAAACGGTAAACTGTGGCATCAGAAGCTCCGAATGCCATCGCTAAATGCGCCATTAGCCTCTACCAGACTATTGTAAGCGGCAATGGCGTCACGGTTCTCAGCTAGCCAGCTGGCGCGCTGCTTATTGCGTATTTGTTCGACCAACGTTTGCTCTAGGGCGGCAGAGAGGTTTATCTCCAATTCCTTGGCTTTTTTCAGTAAGTCACTGTTTACACTGAGGTTTGTTGCCTTTTTGGGAGCATCGGGGTCATAAATGGAAAGCATGGCGGTAACCCAAGTAAATTTATGCGCACAGAATATGCGCATTATTTTTGTGGGTCAAATGGGGCATCTAACAAGTCGCTCAAGATCGTTCCTCGCTTTGAATCGCCATCCGCGACATTCACCCGCGCGCGCCGGTGCATCTGCTGGTGATCCCCCAAAAAGGTATTCCACGTCTGGTGGATGCCAATTCGGAAGACCAGGCGCTGCTCGGCCATTTGATGCTGGTGGCGGGCAAGCTCGCCGAGGAACATGGTGTGGGCAACTCGTTCCGCCTGCTGGTCAACAACGGCGAAGGCGCCGGGCAGACTGTGTTCCACCTGCACTTGCACATCCTCGGCAATGACAACTACACCGAAGCCGACATGGCCCGATAATGCCCGAACCGCACCGGCTGTTACGGATGAAAGCCGGGGCACGCCTCTGCTACAATCGCGCGGCTTTTTTAACCCGTCCATGACGCACTTGAGAGATCCACATGAGCTTCAGCAAACTGTCCCCTGGTAAAGAACTGCCGCAAGACATCTACGTGGCGATTGAAATTCCGGCCAACCACGCGCCGATCAAATACGAAATCGACAAGGACACCGACTGCCTGATGGTCGATCGCTTCATGGCCACGCCGATGTTCTACCCCACCAACTATGGTTACATCCCCGGCACCCTGTCAGAAGACGGCGATGCGCTGGACGTATTGGTGGTAACGCCATACCCGGTAGCCCCCGGCTCGGTGATCCGCGCCCGCCCGATCGGCATCCTCAACATGTCCGACGAAGCTGGCAAAGACGCCAAACTGCTGGCTGTGCCGCACACCAAGCTGTCTGCCATCTACAAGGACGTGAAGGAAATCGCTGACCTGCCGCAGCTGCTGATCAAGCAGATCGAGCATTTCTTCGAGAACTACAAGGATCTGGAGCCCGGCAAATGGGTGAAAGTCGACGGCTGGCAGGATTCCAAGGCCGCCGAAGCTGAAATCATGAAGGCGCGCGACGCCTACCTGAAAGACGCCGGCTGATCCCGACGTACGTTACCCAACCCCCGGCGCGCCGGGGGTTTCTGTTTTTGATAGGCTACGACATGACCCACGCTCGCAAACCTCTGGTACTGGTGATTCTCGATGGCTTCGGCTACCGCGAAGACACGCGCGACAACGCCATCGCCGCCGCTCGCAAGCCGGTGTGGGATCAGTTGTGGCGCGACTGTCCGCACAGCCTGATCTCCGGCTCCGGTCTGGATGTGGGCCTGCCCGATGGCCAGTTCGGCAACAGCGAAGTGGGCCACATGACGCTGGGCGCCGGGCGCATCGTCTACCAGCAGCTGACGCGCATCGACAAGGATATCCAGGAAGGCACCTTCTTCAGCAATGCCGCCTATGTGGAGGCCATCGACAAGGCCGTGGCCGCCGGTAAAGCGGTACACGTCTGGGGTCTGCTGTCGCCAGGTGGCGTGCACAGCCATGAAAACCACATTGCGGCAATGCTGAAAATGGCTGCACAGCGCGGTGCCAGGCAGCTCTACCTGCACGCGTTTCTCGACGGCCGCGACACGCCGCCGCGCAGCGCCGAAGCTTCCATCAAACTCGCGCAGGACACGCTGGACGCACTCGGCGTCGGCCGCTTCGCCAGTATTTGCGGCCGCTACTACGCCATGGATCGCGACAAGCGCTGGGATCGCGTCGAGCCCGCCTACCAATTGCTCACCGACGGCAAGGCGGCATTCAGCGCAGCAACAGCTGCCGAGGGTCTCGCTGCCGCCTATGCGCGCGACGAGAACGACGAGTTCGTCAAACCCACGGTCATCGGTGAGCCGGTTGCACTGAATGACGGCGATGCCGTGATCTTCATGAACTTCCGCGCCGATCGCGCGCGGCAGATGACCAACGCGTTTACCGACCCCGCGTTCAACGGCTTTGCGCGCCCGCGCGTGCCAAAACTTGCTGCGTTTGTGATGACCAGCGAATACGCCGCCGGCATTCCTGCGTTGTGCGCCTATCCGCCGGAGACGCTGAGCAACTCGCTGGGCGAATACCTCGCCAACCTCGGCAAGACGCAGCTGCGCATCGCCGAAACGGAAAAATACGCACACGTAACCTTTTTCTTCAGTGGCGGGCGTGAAGAGCTGTATGCCGGCGAAACGCGCATCCTTGTCGATTCACCGAAAGTCGCCACCTACGATCTGCAACCGGAAATGAGTGCGGTAGAGGTGACCGACAAGCTGGTGGAGGCGATCGCGTCCGGTCAGCACGATGTCATCATCTGCAACTATGCCAATGGCGACATGGTGGGCCACACCGGCGTGTTCACTGCTGCGGTGAAAGCCGTGGAGGCGCTGGATCAATGTGTGGGCCGCGTGCGCGATGCCGTGCTCGCTGCCGGTGGCGAATGCCTGATCACCGCCGACCACGGCAACTGCGAACAAATGCAGGATTACGATGCCCACCAGGCGCACACGCAACACACCTGTGAGCATGTGCCGTTTCTCTATATCGGCAGCCGTTCTGTTACAGTTGCCGACGGTGGTACACTCGCCGACGTCGCGCCCAGCATGCTCGCTCTGCTCGGCTTGCCACAACCAAAAGAAATGGGCGGACGCAATCTGCTGACCCTGCAATAAACACGGCAGCAGCCCGCGCTTCAGCCAAACAGACCGCAAGGAGAACCTACATGAAACTGCGTCACCTGATCCTGACCGCCGCGCTGGTCGCTACCGCTGTCAACGGCGCTCACGCCGAAGAGAAAAAGAGCAAGAAAGCCAAAAAGGAACAGCCGGCTGCCGAGCAGCAGGCGCCCGCGCCAAGCAATGAAGAAAAAATCGCGCAGATGCAGAAATCCATCGACGAGCTGAAAGCCGAGATCGAGAAGATCAAGACCGAGCGCGGCGAATTGCAGGGCAAGCTGGAACAATCCGACAAAGATGTCGCTGCCCAGATGCAGAAAATCGAGGAAACCAAAAAACAGCTGGCAGAGAAAGAGCAAGCTGCCGGAGCTCTCGAAAAAGAAAAAAAGCAGTAAGCCAATCACTGGCCGGTCAGCGCGAGCAGATCGGCCGACAGTTGCGTGGCCTCTATCAGGCCGGGGAGCAGTCGCCGTTGCGGCTGCTGCTCAACCAGCGCAGCAGTGAAAACATCGCCCGCAACCTGCAGTATTACGAATACCTGCTGGCCGCACGCCGCGACCACATGCACACCTATCTCGATACCCTCCAGCGCCTGAGCGGCCTGCAACAGCAGATCGCCGTCGCCGTGCAGAGCCTGAAAGACACGCAAGCGCAACTGCAGCAGGATTACAGCCAGCTGCTGGGCAAGCGCGACGAACGCAAACAACTGCTCGCCAGCCTGGATGCCGACCTGAAAGACAAGGGCAGCGACCTGGCGGAACTGGAGCGCAACCGCGCCAGCCTGCAGAAAGTCATTGATCGTATCGAGAAAGAGCGCGCACTGGCCGAAGCGCGCGAACAGCAGCGTCTGCAGCAGGAAGAACAGGCCAAACGGGAACAGGAGCGTCTTGCGAAAGACAACCCGCAGCTGATCCAGCCACCGACAAACAATGTGCCGACACCGGCACCCGTAAACGCTTCCCCCGCACCAGCGGAAACCCAAAGCAAGGCAAGCTACAGCGCCGGCGATCTGGCCAAACTGCAAACGCAGTCATTCACCCAGGGCAAGGGCAAACTGCCCTGGCCCGTGAACGGCAAGGTGGTTAACGCCTTCGGCGAAACCCGACAAGGCCAGGTCACCTGGGATGGGCTGCGCATACGCGCCCAGGCCGGCAGCGATGTGCGCGCCGTGCACTACGGCCGGGTGATGTATGCCGAATGGCTGCGCGGACAAGGCCTGTTGATCATCCTCGACCATGGCAACGGCTACATGAGCCTCTACGCCAACAATGATGTGCTGCTGCACGAGCCGGGCGAATGGGTGCAGGCTGGCGAGCCAATTGCGCGCGTCGGCAACAGCGGCGGCGAGAAAGACCCCGGCCTCTATTTCGAGATCCGCAAGAACGGCGAGCCACAGGATCCACGCCCCTGGCTGGCCAGAAAGTAACCACAGGTAAAAGTAAGCACAGGTACCGACACATGCTTCCCACCGCCCTGCACACCGCCGCCCAGACTCGCGCTCTGGACGCGCACATCATCGCCGCCGGCACTCCCGGCATCGTGCTGATGAAACGCGCCGCCCGCGCGGCACTGGAGGTGCTGCTCGCGCACTGGCCGGATCCTGCCCAGATCACCGTGTTCTGTGGCGGTGGCAACAATGGCGGCGACGGCTACCTGCTCGCCGCACTGGCGCATGACCGCAAGATTCCGGTACAGGTATTCGCAGTGAGCCCTACGGACAAGCTGGCTGGCGACGCTGCAGCGGCCTGCGCCAGTGCCCGCAATGTGGGTGTAGCCATTGCTGCCTGGGAGGCCGGTGTCGACCTGCCGGTGCGCGGCGTGGTGGTCGATGCCATGCTTGGCACTGGCAGCACGGGTGCTCCGCGCGGCGCGGTGGCCGAGGCCATCAATACCATCAATGAAAGCGGCTTGCCGGTGCTGGCCATCGACCTGCCTTCCGGCCTTGATGCCGACACTGGCCATATCGCCGGCGAAGCAGTGTGTGCTGATATCACCACCACGTTCATAGCCCTCAAACGCGGCCTGTTTACCGCCGATGGCCCTGATGTCTGCGGGGCCATCGAGTACGCCAGTCTCGATACCGAAGCCTGTCTGCACGACAGCGAACAGGCGGAAGACAGCGGCTGTGAGCGATTGGTGCTGGACGATTTGCTGGAAACCCAACTGCCACCGCGCCCTCGCACCGCCCACAAGGGGTTGTTCGGCCATGTGATGGTGATCGGCGGCGACAGTGGCATGGGCGGTGCCGTGGCCATGGCAACCGAGTCAGCTGCCAGAAGTGGTGCCGGGTTAGTCAGTGCTGCCACACGACCTGAGCATATTGCCGCCATCCTGGCGCGCTGCCCGGTGATCATGGCCAACGGCGTGGTCTCGGGGCAGGCACTGGAGCCGCTGCTGGCGCGGCCGACCTTGCTGGTGGTTGGCCCCGGCCTCGGCCAGAGCGCGTGGTCGGAGCAGATGCTGCAGCAGGCCACCCTCTGTGGCCTACCGCTGGTGCTGGACGCCGATGCCCTCAATATTCTCGCTGCCGGCCGCGTGGTGCGTGAAACCCCGCGCGACAGCTGGGTGCTGACCCCGCACCCGGCAGAAGCTGCGCGCCTGCTCGGTTGCAGCACGCAGGAGGTACAGCGCGACCGCTTTGCCGCCGTCACTGCCCTGCAGCAACGTTACGGCGGCATCATCGTTCTCAAGGGCGCCGGCACCCTGGTTTGTGGGCCGGACGGCGCCATCGGGCTGTGCACCGGCGGCAATCCCGGCATGGCCAGCGGCGGCATGGGCGATGTGCTGGCCGGTATTATTGGCGGTCTACTGGCACAGGGACTGGACGCCACCGACGCCACTCGCCTGGCTGTGTGCCTGCACGCCGAGGCCGCCGACATCGCCGCCGCCGCTCACGGCGAGCGCGGCCTGCTCGCCTCTGACCTGATCACCCATCTGCAAACCTTAGTCAATGTGCGCTGATACTGTCGCCGTACTGGAGAGGCAACTGCCCGACGAAGCCGCCACCCTGCAAATGGGCGCGCAGCTGGCTCGTGTCTGCGAGCCGGGCGCTGTCATCTACCTGAGTGGCACACTGGGTGCCGGCAAAACCACCTTGTCGCGCGGAATCCTGCGCGCACTTGGACACAGTGGCACCGTCAAGAGCCCGACCTATACCATCGTCGAACCTTACACCCTGGCCTGCGGCGCCGTGTACCACTTCGATCTCTACCGCCTGGCCGATCCGGAAGAACTGGAGTTCATGGGCATGCGCGATTATTTCCGCGATGCGCACCTGTGCCTGATCGAATGGCCGGAACAGGGCGCGCCGCTGTTGCCTCTGCCGGACTTGTCCATTACCCTCTCGCCCAATCAAGATGGTGGCCGAAAAATGACCATCACCGCGCACTCGGGGCGTGCGCAACACTGGCTGGAAATGTTGTAGTTACATATGTGGTTTGCATAAAAGTTTGCACACGTTTCCCGGCTGCATTTTTTTTGGGGTAAGCATGAAGTCTCGCGCCAACATCGCGCAGCTGTTTGTCGTGTACGGCTTGCCATTGCTGGCGGCGGTAGTGCTCTGCCTTTCTGCCACAACGGCCGATGCGGCAACCATCAAAACCCTGCGCCTGTGGCGTGCGCCGGACAACACGCGACTGGTGTTTGATCTCTCCGGCCCGGTAGAGCACAAACTGTTCGACACCGCCGGCGAAAAAGGCAGCGTGCAACGGCTGGTGGTGACCATCGATCAGGCCGACTTCACGGCCGATCTTGGCAGCGTCAATCTCGCCAACACACCGATCAGCCACCTCTCCCACAACCGCAGCGGCAATGGCGAACAGGTGGTGATCGACCTCAAGGCGCGCGTAAAACCCAAAAGCTTCCTGCTGCCCGCCAACGAGCAGTACGGCGCACGTCTGGTACTCGACCTGTTTGATGAAGACAAGCAGAGTGAAACCCGCGTCGTCAAAACCGCCGCCAACGGCATGCGCGACATTGTGGTCGCCATTGATGCCGGCCACGGCGGCGAAGATCCGGGCGCCAAGGGCCCGGGCGGTCTCTACGAAAAAAACGTGACGCTGGCGATTGCGAAAGAACTGGCGCAACTGATCAACAAGACGCCTGGCTATTCAGCATTCCTGACACGCACCGGCGATTACTTCATCAGCCTGCGCGGGCGCACGCAGATCGCGCGCAACAAGTCGGCGGACTTGTTTGTCTCGATTCACGCCGATGCGTTCAATGACAAATCCGCGCAAGGCGCTTCCGTCTTTGCCCTGTCCCAGCGTGGCGCCACCAGCGAGACCGCACGCTGGCTGGAGAAACAGGAAAACGACGCGGATCTGGTTGGCGGCGTCAACCTCGCCGACAAGGATCCGATGCTGCAAGGTGTGCTGCTGGATCTGTCGATGACCTCTACCATCGCCAACAGTCTCGACATGGGCGACGATGTGTTGGGCCAGATCGGCAAAATTACCCGCCTGCACCGCGGCTATGTCGAGCAGGCTGGCTTCGTGGTATTGAAAAATCCGGATATCCCGTCGCTGCTGGTGGAAACCGGTTTCATCACCAACGCACAGGAAGCCAAGAATCTTTCCGATCCCGCGTATCGCAGCCGCATGGCGCGCGCCGTTTTCACGGGAATCGATTCGCACTTCCGCAAGAAACCGCCGATGGATACCGCGCTCGCCGCCGCACGCGGCGGCCAGGTGCCACAGGCAATGGACAAAGTGCCACAGGCAATGGACAAAGTGCCGCAAGCGATGGACAAGATTTCACAAGCCGAGGACAAAACAGCGGGCGCAGTAGACAGCAAACCAACGGATTCATTGGCGAAGCCGCATGAGCCGACACTGGATGATGCGATCGCCGAAGAAGAGCGGTCGCGCAACAAAGCCATGAATGACGAAACCCCGCGAACAAAACCGGATAACACCACGGTTACCATACGCCGCGACAACAGCGCCGCTGAAAATGCAGCGCGCGAAGAAGATGCCCTGCAAAAAATGCTCGACGAAAAGACCAGCAAGAAAACAACTGAATCCGCCAAAACCACTGCTGTGAAAATGGCAGACAGCGCCAAAAGCAAAACCGCCAGTGCCGGCAAGAAATCTTCACCGAAAACGCGGGAGCACGTTGTGTCAAAAGGCGAAACCCTGAGCGGCATCGCCTCGCGCTACAAAGTGAGTGTCGTGGCTTTGCGCGACCAGAACAAACTGCCTGACCAGAACGTACGCATCGGCCAGAAACTGCGCATCCCGGTGAGCAACTGATGGCACGCATCCAGCAACTTAGCCCGCGCCTCGCCAACCAGATCGCCGCCGGCGAAGTTGTCGAGCGCCCGGCATCCGTGGTGAAAGAATTGCTGGAAAACAGCCTTGATGCAGGCGCGACTAAAATTGATGTCGATCTCGAACAGGGCGGCGTAAAAATCATCCGCGTGCGCGACGATGGCGGCGGCATTGCCGAAGCAGACATGCCGCTGGCACTGGCGCGTCACGCCACCAGTAAAATCCATGAACTCGACGATCTGGAAGCCGTCGCCACACTCGGATTTCGCGGCGAAGCCTTGGCGAGTATGGCATCCGTTTCACGCTTGACCATCACCTCCAACACGCGCAGTGAAGGTGCCGGCTGGCAGGCGCAGGCCGAGGGCCAGGAGATGGTGGCGGAAGTGTTGCCGGCCGCGCACCAGCGTGGCACCACCGTGGAAGTGCGCGACCTGTTTTTCAACACGCCGGCGCGCCGCAAATTCCTGCGCAGTGAAAAAACCGAATTCCAGCGTATAGACGAGATTTTGAAAAAACTGGCGCTGTCGCGTTTCGATGTCGCCTTTCACTGGCGCCACAACCAGCGCAGCGTGCAACAACTGCGCGAAGCGTTGACACAACAGGAGCAGGAGCGCCGCGTCGCCACCTTGTGCGGGCCGGCTTTCATGCAACAAGCTTTTTATGTCGACGTGAATCATGCAGGGCTGCGCCTGTGGGGCTGGCTGGCACAACCGGCTTTCTCACGCAGCCAGGCAGACCTGCAATATTTTTACGTCAACGGCCGCGCCATACGCGACAAACTGGTGACGCACGCCATCCGTCTCGCCTTTCAGGATGTGCTGCATCACAGCCGCCATCCAGCTTATGTACTGTATCTGGAAATTGATCCGGCGACGGTTGATGTGAACGTACACCCGACCAAACACGAAGTGCGTTTTCGCGATTCGCGTCTGGTGCATGATTTCGTATTTCGCTCACTCGCGCGTGTGATTGCCGAGTTGCGACCGGAAGAAAATGGGTCAGAGTCAAAAGCGCTTGCGCGAGACTCTGACCCATTTTCTTCAGCAACCGCCATCAACTACCAGAACACGCTTTCCCTGCCGGAACGCCCGCGCGGCGATGTGCAACAGACGCTGGCACAGTACAGCGCGCTGTACACACCGTCGTCTGTCAGCGCTGCGCGCATTGAAGCAGCAGCACAATCTGCGCGGATGGGATCGGAGTCTCGCGCAAGCGCTTTTGACTCTGATTCAACAATTCCGGACCCCGCAATTCCGCCGCTCGGCTACGCCATCGCACAACTGAAAGGTATTTATATCCTCGCCGAGAACACGCAGGGATTGATTGTGGTGGATATGCATGCCGCGCACGAGCGCATCACCTATGAGCGACTGAAAACGGCTTACGACAGCAACAGCATTGCGCGTCAACCGCTGTTGGTGCCGCAAAACATTGCCGTCAGTGAACGTGAAGCCGATTGCGCGGAAGAAAACGCAGAAGCTTTTGCTCAATTCGGCATGGTCATTGATCGCGCGGGGCCGGAAACTCTTATGATCCGTCAGGTGCCGGCGCTACTCGCCAACGGCAACTGCGAACAACTGCTGCGCGATGTGCTCTCCGATTTGCAAACGCACGGCAGCAGCGCACGCATACGCGAACACAGCAACGAAGTGCTGGCCACTATGGCCTGCCACGGCTCGGTGCGTGCCAATCGCAAACTGACTATCCCGGAAATGAACGCATTGCTGCGCGACATGGAAATTACCGAGCGCAGCGGCCAGTGCAATCACGGCCGGCCGACCTGGATACAGCTAGGCCTGGCCGATATCGACAAATGGTTTTTGCGCGGAAACTGATTTTCACAGGAGACTGACATGAACAACAATGCATTGCGCATAGGCGCCATCGTACTGGTACTGATCGTACTGGTGGTCACACGCGACAAATGGTTTCACCGCGGTGAAAACGTGCAATTCAGCAAGGCACAGGGCCAGCATTCCTCGTCGGTTTCCGGCGGCAAGATACAAAAGCCGGCAACCAGCATCCAGAACAATGCGCCTTCTGCTCCGGCAACAAGCGCAGCACCAGACATCACTACAGCTGCCGCAGAACCATCGACAAGCGCACCTGCCGCCGATGCAGCTCCTAAAACGGATATTGGCGTGGCAAAGGCCACATCGAAGAGTGCGACAACGATTCCGTTTCGCGTGGAGCCACTGCCTGATGGAGGCACACGTTACGCCTTTCCCGTCAATCGCGGTTATGACGAGCGCATTGCGGCGATGAAAAAGAAATGGGGAGCAGGCAAACCCTCGACAGACACAAGCGGACAGGACTGGATTACGTTTGACCTGACGCGCGCACAAGCCGCGCGCGAAAAAATGGCCGCCGGGAAATAATCAGTCAAACTGCCAGTTGAAACCAACCGTCAACTCGCGGCCGCGATCTGGCAAGCCGCTGTTGAAATCGTCGATAAAGTAAGGCGTCTCGGTATCGGCATTGAGCAAGTTACTTGCCTGCAGGTAAATGCCCAGTTCTCGATTGATGGCAAATTGCAATTTGCTGCCCAGCAACCAATGGGCATCGATGTGATGCAAGCCCCCTGGCGTCAACATGCTGCGACCTGCAGCTTGCGTTGCAGAGATATTGAAATTCCAGTCAGACTGACGGTAGTTAAGAATCAGTGATGCCAGTTTGTCCGCCTCGTTAATGTCGGCATCCGACAGATTGCCGAACTGGCTGTAGCTGGCTCGCCACTGCCACGCTTCCGACAGCTGGCCGATGTATTCCAGTTCGAGGCCCTGCCAGTGTTCATCGTGGCTAGCGTTCATGAATGTGTTCGGCGCCACAGTGACATCGCGCACGATGCCGTTGACCAGCTGGTTGTGGAAAAACGTGACGGCCAGCGAATGCCGCTGCCAGTTGCCCATCCATACAGCTTCCCAGGTTTTGATGGTTTCGGGCTCCAGATCGGGATTGCCTTGTAAGGTGGTTCCCAGAATGCTGATCAGCGACTGCTCATTAGTGGTCGGCGCACGAAAAGCTTCGCCATAAAGGATTTTCACTTCTTGCTCGTTGTTCAGCGCGTGTATCCATCCCAGGCGCGGGCTCCATGATCCGCCTGCTTGTGAATAATTGTCAAAACGGATTCCGCTAGTGAATGTGTCGGTCTTGCTTGCTTGCCACTGGTGCTGCGCGTAGATGCCGGTTATGTCACGCTGGTGTTCTTTTGTCAGTAAAAGCTCACCCATTACACTGGAATCAACATGGCTGTCGGCGATATGCACGTGACGGTATTCCATGCCGTAAAGCAGATTCTGGGATTTGCTCAATGCTTGTGCGTTGTGGAAATCGAACGCAACACTGCGTGACATCTGCTCCAGGTCTATATGTGCCAGGCCCGGGTAGATTGATTCGGGAGAATACAGGTCTTCATAGTAACGCAGACTGTAGTGTGTCTGGTTGTCTTCGTTCCAGTGCACGCTGTTGCTGAATTGCAGGCTGCTGTAAACATTTCTTGTCTCGTTGGTGTCGCCAGCGCTTTTGCCCAGCACGTAGAAATCGCCTGCGGTGCGTTCGGCGTGCACGACATTGATTGCCGCATCCTGCCAGCCCAGCTTCAGGTTGATATCCTGTCCGCTGCGTGGATCGCGTGCCGCACGGTGAGAAACTGCAGGCAAGGTCGCACTGTCCTGCACATGGAAGTGTTCACCGCGATCATCCACGGCATGCACTGCCAGATCCATATTCATTTCACCGCTGTGAGCACTGAGCAACGCCTCACCTTGCACGTTGTGATTGCTGCTGCTCGCGCCCACCGCATTCACTCCTTTCAGTGTTGTGATGCTGATGACACCGAGAAAAGCATTGGAGCCGTAAATCGCCGAACCCGGACCGCGAATGAATTCAATTTTTTCGACATTACCCAGAGGCAACATCGGTATTGCGGTAGCGTTGTCGAACTCGCGATTCAGGCGCTGCCCGTCCAGCAGGATCAGAGCTTCTCGACTGGATGTGCTGGAGCGGTGGCCACGTGCACTGTGGTAATACTCGTTGCTGGCTTCTTCCTGCCGAAACGCCTGAAAGCCTGGCACATAGTTGAGAATCTCATGCAGGTAATCAACGCCCAGTTGGCTGATCTGCTCGCGCGTGAATACGCTGACACTGGACGGCGCCGTGCGCAGGCTTTCTTCTGTTCGCGTCGCGCTGGTGATTTTTACCTGCATCAATTCTTCGAGCGACAATGAAAAAAGATCCGATGGCTGCGCCATGGCTGCAGACGAAATGCTGCCGCAGAAAAATGCCGCCAACGTCATGCAACCAATGCATTTATCCATAAAAAGGCACCATAAGAGTTTTCAGTCCACATGCCAGCGCAAGCCCGCTGTGAGCACACGCCCGCCGGCGGGTACACCTTCATCGTTGGTTGGCTGGAAAGCCGGCACTGCGTATTCCCTGTCCAACACGTTATCGGCATGCACGTAGATTTCCAGTTCGGGAAATGCCCGCCAGGCTGCGTGCGCACCAACTACAGCATGCCCGCCAAACCTTGTGCTCTCCACAGAGCTGGCGTTGTTGTTCTGTTCATTCGGATCAAGCATGCTGGCCTGATAGTTGGCAAGCAGGCTTAGTGTCCATGACGGATTTTCATAGCTCAGGCTGCCGCCGAGCAAGGTGCTGGATTGTGTGTGCAGGTCGCCAACCGTATCGAACAAATGCGTGGCAGCGATGCGTGACTGCCAATGTCTCCCCCAGCTCGCCTGCCATTCCATCTCCAGGCCGGCAATCGTCATTTCGCTGTTCACCGGTTGCCGTTTGGTATTGCTGACAGCCACTTGCACGATGGCGTCCTGCACCTGCGTGTCAAATACCGTGGTGGAAACCATGCCCTCATCCAGCATGTGCATCCATACCAGTTCGGATGTTTTTGCGGTTTCAGGTTGCAGATAAGGATTCTGCAGGATTGCGCCACTGTTTATCACACGACTTTCACTGGGCGTGGGCGCACGGAAAGCTTCTGAATAGAGACCTTTGAGCGTGTCTTTATCACCCAGCTGTTTTACCACTGCAATGCGCGGACTGCTGTGCTCACCAAAATCCGAATAATCGTCATGGCGCAATCCTGTTGTCAGCGCCAGCGTATCTGTGAGCGCAAGCTGCAACTGTACAAACTTACTATTGATGGTGCGCCCGACTTCCGGCGCCTGCGGCAAGACAGGAATGGTTGCATAGGGATCGTCCAGCGTACCCACATGTGCCGAGGTATCCATCAACTGCGGATTGCGCCACTCCCAGCCCAATAACCAGCGCAGATTCTCCTCACCGCCTTGCAACACCCATTGTGTGCCGCGCTCTTCTTCTTCTATGCCGCCCTCAAGCACCATGCCGTTGAGTGCGGGATTCAAACTGGAACGCAACTGGAAATTTTTATGGCTGTTGAACACATGACCTTCAATGTTCACGTCATCAGCAATATTGTGTTTCCATCCGAAATTGAGACTGTCGGAACGCGAGTCGTAGTAAGTGCTGGCTTGATCGGCAAAACCGACCGCGTAAAATTCCTGCGTATCGCGTGCCGCTGCGCGGGCCGCCAGTGAAAACTCTCCCAGCTCTCCGCGCAAGTACACATCGTCTGCGCGATAGGGATCACGCGTCTTGATGTACGTTGAAGTTGTAGGCTGGAAAATGCTGGCAGTCTCGCCATCACGCTGCGTTTGCCGAGTGTAGAGATCCAGCTTCCCGGCAGTTCCTTCAACATGCCACTGGGCACTGGCGTGGCGCTGGCCGTCACTGCCGCCTTCAGCGACCAGTTCGCGCTCACTGCGTGTGACAATATTGATAACGCCATTCATGGCATTGCTGCCGTATATCGCGGAACCAGGGCCGCGGATGAATTCCACTCGCTCGACGTTTTCGAGAGGCACCAGACTGTCGACCTGGGAGGCGCCGCCAGACCAGTCGTTGTTGAGACGCTGCCCATCAATCAAGACCAGTATCTCGCTGCCCGACGCACCGACACTGCGGCCACGGCTGGAGGTGTTCCAAGCGAGGGTGTTGTAATCCGTGCGGTAGCTCTGATAACCCGGCACATAATTCACCAACTCGGCGACATGGCGCAAACCCAGGCGGCGAATGTCTTCACGGGTATAGACCGACATTGATGAAGGCACGGTGCGCAGGCTTTCATCGGTCATGGTGGATGAGGTGATCCTGATCTGCGACAACTCTTCCAGGGACAGTGAAAACAGATCCACAGTCTCTGCCGCAAGACCTGGCACGGGCAAAACCAGCGCCGGCAATACCAGCACTGCGCGTATTATTCGCGAACCCCGTCTTGTCATGATCCGTGTCTTCATTTCCCGATGACATCAGGGAGTCTCGCACAGCATTCCCGCTGCAACAAGCGTGGCAGCAACAGGCACATCTACAAGCTCTCGACTACACTCGATTAGGGTGGCCACAGGACTGTGCAGGTGTGAAGCATGCCGCAGGAAAGAATACTGCTGATCGACGATGACAAACTGGTACACGCCATGGTGCAGAAAACCCTGGCGAACAGCTACGAGACGCTGTCTGCCCACGGTGGCGATGACGGCCTGCCCATGGCCGAGCAGCACCAGCCAGACCTGATCCTGCTCGATGTCGAGATGCCGGGTATGAACGGCTACGAGGTCTGCGAAATTCTCAAGCGCTCGCCTGCCACCCGCGACGTGCCCGTGGTTTTTCTCTCCAGTCACGGCGATGCACGCCATCGCCTGCTCGGCTACGAAGCCGGCGCCGATGATTTTCTGGTAAAACCCTTTGAGCCCGCCGAGTTGCTGGCCAAACTGCGTGTGATGAGCAAGCTGCATCACGCCCAGCAACAGATGGAAGCCCAGGCCGCTCAGGCGGCACATACCGCCCTGCTCGCCATGACAGGTGGCAGCGAACTGGGTTGGGTGGTGCAATTTGTCACCGCCAGCCACCGTGCGCGCAATGCCCAAGAGCTGGCGCAGCAATTTTTCCGTGTCACCGACAGCCTGGTTCTGCATTGCAGCCTGCGCTTTCAGGATATTGGCGAATTTCCGCTGTATTTCTGCCCTTCCGGCAGTACCAACCCGATGGAGCGGGAGGTCATGGACACCTTGCACGAGAAGGGCGCGCGCATTTTTGATTTTGGCTGTCGCACGCAGATCAATTACCCGCGTGCGTCCGTGCTGGTCAAGAACATGCCGCTGGATGACCGCGAGCGCTACGGCCGCATCAAGGACATCCTGCCCCTGATGCTGGAAGCGGTGGATGCCCGCCTGCACGCCCTGCATGCCGAACGCATGCTGCTGCTGCAAAGCGCCGACCTCACCCGTTCCCTGCAGAATGCTGAAGGCCTGCTGGATGATCTGGCAGTAAACCTGGGCGCCAATCAGGAGCGCGTGGTACAGGCCATGCGCAAATTGTTGTATGACCTCGATCAGCGCCTGCCGACCATGGGGCTGGAGGAAGATCAGGAAAAATACCTGCTGGGCCGTATCGACAGCGCCGTCAGCGAAGCACTGGAGCTGTTTGATGCCGGCAACCACCTGAAGCAATCCTTCCAGTCCATCGTCAGGTTGCTGGAAACCCTGACCGAGCGCCAGCAACAGATGCTCAACGACGTACTGGCCAGCTTCGAGACCCAGATCAACTCGGCAGCGCCTGATGTCATGAATGGTGTCACCGACGTTGAGTTGTTCTAAACCTGAGGGCCTGCCACACACTGCGTTCTGGTGTAAAGTTAGGCAACCGGACAAGCGGAGCGGACATCCGATGAGCCATGACAACCTGAAGCCCGAGAAAGTCACACGCCCCGGCGATGCCAGTTCAGTGCCGCAGCGCAGGTCGCGCACGTTCGAGAGGGCGGATGGCTGGTACTTCATGACGCGCGAAGGTGTCGATATCGGCCCGTTCCCCAGCGAGGAAGCCGCACAGGATGGTGTGCGCGATTACGCCGGTTTTGCCATGGATGCCGACCGCATCTATCTCGACAGCCTGGAATTCGTGCCGGATGAGAGCGACCCGTCTCCGGTGGAGCCAGTCGATTATCACATCGCCGCTGAAACCGACATGTTCGACCGCCGGCGCGGCGAAGCTGAAGCGGCCTTGCAGCGCAGCACACGCATTTTTGAACGCGCCGGCGAATGGTTTTTCGCTACTCGCGAAGGCAATGACATCGGCCCGTTCAACAGCCGCAGCGACGCCGAGCGCGGCGTGGAAGATTACGTCAGCTTTTCACTGGACACTGAAAGCGCCGACAGCTGAGATCTAGGCAACTGAGCGCAACACCTGTCTGCCCGGGTTACTGGAGATTGACCTCGCCGGTCTTCTTCAGGCTGTAGTGCGAGAGCAGGCGATCCGCCAGATCCAACTGCGTATCCAGCTCGTAGTGAAAGCGGGTACGCGGATCCCGGCGCAATTCGTTGAACAGGCGGATGGCGTCCAGCATGTGCGCAGAACCTTGCACCGTGAATTCCACTTCCCCATAAGGCTCAATCACCGGCACCTCACGGCTGACGCCTGTAATCAGCCGATAGCCTTCAATGGCGAAATCAAACGACAACCCGGCAACCTTGAGCCGCAGGTTGTTGGGATTGCCCAACCGCAGGCGCAGCGCGAAGCGCTGCTCCAGTACGTTGTCGCCGGGCAACCGCGAAAAGCTCACCAGGCTCACCGTCGGCTCCTTGAGCTTTACCGGTGGCATCCAGCTGCAGGCAGCCAGCATCAGGCAGGCCAGTATTGCGAGAGTGGCACGCCTCATCCTCAAAGTTCTCATACCCACACTCCTCATCTCCGCACCAGGGCAGCTGTCCAGCGGGCTGCTGATTTTCGTATGGCTGCTATAGTTGGGAAGGCAGCATCATTAAATCAGCTGTCAGACACCATTAATACACTAGCAGCTCCCGCACAAAAGACGCGCGAAAGCGCGCCAGCAGGGGGACAGGGGGCAAGCCATGATCACCATGAAGCGCCTGTTCGGGCGCGGGGCAGCGACAGCTGCGGTTCAGGCAGATATCGCCGAGGCACACGGCTGTCCAGCGGCGACGCTGCCGCATCAGGCGCTGGTGAACCGGCACTTTGTCGACCTGTTGCTGGAACACGCGGAGCCTCTGCCGTTTGACACCGACAGGCCGGTGCTGTCAGCCAACTGGCACCAGCATTTCCTGAACTTGCTGGAGAACACGGCAGCGCGCTCGGGCGTTACTCCCTATTTCCCCTCGGTGTTGCCACGCCTGATGCGCCTGCTGCGCGAGCCGGACTGCCCGGCTCAGGCGGTGACCGAACTGGTGGCATCTGATGCCACGCTGGCCGGCAACGTGTTGCGCCTCGCCAACAGCCCGCTGCTGCGCAGCTCGCAACAGGCGCTGGACAGCCTGCAGAAAGCCACGGCGCAATTGGGCTTCCAGGGCATGTACTCGCTGGTGGCTGCGGCGGTGATGGAGCCGGTGATCCTGCGCCAGAATCGCCAGCATCCACGGCTGGCACAGCGCCTGTGGCGCCATGCCCTCTGTACCGCACAGATGCTGGCTGCCAGCGGTGACACCGGTAGCGAGGGTCGGGGCACTGCCTATCTGGCTGGTCTGTTGCACGGCATCGGCACCATCGTCATCTGCAATGAAATCCAGCGCCACCATGAGCAGCTGGACACCAGCACACAAGAACGCGACATCTATTTTGCGCTGATCGAGCAATACGCCAGCGACCTCACGCAACGCATCGCCGAGGACTGGGCCCTGCCTGACAGTGTGCAGCAATACCTGCAACCGGATACCGCGCACCCGGCCAGCCTGCGCCTGCAGCGCATGAGCCTCGCCATCAAGGCCGGCATGTTGATCGAACACCGGCGCATGCAACCCGAGACCCTGGATATGGTTTGCGGTGAAGCGCCCGGCGACATGGGCCGCAAGGTCATGCAGCTGCTGCAACGGCAGTAATTCACTTCATCTCGTTTGCGGCTGTTTTCATTTGCGACAACGCCGGCAGCTTCCTACACTGCCGGCAATGCCAAACAGGTCGCCACCCATGTCTGCCACTGATGGTTTTCTCTGCACGCTGGATGAGCTGCCCGAGGGCAGTGCACGCGGTTTCGAGCGCGGCGAGCTGCCGCTGTTTCTGGTGAGAAAAGCCGGTGCAGTCCACGCCTATATCAACAGTTGTCCGCACATCGGCGTGCCGCTGGAATGGATGCCGGACCAGTTCCTCAACAGCAGCGGTGAGTTGATCCAGTGCGCGACCCACGGCGCGCTGTTTGTCATCGAAACCGGGCTGTGCATCGCCGGCCCCTGCACCGGTGACGCACTCGAGCCTCTGCCCATCTCCATTGTCAACGGTGAAATCCTGCTCGTATGAGCGACAAATTATTCGGCGCTCTCTTCGGTGGCAGATAAGTCGCCGGGGATCATCGATGTGCGTTCTGCTGTCAGCGCTGCATTGTAGAATTGTGCAACGCCGAGTTCGCCTTGCCAGCGCGCACTGCCATCACTGCGTTGGCCGATAAACGTCGGTGCGGACAGGCGCGACGTGTTTTCCTGTGGATTCGTCTGCTGCCATTCCATCAGCAATGTTGAGTCCGCATGGAATTGCATCTCGCCGTGATTGCGCCCCTCATGTAAACGCGAACGCGTGAAAACACTGCTCAGCAGCAGATTGGCTCTGCCGGCGCGCCATATGGCATCGGGGAGTGCTTGCGTCTGCATGCTGTCTTCACCCATTTGCAGCGTGAAGGTACGGTCGGGGTTCAGGCGCAATGACCATACTCCGGGCTGCTCGGCAATATACATCGGCTGTGCAGGCGGCCTGGCTGGCCATGTGGCATCGACAGCAAAACTGAAAGCGCCGTAACCCGGCGCGCGACGGAAATCATCGCCGGAAACAATTGCAACGCCATGTTTGTTCTGCTGCCGGTAGTCGAGTGTGAGCGCGATTTTTTTCTCGCGCCATGTGTTGAACATATCCTGCATTCTTTTCAGTTGCTGCGGGTGTTGTGAAGCGACATCCTGTGCACTCGCGGCATCATGCACGAGATCGTAAAGAGCATTGTCTGCGAGCCGCCAGTTACCGTCCGTGCTGAGCACGCCGAAATGAAACGCGCCGGGATTAACCATTTCATGCACCAGCAGGCGCGGCAGCAATGTTTTGCCATCGAGCAGCGGCTGCAAATCCTGACCATCAAGATTGGCAGGTGGCTGAATGCCGGCAGCGCCGAGCACCGTGGGATAAATATCCTGAATCGCGACGATTGCATCGCGCGCTTCACCGGCATGGCGTTTGTCTGGCCAACGCACGATCAAGGGCGTGCGCAAGCTGCCTTCCTGATAGCCGCCTTTCACACCCGCAAACGGCGCGTTGTTGTTCATCAGCTCATTGGTGCCGCCATTATCCGAAACCACAACGACCAAGGTATTGTCGAGTTGTTTGGTTTCACGCAGCGCGCTGATCGCGCGGCCGATTTCAAAATCGGCTTGCGCCAGCAATGCCTGATATTTGCCAGCAGGTGTCGGCGGGAATTTCTGCAGGAATTCTGCCGACGCCACGCTCGGGTGGTGCGGCGCAAACAACCAGTAATTGATAAACCATGGCGTGGATGACTTTTGTTGACGAATTGTTTCCACGACACGATCAGCCAGAATATCTTCAAGATGTCCCTGATATTGCTGTAGTGGCGTTCTGTCACTTTGCAGAAACGGATTGGTGTAAGTGGGGCGTTTGGTGAAGCGACCATCGGCATCCGGGCCTTTCAATTGAAACTGGTTCAGAAAACCGAACCAGTCATCAAAGCCTTGTTTGTCGGGCCAGCTGTCGCGCACTGAATCGCCGAGATGCCACTTGCCAATGTGATGTGTGCTGTAACCATTTTGCTGCAGCACTTCAGCGAGCGTGAGCACTTGCGGCGAGATGCCGCGAAAATCCGGCGCCTGTGCCACCTGTGCCGACACGCGCCCGGTCAATAACGCCAGCCGCGACGGCTTGCACGTACTATCGGCATAATGGCGCGTGAAGCGCACACCTTCATTGGCAATCTGCAACAGGTTCGGCGTCGGCGCATCGTTGCGGCCGAAACCGGCCACATCGCTGTAACCAGCATCGTCCAGCACAATCAACAACACATTCGGTTTCGTGGCAGCAAATGCGCTGCCGGCGAACAATACGCACAACAACAACCCTGTCACGCGCCAGCCATTGCGCATCAGTTTTCATCCTTGAGAGCCAGTGCGCG
This sequence comes from uncultured Pseudomonadales bacterium, assembly GCA_964509075.1. Lineage (GTDB taxonomy): Bacteria > Pseudomonadota > Gammaproteobacteria > Pseudomonadales > UBA7239 > UBA7239. The sequence continues at coordinate 166,734 of CAZDWC010000008.1, read as the reverse complement.
CTGGTACAACTCTCGTTTCGCTACGCCGGTGATTTGCGATGCCAAGGCCGATGCCTGTTTCACCGGCAGTTCCTGCAGCAATATTTTCAATACACGTTCAGCTTCTGCATCGTCTGCCGGCTGTTGCGGATTGCCTGCGACAATCAACACGATCTCGCCGCGTTCTTCCACACGCTTTTCAGCAATCGCCTGCTGCAGCTCAGCGAGTGTAGTCAACCACAGCGTTTCAAAATGTTTGGTGAGTTCGCGCGTCAGGCACACTTCGCGTTCGCCGCCCAGGACTTCTGCCATGTCACTCACGGTATCCGCAAGGCGGTGTGGTGCCTCGTAGAAAATCAGCGTCGCCGTTTCTTCACGCAAGTTTTCCAAGGCTGTTTTGCGCGCCTGCTGTTTGGCTGGCAGGAAACCGTTGAAACGAAAACTGTCGGACGGCAAACCGGAGCCGGCCAGCGCCGCAATCGCCGCGCATGGGCCCGGCACACTTTCCACGCGCACAGCGTGCTGGTGGGCGAGTCTCACCAGCCGGTAGCCGGGATCGGCAATCGCCGGCGTGCCCGCATCCGAGATCAGGGCCACGCGCTTGCCGGCTTGCAGCAACTGCAGGATGCGTTCGGCGGCGTCGCGCTCGTTGTGGTCGTGATAGGGAATCAACGGCTTGCTGATATTGAAATGCTGCAACAACTTGCCGCTGTGACGACTGTCCTCGACAGCGATGGCATCTGCGGATTGGAGAACCTTGACCGCGCGCGGTACCATGTCGTCCAGATTGCCTATGGGTGTTGCCACCAGATACAGCGTTGCACGTTGTGACGTCATGGAGGGCATGCCGAAAACCGGATCAGAAGATGTTTCCCATTCTACGTGATGAATCACACCGCTGTGACAAGCCCGCCTCGTGTGCTGGCACGGCGAGGCACAAGCTCCGCCTGTTGGCAGTGCTGCTGGCTTGTGGCCTGACGGCCTGCGCCAGCAAGCCAGCAGACAAGTCGACTGACCTCCATGACAAACCTGCTGCGGTGGCACAGAGCGCCACGGACAACACGGCGCTGCAGCTGTTGCAGCGCGCCGAAAGCGCAGCTTCTCCCGAGCGCGAGCAGCTGCTGATGCAGGTGGCCGCGCTCTACCAGAACGCCGGCGACGCAGACCGCGCCAGCCGCGCGCTGGCCGAGATCCAGCCGGGCAGGCTCGCCGGTGATGCACTGCTGCGCTACAGCCTGCTGTACGGCGCCACCGCGCTCGACAAGCGCCAGCTGCTGGTGGCCGATACCGTGCTGCAGGACAATCGCCTCAACGCCCTCGCCGCCAACCTGAACGCCGCTGACAGCGCCCGGCTGCACGGCCTGCGCGCCCGTTTGTTTGAAGCCGAGCAGCGCCCGCTCGACGCACTCAACGAGCGCCTGGCACAAAGCCCGCTGTTGACGGACGAAGCCAGTCAGCGCGACAACAGCGATGCCATCTGGACACTGCTGTCACAATTGCGCGAAGAGGAATTCCAGTGGCTGGAAACCCAACCACAAAACCAGACACTCAATGGCTGGCTGGCACTGGCGCACATCCAGCGCCAGGGTCTCGACAACATCGAACAGCAGGCGGCAGCTTTGCAAGACTGGCAGCACAGCTGGCCCGTACATCCCGCCAACCGCTTCATGCCGGCCGACATGAAGCTGCTGCGCAAGTTGCTGGATGACCAGCCCCGCCACATCGCCCTGCTGCTGCCCTTGTCCGGCAAACGCGCCGCAGCTGGCCGTGCGGTGCGCGACGGCTTCCTCGCCGGCTACTACCGCACGCTCGCCGCCAGTACCGGCAACCCGGATGTGCAGATCGACCTGATCGACAGCAGCGCCAACCCCGACATCCTCGCCAGTTATCACGCCGCCGTGGCACAGGGCGCGGAACTGGTGATCGGACCACTGGAGCGCGAGCAGGTGCAAGTACTGGCGCAACAGACCGAGCTGCCGGTACCGACGCTGGCGCTGAACAATCCGCCGGCCCCCGGCAATGCTCCCGACAAGTTGTTTCAATTCAGCCTCAACCCGGAAGATGAGGTGCGGCAGGTGGCCGAAGCTGCGTGGGCCAACCGCGCGCAACGGGCGGTGGTGATGACACCGGAGGGTGAGCGCGGCGAGCGTCTGCGCCAGGCATTCCTGCGCAAGTGGGAATTGCTGGGCGGCAGCGTGACCGCCGATATCCGCTACCAGCCTGATGGTGGCAACTACGGCGTGCAGATCGCCGATGCCCTGGGCATCGACCTCGCCACCGGCCAGTACCGCGAAGGCAGCCAGCTGCCGGACATGATCTACTTTGTCGGCAACAGCAGTGATGCCGCCGCCGTGGTGCAGAATCTGGCGCGCAACAATGCGCCGCAGGTTGCCGTCTACAGCAGCTCGCAGCTGCTGTCGGCCAGCACCAGTCTTGGCCGCAACAAACCCGCCAACGGCGTGCGCCTGTGCCTGACACCCTGGCAGGTGGGGCAGGGGCCCCTGCGCAGCACCGGTGACAAACCGCCCGCCGAGATGGAAATGCTCTACGCGATGGGCGCCGATGCCCAGCAACTGTACCTGCGCCTGCCGCTGATGCAGGCCAACGCCAGCCTGCACGTACCGGGCAATACCGGCTACCTGTATCTGGATCGCGACCGCCATGTGGCGCGCAAGCTGGTACCCGCTGTGATACAGGATGGACAACCGCAGCCCATGCCTGTGCTGGGCAGTGACCAACCCTGATGGCAGCGCCGCGCGCCCACGGCGAAGCGGTGGAAGCTGCCGCCTGCCATTTCCTGGAACAGCGAGGCTTGCAGTGCATGGCGCGCAACTACAACACGCGCGGCGGCGAACTGGATCTGGTGATGCGCGAAGCTGACACGCTGGTATTTGTGGAAGTGCGTTTTCGCAAGAGCGATGCGTATGGCACGCCGGCAGAAACCGTCACGCGCAGCAAGCAGCAAAAGTTGCTGCGCACTGCGCAATTGTTTTTGCTCGCGCACAAGGACTGGCAGCACAAACCCTGCCGATTTGATATTGTCGCCGCCCGCCCCGGCGAGAGCGGTTTACAGTTCGAGTGGATAAAAAATGCTTTCGGCGTCTGAAAAAAACCCCGCCTGTTTTTCACCGCTGCGCTTGCAATTCGCTGTGCAGGCACTGCGCGTTGGCGGTGTGATTGCCTGCCCCACCGAAGCGGTGTGGGGCGTGAGTTGTGACCCGTTTAATGAAGACGCGGTGTTGCAGCTGCTCGCGTTGAAACAGCGCGACTGGCGCAAGGGCGTGATTCTTGTGGCAGCAGACATCGACCAGTTCGCGCCGTTTCTGCTCGGCTTGCCGGCAGAAAAAATCGTCACCATGCGTGCCAGCTGGCCCGGTCCGCACACCTGGCTGGTGCCGAACAATGGTGCTGCACCGCACTGGATTACTGGCGGACGGAACACGTTGGCGCTGCGTGTCAGTGCGCACCCAATAGTCGCTGCGCTGTGCACACAATTTGGCGGGCCGCTGGTCTCCACCTCCGCCAACCCTGCCGGCAAACCAGCAGCGCGTACGTTGTTTGCCGTGCGCAAGTATTTTGGCAGCCAGCTGGATGCGGTCCTGCCCGGCCACACCGGAGGACAGAAAAACCCGACACAGATTCGCGATGTCATGACAGGCGAAGTCTGTCGCCTGGGTTAGCTCTCGATTTTCTGGTGTCAGTCGAACAGCCAGCGAAAGCCCAATGTCAGTTCGCGTCCGCGATCCGGCAAGCCACGTTCAAAGGTGTTGCGCAGATAAGGTGTTTCCGAGTCGGTGTCGAGCAGATTTTTGGCTTCAAGGTAGAGACTCTGCCGGTGAGTGATGGCGTATTGCAAATTGCCGAACTGGCTGTAGCTTGCGCGGCACTGCCATGCCTCGGAAATCTGTCCGATGTATTCCAGCGATAATTGCAGCTGGTATTGCAGGTAGGCGCTGGCAATGTCGCGATCATTCGGATCAATCAGTGGAAACGTGCCCAATGTTGCCCGGCGACCGGTAGCCAATCTGCCTGCAAGCTTGCCGAGGCTGTATGTGAATCTGTTTCAAATTTGGACAGCCCGGAAATTGGCAGAAAAGAACGGCTGGCTGTACTGGAGCGGTGCGCGCGCTGTGGTAATACTCGTCGCCGGCTTCTTCCTGGCGGAAAGCCTGAAAGCCAGGAACGTAGTTGAGCAGCTCGTGCAGGTAGTCGACGCCCAGCTGGTCGATCTGTTCACGTGTAAACAAGCTGACACTGGGCGGCACGGTACGCAGGTTTTCGTTCGTGTGCGTGGCGTCCATAGGGAGGCAAGTGACAGACAAGGATCTGATCGCGCAAATCGGGGCCTGACCCGATTGGGTCGCTTTCATCCGTAACAGCCGGCGCGATTCGCCTCTTCCGGCACTATTGGGCCATGTCGGCTTCCGTGTACTTATGGTGGAGGTTATCGTTTCCAAGGATGTGCAGGTGCAGGTGGAATACCGTCTGCCCGGCGCCTTCGCCATTGTTGACCAGCAGGCGGAAGGAATCGCCCACACCGTGATCTTCAGCGAGCTTGCCCGCCACCAGCATCAAATGGCCGAGCAGAGCCTGGTCTTCCGGATTGGCGTCCACCAGGCGCGGAATGCTTTTTTTCGGGATCACCAGCAGATGCACCGGCGCGCGCGGGTGAATGTCGCGGATGGCGATGCAATGCTCGTCTTCGTGGAGTTTCTCGGCGGGGATTTCACCGCGGACGATCTTGCCAAAGATGGTGTCGGACATGTTTGCTCTCCTGTCAGTGAGGTAGGCATTGTCTAACAAAAAGTGTGTCTTGTTGCGGGGGGGGGTGAATGATAAATTGGCAATCACAACAACGGCACTGACAACAATAATCGATGGGGTTTTTTATGGGTAAATCCGTTTCCGTGTGCCGCCATGTGCTGGCGATGTTTCTATTGGCTTTGGTTGCAGCCTTGCCGTTGCAGGCGTGGGCGGCGGATACCGATGGAGACGGTGTGGATGACAGTGTCGATGCATTTCCTGCAGATGCCTGCGCTGCCGTGGATACTGACCACGATGGCAAGCCGGATAAGTTTTTTGCAGGTTGTCCGAGTGCCTATGAAGCATTTAACCCTGGGGCGTATACCACCAATTGGACGGTGACGCAGGGCCAGAGTTGTTACCGTATTGGGTCGGGAGGTGTGCAAGTAAGTTGTACTTTGCAGCCGGCCATTCTGAGAATCCCGGTAGTCACAGGCCCTTCCATCAGTTTCAAGTTTACAGCGGGCTACAATCTTTCGCATATGGTCACGAGCGGTCAGCCATCTGTATATATTGATGGCGTTGTAGTAGCGGTCAGTTGTACGAGCATTGGCTCGAATCGCTACGGGTGTAATACAGCAACCACAGCGGGTTCACATGTTGTCGAGTGGCGTTACAGCACCTGTGGAGGATTTCGTTTTGCCTGTACTGAAGCAGCTGTTGATGAAATTGATTTTGGTTCCAGAACTACGTTGGTGCAGGATAGCGATGATGATAACGATGGGGTTGCGGATGGATTCGACAAGTTTCCGCTCAATAATGCTGCGAGCGAGGATGGAGACAATGATGGTTTGCCTGACAGTTGGAGTGCCTCCAATCCATACGGCTGCGTGGCAACCGCCAGCAGCTGCAACGGGTTAACGCTGGATTCTACCGTTCCGCAAACCATCACCATTACGCAGTCTGAGCCATCCAGTGCAGTATTCGGTGCAAGTTTTACAGTGGCGGCCACCGCCAGTTCTGCGCTGCCGGTGAGTATTGTCGGCAGCGGCGGCTGCAGTGGTTCTGGTACAGGTAGCGCGGTTATCAGTATGGCCAGCGGCAGCACCGCGTGTACGGTCACCTATTCACAGGCGGGCAACAGCAGCTACAACCCGGCGAGTCGAAGCGGTACCACAACTGCTACCAAAGCGACTCAGAGCATTACCATCACGCAAGCTGCGCCGGCCAGTGCGGTGTATGGATCGAGCTTTGTTGTTGCAGCCACAGCAAGCTCGGGTTTGGCGGTGAGCATTGCTGTTAGCGGTGGCTGTTCACTCAGTGGTAATACGGTGACCATGGTCAGCGGCACTACGGCGTGCACCGTGACGTATTCGCAGGCAGGCAGCAGTAATTATTTTGCTGCGACTAACAAGATTGATGGCTCGGCGGCCGTGAAAGCGGCTCAAAGTATTATCGTCACGCAACCCGCACCAGTGAGTATTGCTTATGGTTCAGCATTTGCTGTTGCTGCAACTGCCAGCTCTGGTTTGCCGGTGAGTGTTTCTGTCTCTGGTGGATGTTCGCGTTTGAGCAATACGGTAACGTTAATCAATAGTGCTTGCACGGTGATGTATGCACAAGTGGGTGATTACAATTACGCAGCTGCTGCGCCGATAAGCAGCGTCAGCTATCCGGCAGAGGTGTTGCTTGACGGCAACTATAGGGGTGGTGCAGTGAGCGAACAGCTGCGGAAGCCGTGACACTTCTTGTGCGTTAATATATTGCGCCATTAATAGAAAAAGGCCGACGCTCATCACGTCGGCCTTTTTCTGGATTCCGCGATCAGGCCGCTTTATTCATAATCCGCGCAATGTCATCACGCGCATCGCCAATCGGCCGCAGGGCGAATTTCTCCACCAGCACATTGAGCAGGTTCGGCGTGAGGAAGTGCGGCAGTGATGGGCCGAGGTGGATGTTCTTGATACCGAGCGCGAGCAGCGTCAACAACACCGCAGCGGCTTTCTGCTCGAACCATGACACAATCAGCGTCAGTGGCAGATCATTCACGCCGCAGCCAAACGCATTGGCGAGTGCCACGGCCACTTGAATCGCTGAATAGCTGTCGTTGCACTGACCGATGTCGAGCAGGCGTGGAATGCCGCCGATGTCGCCGAAATTGTGGCGATTGAAACGGTATTTGCCACAGCCGAGTGTGAGCACCATGCTGCTATCCGGTGCGTGCACGGCAAACTCCTCGTAGTAATTGCGGCCCGGCGCTGCGCCGTCGCAGCCACCGATCAGGAAAAAGTGTTCGATGGCGCCGCTCTTCACGCCGTCGATCACTTTGTCGGCCACACTCAGAATGGTTTCGCGGCCGAAACCGATCGTCACAAATTGTTCAATTTGATCTTCGGCAAAGCCCGGTTGTTGCAGTGCGCAATCTATCACGGCTGAAAAATCTTTTTGCCCATTGGTGCCGATGTCGATATGCGGCAAGCCATGCCAGCCGACTGGGCCGGTAGTGAAGATGCGATCGGCGTAGCCGGTGACGTTTGGATCAATCAAACAGTTGGAGGTCATCAAAACCGCGCCCGGAAATGCCGCGAATTCGGCTTGCTGGTTTTGCCATGCTGTGCCGTAGTTGCCGACCAGATGTTTGAACGCTTTCAGTTGCGGATAGCTGTGCGCCGGCAGCAGTTCGCCGTGCGTGTACACGTTCACGCCTTTGCCTTCGGTCTGTTTCAGCAGGTTGTACAAATCGACAATGTCATGGCCGCTGACCAGTAATGCCTTACCTTTTACTGGCGTTACGCGCACTTGCGTCGGCTCCGGCGTGCCGAAGTTGTCGCGATGGCCGGCGTCGAGCAGCTCCATCACTTTCAAATTCATTTCGCCGATTTTCAAACAGGTGTCGAGCAGCGCGCCGATGTCGCTCGGCTTGTTGGCCATGAAATCGAGGTATTGATGAAACAGGCCAAAAACTTCCTCGCTCTCCTTGCCCAGCATCATCGCGTGTTCGGTGTAGGCGGCGCAGCCTTTCAAGCCGTACAGCACGAGACAGTTCAAGCCGAACACATCCGGATCATCGCGTTTGATGCTGGCTTCCGGCGCCTGCGCCATCAAACCATCGAGAGTTTTGGCTGGCTGAAATACGGCCGGGCCGGCGAGTTGTTCCGGCTGCACGCCCTTTTTCTCGCAGGCAGCGATGTACATCGCTTTGGCTTGATTGCGAATGGCTTCGGCATCGCCAATCAATTTCACGAAACGGTCGCTGTCGAAGTTGACGTTGGTCAGCGTGGTGAAAAATGCCGGTGGAATGAACCGGTCAATGGTGGCGTCAACAGCGCCCAGCTGGCGCGCGCGGTGCGCGTACTGGCCAATGCCTTGCAGCAGGTAGATCAGGATGTCCTGCAAATCAGCGGTTTCCGCCTCCTTGCCGCACTTGCCTTTCTTGAACTGGCAGCCGGTGGCTTTTTCATTGACGAGGGTTTGTTCGCACTGGATACAGAACATGGTCTATCTCTCCGGGTTGTGGGGTGTCCGACACAAAGATATATAAAAAATAGTCTTTTACGAGTGTGCGAGACGGGAGAGTGGAGGTTTGTTGATGCAGATTAAGTTTTGGGGTCAGTCCGAGGCGATCACGCGCAGCTGTTTGCGGGCGCCAGCCATTTCCAGTGCGCGGGGAATGCGCTCGCGGATGATCACATCATCCAGTGAATATTTTTCCAGTTCGGCATAAAACGCCTGTTGTGCGCGCTTGAGTACGCCCGGCAGGCCGCAGGCAGGCAGTACAACGCAGTCGAGCGCCACACAATCGATCAGGTGTGTACGCCCCTCGCATTCAGCGACCACCTTGCCGACATTGATCTCTTTGGCCGGGCGCTGCAGGCGCAAGCCGCCACCTTTGCCGCGTGCAGTTTTCAGATAACCGAGCTTGCCGAGCTGGTGCACCACCTTGCGCAGGTGCGCCAGCGAGATGTCATAAAAATCAGACATTTCATGCAGCGTTACCAGGCGCTCCGGGTACATGGCAGCATAGATCAGCACGCGCACAGAGTAATCGGTGAAGCGGCTCAGTTGCATGGTTGGCTCTCGTTTGGCAGTACATGTTGCTCGACAAGTTTACACAAACGTGCCAGCGCACCGCGATTGTTTTCCGCCACCGCTTGCGCGCGCCTGCCTGTCTCGTGGCGCCCGGTTGCATCGCGGAGCAGTGTATTGACGGCAGTGGCAAGCGTAGCGGCATCTGTGGCGATGGTCAGTGCCTGTGCGTCGCACAACAGGCGCTCGACCTCGGTGAAGTTGAATAGATGTGGGCCGCTGATCACCGGGCAGCCCCAGGCGGCCGGTTCGATGAGGTTGTGGCCGCCGACGGGCACCAGGCTGCCGCCGACAAAGGCAATGTCGGCGGCACCGTAAAATGCCAGTAATTCGCCCATGCTGTCGCCGATCAGGATGCCGGTATTGGCAGAGGGAGCGTCGCCGCTACTGCGCCGAACCACAGAAAAATCGCCTGTCTCGCACTGCTGGGCAACGGCGTCGAAGCGCTCCGGATGTCGAGGTACCAGTACCAGCAACAGCGGCGCATGTTGTCTCTTGAGGGCGGCAAATGCCTGCAGGATGATCGCGTCTTCGCCGGGATGGGTGCTGGCGGCGAGCCACACAGGGCGCGTTTCATGATTCGACCACTGCGCTCGCAGGGTGGCTGCTTTTTCTCTCACGGCTTGATCCAGGTCGAGATCGAACTTGATGGAGCCGGTGATTTGCAGGTGCGGGCGGGGAAGACCCAGCCGCACAAAGCGTTCGCCGTCGTCGGTTTGCTGTGAAGCAATCAGGGATACATCCTGTAGCATGGCGCGAGTGAGAGGCGCCAACTTGCCATAGCCGCGCGCCGACTTTTCGGAGAGCCTCGCGTTGGCGATTACTGTCGGAATGTCGCGTGCACGGCAGCCGGCCAACAGATTGGGCCACAGCTCGGTTTCCATGATGATGCACAGCCGCGGCTGCGTGCGTCGCAGAAAACTGTGGACGAAGAGCGGCAGGTCGTAGGGGGCATAGACGTGAAAGACGCTGTCACCGAAGGCGGCACGCACCCGCTCCGAGCCGGTGGGTGTGGTGGTGGTGATCACCCATTGCCAGTCGGGATGATCGGCCCGCAGGCGGTTGACCAGCGGTATGGCGGCCAGAGTCTCACCCATGGATACCGCGTGCAGCCAGATCACCGGTCGCTGCCTGTCAAAGGCTGGTGGAGTAAAAATGCCGAAGCGCTCGGCCCAGCGCTGCCGGTAGGCCGGTGCCAGCCTCGCGCGCCACAGCAGCCGCAACAGGATGGCCGGTAATAGCACTGTATAGATGAAGGTATAAAGCAGGCGTGGCATGGACGACAGGCTGAATGTAGTTTGCGGCAGGATAGCGAGCCGGGCACTGTGGCGCCAGTCGTCGCGGTTTATACTGCGCGCCTCTACGGGAGCCAGCATGCCAGCCACTACGCAACAGATCCACGTCGATATCGCCATCATCGGTGGCGGCGTCGCCGGCTTGTGGTTGCTGAGTCGCGCGCGCCGTGCCGGCTATCACGCCGTGCTGTTCGAACAGTCGGCGCTGGGCAGCGGACAGAGTGTGGCCTCGCAAGGCATGATCCACGGTGGGGTCAAATACACCTTGTCCGGCGCCTTGTCCGGCGCCTCCGAAGCGATTGCCGACATGCCCGCGCACTGGCGTCGCTGCATGGCGGGCGAAGGTGATGTCGACCTGCGCGGTGTGAAAATTCTCAGCGATCATTTCTACATGTGGTCGGCGCAAAGCGTGCTGTCCAAGGCGACGGCGTTTCTCGCCAGCAAAGCATTGCGCGGGCGCGTTGATGCGCTGAAGCCAAAAGATTTTCCCTCGCTGTTTCGCAATGCCGCCTTCAAGGGTTCGCTGTATAAGCTGGTGGATCTGGTGTTGGACGTGCCGTCGCTGTTGCGGAAACTGAGCGATGCCAGCCGTGAATATATCATGGCGATTGATTGGCAACATGCGCAGTTGCAGCGCGCGGGTGCTGGTGCGGTGATAAGCGTGCAGCACGATGGGAAAACTTTTTGCATCAACAGCCAATTGTGCGTACTCGCGGCAGGCAAAGGGAATGGTGATTTGCTGGCACGCTTGCAAGTCACACAACCGCAAATGCAATTGCGACCGCTACAGCAGGTGATGGTACGCCATAAATTCCACGAGCCTTTGTACGCACACTGTGTGGGCACCGACAGCAAACCGCGGTTGACTATCTCGTCACATCGCGACGGTGACTATACCGTATGGTATCTGGGTGGGCAGCTTGCCGAAGATGGCGTCAATCTCTCTGCGGAAGAATTGATCGCGCTAGCAAAAACTGAATTACAGAACCTCTTCAGTTGGCTGGACTGGCGCGATGCAGAGTGGGCGACGTTTTGTGTAGATCGCGCAGAACCGGCGCAGCCTGGCCTGTTGCGGCCTGATAATGCCTGGTTGTCGGCATGCGATAGTCTGGCGCGCTGTGTGGTGGCATGGCCAACCAAACTCACGCTGGCGCCCAATCTCGGGAATATGTTGCTGGAATATTTGCGGCAGGAAAATATTGCGCCGCAGTTTGCGGACGCCGTGCCGATGTCTTTGCTGCGTTTGCATGAGGCGCTGGATGATCATGTGGCGTGCGCGCCTTGGCGGTGTGTTAACTGGCAGCGAGGTGCATGACGATGTTTTATCGTCAGCTTGGCAGTACTGATATGCGAGTCAGCGCACTCGGTTTCGGTACCGTAAAATTCGGCCGTAATGAAGGTGTCAAATATCCACAGCCTTTCAAACTTCCCGAAGATCGCGACGCGCGTGCATTGCTCGATCTGGCGCGGGATCTCGGTATCAATCTTCTGGATACGGCGCCGGCTTACGGCAGCAGCGAAGAGCGGTTGGGAAAATTGCTCAAGTCAGATCGCAAACACTGGCTGATCTGTACCAAGGTTGGCGAAGAATTTATCAATGGCGAATCATGCTTTGATTTTTCGGAGCAGCATACACGGATGAGTGTCGAGCGCAGTCTGCGTCGATTACACACGGATTATCTCGACATGGTGTTGGTGCATTCTGACGGTAATGATCTCGACATCATCCGCAACAGCGCAGCGCTGGAAACACTTGCTGATCTGAAGAGGCGCGGCTGGATACGCGCCTTTGGCATGTCCACCAAGACAGTTGCAGGCGGGCTGCTGGCGGCTGAAAAGTCGGATGTGGTGATGGTGACCTGCAATCTGCAAGAGCAGGCGGACATCGCGGTGCTGGATTACTGCCGCGAGCATGCCAAGGGGGCGCTGATCAAGAAAGCGTTTGCCAGCGGCCATTTGTGTGAGGGGGATGCCGTTGCAGAAGCGCTGGCCCTGATCTTTGCGCATGCCGGGAGCAGCAGCGCGATTGTCGGCACCATCAATCCCCAGCATTTGCGCGACAACGTACGCAAACTGTCGCCGGCATGAGGTTGCCGCTCCCTGTATTCACTTCAGCGGTTGGCAGCGGCGCCGGAGCGATGCAATAATCCCTGACCTTGTTGTGGCGGGCCTTCGCGTGATCATTCCTGTAATCCTTTCTGGTGGTGCTGGCAAGCGGCTGTGGCCTTTGTCGCGGGAAAGCCACCCCAAGCAATTTTTGCCCTTGTTCGGGCAGCAGTCCCTGTTCCAGTTGACGCTGGAGCGTGTAGCTGGCTCGGCCTTTGCTGCACCTCTGGTGGTATGCAATGCCGAACATCGTTTCATGGCAGCCGAGCAACTGGGTGGTCGTGAAGGACAAATCATTATTGAGCCCTGTTCGCGCAATACCGCGCCGGCGGTGACGCTGGCGGCATTGGCCTCGTCGCCGGACAGTATTTTGCTGGTGCTGCCCTCGGATCATCTGTTCGCGGATGCAGAAGCTTTTCGATCCATGATTGTAGCGGCTGAGCCATTGGCGGCGGCGGGTCATCTGGTGACGTTTGGTGTGCAGCCTGTATTTGCCGCGACCGGTTATGGGTATATTCGCAAGGCTGCTGCGTTGGAGACGACTGTGCCGGCATTCTGTGTCGAGCGTTTTGTGGAAAAGCCGGATGCGGTGACCGCGCAACAATATGTCGAGAGTGGCAATTATTTGTGGAATTGTGGCGTATTCATGTTCCGCGCACAGACGCTATTGGATGAAATGCAGCGTCTGGCGCCAGCCGTGCACGATGCGTGTATGCAGTCATACCAGCAGCGTGCCGGCGATCTCGGTTTTGTGCGCGTCAATGCGGAGCTGTTTGCAGCAGCACCTGATATCTCCATTGATTATGCCGTGATGGAGCATACCGATAATGCGGTGGTAGTCCCCTGCCACACCCCGTGGAGCGACGTCGGCAGCTGGGCCAGTCTGGCAGACAGCATGGAGAAGGACGCAGACGGCAATGTCAGCCGCGGCGATGTGCTATTGCACAGGGCGCGCAACTGCACGGTGTTTTCCGACGAGAAGTTGCTGGTTGCCATGGGGGTGGATGATCTGATTGTAGTGGAGACGGATGACGCCATTCTGGTTGCGCCGCGTGTCGAATCTGAAAATATCAAAACGGTTGTAGAACAACTGACGCGTAATTGTCGAACGCAGGTCAAATCGCATCGCAAGGTTTATCGTCCGTGGGGCTATTACGATTCCATTGGCGAGGGAGATCGCCACAAGGTCAAGCGCATCATGGTCAAGCCGGGTGCGAGTCTTTCGTTGCAGATGCATCACCATCGTGCGGAGCACTGGATTGTGGTACGTGGCACGGCGCGAGTGGTGCGCGGCGATGATGAATTTTTACTGACTGAAAACCAGTCGACTTATATTCCATTGGGCGTCACGCATCGCCTGGAAAATCCGGGAACGATAGATCTGGAGATTATTGAGGTGCAGTCTGGCGCCTATCTTGGCGAGGATGATATCGTAAGATTTGAAGATCACTATGGGCGTGGCTGAATTTTTGCAGTGTGCATTAATGTATGGTTGAGAGACAATAATGAAAATACTTGTAACAGGTGGGGCGGGTTTTATAGGTTCGGCGGTAGTGCGACATATTATTCAGAATACACAGGATTCTGTCATTAATGTCGATAAGCTGACTTACGCCGGTAATCTGGAATCTTTGCAGGAAGTTGCGGACTCTCCGCGCTACAGTTTCCACCAGATTGATATTTGTGACGGGGACAAGCTGGATGCTGTTTTTGCGGCAGCGCAGCCTGACGCGGTAATGCATCTGGCGGCAGAGTCGCATGTTGATCGCTCGATTGATGGCCCGGCGGCGTTTATCGAGACCAATATTGTCGGCACTTATATGTTGTTGCAGAGTGCCCGCAAATACTGGAGTGGATTGACTGATTCGGCAAAGCAGTCTTTCCGCTTTCATCATATTTCAACGGATGAGGTTTTTGGTGAGCTTGGTCCGACCGGTTTGTTTACGGAACAAACACCGTATGCGCCGAATTCGCCTTACTCGGCCAGCAAGGCATCGTCGGATCATCTGGTGCGTGCGTGGCGTGAGACTTACGGTCTGCCTACCTTGATGACCAATTGCTCCAATAATTATGGGCCGTGCCATTTCCCCGAAAAACTTATTCCGTTGATGATTCTTAATGCGCTAGCGGGCAAGCCGCTGCCGGTTTATGGCAAGGGCAATCAGGTGCGTGACTGGTTATACGTCGAAGATCACGCGCGTGCATTGTACAAGGTTGTTACGGAGGGAGTTGTTGGCGAGACATACAATGTCGGCGGCCACAATGAGAAGCAGAACATCGAGGTGGTACATGTTATTTGTGATCTGCTGGAAGAGATGCAGCCAGAGAAGCCTGCCGGAGTGAAAAATTATCGCGATCTGATCACGCATGTGACCGATCGTCCTGGTCATGATGTGCGCTATGCTATTGATGCCGGCAAGATCCAGAGAGAGCTGGGTTGGCAACCACTTGAAACATTTGACTCTGGTATTCGTAAAACAGTGCGCTGGTACCTCGATAATCGAGCTTGGTGGCAGCATGTACTGGATGGCAGTTACCAGATGCAGCGGCTTGGTCTGGCGGGTTGAGGCTGTTTCTGTACAACACACAACAAGAAAGAGGTTTGTGCAATGAAGGGTATTATTCTTGCGGGTGGTTCGGGCACACGTCTGCATCCGGTGACGCTTTCAATTTCCAAGCAGCTGTTGCCTGTTTATGACAAGCCAATGATTTACTATCCGCTCACTACGCTGATGTTGGCGGGAATTCGTGAAATTCTGATTATCTCGACACCGCAGGATACGCCGCGCTTTTCGGATCTGTTGGGCGATGGTAGTCAGTGGGGTATCTCGATTTCCTATGCCGTGCAGCCGAGTCCGGATGGGTTGGCACAGGCGTTCATTATCGGAAAGGATTTTATCGGCAATGACGATTGCGCTCTGGTGTTGGGGGATAACCTGTTCTTTGGCGAAGCTTTTTCCCGCAACCTGCCGCAGGCGGTGGCGCAGAATGGAGGGGCAACGGTTTTTGCCTATCCGGTGAAAGACCCACAGCGTTTTGGGGTGGTGGAATTTGATCAGCAGGGCAGGGCGATAAGTCTGGAAGAAAAACCGGCAAAGCCCAAGTCGCGTTATGCGGTGACAGGTTTGTATTTCTACGATAATCGGGTGGTGCAATACGCGCAGAGTATCAGGCCGTCAGCGCGTGGCGAACTTGAGATTACCGATATCAACAATCTATATCTGAAAGCAGGCAAGCTGCGCGTTGAAATGATGAGTCGCGGTACGGCTTGGTTGGATACCGGTACACACGACTCCTTGCTGGAGGCCAGCCAGTTTGTGCAGACCATTGAGCATCGCCAGGGCATGAAAATGGCCTGCCCAGAGGAGGTCGCCTGGCGTCAGCGCTGGATCGATGATGAGCGTTTGCAGATACTCGCGGAGCCGCTGAAGAAGAGTGGATATGGTGAATATTTGCTGGATTTGCTGGAGTTCGGTCGTAAATGAGAGTGCAGGAGGCGCT
Organism: uncultured Pseudomonadales bacterium; assembly: GCA_964509075.1. Lineage (GTDB taxonomy): Bacteria > Pseudomonadota > Gammaproteobacteria > Pseudomonadales > UBA7239 > UBA7239. The sequence continues at coordinate 151,024 of CAZDWC010000008.1, read as the reverse complement.
ATTGCCTGGTGTTTTGATCATAGAGCCGGTTGTGCATGGTGATAGCCGTGGTTTTTTTCAGGAAACCTGGCGTGAAGACGTCTACCGGCAATTGGGTTTACCTGTGTTTGTCCAGGACAATCACTCCCGTTCTGCCCGCGGAGTCTTGCGTGGGCTGCATTCACAGCGTTTGCGCCCGCAGGGCAAGCTGGTGCGTGTTTCACGTGGGGCTGTCTTCGATGTTGCTGTCGACATCAAGCCTGATTCGCCGACATTTGGTCGCTATGTTGGGGTTGAGCTGAACGATGAAAACTGCCGTCAGCTTTATGTGCCGCCGGGTTATGCTCACGGCTTTTGTGTGTTATCCGAAACGGCAGACTTTCTTTACCGTTGTACGGATTACTATCAGCCTGGTGATGAAATAGGCGTGCGTTGGGATGATCCTGATATTGCCATTGACTGGCCTTTTTCCGTTCCGCTATTGTCGGCAAAGGATGTCGCTCTGCCTGCATTGCGTGACTTGGCAGTACAACTGCGCAACGAGGGAACAGGTTGATGCGCGTGCTTGTTGCAGGCGGTGAGGGTCAGCTTGGTCGCGAGTTTCTGGCGCTGGCGAGCAATACCGTTGAGATAATCTGTTGTGCGCGGATGGATTTGGATATCACAGATCTTGCGAGTATCGCGCGTGCGCTGGATGTTCATCAGCCAGATGCCATCGTTAATGCTGCTGCCTATACTGCAGTTGATCGTGCCGAGACGGATCGCGAGCGAGCCTTTTCCGTCAATGCTGATGGTGCTGGCAATTTGGCTCGCGCTGCTAATGGTGCGGGTATCCCGTTGGTGCATGTTTCGACAGATTACGTATTCTCCGGTGACAGGCCTTTAGGGCTTGCCTACAGGGAATGCGACCCCTGCCATCCTCATACCGTATACGGTGCGAGCAAGCTTGCAGGCGAGCAGCAAGTGCTGGCTGTGGGAGGTGATGCCTTCGTGCTGCGCACCAGTTGGGTGTTTGGATGTTTTGGAGGCAATTTTCCGAAAACAATAATGAGACTCGCCAGAGAGCGGGATGCCTTGCGCGTGGTCAGTGATCAGTGGGGCTGCCCAACCTTTGCGACGGATATTGCGACCAGCATCATGGCGTTGCTGGACGCGGCGGGTCGCAAGCAGGTTCCGGGCAGGCTTTTTCACTATGCTGGAAGTGTTGCCTGCTCTTGGTTTGATTTTGCGGATCATGTGCTTGATGAGGCTTTGCATATGAGGCTGTTGGCTAGAAAGCCGATTTTGTCGCCAATAATGACGGTGGAGTACCCGGTTCCTGCACCACGCCCCCACAACTCTGTGCTTGATTGCTCGCGTTTGTTGTCAGAAGTACCTGCAGTGGTGCTTTCAGATTGGAAGAGCGGCATCAAAACCTTACTTGCATCAGGTAATTTCTGAGAGTTAAGCACTAACCTCATGATTCGCCTTGAATGCAGGGGGGGGAGTGTGTAATATCGGCCGCGTTATTGTTTCGTGACGCCGGTGAAGACGGCAGCTGGGGGGTAGAAAGAATGGATAAGATGCTGAAGAATGGCTTGGTAGTGCTGGCGACAGGTGTCGCAGTTTCGATTGCACAGGCTGAAATTACGCCTTCCGTGGAGCTGCAAGAGAAGTTTACGGATAATGTGTACAAACAGGCGCACGGACGTCAGGAAAGCCTTATCAGTGCTATCAAACCAGGTATCCAGCTGACAGGCAGTCGTGGTGGCAGTGAGTATGTGCTGGGCGCCAACACAGAAGCGGGTTATTACACGGTTGATACCCGCAATGATTATGTTGATTGGTCAGGCTATGGCCGCGCCAATCTTGAATTTACTCCACGTCACCATGTGCTTGCATCTGCCAAGCAGTCACACGGGCACGATGATATTGGTGCTGGTGCAAACGAGGGCATTGTGACACTTCCGGATGCTCCTGACGAATATGATCAGACTGACACTGATGTTGGTTATACTTTTGGCGCGAAAGATGCCAAAGGTCGCTTGGTATTGCGCGATATCTATATGGGCAAGGACTACAGCAATCACACAGACAGCACCACCTTTCTGGATCGCGAGGACAATGAGGTGCGCGGGACGGCTTACCTGCAGGTGATGCCCAAGACGTCTCTGCTTTTGGAAGGGCGCCAGAAGTCCATTGACTATAGCCGCAGCTATCAGCCGGGCTCTATCAGGGACAGTGAGGAGCGCCGCATATATGTTGGTGCCGAGTGGGAGGCAACCGCAAAGACAACAGGTTCTATTCGCTTGGGTAACATGACCAAGGATTTCAGTTCGCAAGGTGGTAGCGCGGCAGTGGATGATTACAGCCTGCCTAGCTGGGAGGCGATTGTCAGCTGGAAGCCTCGCTCCTATTCCATGCTTACCCTGGACTCTTCGCAAGGCGCTTTGGAAGCGACATCCGGAAATACCTTTATATTTAGAACCAGTCACAAGCTCTCTTGGGATCATGAATGGTCTTCACGCTTTAGCAGCAATGTATTTGGTCAGTACTACAATGATGAATACAAAGGCACTGACCGTCAGGACGGCGTTCGGTCTGCAGGAGCGGGTGTTCGTTACGGCTTGAGCGATCAGTTGGCACTGTCTGCGAGATATGTTTTCAGTGATCGTAACTCCGATTCGGCTGTGCGAGATTATGATTATCTTGAAAACGCGCTTACTGTGGGCGTCAAGTGGGAGACGCAGTGAAAACTCGCTCCTGATGGACGCCTGAAGGTTTTTCGTATCAACAAGACACCAGCTTCGTGCTGGTGTTGTTGTCTTGGAGGGAAGTTATGGGTTTCAAGATTGTCAGGATGTTGATCGGTTTTATTCTGGCTGCCAATGTGTCTGTGATGGCGGTTGCTGAGCCTGCTTCAGCTGAGCCAGGCAACAGCATGTCTGAATACAAACTGGGCGTCGGCGATAAAATTTCGATCTATGTTTTTGATGAGCCGGATCTGAGCAAGGACTATACGTTAAGCGATGCAGGTACTATCTCCTATCCTTTTCTCGGGGAATTGCGTGTGCTGGGCTTGACCATAGGAAATCTGGAGGATCGTATCATTGCTGGCCTCAAAGGTTCCTATCTGATAGATCCTAAAGTCAATATTACTATTCGTGAATATCGACAGTTTTACATATCCGGTGAAGTAGAGCGTAGCGGTGGTTATCCGTATCAGCCAGGTTTGACATTGCGCAAGGCGGTCAGTGTGGCGGGTGGTCTTAAGGAGCGCGCTTCCAAGGATAAGATTTATGTTATTCGCGATGGGGACCCCGACAAGCAGCGTCAGCTCATTGGTATGGATGAGCCGGTCTTTGCGGGCGATACCATTACGGTAGAGCAAAGCTTTTTCTGATAATTTCAACGGTTGCTTTTCATGGCTATGGATAATGTATCAATGCGTCAACGCGCGGGACTGGCGGATGATGAAGTAGAAATAAATCTGAAAGAATACTGGTTGTTGATCCGTCGACACCAGTTTCGTATTCTCGGTTTTTCGCTTGTGGCAACTATTCTTGCTGCGCTTGTTATTTTTACGCTTCCCTCTATATATCAGGCTGACGCCACCCTGCTTATTGAGGCTAAAGATGCAAAGGTAGTGCGCATTGAAGAAGTATATGATGTCGGCTCGAACAGGTCTGAATATTTTTTTACTCAGTTTGAGGTTCTGAAGTCGCGTCAGCTGGCAGAAAAGGTGATTGAAAAACTTTCGCTTATGAATAGCCCTGTTTTCAATCCACCTGTCGGCGAAAGTGATGGCTTGGGCTTCGGCTTTCTGAAATCTGATCCTGCAACCGAAGATGAAATACGCCAGGCTGTTCTCCAGCGTTTTGTTGAAGGGCTCGAAGTCAAGCCTGTGCGCAATACCCAGTTGGTTAAAATCAGTTTCAGTTCAACCGATCCTCAATTGGCGGCAGATATTATTAACACCCTTGGCGCAACGTATATTGAGAATGATCTTGAGGCGCGCCTTGATATGACCAAGCAGGCGGCGACATGGCTCAACAGTCGCATGGCGGGGTTGCGAGAAAATCTTCAGCAAGCCGAGAAGGCACTTCAGGATTACAGGGAGCAAGAAAATCTGGTCGATGATAGTGGCGTCGGCAATTTGGCCACTAGGGAGCTGAACGAAATTACGCTGAAGCTGGTAGAGGCAAGGCGCAAGCGTTCCGAGTCCGGAAATATCGTCGCACAAATTCAGGGTAAGGATTACTCAAGCTTGCCTGCAGTGTTGCAGCAAACGCTAGTACAGCATTTGAAAGAAACGGAAGCGGAGGCGGCGCAGAAACTGGAGCAGCTGTCAAAGCGTTATGGCCCGAAACATCCCAAGATCATAGAGGCCAAAAGCCAACTGGAAGCAGCGCGTAGCAGTTCAAGCCAGCAAATGAGCAGGGTGATCGAGGGAGTCAGGCATGATTACGAAATCGCCAAGGCTACTGAAGAAGCGCTTAGTGCCGAGATGGAGAAGAAGAAAGGCGAACTTCAGGGGGTGAATCGCAAAACGTACAGGCTTAGTGAGCTGCAGAGAGCAGTGGAGGTTAACCGGCAATTGTATGATACGTTTTTCAGTCGCGTGAAAGAAACTTCAGAGACGGCGGATCTGCAGTCGGCGCATGCCAGGATTATCGATAAGGCGATCGTCCCCAAATTGCCGGTCAGCCCCAAGCGAATGCTGCTGTTGTTTGTCGCGGTAGTCTTGAGTTTGCTGGCCGGAGTTTTCCTGGCGTTTGCCAAGGAAATGCTAGACAACACGATCAAAAATCCTGACGACATTCGCACGCGATTGGGTGAGCAGCTGCTGGGGTTGCTGCCGATGATGAAAGATCGCAGGGAAAGCACGGAGGCATCGATTACATTTGTCAAAGACTCGCGAGGTACATTTTCGGAGTCGATCCGGACAATTCGTACGGGAGTTGTCCTGTCCGGACTGGATAGCCCCCACAAAGTGTTGGTGGTAACGTCTTCTGTTCCTGGAGAGGGCAAAACAGTTATTTCGTCCAATCTGGCCATCGCATTTGGTCAGATGGGGAAAGTGCTATTGATTGACGCGGATATGCGCAGGCCTTCTGTTGCCAAGAGTTTAGGTCTTTCTCTGTCGGCTCCGGGTTTGTCAAATCTGGTGGCGGAGACGGCAGAGGCACGTCAATGTATCCATCGACTGGAACATTTGGGTATTGACGTAATTCCTGCAGGTCTGGTGCCGCCCAATCCATTGGAATTGCTGTCATCGAAGCGTTTTGCGGCGGTGATGGCGTCCCTGGAAAAACACTATGACCGTATCATTATTGACTCGGCACCTTGCGAGGTTGTCAGTGATGCCTTGGTATTATCGACGTTTGCCAACGCCGTGATCTACGTGGTGCGCGCAGATTCTACCCATAGTAAAGCGGTGAAATCAGGTGTGGGACGTTTGCGCAATGCGGGGGCTCCGCTGACCGGTATTGTGCTCAATCAGGTGGATATCGAAAAAGGCACGCGCTACGGGGGCTATTACTATGGAGGGTATTATGACCAGTACGGCTATTCCTCCAGCGGTAAAGCGACCTGATTGAATAAAGGTAATGTCCGGTCATCGTAATGCGCTACCGACAAAACAGGTCTCCTCGCGGGGGCCTGTTTTGTTTTGGATTGCGATTGGTGCGTTGATCTTGCTGCTATGTATAAATTTTTGGCAGTTGTTTGCTGAGCTGAATGCAATTTCACCGCGCTACTTGCTCACTCTACAGAATGCAGCCGAATGGAGAGAGCGTGACCGTGTTTACCGAGATGCGCGTGACAGTATCGATCGCGCATTGTCGATGATGAAAGGTAATCCTGAATATGCCGAGATCCAGGCGCGATTGTTGGTCGATGGTTGCCGCTTTATGGATGTTGGTGAACAGTGGCAGCAGTGGCAGGATTGTCAAGAGCAAGCTTTGCTGAGTTTGCGTCTGGGGTTGCAGCAAAATCCGCAGTGGCCTTATCTGTGGGCTAATCTCTTGCTGGTCAAAACATCCTTGCGGCAATTTGATGAGGAGTTCTACCAGGCGCTGGATAAAAGCACTTCTCTTGGTCGTAATGAATTCAATGTAAACCGACTGCTGGCTTATGTGGGTCTTGTTGAATGGAGTCGCTGGCAGCCGGAGACGCGTGAGCCTTTTCGTCGTGCCCTGCGTATGGTTAATTCAGTTTCGCCTGATGTTGCTGCTTCCATTGCCAGCGATACTGGCCAAATGTCGTTGTATTGTTTGTGGACTATCAATGAGCCCTCGCACAGACGTTTGTGCGCTAAGAAAAAGCGCAAAACGGCGTTGTGATTATTTCTGTTTCTCAAGTTCTTCCCAGCGTGCATAGCAGCTGTCGAGTGTTTCTTGTTGTTGGGCCAGTAGCCGCAGTGTGTTCTCGGTAGCCTGTCTATCCTGTTTGAAAAAATCGGCAGCCTGGGTTTGCTGTGTCAGTCTGCCAATTTCCGTTTCCAGATTTTCGATGCGTGCCGGGAGTTCATCCAGCTCGAGTTGCAACTTGTAGGATAGTTTTTTTGTGGCTGGCTTGTTTGGCGATGCCGCAGGCTTTTCAGGGGTAATTTTTTTTGTTTGTGGGGTATTTCGTGCAATCCCATGCTGTTGCCAGTCACTATAACCACCGACAAACTCCTCTACTTTTCCGTGCCCGTCAAAGACCAGTGTGCTGGTGACCACGTTGTCGACAAAGCTGCGATCGTGGCTGACCAGTAACACGGTGCCGTCAAAATCTGTCAGCAATTCTTCCAGTAGTTCAAGTGTTTCCAGATCAAGGTCGTTGGTAGGTTCATCCAGTACCAGCAGGTTGGCTGGCTGGCTGAAGAGCTTGGCGAGGATCAGTCGATTTTGTTCGCCACCGGAAAATTGCGCAACTGGTGTGCGCAGACGAGCAGGTTCAAACAGAAAGTTATTGAGATAACTGATGGCGTGCATCGGCTTGCCATTGATATCAATGAAGTCACGCCCGCCCGCGACGTTGTCGACGGCATTGGCATTGAGATCCAGGGTGGCACGCAATTGGTCAAAGTAGGCAACCTGCAGGCGCGTGCCGCGCTGTATGTTGCCGCTGGTGGGCTCAATCTCGCCCAGTATCAGTTTCAGCAGTGTGCTCTTGCCGCTGCCATTGGGTCCAATCAGGCCGATGCGATCGCCGCGCATGATTGTGGCGGAAAGGCTGTCGATAATCGTGCGCTCGCCGAAAGCAAAGCTGACTTTGTCGAGTTCGGCTACCAGCTTGCCCGATTGTGCGGCCTGTTCCAGTTCCATGCGAGCGCTGCCGGTTTGCTGGCGTCTTGCCGCGCGTTCGAGCCGCATCTTTTCCAGTGCCCGCACACGGCCTTCGTTGCGGGTACGGCGCGCCTTGACGCCGGTGCGTATCCAGCGCTCTTCATCGGCCAGTTTCTTGTCGAACTCGCTGTTGGTTTTTTCTTCCGATGCCAGGCGCTGCTCACGGTAGTCAAGAAAGCCGCGATAATCACCGCGCCACACGTAGACATGGCCGCGATCCAGTTCCCAGATCTGTGCGGCGATTTTCTGCAAAAAGGTGCGGTCGTGTGTGATAAGCACTACAGCACCGCGAAAATTGCCGAGCTCCTGTTCCAGCCAGGTGATGGCTTCGATGTCGAGGTGGTTGGTGGGCTCATCCAGCAGCAGGATGTCCGGGTCCTGCACCAGCGCGCGTGCCAGTGCGGCACGCCGTCGCCAGCCGCCGGACAAACTGGCGAGTGCCGCGTCGGCGGGCAGCTCCAGTCGCTGCAAAACGGTATCAACCTGCTGTTGCAGGCGCCAGCCGTCAACGGCTTCCAGCTCGGACTGCACGCGCTGCAATTCAGCCAGTGTCTTTTCGTTCATCTCCTGCGCAATCAGTGCATGGTAGCGTTGCAAATATTCACCCGCTGCACTCAAGCCGCCGGCAACCCAGTCATACACTGTGGTGCCGGAGTCGGCGACGGGCAGTTCCTGGGCCAGCTCGGCAACACGCAGGCCGGGTGTGCGCCAGACATTGCCGCCATCGGCGTGTTGGCGACCTGCGATGATGCGCAACAGTGAAGACTTGCCTGCGCCGTTGCGGCCAAGCAGGCCAATGCGATCGCCTGTCGCAAGATTGAGGCTGACCTTATCGAGTAAAACCTGCGTACCGAATGCCAGCTCGACCTGTTCCAGTCGCAGCAGACTCATGTTCAGCGCACTTTGGCGATGACGCCATTGGCAAATTGCTCGATTTCGCGGAGTTTTTGCGCAAGCGGTGCGTGATCCTGTTCCTTGCTGTAAGTGTTGTGAAAGCCGATCACGCAGTCGGTGACACCTTTGTCCTGCAGGCGTTTGACGCCATCGGCACTGTAGGCATCAAAAGAGATGGCGTGAATCTGGAAAGTACTTTCGTCGCGACCAAATTCCTTCAGGTAGGTTTTCAGTTTGGCCAGCAGCGGATCAAGTTCGTCAATCTCGCCGCCGCCGTGCAGCCAGCCATCACCGAATTGGGCCGCGCGTTTCAGTGCTGCATCCGAATGGCCGCCAATCAGCAGGGGGATGGGTTGGCTGGGTACCGGGCAAAGCTTGAGGCTGTCGATCTGGTAGAACTCGCCGGAAAAACCATAGTAGCCACCGGCATTGAGGTTGCGGATGATGGTGAGCATTTCATCAAAACGCTTGCCGCGTTTTTCCCAGCGCTCGCCGCAGGCAGCGTAGTCTTCAGGCCATGGCGACAGGCCGACACCGAGACGCAGGCGGTTGTTGGAGAGTACGGCCAGCGAGGTGGCTTGCTTGGCCACCAGCACGGGTTGGCGCACCGGCAGTTTGTAGACGAAAGGATAGAAGCAGAGTTTTTCGGTGACGGCGGCCATGGTGGCCATCAACACAAACGGATCAATGATCGGTTTGTCTTCCAGGAATTCGCGATCGCCGTTGGCGGTATACGGATACTTGGTGTCGGAACGCTCGGGATAGATGATGCTGTCGGGGATGGCGAAGGAGTCAAAGCCGTTCGCTTCGCAGGCCTTGGCCAGTGGCACATAGAATGTCGGGTCGATCATGCTGTCGACAAAGGTAAAGCGCATGTGTGAATCTCCGCAGCGAAGAGGTTAGTGTCTGGCGCCGATGGTAGTGGTAGTGGCGTTAAAGTCCAGCCGGGTTATTCCCCACTGGCTTTTGCATTGCGTTGTATGTCTCGCACCACATACTGCGGCTTTTTGTTGACTGTAAGAAACAGGCGGCCGAGGTATTCGCCCATGATGCCGAGCATCATCAGCTGCACGCCGGCCAGCGTGAGTATGCCGGCCATCATTGATGCCCAGCCGCGCGGGGTATCGGTAAACAGTGCCTCCACCAGGATGGCCAGCAAGCCGACAACACCCAGTCCGGCCAGTAGTACGCCCGTCAATGTGCCGATGCGCAGTGGCAGTACGGAAAAATTCAGCAGCATCGACAGGAAAAGCCGCACCAGGCGTTTGATGGTGTAATTGCTCTCGCCGGTTGCGCGCGGCAAGTGCTTGACCACCAGCGTGCCGACATTTTGCGTGATCTGGAAAATCAGCCCGTCGATATAGGGAAACGGGCCGCTGTGTGCGATGATTTGTTGTGCGAGAAATGCACTCACGCAACGGAAGCTGGACAAATACAAGCCAGCAGGCTTGTCGATGACGTGATCGGCGCACCAGTTGGTAAAGCGACTGCCGAGATTGCGCCAGCTGTCATGCTGTTTGCTGGCATAGCGTGTGTACACCACGTCGTACTGGTTGTCGCGTGTGTGTTGCCAGAGTCGGACAACTTCTTCCGGCGGGTTCTGCAAATCGTCATCCATGTTGATGATGTAGCGGCCGCGCGCATGTGCGTAACCGGCCATTACGGCATTGTGCTCGCCGAAGTTACGCGCGAGATTGAGCACCGTGAGCGGAACAGCATTGAGCGCGCATAGGTCATGACACACAGCCAGGGAGTGATCCGGGCTGCAATCATTGACGAGGATGATTTCCAGTCCGCCGGGCACCTGGAGTGAGCTCAGTGCCTCGACCAGTGTGGGTATCGAGCTGGCGCCGTTGTACACCGGCACAACAATGCTCAGTTCAAATTGAGGAGGGGTGTTCATGGGAGCCATCAGATCCTGTGCCGTGTGACGTCCGGTTTTGTAGCCAGGGCCCAGACCGAGCCGCCGAAAGGCAACTGTATACCCAGCCTGCGCTCCATATCCAGTATTCGCAGTAGCAGCATGTTCAGCCATGGCGCTATGGCCTGCACATCGCTCCCGGTCTTGTGGCGACCTACGGTGAGGCGCTGCAGCATCATGACGGGAAACAGCAGGCTGTTCCAGTAATGGGTTTCCTGTACCGTGAAGCCGGCCCGCTCCAGTGCGTGGCGCAAGCTGGCTGCCGTGTAGCGTCTTGCGCCGTGGACATGGGTGTCGTGTGCGGATTTCATCCACCCAAAGGCAGCGGCTTGTATCAGCAGTTTGCCACCTGGCTGCAGGCAGCGCAGGCATTCGTTCAACATGGCCTGTTCATCGACATTGCGGTGATAGAGCACATCCTGTGACAGGATTGCTGTGAAATGTGCATCTGCGAATGGCATGGCATTGACGTTGCCGCGCGCAATCGGCAGGCCGGTTTTTTGAGCAGCCAATCTCGCAGCTTCGCTATCGAATTCCAGGCCGGAAAAAAAACAGTGGGGAAATTGACTGCGCAGTTGATACAACAAGCCACCAGTGCCGCAGCCGGCATCGAGTATGTGGCTGCCATCGGGAAGATGCAGGGCTGACAGGCGTTGGCAGACTGCAGCGTGCAGGCTGCGATACCACCAGAAGTCCTGTTCCAGGTTGTGCATCAACTGGTATTCGATACGTTCCATGCCGGGTCTCAGTAAAAACTGTCGCGAGGAAATGTTGTCTTCTGGAATAGTGCAACGTCACTGCTTGCTAGTTGCAGCGAGACCTGAAATTTTTTTGTGATCCACTGCAAGGTGTGGTCGCTGTAGAAGCGCACATGGGTAGGATCATTTTTGTAGTGCCAGCGTGAGAAGGCATCGCGATTGATGACGCGTTTGGTCATGATGCCGAGCCAGCCTCCGGGCCTCAGCAATGAAAACAGTGTGGCCCATGTGGCGGCTGCATCGTGCGCATGTTCAATGACTTCCGTGCAGGTAACAAAATCGTAAGTTTGCGCCAATGCGGTGGTGTCAGGAAAATAAAACGGGTCGTACAGAGCAACGCTATGCCCTTGCTCGTGCAGCATGGCCGCGAGCGCCGGGCCGGGGCCGCAGCCAAAATCAAGGCCTTGTGCTGGCGACGAGATGTATTGCATCAGTGGTTGCGCAAGTTTGCCGAGAAAACGACGATAATCCGGATCATCGACTGCATTGCAATGAAGATCGTATTGGGCTTTTTCGCTGACAGCATCCAGCAGAAAGTTATCGGCAACAAAAACCAGTTCGCAATGGCTGCACTGCAGGTAATCGCGCTTTCGGTCACGGCAATAGTGGCTTGCCCGCTGTGTGTGGCACAGTGGGCAGCAGTTGGCTGAGTGTGCAGCAGCAGGATGCGTGACAGAATACAAACCGGTTAGCCCAGTTTTTGTTTCAGCCAGTCGATTTCCTGTTCAAGCCCGCCGGCAGTCTGCGAAATGATGAATTCCTCGACTTTTTTTCCTACCAGCGGAATGCTGGCTTTGCATTGATAGTCGATGCTGTATTCGCAGCCGTCAGCTGTTGGCTTGAGTTTGAATTTTGCCGACAGTGCTACCGGTTGTCCGACAACGTCAGCGGTATAGGATCCCATATAGGTGCTGCCGATACTTTCCCATTGCTCGGTCATCTTGATGGTGTTTTCGGCGCTGAACATGGCGGCCAGCACCTTGGGAAGGTCACGTTTGACGGTGCGTGTCAGGTGTACGATGGTTTTGCGGCCTTGCTGTTCCGCGCTGGACTGGATGTTCTTTTCTCCCAGCGCCTTGCAGCGTTCTGCCAGAACTGCCGGGTCTGTCATCAGTGCAAATACGCTATCGGTATCGTGGTTGAAACTGTGGGTAACGCTCATGAGATTTTCCTTGCTCGGTTTACAGTTTTTATGGTGAATAAATCTACAATCATACTGTTTTTATTTTATGCTGAAATAGAAATCAACCATTTTTCAATGGTTTTCCTGAGTTTGTTCAGCTCGATGGGCTTGCTCAGGTGATCGTTCATGCCTGATTCGCGTGCACGGTCTTCATAGCCGCGAATGGCGTGCGCAGTCAGAGCAATGATTGGCAATGCGGCGCGGCCTCGCGCTTGTTCCCAGCTGCGAATTTTCCGTGTTGCGACAAGGCCGTCCATTAATGGCATCTCAATATCCATCAGCACAAGCCCCCATCTTTCGTCGTCGGAGCAGACGCGGTTTACGGCATCTATTCCTGTATTCACGCATTCAGCGTGATGCCCCAAACGCTGCAGAAAACTGATAATTACTTCACGGTTGGTTTCGTTGTCTTCGGCCACCAGTATTCTGGCCTTGGGCGAGTTGTCGCGGTCTCCTGGATTTGCTTCGGTGTGGCTGTCTTGCTGAAGAGTTTGCGCGTGCGGAGGGGTGACTTGAATGTGGAATCGAAACAGGGATCCGTAGTCAGGTGCACTTTCAACCTGAATGGCGCCTCCCATGATTTCGGTCAGCTGCTTGCAAATCGCCAGGCCGAGTCCGCTGCCGCCATACGATTTGCCGTGTCCGGCCTGTGCGTATTCATGAAAGAGCAGCTTCATTTGTTCGGTGCTGATGCCGATACCTGTGTCTTCGACTTCACTATGCAGCAGCCATTCGCTGTCGCCACACTTTTCCACCCGGCAACGTACGGCGATGCTGCCGGCATGAGTGAACTTGATGGCATTGCTGACAAGGTTGATGAGTATCTGGCGGAAACGAATTGGATCGCCATGTACTTGAAGCGGAGTGTTGGCGTTTATTGAAAATCGCAAGTCAAGCTGTTTCTGGCGCGAGGTTTGTGCAAAAAGCGCTTCGACATCGCTCAATACTTCTGTCAGGTCGAAATCGCAGGTCTCAATGCGGAGTTTACCCGCCATTATTCGGGAGTAATCCAGCACATCGTCGATGACGCCCAGCAGCATGCGTCCGGAATTGCGCATCACGTGCATGTAATGGCGTTGTTCATCGTTGAGTGTCGTGTGATCCATCAATTGCAACATCCCGAGAAGACCGTTCATGGGGGTGCGTAGTTCGTGGCTCATTTTGGCGAGAAAGCTGCTTTTGGCGCGGCTTTCGGCGGTGGCTTCTGCAGCACGCACAGCCAGGCGAGTCTGCTCGCGCTGGTAGTCGTTGATTTTCTCGGCAAGCGCAAGCGCGAACAGGATGGTTTGCAGACACAGTCCGGCCTCATACCAGCTGCGTCCCTTGCCGTTGAGACTGATGAATCCACAGTTCTCGGCAGTGGCCAGTATGCAGACGAGCAGAAAACTCAGGGTGCCAAAGATGTAAACTGTCAGGCGTCTGGTGCTGTTCGCCCAGATGTAGACACTCGCAATGCACAGCATGGCAATCAAGATAAAAGCTGAAATGCCTACTGCCATCACGGACCATTCAAGCGGCACAACGAGGCTGGCAAACAGCTGCATAGCGGAAAAATATTCTCCTGCCAGCAATGCCTTGTCTGTCAGAGGGAAGTCCTGATGTGTCTTGAAATGCCGACGTGAGAAAGCAATATAAGTAAACGCTTGCGCAGAAAAAATCAGCGGGTACAGATGAGTGTTGAGCCAGGCATTGTCGGGTAGCACACCGAACAAATAACCACGGCCGAACAGCAGCACCAGGAACGACACTGAGACAAAGGCGATGCAGTGGCGCACCTCGCTGATTCCGCGCACATACAGCGCGATCATGGCGAGATACAGCAAAACGCCGAGCATGATGCCCACCATCAGATGTCCCCACGATGCCTGTGCGGCCTGATAGGCGCTGTAGGTCATTTCATCGGCAACATAAGGGTCCAGCAACATGAAGAAAGGTGTGCTGAGCCGCAGATAGATGGTTTTGCTGCTGTCCTGACGGATGTTCAGCAGGAAAGCGATGTCGTGGTAATGCCAGTTTTTCTGGATATAGGGATGCAGCATGCCGGTTTTCTGTGTCGTAATGCTGCGTGAGCTTTCATCCGAAGAGTCGCTGTAGAGCAATTCGGCTTCGGTAAAGAGCACGTCGTCGACACTGAGCACTAGGCGGTCGCTCTGGCTACTGTTGGATATGTGCATGCGCAGCCAGACCGGGTGCCGCTGAAAATTGACTATCCTGTCGTCATAGCGGTGGAATTCGTTGTCATAGAATCCCTGCGCCAGCTGTTCCCGCTCGAGTCCCGGGCGGTCGACCAGAAAATCAAGACTGCCCTGTAGCGGAGTTCTCTCTCCGTCATTGACCAGCGCGGTTGGCGCTGCGGCATGGGCGGCACACAGACACAGTGCGGCCATCCAGATCAGGCACAGTCTCGGCAGAAGTTTGTGGCGGAATTTCATAGATCGGAGCGTATCACAAGTTTTTGTCGCACGAGCCTGGCCCTGGGGAGCAAAGCGGCAAGGATGCAGTAGAATGTGCGCACATCGTGGACACGGTTCGCCAATTGCACACACGCCATCAGTTTTCAGAGGGTATCGAATGAACAAGCCTTTTCAGACAAGCATCGACAGCCAGGGCATCGCCGAGCTGGTCTTCAACAAGCCGCCGGTCAATGCCTTCACCTCACAGGGGTGGGCTGATATTGCCGCCGAGATTGAGGCGCTGGGCCAGAATGACGGCGTGCGCGTCATCATTATTGCGGCTGAGGGGCGCGGATTTTGTGCGGGTGTGGATATCAAGGAGCTGGCCACCGATGGCGGTCTGATAACCAAGGTCAACAAGGGCAACTACGATACGTTCAAGGCTATTCATCGCAATCCGAAGCCGGTGATTGTTGCTGTGCATGGTTTTGTGCTGGGTGGCGGTATCGGCATTTCCGGTGCTGCGGACATTATTGTGGCTTCCGAGTGTGCGACGTTTGCTGTGCCGGAAGTGGATCGTGGTGCCATGGGTGGCGGCGCGCATTTGCAGCGCATGTTCCCCGTGCAGAAGGTGCGTTACATGTATTTCACGGGCGAGGCGATAACTGCCCAAGAGGCGTATCGCCTCGGTGCAGTCGAGAAAGTGGTGCCTCGCGAACAATTGCGTGAGACCGCGCGTGAGATTGCCGCCAAGATTGCCGCCAAGAGTCCAGTGATGATTGCCTTGGCCAAAGAAGCGTTGACCGGCATTGAAGATGGCAATCTCGAAGACAAGTACCGTTGGGAGCAGGGCTTTACCCTACAGGCATACAGCGACAAGGACTCCCAGGAAGCGCGTGATGCTTTTGTGGAAAAGCGCGAAGCCAAATTCTGACCGTATCGGCGTGACTCATCGCGCCTTTACCAAATGCGTGGTGAACAGAATAAGGAGGCAACGATGAACAAGCGCGTGGCAGTGGTGTTGGCCGGCTGCGGTTTTTACGATGGCGCAGAAATCAATGAGGCGGTGTTGGCGCTGCTTAACTTGTCGCAGGCGGGTGCGCAGGTGCAGTGTTTTGCCCCCGACATGGCGCAGATGCATGTCGTCAATCATCTTACCGGCGAGGTGATGGATGGTGAGACACGCAATGTGCTGGTGGAAGCGGCCCGAATTGCGCGTGGCAACATCAAGCCTGTTACAGCTGCACGCGTTGAGGATTTTGATGCGCTGATCGTGCCGGGTGGCTTTGGTGCTGCAAAAAACCTGTGTGATTTTGCGGTGAAAGGTTCGGCACTTACGGTGCAGAATGACTTGTTGGCATTTGCTCGGGCAATGCATCTGGCCGGAAAGCCGATAGGGCTGATCTGCATTGCGCCAGTTATGGCCGCCGCGATTTGCGGCGCAGGGACAAAGGCCACCATCGGCAATGATGCTGATACCGCCAGCGCTGTGACAGCAACCGGCGCACAACATGTTGCGTGCAAGGTTGAGGAGGCTTGTGTTGACCGCGACAGGAAACTGGTGACTACCCCGGCCTATATGTTGGCGCAGTCGATTGCCGAGGCGAACAGCGGCATCAGCAAGCTCGTTGCCGAGGTGCTGGCGCTCGCGTAATTGTCGGCTGTTGCTGGCGATGCGTTACACCGCTGGAGAACCTCTTCCCTGCTGGGAAACCGAGGAGGTCGTGTGTTCCGGCCGGGTATGGTTTGACGGTTTGTTGCGCGATATCGAAAGCGCCGCTCATACCATCAACCTGCAGACCTACATCTTTGATATCGACGGTATTGCCCACACGGTGCTTCAGGCGCTGTGCGATGCGAGTCGGCGCGGAGTGGTCGTACGTGTGATCGTCGATGGCGTTGGTTCTGCCGATGCACTGGATCATCTGCAACAGATGCTGCACGCCAATGGTGCGGATTTGCACATCTATCATCCGCTGCCATGGCGCTGGGCCGCAACACGACTGGAGCGCGGTGACTGGGCCACGCGCTTCTTCGAGCGCTTTACCAAGCTCAACAATCGCCAGCACAGCAAGCTGTGCCTGATTGACAAGCATATTGCCTGGACAGGTAGCTATAACGTGACAGGTGATCATATCGGAAGAGAGGATTTTGCATTGAACTGGAAGGATTGCGGCGTGCGTGTGACGGGTGAGCGCTGCCAGTTGCTGCAGGAATTTTTCGATGCTGTCTGGTTTCAGGACATCGAGAGGTTATCTGTGCGTTATCTGCTGCATCCGCTGACCAATTTCAGTCCTGCCTTGCGCAAGACGCGGCTGCGAACGCTTATTACGCAAATCAACAGTGCCAGGCAGCGTATCTGGATCAGCAGCGCCTATTTTGCGCCCATCCCGCGCATTGTCCGTGCGCTGAAAAAAGCCGGCAGGCGTGGCGTGGATGTGCATATTATTGTGCCTGCTGTTTCCGATGTGTCTTTTTTCCCTGCATTGGCAAGCACATATTATGCAGACTTGTTGCGCGCCGGTATTCGTATTCACGAATATGAAAGCGGCATCCTGCATACCAAGCATATGCTCATAGACAATCAGGTTGTCATTGGTAGCAGCAACATGAATCATCGCAGTACGCTGCATGACGTGGAGCTTGATATCGAGATTTTTTCATTGGAAGCGCGTCAGATTATTGAACAGGACATGAATGACACCGTGCAGCTGTGTCGTGAAATTACACTGGAGAATCTCAGCCGATTCTACGCCTGGCTGCTTGCGTTCGGGCAGATCCCTCGCTTGTTGCGCTACTGGTTGTAAGAAGATGCGCATTCTGTCCTACAACATCCACAAGGGTTTTGATTTCGGTAATCGGGCCGTCGTGCTGGATGAAATTCGCAGCGCCATTCGCCATACGCAGGCGGATCTGGTTTGCTTGCAGGAGGTGGTAGGGGAAAATCGAAAACACTCTCAAAATCGCGAAGACTGGATTTCAGCCGCACAATTCGAATTTCTGGCAGACGCCGTATGGCCGCATCACGCCTACGGTAAAAATGCCCTGTATGATCATGGGCATCACGGCAATGCTATTTTGAGCAAATTTCCGCTGGTTCATGCAAAAAATCATGATGTCAGTATCGGTGTTTTTTCTCAGCGAGGTATTCTCCATGCCGAAACGGATCACGGTGTGCATGTGCTGTGTGCGCACTTCGGGTTGCTTGCGTGGGAACGTAGACATCAAGTGCGGCAGTTGATGCGTTGTATAGAAAGCATACCGGATCATAGGCCATTGATTGTGGCCGGTGATTTCAATGACTGGCGCGAGCACATGCATCGTGAATTGTTGCGGTGTCGGCTTCGTGAAGTATTGCAGGATGCCACGGGCAAGACCGGCAAGACCTTTCCTGCGAAAATCCCCCTGTTGCGCATGGACAGAATTTATTATCGCAACTTGCAGTTGTACAGCGCGCAGCGGCTGGATGAAAATCCTTGGGCGAATTTATCGGATCATTGTCCTCTGTTGGCGGAATTTCGCATTCTCGGGGATTGATATTTTTTTTGCGAACGCAGTGATGACTGCCACCGAGGGTGCCAAAGGATGGAACCGGTTTGCTGGATCATCTCATGCCGAAGGGTGTATGTTGCAGCAATTCCGAGCCGGCAATCAGCGCAGACACTCTGCGATTTGCGTTGCCAATGCTCGCATGAAGCGCGGATAGCTGTCTGGTCCCGGTGGGAGTTTTTCACCAAGTGGATCCAGCTCCGCCAGTTTGATGTGCGTTGCTGCGGCGCCCAGCCAGCCCCGCACAGCATCGGCACCGTGTTCCGGCTCGTAGAACAGGCAGCGTATGTCGCCGCTGTTCAGTAATTGAATAAGTGTGGCGCGCGCGCGCGCGCCGGCCGCAATGTTTTCGTGATGCCATACGGCGGCGCGCTGGTTAAGGTGATAGCGTTGAACCATGCGCTGGTAGCCATCGTGGTACACAATAAACCCCTGTTGTTGGACGGGGGTCAGAACGGCATGCATCTCCATGTCCAGTGCCTGTGTCAGTTTTTCGAAGCGCGCAAGGTTCTGTTGTATCTCCTCTGTCTGGGCGGGGTAAATCTGCTGCAGGCGTGCGGCCAGTTCCGGTGCGATCATGCGTAGTGCCACTGGATCCAACCAAAGATGCGGATCGGCATTGATGTCAATGAATTCGGTCTCATCGTGTTCATGTTCGTTTCCGGTGTCCGTCAGCAAAGCGAAATGCTGGCTGGCTGGGAGGGCGCGCGCAGCATGCGCAAACCACGGCTCAAGCCCGGGGCCTACCCAGACATTGAGTGTACTGTTGTGGATGCGTGCGACATCAAGAGGTCTGAGCTGGTAGTGATGCGGTGATTGCGATGCCGGCAGTAGTACCTCGATTCTGGCGCCGGCAGGTGCAAGTGCTTCCAGTATCCAGCCAACCGGTTTTATGGTTGCAAGCAGCAGCGGTTCTTCCGCATGCGCGGATGCGCACAGCAGCAGAAGTATCAGATTGCGGAGGGCGTGTTTCATGGTGAGGATGCTCGCGTGGAAGATGGCGGGTTATTGTTGTAACAATTGCGCTATTATCGCTTTTTATTTGAAAAAGTACTGTCGACATCATGTCTGATCAACCACTCTTTGTTGCCGATGATGCCGAAACGGCAGACCGTCTGTTGCTGTCTGCGCGCGGAATTTTTGTGCGAGTCGAGGGGCGTGTTCTACTCGATGATGTCAGCCTTTCCGTGCATCAGGGAGAAATTGTCACTGTGATTGGCCCCAACGGAGCGGGAAAGACAACCCTGCTGAAAGTGTTGCTGGGGCTTGTGCCGTTGACGGCTGGTGATGTGCGCCGCACAGAGGGATTGCGTATTGGGTACATGCCGCAGAAGTTGCAGTTAAATTCGATGCTGCCAATTACCGTGCAGCGTTTCCTGCGTCAGACCGGCGCCAATGATGCGGCTATTGCTGCGGCGTTGGAAGAAACCGGGGTGCGGCAATTGGCACATCAATCCCTGCACAGGGTATCCGGCGGTGAATTGCAGCGTGTGCTGCTGGCTCGTGCGCTGCTGCGCCAACCGCAGCTTCTAGTGCTGGATGAGCCAGCGCAGGGTGTGGACGTGTGTGGGCAAGCTGATCTATATCGGTTGATTGCTAGTCTGCGGGCCAGATACGCCTGTGGTGTATTGCTGGTGTCGCATGATCTGCATCTGGTGATGGCCGCTACTGATAATGTTATTTGCCTGAATCAGCACGTCTGCTGTCATGGCCATCCGGAGCATGTCAGCCAGCATCCCGAGTATCGGCAGTTGTTTGGCCGCCAGCTGGCGGACGATATTGCGGTATATACCCACCATCACGACCACGATCACAATTTGCATGGTGATATCGCCGGTGCATGCCGCCATGGCGTGGGCTTTCATGATAATGACGAGGGTTGCCGCCATGAATG
This sequence comes from uncultured Pseudomonadales bacterium, assembly GCA_964509075.1. GTDB lineage: Bacteria > Pseudomonadota > Gammaproteobacteria > Pseudomonadales > UBA7239 > UBA7239. The sequence goes on along the minus strand of CAZDWC010000008.1, from coordinate 131,140 downwards.
ATGCGCTGGCTCTTTTGATCCGCTTTCTACCGGATGCTGCGGTATGGCAAGTCCTGTTGTTGCCTCTGCTGGCGGGTGTCGGCACGGCATTGCTGGCTGGGCCGCTGGGTTGCTTCGTTGTTTGGCAGCGGATGGCTTATTTTGGTGAAAGTCTGTCGCACAGCGCATTGCTCGGAGTGGCGCTGGGTTTATGGCTGCAATTGCCACAGGCATTCTCTGTCATGGCGGCGTGTGCCATATTGGCTATTTTACTGGCATGGATGCGGGCAAGTTCGCGCTTCTCCAGCGATACGCTGTTGGGAATACTTTCGCATACCCTGCTTGCTGGTGGGTTGGTGCTCTTGTCGGTGTTGCCAGGTATCCGTGTTGACATCGAGGCCCTTCTCTTTGGCGACCTGTTGGCGGTGTCATGGCGGGATGTGTGGCTGTTGGCAGGGTTGCTGCTGTTGTTTCTCGTCTGTCTGTGGCGACTGTGGCAGCCATTGATAGCCATCACTGTGCATGAGGAGTTGGCTAGTGCAGAGGGCATTCCTGTTGCTCGTGTGCGACTGATTCTGATGATCATGATGGCGGTGACTGTGGCTGTGGCCATGAAGGTGGTCGGCTTGTTGCTGATGACGTCTCTTCTCATAATTCCTGCCGCCATTGCCCATCGCCATGCGAGCTCGCCCGAGCAAATGGCCGTGATGGCTTGTTTGGCCGGGGTCATGGCTGTGGTCGGTGGGATCTTATCGTCTTGGGCGCTGAATACACCGGTTGGTCCTTCAATAGTGCTTTTGGCAGGTGTTTTTTTTATGGTGGCAGCAATAGGGGGGCGGTCGGCCGAACTGTCAGGCAGTCGGTCATCAGGGTAGAGAAAATGATCTGCACATATCCTCTTGTCTGCAAGTCAGCTTCATGTTATCGTCGAAACGCAATTGTCTGAAAGTTTGCCTTTGTGTGTGATTGGGAGTCATCCTTTTCGCCCGGCAAGCCGGGAAGACGACTGGTGAGGCGGACGTGATTATCACGAAGTCCTTATAAAACAATAAGTTATATCTTAGGGGAATCCGAGGATGAAAAAAGTAATCAAGATGGGTGTCAAGCCTCTTGCGATGGCTACGGCTTTCGCGGCTGGCACTACTGCAAGCATGATTGCTGTGGCCCTTCCGGGTGGCGGCGATACACTGGGCGCGGCTGCTGTTGTGAACGAATCTGTTTGCCAGCAAAGCGTAGACATGACCATTGCCAGCGGTCAGCGTTCCGTTACTACTGGCACCGGTATCTGCCAATTGCGCTCACTTCCGCCCACCAAGGGTCTGGTGTTGACAGGCAGCAATCCGGCAGGCGCTACAGTGGCCGATAGCAGCGCGATGGTTAGCGCTGGCGGCGAATTGTACGAAGCGTATGTTGGTGGCAATCGTGAAGCGGCAGTGCTGTTGACGCCAAACCGTGCATTGGCAACTTCGCGTTATATCACCTACAAGGAAAGCGCCTCTGCTGGTGAAGTGACGGTTGATCTGGCGGCGACTGTTCAGCCATCCACTGGCTTGCAAGCCAGCTGGTTGACCGGCACTTACCGCATTCAGGCTCGCGTACACGATTTTGGTCAGGTTGCCTCAGGTCTGGAGCATTCTGTCTATGCATCTCCGAACACTGCGTTGGCGGAGCTGGCTTACAGCAAGCATTTGACCGTGCAGTTCAATGGTGACAATACCTGTACCGTTCAGGATTATGCTACCCACTACAGCTTCATGCTCACCAAGGATCCTTTGGATGCGCTGGGTTATCCTGAAGCGGACATCTCTGGTTGTGTGAATGGCCCGAGCAATTGTGCGCAGCTTGACTTTGATGATTATGGTCTGCTGGGTGTTGTCAACATGGGTGTTGATTCCGCAACTATCCATGACTCATCCGACTGGATGGATATGTATGGACCTGGTGATGGCATGGGTCTTCAGCCGGTAAGCTGTTCCTATGCTGTAAATGGCAGCCAGGTGACTGTCAGCTATGGAATGGATGCGGGCAACCTGGATACTCCAGATGCCGCATTGAACTGGGATGAAACTTTCGAAGTGTCTGCAGATCTGCGCTATCTGGTGTCTACCGGCGCATCAGTTGATTACTCGGATGGCATGGATGAGCCGGCTTATCGTAACGGTGGCTTGGCAGTTGGTGTGCGCGTTGGTGCAGGCTCGGTTGAGGGTAAAACCTATCTGGTTAACGAGCTGAATAGCACTTATGCAATGAGCACAACCAGCAATCCTGGTTATGAAAATCCGCAAGATCCTTTGTATCAGGAAGAAGAGTGTGCCTCTCGTGGTGCTTTGACCCTGAATGCAGGCGGTACGTGTTCATATGAGTCACGCAGCACCTGCTCTGGCCGCAAAAAGTCAGGTTTGGAAGAAACATCCGCCGGTGCAGGTGATGGTACCATCACCGACTCTCTTGCGGCGTTTGATGGTGCTCCGTTGACAGCTCCTACCTGTTCTTGGAGTGGTACTGCTGCTGATCTGACCGTTGATCTTGGCGTGCAGCGCATGGATGGTGCAACCATCAATCTGCATTACATCGGTTCTGCGTCGGACAATGGCGAGGCTTTGGTGCTTGATGGTACTTACACCAACACTGCGCCAGCTGCGGACGAAGAGAATCCTTCAATGTTGCCAACCCAGCAGTTTAACGTTTCATCGTACATGATTGGCCAGCAGTACACTGGTGATCTGAACGCTGATGCTGATGCTGATAGCGCAAATAACCTTGATGAGTTCTTGTGGGCTAACAATGTAACGCCTGCAGCTTCAGCTAAGAGCGATTACAACAAAGACAACGTTTCTGATATTTTCTGGAGAAAGTCGGATGGTCAGAATGTAGTCTGGACAATGAGCAATGCAGCCAAGCTGGGTTCAATCAACCTTGGTTACAATGGTGTTGGCTTTGCGATTAAGGGTATTGCTGACTTTGATGCTGATGGTGATAGCGATGTTCTGATGAGAGATGATACAACTGGACAGAGCATTATCTTCATCATGGAAAATGGAGCCAAGCAATCTACTGTTGTGGTAGGCACGAACTCAGCCGCGTTTAGCGTTGAGGGTGTTGCTGACTTCGATGGTGATAAAGATGCTGATATCTTTTTCCGCGACAACGCAACAGGCCAAAACGTGATTTGGACCATTCAGGGAGGGGCTAAAGTTTCTGGTCAAAATATGGGCAATAACGCAACGCGTTTCAGCGTGGCAGGTATTGGCGACTACAACGGTGACAGCGTGAGCGATATCTATTTCAGAGATAACGCGATCGGTGAAAACGTATTGTGGGCTATCTCAGGTGGCACGAAATCAGGTACTGCATCTTTGGGTACGAACAGTGCTGGTTTCAGTGTTATAGCTACTACTGACTTCGATAGCGATGGCGATGCAGATATTTTGTTCAGAAACAACAGCACGGGTCAGTCTGTTATCTGGACACTGCAAGCTCTTGCTAAGCAGTCAAGCCAGAATCTCGGAACAAATGCAACAAGATTCGTTGTGGCATCGGTTGGCGACTATAACGGTGATGGTGCGAATGACATTTACTTCCGCGATAACACTCTCGGTGAGCAAACCATTTGGACAATTTCTGGCGGCGCCAAATCTGGAAGTTCCTATCTTGGAACAAACTCATCTGAGTACGCTGTTGTAGCATCGGCTGACTTCGATGGTGATGCAGACGCAGACGTGTTCATGAGAAGATCGACCACAGGTGAAAACATTGTTTGGGTAATGCAGGGTGCAGCCAAACAAAGCACTAGCGTTTTGGGTGCTAACAACACGGCATTTACAGCATATTTCCAAAAATAATATGCTTTAAAAATGTAGTGTAAGGAAAAGCGGCACGATTTATCGTGCCGCTTTTTTTTTGCGAAAGCAGGATAAAAGTGAATACAACATTGGCCGTAAACATTGCGACTCGAGGTGCGGGTGCGCTGCTAGCTTTGGCTGGAAATATTGCTATTGCCAGGCTCTTGGGCTTACAAGAGGCAGGAAGAATATTTTGGGCTATATCAGCATTACAGATAGCGGTAGGCATTTCAAAGTACGGACTTGATGTATGGATGGTGAGAAAAGTAAGTAAGTGCGTCGCGGTTGGAGAGAGGGGCGATATCAGGCAGAGTATAGGGGAAGGAGTAGGGCAGGTACTTAAAGCATCAAGTTTGGTATATCTCTGTTTGTGTTTAAGTCTGCTAGCTGGGCTGGAAAAAATTGAATCAACTGAAGTGGTGCTGGTCTTGATGGCAGCATTATTTCAATCACTTGTACTGGTGTTGTGCGGAGTCCATAAGGGACTTGGGCGCTCACTGGTTGCGAATTTTATGGAGGTTGGTGGTGTTTCATTATTGTTTCTGGCGGTACTAGGAGCGGGAATTATCGCAGGTGCGGGGGGGGCTGTGAGTGCGGTAGATGTAGGGCGTGCGTACTTTTCAGGGTCAATGTTGGCTGCAGCATTGATGGTGGGGTCATTGAGTCGGTGTGGATTTAATAAAATAAAAATTGAGCTGCGGATGTCCAGGAAAAACAAAGAAGAAATTATGCCAATATTCACAACAACTGTTGCGCAGCTAGTCATGCAGTGGGGGGTGTTGGGCTCGCTGACATTGTACTGCACAGAAGAAGAGATTGCGGTTTATAGTGCGGCATTTAGAACATCAATGCTTATAAGTTTTGCTATCACGGCATGTAATGCCGTGATAATGCCGAAAATAGTACGTGCGGTCGCCATGGATGATTGGGCGAATATTTTGGTTGTTTGTAGGCAAGCCGGGAAAAATTTAATTAGTCTTGTTGGTCCATTTGCAGCAATATTATTCCTGTTTCCGAGTGAGATAATGAGTATGTATGGCGGTCAGTATTCGAAAGGAGGGAGCCTTTTATCAATAATTGCAGTCAGTCAGGTTATTAATTTAATAACAGGGCCAGTAACGATTCTGCTGATGGCGATCGGTAAAGACAAAGTAATAAGATTCATAACTATGTTAAATATGCTGATCTCAATTATTCTGTCTATGGTGTTGGGTGGCTTATATGGATCAACAGGTGTGGCAATCGCAGTAGCGCTGGCACTGAGCTTGCAGCATGCATTGCCGACATTGTACCTTTACAATTTCAAGAAAGTAGTAATTGTTCCTTGGATGAAATTATGAGATTAAAAGCGTTTTTAAAAACAAAGTCATACCTATTCCCTAGTATCTACTCTAGGGCAATGATGATAAAAAATTCTAAATTTGAAAAGATGGACGGATATTTTGGTAAAAAAATCGCCACAGAAAATGTCGATATTGTAATTGATGGTTATCCGAGGAGTGGAAATACGTTTGCCGCTGTGGCAATGCAGCTATCTCAAAAAAGCGAGATAAAAATAGCGCATCATTACCATACAAATGGGCAAATTACTCGCGGGATTAATCTGGGAAAGCCTGTTGTGTTGCTTATTAGAAACCCGGTAGATGCTGTTGCATCATACTGTATTAGAGAGAGAAAGTGTGCGTCTGAAGCACTTGAGGAATACTGTGGTTTGTATTCTCCGATAATTCAATTATCGAGGCGGTGCGTTATCGCCGAGTTTGATAGAGTGACGTCATCATTTGATTCGATAATACTGGAGGTAAATGAGCGATTTGGCTGTGCTTTTGATGTTCCGGTTTTTGATAAAGAGTTTTCTGAGCGATGCATTGAGCTAATTGAGAAAAATAATGCGAGAGTAAACAGAGGGGTGATTGACGAGTCAAAAATTGCCAGGCCTTCAGATAAGCGTGCTTCAGCACGAGAGGCACTATTTTCCGACATCCAAAGACAAAAAGAAAAATTAAATCGAGCAAAGAAAATATATGAGGCCATTGTAAATGGCTGATGATGCTACAACAGAAAAGGTAAATCTATTTGTGGTCGGCTGTGCAAAGAGTGGGACGACTGCAATATGGGATTTTCTTGAGAAAAATGAATCTGTTCTGTGTTCGAAAATAAAAGAGCCGCACTTTTTTTCAGATATTGTTCCTGACAAAAGGGGGGGGGTATACATTCAAAATATTACAGATTTGGCTTCATATGAAAAATGCTTTAAGGCGGACTCTCGCTATAAATATAAGCTGGATGCAAGTACATCATACTGCTTGAAAAGAAGCACACTTGAGAAAGTTTTAAAATATAACGCATCATCAAAAGTAATCATGATAATCAGGAATCCCATTGACAGGGCGTATTCGCATTACTTAAATGACATATCGGAAGGGTATAGATCTGGCACATTTAAAGCGTTAATTGAGCAAGAGCTTAAGGAGGCGTCCCCTGAATGGTCGAGAGGCCCAATATATCTAGAGCTCGGCCTATATGCTAAAAGAATCGAGTGGTGCCGTGAGATATTTAAAGATAGGTTTTTGCTGCTACTGTACGACGACCTGCTAATCGACAGGCGTGCTGTTGTTTCTGCGTTATCTGACTTTCTTGAGTTGGAGTTGGACGATTGTCTGCCGGTTTCTAATTCGTACAAAAAACAAAGAGGGATTTTTAGATATTTGATATCTAATGTGTATTTGTATTCCTTATTAAAGGCACTGCTGCCAGATTCGCTGAAAAAGGCATTAAAAAAAATGGCTTTCGTGAAGTCGGAAAAGCCGGAAATGAGTAGTATCGACTATGATTTCCTTAGAAATTTCTACATGGAAGATGTAAAGGCCGTTGAAGAGTGTCTGGGGAGAAAGCTGCCATGGCTTTTGTAATCAGGCCGTCTTACTTGCATTTCGCCAACCTTTTGGGTTTGTTTGTCATCTGTCTGTTGATGCCAATGCAGTTCATAAGAGGTGGCTTGAGCCCGCTTGTTACAGTAATTTCGATTTTGCAACTTCTCGTATATTGGCGCGGGCAGTTTGCTATGAAAAGATGGTGGCGCACTATTGCGTTCGGTTGGTTTTTTGTCTTGTATAGTGTAATTGGACTGATTTCATTAGAAGAAAAAGAATACGGAATTCAGAACATAATGATTTTTTCCGCGTTTCTGCTGGGGCTTGGTGTTGGGCATGTTGTTGATTTAAGTAAAGCGGGATTGGCGCGAGTCATGATTTTAATTTCGGTTGTTACGATTGGTATTGTGTGTTACTCCGAGATTAAATTTGGGTTTAACTCCGGAGTAATATTTGGGGAAAGGCCCATGGCATTATTCTCAGTTATATTGAGCTGTTGGTCTGCCTCTGTATTCATAGTTCGTCGAGATATTAAATACCTATTTATTACTGGGCTCCTTGGTTTGGCGATATTTATGACGCTGTCACGTACATCTGCATTTTTATTTCTATTTTCGGTTATGATCGCTTCGTTAACCGTGCTACGTATGCGGTTTGTGGTAGCCGGCTTGGTAATTTTATTATTAATTTATTTTAATCTTGACGCTCTTATGAGTACTGATATAGGGAAAGCATATACGGAAAGATTTTTTAAAGGAGAAATGGTTGGTTATGGAGACGTGCAGATTAATGCAACTGGGCGTTCTGAAATTTGGATTGCACTTTATGAAGAATGGATTGGTGGTGGATCAAAAAGCGTGTTGTGGGGGATGGGGCCTGGTGCAGGTGGATACTATCTTTCTAGCTATTACCAATTAAATACGCCACACAATGAATATTTGCGTGTTGCAGCTGACTATGGTCTTTTTGGTTTTTTCTTTTGGTTCTTTGTGCACGCAAGACTTGTTTATTTGTTATGGGAAAGAAAAATAGGTGATTTTCTTCTCGATGAAATGGAAGTCATTACTACTGCAAGGCTTGTTGCTGTTGTCTATATGGCAGCTGGTGTTGTTTTAAATCCTATGGTATTCGCCTTTATAGCGGTTCCTGTTGGCCTATTTATAGGAAGGGCTCTTAAGGTTTTATATGCGAGTGCGGGCCATTAAGGTGATTCGTTGCTTTTTATTATAGGCTTTTGGAATTTTGGAATGTTTTTCCGTAAGGGAGAATGATTTCTAATATTTAATGTAATGGGTATTATTTATGAGCGAAATAAAAATTCTTAATTTGGGATGCGGGACGAAAGTTTCTGCCAATTCCGGCGTGGAAAATCTTGACTGGTCGTGGTATCTAAAAATAAAAAATTCGGGTTTCGGTGGCCTGGTCAGAATCTTGCTGGACAAAGAGCGTAGGCGTCGTCTGGATAGCTTGCCCGCAAATTTAAGGCCGTGCAATCTAATGGAAGCGCTTCCTTATGAGGATAATTCAGTCGATGCGGTGTACCATTCACATGTGCTTGAGCATATGGATAGAGATTTTGCCGTCACCTTCATTAAGGAAAATTATAGGGTACTAAAGAGAGGTGGAGTGCTACGGGTGGCTGTCCCTGATATGGAGTATTTGGCAGTAAACTATCTTCTGCATTTAAAAGAAGTTCGGGATGGCAATGTCCCATACGATGATTTCTTCATTGGTGAGATGATAGAACAGTGCGTCCGGAGAGAGTCATATGGTACTTCAAGAAAAAGCGGAATTAGACGAAAAATTGAAAATATTTTACTGGGCGATGCTAGAGCAAGAGGTGAAACGCATCAGTGGATGTATGATGAGGCAGCATTGACTGCTTTAGTAACTTCATGTGGTTTTTCTGATGCAAAAAGAAAAAAATACAACGATAGCTTGATTTCGGGGTGGCAAGATATTGCGCTTGATTCAGAAAATGGAGGCGAATACAAGCCGGGGTCTCTCTATATCGAAGCTGTTAAATAATATGAAGATTATAGTGGCGCATTCATTTTATAGGGAGGCGGGCGGAGAGGACTCTGTTGTTGCTTCGGAAATTGATCTCTTGAGGCGTCATGGGCATGAGGTTTTTGAGTTTTTCTGCGATAACAAAAAACTTGAATCTGGATTTATCGTATTTTCGGCAATCAAGTCTGTCTGGTCATGGCCTGTTTATCGAGATATGAGGCAGTTGATAGCGATGACTCGGCCGGATGTGGTGCATGTACACAATACGTTTCCGGCAATGTCCCCAGCGGTTTACTGGGCTGCAGTCAGGTCTTCTGTGCCTGTTGTGCAAACTCTACACAATTTTAGATTGTTTTGTCTCCAGGCGATGTTTTTAAGGGATGGAAAGGTCTGTGAAAGATGTCTTGGTCATTCTATGTGGAGAGGTGTGCTCTGGGGGTGTTACAGATCGTCGAGAATTTATTCTGCCTACTCTTATTTTATAAATCTTGTTCATCGATTAATTGGTACATACGAAAAAAAAATATCTCGCTACATCGCTTTAAATAATTTTTGCAGAGATAAATTTATTCAGGGTGGCATTCCTGCCGAAAAGATTTCCATTAAGCCTAACTTTGTTGATGATCCGGGTCTCGCGAATGTAGGAAGAAGCGGGGTGCTCTTCGTTGGAAGATTGTCACATGAGAAAGGTATTTCAATCTTGGCTGATGCATGGAAGATGGTTGCGGATGGAGGGCTGAGTGTTGTTGGTCAGGGAGAGGATGCGTGCCATTTTTCTAGCAGTCTTGGTGTCAACTTACTGGGGAGGCTCGACAAAAGTGGTGTTGAACGTATGATGCACTCTTCGGTAGCGCTTGTTGTCCCTAGTATTTGGTATGAAAACTTTCCCAGGGTAATTGTTGAAGCGTACGCGTGTGGTCTCCCTGTGATTGCGAGCAGAATTGGTGCTCTCGTTGAAATAGTTGAAGATGGTGAAACTGGTTTATTGTTTTCTGCTGGAGATGCGGATGATCTGGCAGAAAAGTTAAAATGGGCTTTAAGCCATCCTGATGAGATGAAGGTCATGGGAATTAAATGCCGTGAAAAATATCTTCGGCATTATTCTGAAAGTGTAAATTTGAACTCGCTTCTGGAGATTTATAAAAGTGCAGCAAGCAGCTGTAAGTAATTCAAAGGTTTCGGTGGAATTATTTTCTGTTCCTATTCATGCGATGAGTTGGGATTATGCACAAAGTGAGCTGCTGCGCCTCGCTAAAAATAGAACGGGGGCATACGTTTGTATTTGCAATGTTCATTCTTTGGTTGCAGCAATTGATGACTGTGATTACCGGGCTGTTATTGAGCGGGCAGACCTTGTTACACCAGACGGTGCACCGATAGCTTGGATGATGAGGCGTCTTGGTTATCCACAGGACAGGATCAATGGCCCCGACTTGATGGAGCGTTATCTTGCTTCGGCCAATAGTGAGAGTCCGGGTATATTTCTATATGGAGGTGATGAAAAAACGCTAGAAATACTGGTGGAAAAAATCAATACTCAACATGGAAATGTGAAACTGTGTGGCTATTATTCGCCTCCCTTCCGGCCCATGAGCGCCGAGGAAGATGCTCAGGTAGTTTCAATGATCAATAACTCTGGTGCGGGTATCGTTTGGGTCGGTCTGGGTTGCCCGAAGCAAGAGTTCTGGATGAGTGCCCATCGATCTCAAATTAATGCTGTCATGGTTGGGGTGGGGGCTGCCTTTGATTATCATGCAGGCACTCTTGAGCGGGCTCCTTTGTGGATGCAGAGAAATGGCCTCGAATGGTTATATAGGTTGCTCAAAGAGCCGAAGAGGCTTTGGAAGAGATATTTTTATTCTAATACAAAGTTTATGTTATTGGTTTTGGCTTTTTATTTTAAAAAACACTTGCGTGAGTTAATGCCATGAAAAAGGTTGCACTAATTACGGGAATTACTGGGCAGGACGGGTCATATCTGGCTGAGCTCTTGCTGGAGAAAGGATATGAGGTTCATGGTATTAAGCGCCGATCTTCATCTCTTAATACGGGGCGGATTGATCATATATACCAAGATCCTCATGTAAGTAATCCTTCGCTTACTCTGCACTATGGAGATCTATCGGATACTTCCAACTTGGTAAGGATATTGAGTCAAGTGCAGCCGGACGAAGTTTATAATTTGGGCGCGCAGAGCCATGTTGCTGTGTCATTTGAGTCTCCGGAGTACACTGCGGATGTGGATGCACTCGGTGTTTTGCGATTGCTTGAGGGGATTCGCTTTCTGGGACTTGAGAAGAAAACCAGATTTTATCAAGCATCAACTTCGGAGCTTTATGGGCTAGTACAGGAAGTACCTCAGCGAGAAACGACGCCTTTTTATCCGCGTTCACCTTATGCGGTGGCGAAATTATATGCATATTGGATAGTTGTGAATTATCGCGAGTCATATGGATTATATGCGTGTAACGGAATTCTTTTTAATCATGAGTCTTCTCGTCGTGGTGAGACGTTTGTTACCAGAAAGATAACTCGTGGTTTGTCGAATGTTGTGCATGGGCTGGAGTCCTGTATTTATATGGGCAATATTGACGCATTGCGGGATTGGGGTCATGCGAGAGATTATGTTGAAATGCAATGGCTCATGTTACAGCAAGAGTCTCCAGTGGATTTTGTAATTGCCACTGGCGTGCAATACTCTGTTAGGAAATTTATCGAGATGGCCGCAGATAAAGTTGGCGTCACAATTGAATGGAGGGGGGGGGGTGTTGAAGAGATTGGTGTTGTCGCTGCCATTCAAGGGTCAGATGCGCCGGCGCTACATGTCGGTGATGTGATTGTGCGAATTGATCCAAGATATTTCAGGCCGGCAGAAGTTGAGACGTTGCTAGGTGATCCATCTTTTGCTCGTGAGCGACTCGGCTGGATTCCTCGCATAACTATTGACGATATGATTTCAGAAATGATGTCATATGATATAGATCAGGCTAAACGACATGCGTTGCTGCGTGAAAGTGGTTTCGATGTTCCTGTTTCCAGAGAGTAATACGAATTTTTGGAAATATTTCAATTGAGTAATTGTGCCTTGGTTGTGTCTTAAATGGTTTTCTGGGGGGTGGATGGGTAACGGGCGCTTACGGGATATTGATAGGGCTAAGGGGTTGGCGATATTTCTTGTGGTTGTTGGCCATATAGTAGCTAGAGACTTCCCGCTTGGAAACCATTGGTTTGAGATTTTAAAGACGGCAATCTATAAATTTCATATGCCGTATTTTATGTTTCTTTCTGGTGTTGTGGCTGCGTGTAGTTTCAGGGCAATCAGTGGGTTATCTGAATATTTTAGGCATGTCTGCAAGAAGGCCGAACGGCTTCTGCCAGCGTATTTTATTTTCTTGATCTTTGTTTTTTCGTGCAAGTTATTGGCGCAGGGTTTTTTTCATGTCGACAACCCGATTAGTGGTCTCGGCGATTTTTTTCATACTTTGTTCTATCCTCTTAGAGGGAGTGTCGGGTTTTTGTGGTTCATCTGGGTTCTTTTCCTGATGTACTGTGTTTTTCCTTTGTTTTTTATGTTGGGAATTAATTCTCAATTCATGATAATTATTGCATTGGCTGTCTATTTCGTTCCAGCCACTGAGTTTTTGGGGGTGGATCTTTTTGCGCAATATTTTGTTTTCTTTTCTTTCGGTCTTTATTATCACTCCAAGTATGATTTTTTTTCCATCCTTGTTGATAGGATTGGCTTTGTATTTTTATTGGCCTTGGCGGCGGCGATTTTTTATTATGACTGTCCGAAGTTGGTTGCGGGATTTTTGTCTGTTCCTGCACTTAATTATTGTGTGAGAAGGTTTGGGGGGGAGGGGCGTATTGGTCTCGGCCTGGATTTTCTTGCGAAGTATACGTTTGTAATATACTTGCTTAATACGCTGGCGATTGGCTTGGTGAAGGCAGTTATTCTAAAGTTTCACTCTTGGGATGGTGATGCCTTCTTCTATATATGCCCGATTTTACTGCTAGCAGGTATATTTATTCCTGTTTTGGTGAAGTTGACCTTTTTCTCCAGATTTCCATATCTTTCAAGAATTACTGATTAGATGCCGGCTGTCATGGTTTTGTCATGAATTTGTAGCGTAATGGACTCTGATTTTTTGGAGGTGCGGCCATGACTGCGGCTACCGTTCTTGTTGTTGATGACGAGCTTGCCATCCGTGATATGGTTTGCAATGCTCTGGATCTCGCGGGATTCCATTGCCTGCGGGCAGAAAGCGCTCAGCAGGCACACGCAATGATTGTTGATTCCAGGCCCGATGTTGTTCTGCTGGACTGGATGATGCCCGGAACCAGTGGCTTGGAATTGGCCAGGCGATTGCGACGTGACGAGCTAACAGCCCAGATCCCGTTGATATTGTTGACGGCAAAAACTGATGAAGACAACAAGATACAGGGACTAGAGGCTGGTGCGGATGACTATATCACCAAGCCATTTTCGCCCAGGGAACTGATTGCGAGAGTAAAGGCCATATTGCGTCGCGCCGTTGATGCGCCCAATGATGGGCCTCTAACGGTGCCTGGGCTGCTGATGGATCGGATCAGCAAGCGAGTGCTGTCGGATGACAACGTTATTGATATAGGTCCGACCGAATACCGGTTGCTTGAATTTTTCATGTCGCATCAGGAGCGTGCATACACACGTGCGCAATTGCTGGATCATGTGTGGGGTGGTAACGTGTACATTGACGAACGCACGGTAGACGTACACATCCGGCGCTTGCGCAAGGCATTGGAGCCTGGTGGTCACGACCATCTTATCCAGACTGTGCGTGGCACGGGGTACCGCTTTTCTACCCGCGATTGATGACCTTTTTTCAAAGAGCTCATTCCCTTGTTTCGTGGTTTACGCGCTGAATTACAGCGGTTCATACTGACGGCACTTTTTTTTGCGCTAATTGGCTGGTTGTCTGGATATTTGACGGCTTGCTTGCTGTTGTGTGGCGTTTTATACGGTTTGTTTCTGCTGGAGCAGATGCGACGTTTTTATGTCTGGTTATCGCAGCATGATGAACAGCCGTTGCCTTCAAGCAGTGGAGTGTGGGGAGATATTTTTGATGCCATCTACCGTATGCGTAAAGCGCAGGATATACAGCGCCAGGATTTGGTGAAGCAGTTAACGCGGATGCAGGATTCTACCGCGGCACTGCGAGATGGCGTGGTATTGCTCGACAGCCGCGGGCAGATCGAGTTTTGGAATGATGCAGCTGGACGTCTTCTGGGCTTGCGTCGCAATGCAGATGAGCATCAGGTATTGACAAACCTGTTGCGGGATCCATCTTTTGCTGCCTATTTTCATGCGGGCGTTTATGCAGATCCTCTTGCCTTGGCGGCGCCAATTGGTGATGGTGGATTTATCGAACTTCAACTCAATGTTTTCGGTGACAATGAAAAATTGATGGTGGTTCGTGATATCACTCGCTTGCAGAAACTGGAGAAGGTTCGTAGTGATTTCGTCGCCAATGTTTCGCATGAATTTCGCACGCCACTCACAGTTTTGTGTGGTTATCTGGAGACCTTGGCTGATCAGCAGGAGGAGGTGCCATCCAGTTGGCATAAAGCGATCAGTCACATGCAGCAGCAAACTTCGAGAATGCAGCACTTGGTAGATGATCTCACCTTGTTGTCGAAGCTGGAAACCCTCAGCAAGGATTTGCCAAAGGATAAAGTGTATTTTTATTCGTTGGCGCAGCGCATTCGTCAGGACTCGGAGCGCCTTTCTTCCGATCATGTCATTACGCTGAAGGGTTCGGATGAATTATATGTTTATGGCAATGAGAATGAGCTTTACAGTGCGTTCAGTAATCTGGTAACCAATGCGTTACGTTATTCGCCTGCCGGAGCGACAGTTGGCATTGAATGGGGACAGGACGAGCGCAGTCTTTTCTGGAAAGTGACTGACAATGGGCCTGGTATTGCGGCAATACATTTACCCCGTTTGACGGAGCGATTTTATCGTGCAGATACCGGGCGTGGGCGCAACGATGGTGGTACAGGGTTGGGTTTGGCAATAGTCAAGCATGCGCTTGCCAGACATGATGCAGTACTGGAAATAGAATCAACTATTGGAAAGGGGAGTGCTTTTACCTGTCGCTTCCCGCGCGTATAGTCCGCCGAGAGTTCAATCTTCTTCTTGGGTCATTGACCATTGCTGTCTTGCGTGCCAAAGTGCAACAAATGGTTGTTTTGCCATGGAGGTAAGCGGTGATTGTCATTGATCCACGCCAGAAAATTGCGCTGTCAGGCGTGATTGCCTCCCTTTTTTTTTCTTTCAGCTACATCTTGATCGCAACGCTGTATTTTCCTTTTCGTATGCCAGAAATACAGGGGGCTCTGGATAAGCTGGTTTTTGCTTGGCAGTGTATGCTTTTTGCTGCCCTTCCCTTGTCTGGAGGGTTGATAGCGATGATGGTGCGAAAATTATTGCGCCCGACTACGCTTGACGGTGAGCCAGTTCTGGATGGCTCGAGACTCGACATTCATATCCGTTTTGTTCGCGATACTGCTTATCAGCTGTTGCTGTTTGGGATTGTCCTGTTCAATCTGGCGCTATTTCTTGACGGCGGACCTTTGAGGTTGCTGCCGGTGCTTACAAGCTGGTTCATTCTTGCACGCATTTTTTACTGGGGGGCTTACCTTATTAATCCCCCGCACCGAATTTTTGGTGCCAGCGCCACGCTGGGGCCAACGGTTTTCTTCATGTTGTTGTGCTTGCTGCACATATTGGGCGTGCTCTAAACAAGTCAGATAACCCGTTCATTGCCGCCGTCAACAGGCAGTTGTGCGCCTGTAGTGCAGGAAAATTGTGGACTGCACAGCGCAAGAATTGCATCCGCCACTTTTGCTGAGTTGACTTCGCAGCGCAGCACGTTGTTGGTTTTGTATTGCGAGACAGTGAGGCCATAGGCCGTTGCACGTGCCTGCAGGGTTGTTTCATCCCATATGCCGGTATCGAAGACGGCATTGGGGTGCACGCTATTGACGCGTATACCATGCGGGCCAAGTTCAAGTGCCGCGACTCTCGCCATTTGTGTGAGTGCTGCCTTCGCGCCCGAGTAGGCTAATGCTCCGGGGCCAGGGGCAGGTACATTCTTTGATGCAACCATCACTACAGCGGGATCCGCACCAAGTTTTAAAAATGGAATGCATTCGCGAAGCAGTTGTGCGTGTGAAAGATAGTTCAGCTGCGTGGATTTCAGTAGCGTAGCATCATCCAGCATTTCAATTTCACAGGACGGGGGAAATAGCCCGGCGTTACTGATCAGCACATCAATGCCGCCGAACTGCTGTATGGCAGTTTGTATCGCTGCACGCAGTTGTTCGGTGCTGGTTACATCACAGCGGATGCCTGACACCTGTAATGATTTGAAGATGGATGAAATGTCGGCGTTGATATCCAGCGCAGCAACGCATGCGCCCTGTTTGACCAAGGCATCGACGCATGCGCGACCAATGCCGGAGGCGGCTCCTGTGACAACGGCGATCTTGCCTTCAAACATCGGTGATGTGGATGATGATTTCAGTTTTGCCTGCTCAAGCTCCCAATATTCGAGCTCGAAAATGTCATTTTCCGGCAGTGCCTGCCAGCCACCCAGTTGCTCCGCCCACTGGATGGCTTGCTGCGTATGTGTGGCAATGTCCTGCACAACCTGCAGGCGTTTGGCGTTGGGTGCAAAATACAGCATGCCACGATTTTTCCAGACGCCTACGCGTGGTGCACTATCAAGACATGTCAGATT
Source organism: uncultured Pseudomonadales bacterium (assembly GCA_964509075.1). Taxonomy (GTDB): domain Bacteria; phylum Pseudomonadota; class Gammaproteobacteria; order Pseudomonadales; family UBA7239; genus UBA7239. The sequence continues at coordinate 114,649 of CAZDWC010000008.1, read as the reverse complement.
GCCGTTGTTATGGCGAGCAAAGTAAGCACAGTAGTCCCGTGAAAAATCCACGACAGATGCGGTCGTGTCAGGATCAACAATCATTGCTGTGCGCTTGGTGTGCAAGGTGTGATCTGGCGTCAGGGGGCCGCGTGTGGCAATGTTTTCAATGCCGGGTATGCTGCTGTAGCCAATGGCTGCTGGCGACAAATCCCAGCGTGCCAGCATTGGTTTCCCATACAGGTTCGATGCTTGTTTGCGCATGGCAGACACTGCTGTCAGTTCTTCTGGCTGTGCATGGTGGTCAGCAGTCTTCAGAGCGGTAATGATGTTGCGTTCTTGCAGAAATCTTTCTGCGCGGCTGACCAGCTCGATCATGTTTTCATAGCTTTGTCGTGCATCTTCATGGAAAGTAAAAATGCCGTGATGCAGCAGGATGATGCCCTTGAGCTTTTGCCAATCGACACTGCGTGTGGCGCGATACACCTGTTGTGCGAGTATGAATCCCGGCATGACGTAGGGAAGTATCAGTACCTCCTCGCCATAGATTTCGCGCAGCAAATGTTCACCGTTCGCTGTGTTGCTGATGGCGACCACGGCATCGGCATGTGTGTGGTCGACAAAACGTGCGGGCATGATGGCGTGGAGTATCGCCTCAACCGATGGCGTGGGCGCTGCGGGGTCAGTGCAGGCCGCTTTCAGTTCGCGCATCATGTCGGTGTCAGACAATGTTGTCAGGGTAGCCAGGCGCTGTAGAACCTGAAGGCGAGCGGGTGCGAAGCCGCCACGCCCTATGGTGGCGAGATCCCAGCCGGAACCCTTGATGTAAAGAATTTGTTCAGGATCATCAAAAATATTGCGGACAGTGGCTTTGAGCGATGTATTGCCGCCACCGTGCAGTACCAGTGTCGAGTCGCGGCCAAGCAGTTGCGAGGTGTAGACTCGCTGCGCCAGCAAGTCGGTGCCATATTGCAGGGCTTCATCATCATTCCACAGGCTGTGCACGCACGATTTCCTCTTGAAAATACAGGGCGCCATCTTAGACCATCACAGCAGCTATAATGCGCGCCAGTCTCTCAGAGGTATGTTGCATGAATCGTCCCAGTGGTCGTCGCGCGGATCAGCTGCGCCCGGTAAAAATCACACGCCGTTATACCCGCCATGCCGAGGGCGCCGTGCTGGTTGAGTTCGGAGATACCAAAGTTATCTGCACAGCCAGTGTCACTTCCGGCGTGCCTCGTTTCATGAAAGGTGAGGGGCGTGGCTGGATCACGGCCGAATATGGCATGTTGCCACGCTCTACCGGGACGCGGATGGACCGTGAGTCTGCACGCGGCAAACAGGTGGGACGCACGGTGGAGATCCAGCGCCTGATCGGGCGATCCTTGCGCGCGGCAGTTGATCTGAAAAAAATGGGCGAGAATACCATCACGATTGATTGCGATGTGATCCAGGCGGATGGCGGTACGCGCACGGCATCGATCACCGGTGCCTGCGTGGCCCTGGCTGATGCCATCAGTTACATGCAGCAGAAAAAAATGTGCGCCGACAATCCGTTGACGCGTATGGTGGCATCGGTTTCAGTGGGTATTTATGACGGCATGCCGGTACTGGATCTCGACTATCCGGAAGATTCCACTGCCGAGACAGACATGAATGTCGTGATGGGGGAAGATGGCGGTTTTATCGAGATACAGGGCACGGCGGAGGGCGCCCCGTTCACGGAAGACCAGTTCAATGCCATGTTGTCGCTGGCTAAAAAAGGTATTGCCGATCTGGTGCGCGTGCAGAAATTTGCACTGGCGAATTGATGGCTCAGTACAGATCCATGTCGTAATCGGCGATCATCGGTACGTGGCTTGAGAAAACCTGGTTGGCGCACAACTGCGCGCCATCCAGGCAGGCTGCAAATTCCGGTGATACGATTTGTGCATCGACGCGCCAGCCATCGCCTTTGCCCACGGTGCCGCTCGGCCACCAACTGTACAGGTCGCGCTCGCTATTCAATGCGCGCAGCACGTCGACATAGCCCATTTCGTTATAGAGTTCGTTAAGCCACTGGCGCTCGAAGGGCAGGAAGCCGGGTGTCGCCTGATGCGCTTCCCAGTTCTGTACATCGGCTTTCTGGTGAGCGATGTTCCAGTTGCTGCAGAAGATATATTTGCGACGTTTGTTGCTGATCTTGTGAAAGTGTTCTTTCAGGTGATCAAAAAAACGCATCTTGTTTTCAAGTGATTGCGGTTCGACATCTGCCTGTGGTGTCAGCAACGAGACAATGCTCATTTGCTCGAAGTCGGCACGTATGTAGGCGCCTTCAAGATTGACATCCGGGCTGTAGCCGAAGCCCATCATCACGGCGCGCGGCAGTTGGCGGGTGTAGATTGCCACGCCCTTGTCGCCATCGACAGTGTCACAGAAATAGGCGTAATAGCCATCGGGAAAATAAACGGGAGAGTCCAGCTGGTCTTCACGGGCGCGCAAATCCTGCAGGCAGATGACATCAGCGGCTTGCTGCTCAAGCCAGTCAAACAGGCCGCGTTGCGCTGCCTGTACTACACCATCTACATTCAAACTGATAATTCGCATACTGTCTCCGGGCCTGCCCCATTGTTATGATGTGCCGCGCCCATTCCCTGTGAGGCACGACTGCGCACACCTTGCCAGTGTGTGACTTTTTTTTGAAACAACAACCTAGGAAATCTCACATGCACAACTATCGGCAGCAATTCATTGATCTGGCGATTCGCTATGACGCGCTGCGCTTCGGAGAGTTCACGCTCAAGTCGGGTCGTGTCAGCCCTTATTTTTTCAATGCCGGTCAATTCCAGACCGGGCGCGCACTGTCGGAACTGGGTTGTTGTTATGCTGCGGCCTTGGTGGCTTCCGGTGTTGATTTCGATATGTTGTTCGGGCCGGCGTATAAGGGTATTCCGCTAGTCAGCAGTGTGGCCATCGCTTTGGCCGAGCATTTTGATCGCGATGTCCCTTGGTGCTTCAATCGCAAGGAGGCCAAGGATCACGGCGAAGGTGGCACGCTGGTTGGTGCACCGCTCAAGGGTAAAGTGGTTGTTGTCGATGACGTGATTACCGCCGGCACGGCGATTGGTGAGGTGATGCAGCTGTTTGCTGGTCACCCGCAAGCAGAAACTGCTGCCGTGATGATAGGTGTGGATCGTCAGGAGCGTGGTCAGGGCGAGTTATCTGCCTCGCAGGAAGTGAGTCAGCGCTACGGTGTGCCGGTGTTACATGTACTGGGCCTGGAAGATTTGATCGAATTTTTGCAGCATCAAGGCCAACATGGCGCTACACTAGACAATATGCGCCGCTATCGAGCGCAGTACGGCTGTGTCTGAGATGGCTAGACTGCAATAAGTGGCGTTGAGGGGGATTGCACATGCCCCCATTGGGTTCCTCACTTATTCCTAAGGTATTGTCATGACCGCCGAAAACACCTTGCCTGTCGCATTTAGCGACCTGGGCCTTCCTGATGCCATGCTCACCGTGTTGAGCGATATCGGCTACGAAACACCATCACCCATTCAGGCGCAAACCATTCCGTTGTTGCTGGAAGGGCGTGATGTACTCGGGCAGGCACAGACCGGTACCGGCAAGACTGCGGCGTTTGCGTTGCCGATTCTGGCGCGTCTGGATATGAGCAGTCCGGATACACAAGTGCTGGTATTGGCGCCGACGCGCGAACTCGCCATTCAGGTGGCAGAAGCCTTCCAGACATACGCGGCATTCATCAAGAATTTTCATGTGTTGCCGATTTATGGCGGCGCGGATTATCGCGGTCAATTGAAGCAATTGAAACAAGGTGCGCAGGTGGTAGTGGGCACGCCGGGCCGTGTCATGGATCATATGCGTCGCGGCACGCTGGATCTCTCCAATCTCAAATGCCTCGTGCTTGATGAAGCCGATGAAATGTTGCGCATGGGCTTTATTGATGATGTGGAATGGGTGTTGGAGCAGACGCCGGATGATCGCCAGATTGCATTGTTCTCGGCGACGATGCCGCGCGAAATTCGCCGTATTGCCCAGCAACACCTCAATGATCCGGCTGAAATTACCATTACGCTGAAAACAACGACTGCGTCCACCATTCGCCAGCGTTATTGGGCGGTGAGCGGCATGCACAAGCTGGACGCTCTTACCCGCATGCTGGAAGCGGAAGAGTTTGACGGCATGATCATTTTCGTGCGCACCAAAACTGCAACGGTTGAACTCGCGGATAAATTGCGCGCTCGCGGTTACAACACGGCAGCGTTGAACGGTGACATTGTGCAGTCGCAGCGCGAACACACGATTGCACAAATCAAGAGCGGTGCGATTGATATTGTCGTGGCCACTGATGTCGCCGCACGTGGTCTGGATGTTGAGCGTATCAGCCACGTTATCAATTACGATATCCCGACAGACACGGAAGCGTATGTGCATCGCATCGGTCGCACCGGCCGCGCCGGTCGCACGGGCGATGCCATCCTGTTCGTCGCGCCACGTGAAAAGCGTTTGTTGTTTGCCATCGAAAAAGCAACGCGTCAGCCGATCGAGCTGATGGAGTTGCCGTCAACACAACTGATCAATGACAAGCGTATTGCCAAATTCAAACAGAGTATCACCGAGGCGATTGAGAAAGGTGGTCTCGACATGTACCGCGACCTGATCGCGCAGTACCAGCATGAAAGCGGTGCGGAGCTGGATCAGATTGCAGCAGCGCTGGCGGCCATTGCCCAGGGTGGCAGTGATCTGCTGCTTAACGAGAAGGAAGTGCATCGCGCGGTTGCGTTGTCGGATGACCGTCCGCCACGCCGCGAACGTGGCGAGCGCGATGAGCGTGCGCCGCGTGAAAAACGGCCGCGTACGGAAAAACCTGTGCGTGAGCTGGAAGAAGGCATGCGTCGCTATCGTATTGATGTCGGCTATGCCAACAGCGTCAAGCCCGGCAATATTGTCGGCGCCATTGCCAACGAAGCCGATATCGATAGCAAACATATCGGGCACATTGCGATCTTTGACGATTACAGTACGGTGGATTTGCCTGAGGGCATGCCCAGTGATGTGCTGCAAATGCTCAAGAAGGTCCGTGTTGCGGGCAGGCCAATGAATATTGCCCCGCTCGGTGAAGGCGGGCAGGGTGGTGGTCACAAGGGTGGTGCCGGTAAGTCGCGCGCCTATGGTGAGAAGTCATTCTCTGGCGACAGGCCTTTCCCGGAAAAGAAATCCTTTGGCGACAAAAAGTCTTTCGGAGACAAGAAGCCGTTTAATGACAGGAAATCCTTTTCTGACAAAAAGCCTGCGCATAGCAGACCTGCTGCCAGCAAGGATTTTTTCGCGCGCGGCGAGCGCGATGCCGGGCCTGCTGATGGTGCGCCGCGTCGTGAAGTGAACGGCAACAGCATTGATTATGTGCCGCCCAAGGCGCCGAAGAAAAATTTTCGCCCTCGTGTTGCTGGCGCAAATCAGCCGCCGGTGCGTTTCCCTAGCGACAGCAATCGCCCGCAGACAGACAGGCCCATCATCAGCAAGCGCACATCTGGCAAGCCGCCGGGCGGCAAACCGTTCAAGAAATAACGCTTCGGAAAACTTCCGGATTGCGGGCAGTCAGGCAAATGGATTGGCAGCTTTGGCGCGTGTCGCCGCGCTGGCAAGAATTTGCCGGCGCTCGCTGTTGTCGGCGTCGGACCAGCGCGTGATTTCCTGCGCGCTGCGATAGCAGCCGACACAGACATCATCAGCGTCAAGCGCGCAAATGGAAATACAGGGTGATGCCAGCAGGGCTTCTTGCTTGTGGGGTTCTTGCATAAAGTCTTCGTTCACTATTTAAATATTATTCCGCCGGCAACCAATCTGCCGGCAGGATCTGTCCGTTGGTTTTCTGTGCCAGCGTTTCGATGCCCGTGTCCATTTGTGCGCCCAGCACGCGATTCATGAAATTGACCAGAATGATCGCGGTCACTCCCCAGATTTCGTAACCCTGCCAGCCCCAGCATGGCACTGCAACCGAGTGGCCGTTGACGCTGCCGCGGTCAGTGCGCAGACGTTCGTCGCGCAGGAAAAATCGCAGCGGGACACGAAAGATACTATCGATCTCATCTGGATTGGCGCGCAGTGACACATTCGCAGGCACGATACCGACGACAGGCGTCACTTTCACTCCGAAGCGGGTGACCATCGGATCGAGATTGCCCAGCACGTCTACAGACGAGGGGTCGAGGCCGATCTCTTCCTGGCTTTCACGCAGGGCAGTCTCGATAAACGATGTATCTTCAGGGTCGATCTTGCCGCCAGGCAGTGCGACTTCGCCGCGGTGGCTCTTGAGATGATCGGCACGGCGCGTGAGGATCAGCTGGGTATCTGGCTCATCCGTAAATGCCATCAACACAGCGGCTTCCGAGCGGAAGCTGGTTGCCTGCCAGTGGTCTACGGGCTGGAGAGAGTTGAGGCGCGTGCGCAGTTGCTCAAGCATGGCTTTCATATGGATTCTTTTATGGGGCCAGCTTAGCAGAATGACAAGCGGGAGGCAGGTATTTTTCCTCTAATAACCTATTGAATGTTATGGGTGTTTTTTGTTGCATGGCATAATTCCGTGCGCTGCCTGGGGAGCTGGCAAAAATTATTCATAAAAAGGCAGGGCCTAGGAATTAAATTGTCTAAATTTTAGACAGAATCTGGCGTAAAGCATTTAACCGTCTGTTTTTATTGGTAAAAGCAGATGGTTTTTCAGTATGTAATCGGCTATTAAAACCGGTGTATATAGCGATTCCGCATATCTTCCTACTTACGCACTACGACCTATTAGTTGTAGCATCGCTTTGTGATTTGGCAAATGATGTTTTTTTGAGCAATTGCCTGATCGGCCATACCAATAATCGAGAGCCTTGACGATGCAGTTGCCCGATTTTGATACCTTGAAAAACCTGGCCGTGGATGATCCGGAGGGCTTCGAAGCCTTGCGCCGTCAGCATGTCGAGGCATTGATCAATAGCGCGCCTGCCGCCATGCAGCAGCGTCTTCGCGGTTTGCAGTTCCAGATTGATGCCCAACGCCAAGTTTCAAAAAGCCCGATGGGAAGCTGTATCCGCATGTCGCGCATGATGCATGAGTCCTTTGGGCGACTGCGCGAGGCCTTGGCTGATTTCACGCAGAATCCGGAAGCCTTGCCTGAGCTGGAGTCGGTGTCGGTGCGTGAGGTAGCCACGGTAATTCCTTTCCGCTCACGCTAGCTGCTGCCTGTTGTCGTCCGCGCAGGCTAGAATGCTTGTCCCATTCCCTGCCGGCGGCGACCGTCAATGAAGTTCTGTTCCCACTGCGGCAGTGCCGTAAAGCTGCTGATTCCTGCAGGCGACAATCGCGAACGGCATGTGTGCCCGGATTGCGACGCCATCCACTATCACAACCCCCGCATCATCACGGGCTGCCTGCCGGTCTATCAGGACAAGGTGTTGCTGTGCCGGCGTGCCATTGAGCCGCGTCTTGGTTTCTGGACACTGCCTGCCGGTTTTCTGGAGCTGGGCGAGACGGTCAGTGACGGAGCGGCGCGTGAAACTGAGGAAGAGGCCGGCGCCAGCGTAGCGATGGGTGACCTGTACTGCATGTTCAATCTGCCGCACATCGGGCAGGTGTACATGATGTACCGCGCCGAGATGAGCGAGCCTGTGTTTGCTGCCAGCACGCAAGAGTCACTGGAAGTGCGACTGTTTGCAGAAGACGAGATTCCCTGGCGCGAGCTGGCGTTTCGCACCATGTGGCGCACCCTGCACCACTATTTTGAGGATCGCAAAACGGGCAACTTCACGCTGCATGTGGAAGACATTGCGCCGTTGTAGTCATGCTGTGTGTATCTGAACAAGGTGGATTCGTCGCACCCCAGTCGCTACCATGTCGCGGCTGGAGGGCCACATGCCACACACTTATATCAAACGTATCCTCAATGCTCGCGTCTATGACGTTGCGCAAGAGACACCGCTGGATCCCATGCGCTTTCTGTCGGCGCGTATCGGCAATCATGTACTGCTGAAGCGTGAAGACCTGCAGCCGGTTTTCTCGTTCAAATTGCGTGGTGCCTACAACAAAATGTGCCAGCTGCCGCGCGAGGCGCTGGATCGCGGCGTGATTGCTGCTTCGGCGGGTAATCATGCGCAGGGTCTGGCGCTGGCGGCTGCACGCATGCAGGTGAAAGCGACGATAGTCATGCCGCGCACAACGCCGCAGATCAAGGTCGATGCCGTGAAAGCGCGCGGTGCCAAAGTTATTTTGCATGGCGATACCTATGACGAAGCCTCTGCGCACGCGCAGCAGCTGGTTCAGGAAAAAGGCATGACCTACGTGCATCCTTATGATGATCCGGATGTTATCGCCGGTCAGGGTACTGTGGGTATGGAAATCCTGCGCCAGCACCCTGATACCTTGCACGCGGTGTTTGTGCCAGTGGGCGGCGGCGGTTTGTGCGCCGGTGTGGCGGCTTACATCAAATATGTGCGTCCGGATGTGAAAGTATTTGCGGTTGAGGCCGACGATGCCGCCTGTCTGGCGGCAGCGATGGCGAAGAAAAAGCGTGTGCGCTTGCCGCAAGTGGGATTGTTTGCCGATGGCACGGCTGTGGCGCAGATCGGTGAAGAAACTTTCCGCGTCTTGCGCAAGACGATTGACGGCGTGATTACCGTTACCACGGATGAAATCTGTGCTGCGATCAAGGATATTTTCGATGACACGCGCTCCATCGCGGAGCCGGCTGGTGCTCTTGCGTTGGCGGGCTTGAAAAAATATGCGCACGAGCATGCGCTGCGCGGTGAAAATCTGGTGGCCATCGATAGTGGCGCCAATATCAATTTTGATCGCCTGCGCTACATTTCCGAGCGCACGGAAATCGGCGAGCAACGTGAAGCTGTGCTGGCAGTCACCATTCCGGAAAAGCCCGGCAGTTTCAAGGCATTTTGTAACATGCTGGGAAAATGCAATATCACCGAGTTCAACTACCGTTATGCCGACCAGCAGCAGGCGCATATTTTTGTCGGTGTGCAAGTTGCTGCCGGCGGTGCGGATCGTGCAGAGCTGGTGAGTCTGTTGCGCAAGGCCGGCTACCCTGTGCTGGACATGACGGAAAATGAAATGGCGAAATTGCACATCCGCCACTTGGTCGGTGGGCGTGCGCCGCAGATCAGTGATGAGCGGGTGTTTCGTTTCGAGTTTCCTGAGCGCCCGGGTGCGCTGATGCATTTTCTCACCGGGCTGGGGCAGCGCTGGAATATCTCACTGTTTCATTACCGCAATCACGGTGCTGCGGATGGGCGTGTACTCGCGGGGCTGCAGGTGCCATCGGATGAGTACAAACAGCTGGAAGCGTATCTCAACAGCCTGAATTATCCGTGGACGGAAGAAACCGGCAACGAGGCCTACCAATTGTTTCTTAATTGAGCGCTGCTTTACGCTGTGGTTTTATTTGTCGGCGGAAGGTTTCTTGTTGCTGATGTCGTTCTGGTCGCAGGCGATAACACTCTGGATCTTGTTGTCGGCAATGGTTTCGGTTTCGAAGCGGTAGTGTCCGATGCTGAAGCAGACATTGCTGGCCGGGATTGCGCCCAGGTGGTCGATGAACAAGCCGTTCAATGTGCGTGCGCTGTTGGCCTTGATGGGTAGATGCCAGTCGAGGTGGCGATTTATGTCGCGGATGTTGACGCTGCAGTCAATGCGATATTTTCCGTCAGGCAATTTTTCGTATTCACTGCTGCTTTCGCCGAGATTGGTGGTGAACTCGCCGACAATCTCTTCCAGAATGTCTTCCAGTGTCACCACACCCTGCACATCGCCGTATTCGTCGACCACCAGTGCAATGCGGCGCTTTTCTTTTTGAAAATTGACGAGCTGCACGTTCAGTGGTGTGGTTTCCGGCACGAAATACGGTTCACGCATATTGTCGATGATGAATTCGCGCACATCGCGGTCACGTGATTCATCGTCGACCAGTTTGCCGATACGGCGCATGTGCAGGATGCCGAGCACATTGTTGATTTCACCCTGGTAAACAGGAATGCGCGTGTAGTCGGTGTTTTGCAATAGCTGCATGATTTCGGCGTCGCTGCGATCAAGGTCGATGCCGGCGACCTGGGTGCGCGGCACCATGATGTCCTGCACGGTCATCTGGCCGAGATCAAGAATATTGAGCAGCATGCCTCGATAGCGTGGTGAAATCATCTTGCCGGATTCATGCACAACCGTGCGCAGTTCATCGGTGGTCAACTGATCGCTGTTGTTTTTCTCCGGGTTGACGCCGATCAGGCGCAAAAATCCATTGGAAACAACATTGGTCAACCACACCAGCGGATACAAAACCTTCAGCAAGGGGTAGAGAACAAAGCTGGCGGGAAAGGCGATGCGTTCCGGGTACAGGGCGCCGAGCATTTTCGGAATGATTTCCGCAAATACAATGGTGATCAGGGTCATGACAAATGTGGCGATGGCAGCGCCGGTGCTGCCGTACAGGCGCTGCATGACGATGGCGGCGATGGCCGCCGTGGCGGCATTGGCGAGATTGTTGCCGATGAGTACGACGCCAAAAAAACGATCAGGCCGCGTCAGCAGGAAATCCACCAGTTTGGCGGCGCGATGATTCTTCTTGATCAAGTGGCGCAGCTTGTAGCGGTTGAGCGAGACAATGCCGGTTTCGGCACCGGAGAAGAAAGCCCCGAGAAGGGTCAGTCCAGTCAGGACGCCAATGAGCAGTCCCAGTGATATATCTTCCAAGATAGTGGCCTGTTGATGAACGAACGACAATTGTCGGCAGTTGCGCAGTCGGGTGCAACTGGTGCCGGGTTATGCGGGCTTCAGGCTCTGTGCAGGACAAGTTCCAGCACGAATTTGGTGCCGAAATAGGCGAGCATCAACGCGGCGAAGCCGCCCAGTGTCCAGCGTATGGCCTGTTTGCCGCGCCAGCCACGCGCATGGCGCCCCCAGAGCAGGATGCCGTATACCACTAACGCCACCAGAGAAAAAAACATCTTGTGAGCCAGATGTTGGCTGTGGATGTCCTGAAAGAACAGCAAGCCGCTGGCAATGGACAATGCCAGCAGCACGGTGCCTGCCCACAGCATCTCGAACAGCAGCGATTCCATAGTCTGCAACGGCGGCAGCAAGGCCATGGCCTTCTGTAACTGTCGTTCACGCAGCAGGCGATCCTGCAGTGACAGCGCCATCGCCTGCACGCTGGCAATGGTGAGAATGCTGTAGGCCAGGATCGATAGCAGGATGTGCCCGGCGATGGGATAGCTGATCGAATGTTGCGGTGTGTAAGGGCTATTGATGAGCAGCGAGCAGGTGATGGCAATGGCGGTCAGTGCAAACAGCGGTGCCAGCAGGGACTCCAGCGGCAGCTTCAGGCTGCTCAATGTGACCGTGATGCAGATGACCCAGAAAATCAGCGAGGCGACGTGAAAGAAACCGAAGTTGAAGCCGCTGGCGGTGTCGATCTGCAGGTATACATTGCCGGCGTGAAGCAGCAGCGCAGCTGTCAATGCTACCCAGGCGGGCGCTGACAGGCGGGCGTCACCGGTCTGGTGCTGCCAGCGTTGCCACTGCCAGAGCGCAAGGGCGACATAAAGTGCCAGTGCAGAGAAGCCGGTTGCCTGATTCAGCATGTGCGTGCCATACGAGCTGTTGAATGCGCAGTTTGGCACAGGCAGGGTGGCCATTCCAATCCTGTGCTTGGTCTGACGCGGGCAATCCCTTAGACTGGCAGCCGATCATTTATTCGTGCTTGTGGAGTACCCGGTGAAAATCCTGTTGCAGACAGTCAATGCAGGTTGGCGATGGCGCGTTTGATTTCGCGTGTGCGCGTTGCCATTTGCTGTTTGAGTTATTGACTGAGGATTTTTCCATGCAAGCCCCTGTTCTTCTTGAAACCATTAACCCTGAAGCTATTACTCCTGAAACCTTTGCTGCGCTGGCCGCTGCCGGTTACAACCGCATTCCAGTGGTGCGCGAGTTGCTGGCCGATCTCGAAACGCCATTGTCCTGCTACCTGAAACTGGCGCACCAGCCTTACAGCTATTTGCTGGAATCTGTTCAGGGTGGCGAAAAATGGGGTCGCTATTCCTTCATTGGTTTGCCGTGCCGCACGGTGTTGTCGGTGCGTGGCGATGAAGTGAGCGTGCAGCGTGATGGTGTTGTTGTGCGACGCGAGCATTGTGATGATCCCCTGCGCTTCATCGATGAGTTCCGCAGCCAGTATCGTGTGCCAGAGTTGGCGGGGCTGCCGCGTTTTACCGGCGGTCTGGTTGGCTATTTTGGTTACGATACCGTGCGCTACGTGGAGCCACATCTGCGTGCGACACAGCCGCAGCATGATCCCATCGGTGCTCCGGACATCCTGCTGGTGCTGTCGGAAGAAGTGCTGGTGTTTGACAATTTGTCCGGCAAGATTCTCTTGATCGTGCATGCAGATGGCGCGCGCGATAACGGCCTCGATCTTGCCGAACAGCGTCTGTCTGAGTTGCAGCGGCAGCTCTCGCAGGCGACACCGGCACTGCCGTCGATTGCTGCGATGACAGCGGTCAATGCGCAACTGGAGCAGCAGTTTGTCTCGTCTTTTGGCGAGGAGGCTTACAAGCGTAGCGTTGATGCGATCAAGGAATATATTCTTGCCGGCGATACCATGCAGGTAGTGCTGTCGCAACGCATGTCGCTGCCATTCGAGGCGGAACCGCTCAATCTTTATCGCGCATTGCGTTGCCTGAATCCGTCGCCTTACATGTTTTTCCTGCATTGTGGCGATTTCCATATCGCGGGTTCCTCGCCGGAAATACTGGCGCGTCTGGAAGACAATCTTGTCACTGTGCGACCGATTGCCGGTACCCGCAAACGCGGCCAGACTGCGGCGGAAGATCGTGCATTGGAAGCGGATTTGCTCGCGGATCCGAAAGAAATTGCCGAACACCTGATGCTGATTGATCTTGGTCGTAATGACGTAGGACGCGTCTCGGAAGTGGGTAGTGTCAAGCTTACCGAGAAAATGGTGGTCGAACGTTATTCTCACGTGATGCACATCACTTCGAATGTGACAGGCGAATTGCGCAAGGGCCTGGATGCGCTGGATGTCTTGCGCGCCACACTGCCTGCCGGCACTCTTTCAGGTGCGCCGAAGATTCGCGCACTGGAAATTATCGATTCGCTAGAGTCGGAAAAACGCGGTATCTACGGTGGAGCCGTCGGCTACATTGGCTGGAGTGGCAATATGGATACTGCGATTGCGATTCGTACAGCCGTCATAAAGGACAATACACTTTATATTCAGGCAGGTGCCGGCATTGTTGCCGATTCCGTGCCGCAATCGGAGTGGGATGAAACCATGAACAAGGGTCGCGCCGTGTTCCGTGCTGCGGCGATGGTGTTGAGTAACGGTTGAGCAATGCGCTTGCAGTCGCGGTGTGAGCGTTGGGGATTTTATGCAAGATGCACATGATCTCGGGTTGATTATCGATTCGCACGTCCCGCTGGTGGTGATCTGCTCGCACGAAGAGCAGCGAGTGCTTGATGTGTTGTTGCAGGTCACCCACGCGCGCACCTTGCCCATGCAGGTGTGGACGGTGACCGATGGTTTGCGACCCATGGGTTTCAGTATGGGCGAAGCGAATGGCGCAACGTTTCAGGAGCCTGATGCGGCGTTGCAGGCCATCAAGAACTCGCGCAGCAAGGGTGTTTTTGTGCTGTGCGATTTTCATGCGTACTTGCAGGCAGACAATCCAAAATTGATCCGTCTGTTGAAAGACATCGTCTTGCAGTACGAGCAGGTGAATCGCACGATTGTGCTGCTCAGCCATGCGCTGGTGTTGCCACCGGAGCTGCGTCGCTACGCGGCAGACTTCGAGTTGTCGTTGCCGGGTGAGGAGCAAATACTCGGGATTATTCGTGAAGAAGCGCAATTCTGGTCAGACAGGAATGCGCGCCGTCGTATCAAGACGGACAGGTTGGCGCTGGACAAGATCATCATGAACTTGCGCGGTTTGCCACCGGCGGATGTCAGGGCACTGGCGCGGCAATTTATTTTTGCCGACGGGGAAATTTCGGAAAAAGATCTACCTCTGGTCAGTCGTGGCAAAATGCAGCTGATGAATATGCAGGGCGTGTTGCACTATGAGCCTGTGGTGGAAAGCTTTGCCGATGTCGGTGGTTTACAGCATCTGAAAAGCTGGTTGCTGCAGCGCAAGCAGGCGTTTCTGGTGTCCGAGCATACGGATCCCCCCAAGGGTATTCTGTTGCTGGGTGTGCAAGGCAGCGGCAAAAGTCTCGCAGCAAAGGCTGTCGCCGGATTGTGGGGGTTGCCTTTGTTGCGCATGGATTTTGGTGCGCTTTACAACAAGTTCATTGGAGAGTCCGAGCGCAATGTGCGAGAGGCACTGAAGCTGGCAGACAGCATGTCGCCCTGCGTGTTGTGGCTGGATGAAATCGAGAAGGGTATTGCGCATCAAGGCAATGATGAAGGCACCGCTCGACGCCTGCTTGCCACATTGCTTACCTGGATGGCTGAGCGAAAAAAACCGGTGTTCATGGTGGCAACTTCCAACGACATTTCCGGCTTGCCGCCGGAATTGATACGCAAAGGGCGACTCGATGAAATCTTCTTCGTGGATTTGCCGGGAGATGATGTCAGGCGTGAAATTTTTGCGATACATCTCGCGCGACGCAAGCAGGATCCACAATTGTTCGATTTGGCGCAATTGGCTGCAGCCACCGAAGACTTTTCCGGCGCGGAAATCGAGCAGGTTATTGTTGCGGGAATTTACTCAGCGCTGGCTCGTCAAGAGTCACTACAGACTTCCGCGCTATTGGAAGAAATCGCACGCACCAAGCCCATTGCAACGGTAATGGCCGAGGAGGTTGCTGCATTGCGAGCCTGGGCACAGGGCCGCACGGTATCCGCACAATAAGCGAAGTCCGGATTCCGGTTATTATTTGTGCAGGTGCTGCGCGAGCGCCGATTGCAATGCCTGTTTCAGGCTCTTGCCGCTTAGCGGTTTGTATAATACGCGCTGGATGTGCGCGTTTTCTGCCATGATTTTTCCTGGTGCCTTGCTGACACCCGTCAGCATGATCATGAGCAGTTTTTCGCTGTTGATATTGTTGTCGTCGTGTATGTGATCCACCAGCTCCAGCCCGTTCATGCCAGGCATGTCGTAATCCACCAGTACGATGTCGAATGGCTCGTCGACTGTAGTGCGCGAGCGAAGGATTGCCAGTGCTTCCTTGCCGCTGTGCGCAGACTGCGCAGACATCCCCCACTGGATTGCCTGCTGCCCGATAATGGCGCAGCAGGTTGAATTGTCGTCAACGATCAACAGGCTGCGCCCTTGAAGAATCAGGTTGTCGTCGTGTTGTGAGCCTGGTGCGCCACTCTGATGGCTTTCGAGCGGCAGGCCAAAACTGATGTTCATGCCGCCATCAAGATATTGTTGCACGGACACTTTTCCGCCCATCAACTGGATGTATTGCTCGGCAATAGTGAGATTCAGTTGGTCGCTGGAGTCCAGTGGGCGATTATCCTGCAGTGTGTTGCGCTCAAGCAGTGTGTTGTGTCCAGAGCGTATAGTGATAAGCGTTTGCTTATCGGCTCCTGGTGCCGCGGTAAGTATTACTTCGCCTTGATCCAGATGGCGCAGTGCAAAATGCAATAGATTGATGATTGCCTGTTGCATTTTTTCCTGATCGCCTCTGACAAAGCCTGCCACCTTGGTGTCGATATTGTAGATCAGCTCGATATTGTTGAATTCTGCGCGACTGCGGCTGTTCTCGACGCAGGACTCAATCAGAGTTGTCAGTTCAAATTGTGAAAAATTCAGTTCAATATTGCCGACCTCTATCAGGGATATGTCGGAAATCTTGTTGGTGACATCCAGTAAAGCCTGGCCGGATTTCCGAATGGTTTTTATCTGGTTGCGTTGTTGCTCAGTCAACGTGCCATCCAGTAGCAGGTCGGTCATGCCCATGACGCCACTGATGGGCGTGCGCAATTCATGGCAGATATCAGCGAGGTTAACCAGTGATTGTGGTTTTTCCATTGATGTCTGTTCAGTGACAAGCGTTTTTTTCTTCTGTATATCGCGAAGACAGCACCAGCTCATCGAGATGGCCATTATCACGGCCTCCAGGATAATAGCGCCGGAGATGCCCCATGCAGTGAATTCGCCTTGTGGCAGGTAACCGTGAATGTTGAAAATGGCAACCAGAATCATGCCGGTTGTCATTGTGCGTGCCAGCAGGAAGTGTCTTGCCATTCTGTGACCTTCCATGTTGGCATGCAGGGTGAGGCCAAAGATGATGATAGTGCTGAGCAGGGCAATGAGTGACGCAAAGAGTGAATTGGCATATGCGTCAACGAACCAGGTAATAACGCTTCCCGCAAGGCAAATGACAATAAATGTATCCAGCAAGTGGTGTTGCCAGCGGGAGCGCTTGCGGGTGCCGAGTAGTGATTGTGCAAACAGCGAGGAGAACATTACCGATAGGTAAATCGGTGAAAGTATCTGTCTGTCCAGCAATAGATCATCGGCGTCGAAAAATTGCAGCAGGTAGCCGTTCCAGCTAACTTGTATGCCGATCACGAACAACATGAACAGGCTGTACCACAGAAATCCCTTGAATTTGAACAGGTAAAACAGGCTGGCGTAGAGAATCGCAACAAGCAAAAGACCGCCGAGCGTAAAGCCCTGCCACCAGTCGCGCACGCCGGCGCGGTGCAGGTATTCATGCGGCGTTGACAAGGTCAATTGCAGGTTGATGGTTTTGTTGGATTCCGCGCGTAGGTAATAGGTGTAGGCAGCGTGGGCATCAATGTTCAGATCAAACAGGTAGAGCGGGTAGTTGTAGTTGCGGTCCTGGTAAGGCATGGCCGAGCCGGTACGCTGGTGACGCATCATTTCGCCGGTGTGCGGGTCAAGCTCGTAAAGGTCCAGGAAGTCGATATCCGCGGGTGTTGCTTCAAGTACAAATGACATGTCATTGTCGCGCTGGTTTTCCACCGTGAAACGCAGCCAATAGACAGATGTGGTGTAACCAAAAAACAGTTCGGTCATTGGTGCGGGGGCGAATTGGAATGCGTAACGATCCGATGTCACGTCATCAATCGTCAGAGTGCCTTCGGCATCCTCGAGTATGTCGATATAAGGGGGCAGGGCCAGCTGCAAGGTGGGTTGATCAATTTCAACCAGTGGTGAAGTATTGCCAATTTGCCACAGCAACAGCAGCAGGCCGCACAACAAAAGCTTCCAGCGGTTGGCAGCGGGCAGAGAGATTCCAGGGGTAGTCGCCATGCGCAGTCCTGTTATGGATCAGGGGCACCGGGCGGTTCGATCGACCGGTTCGTTTATCTTAAACCTGTTCGCGGGCAATGGCGCGCCAGCCGATGTCACGGCGCATGAACAGGCCATTCCAACGGATTTGATCAGCCAGTCGGTAAGCCTCTTGCTGCGCAGTCGCTACGGATTCACCCAGTGCAGTGGCGCAGAGCACGCGCCCGCCGCTGGTGACCACCTGCTCGTCTTTCAGTGCGGTGCCGGCATGGAAGACTTTGCCTGTCGCAGTAGCGGCCGGGAGGCCGGTGATTGCATCGCCCTTGCGGATGTCGCCAGGGTAGCCCTCGGCGGCCAACACCACGCCCACGGCAGGGCGCGGGTCCCACACGGCTTCTGTCTGCTCGAGTGCGCCGGCCAATGCCTGTTCGACCAAGGCCACCAGCGAGGTTTGCAAGCGCAGCATGATGGGCTGGGTTTCCGGGTCGCCAAAGCGGCAGTTGAATTCGATGACTTTCGGTGCACCGCTGGCGTCGATCATCAGGCCGGCGTAGAGAAAACCGGTGTATGGGTGGCCCTCAGCGGCCATCGCGCGTACGGTCGGCTCGATCACCTCGCGCATCACGCGTGCGTGCACGTCCGGCGTGACCACGGGCGCGGGCGAGTAGGCGCCCATGCCACCGGTGTTGGGGCCGGTGTCGCCGTCGCCGACGCGTTTGTGATCCTGGCTGGTCGCCATCGGCAACGCCGTTTTGCCGTCCACCATCACGATGAAACTTGCTTCTTCGCCATCGAGAAATTCCTCGATCACTACGCGCGAGCCTGCTGAACCGAATTTGTTGCCGGCGAGCATGTCGCGCACGGCGTCTTCGGCTTCCGTCAGTGTCATTGCCACGATCACACCTTTGCCGGCTGCAAGGCCGTCAGCCTTGATGACAATCGGCGCGCCTTTTTGGCGCACATAGGCCAGAGCCTGATCCGTGTCGGTAAACACGGAATAAAACGCGGTGGGAATGTTGTGGCGAGCCAGAAAATCTTTTGCGAAGGCTTTCGAACCTTCGAGCTGGGCCGCGTATTGTTTTGGGCCGAAAATTTTCAGGCCGGCAGCGGTGAACGCATCCACCACGCCATTCACCAGCGGTGCCTCCGGGCCGACTATGGTCAGCGTGACGTTGTCGCGCGCAAACGCGATCAGCGCAGCATTGTCGAGAATATCCAGCGCGACGTTTTCACATTTCGCTTCCGTCGCCGTACCGGCATTGCCGGGTGCGACAAAGATTTTTCCTACGCGATTATCTTGTGCGCATTTCCACGCCAGTGCGTGTTCGCGGCCACCGGAGCCGAGGATGAGGATATTCATGTGCTTGCCTCCTGTGTATTTTTGCATTCCCTATCCCGCTGGCGGGACAGGGTGGCGCAAAGCGCCGGGTGAGGGGATCAGTGACGGAAATGCCGCATGCCGGTAAACACCATCGCCATGCCGTGTTCGTCGGCGGCGGCGATCACTTCTTCATCGCGCATCGAGCCACCGGGTTGAATCACGCATTGAATGCCGACTTTTGCCGCGTTGTCGATGCCATCGCGGAACGGGAAGAACGCGTCGGAGGCCATCACTGAGCCAGCGACTTGCAAACCGGCATGCTCGGCCTTGATAGCGGCGATGCGCGCAGAATTGACGCGACTCATCTGTCCTGCGCCGACACCGATAGTCTGGCGATTTCTGGCATAGACGATCGCATTGGACTTGACGTATTTCGCCACTTTCCAGGCAAAGATCAGGTCGTGGATTTCCGCTTCGGTGGGTGCGCGTTTGGTCACTACCTTGAGGTCGCTGTCCTTGATCATGCCGGTGTCGAGATCCTGCACCAGCAGGCCGCCGTTGACGCGTTTCCAGTCCAGTTGTGCGATGCGGTTTTCACTCCACTCGCCACATTCCAGCACGCGGATGTTCTGCTTGGCGGACAGGATCTCGAGCGCAACATCGGATACTTTTGGCGCAATGATCACTTCCACAAACTGGCGATCAATAATGGCTTGTGCCGTGGATTCATCCAGTTCGCGGTTGAAGGCGATGATGCCGCCGAACGCGGATTCCGGATCGGTGGCGTAGGCGAGATCGTATGCTGTGCGGATGCCGTCCAGCGAAACCGCAACGCCACAAGGGTTGGCGTGTTTGACGATCACGCATGCCGGTTTGACAAAGCTTTTCACGCATTCCAGAGCCGCGTCAGTGTCGGCAATATTGTTGTAGGAGAGCTCCTTGCCTTGCAATTGTTTTGCTGTGGCAATGCTGACTTCGCGTGGATTGGCCTCTACATAAAATGCTGCGCTCTGGTGAGGGTTCTCGCCATAGCGCAGATCCTGTGCCTTGATCAGTTGTGAATTGAAGGTGCGTGGAAATTTTTCCGTGCTGTCGCCGAGGCGTGCACCGAGATAATTGGCGATCATGCCATCGTATTGTGCTGTGTGTTCGAAGGCTTTCACGGCGAGATCGAAACGCAGGCTGTGCGGCAGCCCCTGCTCGTTGTCGAGAGTTTCCAGTACGCGGCCGTAATCACTGGTGTTGACAACAATGGCAACGTGTTCGTGATTCTTTGCGGCAGCGCGCACCATGGTCGGGCCGCCGATGTCGATATTTTCAATGGCATCTTCCAGTGAGCAGCCCGGTTTGGCGACCGTGGCTGCAAAGGGATACAGATTGACGATGATCAGATCAATCGGTGCGATGCCGTGTTCTGACATCACGGCATCATCCTGACCACGACGGCCGAGAATGCCGCCGTGGATTTTCGGGTGCAGTGTTTTGACGCGGCCATCCATCATTTCCGGAAAACCGGTGTGTTCGGAGACTTCGATCACTGCGATGCCGTTGTCGCGCAGCAATTTGTAGGTGCCGCCGGTGGAGAGCAACTCCACGTCACGCAATGTCAGTGCGCGGGCAAATTCGACAATGCCGGTTTTGTCGGAAACGGAAATCAGGGCGCGGCGAACGGGGGTGATACTGGACATGGTGGCTCTCTTTACTGCTTCAGGTGGACAAGACGTATGACGGGATCACTTTCGATTAAATAAAAATGCGATTAAACAAAAAAGGAGGCCTTCGCCTCCCTGATTGCCTGCTGCTGCATTACAGCATGCCGTACTGTTTCAATTTCTTGCGCAGGGTGCCGCGGTTCAGTCCCAGCACTTCGGCTGCGCGTGACTGGTTGTTGCGCGTGTATTCCAGCACAACTTCCAGTAGCGGTGTCTCTACTTCGGCCAGCACCATCTGGTAGACGTCCTTTACATCATGGCCGTCAAGGTGGCTGAAATAATTGCGCATGGCGCGTTCCACGCAATCGCGTATGGTCTGCTGGCCGGACAACTGGCTGTCAGTGCGATCCTGTGCAATCACCGTTTGTGGTGTCACAACCCGCAGTGCAGTGTCTGGTGCGCTCATGCAGCCCTTTCCTCGACAGTATTCGTGTAGTTGCCGGTGTAACGGTGTACAGCAAACAGGGCGCGCGTGGCGTCAATTTGTTGCTGTGCCTCCGGCAACTGGTTGAACTGGCCGCGCCAGCTGGACGGTATGCCCAGTTGCTGGCCATACCAGACCATGTGTTTGCGCGCCATCTTAACGCCGTCACCTGCTCCGTAGAACGTGTGAATGGCGTGCAGGTGTTGCAAGACAATCTCTGCCTGTTCGCGTGTGCTCATTGGCGTATGCGGTTCGCCGGCCAGTGTGCGGGCGACTTCCCGTAGCAGCCAGGGCTGACCATGTGCCGCGCGGCCTATCATGACAGCGCAGGCGCCAGTCTGGCGCAGCACATGCAGTGCCTGTTCTGCCGAGGTGATATCGCCGTTGGCAATTACCGGGATGCGCACCCGCGAAACAAGGTCGGCAATGGTAGCGTATTCCGCTGGCTGGTGGTATCCGCAGGCACGCGTGCGGCCGTGAACAGCCAGCGCCTGTATGCCGCAATCTTCGGCCATGCGCGCAACCTGCACGGCGTTGCGCGTATCCGGACACCAGCCAGTGCGAATTTTCAGGGTAACCGGCACGTCCACCGCTCGGGTCACGGCGGAGAGAATGGCAGCTACCAGAGGTTCATCGCGCAGCAAGGCGGATCCCGCTGCCTTTCGGCAAACTTTCTTGGCCGGGCAGCCCATGTTGATGTCAATGATTTGAGCGCCGCGCTCGACGCAGGCGCGTGCGGCATCGGCCATCAAGGCCGGCTCGCTGCCGGCAATCTGAACGGATCGCGGCTCGGTTTCGGCGTGCAGGCCGGAAAGACGCAAGCCGCTCTTGCGGCTGCTCCAGAGTTGCTGCTGGGCCGTCACCATTTCGCCTGTCGTCAATGCAGCGCCAAACTGTCGGCATAACTGGCGAAACGGCAGGTCACTGACACCGGCCATGGGTGCCAGCAGTACGCGGGACGTCATGGCGTGTGGACCAATCTGCCACATACCGCAGTTACTCTGCCTGGCGAGCCACCTGAAGGCTCCAGTTGACGGCGGCATCGCCTGGATTGACGATTTCAAAGGCGATGTGAACCGGGCGGCCGGGTGGCATCAGGGTTTTACCTGTCAGCTCGCCAGCCAGATATTCGGCAGGCGGAAAGCGGCGACTGGCGATGGGCAGCTGCTCCATATCGTTGAAATACAGCTCCAGTTTCGGAAAGGGCAGCTCGCGGTTGGTCGGGTTGAAGAGGATGGCATCTACCGCCAGTCCATCGGGTGTTTTGGGGTGCTGGCGAACGACCAGGTTGGAAATCTTGATATGGCGCCAGTCTTCTGCTGCAGGTAATTGGCAGCGGACAATGCCGCACAAGGTTTGCAGTGCAGGCCGTGTGCTTTCCGATTGCGCTAGCTGCTCGAAGTGAAAAAAGACGTGTTGTGCCAGCGCCAGAAGAACAAGCGCGCAGGCACTGCCAGCCCACACCAGTTGTGACTTCCAGTCTGTATTGCGCTGGTATTGCGGTGCCAGCAGCTCGACGGGCGCGGGTTCTATATGCGCAATCATGTCGGCACGTTGGCTGCTCACGGCGCGTTGCCGTCCGGTTGCAGTCAGTTCGCGTGCAGCAAACGGATCGGCCTTGTCCAGACCAAGATCACGGCGTGCGGCGTCGACATCCACCGGATTGGTGAAGTCCATCAGCAGTTCGCGACCGTCTTCTACCTGGCTGAGATCGACTTCGGGCGGAGCTTCTTCTTTTTCAAGTGCAGAGAGAAGTTCCTTGGCCCAGGATTCATCCGAGGGCGCATTGTTCTCGCCCGGCAGATTGAAATTGTCCAGATTGTCGAGATCGTTGAAATCGCCATTGAGCAGGGCATCAAAGTCTTCGCTTTCGCCACTGCTGGCCACTTCATCAAACAAGGCGCTGTAATCGTCGTCGGGGTCGCCGAATTCGCTCTCGGCAGGCTTTGCCGCCGGCTGGATGGCCGGTTCATCGTCGTCAAAATACAAATCGTCGCTGATGCGATCTTCATCGCCGATATCATCAATTTTTTTCTGGTGGGCGCGTGTCAGGGTGGTTTCCGGAATGCGCTCATCCGGTGTCTCCAGCAGCTGCTCGGCGGAACTGTTGTCGATGGCGGACTGGTCGAACACGAATTTGCCAGTGGCTTTCGGTGTTTCGGCAGGCGGTGCTGCCTTGGTTTGTCCGGTCAATGCTGCTTGCAGTGCGGTGCTGGCGGGCGGGGTGGTTGGCTGGTCGGGGTTGACCCAGTGTTGACGCGCCTGAAACACATGCAGGCAGGAGCCGCAGCGCACGGCGCCGTTGGCAATTTTCAGGTGTTCTTCAGTGACCTTGAAAGAGGTCTGGCACTGCGGGCAGCGCGTTACCATCTTGCTCATTGCGTGTCCTTGATCCCTGCCGGTTCGCACGGTGGCTGTTCAATCCGCGTAGTCTAGGCAGGTTTGGAAGCGAAGTATATTCCCGGCTTTGTTGGCTCGTCTGTGTCGCATGTCGCAACAGCTGCCGTCATCACCTTCTGGCGCTGTAAGTTTGACTTGCGACAAAAGATCTACTGACAGTAGTTGAATGCAGGCCTTGCGGTATGGCCGAGTGCATACAGTTGGGGCACAATGCGCCGGCGATGGCAGACACCATCATTCAAACATGTCTTTACCCAGCGGAGACTCAGCATGAGCACGATTGACTACGATCCCTATTCACATGCAGCCATGAAGGATCCGTACCCGATGTACGCCGCCATGCGCAAGGAAGGCAAGCCGCATTTCATTCCGAAATACAACGCCTGGGCACTGGCACGTTTTCAGGATATCTGGGATGCCAGTGCCAAGGTGGATGAGAACTGTACGTTCACCAAAGGCCAGACGCCAGGTCAGGTATTGCTGGGTGAGCCTGTGCCAGCCACGTTTATGACCATGGATGCACCTGAGCACCGTAAATGGCGCGGCTTGATTCGTCACGAATTCACTCCCGAAGGTGTGCGGGAGAGTGAGCAGCGCTTACGTGAATTGACGCGCGAATTATTGGCGCCGCTGCTGAAAAAAGGTCAGTTCGATGTGTACAGTGATTTGTCAAACCGCGTTACCTGTATCAATGCGGGTTATAACTTGGGGCTGCCGCGTGAAGATGCAGAAAAATGGCGTGCTCTGATTGATGACATGTTGCACCGCGAAGAAGGTCAGGTGGGTGGCGGTTCCGAACGCAATCAGGCGGCGGCCGGCCAGCTGTTCGGGTATTTTGGTCAATATGTACATGAATTGCGCACCAATCCCGCTCTTGCGCAGCGCTACACCAAGATTTTTCTTGAGGCGAGCGTTGATGGTCGTTCGCTGAGCGATGAAGAAATGATGTTCTATCTGTTTTCGTTGTTGGTGGTTGGTTCGGAAACGACGCCGATCACGGTGGCGGGAACTTTTTGGAACCTGCAGCACAACCCCGAGCAGAAAGCCGCCGTTTTGAAAGAAGTGGCCGAAGGCAAGTTCGATCTGGCGCGCAAGGCTTTTCTGGAAACAGCACGCTATGATCAACCGACCAATATGCTGGCGCGTGTGGCCAAGAAAGATTTTGATCTGAATGGTGCTCAGGTCAAGGCCGGCCAGCCGTTGTTGTTCATCTATGCATCAGCCGAGCGTGATGAAACGGTTTATACCAATCCGGATCAGTTCGATATGTATCGCCAGCCCACCGAAAAATCCCTGATGTTCGGTCACGGTGGCCACAAATGTCTTGGCATGCACCTGGGTGTGATGATGGGCTGCATTCTGGTTGAAGAAATTCTCAAGGCAGTAGGCGATTTCGACACCGTGGAAGAACAGTGCGAGCGTCTTTATGGCGAGCATTTGTCCGGTTGGGGCAAGGTCACCATCAAGTTCAAACCGCATGCTTGAGTGCGTGTCCTGAACGAAAGTTGATGTAAAAAAGAGCGCCTCGGCGCTCTTTTTTATTGCGCGTTATTTCTGCTGTGCAGAATGCTGAAACATGGCGTGCAGGAATACCTCAGTGACCAGTATGCCGCCCTGCCGATGTTGAAAGACCGAGCGGCGGGCCCAGAGCGGTGAGCCTGTTTCCCTGCGCAAGTTGGCAGGCAGCATGTCAACGGGCCAGCGCGCAGCAGCGATAGGACCGCGCGTAATGTCGGGATTGCTGAACAGCAGTTGCCCGAGTGGACGGTTGTCTAGCCGGCGCAGGTGTCGCAGTGAACCGCTCAACGTGGCGAGTGGCAGCACGCTGCGGGCATAAACCCACGGCTGGCCGTGGCCGCAGAGCAGTACTTCGCGAATCAGGGCGAGTTGGTGGGGCGCTATGTCCAGGGCCTTGGCTTCATCCAGTCGTGGGCGTTGCCAGCCCTGTCGCAGGCGCTGCACCGAGAACTGGCCGTTGCTGTGTCTCTGCAGCCGCAAGGTCAGCGAGCTGCGGTCGAAGAGCCACATCCGCCACGGCAAGGGGCAATGGGCGTAGGACAGCTGGTCTTCACTGAACCAAGGGTGGAGCTGGGTTGCGGGCAAACGGGATACCCCGAGTAGAGATAAGGCGGGCATTTTACCGATTCGTCTGGTTGTGCGCAGGTTGCCAGCGGGTAAAACTTGTTCATCGCGGGCAATATCGTTAACCTTGCTGCCGGAGTTGGCTAGGCAATCGCTGTTTCGCAAGAAATAGAGGAAAGTCCGGGCTCCACAGGGCAGAGTGCCAGGTAACGCCTGGGCGGCGCGAGCCGACGGCCAGTGCAACAGAGAGCAAACCGCCGAACGGTGCCGCAAGGTATGCGTGGCAAGGGTGAAACGGTGCGGTAAGAGCGCACCACGAGTCTGGCAACAGACCGGTACGGTAAACCCCACTCGGAGCAAGACCAAATAGGAACCCATTGGCGCGGCCCGCGTTGGGTTCGGGTAGGTCGCTTGAGGCCTGCGGCGACGCAGATCCCAGACGAATGATTGTCCACGACAGAACCCGGCTTATCGGCTGGCTCCATCTTTTTTCTGCCTCGTTAGAACTTTTTCTCTCATTTCCCTCCTGCAACATAGCCTCAAAGCAGCCAAACCTAAGGTTTTACTTTAGGTTTGGCTTGCATTTCCATGATTTGAATGGTTTTTGTCAAATTGGAAGATGTCAGCATGTTGTCGACATCTTCCCGCACTTTGCCGGGATATGCCTGCAAAGTGTGATCGTCTCGCTTGACAAGGATTTTCTGCGTCTATAGTGTGCCTTCGTGGTGGAAAGTGGGCCAAAGTGGTGAATATTGGGTTCGCTGCGGTTCACGGTGGAGCAACAGGCGGGCATGTTCAGAGGCATAGCGGAAATCCATCTCGACCCCAAAGGTCGATTGGCGATCCCGGCCAAGTACCGTGAGGTACTGGCTGAGCTGTGTCGTGGCCAGCTGGTGGCGACTATCGACATCCAGGACACCTGCCTGCGTATTTATCCCCTGCCGGTCTGGCAGACACTCGAGGCGCAGCTGGAAGCCCTGCCGAGCACCAACCCAGGCGTGCGGCGAATCCAGCGCCTGCTGCTCGGGTATGCCAGCGAGCTGGAGCTGGACGGCAATGGCCGCATCCTGTTGCCACCGTCGCTGCGCAAATACGCGCAGCTCGACAAGAAACTGATTCTGGTTGGACAGGGCAAGAAATTCGAACTGTGGAGCGAAGAGAACTGGCAGCAATGTCTCGATGCCGCCGTCAGCGGTGAGTTCGAGCTGCCGGATGAAATCGCCACGATTTCCTTCTAGGTGATGTCATGACTGGCTTCACCCACACAGCCGTTTTGTTGCGCGAAGCGGTGGATGCACTGATGCAGAACGCTGATGGTATCTACATGGATGGCACATACGGGCGTGGCGGGCACAGCAGTGCGCTGCTTCAGCGCTTGTCACCCGGCGGAAAGTTGCTGGCGCTGGATCGTGATCCGGTGGCGGTTGCCCACGCTCGTGCGCAGCATGCACAAGATGAGCGTTTTGAAATTGTTCAGAGCAATTTTGCGAATCTGCGCAGCGTTGCGCATGCAAAAGGCTGGTGCGGAAAGGTCGACGGAATATTGCTGGATATCGGCGTGTCGTCGCCGCAGCTGGATGATGCCGGGCGTGGTTTCAGTTTTATGAACGATGGTCCGCTTGACATGCGCATGAATCCTGAAGCCGGCATCAGTGCTGCGCAGTGGATCAACAGCGCATCGGTTGAAGACATGACGGGTGTATTTCGCAACTACGGCGAAGAGCGTCACGCAAAACGCATTGCGCAGGCAATCGCTGCTGCGCGTGTCGAGCAGCCGTTTGTGCGCACCGTGCAACTGGCCGAGGTGGTGAGCGCGGCCAATCCTGCTTGGGAAAAACACAAGCATCCTGCGACACGGGTTTTTCAGGCCATTCGCATTCATATCAACGATGAATTGGGTGAGTTGCAGGCGGCATTGGCTGACACGATTGATGTTTTGGCAGTCGGCGGTCGTCTGGCGGTGATCAGTTTCCATTCGCTGGAAGATCGCATCGTCAAGAACTTCATGCGCGATCAGAGTCGCGGACGCGTTTTGCCGCGCCATATTCCGGTTACCGGCGCTCCCGAGGGGCAGACCTTGCGGTTGATTGGCAAGGCGATAAAACCGGGCGATGACGAACTGGCTGTCAATCCGCGTGCGCGCAGCGCTGTTTTGCGTGTGGCGGAAAAATTGCCAGCTGCGGGTGTGGCTAGATGAGTGACATGTCGCAGCCATCAAAAATGCCGGAAACCAGTGCTTTCGTGCTGTTCTGCTTTGTCTTGCTGCTGTTGTCGGTGATGGGAACTGCGCTCGGTGTGGTGATCACCACGTTTGAAAGTCGTCGCCATCTCGGTGAACTGGAATCCCTACAAGCAGATGCGCGCGATATGCAGGTGCTGTGGGGGCAGTACCTGGTCGAGAAGAGTACGTGGGCCGGTTATGGTCGCGTACACGAGATTGCACGGCAGGCACTGGATATGCAGCCGCCGCAGCCAGACCAGACAATCATCGTCAAGGTGCGCTGATGGCAAGGTCTGATGGCAAGTCTGTGAAAGACAATGCGGCAGGGATGCTGCCTGAAAGCCTTAAAGGCGCGCCGCAGAAAAACCGCGGTGCCCTGCAGGTTAATGGTCTCGGTGTTGCTGTCTGGCGTTTCAAGGTAATTGGTGGATTCATGGTGATGCTGGCTGCGCTGTTGGTCTGGCGTATTGCCGATCATCAGGTGCTGGGCGGCCACGCATTTCTGGAAAAACAGGGCGACGCACGTACTGTGCGCACAGAGGGAATTCCTGCGCATCGCGGCATGATTACTGATCGCAATGGTGAGCCGCTGGCTGTAAGCACGCCGGTAGTGACGCTGTGGGCAAATCCCGAAGTGCTCGGCAGTGATGTCGATAACTGGCGGTCAGTTGGCAGGCTGATGGCGTGGAGTGACAAGGAACTGCAGGAAAAAATGGCGCAGTATGCCGGCAAGGAATTCATGTATCTGAAACGCCAGATCGCTCCGGCAGAAGCCGAGCGCATCATGGCCAGCAAGGTGGAGGGCGTATTCGCGCTGCGTGAGTACAAGCGTTTTTATCCCGCAGGCGAAGTGACAGCCCATGTTGTCGGTTTCAACAATATTGACGACAGCGGACAGGAAGGTATTGAGCTGGCCTATGACAGCTGGCTGAAAGGACGTGAAGGCAAAAAGCGCGTGGTCAAGGACTTGAAGGGTCGCACCGTCAAGGATCTCGGCATGGTGAGGCCGGAACAGAATGGCATGGATCTGGCGCTCAGCATTGATTTACGCGTCCAGTATTTTGCACACACGATCTTGAAAAATATTGTTACGGAATTTCAGGCAATTGGTGGCTCAGCCGTTGTGCTGGATGTGCAAACCGGAGAAGTGCTGGCGATGGTCAATTCGCCAACATTCAATCCGAATAATCGTGTTGGCGTCAAACCTGCGCAGATGCGCAACCGTGCACTTGTCGATGTTTTCGAGCCGGGTTCAACCATGAAGTTGCTGACAATGTCGGCAGCGCTGGAAAGTGGCAAGTGGCGACCCGAGATGCAGATTGATACCAATCCTGGATCCATCGTCGTACAAGACAAGGTTTTGAAGGATCACAATAATTATGGCGTCATTGACCTGACACGCGTCATCGCCAAATCCAGCCAGGTTGGCACTGTGAAAATTGCACTGTCGCTGGAACCCAATGCCGTGCGCAACATGTTTCATCGTTTTGGATTGGGCCAGCTGAGCGGTAGCGGCTTTCCTGGCGAGAGCGCCGGTGTGCTGCCCAGTTATCAGCGCTGGCGTGATCTGGACCGCGCTACGTTGGCGTTTGGTCATGGTGTGTCGGTGACTACGCTGCAGCTCGCGGAAGCTTATAGTGTTTTTGCAAATTACGGTGTGCGCAAGCAGCCGTCGCTATTGCGTCAGGATGAGCCGAAGTCTGCCGAGCAGGTGCTGTCTGCCGAGATTGTCAGCCAGATTCTGCCGATGATGGAAGCGGTTACGCAACCGGGCGGTACCGGCACACGCGCGCGCGTGCCGTCGTTCCGGGTGGCAGGAAAAACCGGAACAGTGCATAAATTGGGAGCCAACGGTTACGAACCTGATCGTTACATGGCGATGTTTGCCGGTCTGGCGCCGGTCAGTGATCCACGCTACGTCATCGCGGTCATGATCGACGAACCGCACGCAGGAAAATACTACGGTGGTGAAGTGGCGGCGCCAGTATTTGCGCAATTGATGCAGGGTGTTCTGCAATTGATGGGTGTAGTACCTGATGATTTGCAGCCCGCAACAGCGGTTCCCGCTGCGGCAGGCCAGAAAAATCCACAGCCGCAGAACAATGGCAAGACTGTGCAGGCAGAAAAGCCTGTTGTGCAAGGGAGGGCGGCATGACGGTGCGTTCCCTGTGCATGGCATTTGGCGGCAATGTAGCGGATGTTTCTGTGCGCGATCTGCGTCTGGACAGCCGTTGTGTTGAAGCGGGCGATGTTTTTTTTGCGCTTTCGGAAAATCTGCAGCAGCATGTTGCCGAAGCCTGTGCGCGCGGTGCTGCAGCGGTAGTGGTGGATGAGCGGCAGCGCAGTGCTGTAACCGATCTGACAGTTCCAGTGGTGACGGTAAATAATTTGCGTGCCGATCTGGGTGCAATCGCGCACCGTTTCTATGGATCCCCATCTGAGAAATGCAAAGTAGTCGGTGTGACAGGAACCAATGGTAAAACGTCGTGCAGTCACTGGTTGGCGCAGGCCTGGCGACAACTGGCAGGGCCGGCAGGTTTTATGGGTACGCTGGGTTGTGGGTTGATGGGCGACGAGGCTGTGTCGCAAACAGGCCTGACAACGGCGGATGTGCTCAGCAATCATCGGTTGCTGGCAGCTTTGTATGAGCAGGGCGCGCAAGCAGTAATGATGGAAGTATCCTCGCATGCCCTCGATCAGGGGCGCGTCGACGCCATTGTTTTTGATACTGCCGTATTTACCAACCTGTCGCGCGATCATCTGGATTATCACGGTGACATGGACAATTACGCGGCGGCCAAGGCGCGGCTGTTCGAGCGTGAAGAATTGAAAATAGCTGTCATCAATCGCGATGATGCATTTGGAAAAGTATTGTGTGAACGTGTTGAGCGTAGCGGCGTGCAGTTGCTGTCTTATGCAATACATGATCAAACAGCCGATCTCGGAGTGGAGCGTTGCGAGGTAACTGGGCGAGGTATTGCCGCCAGTATCCGTACGCCCTGGGGGAAGGGTGCACTGCAGAGCAGGTTTCCGGGGGGATATAACCTGCTCAATGTATTGGCAGTGGTTGGCACCCTGTGTGCTCACGGCATGAGTCTGCATTCTGTTCTGGGGGCAATGGAACAGTTGCAGGCCGTGCCGGGACGCACGCAAATGGTAAGCAGTGATAGTGATGATATTCTCGTGGTCGTGGATTACGCGCACACGCCAGATGCGCTGGAAAAAATTCTCACGGCTCTGCGTGAGCAATGCAAAGGCAAGCTGTATTGCGTGTTTGGTTGTGGTGGTGACCGCGACAGCGGTAAACGTCCGCAAATGGCAACAGCGGCAGAGGCATTGGCGGATGCTGTGGTGGTCACTTCCGATAATCCGCGTCATGAAGCGCCGCAAAAAATTATTGGTGATATCGTTGCCGGTTTTCAGTGGCGTGACCGTCACCAGGTTGTTGTAGATCGTGCTGAAGCCATCAATATGGCAATTGTTGCCGCGCATGCTGGTGATGTTGTGCTGCTGGCAGGCAAGGGTCACGAGGAGTATCAGGAGATTGCCGGTGTGCGGCAGCCTTTTTCGGATGTGCTATGCGCGCAGCAAGCTTTGCAGCGACGTCGTGATGCTGCGCAATTATCGGGAATGCCGTCATGATGCGGGCGCTGTCATTACGGGAAATTGCGGAAGCCTGTGGTGCGGTCTGGCAGCAGGCGGACGTGCATTGTGGCGCTGTGTCGATCGACAGTCGCAAGGCGAATGCGGGCGATCTGTTTGTGGCAATACGCGGTGAGCGTTTTGACGGACATGATTTTCTGGCGGACGTGCATGCGGCAGGTGTTGCTGCTGCACTGGTTGAGCGTATCAATCCTGACGTGCCTTTGCCTCAGTTGCAGGTTGCCGATGCGGTGCAGGCATTGGGTATTGTCGCAACACTCAACCGCCAATTGTTTTCAGGTCGCGTCATCGGGCTTACGGGGAGTGCCGGCAAGACAACCACCAAGGAAATGATTGCTGCAATCCTGTCGCAAAGTGGCAGACCGCTGGTGACGGAAGGTAATCTCAACAATCACCTCGGCGTGCCCTTGACCTTGTTGCGTCTCGCTGCAGAACACGACTGCGCAGTAGTTGAAATGGGCGCGAGTGCGCTGGGAGAAATCCGTTATCTGACGGGGCTGGTGAAGCCGGATGTGGCACTGGTCACCAATGTGGCTGCAGCGCATATCGAAGGCTTTGGCAGTATTGAGAATGTTGCGCAGGGCAAAGCAGAAATTTTTGACGGGTTGTCACCTAAAGGTGTTGCTGTTATCAATCTCGATAATATCTATACAGCTGCATATCGCGGTGTCTTGTCGAATCGACACAGCGTACTGTGCTGTTCAGCGCGCACAGTTGCCGATGTCTATGGCAGCAATATTGTGCATTCTGGACAAGGCATGCAATTCCGGTTGCATGCCGGTGAACGCGAAGCTGATCTCGAGTTGGCATTCCTCGGCGAACACAATGTAGGCAATGCAGTTGCAGCAGCAGCGTGCTGCCTTGCAGCAGGGGTCGGTTTTGACGATGTTGTTGCGGGTCTGCAGCAGGCTCGCCCCTACAAGGGACGATTGCAGATCAAGACCGGCGTGCATGGTTGTCGTGTCATTGATGATACCTACAACGCCAATCCTGCATCCGTGCAAATGGCTATCAACACCTTGCTCAACGCCAGTGGTGAGAAGTATCTGGTGCTCGGTGATATGGGCGAGCTGGGTGGTGATGCGGAAAATCGTCATCGTGAAATTGGTATTTATGCCAAACGCGCAGGTTTGCAAAATCTGTTTGCGGTTGGTGTGCTGTCACGGGCAACTGTAGAAGGTTTTGGTTCAGGTGCCCGGCATTTTTCCGATTGGGAAGAGCTGGCAGCACATTGTCGTCACTTCGCAAATGCGCAGGCAGTGTTTCTCGTGAAGGGCTCACGCAGCACTGGCATGGAGCGTGTTGTGCAGGTTTTGCTGGAAGCTGAAACAGGCAATCCGGAGAAAAAAACATGTTGATCTGGTTGGCAAAATATCTTGCCGAATACCACAGTGCTTTCGGTGTAGTGAACTACCTGACGTTTCGCGCCATCATGAGTGTGCTGACAGCGCTTACTGTGTCGCTGTGGCTGGGGCCAGGCGTGATTGCCTATCTGCAGCGTTTGAAAATCGGCCAATCCGTGCGCACGGATGGCCCGCAGTCGCATCTCGGCAAATCCGGCACACCGACTATGGGTGGCGTGCTGATCCTGCTGTCCATTTGTGCAAGTACCTTGCTGTGGGCAAGGCTGGACAGTCGCTATATCTGGGTGGTGTTGCTGACAACCATTCTGTTCGCTGCGGTTGGCTGGGTGGATGACTGGCGCAAGGTGGTGGAAAAGAATTCACGCGGTCTGCCGTCGCGCTGGAAATATTTCTGGCAGTCAGTGTTCGGGCTTGGTGCGGCATGGTTTCTCTACAAGTCTGCCGTGAGCCCGGTGGAATTGCAGTTGTATGTGCCTTTTTTCAAGGATGTCATGATCAATCTCGGCTGGCTGTATGTGCCGCTGGTCTACTTTGTGATTGTCGGTTCCAGTAACGCCGTGAACCTGACGGATGGACTGGATGGTCTGGCCATCATGCCTTCGGTGATGATTGCTGCGGCGCTGGCAGTTATCGCGTATCTGACGGGCAACGTGAAATTTGCCAGTTACCTCAATATTCCTTATGTGCCCGGCAGCGGTGAGTTGATGGTTTTCTGTGCGGCGTTCATCGGCGCAGGTCTGGGTTTTCTCTGGTTCAACACCTACCCGGCACAGGTTTTCATGGGCGATGTCGGCGCGCTGGCTCTCGGCGCAGCTTTGGGTCTGATAGCGGTCATTGTTCGCCATGAGATTGTGTTTTTCATCATGAGTGGTGTGTTCGTGATGGAAACTGTTTCGGTGATCTTGCAGGTGGCTTCCTTCAAGCTGACTGGAAAGCGCATTTTCCGTATGGCGCCTATTCATCATCACTTTGAATTGAAGGGCTGGCCGGAGCCGCGCGTTATCGTGCGCTTCTGGATCATCACCGTCATTCTGGTGTTGATCGGGTTGGCAACGCTCAAACTTCGTTAGGATTCGCAATGGTGCAGTCAGTAAAAAAGCGCGCAATTATCGGGATGGGCAAAACCGGCCTGTCCTGTGCGCGTTTTTTGCGGACGCAGGGCGAGTCGTTTGTCTGGTGTGATACCCGGCACGATCCGCCGCAATTAAGCGTGATGCAGGGCGAGTTTCCCGGTGTGGATTTTCTCTGCGGTCCGCTGGATGCGGGCATGTTGAGCGATGCCAGTGAAATTATTGTCAGCCCGGGTGTTTCGGTTCGCGAATCTGCATTGCGTGCAGCCGGTGAGGCTGGTGTGTCCCTGGTGGGTGATATCGAGTTGTTCGTGCGCGCTACGCACAAGCCGATCATTGCCATTACCGGTTCGAATGCGAAAAGCACGGTGACGACGCTGGTTGGCGACATGGCAAAAGCCTGCGGACTGCGTGCGGGCGTAGGTGGCAATCTGGGCACGCCGGTGCTGGATATGCTGGCGGACGATGCGCAGACAGATTGCTATGTGCTGGAGTTGTCGAGTTTTCAGTTGGAAACGACACAAGGTCTTCGGGCGCTTGCTGCAACGGTGTTGAATATCAGTGATGATCATCTCGATCGTTATGAAGGTGTTGCTGACTATGCCGCAGTGAAGCAGGTGATATACCGGCATGCAGAAAATGTCGTCTGTAACCGCGCGGATGCTGCAACCTCTTCGCAGTCACTACCCAAAGGAAAGATCTGGTCCTTTGGTATAGATGTTGCCAAAAATGACCATGACATCGGGGTTGACGTTTTGAACGGTGAGCCGTGGCTGATGCTGGGCGCAGACGTGTCCTTGATGCGCGTTGCAGATATCCGTATTGCTGGTAAACACAACCTTGCCAATGTCGCTGCTGCGTTTGCACTGGCGGCAGCGGCTGACTGGGATCTGGAAAAATGTGCCGATGCTGTTCGCCATTTCAGTGGGCTTGCGCACCGTTGCCAGTGGGTTGCAGAGAAACAGGGTGTGCGTTTCTACAATGATTCCAAAGGCACTAATGTTGGCGCTACCCTCGCCGCGATTGAAGGATTGGCTGCCGGGCAGCAAAAAAATATCGTGCTGATTGCTGGTGGTGAAGGCAAGGGTGCAGACTTTTCACAACTCATGCCAACGGTGAATGCACACGTAAAGTTGCTGGTGTTGATCGGGCGTGATGCTGCGCTGATTGCTGCTGCATGCAGCGGTGTTGCGCAAGTCAATGCAGCTTCAATGTCGGAGGCTGTCAAGCAGGCTGCGTCAGCAGCAGTTGCGGGCGATGTAGTGTTGTTGTCTCCCGCCTGTGCCAGTTTCGACATGTTCAACGGTTACGATGACAGAGGCAGACAGTTTTGTGCAGCAGTGGAGGCGCTGTCATGACTGCTGCGATGTTGCCGGTCATGCGCGCACCGTCGTATCCGATCCATGGAAACTTCCGTGGCAATCTTGTGTGGTGTATGGATATGCCGCTGCTGGTGGCGACAGTGACCATGTTGTGTCTGGGGTGGGTGATGGTGAGTTCGGCCTCCATCGATTACGCATTCCAGACAACTGGTGATGCATTTTATTTCAGCAAGCGTCACGGTATTTATGTGTTGATGTCGCTGCTAGCTGGTGGTGCTGTGCTGACAGTGCCCTATTCTCGCTGGCGGCGCATTGATGGGTATTTTCTCGCTTTCGCTATTGTCCTGTTGGTTGTGGTGCTGGTGCCGGGTATCGGCCGGCGCGTCAACGGCAGCCAGCGTTGGGTGGGGCTGGGCTTCATGACCATACAGGTTTCGGAAATAGCTAAGTGGGCGAGCATGGTTTTCTTTTCCGGTTATCTGGTGCGTCGCCGTGAAGACATGCGCAATAGTATGTGGGGATTCTGCAAACCGTTTCTGGTGTTGGGTGCGCTAGCAGGTTTGCTGCTGGCTGAGCCGGATTTCGGAGCGACGGTGGTTATCGGTGCGTCAACCATGGCACTGCTGTTTCTTGCTGGTGCACCGCTGGTGCGTTTTCTGCTGTTGATGGCTGCATGTCTGGGAGCCGCAGGGTTTCTTGCGGTGACGGAGTCGTATCGCATGGCGCGTTTGTTGGCGTTTGTGAATCCCTGGGACGAAGCGGTGATGTATGGCAGTGGTTATCAGCTCACACAATCACTGATTGCAATTGGCCGAGGTGAATGGCTGGGCGTTGGTCTGGGTAACAGCGTACAAAAACTGTTTTATTTGCCGGAGGCGCACACGGATTTTGTTTTCAGTATCTGGGCGGAAGAATCAGGGCTGGCTGGTTGTGTGGTAGTGGTTGGTCTGTTTGCAGTGATGATATGGCGCATGTTCCATGTTGCGCAGATTGCTGCTGCGCGCGACGAGCAGTTTGGTGCTTTGGTGGCAACCGGCATGGCGCTGCTGGTGGGATTCCAGGCTTTCATCAACATGGGTGTTGCTTCCGGTTTGCTGCCAACCAAAGGTTTGACCCTGCCTTTTATCAGTTACGGCGGCAGTAGTCTCATGGTCAGTGCAGCCATGTCGGCAATGGTATTGCGTCTCAGTTTTGAAAATCGGTTTGTGCCGGCAAAAAATGAGGTGCAGGCATGAATCAGCAGATGACACCCGTAAAAAAACCGGTCGCCCTGATTATGGCGGGTGGCACCGGTGGGCATGTTTTTCCGGCGCTGGCGGTGGCCAATATTCTGCGCGCGCGCGGCTGGCACATCGAGTGGCTGGGAACGCAAGTTGGCATAGAGGCGCGTGTCGTGCCGGCGAGCGATATTCCGCTCAACTGCATTTCTGCAGTCGGATTGCGCGGCAAAGGCTTGCGCAAGTTGCTGGTTGCACCTTTTCATTTGCTGCGAGCACTGTGGCAATCGCTGCGCATTTTCATCCGCGTGAAACCGGATGTGGTGCTGGGCATGGGTGGATTTGCATCAGCGCCCGGCGGGCTGTCGGCATTCCTGTTGCGCGTGCCATTGGTTATTCATGAACAAAATGCGATCGCTGGCACGACCAATCGCCTGTTGACCAGATTGGCAACGCGCGTGTTGTCGGCATTCCCGAATGTTTTGCGCGGCGCGGAATGTGTGGGTAATCCCGTGCGCGCGGATATTGCGCAACTGGCGGATGGCATACGCATGACCGGCGTCACCGACAGGTCGCTGCATCTGTTGGTGCTAGGCGGCAGTCAGGGTGCGCGCGCCTTGAATTTGCTGGTACCGCAAGCGCTTGCATTGTTGGCGCCTGTTTTGCGGCCGCAGGTTTTTCATCAGGCTGGTGGCAATTTGCTGGATGAAACACGCGCAGCTTATGCGGAAAGTGGTGTGGATGCGCGCATTGAGCCATTCGTCGAGAACATGGCGTCAGTGTATCGCGCGGCAGATCTGGTGGTGTGTCGCGCGGGAGCCATGACGGTGGCGGAGCTGACTTGTGCGCAATTACCTGCATTGCTGGTGCCGTTCCCGCATGCGATTGATGATCATCAAACGGCAAATGCGCAATGGCTGGTGCAGGCCGGCGCTGCGCGTCTGTTGCCGCAGTCCACGTTGACGGCAGAGTTGTTGTCGCAGCAATTGCGAGAGCTGATTGAAAAAGCGCAGCCGCTGCAGGATATGGCGGTTGCCATGCGCAAGCTTGCCAATCCACGCGCGGCAGAACGCGTGGCCGATATTTGTGAAGCGCTCGCAGCCGGGCGCAGAAAAAATCATCAGAAGGAGGCGCATCGTGCCTAAAGCCGGCCCTTTGTCGATTTCGCAGCAAGCCATACCCGAAATGCGCCGCATCCGTCGCATTCATTTTATTGGTATCGGTGGTGCGGGCATGTGTGGCATTGCCGAAGTGCTGCTGAATCAGGGTTATGTCATTTCCGGTTCCGATTTGCGAGAGGGCGCGGTTGTCGCGCGGCTGCGCAGTCTGGGTGCAGCGGTTGCCATTGGCCATTCGGCAGAAAACATTGCCGGCGCCGATGTCGTTGTTGTATCAACAGCCATTGATCCACAAAATCCTGAACTGCTGGCGGCGCGTCATTTGCGTATTCCCGTTGTGCGGCGCGCGGAAATGCTCGCTGAAATCATGCGCTACCGTCATGGCATTGCCGTGGCCGGTGCGCATGGAAAAACTACCACCACCAGTCTTATTGCCTCGGTGTTGGCAGAAGGTGGTCTGGATCCCACCTATGTGATCGGTGGTTTGTTGAATAGCTCGGGCAGCAATGCCGGTCTGGGTGCCAGTCGTTATCTGGTAGCTGAAGCTGATGAAAGTGATGCCTCATTCCTGCACTTGCAGCCCATGGTGTCCGTGGTAACCAATATCGACGCGGATCACCTGGAAACCTATGGCGGTGATTTCCGCAAGCTGCAGCAGACTTACGTGCAGTTTCTGCACAACCTGCCGTTTTATGGTGTTGCCGTTGTCTGCATTGATGACAAACCTGTACGCGAGATTCTTGTCGACATTGGCAGGCCGACCATTACTTACGGTTTCAGTGATGATGCCGATTTTCGTATTGTCGATGTGCAGCAGGACAAAATGAAAAGCACGTTTACCGTGCTACGTCCGGAGCACGCACCGCTAGCGCTGACCATCAACTTGCCCGGTCTGCACAATGTGCAGAACGCCACGGCAGCCGTGGCGGTGGCAACGGATGAAGGTATTGCCGATGCTGCCATTGTGCGCGCGCTGGAAAAATTCCAGGGTGTTGGCCGACGTTTCCAGGTTTACGGCGAATACGATGTCGCCAATGGCAAGGCCATGCTGGTGGATGATTACGGCCATCATCCGCGCGAAGTGGAGGCGGTCATCAAAGCGGTGCGCAAGGGCTGGCCGGAGCGTCGACTGGTGATGATTTACCAGCCGCATCGCTATACACGTACACGTGATCTGTATGAAGACTTCGTACAGGTGTTGTCAACAGTGGATGTGCTGATCCTGCTGGATGTTTACGCGGCGGGAGAGACTTTTATCGCCGGTGCCGACAGTCGTGCACTGGCGCGCAGTATCCGCCAGCGCGGTCAGGTTGATCCGGTATTTGCGGAAAGCATTGATGCAGTGCCTGTGCTGCTGGCGCCGATGCTGCAAGCGGGAGACATTGTGGTGACGCAGGGTGCTGGCAATGTCGGTTCACTGGCAGTGACGCTCGGTCGTCTTCGTCTGGCAGGTGCATGAGCATGAGTAGCATGAACAAAAAGTTTTTTGGGAAGGTCGCAGTGTTGTATGGCGGCATGTCATCAGAGCGCGAGATTTCATTGAAGAGTGGTCG
Organism: uncultured Pseudomonadales bacterium; assembly: GCA_964509075.1. Lineage (GTDB taxonomy): Bacteria > Pseudomonadota > Gammaproteobacteria > Pseudomonadales > UBA7239 > UBA7239. Next base: position 75,927 of record CAZDWC010000008.1, on the reverse strand, counting down.
TGCCGTGGCAGATGCCCTGCTGCGCCAGGGCGTTGATATCGAACTGGTGGATGTCGATGCAAATTTTCTGGCGAAAATTGGCCAGTCTGGGTGGGATCGCGCTTTTATCGTGCTGCATGGTGTCGGTGGTGAAGACGGTGTAATGCAGGCCGTTTTACAGATGGCGGGTATTCCCTATACCGGCAGTGGTGTGCTGGCATCTGCATTGGGCATGGACAAATGGCGCACCAAACAACTGTGGCAGGCGCAAAGCTTGCCTACGCCTGCTTATCGTTTGCTGGATGACAATTGTGACTGGCAGGAGGCGTTGTCTGCGCTCGGTGGTGTCGCATTTGTAAAACCGGCGTGTGAAGGCTCGAGTATCGGCATGCGCAAGGTCGATAATGCCGAACAATTGCGTGAAGCTTTCCATTATGCGAGCCAGTACGCAGGGGCTGTATTGGCAGAAACCTGGATCAATGGCGCGGAATTCACGGTGGCGATACTGGATGGTGAGGCGCTGCCGCCGATTCGTTTGCAATCGGATCGCGATTTCTACGATTTTGAAGCCAAATATATTTCCAATACCACGCGTTACCTGTGTCCTTGTGGTTTGTCCCAAGACAAGGAAAGCGAGTTGAAGGCGCTGGCCTTGCAGGCTTTCCATGCAGTGGGCTGCAAGGGCTGGGGTCGTGTTGACGTGATGCAGAATGCAGGCGGTGATTTTTTTCTGCTCGAAGTGAACACGGTGCCGGGCATGACGGATCACAGTCTGGTGCCAATGGCGGCCAAGGCTGCAGGTATGGATTTTGACGCTCTGGTGCTGGCGGTACTGGCCGATACGCTGCCGGCCGCGACAAAAAATCAGTTTGTTGCCGAGGGGCTTGCGTGATGCAGCTCGACGCCAGCGATCGCATTGTTGCCGAGCGCACGCGCAAACCGGCGGTGCGCGGTGCAACATCGCGCCGCGCGACTGAAGTGGCGGCGGCTGTCGACCGCGGCGTGTTGCACGGCTTGTTGCTGTTCGCGGCACAGACCTTGTTGGTCTGCCTGTTGATTGCCGGTGGTTATTTTTCGTTGCCATGGTTGAAACTTGCCTTCGACAAGCCGATTGCGCGCGTGGTGGTCAGTGGTGATTTGAAAGCACTCGACCAGCAGGCGGTGATGGAAGCTGTTGCGATTTACGATACCGACAGCTTTCTTGATATTGATCTTGATGCGCTGGTAGATCGCCTGGAAGCGCAGCCATGGGTGGCCCATGCGCGCGCGCGCCGGCGCTGGCCGGACACAGTGGAAATAGATATTGCCGAGCAGGTGCCCATCGCCTATTGGGGCGACAAGGCGATGGTGAATGCCAAGGGGCGCATTTTCGAGCATCGCGGTTTGTTCCAGAACCAGCCGTTGCCGCGTTTGTGGAGTGAACTGGGTGCGCCGGCAGAGGCCATGAATCATTACCAGATTTTTGAAAGCCAGCTGCATCCGGTCAGCCTGAAGTTGCAGGCCATCAGCCAGAGTGTGCAGGGCGACTGGCGACTGACGCTGGATAACGGTTTGCAGGTCGTGTTGGATCGCACCGATCCGGCGGGCAACATGAGTCATTTCATCAGCGTTTACCAGCAGGTGGTGTTGCCGGCGCAGCGGCAGGCGCTGGTGGTGGACATGCGTTATCAACACGGCGCTTCGATTCGCTGGGTGCCGATGAGCATAAATTCTTCAGACAGTGGCGCAATCCTCAAGGGGAAAGACAATGGGCGCGGATAAAAATCGCATTGTGGGACTGGATATCGGTACATCGAAAGTGGTGGCGCTGGTTGGAGAGCTGGATGCGGATGGCAATCTGGAAATCATCGGCATCGGTTCCCACAAATCTTCGGGATTGAAGAAAGGTGTGGTGGTCAATATCGAGTCGACCGTGCAATCCATACAGCGCGCCATTGAAGAAGCTGAGCTTATGGCCGGTTGCCAGATTCATTCTGTCTATGCCGGTATTGCCGGCAGCCATATCCGCAGCCTGAATTCACACGGCATTGTCGCCATTCGCGATCGTGAAGTGCAGCCGGCGGATGTTGAACGCGTGATTGATGCGGCACAGGCGGTGGCGATTCCTGCAGACCAGAAAGTGCTTCATATCCTGCCGCAGGACTACATTATCGACAATCAGGAAGGGGTGCGAGAGCCTCTGGGTATGTCGGGTGTGCGTCTGGAAGCCAAGGTGCATCTGGTTACCTGCGCCGTGAATGCTGTACAGAATATCGAGAAGTGCATTCGCCGCTGTGGTCTGGAGGTTGAAGACATTATTCTGGAACAACTGGCGTCAAGTTATGCCGTGCTGACGGATGATGAAAAAGAGCTGGGCGTGTGTCTGGTCGATATCGGTGGCGGCACAACGGACATTGCGGTTTTCACCGAAGGTTCAATCAAACACACGGCCGTGATTCCGATTGCCGGTGATCAGGTGACAAACGATATTGCGATGGCATTGCGCACGCCGACGCCATTCGCGGAAGAAATCAAAATCAAATATGCCTGTGCGTTGACGCAACTTGCACGCGCCGATGAAATTATTAAAGTTCCTGGTGTTGGTGAGCGAATTTCTCGCGAATTATCGCGACAAGCACTGGCAGAAGTTGTTGAACCACGGTACGATGAACTCTTTACACTGATACAGGCAGAATTGCGCCGCAGTGGGTATGAAGATCTGGTGGCAGCCGGCATTGTTTTGACAGGCGGCACTGCCAGAATCGAAGGAGCAGTTGAACTGGCCGAGGAGATCTTTCATATGCCGGTACGCGTGGGGGCGCCGGTAAATGTCAAAGGGCTGGGCGATATTGTAAAGAATCCGGTTTATTCCACAGGTGTCGGATTGCTTCACTACGGATTGAGACAACAAAGGGAAGGCAAGGCACCTGTGGAGAGTGAAACGGATGTAATCAGTGTCGTCGACAAGATGAAACGCTGGTTCAAGGAAAATTTCTAACTGGGCAAGGGTGGGGGAAACCATGTTCGAGTTTATTGAGAACGTAGCACAAAATGCAGTCATCAAGGTTATTGGTGTCGGCGGCGGCGGCGGCAACGCAGTTCGCCACATGGTCGCCAATGATGTTGAGGGCGTTGAATTCATCTGTGCCAATACCGATGCGCAGGCGCTGAAAGATCTGGCCAATGGCACTGTCCTGAAAATTGGTGGCGGTGTTACCAAGGGTCTGGGCGCTGGTGCCAATCCGGATGTCGGTCGCCAGGCGGCACTTGAAGATCGTGAACGCATCGCCGAAGTACTGAAAGGCGCAGATATGGTGTTCATCACTGCCGGCATGGGTGGTGGTACAGGAACCGGCGCCGCGCCTATCGTTGCGCAGGTTGCGCGTGAAATGGGCATATTGACGGTGGCGGTTGTCACCAAGCCATTTCCGTTTGAAGGCAAGAAACGCATGGCCATTGCACATGAAGGCTTGCGCGAACTGGCCGAGAATGTCGATTCACTGATCACCATTCCCAATGAAAAGCTGCTGACGACGATGGACAAGAACACGTCGCTGCTGGATGCATTCAAGGCGGCCAACGACGTGTTGCTCGGTGCGGTGCAGGGCATTGCACACCTGATCATTCGTGAAGGTATGATCAACGTCGACTTCGCCGATGTGCGCACCGTCATGTCGGAGATGGGTGTGGCGATGATGGGTACTGGTGCTGCGTCCGGTGAAAACCGCGCCCGCGCTGCTGCCGAAGCGGCTATCCGTTGCCCGCTGCTCGACAATGTCGATCTGCAAGGTGCTCGCGGCATCCTCGTCAATATCACCGCCGGCTTTGATCTCACCATGGGCGAGTTTGAGGAAGTGGGCAATGCCATTCACGAATTCGCTTCCGACAATGCCACCGTGGTTGTCGGTACCGTGCTGGATCCGGACATGAACGGCGAGCTGCGTGTCACCGTCGTGGCAACCGGTCTCGGCCAGAAACCTGTTGCCGTTGAAGTGAAGCCGACCAAAGTGGTCGACAACACCGCGCCATCGCGCATGGCAGCACAGGTGGCAGCCGGTGCGCCGGACTACTCGCAGCTGGATCGTCCCGCAGTCATGCGCGGCGGCAACCATTATCAGCAGGGCGGCCATTACGGCGGCAGCTACGGTTCGCAGGCTCATGCGGTTGCGCAATCTGCGGTCGAGCGTGCAGCCCCGGTGGCCAGCCCGCGCACGGACAGGGAGGAAGATCTGGATTACCTGGATATTCCTGCATTCCTGCGTCGTCAGGCTGACTGATACCGGTAACAGGCATCAACAAAAAAGCCCGGACATTTCCCCGTGTCCGGGCTTTTTTATGCGAAAAATTTTCCTTTAGTCCAGCGCCGCCAGCGCTTCGCGCTGGCTTTGCAGCATGACCATGCGGCGATAATAGCCGTCGGCATTCTCCATCAGTGCCATGTGTGAGCCGCGTTCAATGATGTGCCCGTGTCGCAGCACGATAATATTGTCGGCGCTGCGAATGGTGGAAAGACGATGGGCGATGGCCACAACGGTCACCTCTCCACGCAAGGCATCCAGTGCGCGTTGCACTTTCTGCTCTGTTTCGCTGTCGATACTGGCTGTTGCCTCATCAAGCAACAGGATGCGTGGCGACAGCAGGAGTGCGCGAGCCAGCGCCAGAAGTTGCCGCTCGCCACTGGACAGGCGCGTACCGCGTTCACCCAGCAGCGTGTCCAGTCCTTGCGGCAGCCGCGCTACCAGTTCATCCAGTTGTGCCAGATGCACTGCGCGCGCAATCTGCTCGGTACTCACATTGCGTTCCAGTACTATGTTGTCACGCAAGGTGCCGGCCAGCACAAACGGTTCTTGCGGCACAAGACTGATGAAATGCTGCAAATGTTCTGTGGACAGGCGACGCAAATCAATGCCGTCAATGGCAACGCGGCCCTGTTGCGGGTGATAGAAACGCAACAGCAGATTGATCAGTGTGCTCTTGCCGGAGCCTGTGTGGCCAACGATGCCGATAAACTCACCATCACCTACGTGAAAATCAATATCGTGCAATACGGTGTGCTTGCCGTCATAACTGAAGCTGACATGTTCAAAGCGCATGTTGCCGTGTAACAGGGGCTTGCTGTGTTGGGTGCTGGCGTGTTCCTGTCCGGCTAAGGGTTCTTCCAGCAATGCGGCCAGGCGCGTACCGGAAACCATGGCTTGCTGATACAGATTGAAACGCTGTGTGATTTCACTGAGCGGTTCGGTATAACGGCTCAGGTAATTAATGAAGGCGTACAACACACCAACTTCTACCGTATTGCCAATCGCTTCACTGCCATAGACGTAGAGCACGCCGCAAAGGATTACCAATCCTATGAAGTCCAGAGCGGGGCGCAGCAACAGCGCGCCAATGCGCGTCATCCGCAAACGCGCATGATATTGTGCTTCATTAACTGTCTGGAATGTTTCTGCAAAACGTTGCGATTGTCCCATGGCCTGGATAATGCGTGCGCCCTGTATGGATTCACTCAGCTGTGCATTAATATCCGAGCGCAGTTGCCGCACTTCACTGACCGCTTTGCCGCTCAGGCGTTGGTAGTAGTAAATGATCACGGCCACCATCGGAATCAGCATCAGCGCCACCAGCATCAATTTGAAATCGAGCAGTGCCATCGCAATCAATATGCCGATCAGGAACACGACATTGCCGACGACAGCAGACAGGAATTGCACATACAAATCCTTGAGTGCCTCGGTGTCATTGGTGATGCGGCTCACCAGCTGTCCGGTAATGGCGCGATCATGATATGCCATGGGCAAGTGCATGACATGGCGGAATACACGCTGGCGAATATCGCTAACCGCATGCAAGGCCAGCTGTGAAAAGCGCAGTGTCTGAACGTAGCGCAAGGCGCTGGCGAGTACTTGCGTGCCGATATAAGCGCATAGCAATATCAAAAGATCGCGCGTGACAAAGTGGCGTGGTGTCAGGTAGTCATCAATAAAATACTTGGCCAACATGGGGCCCGCCATATCGAGCGCAGTGGCCAAAGCCAGCCAGATTGTGGCTGAAACAACCAGGGTTTTCTGCTGCAGGATGTAACGCGTCAACAGTCGGAATGCATTGCGCTGGGTCTTTGTGTGAGGGAGCGCCATGTCAATGTCCGGCATGCGCATCACCCGCTGTATTATTTTCTGGATGCATTTCTGCTTCGAGTTCGGACTCCAGTTGCTGGTAAGCCCACATGCGCGCATACCATCCCTGTTCAGCAAGCAGCTCGGCATGCGTACCGCGCTCGCGAACGGTGCCGTGCGACAATACGACGATTTCGTCAGCATCTGCCACTGCCGAAAGTCGATGGCTGACAATGATGCAGCTGCGCTGATGGCGGGATTGACGCAAATGCTGGAGGATATTTTTTTCGGTTTGCACATCCACGGCAGAGAGTGCATCGTCCAGCACGAGAATGGCGTTGCCCTGAAGGTGCGAATGCTGCGTGTTATCTTGCGTCTGTAAAAGTGCGCGTGCAATCGCCACGCGCTGGCGTTGACCGCCAGACAGCGTGATACCGCGCTCACCAATCAGCGTTGCAAAGCCGTGCGGCAGTCTGCGAATGTCATCGTCCAGTGACGCGAGGCGTGCGGCATTGGCAATCTCAATCTCGCTGGCATGTGGTGCGGCCAGTGCGATGTTTTCTGCCAGTGTGGCGCTGAACAGAAACGCATCTTGCGGCACCCAGGCAAATACGCTGCGCATTTGTTGCAACGGCAGTTCATGCAGTGGTGTGTCGTGAATGCGGATATTTGCCGTGCTGCAATCGTAATGTCGCATCAATACATGCAGCAGCGTGCTTTTGCCGCTACCGGTAGGGCCGACAATGCCAAGGGTTTTACCGGCAGGAATATCCAGCACAATATTGTGCAAAGCAGCTTGTGCCTGGCCGGGATAGGTAAATGCAGATATGGCAACATGCAGGTCGCGTTCAATCGGCAAAGTGGCGGAGCCGTTATCAGGCAAGTCATCAGCTTCGTCCAGTATCTCATTGACGCGCCGCAAGGCCACGCGGCCGCGTTGCACAATGTTCATCAGCCAGCCCAGTGCAAACATTGGCCATACCAATTGGCCGAGGTACATGGTGAAGCTGGTGAGCTTGCCGACAGTGAGTTCGCCGCGACTCACCAGCCAGCCTCCGCAGCCAAGTGTTAGCAGCAGCGCAGTGGCTAGTACCAGAAAAATAACCGGATCATATTGCGCTTCAATTTTTTGCACGCGAAAGTTTGCCGCTGCCGCCTCATCGGCAATACGATTGAATGCAGCAACTTCATGCTGCTCGCGTCCCATGGCTTTCATCAGGCGTATGCCGGACAAGGCCTCCTGGGTTCTGTCATTGAGCGCGGAAAATTTCTGCAGTGCGACATCAAACTGTTTTTGCATGGCAGCGGAAATACGCTTGAACAGCCACATCATGACAGGGAAAGGCAGCAACACCACGGCAGCAAGACGCCAGTCGATCATCACAAACATCATGATCAGTACAAGGACCAGTATCATCAGACCGTCAAAACCGGACAGTACGCCTTCGCCGACTGCCATTTCCACGGCGTCGATATCATTGGTTGCGCGCGCCATCAGGTCGCCGGTGTTGTGGCGCTGATAGAACGCCGGGCCCATGCGCATCAGGCGTGTATAGTAGCGAGCGCGTAATTGCACGCCGAAATAATAAGACGCACCGTAAAGCACGACGCGCCAGCAATAGCGCAAGCCATATACGGCAATGCCTATCCCGAGCAATAGCAAAATTGCATGCAGCAGTGTCGGGCTTTGCAAGCTGCCATCGACAATGGCATCTACCGTTTTGCCGGTAATCCACGGGATCGAAAGATTCATCAGTGCAATAGCTGCCAGCATCAACAGCGCGCTGGCATAGGCGCGCCAGTGCGTGCGGAAGAAATCAGTCAGGATGTTTTCGGTGTGCCGCATACTTTCACTCAAAAAGACTCTTCAGGCTCGCCATCGTGTCGCGCGCTTTTTTCTCCTGCTGCTCGGCAGACAATGCATGGCCGCCGCCTTCGCGCTGTAAGTCTTCCGGTGGCAGTTCATCAAGAAAGCGGCTGGGAGTGGGTTCGCTCACCTGGCCATATTGTTTGCGTTTTTGTGCGAGTGTCAGTGTCAGTGTGCGCTGCGCACGAGTGATGCCTACGTAGGCGAGACGGCGCTCCTCTTCAATCTGGTTGGTTTCAATACTGTTGCGATGCGGCAGCAGTTCCTCTTCCCAGCCCATGATGAACACGTGCGGAAATTCGAGTCCTTTCGCTGCATGCAGTGTCAACAGTTGCACACGGTCCAGGTCTTCGGCTTCTTCCTGGCGCTCCAGCAGATCGCGCAGGATCAGTTTCTTGATGGCATCTTCCAGATAATCGTTGTTGTCGCGCGCGCTGTCTGTGTCTTCCTCTTCGCTGATGGTCAGTGAGCGGCCTAGGGTTTCTACCAGATAGCGCACGTTTTCAAAACGACGCTCGGCGATATTGGCACTGGAGGCGTTCTGGTGCAGCCAGGCTTCGTAGCCGATATCATCGACCATTTCATTGATCACGGTGATGGGGTTTTCACTGGCGCAACGCTCGCGGATGCCGGTGAGCCAGCGCGCAAAGTTGCGCAAATGCTGCAGCGATTCGCCGGTAATGACAGATTCAATGCCGATTTCGTTGATGACATTGAACAGGCTGTTGTCGCGTGTCTGCGCGTACAGCCCGAGTTTTTCCAGCGTGCCGGGACCGATTTTCCGGCGCGGCACATTGATGATGCGCAGGAAGGCGTTGTCGTCTTCCGGGTTCACCAGCAGGCGCAGGTAGGCCATGATGTCCTTGATTTCCGCGCGCGAAAAAAACGAGGTGCCGCCGGTAATGTTGTAGGGAATCTGCAATTGCTGCAAATGCACTTCCAGCATGCGTGCCTGGTGATTGCTGCGATAGAGCACGGCAAAATCGCGAAACTGTTCGCGACGCTGAAGTCTCTGCGCGAGAATTTCGGTGGCGATACGTTCGGATTCTGCCTCCTCATTGGCACAGTGCAAAATGCGGATCGGGTCACCGTAGCCCATTTCACTCCACAACTGCTTTTCAAATTCGTGCGGATTGTTGGCGATCAGCTGGTTGGCGGCTTTCAGGATGCGGCCACAGGAGCGGTAGTTCTGCTCGAGTTTGATCAGTTTCAACGCCGGGAAATCGGTTTTCAACAGCGACAGATTTTCCGGTCGCGCGCCGCGCCAGGCGTAGATGGATTGGTCATCGTCACCGACGACGGTCAAACCACTGCGATTGCCGATCAGCTGTTGCACGAGTCGATACTGGCCGGAGTTGGTGTCCTGGTATTCGTCTACCAACAAATAGCGAATGCGGCCATGCCAACGCGCCAGCACGTCCGGTTGTGTATCGAACAACTGCACCGGCAGGGCAATCAGATCGTCGAAATCTACCGCGTTATAGGCTTTCAGCGAACGCTGGTAGCGTTCATACAACATGGCCAGATTCAATTCGCCCGGCGTGGCTGCGCGACTGATCAGGTCCGCCGGCAGTTGCAAATCGTTTTTCCAGTTGGAAATGCTGGCCTGCGCAAGTTCGACGTAGTCGCTGTCGACATCGCCGGTCTTCAGCAGCAATTCGCGTATCAGTGCCTGTGCGTCCTGCTGGTCAAAAATCGAGAAGCCGCTTTTGTAGCCCAGTGCTTTCAGCTCGCGGCGAATGATGTCGAGGCCCAGTGAGTGAAAGGTGGAAACCTGCAGGCCGCGCGCTTCACCGCCCATCAGTTTGCCCACACGTTCCTTCATCTCCTTGGCGGCCTTGTTGGTGAAGGTGACAGCGGCAATGTGGTTGGCTTTGTAGCCGCACTCGCGTATCAGGTAGGCAATCTTTTCGGTGATCACCCGCGTCTTGCCGCTGCCGGCACCGGCCAGCACCAGCAGGGGGCCGTCTATATAGCGCACGGCTTCGCGTTGACGGGGATTGAGGCCGGGCAGGGTGCTCATGGCGGGCGAACAGGTAACGGCTGGGCGCGCATTCTAGCAGTTTGAATTGTGTAAGCGCCTCTGGATTCAGCCAGCATGTCCGGATTGTGTGCGCATCTGTTGCGGGCATTCGGTACAATGGCCGCCGTTTTCCTCTTGACTGTCCGGTGGTGGTTTGATGGCTCGTTTTCCGCGTGTTGTTGCGTTCTTGTCTGTGTTGTTGTTGGCCAGCGTTGCCCGCGCGGCGGAGCCGGTGCCGGCGCCGCCCCAATTCGATGCCAAGGCCTGGATCCTGATGGATGCCGCTACCGGCTCGGTGTTGCTGGAAAACAATGCCGACCAGAAGTTGCCGCCAGCGAGCTTGACCAAGTTGATGACCAGCTATGTGTTGTCTGCGGAAATCGAAACCGGCCGCGTGCGCAATGAGGATATGGTGCCGGTCAGCCCGCGTGCCTGGGCACAGAGCCCTGAGTTTGATGCGAAGAACAACGGCTCATCGCTGATGTTTATTGCGCCGGACAAGCCGGTATCGCTGCTGGAATTGCATCGCGGCATTGTCATTTCTTCCGGCAATGATGCGACGGTGGCTGTTGCCGAATATCTTGCCGGCACCGAGGCGGCATTTGTCGACATGATGAACCAGCACGCGCAGAAGCTGGGCATGACCAATACCCATTACGTCAACACGCACGGTCTGGACACACCTGAACATTATTCGAGCGCGCGCGATCTGGCGACACTGGCGCGCGCCATAGTCCAGACAAAAGACTATCCCTTGCACAAGGAAAGAGAATTCACCTACAACGGCATCAAGCAACAGAACCGCAACGGTTTGCTGTGGACGGACTCGAGCGTTGACGGTCTGAAAACTGGTCACACCAGCGGCGCTGGTTACTGTCTGGTGGCGTCGGCGCTGCGTGATGGCACGCGCCTGATTTCCGTGGTGCTGGGTGCGCCGAGTATCAAGGAGCGCGAGGCGGATTCTTCGGCCTTGCTCAATTACGGTTTCCGCTTCTTCCAGTCCGTGAGCCTGTACGCGGCAGATGCCGTACTCGGCACGCCGCGCGTGTGGAAGGGCAAAGGCAATCAGATCACGGTGGTGCCCGCGCAGGCGGTGGCCCTGACGGTGGCGCGCAATGTTGCAGCCAACCTTGTGTCGGAAGTACAGATTGAATCGCCGCTGATCGCCCCCATATCTGCAGGACAGAAAGTGGGCCAGATTGTGGTGAAAAATGGTGATCAGGTGGTCTACACCGTCGATGCTATTGCGAAAGAAGAAGTGCCGCGCGCCGGTTTTTTCGGTGTGCTGTGGGATAGCATCAGCCTGCTGTTTTCAAAATTGTTCGGTCTTAAAGTTTAAGAAAAATGGGGTCAGCGCTTTTGACTCTGACCCCATTTTTCAATGGTGAGCAACATGACCCAGGAACCGCCAAGAATTGAATTTCCCTGCCGTTACCCGGTGAAGGTGATGGGTGTGGCCGGTGAAGAATTTCGCAGCGCCACACTCACCGTGTTTGAAAGACATGCCGGTGTGATTACGGAAACCGACATCAGCATCCGCGCCAGCAATGGCGGTAATTACGAGGCGGTAACGGTGACGATTACCGCGACGGGCGTGGAGCAGCTCGAAGCGATTTTTGCTGATCTGAAAACGCATCCTCTGGTGCGGATGGTCTTGTAATGCCTGTGGTGATCGCGCGACGGTTTGCGGGCTTGCAGCCCTATGAACCGGTATGGCGCGCGATGCAGGCTTTCACCGCCAATCGCACGGCAGATACAGCGGATGAAATCTGGTTCATGCAACATGAGCCGGTGTACACGCAGGGGCAGGCCGGCAAGGCAGAGCATGTATTGCACGCGGACACTATTCCGGTTGTACAGACGGATCGCGGCGGGCAGGTGACGTATCACGGCCCCGGTCAATTGATGTGTTACACCTTGCTGGATTGCAAACGTCTCAACCTGGGAGCGCGTGCACTCGTGGAATTGCTGGAACAGGTGCTGATTGCCGTGCTCGACGATTATGGTGTGAAAGCCTATGCGCGACGCGATGCGCCCGGTGTGTATGTGATGCGCGCCGGGCAAGGTGAAGCCAAGATAGCGGCGCTGGGTTTGCGCGTGAAAAAAAACGGTTGTTATCACGGCGCTTCTCTCAATGTGGATTGTGATCTGGTGCCGTTTACCGGTATCAACCCCTGTGGTTATGCGGGCATGGCGGTGACAAGTCTTGCTGATTGCGCCACTACGCTGCCAACACACATGCAACTGCAACAAAACATCGCTACGCAGCTGGCCAGCCGGCTACACTACGGTTCTATAGAGTGGAGCGAAGCCCTCAGTGTCTGATACCCGTGATGAAGCCGTGAATACACGGCGTAAAACGCCGGCCGTCGGCGAGAAATTGCGTGCGGCCGATAAGGTGCGTCACGCTGAAGACAACCTGATTGCCAGTGACAACACATTGCGCAAGCCGACGTGGATACGCGCACGCATTCCGTCTGGCGCCAATGTGCAACGCGTGCGCAACATACTGCGCGAACGCAAACTCGCCACAGTGTGTGAAGAAGCTTCTTGTCCCAATCTGGGTGAATGTTTCAGCGGCGGCACGGCGACCTTCATGATCATGGGCGAAATTTGCACGCGTCGCTGCCCGTTCTGCGACGTGGCCCACGGCCGCCCCAAGCCGCTGGATGCCGACGAGCCGCGCCAGTTGGCGGAAGCGATTGCCGAGCTTGGTCTGCGCTATGTGGTGATCACCTCGGTGGATCGCGATGATCTGGCCGACGGCGGCGCCGCACACTTTGCCGCCTGTATACGCGAGACGCGTGCCCTGAGCCCGGCCATCACCATCGAGACACTGGTGCCGGATTTTCGCGGCCAGCTGGCAGTGGCGCTCGATATCCTTGCCACGCAGCCACCCGATATCCTCAATCACAATCTGGAAACGGTGCCGCGCCTATATAAAGAAGTGAGACCGGGCGCCATCTACAGTCATTCGCTGCAGCTGATGCAGGCTTTTGCTGCCAGGCTGCCGGCGGTGCCAACCAAATCCGGCCTGATGCTGGGTCTGGGAGAAACCTTCGATGAAGTGGTCGAGGTCTTGCGTGACTTGCGCACCCACGGTGTGCGCATGCTGACTCTGGGTCAGTACCTGCAGCCGACCAAGGCACATTTGCCGGTGCAACGTTTTGTACAGCCGGACGAGTTTGCGCAATTGGCAGCGGTGGCGCGTGAACTGGGTTTCGAGCAGGTGGCCAGTGGGCCGATGGTGCGCTCGTCCTACCACGCCGATCTGCAGGCGCAAGGAACGGTCGTTGGTTAAAAAGCGATCAATATCGGCTTTTAATAACCATTAAGAATCAAAAACAAGCCGGTTAATTCGGTAATTGTCAAAAAAATGTAAATTTTCTGCTGGCAAAACCTGTGCGCTTGGCTAGTCTTGGTAAACCCGCACGCAGATACCGGTTTTCTGTATCAGGTTTATCGGTAGCGTCGGTTTCCCGTAACGGCAGAGAGAGATGACGCATGGATAAGAAAAAACTACTGGCCACGCTGATTGCGGCCACGGTGGCAACGCCCGCTGTGCACGCCATGAGCGACAAAGAGGTCGAGGCGCGCTTCCAGAAATACGAAGCCCAGATCAAGGCGCTGCAATCCGAAGTCAAGGATCTGAAAAGCAACGGCGGCGTGGTCTATGTGCAGGATCTGGAGAAGCAGAACAAGCGCAATGCCAAGCAGATTGATGACATCAAGGCGAAGATGGATTCCGATGCCGAGAAGTTCAAGATGAACGGTTTCATGACGGCGGCAGTTTCCAAAAGCGACAACAAGCTGGGGACTTACGAGCTTGATGACACCACGAATTTCGCAGGTGATGCGAAAATGGGTCTGCAATTCAATTACAAAATGGACGAAAAGGTCGATGCTACTGTGCAGCTGATCGGCCGCAGCCGTGGCCAGGGTCTCGGCAATTCTTCCAGCTCATGGCAGACGTCTGCAGAATGGGCTTATATCGGTTACAAGATGACGGATGATCTGAAATTGCGCATGGGTCGCCTGCGCGTGCCGTTCTACATGTACTCCGAGACGCTGGACGTTGGCTACAGCTATCCATGGGTGCGTCCACCAACCGAAATGTATACAACGGCTATTACGTCGTTTAATGGTGCAGATGCGCTTTACAAATTCAATGCAGGGCCAACCAACAACACGCTGCAGCTTTTCGCCGGCGGCTCTTCCAATACTGATCATGCCGATGGATCTCAGGACATCAAGACAGATGTTGCGTTGCAGGACGTGTATGGCATCAACCTGACGTCAAACTGGGGCTCATGGACGGCCAGAGCTATGATTGCAACCTTGTCGATTGATGGCACGATTGACGTCCGGTCTGGATCGGTGTTGGCCACAACTGACTCTGCTTATTCAGCCATACCTGCTCCAGCGCCCTTGCCTGGTACATTGGACATGTATATCCCTGCGCTGAGTGATCCTGCTGCTGCGGTTCTGGCCCTGACGGGCTTTGACTCGTGTGACACGGATGCAGCTGGAGCTTACTGCACGCCCGGCGGTTATCTGCATAAGTCAGGTAGTGATACGTTTGATTACTATGCCTTGGGCGCGCAGTATGATGACGGCAGCCTGTTCATGATATCTGAAGTGGCGCAGCTGGATACCAAGCGCGCAGCTTTGTTCAGTGACAGTGTTGCGGCGTATGTAACGGGTGGCTATCGCATCAACCAATGGACGCCTTATGCGACATATGCAATGACTTATGACGATGAGAAGAGCTCTGTGTTGGCTGCCAATAATGCGGTACCTGTTGCACGCAAGTCGGTGTCACTCGGTCTGCGCCGCGAGTTGAGCAACAGCTTGTCTGCCAAACTGCAATGGGATCACTTCTACGACATGGAAAACCATGGCGGATTTAGCGATGAAGATAGTCCAGGCGATGAATCCAACGCCTACACCTTCGCACTCGATGCCGTGTTTTGATAAGGAGTGGACATCATGAAAAAGATACTCACAAAAACACTACTCGCATCGGCTATCGCACTGGGTGCAGCAGCAGCGCAGGCTGAAGTCGCGGTTATCGTCAACAGCAGTGTTGGCGTAGCAGACATCAGTGCTGATGCGGCAGCGGATATTTTCCTGAGCAAGGTCAGTGCATTGCCGGACGGCACCAAGATGGTGCCGATCGATCAGGAAGACAGCCAGAAAGCGCGTGAAGAGTTCTACAGCAAAGTGGTGAAGAAGGATGCCGCGCAGCTGAACGCCTACTGGTCGCGCCTGATCTTCACCGGCAAAGGTGAGCCGCCGAAAAAAGTGGCTGACAATGCTGAAGTGGTCGCGCTGGTATCCGCCAACCCGAACATCATCGGCTATGTGGATGCCTCTGCGGTCACCGGTGGCGTCAAGGTGTTGTTGAAAGTGCCTTGATCCATCCAGCAACAGGCAACATCCGAAAAGGCTCCGTAAGGGGCCTTTTCTTTTTGTATAGGCTGGTGGACGAGTTACAAATGCTGATCTAGGCTCAGAAACGCATGGAACATTTCTGGAGTCTGGAACCTATGAAAAAACTCTTGCAAGCGTACAAGGTGTTGCTGGCAGCAACATGGTTGTTGCCGGGTGCTGCTTCTCATGCACTGGATACGGGTACTGCGGTCAAAGTGGATGGTTTTCTCACGCTGGCTGCCGTATACAACGACAACAAGGACATTGCCTTTTATGAGGCGAATGATGGCGTGAACTGGAACACGGATTCCGTTGCCGGATTGCAGGTGAAGGCTCCGCTGCTCACGGATCTGGATGTGACGGCGCAGTTGGTGTCACGAGGCTATGATGACGATTACGATCCCCATCTGGAATGGTTGTTTTTGACCTACGAAATGGTCAACAACCTTGATGTGCGAGTAGGGCGTTTGCGAATTCCGTTTTTCATGTTTTCCGATTCGCTGGAAGTGGGTTACAGCTATCCATGGGTAAGACCGCCGGTGGATGTTTATGGGCAGTTGGGCTTCAGTCGCTTTGACGGTGCCGATCTGCTTTATTCCGTGCCTGTATCGTCGATGCAGGTCAATGTGCAACCGTTTTTTGGCAAAACGGATAACAGGGTGATCATGCCTGGCCAGGACGGCAAACTGGAAGTGACAAATTTGTGGGGCATCCATGCATCTGCAAGCAATGACTGGCTGACGCTGCACGCGGGTCACACCGAAGGTGATTTTGACATCAAAGGCATTGATGCGCTTGACGGTTTTCTCGGCGGGTTGGAAATGGCTGGCTTTCCATCCGTGGCAGACAAGTTTGGCATCACGGACAGGCATGGCACGTTTGATGGTGTAGGGCTGGATGCCAATCTGGATAACTGGCGCTTTATCAGTGAATACACCAAGCGCGGCACCGATGGTTTGATGGCCAACACCACCGGCTGGTATGCCACGGTAGCCTATCAGTATCACAAGTTGACACCGCACCTCACATTTTCAAAACTGAAAACCGATGAGAATTATGACGATGAAGTGGCTGCGGCTGCGCTCATGCCGGGAATGCTGGCCGGCGGCACGATGCAGTTTGTTCATGACAACACGGTGAATCAGGATTCGATTACTGCCGGGTTGCGCTGGAATGTGGCGCGCCACACTGCACTCAAATTCGAGTGGCAGCAAATTGATCCGGACGATGATTCTGCGCCGCTGTTTGTGGTCAAGGATGCCAGTTACGACGGTGATCCCATCAACGTTTTCACCATCGCTCTTGATGCGGTATTTTGAGGAGGCGATGATGAAAAACATACATCACAAGCATGTTCTGTTTTTATTGATGACTCTGTTGGGTGTGTCGCAGTGGGTGCGCGCTGAAGTGGCGGTTGTCGTGCATCCGTCTGTTGCGCTGGACGCGATCAGCCAGGATGAGATGGCAAGTTTGTTTCTGGCCAAGACTGATACACTGCCGAATGGCGTAAAAATGCTGCCCGTAGATCAGAAGGATGATCAGCCTGTACGCGCCGAGTTCAATGAAAAAATCGTCAGGAAAGATGCCGATCAGCTCGATGCCTACTGGTCGCGCCTGATCTTCACCGGCAAGGGAGAGCCACCGAAAAAGCTGTCTGGGAATGCTGAAGTGATCGCAATGGTGGCCGCCAATCCCAATGTCATAGGGTATGTGGATGCATCTGCCGTCACCGGTGATGTAAAGGTGCTGCTGAAAGTGCCTTGATCCATCCGTTAACAGGCAGTATCGGGAAAGGCTCCGCAAGGGGCCTTTTCTTTTGGCGGCGACCGGCTAGCATGAGGGGGCTTTCCTTTCGGGTGCGATCATGAACAACAACAAGATTATCGCTTGTGTCGGCTTGTGGCTGATGTTGCTGGTCGGGATGGGTGCAGCAGACGAGCTCGACACTGCGGAGCCGCCGTTTCTGCCGCCGGTGCCGGCTGACGCATCCGTCCAGCGTATGAACCTGATGGCAATGGAAACGCTGGATGCAAGCACTGCGAATCCGATAACTGTATTGTTTGTCTACACGCCGGATGTTGTGCGCCTGTATGGCAGTGAATCGGCGGTCGGCAATCGCATCAATGTGTTGCTTAACACGGCCAACACGGTTTACAGCAGCAGCGGAGTCAATCTGCAGTTGAGTGTGGCCGGGCAAACGCTGGCGCAGTATGACAACAACAACAGCACCGCCACCGCTTTCGCGCATCTTGCCAACAAGACGCACTATGCGTTTGCGGGTATCAACCGTGTGCGTATGCAGGCACAGGCGGATTTTGTGGTGCTGCTGCGTCCCTACAAGAGCGACGGCCTTTGCGGCAAGGCGTATTTTCTGGGGGATATCAATAATCCCGCACTCAATTACTGGGCGCTGGGCGGCTACGCCTATGCGCACGTGTCCGTCAATTGCGCCAACGACGTGCTGGTGCACGAGCTGGGTCATTTGATGGGAGTGGTGCATTCACGCTTGGCCACGGGTGAGGCCAACGCCGGTAAAGCGTATGCCTATGCATCCGGTTATGGCGTGGCCAATGACTTTGTGGATGTGATGGCGCATCACATGTCACAGCAGGTGGCGCTGTATGGCAATGCCATCGCGCTGTCGCGGCTTTCTTCTGCAACGCAGGCCTGTGTCGGTTTGCTGGGGATAGCCAAGGCCTGCGGTGTGGACAGCAGCTTGAGCAATGGCGCCGATGCGGTGCTGGCCATCAACAATATCGCTGCGCAGTTGCCGAAGTTTTCCGATGACACGGACGCCGACGGCATGCCGGACTGGTTTGAAAATTTCTGGGGTCTGGATCGTTTTGATGCGGCGGATGCCGTGCAGGATGCCGACGGTGACGGTTCGCGCAATCTCGACGAGTTCTATGCCGAATCCTATGCGGCACAGATAACTGGTCTGACATTGGCCCAGGCGCGTGACACCGATGGCGATGGCGTTCCCGACGGGCTGGACGCATTCCCGACAATTACCGGAATGCCGGTTTTCAGTCTGAACGCCATATATCGCGGCAGCAGCGTTCAGGAGCAAGTGCATCCCTGATTGCCAAAACGGAGGCCGCTGGCTAGAGTGGCGCCGCTTTCCGTTTCGTGGCTTTTCCCATGATGACTCCACTGCAACGCTACCAGCAGGACTTGCTTCGGCCGGATTTTGTCGCCGACCCGGCCCAGAAAATGGCGGTCGAGAACCTGCAGCGCCTCTACGATGACCTGCTCGCGCGCCCCGCTGGCAGCGGTTTGTTTGCCGGGCTGTTGCGCCGCAACAAGACGCCGTGCAAGGGGCTGTATTTCTGGGGTGGTGTCGGCCGTGGCAAGACCTACCTGATGGACACTTTCTTCGAATCGCTGCCGTTCGATAACAAGCTGCGCCTGCACTTTCACCGCTTCATGCGCCGCGTGCATCAGGAAATCCGCACACTGAAAGACCAGAAAAACCCGCTCGACATCGTGGCCGACCGTATTGCCGCCGAAGGGCGGGTGCTGTGCTTTGACGAGTTCTTCGTCTCCGATATCGCCGACGCCATGATCCTCGGCAATTTGATGGAAAAGCTGTTTGCGCGCGGCGTCAGCCTGGTGGCTACCTCCAATATCGTGCCGGATCGCCTCTACGAGAACGGCCTGCAACGCGAGCGCTTCCTGCCGGCGATTGCAGTGCTGAAGGCGCATGTCGAGGTGTTGAATGTAGATGGCGGCACCGATTACCGCCTGCGCACGCTGGAGCAGGCCGAGTTGTACCATGAACCGTTGGATGCGGAAGCGGAGGCCAGCTTGTCCCGCAGCTTTGCCGCGCTGTCCGCTGTGCCGGGGGAAGAAAATGTCGATCTGGAAATCGAAGGGCGCACGATACGGGCGCGCAAGGTAGCCGATGATGTCGCCTGGTTCGATTTCACGGCCTTGTGCGACGGCCCGCGCTCGCAAAACGATTACATCGAGCTGGCGCGCGAGTACCACACGGTGCTGCTGTCCAACGTGCCGGCCCTGCATCGGGGGATCGACGATCAGGTGCGGCGCTTCATCAATCTGGTGGACGAGTTCTACGACCGCAACGTCAAGATGGTGATTTCGGCAGACAAGCCACTGGAGCAGCTCTACAGCGGTGGCAAACTCACCTTCGAATTCCAGCGCACGCAGAGCCGCCTGCTGGAGATGCAGTCTCACGACTATCTGGCGCGCGAGCACCGACCCGAATAGACCTTTCTGGTTGTGTGGTAAATGCCAACTACACTCACATCATGGGCTGCTGCGGGCAGCGATGTGATGGTGAGTGTGTGTCTGGCCAAAATAACAGCTTGCGTCTCAAGCCTTTCCTGACCGGTTTTGTACTGCTGTCGGTATTGATGACGGCTGTTATTGCAGTGTCGGTGTCGGTCATGTTGTTTGAAGTACAGAAGACCAGCGAGCACGAACATAACGTAACCGATTTGTTGGTGGAAAATGTGGGATGGGCCCGGCGGGAGGTGATCCAGATCCAGCAATACCTGACGGATGCCAGTGCCACAGGTGAACAAGATGGTATTGATGACGGCAAAAAAGCTCTGGAACAAGTCAATCAAGCATTAGCCCGCATCACCGAAATCGATCCGACATTGGCGGATGATACGCAGGCGCTATCAGCAAAGGCACAGCAGTTGTTCGATACGGGTATGGAGATGGTGGCTGCATATAAGCAGAGCCAGGCGGCCGGCAATGTGATCATGAAACGCAAGGGCGGGTTTGATGACAGCAGTGACAGTTTGCAGGATGCGCTGACACTGCTGGAGGGTAAGATCAATCAGCAGCAGACCGAGACCGTGGGGCGCGTTGAAAAACTGTTGCGGTTGACACGCATCATCACTGTCGGGTTATCGATTCTGATCGCCGTCAGCATCTTGTTCGGTGGTCGTCATCTCTATCAGCAGGTTTTTCGGCAACTGGGCGGCGAGCCGGCGGATGGTGTATCGCTCGCCGAAAAGCTGTCGCAAGGTGATCTGGCTCAGGTGGTCACTGTTGCGCCGGGCGACACCCGCAGCCTGATGGCGCATCTGGCCAGCATGCGGGCGCGCTGGACGGATGTGGCTACCAGTCTCAACGGGCAAGTGTGGTTGATGCTCAACGCATTCGGTCAGCTGCGCGATCAGGCTCGGACGATGTCTGTCAATTGCGGTGAGCAGAACGAAGCCACGCTCAGTATTCTGGGCTCGGTGGAGCAAGTGAACAGTGGCGCGCAGCAAATTGCAGCGCGTGCCGCAGATGCCAATGCTCAGGCACAACGCAGCAGTGAAAGTGCGCAGCAAGGCAACCGGCTTATCGAAAATATGGTTGTCGAACTCGGTATCGCGCAGACATCCGTCAATGCCTCCGTTTCATTGGTGACGGCGCTGAATCGCTGTGTGGAGGAAATCGAAGGTCTCATCGCGCGGCCATCAAGGATGTATCCGGGCAGACCAATCTTCTGGCTCTGAACGCCGCCATCGAGGCAGCGCGGGCTGGTGAGTCCGGGCGCGGGTTTGCCGTGGTGGCAGATGAGGTGCGCAAACTGGCGAGCAACACGACACAGGCCACGGCGTCCATCGCCGGTATTATTGGCGACATCCGCCAGACCACAGACCTGATTGTGCAGGCAATCCAGGACAATGCGCAGCATGTCGAAAGCGGGATGTCGCTGTCGCAGGAGGCGCAGACTGCCATGCAGGGCATCCGCAGTGATTCACTGCTGGCGGGCGCGCAGATCGGGGTGATCAGTTACGCCTTGCAGGAACAGCAGCAGGCCATGCAGGATATTGCCGGCAAGATCGCTGATATTGCCGACATGAGCCGCCTGAATGCTGATGCAGCACTGGGCATATCCGCTTCGGCGGTTAATCTTGATCAAGTAGCACAGGCAGTCCGCAAAGAGGTCAGCTACTTCAAGTTTGCCGGCAACGGCGAGGGTGACAATACCTTGTTTTGATTGCGCAGCCCCCCTGCGTTTCATTGTCTGAAAAGCCCCTTTCTGGTAGGCTGGCGTCCCGTCCCTGAGGCGATCCGCGCAGCCCGTTACACCCTGCTGTACGGCGCCCGTTCAAACAGTTTTGATGCATGCACAATCCTCTCTGCCCCGACCGGGTGCGGAGGCGTACGAATTTTATATAGCGGTTTTTTTGGTACAGGTTTTATATGACGCGTTTCATTTTTGTCACTGGCGGCGTGGTTTCCTCACTGGGCAAGGGTATTGCCTCCGCCTCTCTCGGCGCGATTCTTGAGGCGCGCGGCCTCAAGGTCACCATCATGAAGCTGGACCCGTACCTGAACGTGGATCCGGGCACCATGAGCCCGTTCCAGCACGGCGAAGTGTATGTGACGGAAGATGGCGCCGAGACCGATCTCGACCTCGGTCATTACGAGCGTTTCCTGCGCACCCACATGAGCCAGCGCAACAACTTCACCACCGGCCGTGTTTACGAAACGATCTTGCGCAAGGAACGTCGCGGGGATTACCTCGGAGGCACCGTGCAGGTGATTCCGCACGTGACCGACGAGATCAAGCGTCGCGTACTGGAAGGTGCGGGTGATGCCGACATCGCTCTGGTGGAAATCGGTGGCACGGTTGGCGACATTGAATCACAGCCGTTTCTGGAAGCGGTGCGCCAGCTGCGCGTGGAGCTTGGCCACCAGCGTTCGTTGCTGATGCACCTGACACTGGTACCCTATATTGCTACTGCCGGCGAAGTAAAAACCAAACCGACCCAGCACTCGGTGAAGGAATTGCGCTCCATCGGTTTGCAGCCCGACATTCTGCTGTGCCGCTCGGAAATTGAAGTCGATGAGGATTCGCGCCGCAAGATAGCTTTGTTTACCAACGTTGAATTCCGCGCCGTCGTCGCTCTGCCGGATGCCAAAACCATTTACGCCATTCCACGCCTGCTGCATGAGCGCGCGCTGGACAATATTGTGGTGGAAAAGCTCGGCCTGCAATGCGGCGATTGCGATCTCGGTGAATGGGATCGTGTTGTGGAAGGCTTGATGAATCCACATCAGGAAGTCACCGTGGCCATGGTTGGCAAGTACATGGATTTGCTGGATGCCTACAAGTCGCTCAACGAATCCCTGATGCATGCCGGTATTCACACGCACACGAAGGTGAATGTGCGTTACATCGATTCCGAAACCGTTACGCCGGAAAGCGTCGAGCAATTACTCGGAGATGTCGATGCTATTCTGGTGCCTGGCGGCTTCGGCATTCGCGGCGTGGAAGGCAAGATTCTCACCGTGAACTTTGCACGCACACGCAAGATTCCATATCTCGGTATCTGTCTCGGCATGCAGGTGGCGGTGATCGAATACGCACGAAATGTACTGGGTTTGAGCAAGGCCAACAGCACCGAATTTGATAAAACCACGTCGGATCCTGTCATCGGTCTGATCACTGAGTGGAAAGATGCTTCGGGTGCAGTCGAGCAGCGCGACGAGAATTCCGATCTCGGAGGCACCATGCGTCTTGGCGCGCAAGTCTGTCATTTGATAGAAGGTTCATTGGCGCGCGAAGTTTACGGTGCTGGCCAGATCCGTGAGCGCCATCGCCATCGCTATGAAGTGAACAATAATTATCTGGAAAAACTGAAACAGTCCGGGTTGCGTTTTGGTGGTTTGTCGGAAGACCGCACCTTGGTGGAAATGATCGAGATTCCCGAGCATCCCTGGTTTGTCGCCTGTCAGTTTCACCCGGAGTTCACCTCTACGCCCCGCGACGGTCATCCCCTGTTCCGTCGTTATATTGAAGCGGCGCTTGCCCACAGCCAGAAAAAATCATCATGAGCACACAAAAAACCATCACACTTGGCAGCAATATTCAGGCTGCCAATGACAAACCGTTTGTGCTGTTCGGCGGCATGAATGTGCTGGAGTCGCGTGATCTTGCCATGCAGGTTGCAGAAGCCTATGTGAAAGTGACACAGAAGCTCGGCATTCCCTACGTGTTCAAAGCTTCTTTCGACAAGGCCAACCGTTCGTCGATGTTTTCCTTTCGCGGCCCCGGTCTGGATGAAGGTCTGAAAATTTTTCAGGAAATCAAACAGACGTTTGGTGTGCCGGTGATTACCGATGTGCATGAGCCGGAGCAATGTGCGCCTGCCGCGGAAGTGTGCGACGTGATCCAGTTGCCGGCTTTCCTGTCGCGGCAGACCGATCTGGTGGTGGCGATGGCCAAAACCAGGGCGGCCATCAATATCAAGAAAGCACAGTTTCTCGCGCCGCATGAAATGAAACATATCCTGCAGAAATGCAATGAAGCTGGCAATGATCGCCTGATGTTGTGCGAACGCGGCAGCTGCTTCGGTTACAACAACCTGGTGGTGGACATGCTCGGCTTCGGCATCATGAAGCAGATGGGATATCCGGTCATTTTTGATGTGACGCACAGTCTGCAAATGCCGGGTGGTCGCAGTGATTCCGCAGGCGGTCGCCGTCAGCAAGTGGTGGAGCTGGGTCGCGCCGGCATGTCGCAAGGTATCGCCGGTTTGTTTCTCGAGGCCCACCCCGATCCTGACAACGCCAAATGTGACGGTCCCTGTGCGTTGCCGCTGGATAAACTTGAGGCCTTTCTCGGCCAGATGAAAGCCGTTGATGAACTGGTCAAAAGCTTACCCGCATTGACCATTGCCTGATTGCATACGAAAAGCACGCAAACAACAGACAATTGAGGAGATCCCCCAATGACAAACATTATCGATATCAAGGCCTTTGAAGTGCTGGACTCGCGCGGCAATCCCACCGTTATGGCAGAAGTGACCGTCGAAGGCGGTTTCGTTGGCAGCGCCTGCGCGCCATCGGGAGCTTCCACCGGTTCGCGCGAAGCGCTGGAATTGCGCGATGGCGACAAGGCTCGCTATCTCGGCAAAGGTGTCTTGAAAGCTGTCAATAATGTGAACACCACCATTCGCAATTTGTTGTTGGGCAAAGATGCTGCGGATCAGCGCGCGCTAGACAAGGTCATGCTTGATGCTGACGGCACTGACAACAAAGCCAATCTTGGTGCCAACGCGATTCTCGCCGTTTCACTCGCGGCGGCCAAAGCAGCTGCAGCCGCAAAAAATATTCCGCTGTATCAGCATATTGCCGATATCAATGGCACGCCCGGCCAGTACAGCATGCCGGTGCCGATGATGAATATCATCAATGGCGGCGAACACGCCGACAACAATGTCGATATCCAGGAATTCATGGTGCAGCCCGTCGGTGCGCCGACATTTGCTGAAGCACTGCGTTGGGGTGCGGAAATTTTTCATGCTCTGAAAAAAGTGCTGCAAGCCAAAGGCCTGAGCACATCGGTCGGTGATGAAGGCGGTTTCGCACCAAACCTGTCATCTAACGCTGAGGCGCTCGCTGTTATTAAAGAGGCCGTTGCCAATGCAGGTTACAAACTGGGTACGGATGTGACTCTGGCGCTCGACTGTGCATCCTCAGAGTTTTACAAGGATGGCAAATACGTGCTGGCAGGCGAAAACAAAAGTTTTGATTCGGCTGGTTTCTCGGATTACCTTGCAGGTCTGTGCAATGAATACCCGATTATCTCGATTGAAGATGGTCAGGATGAAAGTGACTGGGCCGGCTGGAAAGTGCAGACCGAAAAACTCGGCGCCAAAGTACAGCTGGTTGGCGATGATTTGTTTGTGACTAACACGAAAATCCTGAAAGAAGGTATCGAGAAAGGTATCGCCAATTCCATCCTGATAAAGTTCAACCAGATCGGCTCGCTCACCGAAACGCTGGATGCGATTGCGATGGCGAAAAAAGCTGGCTACACCGCCGTAATTTCGCACCGTTCCGGTGAAACCGAAGACAGCACGATTGCCGATCTCGCCGTGGCAACAGCTGCAGGCCAGATCAAGACCGGTTCCTTGTGCCGTTCGGATCGCGTGGCCAAGTACAATCGCTTGTTGCGCATCGAAGCCGAGTTGGGAGGCAAGGCGCCGTATCGCGGGCGCGCGGAATTTCGCGCCTGATAGCGGCCACAGGCATCCTGTAGCGATGGCATGAACACCCGCGAAACACGCCGTGAATACATCCCTGTAGGCTCAACTGCGGCTTCCTGCCGCAGATGGTTTCGCAGCTGCTCATGCCATCGCCTCGCACACAGTCAGGTGATGCGATGAAATGGATCGTGCTGGTTCTGATTGTTTTGCTGGGCTTGCTGCAATACCGGTTGTGGGTAGGGGAAGGTAGCCTGGCGCATATCGCCGAACTCAAACGCGAAATTGAAAAACAACAACTGGATAACGCACATCTGCGCGCGCGCAACCAGGCATTGGCGCAGGAAATTGAAGCGCTGAAAAATGGCAGCAGCATAGAAGACCGCGCGCGCCGCGACATGGGCATGATCCGCAAGGATGAAACGTTTGTGCTGATTGTCGATGACAAGGACAAGCCTGCGGCTTCCAAGGCAAAGAAACCGTGACGAATTCTGTGCGCTACTGGGCGGTGATTCCGGCTGCCGGCATTGGCAGCCGCTTCGGTAATGGCGTCTCCAAGCAATATGCGCAGCTCAGTGGTATTACGGTGCTTGAGCGTAGTGTGCAGACGCTGTTGAGCAATGCGCAGATTGAAAAGATCGTCATCGCATTGCACTCTGACGATGTTACGGCTGCAACCTTGGCGGGCTTGCAGGATGCTCGTATACAGTTTGTGGTCGGCGGTGCTACGCGTGCGGATTCAGTGGTATGCGGCTTGCGAGCGCTGCAATCATGCGCACAGTCAACGGATTGGGTGCTGGTGCACGATGCTGCACGCCCTTGTCTGAGAACGGAAGATTTGCAAAAACTTATCGCAGTATTGCGTGATGATGCTGTCGGCGGCATTCTCGCAGTGCCTGCCATTGATACGCTCAAACAGGTTGTTCACGGTGCCATCGCTGCAACCGTCGATCGCTCAGTGATCTGGCAGGCGCAGACACCGCAAATGTTTCGTTTTGGCTTGTTGCAACATTGCTTGCTGCATGCACAACAAAGCCGGATGGAGATTACCGACGAAGCCTCTGCGGTAGAAGCTGACGGACATGCAGTGAGAGTAGTCGAGGGTTCGCGCAGCAATATCAAGATTACTTACGCGCAGGATCTGGCGCTGGCCAGTTTTTATCTGGAACAGTTTTATCTGGAGCAGACGACATGACATTCCGTATCGGCCAGGGTTATGACGTACATCGTTTCAGTGACAGCGGTGATCACATCATGCTGTGTGGTGTGCGTGTGCCACATGTCTGTGGCGTAATTGCGCACTCCGATGGTGATGTCGCGATTCATGCTTTATGTGATGCCTTGCTCGGTGCCTTGGCATTGGGTGATATCGGCCAACATTTTCCAGATACTGATGCTGCTTACAAAGGTGCAGACAGTTGCGCGTTGTTGGCGCATGTTTGTCAGTTATTGCGCAACAGTGGCTGGCAGTTGGGTAATGCGGACGTCACCATCATCGCGCAAGCACCCAAGGTGTTGCCGCATCGCGAGGCGATGCGCCTGCGCCTGGCTGACGTTATGCAAGTTGCTGTCGAAAAAATCAGCGTAAAAGCCACCACTACGGAAAAACTCGGGTTCGAAGGCAGGCAGGAAGGCATCGCTGCACAAGCCATCACATTGCTCGAAAAAGCGGGAAGTTGATCACATCATGTTTGATCTGGATTTTCCGCGAGCGTATCCCGCATTTTCTGCATCAGCTGATTTTCGCGCAAAGCCTGAAGATTTTTTTGTCGATGAACAGCTGGGTTTTGACTTGTCCGGCAGCGGTGAGCATCTGTGCCTGCACATTGAAAAGCGCGAGCAGAATACGGTGTGGGTGGCAAAGCAATTGGCGGCG
The DNA here is from genome assembly GCA_964509075.1 of uncultured Pseudomonadales bacterium. Lineage (GTDB taxonomy): Bacteria > Pseudomonadota > Gammaproteobacteria > Pseudomonadales > UBA7239 > UBA7239. The sequence continues at coordinate 48,692 of CAZDWC010000008.1, read as the reverse complement.
TGGGCCGATATTCAGCAGATGGATGTCGGTTATTGCGGACTGAAAGATCGCCATGCGGTAACGCGCCAATGGTTCAGTCTGTATCTGGGCAAGAAACCTGAACCCGACTGGCGTGCGTTGGCGATTGAGGGCTGCACAATTCTGTCCGTATCACGGCACGACAAGAAATTGCGACCAGGTATGCACCAGGCCAACCGCTTTGTCATTCGCTTGCGTAATGTGGACGGCGATCAGCAGCAGCTGACTGAGCGTTTTGCGCATGTCGCGACAGCCGGTGTGCCCAATTATTTCGGCGAGCAGCGTTTCGGTATTGATGGCAGCAATCTGCAACGGGCACAAGGCATGCGAGACGTGCATGCGCGGATCTGGCGCGAGCGCAAAAACCAGTTTGTAGTTTCTGCTGTGCGTGCCTGGCTGTTCAACCTGGTGCTGGCGGCGCGCGTTGTCGACACTGGCTGGCAGCAGCTGCTGGACGGTGAGCCGCTGGCTTACCCGTCGGCGCCATTGTGGGGGCGTGGGCGTGAGGCGTCACAGGGTGCTGCGGCTGCGCTCGAAAAACAGCTGCTTGAACCCTTTGCTGCGTGGCGTGACAAGCTTGAGCATGTGGGATTGCAGCAGGAGCGCCGCGCGTTACTGTTGCTGCCGCTGTGCTGTGAGCAGCGTTGGGAAGGCAATACCTGGGAGCTGCAATTCGCCTTGCCGCCAGGTACCTATGCCACCAGTGTGTTGCGTGAGTTGATCGGCCTGCGCAGGGCGGCTGTGGTATAGTGGCCGCGTTTGCGCAGGCGCGGGGGTGCTTGTGCGGATGCAGTAAATCAACAGTGTGGGGGCGCTGTGAATCGAATTTCTCGTGGTGATCACATCAATCTTGACGGCATAGGCATGACTTCGCGGCGCACGCGCGATCGCCTGATCGAGCGCCTGATGGATCAGGGCATCTGCAATTTCCAGGTCATCAACGCCATTCGCGAAACGCCGCGCCATATTTTTCTGGATGAAGCGCTGGCGCACCGTGCTTATGAAGATGATGCCCTGCCTATCGGTTACAACCAGACCCTGTCCCAGCCCTACACCGTGGCGCGCATGAGCGAGCTGTTGCTCTCGCGTGGGCCGCGCTCGCGGGTGCTGGAAATCGGTACGGGCTCCGGATACCAGACTGCCGTGCTCGCGCAGCTGGTTGACAAGGTGTACAGCATGGAGCGCATCGAGCCCCTACTTGCCAAGGCGCGGCAGCGGATGCGTTTGCTGAAACACGACAATGTTTTCTTGCGTCACGCCGATGGAGCGATTGGCTGGGAGGAAGCGGGGCCGTTCGACGGTATTCTCTCGGCGGCAGCGCCGGTGGAGATTCCGCCTCGATTGCTGCAGCAGCTGGCGCCGGGTGGCGTACTGGTGACGCCGGTGGGTGGCGATGAGCAGCATCTGGTGATGGTGTATCGCAATCCTGATAGCGGCGAATACGAGCGCGAAGAGATCGAGCCTGCGCGGTTTGTGCCTTTTGTCAGCGGAATCCTGCGCTAGTACAGTCCATTTTGCGAAACAAAATGCAGATTTTTTTAGACCTTTTTCACATACTCACAATGTCGTAATTCCGTTTTTTAATGGGGTCATCATGCGGGCAGAACGTGGAACACAATACCTGCTCACCAAAGCCGGCATTTTTCTGGCGCAAGTCCTTTTATTGCTGACATTTTTTGTGTCGGCGGGCTGTAAAAGCAGTGGACATCTGGCTACTGTCGAGCAGCTGGATCAGCCGCCGGATATCCGCATCCATCATCACACGGTCTCGAAAGGAGACACCCTCTACTCCATAGCCTGGCGCTACAGTATTGACTATCGCACGTTAGCAGGCATTAACAATATTGTTGCTCCCTACACCATCCATGTCGGCCAGAAGTTGAATCTTGGCACGGGTAGTCCTAGTCGGGGTGGTGGGGTAGTGAGTGATTCTGCAGGCACCCAGGTGTATGCCGTGCCGGATTCGCGAGAGGGTGTCAGCGAAGTCAGGGTGGTAGATAGACCGGAAACTGTGAAGCCTGTCACGGCGCCGATAATGGCAAAGCCTGCTGAAAATGTGGAACCTGTGGTGGAACCAGTTGTGAAACCGGCTACTACCTTGCCGCCAGCAGCACGAGGCAAATGGCTGTGGCCTAGTCGTGGGCGTGTAATTTCAAGTTTTTCTGTAGCGGACCCGCTACGCAAGGGGATTGATCTCGATGGGAAGTTGGGGGAATCTGTTTCAGCTGCTGCAGGGGGCAATGTTGTATATGCGGGCAGTGGTTTGGCAGGCTATGGGCAGTTGGTCATCATCAAACATGACGATCAGTTTCTCAGTGCATACGGACACAACAGTAAATTATTGGTCAGGGAAGGCGAAACAGTTAAAGCTGGACAGAAAATTGCCGAAATAGGTTCCAGCGGTACAGACAGAGACAAGCTGCATTTTGAAATTCGCTACGAAGGTAAGCCGGTAGATCCTTTGCTGTACTTGCCCAGGCGCTGAAGTTGGTTTTACAGATTGGCCATGGGGACGGGGAAGGGTGGGCGTTGACACGATAGTGTGCCGGCGCCATGCAATGCGCTGAACCAGAAAAGGTTTTTGTTATGGCACTCCAGGCAAGGGATATCACAGGGCAATTGTCAGAAAACAGCGAGTTTTTTACGGTAGTTGGCACGGAGGCGGCATTTGATCCGGCCGACGAGCAAGTCATGGATGATGTAGTAGACGAAGTGTCTGCTGCACAGCCAGCGCCACAGCGGTTTTCCCCCCATTCACAACTGGATGCAGAAATGGATGTTGCACATGCATCCGATGCCACCCAGATTTACCTCAATGAAATCGGTTTTTCCCCGCTGTTAAGTGCTGAAGAAGAAGTTCATTTTGCGCGCCTGGCACTCAAGGGTGACGAGAAAGGCCGCAAGCGCATGATTGAAAGCAATCTGCGCCTGGTGGTGAAAATTTCACGCCGCTACCTGAATCGGGGCCTGCCATTGCTTGACTTGATTGAAGAGGGCAATCTCGGTCTGATCCGCGCGGTGGAGAAGTTTGATCCCGAGCGCGGTTTTCGCTTTTCGACTTACGCAACATGGTGGATAAGGCAGACCATTGAGCGCGCCATCATGAACCAGACGCGTACCATTCGCTTGCCGATTCATGTGGTCAAAGAGTTGAATGTCTATTTGCGTGCGGCAAGAGAGTTGGCGCAGAAGCTCGATCACGAACCCTCCCCGGAAGACATCGCGGCATTACTGCAGAAACCGGTTTCCGATGTCAAATACATGCTGAGCCTCAACGAGCGCATCACGTCGATTGATACACCCTTGGGTCACGATTCTGGAAAGTCGCTGCTGGATACCATTGCCGATGAGCACCCTAGTGATCCTGCCGAGTTGTTGCAGGACAGTGACTTGCGATTCCATCTCGACCAGTGGATAAATGAACTGACCGACAAGCAACAAGAGGTGTTGTGTCGACGCTTTGGTCTTAACGGCCATGAAGTCAGCACCCTGGAAGAAGTGGGTGCCGAAATTGGTTTGACACGTGAGCGTGTGCGTCAGATCCAGATGGAGGCATTGCGCCGTTTGCGTGAATTAATGGAAAAAGAAGGCCTGGATAGCGAGGCGATGTTTCACTGAAGCGAACAGTAATTCTGATCAATGATAGCTCAATGAAAAGGCGACATGTGTCGCCTTTTCTATGGCGCCGAAACGCCGGAATGTTTGTGTACGACCAAACTGCCAATGAAATCGCCTTCAACATTGACGGTGGTGCGTACCGTGTCCAGCACACGATCAATTGGCAGCAGAATGGCAATAGCTTCAGCCGGCAACCCCACCGATTGCAGCACCATCACCATCGTTACCATTCCTGCGCTGGGAATGCCTGGTGCGCCGACTGCCGCCAGCATAGCCGTGAAGCAGACTATCAACTGCTGGCTCAGCGATAACTCCAAACCACAGAGTCCGGCAATGAACAGCGCTGCTGCCGCTTCATAGAGCGCGGTGCCATCCATGTTTACTTGAGCACCGAGCGGCGCGACAAAATTGGCGATATCACGATCAACCCCCATGTCCTCTTCCAGGCATTTGAGCGTGATCGGCAGCGTCGCTGCGCTGGAGCTGGTAGCAAATGCCGTCAGCAACGCCGGACGCGCACCTCGCCACAATGTCAGAGGTGATACGCGCGTTAACAACCATAGCAGCGTGGGCAGAATGACAATGCCGTGCAGCAGTGTGCTGCCAATGACTACGACTGTGAATTGGCCGAGGCTGGCAAACAGGGCCAGATTTTGCGTGGCAACCAGTTTTGCCAGCAGTGCCATGATGCCGAGCGGTGCGATGTGCATGATCCAGCCCACCATTTGCATCATCAGGTTGAACAGCTCCTGCAGCAGGGATTGCAGGTGGCGATAGCGTTCACCGGCAGTAACCAGTGCAATTCCGGTAAAGAGGGCAAATACCAATACCGCCATGATGTTGCCTTGTGCCATGGCTGCCACTGGATTGGCAAACAGTCCAGCAATGAACTGGCTGAGAAAATCCTGTGTCGACAGAGAGTTTGTCTTGTGTTGAGCCATCGCCTCACGAAATGTGTCCAGTTGCAAGCCGGCCGCCGGATCAAACCATTTCATCGCGATAATGCCAAGAGCCACCGCAATGCTGGTGGTAAGGGTGAAAAACAGCAGCGTAATAATCCAGACATGGTGCATGCGATGATGGGATTGCAGTTGTGCCACGCCAACCGCAATCGAGGTGAACACCAGTGGCACCATCACCATTTTCAGCAAGCCGATAAATATGCCGCTGATTAGTGCGCAGAGATACAGGCCTTGTCGTGACAAGGTGGAATCGAGGCCGGCTTGGCCAAACATTGTGCCTAATGCAATGCCGATAATGGCGCCGAGCATAATGCGTGTATTCAGTGACATAGTTGCTTCCTGTGTGTCAGGTTCTTGCATAGCGTTCGCCGGCGCGCAGCCAGCGACGAATGAGTGCATCCGTTTGTTGGGGGTAATCGCGCAGCATGATTTCTGCGCAGTGTTTTACCTGCGGCATCCAGTGTGCATCGCGTGCGAGATCGGCGATGCGAAAGGCGATGTCGCCAGTTTGTCTTGTGCCGAGCAGCTCACCGGGGCCGCGCAATTGCAGGTCTTTTTCGGCGATCACAAAGCCGTCATCGCTGTCGCGCAAGACAGCCAGGCGTTCGCGCGCGTGTTGTGACAGCGGCGTGTTGTACAGCAGTACACAATGGCTGGCAGTAGTGCCGCGGCCGACGCGGCCGCGCAACTGGTGCAGTTGTGCCAGGCCAAGGCGTTCCGGGTTTTCAATAATCATCAGGCTGGCGTTGGGAACATCGACGCCGACTTCAATGACGGTGGTGGCTACCAGCACGTCTATCTCACCGCGTTTGAACGCATCCATGATTGCGGCTTTTTCCGTTGCTTTCAGTTTGCCGTGCACGAGACCGATGCGCAGCATGGGTAGTGCTTCACATAACTCCTTTGCAGTTACTTCTGCGGCCTGGCATTGCAGGACTTCTGATTCCTCGATCAATGTGCACACCCAGTAAGCTTGCCGGCCTTCGCTGCAGGCGATGCGCATGCGTTCGATGATTTCCTGCCGGCGTTGGTTGTCGATAACTACGGTTTGTATGGGTGTGCGTCCCGGTGGACGCTCATCAATCACGGAGCAATCGAGATCGGCGTAGGCGCTCATCGCCAGTGTGCGCGGAATGGGTGTTGCCGTCATCAGCAACTGGTGGGGCATGGCGTTGCCGTTGGCTTTTTGTTGCAGTGCCAGCCGCTGGCGCACACCAAAGCGATGTTGCTCATCGGCAATCACCAATGCGAGGTTGGCAAACGTAACTTCGTCTTGAAACAAGGCGTGCGTGCCGATAGCGATTTGCGCACTGCCGTCGGCCAGTGCTGCGAGTGCTTCGCGTCGCGACTTGCTTTTGATGCTGCCAGTCAGCCACGCGCAGCGAAAACCCAACGCCTCAAACCAGCGCTGGAATTGCAGGAAGTGTTGTTCGGCGAGAATTTCGGTTGGTGCCATCATTGCGGCTTGCTTGCCATTCGCGGCTGCTTGCAGGCAGGCGAGTGCGGCGACAACTGTTTTTCCTGAACCGACGTCGCCCTGTACGAGCCGCAACATCGGTTCGGCTTGTTCGAGATCGCGATAGATCTCTGTGACAACGCGTTGTTGTGCAGAGGTCAATGCAAAGGGCAATGCTTGCAGGAATTGTTTGTGCAGAGTCTGGTTGATCGTCAAGGCAATCCCGGGTTCGCGTTTTTGTTGCTGGCGCAAACGCAGCAGGCCGAGATGGTGTGCCAGCATCTCTTCAAATGCGAGGCGCTGTTGTGTCGGGTGGTTGCCTTGTTGCAGTTGTGCAACCGGTGCATCTGTTGGTGGTTGATGCAGGTAGCGTAGTGCATCATGCAAGCTCATGTGCAAACGCTGCGGCAACAAGTGTGCAGGAAGATAATCAGTAACAGCTTGCAGCTTGGCTAGAGCCTGTTCGATCAGCTTGCGCAGGCGTGTTTGCTGCAAACCTTCAGTTGCCGGATAAACCGGCGTCAGTCGCTCAGCCAACGCGGGCGGTTCGCCGTGTTCGAGCAGTCGGTATTCCGGGTGAACCATTTCCAGTCCGCTGGCGCCGCGCCGTGCTTCGCCCCAGGCGCGAATTTTCTTGCCCGCTTGCATTTGTTGTTGCTGTGCTTTCGAGAAATGAAAAAAACGCAGCGCCAGTGTGCCACTGCCATCCTGTATCAGGCACAGCAGGCTGCGACGGCGCCCGAATGTCACATCGCAGGCGCGTATGGTGCCTTCCACCAGCGCTTCGCTGTGCAGGTTCAGTGCGCCGATGGGCGTGATGCGCGTGAGGTCGCGATAGCGCAGCGGCAAATGCCAGAGCAGATCTTCGGCGCTGTGCACATCCAGCCGCGCCAGTTTTTCGGCGAGTTGCGGGCCCAGCCCGTGCAGCTGTGTGATGGGTGTGTGTGTAGCAGTCATCGAGGTCGCATCGACATGTAAGTCGGCAGCATACGTGGCGTGGGCAGGATTTCAAATCGCACGGGCTTCAAATCACGCTTGATCGCGGGCGGGCGCATCATTAGCATGGCCGCGTTCTTCCATCCGGTAATTCCCATGAGCACTTATACCTGCCTGCTGTTCGATGTCACCGACGGCATCGCGCGCATTACCCTCAATCGCCCGGACGCCGCCAACGGCATGGACATGGTGATGGGGCGTGAATTGATGGATGTTGCGCTGCGCTGCGATCAGGACGAAAACATTCGCGTTGTTGTGCTGACCGGGGCCGGCAATTTCTTTTCTGCCGGTGGCGACCTGAAAGCCTTTGCTGGCTATGGCGATGCCATCAGCGAACGTATCCATGAGCTGACCATTTACCTGCACGCAGCGGTGAGCCGTTTTGCGCGCATGCGTGTGCCGGTGATTGTCGCGGTCAACGGCGTGGCTGCCGGTGCCGGTTTCAGTCTGGCCATGGCGGGCGATTTTGTGTTTGCCTCCGAAAAAGCCAAATTCACTATGGCTTACACGGCGGCCGGTTTGTCGCCGGACGGTGGCGCCAGCTACTTCCTGCCACGACTGGTCGGCTTGCGCCGCGCGCAGGAGTTGATGATCAGCAATCGCCGTCTGTCTGCCGAAGAGGCGCTGGACTGGGGATTGGTGACGCGAGTGTGCGCCGCCGATGGCCTGATGGCCGAGGTGCAGGATCTGGCACTGCAACTGGCCAGCAGTGCTACGCAGGCTATCGGCGCGGTGAAAAAATTACTGGCAGTGAGTTTCGATAACGGGCTGGAAGCGCAGATGGCGCTGGAGGGGCAAGCTATTGCCCATCTCGCCGCCTGTTGTGACGGCCAGGAAGGTATCCAGGCGTTTTTGGCCAAGCGGCCGCCCGTGTTCACGGGTAAATAGTTACAGGTAAATAAGAGGTTTTATGAGCGAGCTCGATTTCAAAGGCAAGGTGGTCATTGTCACTGGCGGCGGCAAGGGCGTAGGGCTGGGCATCACCCAATGTTTTCTGGCGCATGGCGCCAACGTCATCGTTTGCAGCCGCAGCGAGCTGGATTCCCTGCCGGAAGTGAATGGCAATCGCGCCCATTTCGTGGCTGCCGATGTGCGTGAGGTCGAGCAGATCAACAAGGTAGTGGATTATGCGCAAAGCACTTTCGGGCGTCTGGATGTGCTGGTCAACAATGCGGGCGGTGCTCCGCATGCCGATGCCGCCACTGCCAGCCCGCGCTTCTCCGAGAAGATCATCGCGCTCAACCTGCTGGCGCCGCTCAATTTTGCGCAGGCGGCCAATCGCGTCATGCAGCAGCAGGCTGAAGGTGGTGTGATCGTCAACATCGCCAGCGTGTCTGGCGAGCGTCCGTCACCCGGCACGGCCGCCTATGGTGCCGCCAAGGCAGGCTTGCTCAACCTCACCAAATCGTTGGCTGTGGAATGGGCGCCGAAGGTGCGTGTGGTGGGCGTCACCTGTGGCATGATACGCACCGAGCAGGCGCATCTCCACTATGGTGACGATGCGGGCATTGCGGCGGTAGAGGCCACGGTGCCGCTCAACCGTCTGGCGACGCCGGAAGACATCGGCAATGCCTGCCTGTTTCTGGCTTCCCCTATAGCTGCTTATGTCAGCGGCAGCAGTCTGATGGTGCATGGTGGCGGCGAGAAGCCTGCATTTCTCGATGCTGGCAACGCGGGTCACTGATGTATAAAAAATGATCAGATATTGACCGGGCCGGCAAAAAATGTTTTATAGTAGGCAGCATCCGGACAGGAAAGCTGTCAGGTCACTTCAATGGTAGGTTCAGGAGAGTTTCATGCGCAGGCAAATTCTGGGTTTGGTGGCTGTAATGGCTGCTTTTTTGGTGGCTCCGTTGCAAGCACTGGCGCTTGCTGATGCCGGCGTTGTTCTCGCAGCCCAGGGCGCGGTGTCTGCCAAGGCGCCGGATGGCACTGTCCGCGTTCTTGAGCGCCGTGGCGCCGTAAACGTCGGTGATGTCCTGATGACAGGTGCAGACGGCAAGGCGCAATTGCGCATGAAAGATGGAGCGGTTTTGTCGTTGGGCGAGAACAGTGAACTTGCTGTGGCGGCCTATAGCCATAAAGCGGCGGGTGACGACAAGGACGAAGCTGTCCTCAAAATGGCAAAAGGCGCCTTGGTGCAAATATCTGGTGAGATGGAAAAATCGGCCTACAGACTGGAAACGCCGGTATCCACACTGGGTATACGGGGCACGATTTTTCAGGTTCAGTTTTCTCTCGAGACAGGGGAATTAGCTATCGTCGTTGCCGACGGGAGCGTGGAAGTGATGTTCGCCAATGGCACGAAAGTGCCTGTGGCAGCCGGACAGAAGTTGGTGTTCAAAGCGGATGGCAGCGTTGAGGTGGTGGCGGCTGACCCAACAGAGCTGGCTGCAGTACTTGCTACAATCGAAGTAACCGAAGCAGATTCGGTTTACGTACCTAACACTGACACCGTGGTTACCGATACCGCCGGTGCCGGAGGCAGTGTTTCCCCTGAGCCGCAGTGATAGCCAATGCAAGAGTAAGGGCCGCGCCTAGTGCGCGGCTTTTTTTTGTGCGATAGTTCGCAAAATTTTGCAGTTGTGGGGGAAATAAGCATGAGACAGGCGACGAAATTGACGCCGCTGGCGTTGTCATTGCTGGTGTCGATGGCATACGCGGGTTCAGAAAATGACCTTGAATCCTTGAGACAGAAAATCGCCGGTGGCGAGACGCAGGCGGCATGGCAACAGGCGCAGCAGTTGCGCTCGCAGTGGGAAGCCGATCCCGGGTTTGATTATCTGTACGGCACGCTGGCGCTGCAGCAGAAAAAATACAACGAAGCACAGTTCTCGCTGGAGCGGGTTGTCATTGCGGATCCTGCCAACCTAGAGGCCCGTGTGGCGCTGGCGGAGGCCTATTACCAGCTTGGCGACAAGCAGAGTGCCGGTCGCCAGTACGACATGATCAAGCAGGCCAATCCGCCGGCAGACATCCTGCGCAAAATCAACCAGCGCATGAGTAATGAACCGCAGCATGAAGGTCGGCTGATGGGTTTTGTTGAGGCAACACTCGGACACGACAACAACATCAATTCCGCAACATCCGATGACAGCGTGCCCAATCCCAATGCCGGCGGCTTTTTCCAGCCGGATACGCTGGCCATTGATCCCGAAGCTCGCAAGCAATCCGACATGTACCATGCAGAACAGTTAGGTGTGGATTACTACCATCCTTTTGATGCCAGCAACGGCATGGAGTTGCGCGGGCGCATCGGCAACCGCGACAATTTCAGTTCGGATCGCTTTGACAGCAGCAGCTACCGCATGAGCGGCAGTCTCTATCATCTGCTCGGGCAGCAGATGCTGCGCGGCACGTTGGCGGTGCAGGACTACCGTATCAGTGATTCCGATCATCACCAGTTTTACGGTCTCTCTGGCGACTGGCTGGGCCATGATTATGCGGGCTGGGATTTGTTTGCCAGTGTTCATGCCAATGAACTCAACTATGACGATGATCTGCGCGACGTGCGCCAGTACATCGTGAAAGGTGGCATACAACGCCAGTTTGGTGATTTCAGGCACACGGCGGGTGTGACTGCGGGTGACGAGCATGCGCTCAATGGTGATGCCGATTACAACGCTCGCCAGTTCAGCGGCCTGTTCTACGATGTGCGTTACACGTTGAGTGGCCAGCATCAACTGTTTGCCCGGTTGTACGAACAGTGGTCTGACCAGAAAGGGCAGGAGCCATTTTTTGTTGGCGAAACCCGTGACGATACGCTGCAGCAGGCCAGCATGGGCTGGGATTGGCAGTTGATGCGTCCGCTGCGCCTGCGCACCGAAGCCGCTTACAGTCATAACGACAGCGATGTTGGTTACTACTCCTATGAGCGGAGCTGGGTGCAAACCAGCCTGCGTTACAGCTTCTGATCGCAGTCCTGGAGACCCTTTTATGTTGAATAAATCGTACGCAAGACATTTTCATCGCTATGCGCTTTTTGTGGGCATGTTGCTGATGCTCACAGCTACGCGAGCTGCGTTTGCCGCATCCCAGGAAGCCGGTATCGTACTCACCGCCATGGGTACAGTGAATGCACAGTCTGCAGATCACTCCGTGCGCTCATTGACACGCCGTGCAGCAGTCTATGCCGGTGATCGCATCACCACAGGCAACGAGAGCCAGCTGCAGCTGCGTATGAAAGACGGTGCCGTGGTGGCGCTGGGGGCGAACGCCGAATTTGTCATCAAGGCCTATTCGCAAAAAGCATCGGGTGACAAAAAAGACGAAGCCGTGTTGTCTCTGGTGCAGGGTGGCTTGCGCACCATCACGGGTCACATTGACAAGTCGACTTACAAACTGGAGACGCCGACAGCAACGCTCGGCATTCGCGGTACGGTCTACGATGTCTACGTCGGCAAGGACGGCACGACCACGGTTATCCTGCGCGAAGGCGCGGTTGATGTCGGTGGTGGTGGCGCCAAGCGCAGGCTGGATGTTGCCGGCCTGGCCACCATAGTCAAACCCGGTGCAGCACCTACCGAACCGGCCACGCCTCCAGCTGATGTACTCGACTACCTGCGCGGCATCCTGCCCAACCTGCCGGACAATGTCACCTGGCACAGTGACGGCAAGGGCGGCGCCATTTTTGATCTGGGTGATGACATCATCAACATCATCAACGAGGAGCCGCCAGGCATCAGCGCTGATGGAGAGCCCCCCGTTGAAGAGGTTGTCGATCCTTGCTCTCTGGATTTCTGCTGTCAGTGCGGGTAATCACTACTTCTCCGTATGCTGCCAGACGCCACACCAGTCGTCTGGCAGTATTTCCTTTCTGTAGTGTTCGATTCTCTCTACATAAATTCCGCAGAGTTTGCTGAAACTTTTCGCCTCGCCGGCCAGCGCGGAAAACAGGCTGTGCGCTTCCGTCCACTCTCTTGCCAGATAGGCCCTGCGAGCCAGTTCGTATTGAGCGATCTGATGCAGCAGCGCTTCATCGGCTTCTTCGCGTAGTGCCAGTGGCTCGTAGACACGGATGGGTTCTTTCTTGCCCTTGACCTGCATGTAATCGACTTCGCGCCAGATGAAATCGTTTTTTACTGCAGCATGGGTGCTCTCGCTGACCAGTATTTCTGCGCCGTAGAATTTGGTGATGCTCTCCAGGCGCGAGCCGAGATTTACGGCATCGCCCAGTACGGTATAGGCGCGGCGATAGCTTGATCCCATGTCGCCAACATTCATCATGCCGGTGTTGATGCCGATACCTGTATGGATTTCCGGCAGGCCGATGGTGGCAAATTCCTTGCGCAAATCTGCTTGACGTCGCTGCATGAGCAATGCCGCCATGACGGCATTTTTTTCATGCTGGGGATCGTGCAGTGGTGCACCCCAGAAAGCCATGATCATGTCGCCGACATATTTGTCGATGGTGCCCTGTTGTTCAAAGATGATTTCGGTCATCGGCGTGAAATAGCGGTTAAGCAGGTTTTTCAAATCATTGGCCGACAGCGTTTCCGACATGTTGGTAAAGCTGCGAATGTCGGAAAACAGGACGGTCATCTGCTTGCTCTCGCCGGCGAAGCTCAGTGCGGATGGATCATCGAGCAGGCGGTCGATGTGGGCGGGCGCTACATACTGGCCAAACATGCCCTTGATCTGGTCTTTCTGGCGCGATGTTGAAAGAAAGCCGAAGATCATGTTGACGACGAACAGCGTCAATACGGTAAGCAATACACTGGAAACAGGCAGATCCAGATGCTTGGCGTGCCACAGCCAGAAATTGCCGCCCAGTACCATCGCCAGTGAGGAAAGGCCGAGCAGTGACATGCGCGCGGGGCCGAGAAAGGGCATCAACACTGCCAGCAGTACCCCCAGCAAACTGATGCCGATAAAGTTGAGACCCTTGGCAATATCCGGTTTGTAGGGGGCTTCACCGCGCAGCAGAGCGTCCACAAGGGTCGCCTGGCTTTCAATTCCGGGATACATGGCGCCCACCGGCGTGGTACGCAGATCGACCAGGCCGATGGCGGAGGTGCCGATCATGGCAATGCTGCCTGACAGGAGTGTTTGATCCGCAGTGCCATTCAGGATGTCGACAGCGGGAATATACGGGAAGCTGCCCTGGCGGCCGCGATAGGGAATCAGCATCTGGCCGCGCTCGTCGGTGTGGATGCGGTGTTCGCCGAGCTGCAGGCCCTGTACAAAGGTGCCGGTAGGATTGACAGCAACAGTAGGGCTCACAGAATCCAGCAGCAGATAGGTCATGGCTGTCTGCAGGGCGAGGCTGGGGTAGAGCTTGTCACCATAACGCAGGAACAATGGTGCGCGCCGCACGATGCCATCGGGATCCGGCGGGCCGTTGATGAACCCTGTGCCTCTGGCGGCTTGCTGCAACACGGGAATGTTGGTGCTGAAGCCGGACATCTTGCTGACCCAGAGATTGTTGACGGCATCGGAGGGGAGGTCGATGTTGCTGGCGGGGAGCTCGCCGGATTGAAATTCTTCGCTGTGGAAGATATAGCCCAGTGTGACATCCAGCTTGCTGATGCTGGTGGCCAGTTTGTTGTCGTAATCAAACTGTGGAGCCAGTTGGCGCAGCGTGGGTGCCAGTGTGGTGTCTTCTGCGGTGGCGTCTGCCAGTAGCAGAGCCTGATTCGGCTCCGGTTCTGAAAAGACCACATCAAACGTCACGCTGATCACGCCGGCTGCAGCCAGTTTGTCTACCAGTGCCGCGACGGTTTTGCGACTCCAGGGCCAGTGGCCGATTTCCTTCAGGCTGCGTTCGTCGATATCAACAATCACGATGCGCTGTGGCGATTCAGCGGCTTTGTTGTAGGGCAGCAACAAATTGAAACGCAGGTCGTAAATCAACAGATCCAGCCGCTGCAGCAATTCCTGGGATTTGCCGCTGGAAAATTGTGTCAACGCCATGACAAACGTCAGGGTCAAGCTCAGTGCGATAATCGCGCGGACTTCTGTAAGTTTCTTGCGGTTGAACAGGCGCATGGTATGAAGACGTGAAAGATAGGGGAGGGAGGAAGTATAGGGGCAAGGCGAGGCAGCTGCTAGAATGGACCGCACCTATCCCATGGCTGGTTGTGTGACGATCATGATTACCCGCGATTCCCTGCACAAGGACATGCCTGTCGAACTGTATCGAAGGCTGTTGCGCACAGCGCAGAAAATTACTGCTGCCAAGGATGTATATCGGCTTTGCGAAATTATCCTGATGGAAGCGCAGGATATTACGGGTGCAGATGGCGGTACTTTCTATCTGGTTCGCCAGAATGAAAATGGTCGCGACCAGCAGCTGGATTTTGTGATTGTGCGCAACAAGTCATTGGGCATTGCAGCAGAAACCCATCCGCGCCAGCAAACCATTTTCCCGCCATTGCCGCTTTTTCTGGATGAAGCAGGAACTGCAAACGAACATCACATTGCGGCCTGGGCCTATCACCATCGCGGTCTGGTGAATATTGCAGATGCCTATACGGACAAGCGTTTTGATTTTTCCGGTACGCGCGCCTTTGACCAGCAAGCGGGATATCGCTCGCAGTCGTTCATGGCGGTGCCGCTGATTGGTGAAAGTGGCCGTGTGGTCGGCGTATTCCAGCTTATCAATGCCATTGATCCGCGTAGCGGAGACATCACGCCCTTTGCGCGCGAGCTGGAACCTGCGATACAGGCGCTGTCTGTTTTTGCGGCGATTGCGCTCGACAACCAGATGCTGGCCGAGCAACAAAAGGATTTGCTGATTGAGTTATCCAGTGAGCCGAATACGCGAGCCTTGATTGAGCGCATCCTGCGTGAAGCGAAGTTGCTGACGAATGCTGACGGCGGCACGTTGTACCTGCTCAAAGATGACTTGCAGGCGCCGCGTCTGGAATTTGCACTCGTGCTGAACGATACCCTGAATATCAACATGGGCGGCTCCAGTGGCGAGGATGTCACGCTGCCGCCTGTGCCCTTGTATCTGGAAGACGGGCGGGACAATCATCACAACGTGGTGACTTGCGCAGCACTGCAACGCAAGGTCATCAATATTGATGATGCCTACACGGACAGGGAATTCGATTTTTCCGGCACGCGCGCCTTCGACCAGCAAACCGGCTATCACTCGCGTTCCTTTCTGGCTGTGCCGCTGCTCAATCATGAAAATGATGTGGTGGGTGTGCTGCAGTTGATCAATGCGCGAGATCTGCAAACCGGAGAGGTGACCGGTTTTTCCGATCGAGTGGAGTCGCTGGTCACCGCGCTGGCTTCCTATGCCGCGATTGCGCTCACCAACCAGATTCTGGTGCAGGAACTGAAAAACCTGCTGGATGCATTTATCCGCTGCATTGCACAGGCCATCGACGCCAAGTCGCGCCACACTTCGGCACACTGCCAGAAAGTACCGCAGCTGATGGAATTGATTGCACAGGCGGCGTGTGAAGATGAGACGGTTTTCCGGGATTTCCAGCTCAGCGATGATGAATGGTATGAGCTGCGGGTATCGGCCTGGTTGCATGATTGTGGAAAATTGTCGACACCGGATTCGGTGCTGGACAAATCCACCAAGTTGCATCTGATGCAGGATGGCATTGAAACCATCAATGTGCGTTTTGCCGTGCTGCGACAGCAGAGACTGATGGAATTCTATCGCGCCATTGCAGAAAAACCGGCTTCGCGAGAACAGTTACAGAACAATCTGGATATCGAACTGACCCAGCTGGAGGCTGATCGCCAGTTTATCAATACTGCCAACAAGGGCGGTGAATTCATGGCGCCCGAGGCCAAGCAGCGGGTGCGCGATATTGCGTTGACCTTGTGGGCAGATGCAGCCGGCAATATGCAGCCGCTGCTGACTGAGGAAGAGGTCTACAACCTGTGTATTGATCGCGGCACACTGACGGCAGAAGAACGTCGCGTGATCAACAACCATATGGCAGTGACGATTGATATGCTGGAGTCGCTGCCGTTTCCGAAAAAATTGCGCCGCGTGCCGGAGTATGCCGGCGGTCACCACGAAAAAATGGATGGCAGTGGTTTTCCGCGCGGCTTGAAGCGCGATGAGATGTCCCTGCCGGCACGCATGATGGCGATTGCTGATGTTTTTGAAGCGCTCACCGCGCGAGACAGGCCCTACAAGCCGCCGATGAAAATCAGTCAGGCGCTGGGAATCCTGAAAAAAATGCGTGAAGACAGTCATATCGACCCGGATCTCTTCGAGTTGTTTGTGCGCGCGCGCGTCTGGGAAAAATATGCAAAAAGTTCGCTGTTGCCCGAGCAGCTGGATGTCACCGATATTGCCGCGTATCTGCAAGGCGCGGCATCATGAGCGCGGCGCTTTCCCAGTCTATTGATTGCATACTGGTTGACGGTTCTTCGTATCTCTACCGCGCGTTTCATGCACTGCCGCCACTGACCACAACCAAAGGCCAGCCTACCGGCGCCGTGAAAGGTGTAGTGAACATGTTGCGCAGTTTGCGCAAGGATTATCCGCACAGCAGCATCGTGGTGGTGTTTGATGCCAAGGGCGATACTTTTCGCAATAAATTGTACGCGGAGTACAAGGCGCATCGCCCGCCGATGCCGGATGACCTTCGCGCACAAGTGCAGCCGTTGCATGATGTGATCCGCGCCATGGGTCTGCCGCTACTGATTGTTGACGACGTTGAGGCCGATGATGTAATCGGCACCTTGGCGATGCAGGCGCGTGCACACAAACATGAAGTGCTGATTTCCACCGGTGACAAAGACATGGCGCAACTCGTCGGTCCGCATGTCACTCTGGTCAATACCATGACCAATACAGTTATGGATCGTGACGGTGTCATTGAAAAATTCGGTATCGCGCCGGAGCAAATCGTCGATTACCTGGCCCTGATGGGTGACAAGGTCGACAATATTCCCGGTGTCGACAAATGCGGACCGAAAACGGCAGTGAAATGGCTGCAGGAATACGGTTCTCTGGATAAGGTCATCGCCAATGCCGACAAGATCGGCGGCAAGATTGGTGAAAACCTGCGCGCGGCGATCAGCTTCCTGCCACTTTCAAGACAATTGGCGACGATACGCACCGATGTCGATTTGCCGCAGAACTGGCACGATCTGAAACCGAATGAACCCGATCGAGAGTCCTTGCTGGCACTGTTCACGGAACTGGAGTTCAAAAGCTGGATACATGAAGTCGGTAATGGCGGTGATGTGGTTGCTGCAGTGCGCGAAAAGCCGGCTGTCGTGGTTGCGCAACACTACGAAACGGTCTTGACGATGGCCGAGCTGCGGCGCTGGATTGGCGAGCTGGAAGCAGCTCCCTGTTTCGCCTTCGATACGGAAACGGATCAGCTGGATTACATGCAGGCCAATATCGTTGGCGTTTCGTTTGCATTGTCAGGCGCGCGTGCTGCCTATGTGCCAGTAGCGCATGATTATCTCGGCGCGCCACAACAACTATCGCGCACCGAGGTGTTGCAGGCGCTGAAGCCGTTGCTGGAAAGTGATGCCTGCAAAAAAGTCATGCAGCATGGCAAGTACGATATGAACGTGCTGGCGCGCGCCGGCATCACTTTGCGCGGCGTGGTATTCGACACCATGCTGGAATCCTATGTGCTGGATTCCATCGCCACGCGCCACAACATGGATGATCTGGCAAAAAAATATCTCGACTACACCACAGTAGGTTTTGAAGATATCGCCGGCAAAGGCGCATCGCAGCTGACCTTCAACCAGATTGATCTGGAGAAAGCGTCTTTTTATGCGGCAGAAGACGCCGATGTCACGCTGCGCTTGCACGAAACGCTGTGGCCGCAACTGGCCGCAGAGCCGGCATTGCAATCGGTTTTTGAAACTATCGAAATGCCGCTGCTGCCGGTATTGTCACAAATCGAGCGCAATGGTGTGCTGGTGGACGCCAGATTGCTGCACGCCCACAGTGTGGAACTGACGGCGCGCTTGCGCGAGCTGGAGCAACAGGCATTCGAACTGGCCGGGCAGGAATTTAACCTGGGTTCTCCCAAGCAGTTGGGTGAAATCCTTTACGGCAAACTGCAGTTGCCTGCGCTGAAAAAAACACCGACAGGCCAGCCGTCAACGGCTGAGCCGGTGTTGGCGGAGCTGGCGCTGGATTATCCGCTGCCAAAAGTGATCATGGAATATCGCGGTTTGAGCAAGTTGAAATCGACCTACACCGACAAGCTGCCGCAGATGATCGACCCGCATACGGGTCGTGTGCACACGTCTTATCATCAAGCGGTGACGGCTACTGGTCGTTTGTCCTCCACAGATCCCAATCTGCAGAATATTCCCGTGCGCACGGAAGAAGGTCGTCGTGTGCGCCAGGCATTTGTCGCGCCGAAAGGCTACAAAATACTGGCGGCGGATTATTCACAAATTGAATTGCGAATCATGGCGCATTTGTCTGCTGACAGCGGTTTGTGCAACGCTTTCGCGCAAGGTCTGGATATCCACCGTGCCACGGCTGCCGAAGTATTCGGCATGGATCTCGATAAAGTCACGCACGAGCAGCGCCGCAGCGCCAAGGCGATCAATTTTGGGTTGATCTACGGCATGTCGGCTTTTGGTCTGGCAAAACAGTTGCAGACCGGCCGTGCACAGGCGCAGGAATATATTGATCTGTATTTTTCCCGATACCCCGGTGTCTTGCGTTACATGGAAGACACACGCAAGCATGCAGCGGAAAAGGGTTATGTCGAAACCCTGTTCGGTCGTCGTCTGTATCTGCCGGATATCAACGCCAAGAATGCCGGCATACGGCAGGCTGCGGAACGTACAGCGATCAATGCTCCGATGCAGGGCACTGCGGCCGACATTATCAAGCGGGCGATGATCAGTGTTCACACCTGGCTACAATCAACGGCAGTGGATGCACGCATGATCATGCAGGTGCACGATGAACTGGTGTTTGAAGTGGCCTCCGCCGATGTGGATGCGCTGCATGAAAATATACAGCGACGGATGAGTGCTGCAGCAAATTTGCATGTGCCGCTGGTGGTGGATGTCGGCGTCGGTAACAACTGGGATGAGGCGCATTAAGTAGTATGAAGATACCCAAACGTATTGAGCCACTGGTGCATGACGGCATCATTGATGATGTGTTGCGCCAGCTCAAGAGTGGCAAGGAAGCATCAGTTTTTCTGGTGCGTTGTGGGGAAAATATCCGCTGCGCGAAAGTGTACAAGGAGGCTGAGCAGCGCAGCTTCCGTCAGGCCGTCGATTATCAGGAAGGGCGCAAGGTCAAGAACAGTCGTCGTGCACGCGCCATGGAGAAAGGCTCGCGCTACGGCCGACGTGAACAGGAGTCGGCGTGGCAGACTCACGAAGCGGATATGTTGTATCGCCTCGGTGCTGCAGGTGTCTGCGTGCCAAAAACTTACGGTTTTTTTGAAGGCGTCTTGTTGATGGATGTTGTGATGGATGCGCATGGCGATCCTGCACCGCGTCTCAATGACGTGATACTGGATGCAGAACAGGCGCGCGAGTTTCACGCGTATCTGATTCATCAGGTAGTGCTGATGCTGTGTGCCGGTGTGGTGCATGGCGATTTGTCCGAGTTCAACATCCTGCTCGCGGCGAATGGCCCCGTCATCATTGATTTGCCGCAGGCTGTCGATGCTGCCAGCAACAACCACGCCGCGCGCATGCTGGAGCGCGATGTCGATAACCTCAAGGATTACTTTGGTCGTTTTGCGCCTGAGTTGCTGGAAACGCGTTACGGAAAGGAAATCTGGAAACATTATGAAGAAGGTTCGCTGACGCCGGAGACCGTGCTCACGGGGCACTTTGCCGACAGCACGCACAAAGCTGACGTGCGCAGCGTGATGAAAAACATCGAAGACGCAAAAGCTGAAGAGCGGCGCAGGCAGGAGCGGCTGCGGGAAAACAGTGCCGATGAATAATGTGGCGCGCAGCGCTGGGTGAGGTTGGTTCAGAGTGGTGCGGTAGCCCTCATCCGGCCTTCGGCCACCTTCTCCCATCAATGGGAGAAGGGGAGAGGCAGTGTAGTGGCACATTCAACCCTCTCCTGATTCAGGAGAGGGTGGCGCGCAGCGCCGGGTGAGGTTGGTTTTGCCGGGTGAGGTTAAACCCTTTCCAGTGTCCCTCTGCCACCATCCAGTCGCACACGCTCACCGGTTTTGAACTGCTGGGTTGCGCTGCGCAAATTCACGACTGCGGGCAAACCGTATTCGCGCGCAATGACTGCGCCGTGCGAGACTGAACTGCCGATGTCGGTAGCGAGCCCGGCAATGACGCTGAAATACGGCGTCCAGGCGACATCGGTTATGGGGGCGATCAGAATTTCGCCTGGTTGTACCTGTGCCGCTTCTTCCGGCGAAAAAGCCACGCGACAGATGCCTTCCACGCAGCCGGCAGAAACAGGCCTTCCTGTCAGCACGCCATCAATGTCGCAGGCAATTGCAGCTGGAAGTGGTTGGGGTTTGCCCTGACACAGAAACGGAAATTGCAGCAGGTTCTGGTATGCCATCGCTTCACGGCGTTTCATTGCATGTTGCACTTGTTCAGTAGACGGTGTGCCGTGGCAGGCGCGCAATTCCTCGTGAGTGAAAAAGCAGATCAGGTCTTCATCCGGCAAAAGGTTTTGTTGCACCAGCAACTGGCCAAGATGGCGATACGCTTTTCCTACTTCGCGCGTCACCCACACTAGCAGCGATTTGCTGCGCTCGCGTCGGCGGATGCCGTTGTGCACGCGCGGCAATAACCAGCGGATAAAGCTGTTGTATTCACGCAGATCAATCGTGTGCTGCTCGGCGACTTTTTTCGGTGCACCGCTGAGCAGGGTGCGCACTCCCACTTGCAAGGTACGAATCAATGGCAGCGGATCTTCCGCCCAGCCTTTTTCGCGCACGCAGAGTTCGCGGTAGGCGCGGTGGCCGTGGCGCGCTAGAAAGGCACTGAACAGTTTTTGCGTGCTGGCTGTGCTTGCGGTTTGCAGCCAGTGCAAGGCGTCAGATGCTTCGCCCTGTGCAAACAGATCGCTGCCGGTTTGTGCGGCAATGTGTTCGACAATGACATCCAGCTCCTGCACCAATTCCGCGCTGATAACGCCGGTGGCACCGGCCATCAAACGCGCAAGCTCACCGAGTTGTTCCTGTGTCGGTCGTTCGCCTTTGGCAATCACGCCTTGCAGAATGCCACCGGCGACAGCAGAGCTCGACGATGACAAAACATGTACATCTTCCACAGCCAGTACCCACCACAACAGGGCATCAATCTGCGTGATCTGCTCACGCGCGCTGTCGCAATACGGCGTGCGGAACTCGCGTTGTAGGCGATTTTCAAAGGCATCGACAACGGCTTCTGCGCGTTGCAGGTAGCGGAAAAAACGCCAGCCACCGCGCGCACGTATCCACCACGCTTGTGTGGGCGGTTCGTGCAGTGCGGGTACTTCTTCGCCGCAGATGCTGTAGCCGGCTTCCTTGGCACTCATGCCGGCAATATGACCGCCACCGGCGACTTTGCCGCTGAGATTGAAAAACCAGTGGCCGTAAAAACTGCACACCTGTTTGTAATCGTCTTCAATGCGTTGTTGTGCGCCGAGCATGACATCCATATTCTGGAATGCGTATTCGATACCGCGCAATGTCACCGACAAAGTCAGTGGGCACACTGCGCCCGGCATCATTTCACCGATATTGCCGGTGGTCATCACATTATCTGGCAAACAACCGGAATCAAATTCATTCAGGTCCGCCGGCAGTGTGGTGACAGGGCGTGCTTGCAGCCAGAACAGTTCACCGCTCACATCAATCGCCCACTCGGTATCCAGCGGTTCGCCAAAACGCTGTGATGCAGCGCGCGCCTGTTGTGCGAGCGTGAGAATTTCACTGTCGGCAAGAACGGGTTTATCAGCAACAACCAGATCGCGCGCGACAATGCGATTGTTCGTATCGAGCGCGTAGTGATCCGGTGTGGCTTCGCCACTCACCAGTGTTTCGCCGAGACCGTGCACTGCGTCAATGACAAGCAGATCGCGACGCGCAGAAACTGGATCCACCGTGAACAATACGCCTGCGGCGCGCGCGTTGACCATGCGTTGCACGACCACACACATGCGCATGCTGCTGTCGTTGTCGAGATGACTGTTGTTGCCGGGATTATTGCCGCGATAGGCACTGGCGCGTTGCGAGGTCAGTGAAGCGATGCATTGCGAGATAGCCGCACGCACGGCATCAATGCCTTGCACATTGAGTACGGTTTCATATTGGCCGGCGAAGGATGCGTCACTGCCATCTTCATCCAGTGCAGAGGAGCGCACGGCAACAGCGCCGCCGCCGATGGCGGCGTAGTGCTCAGCGAGATCTGTCGGCAGCTGTCCTGGTTGCGCATTCAACAGCACAAAACCTGGAGGAACGTTGAATCCCATGGTGATCAGGCGATGCAGACCGTTGGCCTTGCCGCCAGCGTGAATGCCGTGTAGATCCTGCAGGGGAATAATGCGGCTGCTCATGGGAAACCTGTATGCAAGCTTGTTATGAGAGGATGATGGCACAGGCAACTCTGGCGTCCAGCCAGCGAAACGCTTAGGCAGTTGCCGCAACAGAACAAATTCTTGTGAATAAAAAGAGCTTGTGCACAACGCTTGTGCAGGTTACAAATGCCTGCAGTGCAGTAATAACGATAACGGATCAACGGTAAGGAGGCCGCGCATGGCGCCTCCTTGCCTGACGTGGTACCAGAAACTGTATCGTCGCCTCGTGCTTCATCTGATGAGCACGCGTCTCTACTACTATCTACTGAAAAACGTTATTCCCTATATTCGCCTCACGACCTATTACGCATCCTTTCGCGGCTGGCAGTATGTGCGCGGCTACCGCTTGTTGCGCCCGGGTGATTTCATTGTCAGCAAAGACAACAAGAAGCTCACCAATTTCCTGATCCCGGGCGAATGGAATCACGCGGCACCGGTGATCGACAAAGGCGAGGAATGCGAGTGGGAAATCTCGGAGATGACGCACCATAATTACACGCTGTCGACGTTCTTCGATGTCTGCATGCAGGCCGATCGTGTGGCGATCTACCGTTGCAAGACCTTCGACGAGGATTACATCAATAACGTCTATATTCCCTTCGTCAAAAACATGCGCCACGCGGTCTATGACAAGGATTTTGCCGGTGCCAGTGAAGAAACTGCGAAAGTGCTGACATTGAAGATCCCGGCGCTCTACTGCTCGGAGCTGGTGTTCCAGGCTGATGCCGAGCGCCGGCTGGGCGCTGATTTGTCCGATTTTGTCGGTATCGGCCGCCCCTACATTTCACCCACGGGGCTGACGCTGGCGGACAATGTCTACTGCGTGTGGGATTCTGCCGCCGAACCGGAACCGGTCTGGCACAACGGCGGTACAACAGCCTGAACGACTTGCGCCTGCCGCTCTGCCACTGTATAAATACCCACTATTGTTCTTGCGGGGCGATCTGGCCGTGCTGTTGCAGCTTTCCATCAACGACTATGCCGTGGCGCGCGCGCTGCAGCAGGAGTTTGCCGGCGGCATGACCGCCATTACCGGCGAGACCGGTGCCGGGAAGTCCATCCTGCTGGATGCACTGGGTTTGACGTTGGGAGATCGCGCCGACGCGGAGGCGATTGCCAGCGGTGCCGACCGCGCCGACATCAGTGCCCTGTTCGATATCGGCAGTATTCGCGAAGCGCAGCAGTGGCTGGACGATAACGGCTTTCCGCAGAACGAACAGCAATGCTTGTTGCGACGCGTGATATTGCGTGAAGGTCGCTCGCGCGCATGGGTCAACGGCATGCCGGCCACCTTGCAGCAGTTGCGCGAACTGGGCGAGTTGCTGATTGATATTCACAGCCAGCACGAACACCAGTCGCTGTTGAAGAGAGATACACATCGCAAATTATTGGATGCTTTCGGCAATCACCATGACGAGCTGGTCGCGCTGCAGCAAATTTATCGGCAGTGGCGCGAGGTGCAACAGCAGATCGAGGCCTTGCAAGGCGCGCGCGAGGATTTCAGTGCACGCCTGCAGTTGCTGCAATACCAGGTCGATGAGCTGGACAGGATTGCGCCGCAACCGGACGAGCTGGCTGCGCTGGAAGCCGAACAGAAACAACTGGCAAATGCCGGCGGGTTGATCGGCAGCTGCGAGCAGTTGTTGGCGATCTGCAGCGAGAACGAGCGCTTCAATGTGCAACAGGCGCTGGTACAGATGCAGCAAGTCCTTGCGCGTTCGGCACTCGCTGAGGCCATGCCGCAGCTGGGTGACATGTTCAACAACGCGCTGATTCAAGTAGAAGAGGCTGCGCAAGACTTACAGCGCTATCGCGATCATGTGAATATTGATCCGGAACGGCTGATCGAAGTTGAGCAGCGCCTCAACACCTTGTACGAGCTGGCGCGCAAACACCGCGTGCAGGCACGTGAACTTCCCGCCTTGCACGAAAGACTGCATGCTGAACTGGCGCTGCTACTGGACAGTGATGGCGCCGCAGCGCGCCTGCAGCAACAGCAGCAGGCACATGAAAATGCGTACAAGCTCTGTGCGGGGAAACTTGGCAAGAAACGCGCGAAAGCCGCGAAAGAACTCGGCAAGCAGGTCAACGCACAGTTGTCACTGTTGAAGATGAGTCACTGTTTGTTTGCGGTAGATCTGCAGGCACACAGCGACAGCACGCCGCATGTGCACGGCGCAGAAAATATCGAGTTTCTGATCAGTACCCAACCAGACACGCCGCCGCGCTCACTGGCGCGTGTGGCCTCGGGTGGTGAGTTGTCACGCGTTTCGCTGGCGATACAGGTTGTCACTGCCAGCACCTCACAGATTCCTACGCTGGTGTTCGATGAAGTCGATGTCGGCATCGGCGGCGGCACGGCCGTGGTGGTGGGCAAACTGCTGCGTGCACTCGGCGAACGTGGGCAGGTGTTGTGTGTCACGCATCAGGCGCAAGTGGCGGCGCAGGCCAATCAACATTTGCAAGTGCACAAGACACAACAGGGCAAACGTATGGAGACCCAGTTGCGCACCCTGGAGCTTGATCTGCGGGTGGATGAAATTGCACGCATGATCGGCGGCGAAACGCTCAGCACGCAGTCGCGGGCGCATGCAAAAGAAATGTTGCAGGGCGCTGCAGTTTAGCGCGATAGGCAAACGGACGTAATTTATCGCGCGCCTACTGCATCTGTTGCAGAAATGCCCGCCAACCGCCCAGCGCTGTAATATCCTGCGCGCCTTCTGTCGCAACGGCTTCACACAGAAAGCCTTTCACGTTGCGGCCATCTTGCAGTTGTACACTGCCGATTACCAGTGGTGAAGGAATCAGTGCAATGAAATCACCCCAGCGCGCTGTCGGTAATGCCCACACTTCGGCGGCGATGCTGTCGCCACCTTCCGCCACACGCACCAGCCCCGGGCGAAACGGCGGACCGCCGGGCAGGGCGTAGAAGCGGTAGCAGGCGGCGGTTTGCACGGCTTCGCGAAACACGGCGCCGCGTTCCGTCAATTGCGTGTTG
The DNA here is from genome assembly GCA_964509075.1 of uncultured Pseudomonadales bacterium. Taxonomy (GTDB): domain Bacteria; phylum Pseudomonadota; class Gammaproteobacteria; order Pseudomonadales; family UBA7239; genus UBA7239. The sequence continues at coordinate 23,172 of CAZDWC010000008.1, read as the reverse complement.
AGTGGCAGTTCACGCATGTGCGCACCGCATACCACCATGTCTATCGTGTTGTTTGATGCATCATCAGACATGCGTATTCACTCCGGGAAACAGTTGTGCGGCCAGTGCCAGCAGGCGTTTGTCAGCGCCGTGATCGGCAAACAGCGTAATGCCATTCGGCAAACCATTGGCAAAGGCTGCGGTGGGCACGGCGAGTGCGCTCAAGTCGAGCAGGTTCATGAAATTGGTGTAGTAGCCGAGATCGGTATTGCGCTGCAGCGGTTGCGCATCAATGTCCTTGCCCGTGAACGGCGAACCGATGGTCGGCGTGATGATGGCAGTGACAGCCGCGAGTGTCGCTTCGGCGTTGCGGCGCAATTCAGCCAGACGATATTGTGCAGAAAAACAGTCGGTGGCACTGAAATGTCTGGCACCGGCAATAATGCCGCGTGTCACGGATAACATTGCGTCAGGCTGGTTTTCGAGTATTTCACGCGTCGCCAGCCAGCGCTCGGCCACCCACGGGCCTTGATACAGCAATTGCGCGGCTTGCATGAACGGAGAAAAATCAATGTCGATCACCGTGCAGTTGCGTGCCTGCAATTTGGCAATGGTGGTGGCGAACAGATGTTGCGCTTCATCGTTGCCGAAAAATTCCAGTTGCGATGCGCGTGGAATGCCAATGACTATCGTGTCCGGCAAATCCTCGGGCAATGACAGTGTGCGTGAAAATGGATCGGCGGCGTCAAAGCCTTGTACAAGATCCAGCAACAGACATGCATCCGCGAGATCTTGTGCAAACACACTGACGCAATCGAGCGAACGACAGGCGGGCACAACACCTTGTGTGCTCAACAGTCCTTTAGAAGGTTTAACGCCGACCAGCCGATTCAGCGCAGCAGGAACGCGACCGCTGCCGGCGGTGTCGGTGCCCAGTGAAAATGCAGTATGCCCGCGCGCCACTGCCACGGCAGAACCGGAACTGGAGCCACCACTGATAAACTCCGGGCGAAAGGCATTGTGTACAGCTCCATAAGGTGAACGTGTGCCGACCAGGCCGGTGGCAAACTGGTCGAGATTGGTTTTGCCGACAGGAATAGCACCGGCAGCAACCAGTTTTTCGACAACCGTAGCCGATTTTTCCGGCGTGTAAGCAAAGGCCGGACAGGCAGCCGTAGTGGGAATGCCGGCGAGGTCAATATTGTCCTTGATCGCAAATGGAATTCCCCACAGTGGTGATGCTTCAAAATTTTTGTGCGCAAGTGCGGCAAGATACGGCGCCAATTCATTTTCGCTTAGCGCATGAATCCACACAGGATTGTCAGCATCACGGGCAATACGTTGTGCAATTTGCCGCAACACCGATTGTGGTGTTTCGCTGCCGCTCTGGTAAAGGGCGCGCAAACTGGCAATGGAAAAGGTTTCAGGCAACATCAGTCAGCTTGCTCCGCAATTGCCAATGCCGTACCCGGTTGTACCTGCATGCCGGCCGTGGCCATGATTTTGCTGATGCGCAGTTTTTTCGGCGAGCTGACGGCCATTTCCATTTTCATGGATTCGACAATCAGTATCGGCATATCGGCTTCCACGATATCACCTTCCTGTACCAGTACTTGCCATACGCTGCCCGGCACATGACTGCTGATCAATACTTCATGGTCTTGCAGCGCAATTTCGCGATCATCGCCCAGTTCGGCTTCCATGGGCAGCGACAAATCACCGTGGCCGGATTGTTGCCAACGCTCGCGCTCGGCTTCAAATGCGGTTTGCTGTGTGTGTTTGAATGTAGTGATGCTTTCACTGTGCGTGGCAAGAAATTTGTTGTAGTCACGCAACTTGAAGCTGCCGTCTTCGATGCGGATATCGTATCCGCCGCGTGGAAACGCCTCGCGTATCTCAAGCAATTCTTCTGCACTCACCGGGAAAAAACGGATGCGATCAAAAAAGCGCAACAGCCACGGTTTTTCAAAGGCGCCGGTGTTGCGCCAGCGATTCCACATCTGCAAGGTGCGGCCGACAAACTGGTAACCGCCGGGGCCTTCCATGCCGTAGACACACAGATAGGAGCCGCCGATGCCGACGGCATTTTCCGGCGTCCAGGTGCGCGCCGGATTGTATTTGGTGGTGACGAGTCGGTGGCGCGGATCGAGTGGTGTCGCCACTGGCGCGCCGAGATAGACATCGCCCAATCCCATCACCAGATATTCAGCGTTGAACACGATGTCTTTCACGGCTTGTTCATCGTCGAGGCCGTTGATGCGACGAATGAATTCGATATTGGACGGACACCACGGTGCATCCTTGCGCACCGATTGCATGTATTTGTCGATAGCGAGGCGTGTGGCCGGATCATCCCATGACAGCGGCAGCCACACTTCGCGAGATGGCACTTCCATGTCGTCGATGTCGAGCAATTCCGCTTCCGCTTGTGCGAGTGTGTCGAGCAAGGCGTTACGCGGCAGTTGTGCCGGATCAAAATGAATTTGCAGTGAACGGATGCCAGGTGTGATGTCGATAATGCCGGAAATTTTTCTGGCGCTCAGCCATTGCCACCATGCGTGAACGCGAAAACGCAAGTTGATATCCAGCATCAACGGGCCGAATTCCACCAACACATAACGATCGCCGGCGGCGCGATAGACCACGCCGGAAAAATCATCGCTACTGCCTTGGGTTTTGATGATGGCGTTGCCGCGTTTGGCGGTTGCCGGTTTGCTGCTCGGCAATTGCAAGTGTTCGATGCGATACTCGAAGTCCTGTTGTAATTGTGCTGCAGTGGCGTCATCGACAGGTATGAAGCGCAATTGGTCGCCAGGACGTAACTGGCCGAGCTTCCAGCGTTCGGCAGCAATCACGGTCACCGGGCAGACAAAACCGCCGAGGCTGGGGCCGTCCGGGCCGAGTATCACCGGCATGTCACCGGTGAAATCCACTGCGCCGATGGCGTAGGCATTGTCGTGAATATTGGATGGATGCAAACCCGCTTCACCGCCATCGCGGCGCGCCCATTCCGGTTTGGGGCCGATCAGGCGCACGCCGGTGCGGCTCGAGTTGTAATGCACATCCCAGTCGGTTGTAAAAAACGTTTCGATATCCTGCTCGGTAAAAAAGTCCGGTGCGGCGTGCGGGCCGAGCATGACATGGATTTGCCACTGATGTGCAATCACGGGTCTCGCTGCTTCGGGCACATTTTTCTCAGCAACGACAGATGATCGTGCGGGCAAGTGCAGGACATCACCGATGCGCAAGGTGCGCCCGCCGTGGCCGCCAAACTGCCCCAGGGTAAATGTACTTTTGCTGCCGAGATAGTCATCAACCTGGATGCCGCCGCGCACGCACAGATAACAGCGCGCGCCGGCATCGCTGGCGCGGCCTATCGTCAATGTGTCACCCGTTTTTACGGAAATGGTTTTCCAGAAAGCGACGGGATTACCGTTCAACGTTGCGGGAAATTCTGCGCCGGTGAGTGCAATCTGTGTGTTGCTGCGAAAGCGCAACGAGGGGCCGTTCAGCGTGATTTCCAGACCCGCGGCATCACTGTCATTTTGCAACAGGCGATTGCCGATGCGAAAACTGCAATCATCAAACGGGCCGGAAGGCGGCACGCCGACATCCCAGTAACCAATACGGCCCGGAACATCCTGCACCGTGGTATGTGTGCCGCCGTCGAGCACGTCGACGGCAAAGGATTGCCAGCGAAAATCATTCAGGTAGCGCGTGGTCATGCTGGCGGCAGTCAACACCGGATCCTGCAACAGCGCACATAAATAATCGCGATTGGTTTCGATGCCTTGCACGGTGGTGTGCTGCAGTGCGTCATGCAGCTGTGCGAGCGCGTCGCGGCGGTTGCTGGCATGCACGATGACTTTGGCCAGCATCGGATCGTAAAGTGCCGGTACGGTGACACCAGCGGCAATCCAGTGATCAATGCGCAAACCCGTTGGAAAATTCACTGCAGTCAGCAAACCGGATTGTGGCTGGAAATCGCGCCACGGATCTTCGGCGTACAAGCGCGCCTGAATGGCGTGGCCCTGCACCTTGACCGGAATGCTGTCGAGCGGCGGCAATTCACCGGCAGCTTCCTGCAACATCAGTTCGACCAGATCAATACCGGTCACCGCTTCGGTGACACCGTGTTCAACTTGCAGGCGTGTATTGACCTCCAGAAAATAAAAGGCCTGCGTTTTGGCATCGTAAATAAATTCCACGGTGCCGGCGTTGGCATATTTCACCGCTGCGCACAGGCGAATAGCGGTGTGGTGCAATGCGCTGCGCACGATTTCCGAAATATTGGGCGCGGGGGTTTCTTCAATCACTTTCTGGTTGCGGCGCTGCAGGGAGCAGTCGCGTTCACCCAGTGCCAGTACGCCGCCGTGACCGTCGCCAAAGACCTGCACTTCGATATGACGTGCGCGCTCGATGTATTTCTCCAGAAAAATTCCGGCGTTGCCGAAATTGTTGCGCGACAAACGCTGTACGGAATCAAATGCGCCGGAGAGTTCGTCATCGCTGTGGCAGATTTGCATGCCGATACCGCCACCGCCGGCTGTACTTTTCAGCATCACCGGGTAACCGATTTTTTTGGCGGCTGCGATTGCTGCGTGAATATCAGCCAGTAATCCAGTTCCCGGCGACAGGGGAATGCCATTTTTCTCTGCCAGTTCACGTGCCGTGTGCTTGAGACCGAAAGCGGTGATGTGCTCGGCGCGTGGGCCGACAAAGGCGATGCCGCGCGCGGCACAGGCGGCAGCAAAGGCCGTGTTTTCACTGAGAAACCCGTAGCCTGGATGAATCGCTTGTGCGCCGTGTTTCTGCGCAGCGGCGAGAATTTTATCCATGTCCAGATAGGAATCCGTTGCCGGACCTTCGCCGATCAGTTCGGCGGCATCGGCCAGTTGCACATGCAGGGAGTCGGCATCGGCTTTGGTGTACACCGCAATGGCGCGAATATTCAAACGCTGCAGCGTGCGAATGATGCGGCAGGCAATGGCGCCGCGGTTGGCTATCAATACGGTGTCAAACATGTTGTGTTCCTGTGCGCGTCATTGCGAAAAAACCAGCATCTCGACCGGTGTCGGGTTGTAGGCATTACACGGGTTGTTCAACTGCGGGCAATTCGATACCAGCACAATGACATCCATGGCCGCCTGCATTTCCACGTATTTGCCCGGTTCGGAAATGCCATCGGCAAACGTTAGTCCGCCTGCCGGTGTCACTGGCACGTTCATGAAAAAATTGACGTTGTGGCCTAGGTCGCGTTTGCTTAAACCGGCGTCATGTTCGGCGAGTGCCAGCAGAAAGCTGTCGCGACAGTTGTGCATGTAACGTTTGTCGAGTGCGTAGCGCACCATGTTGCTCTCTGCCGCACAGGCGCCGCCGAGCGTGTCATGACGGCCGCAAGTGTCGGCAACGATTTCCACCAGTACTGCGCCACTCTGCGCCAGCAATTTTGAACCGACAGTGAGATAGACGTTGCCTTGTGCGCGCAAGGTATCGACGGCACTGTAGCGGTCATGCGGATCTGCTGCGTTGAAGAACAGTGTGTCGACAGCCTGGTTGCCTTCGAGATCGACAATGCGTAACACCTCGCCGGATTTCAGTTCGTGCAACCAGTAATCGCCGGCATTCACGGTTTCGCGATAATGCGCTTGTGTGGCTGAGCGCGGGCTGGCTTCTATGCAAAAACCTTTCATGCGGCGCTACCTCCCTGTGCGTGGGAAACGTGCGCGTGCTGGCAAAAGCAGTGTGCAGTGTTGTCGAGGCCGCGTGCATTTTCCGGTCTGGCGAGGCGGCAAATATCGTGCTCATCGGCAACGCCGCATTGCCAGATTTCCGCTTGCACGTCCACGGGCGCATAGTTGTGAGAAGCATTCATGACATGCTGTGTGACGGCCAATACTACCAGTACATCCATATCCGCGCGCAGATCTACACAGTCACCGGCTTTGCTGTTGCCACTGATAAATTGCAAGTTGCCGTCACTGTCAGTAGACACTTTGCTGAACAGATTGACATTTGCCGTGAGATCGCGACGACCCAATCCATGTTTGCCCAATTCAACCAACAACAATTCCTTGCCGCTGCGATGCCAGCCGTTGCGCAGCTGCTGGTAACTGCCTTCGCCATATTTTTCACGAACGGTGTCGCGATTGCTGACACCGCACACGGTGTCGTGCCAGCCGACCGTGTCGTGAATGATAGACAGCAGTGCATGGCCCATGTCTGAATACAGCACATGGCCTTGAGTCAGCAGAAACGTGTGCTGGGCTTTCAGTGTGTCCGGCATGTTGTAACGTTCCAGCGGTTGCTGCGCGTTGAATGCCAGCAGCGTGACATTGGCGCCATCGCCCATAGCAGTCAGTCGCAGTGCAAAGCCGCGCTTGATGACCATGGACCAGCTCATGCCACCGCGCAGGGTTTCGCGATAGCAGACGTGATCAGGTTGATACTGTGTGCTCATGTCTGATTGCCTGTGCTCGTAAAAATTGTTCTGTGCTCATAATGGTTTGCGTTTCAGCGGCAAGTCATAGGAAATGCTGGCGCCGTAGGCATCAGGTTCGTGCGGGTCCACACGCACACGGTCAAACACAATCAAGCGTGTGCCCAATGCAAAACCTTCCTTGATGTCGTGCGTCACCATGAACACGGTGAATTTTTTTTCGGTCCACAACTGCAACAACAGTGCGTGCATATCGGCGCGAATGCCGGGATCGAGTGCGCCGAAAGGTTCATCCAGCAACAGGATTTTCGGTTCGCGAATCAGTGATTGCGCCAACGCCAAGCGCTGTTGCATGCCGCCGGATAATTCATGGGGATAGCGCGCGCTGCTGTTGCCAAGCCCGACAGCTTCGAGCATCGCTTGGGCTTTTTCGGTGGCAGCGCGTTTGCGGCTGCCAAAGAAGCGTGCGGCAATGGGTGCGTCGCGCAACTCCAGCCCCAGCATGACATTCTGCAAAGCTGTCAGATGCGGGAAAACGGAATAGCGCTGGAACACCACGCCGCGATCGGCGTCCGGTTCCTCGGGCCAGGGTTTGCCGTCGAGTAGCATTTCACCGCGTGTGGGTTTTTCCTCGCCCAGCAGCATCTTGAAAAAAGTGGTCTTGCCGCAGCCGGAGGCGCCGACCAGACTGACAAAATCACCTTCATCAACAGTCAGTGAAATATTTTCCAGCACCACGCGGGTACCGTACTCTTTCCAGACATGGCGCACGGCGATAAAACTCATGGCGCATCTCCATGGTCCGTGCTTGTGCGCAACCACGGGAATGCGCGCAAATGCAGTGTGCGCAGTGCGCGATCGGTGATCCACGCCAGCAAGGTAATCCACGCCACATAAGGCAGGATCACATCCATAGCCATGTAACGGCGTACAAGAAAGATGCGGTAACCGAGGCCGTCTTCGGCGGCAATTGCCTCGGCGGAAATCAAGAACAACCAGGCAGCGCCGAGCGAGAGTCGCAAGGCGTCGATCAAACGCGGCAACACTTGCGGCAACACCACGCGCACGGCAATTTGCCAGCTGGAAGCGCCGAGGGATTGCGCTTTGATCATTTGTTCGCGCGGCAAATCCTGTACGCGCGCCTGCATGTCGCGCATGATCACCGGCGCGATGCCGAGCACAATCAACACAATTTTTGAGACTTCACCCAGGCCGCAGGCGATAAATAGAATCGGCAAGATGGCCATCGGTGGAATCAGTGAGATCACCGCAATCGGCGGCGCCAGGGTGGTGCGCAATAGGGGAAACATCCCTGTCAGCATTCCCGACAGTAAACCCATCATCGCGCTGATGCCGACGCCCCAGGCGAGGCGCTGCAAACTCGCGCGTGTATCCGTCCATAAAATCACGTTGCCGGTGCGTGCATCGGAATCAACAGCAACCCGCTTCACACCCTGTATCAATTGCGTCATGTCCGGCAGCAGGCGATCGTTACTGTTGTCGGCATGTCGCGCAATCGAAGCTGACATGTAAAACCCAATCGCGATCACAAACGGCAACAGCACCAGCAGGATGGCTAGCGGGCCTGATGGCCTGATGTTGATCGCGCGTTTCATGTTCATCACCTCCAGCATGACAGGACGAGCCGGCGCACCATGCGCAATTCTCCCGGGCTTTTATCCCTCCGTGTCACCTCTGGCGAGGCCGGCTGCTCTCGGTCCAGCGCTTCCTCTCGAGAGGGGAAACCGGAACCCTAGCGGCCTGTTCACGTTTACTAATACACAGATTGTGCCAACTCTTTTTGCTGATGAATTGCGGGTAATACGCTGATTTATTGGGAGAGGCGCGATTCTTTTGCGTGATTTTTGTGCGTTTTGTGCGTGCGTGCGTTGTTGTGGTGCGCGTTCTTCGCGCGCCCCCTCCCCAACCCCTCCCCCCGCTTCGGGGGAGGGGCTTTGGCGGAGTGCTGTCTGATATGGCGATGGGATGCCTAGCGGCTATGCAAGAGTTTCAGTATCTGCAGCAATATTGCATCAGGGTTTGCTTGCCATTCGTGATTCCAGATTCGCAACACGTGAAAGCCTTCTGCGGCCAACCAGGCGTCGCGTTCTGTGTCGTAGACATGGTTAGCCGAGTGCTGTGCGCCATCCAGTTCAATGATGAGTTTTTTCTCGAGGCAGACAAAATCAGCGATATAGCAGCCAATAACCTGCTGTCGACGAAATGAATATCCATCCAGCCGATGCGCGCGAACAGCCTTCCAGAAAGTGGCCTCAAATGGTGTGCTGTCCTTGCGTAATTCACGCGCACGATCGCGCATCTTCTTGTTGATCATCATTTCATCCTTGAAATATTTTCATGTGGCAGTTTTTGCCTTTGTATTTTTATGACAAGCCAGAATATTTTTCAACTTCTGCTCGTCAGCGCAGGGATAGCCCCTCCCCCGAAACGGGGGGAGGGGTTGGGGAGGGGGCGGGGGTGGCAAGCATGGCCCAAATGTTGCCTCCGATTTCCCGGTAATCCTGACGATCCCGCTGCCGGACGGCCGGCAGTGTGTACACCCTGTGGGACGGCCCACCCAGGAATGATCATGTCTGTGTTGTATCCGCGTGTGTTCCGCCATCGCGATGGTGTTGTGCCCAATCTGCTGGTGTTTGCCTATGTGCTGGCCGGATATGCGGGCGGATGGTGGCTGATTTCGCGGCCGCTGTTTTCGGCCAATCTTGTCGGTGTGTTGGTGCTGGGGCACGCGATGATAATTGCGGCCTACCTGATTCATGAATGTGCGCACAACACACTGTTTGCCAGCAACAAAATCAATGCACAGGTCGGCAATATCCTGCTGTGGATTACCGGCGCCTGTTACGGCACCTACGAAGGCATACGCCACAAGCATTTTCGCCATCATGTTGATCGTGCCGATGTGGTGGCCTTCAATTTCCGCACGCGCTTGCTGCAGTATCCGCGCTGCCTGAGCGTGCTGCAGTGGCTGGAATGGTGTTATGTACCGGCGCTGGATCTGGTGATGCACTGGCTGGTGCCGCTGATGCCGTTTGTGCTGCCGTCACGCAAACAGCAACGTTTGCGCGTGATGTTGACGCTGGTAGTGCGCATGGCATTGTTTGCGGCGATAGCCCATGCTGCACCGCGCATCCTGATTTTTTATCCGCTCGCCTACATGTTGATGTTGCATGTATTGCGTTTCATGGATGCGTTCCAGCATACCTATGAATTGTTTGAAACCTTAGAACAACAACCGGGGCCTGAAGCGCGACAGTTTGATGCGGTGTTTGAACAAGCGCACACCTACACCAATTTACACTCCGTCAATAACCCCTGGCTGAATCTGTTTACGCTGAACTTTGGTTATCACAACGCACACCACGAGAAACCCAACCAGCCCTGGCATCGTCTGCCCGCATTGCATCGCCAGTTGTTTGGTCAGCCGATGCCGCAGATGATTCCGTTTGCCAACCAGATTGCCTGCTATCACCGCTACCGCACACAGCGATTGACACATGAAGATCCAGTGGATTTCGATGTGGTGGGCACGCAGGGCGCTGCGTTTGTCGGTGTGGAAGGTGTTTCCTTTCTCACGGGTCATTGAGTGAATTTGCGAGTAGGCTGATGACATCCGTTACGCGTTTCCAGCCGTTGTTGTGCGGCACACATCGCTATGAGAAAACCCTCTCCACGCGCGGGCGTGGTGCGGGTGTGATTATCGAAGCGCCGATACTGGCGTACCTGATTGAAACGAAAAACGGCCGCATGCTGTATGACGTCGGTTGCGACTACAACAAGGTGCACGATCCGGCATTGCGTGCGCAGTGGTACGAGAACCCCGCTTTTCCATTCGGGCCGCCGGAAGTCACGTCCGAACAACGACTGACGGCGCGATTGGCACAACTCGGGCTGGATGTAAAAGATATTGATTGCGTATTTTGTGGCCATTTGCATTTCGATCACGCGGGCGGTTTGCGCGAGTTTGCACATGCCGATGTGCATGTACAGCAGGCAGAATTGTCAGCTGCCTCTGAGCCTGCGGATGAAGCTTATTTTGATAGCGATTTTTCACACGATGTGCACTGGTGCGTGCATTGTGGTGAATATGCGGTAACCAATGGCGTGCACGCGGTTTCTACGCCGGGCCATACGGCTGGCCATATGTCATTGTTGATTGAATTACCGAAAGGCAAGCCGGTTTTGTTGTGTGGTGATGCGGCGGATCTCAGTGAGAATCTTGAGGATGAAGTGGCGCCGGGGCTGTGCTGGCAGGACCGCGAGGACATGGCTGTCGCCAGTATCAGGAAGTTGAAACGCCTGGCGAACGAGCATGATGCCGAATTGTGGCCCAATCATGATATGGCGTTTTTTCTCGCGCATAATAGGCGTTCATCCGCTCAGGAATAATCGCCATGTCTGTTTCGCCACGCTGGCCTGTGCTGGCGCTTGTCTGTTCGTCCATCATCTGGGGTGCGACGTGGATACCGCTGAAATATTTTGCCAGTCACGGACTGGACGGTGCGGTGTTGTTATTGCTGGCCTACGGCTCGGTGGCGGTGGTGGGTTTGCCGTTGTTGTGGCGACAGCGCAAGCGCGCGCTTGCGGAATGGCGAATGATCCTCGGCATTTTTGTGTGCGGTGGCTATGCCAATGTTGCCTTCAATTCCAGTGTGATGTATGGCGATGTGGTACGCACGATGTCGCTGTTCTACACGTTGCCGGTGTGGGCGGTACTGGGTGGTCTGCTGTTTCTAGGTGAAAAACTGACACCTGCACGTGTGCTATCGGTAGTGCTGGCGCTGTGCGGTGCCTGGCTGATTCTCGGCGGCGTCAATATATTTTCAGCGCCGCCGTCGTGGACCGATATGCTGGCCTTGTCATCCGGGCTGGCGTACGCTGCCAACAATATTATTTTCCGTGCAACGCCCAATTTTCCTCTGTCGCCAAAAATTACGCTGATGTTTTTTTCCGGCGCTTTTTTTTCCGGTCTGGTGCTGCTGTCGGGTGTACAGCATTGGCCGTCAACGGCAATGCCATCGCTGCTGTTGCTGGCGTGCGGTTTCGGTATCTGCTGGATGCTGCTGGCGAATATCGGCACACAATGGGCCGTCACGCACATGGAAGCCGGACGTGCCGCAGTCATTATTATCCTCGAACTGGTAACAGCGATTATCAGCTCGATGTGGATCAATGATACTTCCCTGTCAACGCTTGAATGGTGCGGCGCGGGTTTGATCATGACGGCAGCGATACTGGAAGCGCACGGGTAGATCCCCAATAGACGTGCATAAAAAAGCCGCCCGAAGGCGGCAACAGGGCTGCAGGTGTCTCGCTAAATTACAGTTTGCCTTGCGCGGCCATTTCGACAATGGACGGATCAAAACGCAGCTTGATATTTTTGGTGTCGCCCAGAACTTTGCCGCCAGGAAACTCGATGCCGACTGCATCAACACTGGCGGCGCCCTGACCGAGCAGGTCGTGATCAAACGAGAATTTGCGTACCAGATCGTTTGACGTGGCCAGTGCGGGCGCCAAAGTGAAATCCAGTGTTTCTTTTGGCGTGTAGAACAGTTTGGTGGTTTTCAACTGCGCTTCGTAGCCGGGAAGGTCGGTGCCAGACAATTTGGCCATCGCTGTTTTGGCGGTTGTTGCAGCCGCATCATTTTTTGACATGACGGCGAGTGTTTCAAACCAGGCGCCAACCAGTGCCTTGGCAAATTCCGGATGCGCTTTCAACGTGGCGGTATTGATGGCCAGTGTGTCGAGAATCTCGCCGGGAATTTTTGAGGAATCGAATACCAGGTGGGTGTCTTTTTGCTGCGTGATTTCCGACAGTTGCGGATTCCACGACGCAGCAGCTGTCACATCCGGCGTGCTCCAGGCAGCGACAATGTCAGCATCCGATGTGTTGACAACCTTGATGTCTTTTTCGCTCAAGCCAACACTTTCCAGTGCGCGTGCCAGAAAATAATGCGAAACGGACAGCTCAACCAGATTTACTTTCTGGCCCTTGATGTCTTTCAGGTCTTTCTTGCCTTTCAGGGTCAGGCCGTCATTGCCATTGGAGTAATCGCCGACAATGACAATGGACGTATCGACACCACCGGCAGCCGGAATGGTGAGGGCATCCATATTGGTCATCAGGCAGGCATCAAATTGGCCGGCGGTGTATTGGTTGATGGATTCGATGTAATCCAGCTGCTTCACATTGATGGTGATGCCGTACTTGTCCGCCCATTTTTTCAGGATGCCGGATTGATCGGCGTAGGGCCATGGCATCCAGCCGGCATAAATGCTCCATGCCAGCGTGAAGGATTTCTTGTCATCGGCGTGGCCGAGTGTGCACGTGGTCATCAGTGCAACGGCCATCATCAGTTTGCCTGCGGTGCGTAGCAATGCGCTGCCTTTCAGTATTTGCCGGATATGCATGTGTTACCCCGTTGTTGTCTGGTTGAATGAAAGTGTCTGGATGAATGGAAGTACGCAAACAGACAAACGCAAGAAGCTTGCCAGTCGTTGTGCCGGCAAATGGTGATTTTCGGGAGGGGTGGCGGTCTGGATTGCACCTGGCTGGTGCAGTTGCCGCAAAAAGCGCGCCCTGCTAGAGCACGCCGATCTGCAATTCGAGTTTTACGGTCTTGCTGCCGACAACGTTGTCACTGCTGGCGATCTGCCGGCTTTCGCCGGACAGTTTCAGGCCCTTGGCCACGGCATCGGCATACAGTTGTGCAAACGCTTGCGCCACGCCTTCCGCTGAACCCTGGTAATCGCGCGAGACACATTTGAAACCACTGTCACGCACCAGCTGGAAACGCCCGGACGGGCGCGGATTGCCGCTGACGGGAAAACCGAAGCGCAATTTGATTTTGCTGGCATCCGCTGTGAGTGGCTCGGGGAAAATAATGTGCATGGGGCCGTCGATCTTGCCGCCATTTTTGACAATGGTGATGCCGAGACGCGTGGCCAGTGGCACGATCTCATTGGCAAATTCTTGTGGCGACAGTGTGTATTCGCCCAGATACAGTTTTTGCGAATCCGTGGTCTTGATGGGCAGTGCGGCGTTCGGGTTGCCTTTGATCTGAGCCAGTGCCTGCGCATCCATTTTTGTTGCGCTGCTGGCACCCGTTGATGTTGCAACGGGTGCGACTGTGTCATCAGCGCTGGAAGATTCAGTGTCAGCGGCATTTTGTATGTTTGCATTGTCAGTAGCAGTTGCTGTAGTTGCTGCTGATGCGTTGCTGGCTGTCGCGGCAGATTTGCGTTGGCCTTCCGGCATGGCGGCAGTAAATACGGATGAAGTATTGCTGGAGGTGCATGGCCCGGCGATGCCAATTTTTTCGCGCTCGGTTGCCGGTGCCGCTTTCATGTAGGCGAGCCACTGCCCTGCTTGTTCACCAGCGCCACCGACGACGGTGGCATTGATAAAAGAACGGCGCGCCAGTTCGGTATCACCGAGTTTCAGTTGGCTGACACCGAGTAACAGATTCGCGCGTGCCACCAGTTTGTCTGGCAGCGCGCCGTCACAGGCTTTCAGTACCATTTCCTGCATCGGCTGCCACTGTTCTTTTTCCATCATCATTTGTGCGAGATGCAATTGCAGTTCGGTGTCGCCGCTGGTATTGGCGGCTTTCTGCAAGGCGACTTCGGCTTTTTCACGTTCGCCGGCCTGCATCCACAGGCGGAACAGGCGATCATTGATCTTGCTGTCGGCTTTCACGCGGCCGCTGGCGATGGCTGCTTCCAGCACGCGCGCACCGCGACCGGGAATCTTGTTGATGGCGTAAAGATCGGTCAGCAGCAGGATATCCTGATCGCGAAACGGGATGCCTTTTTCCCAGGCCAGTGCCATCACGTCGAGTGCTTGCGCGTGTTTGCCGGCTTTCAGGTACAGCGATACCCACTGCTGCCAGAGTTCGGCATTGTTGAAGTCCTGCGCAACAAGTTGTTGGATGACTTGCGCGGCACGATCGAAGCTGCCGATGCTGTAGTAAACCGCCAGCGCACTTTGCAGCAATTCTTTTTGTGGATTTTTCTGCAAGGCCAGTGCTTTATCCAGCGCCGCTGCACTTTCCACATATTGTTTGCGTTTGTACTGGATCTGCGCCAGCAGCAAGAAGATCTCGGCGTTGTCTGCGCCCTTGAGCGCGACATAACGCTGCATGCTGCTTGCGGCACGGTCGTAGTTTTTCTGCAGCAGGTACACGCGCGCCAGCTGACCGAGCAATTCGCGCTTGCTGTCTTCCGTCGCTGCAGGATTTTTCAGTGCGTCTTCCAGATACTCGGCAGCCTTGTTGTAATCTTTTTGTCCGGCGTAATGTTGAGCCAGAAATTTTTCGGCGCTGGCGCGCGTGAAATCATCCTGAAAGGTATCAATTTTCTTTTCCAGCTCGCCAACCGACATAGACACGTTTTCGGTCGCGGCCTGGTCGAGATCGATATAGGCGCGGCTGCGATACTGTTCCTGTGCCTGCGCGCATTGTAGGGTCGCAGACAGGGCGGTGAAGGCGAGTAGCGCTGTGCTTATCAGTCTGCGCATATCATTTCAGCTGCTTGTTGTTGTTGGGATAATCTTGCCAGTGCAGTTCAATGCGCTGGGTGAGCTGCACTTTGACTTTCCTGCCGCCGAAATCGGCGGGATCGTAGATCCAGTCCTGCACGGCGTCGATGACATTCTGGTCGAATACGCCGCGCGGGTTGGCATCAAGCACACGCACGTTTTCCACATGGCCGCGTGTGTTGACGGCAAAGGTTACCAGCACCCAGCCGTCAATCTTGTTCTTCCAGGCGTAATCCGGAATGTTGGGCTGGCGCGTGCCGTAGGGAACCACTTCGCGATAACCCTCGGCGCCTTTCTTGTCTGCTTCGGCAATTTTTTTCGCGAGTTTGTCATCGCCGGGTGGTGACCAGCTCGATGCGTTGCCATCGCCAAAGCCGCTGCCGAGTATGTCGCCGCTGCCACTGGTCAGCGACACATCATCAAACGCCGGTGCGAACGAGGGGATGGGTGGGCCACCGGCTTTCAGTTGCGGTGAGGGAGCCGGTGCGCTGACCGACAGTGGCGCCATGGTCGGCTCTGCCGTGGGTGCGGGTGCAGCATCGGGCTGGGTTTCCGGTGGTGGTGGTGGCTTGTCTTCCGGTGGTTGGTAGATGTTGATGGAAGTGACGATATTGTCGGTGTCCACTTGCAGTGGTGAACCGCTGATCAATTTGTGCATGAACACAAAAATACAGGCAGTCACGACGAGGCTGGCGGCAATCGCCACCGGGTATCGCAGAGAACCGAGACGTGAATGCGTTGTCATGGTGTGTTTACTTGCTGCCAGGTGCGTTGGCAGCGACGGCTATTTTTTCCACGCCAGCCATGCGAATCTGGTCCATCACCTGTACCAAGGTGCCGGTGCTGGCGCCGCTGTCCGATTGCACCACGGCAGCTGCTTCCGGATTTTCGGCATGCATGCGCGCGACGATGGCACGTACGGAATGCACATCCACTTCGCGTTTGTCTATCCACACTTCGCCCTTGGCGGTGATGGCGACAAAGATGTTGGTGTTTTCCTGGCTGCTGCTGGATTGCGCGTTGGGAATGTTGACGTCGATGCCGGTGGCTTTGACAAAGGTGGTGGTTACAATAAAAAAGATCAGCATGTTCAACACGAAGTCGAGCATCGGTGTCATGTCGATATACACTTCGGCTTCGTCTACATCATGGCGGCGTGTGCGCATAAAAATTCTGCTCTTATTCTCGTGTCAAAACATCTTCGTGCGTGAGTGCATCAGCAAAAACCTGCTGTTCACGCGCGGCCAGATGGCGCAGACGCGCCGAAAAATATTGTGCACTCAGCGACACCACGAGACCCGACATGGTGGGAATGGTGGCGCGGTAGACGCCGCCGGCCATGGCCTGGCTGTTGCCGTCGGTGAGGGTAATGATTTCGAATACGCCGATCATGCCGGTGACGGTGCCGAGCAGGCCGAGCAGCGGGCATATGGCAATCAGCGTGCGAATGGTGGATAGCCAGGCGGTGAGTTGCAGGCGAACTTCGCACACCGTTTGTTGGCGGACAGCCTGTGCGCGCCAGGATTGACGGTCTGCGCGTGTCAGCCATTCTCGGAGCAAGCCTTCGCGTATTGCCGGGAAAATGAAATGCAAAAACCAGAAGCGCTCGACAATCAGCAGCCACATCAACAAGCTGACACCCAGCAGCACCCACATCACCGGGCCGCCCAGTGCGAACAGGTGCGAAATGCCGCTCGTCAGTTCATAAACGTTCACAGACATCATTTTCTCGCGAACTTGCTCTTTTCCATGTTGCGGGCGAGGATGCCCGCGCTCTGTTCATCCAGTCGCTGGATCAGGGCTTTTGCCAGCCCTGTCACGCTGTTGTGTCCCAGCAGCAGCGGCACCGCCACCAGCAGGCCGAGAACCGTACACACCAGTGCTTCCGAAATGCCGGCGGCCATCAGTTTCGGATCGCCGCCACCAAACAAACTGATCGCTTCAAAGGTCTTGATCATACCGGTCACGGTGCCGAGCAGACCGAGCATGGGCGCAATCGCGGCAAACAGCTTGATGATGGTGTGGCCGTATTCAAGGCGCGGAATTTCCTTGAGGATGGCTTCATCGAGTTTGTACTGGATGGTTTCCTCGTCATCAGCAGAAACATTTTTCACGCTAAGCATGATGCGGCCGAGCGGATTGCTGTCTGCAGGTGTATTGCTGTTGGCAATCTGTTTCAGCACGCCGGCGCGAATCCACAACAAGTAGAGCGAGCGGTAAAACGTGATCAGCAAACCGACGATGCCGACGGCAATGGTGAGATAACCGACCTTGCCGCCCTGCTCGATACGCTCTGCAAGATCCGGCGTGCGCGCCAGCATGCCGAGCAGGCTGCCGCGTGTCGGATCCACTGGCACGGCGCCAATTTCACCTTCGCTGCCGGAAAAGCTGGCCGCCATGCGCGTAAAACGTTTTTCCGGCTGCTTGTCGGGTGCGATGAATTCGCTGGTCTCCGGTACATAGCGCAGGAATTGATCGCCACTGAAGGCGCCGAGATTGCCGACGCGCAGCACCTTGGCCTCTTTCGCTGCACCGCTGGCTGAGACTATCTTGCCGTCGTAGCTGACAATTTTTCCGGATTCCGTCATCTCCTGCTGCACCAGAAACCACAGGCGTTCCATGTCGTCAATAGTCGGCAGTGCTTCAGGCTTGTTGAGTGTTTGCAATTCCATTTGGCGTGTCGGAAATTGCGCGCCGATTTGTGATTCATTCAATATGGTGCTGAAGTCGGTGGCAAACTGGCGGTAGATGCTGAACACATCGCCCATATCGGCCACGCTCTGCTGCAATTCCTTGCGCAATTTGGCCAGCTCGACATCATTGGCTTCAGCCTGCATTTTGGCGGGATTGTTTTTCGCCTGTGCGAGGTAATACGCGGTGCGGGCTTTTTCCAGCAGTTGCTGCTGCTGATCGCGCGCTTTCAGGAATTCGGCTTCGCGCTGGCGATTGAGTGCGCGTTCCTTTTCATGTTCGGCCTGAACTTTGGCGAGCAGCTGATCGAGATCGGTGACCGCTTGTGTTGCCGGCACGGTTTGGGCAAAGGCGACGCTGACAGACAAGCCGAGTGCGACGAATGCGGTTGCAAGATTTTTGATGCAAGCGTGAGTGTTCATGTCGGTCTCCTCAGCGCTTCATCGGCAGCGCGAGCAATTGCGGCGCCATCTGGTTGCGGGCAATGCGCAGGCCGTGCTTGATGTCTTCGTTGTAGTCGCGCGGCAATTCCACCCACTGTTTATAAGCTTTGTCCCAGTAGCCGCTGCGGGCGCCGTCCATGGATTGGAAATAGAACGCGCTGCGCCCGAGTCGTAGGTATTCCACCGTGAGTGCTTCGTCGCCGAGTTTCAGTTCGCCACGCCAGGCTTCGAGACTGCGGCCGAATTCCAGTTCCTGTTGATAGGCTTCGAGCAAGCTGCGGTATTTGTCCTGCAGGGAAATGGATGCGCTGGCGAGTTGCTGTTTAACTTTTGTCACGCGTGCAAGACGTTCTTCCTGATGGAAAGGCAGATCCAGCGCGACAAACTGTTCCAGTGTGTCGGCCATGCTGCGCATCAGGGGCACGATGCGCTGCTGGGTGATCTGCCGGCTCGCCAGTTGCTCACGCAGGCTGGCCATTTCCTTTTCCTGCGCAGCGATGCGATCTTTCATCTCCTGCGTGTATTCATCCTGATAGTCGACGTTCTGCGTCAGGCGCTTGTATTCCTCGACCATGTTTTGCGTTTGCGTTTGCAAGTCGGCGATGTTTTTCTGCACCGCGCCGGCTTCGGCATTGGTGGCCTGCATGGCTTTGAGGTTGTCATCCAGCGTGGCGCTGTTGGCGGCCAGTGGAATCAGCGCGGCACAGAGCAATAGTGCGTAATGCCAGGGTTTGCGGGTTGGCCGTGTCGTCATGGAAATCGGGCGCCTTGTGAGTATTGTTGTGTGGTAAGTGCTGCGGAGAATAATGCAGACGATAGTGCAGGGCTAGCCGCAAGGCATGCCATACGCAAATGCCGCTTCTGGGGTCGTCTATTCCGCTGAGGTGCAGGCAGCAGCAGGATACCTGATTGACAGAGGGGACCCGAGCCAGTATTTTTCGCAACGGCTTGGCAGGCTGCCAGCCGTGAAAAACAGGGAATGAGTATGACAAGGAAGACTGTAGGTATTGTTTTTTCCATCGGTTTGGCCTTTGCCGCCTTTTTGGCTTGTGATAAAGCGCCGGTTTCGGCGATTGAGCCAGCTGTCAATTTGACGGGCCAGGCGCCTCCGCATTCTCCACCCGCCAGTGCTGTGCCTCTGACGAATACCTTGTCAGGCTATCTTGTTGAAAACTCTCCCGAACCCGGGCTCATGTTGCAGCCACAGGTTTTAACGCACGTGGAGTAATGCTGCGTATCTCTCTCAGGATCTATTTATTAGCAAGGAGCTATGTTGTACATGAAAAAATTCATTGTGTGTTCTGCCATCGGTTGCGTGTTTTCGGGTGTGTTGTGGGCAGATGACAACTTGCACATTCCCGGCAACTATCAGGAGAGTGGGTTCGGGGAGCAGCGCGAATATCAGAAGGGCCAGGCCAACGAGTATGTTGATCCTTTCAGCGGCAGTCTCAAGCGTATCTACACCGATTATGTGTTTGCCAATAACGGCGGCATGAATATCAATATCACGCGTACCTACAACACGCTGCAGAATGCCGGATCAGGGCAGGTGGGATCGCTGGACAATGGCAAATGGGCGACGACGTCTGGCGGCAAAGCCAGCATGGGGCCAGGTTGGGATATCCACTTCGGTCGGATCTGGCTGCCGATGGAAGATCTGGGCGGCGGCAGCTTGGAAAGCCGTGTCATTCCTGCGTGGGCACAGAATTTTGCCGCAGATGATCCGCGAATTCCGGGCTTTCCACATACGCCGGCGCAGCCGCAACAGCAATGGTATATGGACGAATGCCATATCGGCGCGTGGAGCAGTGGCGGATACGCCAACCAGCTGCCGGTGCTGGAATTGCCCGACAGTTCGCGGCAGGTGCTGTATCCGGTCATTCTAAAGGAGTCCGGCAGCCAAAAACCATTGACGGCGTACATTACCAAAAATCATTGGCTGGCTACTTGTTTGCCTTATTCGGAAGAAATTGCAGTGGCAGATGGCTTTCCCCCGCACACGCAAGGAGGCTTGGTGCTGTATTCACCTGAAGGCTTGCGTTACGTCTTCAATAAAAAAGGCGCGCTGACAGGCTACGGTAGCACATGGGGGCAGGGTCATCAGGAAGGCTACGTGGTAACGCAGATCAGTGATCTGAATGGCAATACCATGAATATTGCCTATGAAAGAGCGCCACTGGCAGACGATTCCATCTTGCGCCCGGTGCAAGTGACCTCCAGTTCAGGGGGCGCAACTGTGACAGTTACTTTCAATTACGCAAGTTCGCTGCTCAGCTCGATTACAGGGCAGGGGGTGACCATCGAATATGATCATGACGCTGACCAACTGCTGCGGCAGGTTAAAATTGATACCGGTGTGGTGGGCGATGCGGATTTGCGCTGGGAATATGATTATGTGCCTACCAATCCGCCGCCAGAGTATCCGCAACATGACGCGCCATTCAATTTGTCGCGGGTGGTTTCGCCAACGGGGCAAGTGACGGAGTACGCTTATGACAAGCAGCGCTTCACGCAGGATTTTTGTGCGACACATTATTGCGATGCTGCCGCACTGGATCGACATTCCAATATCGTAGTCAAAGCGCGCAGCGTGGATGACGTGGAGTGGACGTATGACTATTACCCCGGTGATCCCGTGAATCCACAAGCGACAAATGATGTCACGAATGTCAGCGCTTCCAGTGGCGGAAAAACTATTTGTACTGCTTACGAGCATATCGGTGAAGCAGCAACACTTGGTGTGATTGAAGGCCCACTCAACCGCAGCCGCGATTTGCATCGCCGAGGCTTGTTGATTGAAAAGCGTATATATGACGGCAACTGTCCCGGTGGCGGGCGGGGCGGCCCAGGTGTGCTGATGCAAACAGAAACCATGACGTACGGAAAAAAAGCACATATCACCAATCTGGATGATTACCGGCCCTATCCTGCGACGCGTGATACGCGCGTATGGGTGCCGCTGCTGACACAAAAGCAGATTGTGCGTAATGGCAAGACCTATACCAGCAATTATGCCTATTGGGGCGGAGATTACGACAAGGATTATGATCCTCTTGAAGGTTGGGAGGGTTCATTTGTGGCAACCAATCCTTTGCGATCGACCACGGAAGTTGTAGCAGGGCAGGTAAATAAAGTGACAAATTTCGGTGTCGCCAATATCTTTTCTATTGGTTCAGGCGTTTCGCCGGTGTTGCGTTACAAGGTGCTGCAGCAGGCAACGGGGGTGACAGATGCAGGCACCACATTTGCAACTTACAAATATTTTGACAGCAATGGCAATCAATTGGCGGTGCTGGATCATGGTATACCGACATTCTACGAGCGCCATGCCAGTGGTGACATCAAAAAGGTCGTCAGTTGGCAAAATTATTACGATATGGGGTGTACGACGCCGCCAGGTAGTGATGTAAACGGTGATGGTAAGATTACCTTTGATGAGAGATTGCCGGGCTATCTAACTTGTATCGCCGGTAAAACATCTGGCATGACCTTGCTGCAATATTACAGTGTCGGCGTGCCAGCCAGCGTCACCCTGCCGGATGGCACCACCATCAGTCGCCAACTGGACAGCAGGGGTAATATTCAGCAGGAAACTGTGGCAAAAACTGGCGAAGTGAGCACCACCAGCAGCTACACGTATGATCGTCTGAATCGTCTCAAAGCCGTTACCACGCCGCGCACGGACGATGCCGATGTCGCCGTTGCCTATCCTTCCTTTGTGGAAACGGAATTGACGCGCGGGCGCATGACGAAAACCGTGACAAAAAATAGCAGGGGATTGGTCGAGTTATCCTGCACCGCAGCCAGCGATACCGCCGATGCGCTGTGTCAGAATTTTGCGTATGACCGCCTGCAGAACTTTCAGGTATTTGCATCGGACGTCTCCTACAGCCAGACAGAAATGCAAGGTGTAGCAACGGACTATGATGTGTTAGGTCGGGTGACCAGCAAGGGCCACACTGGCAAGGTGCCCGCGCGGTATTCTCATACCGTGGCCGATCAGGTTAGCGTGTTGAATCGTGTGGCAGGTATCGACTACGAAACGCGTTACAGCTACCGCTCCTATGGCAATCCGGACGAGAAATTTCTTATCAAGATCGAGCAGGAGGACAGTCCCGGCAACTACATCGTCACCGATCTGGTCAAGAACAGCGTAGGGCGCTTGAGTGCGGTGACACAGGATGGCAAAACGCGTACTTTCTATTACGCCAGTGGCAAGCCGTTACTGGTGAGCCGTGAGCAGAACGAATACCAGGATCATGGCTATTGTTACAATCTGGACAAGCTGAACTATCACTATCAAGGCATAGGACCTTTTGATTGCAGTTCCTACACCAACCTGGTGTCTTATCAGGGCTATGACAAAATGGAGCGGGTTTCCACGCAACAATATATTGCCTACGGTGATGCCGTGCAGGCGCGCTGGAAATATTTCACATACGACAAGTTCGGCAATCTCAAAACAGCCTCGCTGGATTCGGTGCTGCCCAATGCCAACGCCAAAGATTACTGGCAATACAGCTATGACCAGAACAACAACCTGCTGAGTGAAACCTTTACCAACCACCAAGATTCGCCGGTGGTGAACTACAGCTTCAGTTATCAATACGACAATCTGGACGGCTTGCAGCAGCTCACTTACCCCAACGGGCAAAAAGCGCTGTACGCGCCGGATGGACTTGGTCGGGCTACCAGGCTTGATTATGACGACAACGCCGGCAACATCACGCCGCTGGTGAATGCCGGAGGCTTGAGCTATTTTGCTGATGGCAGTATTCACACCGCCACACTCGGCAACGGCCACACCATGACGCGCACACAAACGCCAGAGAAATTTCTGGACACGTCCACCATCAGTGGCAATGTGCTGTCACTGGATTACGACTATGACGACATCGGCAACGTGATTGGCGTAACAGACCCCAACCCGGATCCGTTGACCAATCTGGGCAAATCAGGGTTTCAGTACGACGGCCTCTCACGTTTGCAAGCGGTGACGCTGGCCGATGGTAATTACAGCTACTCCTACAACGCCAGCGGTAACATCACGCAGAAAACCA
>CAZDWC010000007.1:0-191342 GCA_964509075.1 uncultured Pseudomonadales bacterium | reverse complement strand
CACTTGGCCATGATGGAACCGCCGCGCGAAACAATACCGGTCATGCGTTTTGCAGTGAGTGGTACGTAGCGCAGCAAGACGCCGGCATGGATAGTGAAGTAATCCACGCCCTGTTCTGCCTGTTCGATCAGCGTGTCGCGGAAAATTTCCCAGGTCAGGTTTTCGGCGATGCCGTCAACTTTTTCCAGCGCCTGATAAATCGGCACCGTGCCCACCGGCACTGGCGAATTGCGGATGATCCACTCGCGCGTTTCATGAATGTTCTTACCGGTGGACAAATCCATCATGGTGTCCGCACCCCAGCGTATACCCCAGGTCAGTTTTGCCACTTCTTCTTCAATAGATGAGCCCAGCGCGGAGTTGCCGATATTGCCGTTGATCTTCACCAGGAAGTTGCGGCCGATGATCATCGGCTCCAGTTCGACGTGGTTGATGTTGGCAGGAATAATGGCGCGGCCACGGGCGATTTCATCGCGCACGAATTCCGGAGTAATTTCTTGCGGGATGGCAGCGCCGAAAGAATTGCCGGCATGCTGGTAATCCAGCACGCCGGCTTCAGCCAGCTGCGCACGTTTCATGTTTTCGCGGATGGCGATGTATTCCATCTCGGGCGTGATGATGCCTTTTTTGGCGTAATGCATTTGCGAGACATTGCAGCCGACTTTGGCGCGGCGCGGTTCGCGCAAGTGACGAAAGCGCAGGTGCGCTAGATTGCTGTCACCCAGCCTTTCGTTGGTGTAGGTGGAGCTGGAACCGGCGAGCAATTCCGTGTCATTGCGTTCCAGAATCCACGCGCTGCGCACATCGGGCAGGCCTTTGCGCACGTCAATTTTCACGGCGGGATCCGTGTAGGGGCCGGACGTGTCGTACACGCGAATCGCGGCATTTTTTTCCGGGCCGTTTTCGGTGTGCGTATCCGTGAGCGAAATTTCACGCATCGGCACGCGGATATCCGGGCGGCTGCCTTCGACATAAATCTTGCGCGAACCGGGCAGTGGCGCCACCGAGGCCGAATCCACCTGCGCGGTATCGGACAGGTTTTTTTCCAGAGAAAGGGTGCTCATGTGTTACTGCTCCTGAAAGCGGTGCATGTCGAATTCGTGGAAGTGTTGCAGCGGGCCGTTGCCCCGCCATTTGTCGGCTTGTGCTGCGGCCAGTGCGCGCCGCACAAAACCGCGCGCGTGTTCAATGGATTCCTCAAGCATCAGACCTTGCGCCATGAAGCTGGCAATGGCTGCCGTCAAGGTGCAACCGGTGCCACGCTGGTTACGGGTCTCGATGTGTGGCGAACAGAAGGTTTTTTGTTGTGCACCCTGAATGAGAATATCGGTGCATTGTTCGTTATCCGTATCGCCGCCGGTAATCAGCACGGCGACACCGGTTTTATGTGACCACAGCTGTGCCACCTTGAGAAAATCATTGCCGAACAGTTCGCGCGCTTCTGCCGTGTTGGGGGTGATCAGTGTGGCGCGCGGCAACAACCGTGCACGCAGCAGGTCCACACCTTCCTCATCAAGCAGTGCGCGGCCACTGCTGGAAAAAATAATCGGATCGAGGATGACAGGAATGCCGGCACAGCGTTCGAGCATGTCGGCCACACAATTGACGAGCTGCGCATTGCCGAGCATGCCGATCTTGATGGCGTCTGGCGCATAACTCAGCGCCGCATCAATCTGTTCGTGTAATTGTGTCGCTGTCACCGGCCACACGCCGCGCACGCCGCTGTGATCCTGCGCGGTAATGGCGGTTATCGCGGTCAGCGCATAACAACCGCAGACGCTGATGGTCTTGATGTCGGCCTGTATGCCGGCACCGCCGCTAGTATCAGAGCCGGCGATGGACAACACGCGAATGGTTTGTTGGGGAGAGGCAATCATGCTGCTTTCCTACGCCGGCATTATCCGGATCAGGTTTGCGGGTTTTTCTCAGCCACCATGATGAACAGGCGACACCCCGAGCGATCCGGGCAGTGTAGGGTCAGGGCATGGCAGTGTCCAGCTGCGTCCTCGCGGTATTCCCTTAGCGAGGGCCGCGACGGCAAGCGGGCCATTTTGCTAGACTGCCTGCACTTTCATGACAAGTTGATTCCGGAGTTTCTCCATGTTGCAAGCCCTGCGCTCGTTCCGTCTTTCTGCTCTGGCCGTCGCCTGCAGTCTTGTTGCTGTTACGACACAAGCCGAGACACTGATGGATGTGTACAGCCTCGCACGCCAGAACGATGCGCAACTGAAAGCGCAGGCAGCCACGGCGGCAGCCAACCGTGAAACCGGCAATATCTACAAGGCGCGCCTGTTGCCGCAGGTCAGCTTGGGCAGCACGCTGTCCAGAACCGAATCCGACAAAAGTGGTCTCGAGTGCCAATCGGTTCAGCTCAAGGGCGGTGACTGCGACGGTGTGGACACCGATGTGCAGCAAAACACCCTGACACTGGGCCAGAACCTGATCAATATGGAGGCCTGGTACGATTACAAGAAAGGCAAGGCGGTGGCGCAGCAGGCTGACTCCCAGTACCGCGCCAACGAGCAGGACTTGCTGGTGCGCGTGACGGATGCCTACGTCAATGTGCTGCGCGCGCTCGACACCTACCAGACCGCGAAGGCACAGGAAGAGGCCATCGCGCGCCAGCTGGAGCAGACCAAACAGCGTTTCAATGTGGGCTTGATTGCCATCACCGACGTACAGGAATCCCAGGCGAGTTTCGACAGCGCCCGCGTCAACACGCTGAATGCGCAGGGTCAGATCGGTATTGCCTTCGAAGCCGTGCAGGTATTGACGGGTCAGCCGCTGCAGTCGGTCGCGCCATTGGCAGACTCGCTGCCGGTCAAGATGCCGGAGCCGGCCGCGCAGGCGGAATGGGAAAAACTGGCGCTGGAGAACAACCCGTCTCTCGCGGCATCGGCACTGTCAGTGACCGCTGCGCGTGAAAATGCCAAGGCGCGCCGGGCGGCGCACCTGCCCACGTTGACCGGCAGCCTGCAGCGCCAGGAAACGGATACCGATCTCGGCTATCACCCTGGCAATTACAGCACTGGCGAAGATGGCAACACCGTGGCCCTGAATCTCCATGTGCCGTTGTACAGCGGTGGCGGCACCAGCGCCATGCGCCGTCAGGCCTACGACCAGCAAATGGCTGCCGAAGAAACCGACAACAACGCGCGCCGCAACGTCGTACAGCAGACGCGCTCATTGCAACTGGCGGTGACCACCGATATCCAGCGCGTTGCAGCACAGAAGCAGGCGATTGTTTCGGCACAGAGCGCACTCGATGCCACGCAGGCCGGCTATGAAGTGGGCACGCGCAATATCGTCGATGTGCTGAATGCCCAGCAGTTTCTCTTCCAGGCCAAGTTGGCGCATGCCAATGCACGCTACCAGTATGTGCTGGACACCATGCGCCTGATGCAGGTGGCGGGCGTGCTGTCGGAAGACAATCTGAAAAAACTGAATGAATCGCTGCAGGCGGATAAAAGTTTTACCCGCACACAGTTCCAGTAATCAGGCTGAGCGATTGTAGAAATCCTGCAGCAGGATGCAGGCGGCTTCGGCATCCACGGTGTCGCGGCCGAAATCGGTACTGGCCTGCTGTTCACGCCGCGTCTGCTTGGCCGCAAAACTGGTCAGGCGTTCATCCACCAATTCCACGCTTTTGCTGAAGCGCCCGTGCAACTGGCGCGCGAATTTGCGCGCGCGCTCCGCCATCGGGCTGTCCGTGCCGTCCATGTTCAGCGGCAATCCAACCAGCAGCAGGTCAGGCTCCCAGTCGCGCAGGATTTTTTCAATGGCCGGCCAATCCGGTGCGCCATCGCGTGCCTTCACCACGCCCACAGGATTGCTGCTGGCAATCAGACGCTGACCCACAGCCACGCCGATATGGCGCAAACCGTAATCAAAGGCGATCAGGGTGCGCGGTTCAGACATGGCCAACCTTCCTCGGCTGCATGCCACCCAATCGGCTCAGACTACTCAGCTTCATCGAAACGGTTGGCAATTAGCGCGGCAATCGCCGTCAGCGCTCCATCCTCATCAGCGCCTTCGCAATGAATGTCGAGGAACGTACCTTTGCCTGCTGCCAGCAGCATCAGCGACATGATGCTTTTGCCATCTGCCTTTTGTGAATTTTTATGCACGGTTATCTTGCAGGAAAATTTTGCACACAGGGATGCCAGTTTGGATGCCGCTCGCGCATGCAGCCCCAGCTTGTTGATAATTTCCAATCGGGCTTCTGCCACATGATTCTCCTTAGGCTGATATGCCGAGTTCGCGGTGCCGCACCTGCACATTGTCGTCAGTGTTGCCAAAATAGCGTCGCAATTTTTCGCACAGGTACACCGAACGATGCTGGCCGCCGGTGCAGCCGACGGCCACCGTCAGGTAGCGGCGGTTTTGCCGGAACGCCGGCAGCCACTTCTGCAAGTAGTCGCGAATATCGCCGAACATGTCCTGCACCTGCTGTTCAGCGTCGAGGAATTCCGTCACAGGTTGCTCCAGGCCGGTGTGGCCGCGCAACTCATGCTTCCAGTAGGGATTGGGCAGGCAGCGCACATCGAACACCAGATCGGCATCCACCGGAATTCCGTGTTTGTAACCAAACGACAGGAACTGCAGTGACAAACCGGTGTTGGTCTGGCGTGCCACGCGCGCCAGCACCAGATCGCGCAGCTGATAGAGATTGAGGTTGCTGGTGTCGATGGTCAGCGAGGCGAGATCGGCAATGGGCTCGAGCAGGACTTTTTCCGCTTCGATGGCGCCGGACAAATCGGTGTCACCTCCCGACAAGGGATGCTTGCGTCGCGTTTCGCTGAAGCGTTTGATCAAGGTCGGTTTGCGCGCATCGAGATAGATAACTTCACAATCCATCTGCGCACGCGCAGTTTGCAGCATGGCGGGAAAGCGCGCGAGATCGCGGCTGGTGTTGCGCGCGTCGATGCTGACGGCAACACCCTTGAGCGCCGGGTTTCCATCCTGTTGCATCTGCTCGACCAGAGAACCGAGCAGCCCGGCCGGCAGGTTGTCGATGCAGTAGAAGCCTTCGTCTTCAAGCACATGCAAAGCCGTGCTCTTGCCGGAGCCGGAACGACCGCTGATGACAACCAGGCGCATATGCTCTCCTGAGGATTAATGCTCTATGCAGTTTAACGGTAAAAACCGGATTTGACGTGTTCAGCGCGGCCGCATGTCGTGCAGGTGTTGCCCGACAGCCAGCCATGCGCCCAGCATGCCGAGCACCACGCCCACCAGTAGCAGACTGGCAATCGTCAGTACATCCAGCCCATGCAGCTGGAAATCGGAATGATAAAGTGCGGCCAGTTCTGCTACCGGGCCGGACAGCGCCCAGTAGCCGGCAATCACCAGCAGCACGGCAACAATGCCGCCAGACAATCCGAACCAGAAACCGCTGTAGAGAAAAGGCCGCCGCACAAAAGCGTCGGTGGCACCCACCAGTTTTGCCACCACAATTTCCGCGCGGCGATTCTCGATGGCCAGCCGGATGGTGTTGCCCACGGACAACAGCGCGCCGAGGCCGAGCAGCGAGGCCAGCGCAATCGTCAGACGCTCACCAAGCTGCATCATGTGAAACAGTTTCTGCACCCATTCCAGGTCAGCCTGCACGCGATCAACGTGCGCAAGCTGCTGCCACTCCAGCTGCAACTGGCGCAAGCTGTCGGGCGATGTATCGTCACGCAGTTCCACCAGCAACACCGGTGGCAGCGGATTTTCCTCCAGCAATTCCAGTGTGCCGCTGATGCCTGCCGTCTCTTCAAAATCGGCAAGCCCCTGTTCCGGCGTGATCAGTTGTACCGCGCGCACCGTGGATTGCTGCTGCAAGGTTTTTTGCAATGCTTGCAACTGATCATCAGCGAGTTTGCGCTGCGCGAATACCGAGAGACGCGGCGCGCCATCCCAGCGCTCTGCCAGTTGCTGTGCATTGTCGATGGCCAGCGTGAACAACGCCGGCAACGCCAGCGTGATACCGATCACCAGTGCCGTCAGCAGGGTTTGCAATGGCGCCTGCAGTTGGCGCTGCATACTTTCGCGCGCGGACTGCTGATGGTGTGCAAGCCAGGCATCCAGTTGTTCGCGCCAGCTGATCGTACTGGTGCTGGCGCCACGCGCTGCGGTTTTTTCACTGCGCGGCGTGGTTTTTACGCTGCGCGCTTCAGGCCTTGCCATGCGCTGCTCCTGCATAGTCGCCGCCACGCACCAGTCGGCCGCGACGCAACACCAGTTCGCGATGCCCGAAACGGTGTACCAGATCCAGATCGTGTGTGGCGATCAAAACCGTCACCCCCACTTGGCTGAATTCTTCAAACAGTCGCATGATTTCTGCTGACAATTCCGGGTCGAGGTTGCCTGTCGGTTCGTCGGCAATCAGCACCGGCGGCTTGTTGACCACAGCGCGCGCAATGCCGACGCGTTGCTGTTCGCCGCCGGACAGAGCAATCGGCAAATATTGTTCACGCTCCAGCAAACCGACTTTGTCGAGTGCCGCGCGCACGCGGCGACCAATGTCGCGTTCGGGATAGCCGCTGATGCGCAGCGGCAGGGCTACATTTTCAAATACTGTACGATCACTCAGCAACTGGTGATCCTGAAACACTACGCCGATATGTCGACGGTAATACGGGATACGCGCAGCGCCGAGTTTGCCGATATCCTGCCCGGCGACCATGACGCTGCCATGCGAGGGGCGTTCCATGATCATCAGCAATTTGAGCAGCGTACTTTTGCCGGCACCGGAATGACCGGTGAGAAACGTCATTTCACCCGGCGACAAGGTGAAGCTGACATTCGACAGCGCCTCAAAGCCGTTCGGGTAGCGTTTGGCGACGTTGCGAAATTCAATCATGCGCTTTGGTGATCATCGACAGTGGCGATCATGGACAGTGGCTGTCATGGCGCTGCAAAAAGCGCACGAATGAAATCGCGCGCGCGGAATTCCTGCAAGTCATCCAGCTGTTCGCCGACACCGATAAAACGGATGGGCAATTTCAGCGCCTGGGTGATCGCGAAAATAACACCGCCCTTGGCCGTGCCGTCGAGCTTGGTCAACACGATGCCGCTGACACCGACCGCATCGCGGAATTGCTGTGCCTGGTTGATGGCGTTTTGTCCGGTGCCGGCATCCAGCACCAGCAGGACTTCGTGCGGCGCGCTGTTGTCGAGCTTGCCCATCACGCGTTTCACTTTTTTCAGTTCTTCCATCAGATTGCTTTTGTTGTGCAGACGTCCGGCGGTGTCGGCAATGACCACGTCAATGCCGCGCGACTGCGCCGCCTGCACGGCATCGAAAATCACCGATGCGCTGTCGGCACCCGTGTGTTGTGCAACGACCGTAATGTTGTTGCGCTCGCCCCACACTTGCAATTGCTCAACCGCTGCCGCGCGGAAAGTGTCACCGGCAGCCAGCATCACGCTGCGCCCTTCGCGTTGCAGACGCTGCGCCAGTTTGCCGATAGTCGTTGTCTTGCCTGCGCCGTTGACACCGACCACCAGAATCACGAACGGTTTTTTCTGCGCTTCAATTTGCAGCGGCGCTTCGGCCACCTGCAGCAGCGCGTACAGTTTTTCCTGCAGTGCCGCGTACAGCGCATCGCCGTCGGCCAGTTCCTGTCGCGCCACGCGCTGGGTGAGGTCGTCGAGAATCTCGGTGGTGGCATCAATGCCGACATCCGCCGTCAGCAACTGGATTTCCAGTTCTTCCATCAGCGCATCGTCAATCTGACGCTTGCCCAGCAGCAAGGTGCCCACACCCTGGCCAATGACGCTGCCGGTGCGCGCCAGGCCGCGCTTGATGCGGGAGAAAAACCCATCCTTTGTTGGCGCCGGGTCGGCTGCGGTATCCACAGGGGCTGGAGACGGTTCCGGATTGGCAGCCGGCGTGGCGGCCTCGGCATTTTCCGATTCGTTTTTATTGCGTTTCAGGAATCCGAAAAGCCCGGCCTTCTCGGTAGATTCTGCTGCCGGATTCGCGGCAGCGGTTTCTGTCGCGGGAGTCTGTGCGTCTTTATCCTTGCCGAAACCGAAAATTGCCATGGGTCGCTTGCGGGTAAATTCTGTGAGGGTGTTATCCTACCATCCCCGTACCGCCAAGCAGAATGTTCCGTGCGCAAAAGCCCGCCATCCCCGCGCCAGCAAGACAAGCTCCAGCGAGACAATCGTGTGCGGATTATCGGCGGACGTTGGCGCGGCAGGAAAATCGGCTTCCCGGATGCCGATGGACTGCGCCCTACCGGTGACCGCATTCGCGAAACACTGTTCAACTGGCTGGCACCGCATATTCCGGGCGCACGTTGTCTCGATCTGTTTGCCGGCAGCGGCGCGCTAGGTTTTGAAGCGCTGTCGCGCGGCGCGGCAAGCTGCCTGATGGTGGAGACTCACGCAGCGGCGGTGAAATGTTTGCGTGATGCACGCGCACTCCTGGACGCAGAAGGCGCGGAGCTGATCGCCACCAATGCCACCGCCTGGCTGCAACAACAGCGGCAGGCAGCGCCTGCGTTTGATATCGTTTTCCTCGATCCACCATTTGCCGATGTCTCGCTGCAACCAGCAGCTCTGATGGCCGGCTTGCAATCCGGCCATTTGCTGGCTGAAGACGCACTGGTCTATGTCGAACAACCGGTTGAACAAGCACTGCTGGCAGTGCCTGGTTTCCAGCTACATCGCTCGCAGCAGGCTGGACGTGTGCGCTACAGTCTTTTCCGTCATTTGCGGGAGCAGGAAAATCCCCTTTGAGCCCACGGGCAAATTGGTTACCATTCTCCTGCTCTCATCTTCCTTCCTGTCTTGTTTTCCGGGTTTTCCCTATGCGACGCGTTATTTATCCCGGCACGTTTGATCCAATCACCAATGGCCACACCGATCTGGTCGAACGCGGCTGCCGCCTGTTTGACTCCGTGGTGGTTGCCATCGCTTCCAGCAAACGCAAGGGCCCGCTTTTTACACTGGAAGAACGTGTGGAGCTGGCCAGAAAAGTGCTGGGCCATCTCGACAACGTGGAAGTGGTAGGGTTTGATGTCCTGCTGATCGATTTCGTCAAACAGCAGAAAGCACAGGGCATCCTGCGCGGCTTGCGTGCGGTGTCGGATTTTGAATACGAATTCCAGCTCGCCAATATGAACAGGGCCATCGAACCCAATATCGAAAGCCTGTTCCTGACGCCAGCCGATCACCTGTCCTACATCTCGTCCAGCCTGGTGAAAGAAATCAGCCTGCTGGGCGGCGATGTATCAAAGTTTGTGCACCCGCTGGTGGTTGAAGCGCTCAATCGCAAATACGCCGAGCGCAACAACCCGTAACGCCTCGTCAGCGGCTACCTGCAGCCGCTTCACCGCCGGCTTCAGCTGCCTTCTCCTCGCGAGCTGCCATCTCGTCAGCTGAGCGGTAATAACCCGTTTTTGTGCAACCCAGACAACGGGCAAAGGTCATTTTCGCTGGATCTGCCACGAGCACCTTGCCGGCTTCCTTCATGCCGCCCGTCGGCGCTGTAAACGGCAAGCTCACGACATAGGCCGCAGCGCCGACAACCGTTATCAACACACCAACCGGGCGTACCAACAGCAGGTCACCGTACATGGCCAGCGCACCAGGGCGCTCTTCTTCATAACCCGCAACCGTAGCGCCGGCAAAAGCCTGTACAGAAGGCAGCAACAAGCTGGCAGCCAATACCGGTGAAAGCAATTTTTTCAATGGAAATCGATTTTTCAGTGGGTGTACCATGCCAATTCTCCTGTGAAGTTGGCGTATTTTCTAGAAAGCCACTCTAACCCCATGATTTAAAAGCAGCAAGCATTTAAATTAATCCTCCCCCCATGAATTTGCAAGCATTTCGTGCGGCAGTTTCAGCTATTTCGCATAATGTTTACACCCAACACATGCGTACTCTGCGGATTGTGTTGACCATTCCGACGGCTAGACTCGCCTTATCGAATGTTAATGAGGGTGTTCCATGAGCCTGCCCGATTACCCGCGCAACCCCCTCTATGGCACCGGCCAGTACCGGCGGCGTATTCGCCTGGAACAGGGTGACGGGGTTGTGTACGGTGCACTGGAAGACACCAATCACGGCTTCACGGTGAGCGTTCATCACAATGGCACACATGTCACTGCGATTGAAGCCGAAGCCAAACGCATTCCCTACACCACCTGCCCCGGAGCTGTGAATCCGATCAAGGGCTATGTGGGCGTGCCCATCGACACCGGCCTGCGGGAACTGAACCTGCACATGCCTCCGTCATCCAACTGCACACACCTGCTCGATCTTACCCTGCAAGCCATTCGCCACGCCGGCAGTGCCAGTGCGATATTGCAGTGGGACATCACTGTCACAGACCAGACCGACAGCGAAGACTGTATCTGCACCGTTTGGCGCAACGGCGAGCAGATATTTCAGTGGCAGGCGCGCGATCTGCAGTTGACCCGGCCCGTCGAACTGGCCGGTCGCCCGTTCTACCTCGGCTTTGGCAAGTGGGCGAGCAAACACTTTGCTACCGACGACCTGGAAGCCGCTTTCATGTTGCAGAAAGGCTATTTTGTGTCACTGGCACGTATCTTTGATGTGAAGGCCATGGCCGGCGAACCGGCACTGGCCAGTCAGCAAGGCATGGGTGGCGCCTGCTACACCTACAGCAGCCCGCAAATCGAACAGGGCGTGCGCACAGCAGATGGCGTGCGGGATTTTTCCGACTGCGAAGAAAAGTTGCTGAAGTTTCTGTAATGCGCAAACCAGCTGAACATCAGCGCGAGAATCCCGCGTGGCAACATTTCCGCCAAACGCTGCACAGCCTGTTATCCCTGTTTCTTGTGCTTATGGCCTGCACCTCTGCTGCCGATCAAATTACAGTGGCCGTCGCCGCCAACTTCACTGCACCGATGCAGGACATTACCGCCGCCTTTGAACAGGAAACCGGCCACAAGGCGGTGCTGTCATTTGGCGCCACCGGCAAGTTCTATTCACAGATCAGGAACGCCGCGCCGTTCGATGTCTTTCTGAGTGCCGATGACACCACACCAGCGCTGCTCGAAAAGGAAGGCCATGCCGTAAGCGACAGCCATTTCACCTATGCCACCGGCAAACTGGTGTTGTGGTCGGCCAAACCCGGCTTTGTCGATGACAAGGGCGAGGTGCTGCAAACAGATTCATTCGCACACCTGGCGATTGCCAATCCAGCTACGACACCTTATGGCGAGGCAGCTGTAGAGACACTGAAGAAACTGGGCACTTACGGCAAACTGCAGGGCAAACTGGTGCAAGGCGACAGCATTACGCAGGCCTACCAGTTCGTCAGCACTGGCAATGCCGAGCTGGGTTTCGTGGCACTGTCGCAGGTTTACAAGGACGGCAAAATCACCAGCGGCTCGTCGTGGATCGTGACCCCGTCACTCCATGAACCCCTGCATCAGGATGCCGTGCTGCTCAACAATGGCAGCAGTAAACCGGCGGCGAAATTGCTGCTGGATTACCTGAAATCACCGGCGGCGCGCCAGATCATGCAGCGCTACGGTTACGATAGCGGCACATGAACCCTGCCGATCTTGCCGCCATCCTGCTCACCGCCAGACTCGCCGGCGTGGTCACCATGCTGTTGCTGCTGCTCGGTACGCCGCTGGCCTGGTGGCTGGCGCGCACGCGTTCGCGGTTCGCCCCCGTCATCAATGTCATCGTCGCGCTGCCGCTGGTACTACCGCCGACAGTGATCGGCTTCTACCTGCTGCTGCTGCTGGGGCCGCACGGACCCGTCGGCCAGCTGACGCAAGCGCTGGGGCTGGGTTTGCTGCCGTTCACGTTTGCCGGTCTGGTGGTGGCCTCGGTGATCTACTCACTGCCTTTCGTGGTGCAACCGCTGCAGAACGCCTTTGAAGCCGTAGGTGAACCGCTGCTGGAAGCGGCAGCCACCCTGCGCGCCAGCCCGCTCAACACGTTTCGCACTATTGTCTTGCCACTGGCCGCACCCGGTTACGCCACAGCAGCCACGCTGGGCTTTGCCCATACCGTCGGCGAGTTCGGTGTAGTGCTGATGCTGGGCGGCAATATTCCCGGCCAGACACAGGTGCTGTCGGTACAGATCTACAACCATGTGGAAGCGCTGCAATTTGCCAACGCGCACTGGCTCGCCGCCGGCATGTTGCTGTTCAGTTTTGTTGTGCTGTCACTGCTCTACAGCGTGCGCAGGATGGGCTTTTTGCGTGTCTGAAACCGGCTTCTGCTTGCACGCACATTTCCGCCACCGGTATGCCGACTTCGCGCTGGACTGCCGGATTGATTTGCCGATGCAGGGCTTCACCGCATTGTTCGGCCGCTCCGGTTGCGGCAAGACCACGCTGTTGCGCTGCATCGCCGGCCTTGAACACGCCAGCGGCGAGCTGCGCTTTGGCAAAGACATCTGGCAAGGCGCGCAAATTTTTCTGCCAACGCACCAGCGTCCGCTCGCCTATGTATTTCAGGAACCACGTCTGTTTCCACATCTGGATGTGCGTGGCAATCTGCGTTTCGGCTTTGATCGCCTGGCACCGCATCAACGTCGCGTGTCGTTCGATGACGCGGTGGCGTGGCTCGGCCTCGACAAGTTGCTTGCGCACAAAACCACGCAATTGTCTGGCGGCCAGCAACAGCGCGTCGCCATCGCCCGTGCGCTGCTCGCCAGCCCGCAACTGCTGTTGATGGATGAACCGCTGGCCAGTCTCGATCTCGACAGCAAGGCGGAGATCCTGCCGTATCTGGAACTGCTGCGCACCACCCTGCAAATACCGGTGATTTATGTCACGCACGCACCGGATGAAGTGGCACGCCTCGCCGATTATCTCGTGCTGCTGGAAAACGGCAACGTGCGCGCAGCGGGAACGTTGAATACCTTGCTGACACAACCGGATTTACCACTGGCACATCTCGACGATGCCAGTGCCGTTCTGGAAGCCACCATCAATGCGCACGACGAAAACTATCACCTCAGCCAGGTGAGTAT
Organism: uncultured Pseudomonadales bacterium; assembly: GCA_964509075.1. GTDB lineage: Bacteria > Pseudomonadota > Gammaproteobacteria > Pseudomonadales > UBA7239 > UBA7239. Next base: position 178,383 of record CAZDWC010000007.1, on the reverse strand, counting down.
CAGCGGCGGGTTTCTCACCGTCGCCTTGTCCAGCCAGGCTATCGGCAGTCGTACACGCGTGCGCATTCTCGCGCGCGATGTCAGCATCGCCCTGCAACCACCGCAGCAGAGCAGCATCCAGAACAGCCTACAGGCGCGCATTGTCGACCTGCATCCCGACCGCGATGCCGCCCGCATACTGGTGCGACTGGATTTCGGCGGCGATCACATTCTCGCGCGCATCACCCGCCGCGCCGCCGACCAGCTCGGCTTGCAAAGCGGGATGCTGGTACACGCACAGATCAAGGCCGTGGCGCTGATGCAGTGACCTGCGTCCACCGTCGACAGAAAAGAAAAGGGGAGAAACAAAAAAGGCTCAGCGCGTTAACGCTGAGCCTTTCAAATAATGGCGCGCCCGGAGAGATTCGAACTCCCGACCACCTGGTTCGTAGCCAGGTACTCTATCCAGCTGAGCTACGGGCGCACAGGGCCGCGTACTATAGGAGCAGTGCTTGCTGTCGTCAACCAAAAATTGACTTCATCTGCAACCGCATCCTTACGCGAAACTGAATGGCGGAGAGAGAGGGATTCGAACCCTCGATCAGGCTTTTGACCCGATACTCCCTTAGCAGGGGAGCGCCTTCGGCCTCTCGGCCATCTCTCCAGAGGGCCGGCATAATACCAACATCCTCCTGTCAGTCAAAGCAAATTCCTGCGAACACTTTCAGTTGCGTCCGGGAAGCCGAGCGGCGCACAAGGCGCAGCGCCAGCGCGCGACACACAAGCAAAATTTCCGCTATCAACAAGAGGATTGAAGAAAAGTGAAGCGAGCATCCATGCTCCGGTGACAGCACACACCGCCTGTCAGGCAGCGAGACACGCGTGGCGCTCGCGCCTGCAAGATAGAATGCGAAACTCAGCGATTGCCGAGATCGTCCGGGTCGTAAGCCGGGCTCTGGTAACCGCCGGCAGAACTGGCTTGATAGCCTGAACCGCCCTGTTTTTCCTGCTGGATACGCTGATAGATTTCTTCGCGATGTACGGATACATCTTTGGGAGCGTTGATACCGATACGCACCTGGTTGCCTTTCACACCCAGTACGGTCACGGTGACTTCATCGCCGATCATGAGGGTTTCGCCGATACGGCGGGTCAAAATAAGCATTGCTATATCTCCTTACTGCCAGTACAACAGGTCGAGCGACCACCGGCTGCGTCCTGCCTGCAAATTTTCCCGCAGACGAACAAACTACAACCGTCCTGATTTCAGTATTGATCACTTTCCCAAAAACGAACCAAATATTTAGTTATGGCTCGCAACCTAGTCAGCAGAGCGGGTTCTATGCTTCTTGCACAGCCGTTCCACCGTTAAAACCCCGGGGAGAGCAACCCGGGGGGTGTAGCTGAATATACGCCCGTATCAACGGGTTTCAAGATTTTCCGTGCGATGCAGCTCGAAGGCCTCGTGCAGGGCGCGCACCGCGAGCTCCATGTACTTCTCTTCGATCACCACGGAAATCTTGATCTCGGACGTGGTGATCAACTGGATATTGATGTTTTCCGCCGCCAGGGCGCCAAACATCTTGGCTGCTACGCCGGCGTGCGAACGCATGCCCACGCCGACGATGGAGACTTTCGCCACCTTGTCGTCTTTGAGCACTTCCGTGGCGCCGAGTTCCTTGGCCACGCGCTCGAGTATCTGCGCCGCTTTCAGCATCTCGCCTTTCTGCACAGTAAAGGTCAGATCGGTGGTGTTGTCGGCGCCGACGTTCTGCACAATCACATCGACTTCGATGTTGGCTTCACTGACCGGGCCGAGGATGCGCGAGGCCACACCCGGGGTATCGGGGATGCCGCGAATGGTCAACTTGGCTTCGTCGCGCGTGAACGCAATACCGGAAATGATGGGTTTTTCCATAGCAGAACCTTCTTCAAGACTGATCAGCGTGCCCGGGCCTTCCTGAAAACTGTGCAGCACACGCAGGGGAACATTGTATTTGCCGGCAAACTCCACCGAGCGGATCTGCAATACCTTGGAACCCAGGCTGGCCATTTCCAGCATCTCTTCAAAGGTGATGCGATCGAGACGGCGCGCTTCCGGCACTACACGTGGATCCGTGGTGTAAACACCATCCACATCGGTATAGATCTGGCATTCGTCAGCCTTCAACGCCGCCGCCAGCGCCACACCGGTGGTATCGGAGCCGCCGCGACCGAGCGTGGTGATGTTGCCCTGCTCGTCCACACCCTGAAAGCCGGCGACGACTACGATGCGGCCGGCCTTGAGGTCGGCCATCATGTTCTCGCTGTCGATCTGCTCGATGCGCGCCTTGTTGAAGGCGCTGTCGGTGAGGATGCGTACCTGGGCACCGGTGTAGGAACGGGCATCAATACCGCGCTTGTGCAGCGCCATGGCCAGCAGGGCGATAGTGACCTGCTCGCCGGTAGACACCAGTACATCCAGCTCGCGCGGCGTCGGCTGTTCCTGGATCTGTTTGGCCAGGCCGATCAGGCGATTGGTTTCGCCGCTCATGGCGGATACCACCACCACCAGCTGATGACCTTCGGCATGGAATTTGGCGAGCTTATCAGCCACGGCCTCGATGCGCTCCACCGAACCGACCGACGTACCTCCGAATTTTTGAACCAGCAGACTCATGTGGGCCTATCGCTAATCAAAGTGGATTGTCACAAATGACGAAAGCAGAAAGGCGCGCATTAAACAATAAAGCTGCTCAAAAGTTAAGCGCAGTGACACCTGCAATCACCGCAACAAAAAACCCGGCGCGGGGCCGGGTTTCTAGTGTGGATGCGAACGGAATCACTGCACCGAGGTGCTTTCTGCCATTCCACCGCCTTGGTAGCTGCCGTTCAAGCTCATGCCTACCGAGGCACTGAGAGGGCCTGCATCCACACCATCGGGAATACCGTCGTTGTCATCGTCAGGGTCGGCGTTGTTGCCAATGCCGTCGCCGTCTGTGTCCAACCATTCAGCAGGGTTGAGCGGGAAAACATCCAAACCATCCACATAGCCATCGCCGTCTGTGTCTAACTGACCGCTCTCATAGCGCGCCACCACAAACTCCTGGCCGGTCGGCATGCCGGTAGCGTAGCCCGCTATCACTAACTTGCCATCAGCCTGCTGCATCAGAGAGGTAGCATAATCATTGCTTGCACCAAGCGCGGTAGTGTACTTGCCATCGCCATCAAACGTGGTATCCAGCGAACCATCACTGTTGTAGCGCGCCAGCGCAACGTCAGTATTACTCCCGTTGGATGAATAGCCTGCTACCACCAGCTTGCCGCCAGCCTGCAGGATCACCGAGGAAGCTCTTTCACTACCTGCACCAATTGCCGTGGTGACTATGCCATCACCGCTAAACGTGGTATCCAACGAACCATCACTGTTGTAGCGCAGCAGCACGATATCAGCGTCAGAGGTGGTGACGTAGTAGTAACCCGCAACCACCAACTTGCCATCAACCTGCTGAATCACCGAAGTAGCCACATCAGCACTCGCACCAATCGCCGTGGTGAGCCTGCCATCGCCACTGAAGGTGGTATCCAGCGAACCATTGCTGTTATAGCGAGCCACAGCAATATCACCAGGAAACAAAGTTGTACTACCCGTAGTGCCCACTACCACCAATTTACCGTCGGCCTGCAGGATTAGCGAGTTAGCTCTATCATTGCTTGTGCCAATCGGCGTGATGAGCTTGCCATCGCCATTAAAGGTGGTATCCAGCGAACCATCGCTATTGTAACGCGCCAGAGCAAAATCATCGTTACTTCCGTTCCATGAATAGCCTGCCGCCACCAGCTTGCCGTCGGGCTGCTCAATCACCGAGTAGGCACTATCACTGCTAGTACCAATCGCCGTGATGAGTTTGCCGTCACCATCAAATGAGGTATCGAGCAGACCATCGGCGCTGTAACGCACCAGAGCAAAATCATTATTGCTGCCGTTGCTTGAATAACCCGCCGCCACCAACTTGCCATCGGCCTGCTGAATCACTGAGAAGACCTGATCATGACCAGCACCAATCACTGTAGTGAGTTTGCCATCGCCATCAAACGCGGCATCTAACGAGCCATCACTGTTGTAACGCACCAGTGCAACATCATAGTTACTGCCGTTGTGTGAATAGCCAGCCGTTACCAGCTTGCCATCCGCCTGCTGAATGGCCGACTGCGCGGCAGCCAATGAAATCTGATAATCGAGTACAGCCTTACCATCTGCGCCGAAACCAGCATCCAGTGAACCGCCACTGTTATAACGCACCAGTGCAATAGCGTCACTACCACTATTCGCACTGCCAGCCACTACAAGTTTGCCATCGGTCTGCTGAATTGCTGAATAAGCCAGATCATTGCCAGTTCCGATTGCTGTGGAGAGAATGCCATCGCCATCAAACGTAGGATCTAGGGAGCCGTCGGCGTTGTAGCGTATCAGTGCAATATCATAATCACTGCCATTGCTTGAATAACCCGCCACCAATAATTTGTCCTCTGCCTGCTGGATAACAGAGAAGGCTACACTACTGCTTGTGCCTATAGCCATAGAGAGAATGCCATCGCCATCAAACGTGGTATCCAGCGAGCCGTCACTGTTATAGCGCACTATTGCGAAATTCGTGTCAACACCAACGTAGTTGAAGCCTGCTACCACCAATTTGCCATTACTTTGCTGGATAACAGAACGAGCAAAGTCAGCGGCCGTGCCGATTGCCGTGGTAAGCTTGCCATCATCATCAAATGTGGTATCCAGTGAACCGTCCAAGTTGTAGCGCACCAAGGCGAAATCCGTATTGCTGCCAACACTATAACCAGCAACCACCAGCTTGCCATCGGTCTGCTGAATCACTGCGTAAGCTTGATCAGCTTTCGTACCAATCGCCGTGGTGAGTTTGCCGTCGCCATCGAACGTGGTATCCAGTGAACCGTCCAGGTTGTAGCGCACCAAAGCAAAATCGTCGTTGCTGCCAATGCGGCTGTAACCAGCCACTACCAGCTTGCCATCGAACTGCTGGACAACCGAGTAAGCCACATCAGCACCAGAACCGATTGCAGTGGTGAGCATGCCGTCACCACTGAATGAGGTGTCCAGCGAGCCATCAGCGTTGTAGCGCACCAGCGCAATATCATCACCGCCACCGTACCCAGCAACCACCAGCTTGCCATCGGTCTGCTGAATCACTGCGTAAGCTTGATCAGCGTTCGCACCAATCGCCATGGTGAGTTTGCCATCGCCATCGAACGTGGTATCCAGCGAACCATCGCTGCCGTAACGCGCCAAGGCAAAATCATTTTGACCGCCAATATTCACATCACCCGCCACTACCAGCTTGCCATCAGACTGTTGTATGACATCACGCCCAACAGAGGCAAAATGCCCTGGGAGCCCTGTACTGACCATACCGGTACCACTCCCAAGACTGGTATCAAAATTGACCGCTCCAGCCCATACCAAGGGACTGAGAGCGAAAGACACTACTACGAACAAAGAGCTGAAACGGCGCATGGAAGCATCCTTGTGAGGTTGTTGTAAGTTGCTGGCGGCGGATGTTATACCCCCCCCCCCCCCCGCAATGTCACAAGCCCTTGCGCCGATTAGGCTAGACCGAACAGCATTACGACAATTACCCAAGCGCCAGTGTTGCATGCCCCTGCTATCACCGCAGCGCAAAAAAACCGGCGCGGGGCCGGGTTTCTATTGCCTCTGAAGGTGGCGCTCAATGCACTGTCGCTCTTTCCTTAACCGCACCACCCTTATACACACTGTTCAACGGCCAAAGCTCATTACGATTTGCAGGATTAAGTGGCTCAACATCAAAATAGTCAGGCACGCCGTCATTGTCGTCGTCAGGATCGATGTTGTTGCCAAGGCCGTCACCATCGTTATCTGGATCCAGCCCGTTAACCAGCCCGTCGCCATCGGTGTCGAGCTGACCTGATTCAACACGCACTACCACAAACCCTGAAGAATAAGGCGCTTGGTAGCTACGGACTGCCAGCACCAGCTTGCCGTCCTGCTGCTGAATTACCGAATAGGCCTGATCATTTCCAGTGCTTATCGCTCTGGTAAGTTTGCCGTCGCCATCAAACGTGGTATCCAGTGAGCCATCTGCGTTGTAGCGCGCCAGCGCAATATCATCCGAGGAACCGATACGCGCATAACCGGCCACCACAAGCCTACCATCCGTCTGCTGGATGACTGACGTTGCATAAGCACTGCCCTCACCGATTGCCGTAGTGACGATGCCATCACCACTGAAGGTGGCATCCAGCGAGCCATTGCTGTTGTAGCGCAGCAGCGTAAAGCCTCCACCACTGATAGCCGCTACTACCAGCTTGCCATCCGCCTGCTGGATGACTGACCTTGCACTAGCATTAACCTCACCGATTGCCGTAGTGACGATGCCATCACCACTGAAGGCGGCATCCAGCGAACCGTCACTGTTGTAGCGCATCAGTAAAAAACCATAACGGAGACCATCGTATGCTTCGCCTGCCGCCACCAGTTTGCCATCCGCCTGCTGAATTACCGAGAAAAACTTAGAACTGAAACCAACCCTCGTCGTGAGCTTACCATCGCTATCGAATGTAGTATCCAGCGAGCCAAAGCGGTTGTAGCGCACCAGCACAGCATCATCATCATTCCGGGCACTCACGCTTCTGAAGCCCGCTACCACCAGCTTGCCATCTGCTTGCTGGATCACTGAATAGGGGATACTGGTGGAATAACCCACCTGCGTTGAGACTGTGAAGTCCAGCGCGCAGTCGGCAAGAAAGCGTCGCAGCAGAAAATAACCAAGTGAACCGTCACTGGTGACGACAAATTTGCCATCAGCCTGCTGAATCGCCGATCTAGCACCAACCGCAGGTTGTCTGGTGCATTTGCCGTCACCATCAAACGTGGTATCCAGCGAACCATCGAGGTTGTAACGCGCCAGTGCACTAGCCGCAGTACCGCCGAACACATATCCAGGCACCACCAGCTTGCCATCCGTCTGCTGCAGAACCGCCTGCGTAATAGCCGAACTGGACCCCACAAAACTGGTGCTGACGATGCCGGTACCACCCCCAAAGCTGGTATCGAGATCGCCGGGGGCAGCCCATACCAACGGACTGAGAGCGAAAGACACTACGGCGAGCAGAGAACTGAAACGGCGCATGGAAGCATCCTTATGAGGTTGTTGTAAGTTGCTGGCGGCGGATGTTATACCCCCCCCCCCCCCCGCAATGTCACAAGCCCTTGCGCCGATTAGGCTAGACCGAACAGCATTACGACAATTACCCAAGCGCCAGTGTTGCATGCCCCTGCTATCATGGCGGCCATTTTTCACCATACATATCGAGAGACACGCCATGAGCGAGCCACGCTACACCCCTGCCCGCCCCTTCCTGCTGAAAGACGTGCCGCAATGGGATTTTGAAACCGATGTTGCCGTGGTCGGCTTTGGCGGCGCCGGCGCCTGTGCCGCCCTTGAGGCCGCCGATGCCGGCGCCGATGTCATGATCTTCGAACTGGCCAGCGCCAGCGGCGGCTCCACGGCGATGTCGTCCGGCGAGGTTTACCTCGGCGGCAATGGCGGCACGCGCGTGCAGAAAGCCACGGGCTTCGAGGATTCGACAGAAAACCTGTTCAACTTCCTGATGGCCGCACACGGCCCGCAGGCCGACGAAGCGAAAGTGCGCGCCTATGCCGAAGGAGCGGTGGAGCACTTCGACTGGCTGGTCGAACGCGGCGTGCCGTTCAAGGACTCCTTTCTCGACAAACGCGCCATCGTCGCCCTGACCGATGACGGCCTGCTCTACACCGGCAGCGAGAAAGCCTGGCCATTTCGCGACATCGCCAAGCCCGTAGCACGCGGCCACAACCTGCAGGTGGAAGGCGACAACGGCGGCCCGCTGTTGATGAAAATCCTCACCGAGAATGTTGAACAGAAAAAGAATATCCGCGTGCACTACGACACACGCACCCTGTGCCTGATTGCCGACGAGCGCGGCGAAGTGCACGGCGTGGTGGTGCGCATCGACATGAAAGAGCGCTTCGTAAAGGCACGCAAGGGCGTGGTACTGTGCGCCGGCGGTTTCATCATGAATAAAGAAATGCTGCAAAAATACGCGCCGAAACTGTTGCGCGGCAATATCCCCATCGGCAACCCCGGCGATACCGGCACTGGCATCCAGATGGGAGTCAGCGTCGGCGCCGCCGCCATCAACATGCACGAAGGTTTCATGACGATTCCTTTCTACCCACCAGGCAGCATGACCTACGGCATTTTCGTCAACGCCATGGGCCAGCGCTTCATCAATGAAGATGCCTACCACGGCCGCGTCGGCACATTTGCCGCACAACAACCGGGTGATCGTCTGTACATGATTGTCGCGGCCGAAGACTACGGCAATGTCGAACGCAAACCGTTTTTCAATGGCGATATCGTCGCCGTTGGCGAAACCGCAGAAGAGCTGGAACAGGAAATGGGCTTCCCGGCCAACTCACTGGCGCACACCATCAACTTCTACAGCGAACACGCCGCCAAGGGCGAAGATCCGCTGTTCCACAAGTCGCCACAATGGCTGAAGTCACTCAATCCTCCACTTGTGGCGCTGGATGCTACACCCGAGCGCGGTGCGATTTTCCCCTGCTTCACACTGGGGGGACTCGACACCTTGCCTTCCGGCGAAGTGCTCGCCACCGACGGCTCGGTGATCAAGGGCTTGTATGCTGCCGGCCGCACCGCCGCCGGCGTGCCGCGCCGCGGTGACGGTTACGGCAGCGGCATGTCGGTGGGCGACGCTACCTTCTCTGGCCGCATGGCGGGCAAGGCTGCTGCAAACCGCAGCTAAAAATAACGGTGGGTGTTGATCAGTGATCGGCACCCGCCGCACTTCTGCGCACAAAATCTTTTTCAATCAGAAAGTTTGCCAGCGCCTCTCCCAATACCTTGTAGCCGGCAGGGTTCGGATGCCAGTCAATCGGCGCTAGGTGCAGCACCTCTCCAGGATGCGCACGCATGGCATCGGTCATGTCCAGAAACGGCACATGGTGCGTCTCGCTATGCGCCTTGAGCAAATCGCGTATCGTCATCGGTTCGCTCGTATCGTAAACCTGTGAATAGGCAGGAAAATAGACGAACACCGGCTGCATGTGATGCTCTGCCGCATGCTGCATGAATGAATCCCAGGCCAGAAAGTAGCGCTGTAGCTGCTCCTGCATTTCCGGCGACAATTCCTGGCCGAGAATGAGCATATCGTCGTTGCGGGTGCGATGCTTGAAACGCGCAACGTTTCCCACGAAATCTGTACCGCCGTCGATGTTGTAGCGCTGCGGGCTCAGGTCAGGCTCCTTCTTCGGCGTATCCTGTTGTTTGGCGTAATCCTTGTTGATATGGCGCAGCACCTGATCCAGCGTGAACTCGCCAACGGCGCTGTATACAAACAATGGACGAGTCAGCGTATGCAGCAAGTCTTCCTGGTTGAGCCGCTGATGCAGGAGCATGTTGTCGTCAACCTTGCGCAACACATGGACATCGTTGGTCACAAAGGTCAGCACAACGACATCCGGATCAAAGCGAGTAATGCCATCGCGCAGAATAGCCAGCTCACGATCGATGGACGTGCCGCCGTTGGCGCCATTGATCACCTCCACATTCACACCGTGGCGCTTCAGCGCCAGCTCTGTAAAGGTGGGAAAGTTGTTGTGATTCTCGACAAAAAAACCATCAGTAATGGAATCGCCGATCATCGCGACACGAGTGACGCCCGGCGCTTTTTTCAATGCGAGTTCGCCACCGCGAAATCCCCACTTGTTGGTTTCCACCAGCCAGTCGCGCACGGCAAACATGGGAAGCTTTGAATTCTCCGGATACATGCCCAGCGGGCTGCTGAACCACCCCCGAAACGTGCCGCGCGGCGCTCCGGTGAAAACCCGCAGCCCCGCTTCCAGCAACAGCAGCAGCAACAACAAGACAGCAATATTGATCAGGATGATCCGCAGTATTTTTTTCACGAGCGCAGGCATATCGGCTTCCTTCAGATCCGCCCGTCTTTATATATGACCGCGCACCAATTGGACAAGCCGCGTGGCAAGATCAATCCTGTCCGCATCGGAGAGCATCAGGGTTTTGCACACCTGTGTACGCACACCGGCCTTCTGCAGAACAGCAACATCCGACACATCCACCTCGTCAATGACCAGCGTATGCATCATATCGGCATAAAAACCGGCCACGCTGACAGAATGCAGATCCATGCCCAACTCCTGCATCATTTTGGCAGTAGGACCTTTCACCGCCTGCCCGCCCACCAGTGGCGACACTACCAGCACCGGTGCGACCAGTGACTGCAACCTGTCACGCATGCCCGGCACGGACAATATCGGCGCAATACTCAACAGCGGATTGGAAGGGCAAACGATCACCGCGCGCACGGCAGGATCGGTCAATGCCACCATCACTTCCGGCGACAACTGCGCATGTTCCTCGCCAACATAGCGCAAGCCGCGCACGCGCGGACGGCACTGCTCGCGCACGAAATAATGCTGGAAGGCCAGATCGCCCTCATCAGTTTCCACCACGGTGCGCACAGGCTGGTTGCACATGGGCAACAAGCGATGCCTGACACCGAGCGCCTCACACAATTGCTGTGTCACCGCCGTCAGCGATTCACCACTCTTCAATAATTGTGTGCGGCGTAAATGTGTGGCGATATCGCGATCACCCAGGCGAAACCAGGTTTCGCCACCGAGCTGTTCCAGGGCTTGCATGCACTGCCAGCTTTCACCTTGCAAACCCCAACCGAGTTCACGATTGTTGATACCTGCCAGCGTGTACATCACCGTATCCAGATCCGGTGATATATGAAAACCCAGATGTTCAAAATCATCGCCCGTATTGACAACAATCGTCAGCTGTTCAGACTCAAGAATTTGCGCCAACCCCCATGCGAGTTTGGCGCCGCCAACGCCGCCGCACAATGCAACAATTTTGCCGTCGCAAGCGATTCGATCCCATGCGCCCGCGTTTGCGCTCACCGGAACATATCCTCGTTCGGCTTGCGCAACAGCGACTGCACCGAGGCATCATCCTGTAGCGGTAATTGCAGACCGCGCACGATCACCACCGGCACACCTTCGCCAGCCTGACCCATCAACAATGAAGCCGCAGCGGCAATTTCATCGCCGATACCGACTTGGGTAATTTCCAGTTTGCGACCAAACAGATCGGGCGCACCGCGCAAATCCAGCAAGGGCTCGAAACCGGCGACGCCGATGGCAATACCGCAAGTACCCAGCCGCCATGCGCGACCAAAGCTGTCGTTAATGACGACGCCAATCTTCACGCCATGTATCGCTTGCAACGCCTCGCGCAAAGCTCGCGCGCTGCCGTCCGGATCTTCTGGCAATAGCAACGCCTTTTCCGACTGTGTGTTGTCAGGCAAGTTAGATTGATCAATACCGGCATTCGCATGCACAAAACCCAGCTTGTGCTCGACGACAATCGAACCGAAACGGTGTCGCAAGACACGATTCGATTCCTGCAACACCAGCTCAACCAGACGCGGATCCTTTCCGGTTTCACGCGCATAGCGCTGCGCTTCTGGCGACGGCACTACCGTCGCCAGATCGCGATAACGATTTTCGGATTTGGAAACGATTTTCTGTGCGAGGACAATGACATCACCATCGCACAACGATAATTCATTCGCCGCCAGTGCCGCGCCAATCAAACCGGGAAGATCATCGCCGGGTTTGACTGGCGGAAACTGGCGCAGCGCCAGCAGCTGAAGATCGGCAGGCATCAGACGCCAACATCGCCAGTGATCACGATGCCCGCACCACCGGCAATCTTGTAACGCTTGTTCATGAAGATCAGCACCGAAGTCAGCGCTTCAGTTGCAGCCGAGTTGGCAAGCGGACCGGCGTGCCAGGCTTTCATGCCCGCAGCTTGCGCCAGTTGCACCACCACCTCGCGCGCATCGACATCATCTCCCGTTACCAGCACGTCGCAATGAATATCATGCTCGTCATTCAGGTGCGCAGCGGCGATGTTCTGGAACGCCGAAACTACGCGCACATTTTCACCCAGCGTCTGTTGCGCGATCACACCGGCCGAGCCCTCAGCCGGCAATTGCACGGTGGCGACTTTCGGCGGCTTCAGCGATACGGTGACGTCGATGAAGATCTTGCCCTGCACAGCGTCGCGGATCACTGCCAGCGTATCCTGCTGGTGCGAGAAAGGCACCGTCATGCACACGATGTCGGCTTTCGCCGCAGCAGCGCTGTTTTCCATGCCTTCCACCTGTGCAGCGGGCAAACGCGCTTTCATCGCCGCTGCAGCTTCCAGCGCGCTCTCCGCTTTGCGGGAGCCGATGATCACGTGATAGCCTGCACGACTCCAGCGAAACACCAGACCCGTGCCCAGATCACCCGTACCACCAATCACTGCAATTACCGGCTTCTTGTCGCTCATGTGCATACCCTCAGCAAAGGAAATATCAGTCAGGCATCATAACGGCGCTGACCTCTGCGTCACCAGTGGGCTTCCCCACTTGGCATGCCGCCCCTTTTTATGGCTTCCCGGCTTGATACCGGCATGAGTTTCTCTGTCAGCAGCTTCAATCTCTGCAATCTGCAACAGGCTGGACATATCCTGTTCGGCGAATTCGCCTGGACACCCAACCAATACCAGCGCAAGGCCGGCTGGACGGCCGAGCAACTGCGCGCGCAGCCATCAACCGTATTCTGCTTCCAGGAAGTGTGGAGCCGGGCAGCACTGCAGGATGTCTTCGCCACCGCGCAACTGCACGACTACCAACTCATCTGTCACGATGACGGTACTGCCGGCGGCAATGCCATGCATGTCGCCTGTGCCGTGCAAGCGGATTGGGACATCATCAGCAGTGAATGGATCAGCGCCTTCCCGCCGGAACTGGTGTGGTGCAGTGATGACACACGTTACGCCATGGACGTGAACATTGATCGCTTCTCGCGGCCGGTGCTGAAACTGCGCCTGCGCGGCCCGGATGCGCGCACGCTCACTGTGTTCAACACACATCTGAAATCACGCTTGCCGATTCCTCCCGGCAACCCTAAAGAAAATCAAAACCACAGCTACTACGGCACCACGGCCGATCACTGGCTGGACATCGGCCGCGCACTGGCCGGCATGCGCCGCATCGCCGAAGCCGCCGTGTTGCGCCTGCTGGTGAATCGTCAACTCGCGCAATCGACAGATGCCGTGATTGTTGCAGGTGACTGCAATGACCGCCTGCCCGGCAATGTACTGGATGTACTCAAAGGCGATACACGCTTTCGCCGCACAAGCAAAAACCGCAGCGGCCGCCGCGCCGACTGGGGGCTTTATCACTTGCTGGATCTGGCTGCCTACCGCAAACTAGCCTGCAGCGAACGCGACTACATCACCTTCAGTGGCGACGAGGAACAACTGGCACTGGATCATTTATTGTTTTCGTGGCATTTCCATGCGCGCGCGGCAGACGCGCGCTGGCAGTTGCAACAATGGCATATACAGAATAAACATCTGGGCAGTAGCAAGCCTTATGTCAGTGATCACGCCATGGTCACCGCCAGCTTCGCAAACGCCCGCTGAAAAGGAGATCGACATGCAAACCGTCCCGCCGCAAAAACGCCCTGTATTTCATGCCATGCTTTTTTCCTGCGCAACAGCACTGCTGCCGGCACAAGTCCATGCCACCGAGATGCTGATTGATGGAATGAACAGTTCCTGGCAATACCTGGACAACGGCACGGATCCCGGCAGCACCTGGGTGGAAGCCGCATTCGATGACAGCAGCTGGCAAAGCGGACAAGCCTTTTTCAGCCAGGGCAACACGCTGGATGGACTGCCTGTTACCAGCGTGAATACCGGGCCGGACGGCGCGCATTACGTTACCACCTATTACCGCCATCACTTCAATGTTGCAGATCCGACACTGTTCAGCGGTCTCAGTCTCGCACTGTTGCGCGACGACGGTGTCGCGGTCTACATCAACGGCAGCGAAGTTTTCCGCGACAATCTGCCCGTGGGCGCAATCGCAACAGACACGCCGGCCAACAGCGATATTGCCGACGCTGATGAGTTCAACGGCCTGCAAGCCTCCCTGCCTGCCAACATCCTGCATGCAGGAAACAATATTATTGCGGTGGAAATACATCAATCATCCACCAGCAGCGACGACACGCTGTTCGCGCTTGAACTGACTGCAAGTGCCACTTCTGCTCGCGGGCCCTACCTGCAACTGATCACCCCTACATCAGCCATCATCAAGTGGAGCACGACAAGCGCGCAGGATGCTGTCGTGCATTACGGCACCAGCGCCGACAATCTCGCTTTCGTCACTCCCGATGCCGATCCATCGCAAAAACTCTCGCATGAAGTCAAACTTGAGGGACTGTCACCGGCAACAACCTATTTCTATGCCATTGGCTCCAGCAGCGGCACACCGCTGGGCTCAGCGGAATTCTTTTTCAAGACCCAGCCCCCGGTCGGCACAAATCCATCGACGCGTATCTGGGTCATCGGCGATTCCGGCCGCGGCAATGCCGAGCAGCGCGCGGTCTACCAGGGCTTCAAAAACCACGTCGGCAACACCTACACCGATCTCTGGCTGATGCTGGGAGACAACGCTTACTTCAGCGGCCGCGATGAGGAATATCAGGCAGGATTTTTCGATATTTATCCACAACTGATGCGCCAGACCGTGGTGTGGCCGACTTTCGGCAACCACGACGGCGGCAGCGCAGATGCATCCACCGGCACCGGCCCTTATTTCGACATTTTCGCTTTGCCGAAAAACGCCGAAGCCGGTGGTGTTGCATCGTTTACAGAGGCGTATTACTCCTACAACTACGGCAATATTCACTTTGTGGTACTCGACTCTTTTGACGTGAGCCGCAGCCCGACGGGAGACATGGCGCAATGGCTTGTCGCCGATCTCGAAGCCAACCGCACCGCGACAAAACCCGCCGACTGGATCATCGCCTACTGGCATCATCCGCCCTACACTGATGGCTCGCACAAATCCGACAACAACCGTCCCGGCAGCAACGATATTGAACTGGTGGAAATGCGCGAAAACATCGTACCGATACTGGAACAGTACGGCGTTGATCTCGTGCTCTGTGGCCACAGCCACAATTACGAGCGCTCCAAATTCATACAGGGACACTACGGCTACTCGAACACTTACGGCGACACAGCACTCTACCTGGGCAAAGCCATGGCGCTGGATACCGGCAGCGGCAATCCTATTGAGGGTTCACGCATTTACACAAAACCCCTGCCCTCTCCCGCACGCAGCGGTACCGTTTACGCCGTGGCAGGTACGTCGGCAAAGACCGGCGATGAAAGCATCAACTATCCCGCCATGTATCGTTCGCTCAATGAACTGGGCTCGATGATCATTGATGTCAACAACCGATTGCTCTCGGCAAAATTCATCGACGAAACCGGCACCGTACGCGACGCCTTCAGCATCCAGAAAATTGCTGCTGCAACAATGACAGACAGCGACGGCGACGGCATTGACAACAGTGTTGATAATTGCGACGAGGCTGCAAATGCCGACCAGACCAATTTCGACGGCGATGCATCCGGCGATGCCTGCGACATCGACGACGACAACGATTCCGCACCGGATTACATCGACGCCAGCCCCCGCAATGCAGCAAACGCCACTGAACGCATTCTGCCGTTTGCCAGTTCGGCTTTCACCGGCGCACTCCTGAAAGAAAATAACCGCAAACATTGAGGAGTATTCACTTGCGTGTTGCAGCTATCCAGATGGTTTCCTCGCCGGTTGTCGCAGACAACCTGGCGACAGCCCGGCGACTGATTGCCGATGCCAGTGCACAAGGCGCACAACTGGTTTTGCTGCCGGAATACTGGGCCATACTCGGCATGCAGGAAACAGACAAACTTGCGCATGCAGAAGTATCTGGACAAGGCCCACTGCAGGATTTCATGCGCACCATGGCACAGCAATACAAACTCTGGCTGATCGGCGGCACAATGCCTCTGCAATCACCGGAAGCCGGAAAAGTCCTGAACAGCACGCTGGTCTTCAACCCGCACGGAGAATGCGTAGCGCGCTATGACAAACTGCATTTGTTCAGTTTCAGCAAGGGTGATGAGGCGTATGACGAATCACGCACGATTACCCACGGCAACAGCGTCGTCAGCTTCGAGGCGCCGTTTGGTCGCGTGGGATTGTCGGTCTGCTACGACCTGCGCTTTCCGGAACTGTATCGCGCCATGGGCCATTGCGCGCTGATGGTCGTATCCGCAGCATTTACCTACACCACCGGCGCCGCACACTGGGAAGTGCTGCTGCGCGCCCGCGCCATTGAAAATCAATGTTACATACTGGCTGCCGACCAAGGCGGCACGCATGCCAACGGCCGCAAAACCTGGGGGCACAGCATGCTCATCAACCCTTGGGGAGAAATTCTCGCCGTGTTGCCGGAAAACGCAGGCATCATTGTCGGCGATATCGATCTTCAGGAACTGCACGGCATTCGCCAGAGCCTGCCGGCCCTGCAACATCGCAAGCTGTAATCTGCTCTTTGAAAAAAATCACGGTGAATCGCAGAATGACGGCACCGCTATTAACAGTGATCACACCCGCATGACGCAACAAGCCACATCAGCACTGGATCACGCCGCCGAAATCATTGCGGCTTTCACGCCGGATCAGATGCTGGTCGATCTGCTGGCACAGCTGCAACAGCAACTCGGTTTTGTGCCGCCACAGTGCATACCACTGATCGCAGATGCCACCGGACAGGAACGCCCGGCCATCTACAAGGCGATTGAACTGTCTCCCTCGCTCTCGCTACAACCACCGGGTAAACATCTGCTTTATGTGTGCTCGGCAGACAACTGCTGCGCAAAAGGCGGGCGGGAGCTCGCAGCCACCGCCAAACGCGTGCTGGGCGTCGAGTTTTATCAGTGCGATGCCACGCAAAGCATCAGACTGGAACCCTTTCGTTGTCTGGGCAATTGCGCCAACGGGCCCAACATCTCGCTGGACAAGATCGTCCATGGCAACATGACGCCCTCTGCGCTGGAAACCCTGCTGCTCAACACCCTGAAAGCAGAAGCGTAAATCAGGTAGTCACCGGGTACTCGCCGCGCCAGGCCTCGAAGCCGCCATCAACGCTGTACACCTCGGAAAAACCCTGACCTGCCAGATAATCAGCTGCGCCCTGGCTGCTGTGCCCGTGGTAGCAGAAAACCAGCAGCGGCTTGTCATGATCCGCCTGCGCCACGAATTCACTCACATTGCTGTTGTTGAGCGAAAAGGCGCCTGGCACATGCGCAGCGGCAAAAGCCTGCGGATCGCGAATATCAACAATCGTTGCATCACGCGCATCTATCATCTGCTTGGCAGCTGCCAAGGAAATACATGTAAATGACATGGTCAGGTCCAATCCCGTGTTTCAGAAACCTCGTCAGCATATTGCATTTGACTGATGCCGGCGAGTTATCGACCTGCTGTTGACAGCTCAGGCATGGCCCACCTGGGCGCTGAGCAGCGACAGGTCTACGCCCAGCTGCATGGCGGCGGCGCGGGCGCGCTGTTCAAACGGGGTATGAAAGACAATGGCAGGTGTCGCCGGCGCCGTGAGCCAGGCATTTTCAGCCAGCTCGCGCTCCAGTTGCCCGGCACTCCAGCCGGCGTAGCCGAGCAGGATCAACGCATCTTCGGGGCCGCTGGCAGTGGCCATGGCCTCCAGTATGTCGCGCGAGGCGGTGAGGGCGATTTCCTCGCTGAGTTTGACCGTGTGCGCCCAGCGCGGGCCGGCCCGATGCAGGACAAAGCCGCGTTCCGGGTGTACCGGGCCGCCGCGCATGATTTTGTGTGCGTGCCGGCCCGGATCCAGTGCCAACCCCATCTGTTCCAGCAGGTCATCCAGTTCGGCTTCCACGGGTTGATTGATCACCAGCCCCATGGCGCCTTCCGGCGTATGCTCGCAGATGTAGGTCACCGTGTGTGCAAAACGGCTGTCATCCAGCCCCGGCATGGCGATCAACAGCTGGTTGCGCAGGCTTTGGTGTGGAGGAGGGGTGCTTGGACTCATGTTGCCCAGTGTAACCAAAAACAGCGGGGGGTTGATCCGGTTTGTCTGGCACCATAAAAAAACCCGCCGAGGCGGGTTTTTTTGAACGGGCTGTGGCTTACAGCGAGAGTGCGGAGATTTTTTCCAGCGCCTGCTTGATGTTGGCTTTTGCTGCACCTTCGTTAGCCATGCGCAAGCGTGCGACGCCGGCGAAGGCATCGCTCACGGTGGCGGTGTGTTCGGAGTTGATCACCTGTTCCCACACCACTTTGCCATCCTGTTTCCTCAGCTGCCAGGCGGCTTCCATTTTTACCGTCATGTCGAGGCCGATCATCGGTTGCTGCAGTTTCACGATGGCAACAGACAGTGCGTACTGGCCGGCATCGCCTTCCACTACGGCATCGAAGGTCTTGTTGGCGGTAATGGATTGCTTGATGGCTTCAACGAAATCCTTGTCGGCAATTTGCGAGGCGCCCATCTTGGAAGTTTCGCGGCCACCGGAAGAGTTTACGCTCACGGAGTAAGGCTGGGTTTTGCCGGCCTGGATAACGCCGGCAACCATGTTTTCCGGTTTTGAAGAAGAGGCGCAGCCTGCCAGATGCGCGGCCACCAATACGGCGAACAGAATTTTTCCAAAATGCAGCGATGCTTTTTTCATGGTATTTCCCTGGTTGGTTGAAGAAAACGATAGTCAAAGAAAACGAGCGTTAATGGCCGGTGTTTTTATTGAAAATATTACTGGTGGTTTCCATGGCCATTTCGGTGGGCGATTTGCGTGTCAGCGAGGTGTGCATGGAGTGCGCAGTGGCGATGGGGAAGCCGCTCGGCTTGCTGAACGTGACATCCAGTTGCAGCAGGTACAGGGTGATGTCCCACATCCATTTGTCTTCATAGGTCACAATCACCTCGGCGTCAGTGGGCTTCTGGTCAGCGGGGCCCACGCTGGCGGTCACGCCGTGTTGTTCCAGTGCTTTTTCGATCTCTTCCGCGACGTTGTATTTGTCTTTGCTGTGTTTGGCAACGTAGAACGTCTTGAATTGCGAGACGTCATTGCCGGGGATGACATTGGCATCCATCTGGTTCACGGCGCAGCCGGCGAGGGTGGTGGTTGCAGCAAGCAGCAGGGCGCGGGCGATGCGAAAAATTGTCATGGCAGTTTCCTTGTCGTGTGAATAAGCTTCTGGTGAAGCGCGCTGCCGCGCGCAAGGCCGGCATCGTAACAGAGCAGGGTGTTGGGCGCCACGCACGGCGGTTACATGAAAGAACCCTGTCGCTTTTGGCTCGGTGATGGGTTCATGCCGGCTGCTGTTTTAAGTGTTCCGTTGCGTTGATGAGAAGCTGCACCTGGCGGAGCTTGTAGTGCTCACTTATAGACTTTCTCGAAGCCTTCAACGCTGAAACCGTTGATCCTGGTATTGCCCACCAGTATGACAGGCACGCCTTTGCCGCCTAGTTTGTCGTAGTCTTTTTTGGCGAAATAGTCTTTTTCAATGTCGCGCTCGGTGAAGCTGATATTCCTGGCCTTGAAGTAGGCGCGCGCTTTTTTGCAGTAGCCGCACCACTCGGTTGAATACATGATGACGCGCCTGGAATCTGCGCCATCCTGCGAGCCGATGGTCTCGAATGTCACCTGCTCAAACGAGTTGATGGCCTTGATTTCCACCTTGTCGACTTTCTGGTCCTGATGTGGGTTGTCACCAAAATGGACTTTGCCGGATTCGTCTGTCCATTTATAAATATCGGCGCTGGCGGCAAATGTGACGAGCAGTATTAACAGCAGGATGTAGCGCATATAGGTTCGCAACAGGTTTTATCGGCGTTGGCACTGCGCACACTGGTGCAGTTGTGCGCAATCCATAATGGCATCATGCGCTTCGGCGATGGGTTTCATGGGTGGGCCTGTTGGGTGTGTTGCGTGTTAGCTGGGCTGATCATTTTTAAATCCCTCCGGCACATTTTTTCGGAAAGAACAGGATGAGCAAGGCAGAAGGCCTAGCACCCCACCGCATGAAACGCAGCGACTTCTTCCACCAGCTGGCCGTCTTTCGCGTGCGAAGATAAAAACAGCCGCAGGTTTATCACGGCGTTGTAGTGGTTGGACACGTCGAGCAGCAGATCCAGTTTGCCGTCGCCATCCAGATCGCCGGCCCAGACCAGGCCGGTGTTGCCGGAATCGGTATCCAGCACGCCTTCCGGTGTTTTGATCATGTACAACTCTTGCACCACTGCCTGGCTGTGTTCGCCATCACTCAGCAGCCACTGGCACGCGCCTTCGACGCTGCTGCAACCCTCATTGAGGCGAAGGGTGTAGCGGCGCTGTTGAAGAGTGATCTGTTTTTCTCCGATGCCGCGTGCGTCGCCTTGTATCTCGGCCGCGGGCACCGGCCCGGCTTTGAGCGCGGGGTGCTGGATCAGCACGGTGGCCCCCACGGCGGGCACGGTGTTCACCACTTTGCCGGTGTACGGGCCTTTTTCTTCGTCATCCAGCAGGGCGTCATATACCGTGTCGAGCTGGAGTGTGACGGCTTGCAGTGCCCAGCCGCCGGGCTTGTCGTGGCTGCCGGTGAGGGCGTACCACGCGGAGCCGCTGGCTTGCGGCACTTCGTCGCCGTGGTATTGCCCGAGCGACAACATCTGGATGGCGGGCGCCGCCTCTTCCGCAAAACCACCACGACTGAGGGCAAGGCCGGCGAGCAAGCACAGCAGCGTGCGGGTTTTCATGGGATGGGTCTCATGCGAGTTATCGACTGGTCGGGTATCAACGCTTTTCCAGCCGCTCTGCCAGCCAGACCTTGATGATCGACTGGCGCGTCACGCCCAGGCGGCCGGCTTCGGCGTCCAATGCTTCGAGCATCCAGAGTGGAAGATCCACGCCAATGCGCTGATGTGCACCATCACCCCGTTTAGCTTGTGTCAGATCCAGCGCGTTGCTGACGTCTTTATTGTCATCAAAGACTTGATCAAAAACATTTGCTTTCATGCAAGAAAATCTCTTTGTGTCACATGCGACAGTTTATCACCGGTGATAATTCACGCCGCCCTGCGCTGGCACATGTCCGCAAAACGCGCATCGGTGTTCAGGCGGCGGGAGACGAGTTCGAACACGCCAAGCGGGGCGAACAGGTGCAGCAGCCAGCCGGTGATCAGCTCGCCGTAATTTCCCAGCTTCCAGTTCACGCGCCGCAGTTGTTCATGCGCGCGCTGGTGCAGTTGTGCGCAATCCATAATCAAGTCATGCGCCTCGGTGTACAGGCTGTAAGCCTGCGCATAGTCGGCCGCCGCTTCGGCGGCGGCGCCTGCGGCCCAGAGGTTTTCTGCGTGCGGGATGCGTTCGGTGATGGGTTTCACGGGTTAGCCTGTTTGATTTTTTGCGTGTTAGCCAGACTGAATATTTGTAAATCTCTCCAGTACCTTTTCAAAAGCACACCTTTTCGCTTTTCCCCCATTCTCAATATGTGAGCGTGCGCTTCCATTCCGCCATGGCTATAGCTACGGAGCTTTCCAGCCACTCATTAAAGCGTTTTGATGTGCTTTCGTACGGCTCTGCGTAGTTAAACTGAAAAAGGTCTGTAGCTGCAGGATGCAGGGAAACCGGCTCAACCCCGCCTCCTTCACGAGGAGCCTTAACGTAAGTAAAGGCAGACGTAATAAGAATACCTGTGTCACCGTGGCCGTAACCGTGAAAACTTATCACATAATCAAACTCCTGTTCTGTTGCCAGAGTTATTCTAATCCACGCTCTATGCTTTTCGAGATTGGCAAAATAATCGTATTGATTTGCAACATCCACGATTTGCTTCTGAAAATAGTGTCGGTTAGCAGCGCGGCTGTTAGCTGAATTTGTTCTGGCTTGATACTTTTCGTGGTTTGGTGGCGTAAGAGCTCTTAGCTTGGCGTCTAGATCGGAAATCAACGCCCTAAACCTATCCTCAACAACGGAAAATAGCTTGTCTGCGTGATCGTATACGGCAGATATTTTCTGTGTTTCTTTGGCATACTTTGACTTCAGAAGCTCAAGGGCAGAGCTAATGATTTGCTCTGCATACTTACTCTGCTGAACTTGCTGCTCTAGGCCGAGCGCCTTGAGAATCGCCTCTTTCTGTCTTCGGGCAAACAGCAGCACAAGTGGAGAAAGATCGCCCGCATCTGCTGTTTCTAGTGCGCCAATGTACTCTTGTCTGTCAGAGTCACGGATAACAAGAGGAAATAGCCCTTCTCGCAAATAAACGAGAGAAGCAAGTGCGCGCGCCACTCTGCCATTCCCGTCTTGAAAAGGATGTATCTGTGTGAATCTGTGGTGAAGCCATGCCGATTTTACTTCAGGCGGATATAAGTTTTCTGCATCTCTGTATATGCGAACCAGGTTTTCCATTTCCTCTTTAGTTAATTCTGGCGGACAATAAAGATGCATGTCTCCATCTGGTCTTCTAGGGTTATTTGCTGTCTTCTTATACTCGCCTTTCAGCAAGCTGACCTTGATAACTTGGCCTGTATCAGTAACCGCTTCAGTGTGATCCTGATGAGCGGTGAATTGAGCTTGAAGCCCCCTAATAAAATACTCTGTTAGAGGCTCATCACCTTTTATATATGAAAACAATCCCTCAACAATCCCAAGATGATCATGAATTACAGACTGAATATGTTCTGCATCTTGCCTGGGTATTCCTCCTTTATGTGAAATAATAGATGCTTCAATTCCCTGCTCAATCAAAACTTCGGTAACACCACGGTCCCAAGTATAGAGGCGCTCGATAATTCCTGTTTCTATGGCCCATTCCCGCTGGAGTTTTTTCAGAAATTCCTTGTAAGCTCCGTTATCCTCCAGCTCAGACTTTCTTTCCTGCCACACAGCGGAAAGAGCTACCAGTTCAGGAAATTCGAAAGCATCAATTGCCGGGAAAGATTGAATCCTTTGATATTTCATGCCTGCCCCCGTAGTGTCAGTGTCTAATTGCAAGGATAATACATATTCTCATGCGAATCAGAGATGCCTACTATTCGCAATCAAATGCTCCACCACCGACGGATCAGCCAGCGTTGAGGTATCACCCAGATTCGACAGCTCGTTCTCCGCAATCTTGCGCAAAATCCGCCGCATGATCTTGCCCGAACGCGTCTTCGGCAAACCCGGCGCCCACTGAATCAGATCCGGCTTCGCAATCGGCCCGATCTCCTGCACACAACAGGCAACGAGTTCTTTTTCCAGCTCCGGTGAACCCGTTTCGCCATTCATCAACGTGACAAAACAATAAATGCCCTGGCCTTTGATATCGTGCGGGTAACCCACCACCGCCGCTTCCGCCACTTTCGGATGCAACACCAGCGCAGATTCAATTTCTGCCGTGCCCAAACGGTGGCCGGAAACATTCAGCACATCATCCACGCGGCCGGTGATCCAGTAATAGCCGTCTTCATCGCGGCGCGCACCGTCGCCGGTGAAGTAGTAGCCGGGGTATTGTGAAAAATAGGTGTCGATCAACCGCTGGTGATTGCCGTACACGGTGCGGATCTGGCTCGGCCATGACGCTTTGATCACCAGCATGCCTTCACCGGCACCTTCAATTTCTTTTCCATTCTGATCGAGCAATGCCGGTTGCACACCAAACATCGGCAAGGTGGCAGAGCCGGGTTTCAATGCAGTCGCGCCGGGCATCGGCGTAATCATTTGCGCGCCGGTTTCTGTTTGCCACCACGTATCGACAATTGCGCAGCGGCTTTCGCCGACCACGCGGTGATACCACTCCCAGGCTTCCGGGTTGATCGGTTCGCCCACCGTACCCAGCAAACGAATACTCGCGCGCGAAGACGAGGTGACGAAATCATTGCCTTGCGCCATCAGTGCGCGAATCGCCGTCGGCGCGGTGTAGAAAATATTGACGTGGTGTTTGTCGCACACCTGCCAGCAACGCGAAGCATCCGGATACGTCGGCACGCCTTCAAACATCAGTGTGATCGCACCATTGGCGAGCGGGCCGTACACCGTGTACGAGTGGCCGGTGACCCAGCCGACATCCGCCGTGCACCAGAACACTTCGCCTTCGCGGTAATCAAACGTGTACTTGAACGTCATCGCCGCCATCAACAGATAACCGGCGGTGGTGTGCAACACGCCCTTCGGTTTTCCGGTGGAACCGGAGGTGTACAGAATGAACAGCGGATCTTCCGCCTCCATCCATTCCGGATCACACCACGCATCCTGATCATTCACCAATTCGTGATACCAGACATCGCGCGGTGCTTGCCAGTTGATCGTGCCGCCGGTGCGTTTGACGGTGAGCACGGTGTGCACATCCGGGCAATGCTGCAACGCGGTATCCACATTCGCTTTCAAGGGAATGGCTTTGCCGCTGCGCACGCCTTCATCGGCGGTGATCACCACGCGGCAATCGGAATCGAGAATGCGGTCTTTCAACGACTCTGGCGAAAATCCACCGAAGACAATGGAGTGAATCGCGCCGATGCGCGTGCAGGCGAGCATGGCGTAGGCTGCTTCCGGAATCATCGGCATGTAGATGCACACGCGATCACCGCGTTTCACGCCGCGCAGTTTCAGCGCATTGGCCAACTGGCACACCTGCTTGTGCAATTCGTGATAGGTGACGCGCTGGCTCTCGGCGGGGTTGTCGCCTTCCCAGATGATGGCAGTTTGTTCACCGCGTGTGGCGAGATGGCGATCAATACAATTCACGCTCACATTCAGTTGCGCGCCATCAAACCAGCGCGCATGGCCTTTTGCCAGATCGTAATCGAGTACGCGATCCCACTGGCGCTCGAACGTGAGAAATTCCTGCGCGCGCTCGGCCCAGAAGGTTTCCGGCTGCGTCACCGACTGTTGATACATCGCCGCATAGCGCTCGCGCGTGATATGCGCGCCGGCAGCGGTTTCAGCAGAAACGGGATAGACGTGGCGATCGGAAACGTTGATGGACATGACGGCACTCCTGTGTGGTAGCAGGCATGCTAGAGGCCGTTGGGCCAGAGGGCAACTGATCGGCCTGTGTGCGCACCATCACCACCCCGCCCCTGCGGGGTCACTCCAAAACAATAACCCCCTCGGCCCTGCGGGCCACTCCCCCTTGTCAGGGGGAGAGTTTGTTCGTGCCACGCATTTAACTCCCCTCCTTTTCAAGGAGGGGTGCCCCGCAGGGGCGGGGTGGTGGTGAAGTGTGGCTCGCAGCGCCTACACCCGAAACTCCCGCAGCCGCTGCTTGAGCTGGTCGGACTGCACGCTCAGGTGACCGGAGGCCTCGCCCAGTTCGCGCGCCTGTTCGGCGTTCTCCTGGATATCTTCGTACATGCGGTTCATGTCGATATTGATGGCATTCACTGCCTCTTTCACGGCGGTGGTCGAACCGAAAGCGACTTCCACCACGCCGAGCACGCTGGCGATGCGGCTGGACATGGCGATGACGGTCTCCACGGCAGTTGTGGATGCGCCGGCCATCTCTTCGGCGTGGCGAGCATTCGCCTCCGTATTGTGCGCGGCGCTGTTGATGGTCTCGATGATGCGCGCCACACCTTCGTTGGTGCGGGTGAGGGTGTTCTGGGTTTCAGTGGCCAGCTTGCGCACTTCATCCGCCACCACGGCAAAGCCGCGGCCCTGCTCGCCGGCGCGCGCGGCTTCAATCGCGGCATTCAGTGCCAGCAGGTTGGTCTGGGCGGCAATCTGCTGGATGACTTCCAGTATCGAGCCAATGTCCTTGGCCTGCTGGGTGAGATCACCCAGCTGTTGCGCCAACGCCGAGCCGCTTTCCGCGTTGCCCTGCACGCCGTGCGCCATCTGTTGCAGGGCAGCATGGGCGTCCTGTAGTTGCTGCATCATGGTGCGAATGTCCGCCTGCGCGCTGGCCACCAGCACCGAGGCCTGTTCGGTGTCGGCGCTGATATTGGTGGCCTGGCGGGTGACCGAGCCCAGGCGCTCGACGTTGCTCTGCATGCGCACCTGCCAGTTGCGCGAGGTGGACTCCAGCTGGCTGGCCAGCGTGTCATTGTGTTCGACACCATTGCGCACCAGCAGCAGCGTGTCACGGAAGAAACCGATCAGCTGGTTGAGGCTGCGCGCCATGCTGCCCATCTCGTCGGCACTGTTGCTGGCCACGCTGTGGGTCAGATCGCGCTGCCGGGACACACCGATAGCCGTTTCCGCCATGGCCTGCAGCGGCGTGGCAATGATGCGCGCCAGCAGCAACGCGGCCATGCTGCCCAGCGCCAGTACGGCGATAGCTGCAATGGCATAGGTGGCGAGACTGCGCTGCATGGCGGCGGCGATGACTTCGGTTTTCATGTCGGCGCCGACGACAAAGCGCTGGCCGCTGATGGTTACCGGCATGAACAGTGAGCGGAAGGTGCCGAAACGATCCGTGTATTCATCAAACTGGATCTGGCCGGTGCGGGCTGCCAGCGCCACGGCCGGGCTGGCGTCCTCATATTTTTCATAGTATTTCATGTACTTGCCAATGCGGATCTCTTCTTCCGGCGCGGAATCCAGCACGGTGTGCACCTCGCCATCGACCACCTGCATCACATACAGATAGGCCAGGCCGCTGCGGTGCGAGTACTGCCATAGATGCGCGACGTGCGGCAGGTAGTGCGCGTCATCAACCGCACCGGCTTCATGCTCCATGGCCCAGAACACCTCGGGCACGATGTCCTGTACTGCCTGTGCTGCCGTGTGCAGCTGGGTATCCACCCTTTCCTGCAGGGCCTCGCGGGCAAAATGGGTGGCGGCTGCCACAAAGGCGCCAACGGTAATGGCGGTGACCAGCCAGAAAGCGATAAACAGCTTTCCGCGCAGGGACAGGTTGGCGAATCGGAGCACGCGGGGTTCCACCTATACAGACCTCTCTGGAGTATAGGCAGGGATTGGCAGGCCGCCATCAATCCCGGCAGGCAATAAGCGTTTCCCTGTGCCGCGACAGGTCGATGCGGATTTCATGTTCGACCCTTTCCATGATGCATGCATGCGACTGCGCATGTTCCTGCAGCATGGCCGCTACGGTTTTCTCGCGCTGCATGCCCGGAACAAAGCAGCGAGGATTGGCCGTACACGAGCGGCAGACAGCCCCATCGGTGGCAAAGTACTGTTGCTTGCGCCGCCAGGCAGTGGCAACCGTGTCATGTTCAACGTTGCCAAAACAGCGCAATTTCCTGAAATCATGCGAGCACAGGTAATAACCGCCGTCCATGCCCACAAAGGTGGACCAGAATGGCACGAGGCAATGGACATCGTTTGCGACCTGCACTGCACTGTTTTCCTGACATGTCGACGCAGGAGACAACGAACCTGCCCGGTTGGTGTATTTCATGACCAGTAAATCATCGAAGCCCAGGTGACGCCAGAAGGTCTTCTGGCGTTTCACCTGAGGATCCAGAAAGTGTTTTGACATCAGTGAAATGACAACCTCGCAACGACCATCGGCCAGGTCACGGAACTGCAGGATGTTCTGCAGCGTCTTCTCGAACGGTAAGCCATAGACTTGCTCATATTCGGCGCCATGCTCCGTGACGCTGAAAACAATTTTGCGCAGTCCGTGGTCAAGTAACGATTGCGCGCGGGCTCGATGGTTTTATCGACAATATGAAGATCCATGTGCGCAAGTTCCGGAATGGCCTCACGCGGACAAAATGTGCAACGCGCATTGCAATGCGTGGTAATTTCGATATCCATTCGGAGCTTGTTCAATGTGCGGCCTCGTTATTGTCATGCGGTCCGCTTCAAATGGCGGACACCGTTGCTGCGAGCCATTGTAGATAAGCAACAGAACCTGCGGCAACCGGCAGCTGCAGGATCTCCGGCACGCGGCAGGGATGATGGGCGGCGATGAAGGCCGCCAGCTCGCTGGCATCATCCCGGTTGGCGGTAGTGGTGAGTACCACACAGAATTCAGTGCTCATGCGATTCTCTCCCTTGCGATCAACGCATCACATCCACACGCGCACTGCCCGAGGCATTGACGCGAAACCAGCCGGCGATGCTGTAACGCTCGCGACTGGCAGGCAAGACCTCGTGCGGGATTTTCTCGCTGAGAAATATCGCAACCGTGCCGGCTTGCGGCAGGACGCGAATGGCTTCCCGGTCATGCTCGTTGTAGACAACAAGTTCGCCGCCGGCATCGGCCGGCCAATCGCAGTTGAGGTAGCTGACAACCGACACGATGCGGCTAGCACGGCCGGCAAAACTGTCGAGGTGTTTTTTGTAAAACGCGCCGGGTTCGTAAAACGCAAAATGCGTTTCAAACTCAAACAAGCCGAGCATCAGTTCGCGATTGAGTGCTACGCGCAGCTGCTCCATGGCTGCCAGATACTGCTGCTGCGCCGCCGTGCTGCCATCGAGCCAGTGAATGCAGTCGCGGCGCGTGCCGTCGTCGAGAACATGATCGCGGTCGCGGCCGACACCGGCGCGCGCCATATAGCCACTGTGCTGCAACTGCTGCACTTCGGCGAGCAAAGCGTGCGTCAGGGTTGCATCTAGCAGCTGCGCGCCACAGAACCAGCCGCGTTCACACAAGGCATCGGCGATGGCGGCGCAATCCTGCATGGTTTATGTCGCTTGCAGTGGCTGTTTCGCTTTCCAGTCGCGCGGCAGGCGGTAGATGCCGTTGGTGCGCGACACGACGCCGCGCGGACCGTGGATCAGGCCGGAAACATTCGCCAGTGTTTTGGTGGTGTGCACATGATGGACGTGCATTTCCAGCCAGTCGCCGAGTTGTCCCGGCGACAGGAAATCGGTATTCATGTTGACGGTGAAAATGCCCATCATCTCGCCGATGTGATGGCCGATGCCGCCAGCCATCGCCAGATCGGCAAACGACATCAGCACGCCGCCGTGGCAGATGCCCATCGGATTCAGGTGATGTTTTTCGACAAAAAATCCGCAGTGCCAGCCGCTGTCATCAACCTTGATGTAAACCGGCGCCAGTGCATCGTTGAAGCCGAGGCCGTCCGGCATCAGCATGTAACCGGCAGCTACCTTTTCAGAAGCGTCGGTGTGAAAAAAACGCGGCAGTGTATCTTCGGTTTTGGTTTTATCCGTCATCGCCGGTTCACTCATCGCATTCGCCGGCATACGCTTGCCACTGCGGCGCGCGGCGCTCCATGAAGGCTTTGCCACCTTCGGCGATATCCGGATGTGTGTTCTGGTCCATGATGTAACCCCACGCGTTTTCCAGTGCAGCGTGCAAGCCCATTTCCTTTGCTTCCCAGATCGCTTTTTTCGTGCGAGCGAGCGCGACAGGCGAATTGGTTTTGATCAAGTCGGCCAGCGCCATCGCCTTGTCCATCAACTCGGCAGCGGGCACCACTTCACTCACCATGCCGAGTTCGTAAGCGCGCTGTGCGCTCATGCGTTCGTTGCCGCCGGTGAGTGCCATGCGCATCACCGCATCAAACGGCATCTTGCGCACCAGGCTCACCGGCTCCAGGCCAGCAACGAGCCCCACTTTTACATGCGTATCAAAAAACGTTGCCGTATCTGCAGCGATAACAATGTCGGAATCCGCCACAAAATGCAGGCCGCCGCCCACCACCATGCCGTTCACGGCGCAGATCACCGGCTTCCAGATGCGGTTCTGCAGTGAGGTCCATTTGATGGAAGCGAGCGTGCCGAACTTGCGGCCCTGCTCGTCTACTTCGCCGTCGGTTTCCGGCAGGTCGGCGAGATCGGCGCCGGTGCACAGCGCCTTGTCACCAGCGCCGGTGAGTATCGCCACTACCGCTGATTTGTCATGATTGAATTGCTGCCACACTTGCGGCAGCTCGCGGCTCATCACCGAGTTGACGGCGTTGCGCTGTGCGGCGCGATTGAGGGTGATGACGGCGACGCCGTCGTTGACTTCATAGCTGAGTGTTTCGTATGCCATAACGCTCCCGCGGAGTTATTGCACCTGGCGACAAATGCCGGCGCGATTCAAAATACTTTCCAGTCGCTGCACAGCCTGCGTCAGCGATGCTGCAACGGCCTGATCGGTGGCTTTCAGTGAAGAGCTGCCATTGGTCACATCCATGTATGATTGGCCGGTGGGTCTGAAAATCTGGAACTGCAGGCCGACATGCGCGACATTACTGCCACTGCGCTCATCACGGTAAACGCCGGTGCCGCCATCAAAACCCACAGTGACTATCGGCATTGGCCTGCCGGAGCTTGCAGCGACTGAATCGATCCAGAATGTTTTTTGTATTTGCTGGTTCAACAACTCGCCAAGCCGAATCATGGTGCCATCGCCCTTGTCATTAGCAGGAACGGCAAACTCCCGGGTGGCATCACTGAGATGTATTCTGGCGCCACACATGTATTGATGATCAGGCTCCGGCAACACCGCCTGAACGGTTTGTGGCGTTGGCGCAGGTTTGCTGGCGCAGGCCGTCAGCAGCAGAGCCATTAAAAAAATCAGGCAGGATTTCACGAGCGCGACTTCAGCGGAAATTGTTCCGGATGGCGAATCGATTCGAGTGCAAGATCCACATCCAGCGACGGCCAGAAAAAATGATTGGGTGACGGTTCCTGCACGTCGAGAATCTGGCTGACACTCTTGTCGCGAAACCATGGGAAGTCGTCGTATGACAGGAACAGCTCCTCGTCGTGTGCGAGCAGCCAGATCCCGTGCGCAGATATATGGGTTACTTCAACGGCCAAAGTGTTGTTGCCAGGCGCTGACGAGTTCATCGTAATGCTCTCCTATCAACCGTTCAATTTCACGCAACTGCTGTGCAGACAATCGGTGATTGCGCGCCAGCTGTACGTCCGGTTCCAGCCAGAATTTGGCCTCGCCGGCCAGCGCCGCCACATGCACATGCATGCGCGGCTCCTCGCGCGAGAAGAAGAAAAAGCGATAGCCT
The DNA here is from genome assembly GCA_964509075.1 of uncultured Pseudomonadales bacterium. Taxonomy (GTDB): domain Bacteria; phylum Pseudomonadota; class Gammaproteobacteria; order Pseudomonadales; family UBA7239; genus UBA7239. Next base: position 147,482 of record CAZDWC010000007.1, on the reverse strand, counting down.
CTCTCGCGAAATACCGTCGGACTCATACATCCTCCCTGATGTTTCCATCCTGCACTTTTCCGTGTTACTTGTCGATGCCGATGATGCTCACCGCACAGCCAGTGGGAAAACCGCCGATGTTGTGTGTGAGTGCCATCGTCGGCTGCTTGCCGTTGTGCAGTGCGAGCTGGCGTTTTTCCGCGCGGCCCTGCAACTGCAATACGTTTTCGACAATCATGCGCACGCCGGTGGCACCTGTCGGGTGACCGAAGGTTTTCAAACCGCCGTCGGAATTCACCGGCAATTCACCTTTCAGAGTGAAAGTACCGTTGGCGATGTGTTCCTTTGCTGCGCCTTTCGGAATGAAGCCGAGATCTTCGTAGGCCAGCAATTCCGTCAGCGTGAAACAGTCGTGCACTTGCGCCAGATGAATTTCTTTAAATGGATTAGTGATGCCCGCCATCTTGTACGCTTCGGCGGCTGCATTTTCGGTTGGCTTCCAACGCAGGAAATCGTGATCAGGATCAGTATGCGGGTTGGCCGCCGAACCGCTCGCTACCGCTTTCACGTACACCGGGTTGTCGCGGAAGTTTTTCGCCAATGATGCCTTGGTGATAACCGCAACCGCGGCGCCGTCCGATTGTGCGGCGCAATCGTACAAACCAAACGGCCAGGAAATCATGCGGCCGTTCAGCGCCTCTTCTTCGGTGATGATTTTTTTCAAAAACGATTTTGGTGACAGCGTGCCGTTGTGGTGGTTTTTCACCGCAATCTTCGCCAGGTCTTCACGGCCGGCGCCAAATTTTTTGAAATATGGCGCGGCGCACATAGCAAACCAGCCGGCGGGTGTCGCAGGCAGATCGCGCACGCCCTTGATGTTGACGCTTGGGCCAGACACACCGCGATCTTTCGGTTTGTCATAGCCGACGACCAGCACCGTGTCGTACACGCCCGCAGCAATGGCCATCACGCCGGCGCGAAATGCTTCAGTGCCAGTCGCACAATAATTGGAAACGGCGGTGAGCGGCTTGTACAACTTCAGCGCTTCGCCCACTTCCACCGGGCCGTTCTTGGTGTACAGCGAACCGCAGTAGATGGCGTCGATCTGTTTCGCTGGTTCAGTGATGCCGGCATCCGCATACGCTTCGTACGCCGCTTCGACAATCATGTCTTCTTCGGACTTGTCCCAGTTCTCGCCGAACTTGCAGCAGCCGACGCCGACAATCGCGACTTTATCTTTGATGCTCATGCGGCAGCTCCTTCGGTGGCGGACACCATCGGCGTACATTTCCAGAAATAGTTCGGGCGCAAACCGACACGGTGAATGCAGCGGAAGGTGAATTCCACCGGTAATTCCACGGCGATATCTTTGGCGCTGGTTTCACAGATCTGCATGTGGATGCGCGGGCCGGCTGAACCGTCGGCGTTCACCACTTCCACGATACCCACGGCAGTCGGTGGTTCCGGCGACGGGAAAAATGCATCCAGCGTGTAGGTAACAACTTTGCCGGTGAGATCGCTGTAGCACGCGGGCGTCCACAAATCTTTTGAATGGCAGCGCACACAGACGCGGCCTTTCGGAAACTGGTGTGTGCCGCAATGCGTGCACTGCTGGCCTTCCAGTGACAGATCTTCATCGCGTTCGCGGAAATGCACCGTAGCGGAAATACCCTGATCGTCATTTTCCGGATATTCGGTGATGGTGAGGCCACGCGCTTTCATGTACTTGCCGTAGGCATCGACCACTTTGCGGCGCGCGAGCAGATCGCTCACGCTGCGATGGCCTTCCGCGGCGGCACGTGTGCCAGTGACACTGAGCAGCAACGCATCCGCACCATCGCCGTAATTGGCAACGAGAATTTTGTCGCCGGCTTTTGCTTGTTCGAGCGCAGCAATCAGCAACAGCGGCGCATAGGCAGCACCAGCGTTACCGACCTTGCCGAACAGCGGCTCCTGAATCTGTTCTTTCGCTACACCGGCGGCCTTGCTCATTTCGCCGAGCGAGCGTGCTTCCGGTGCGTACAGCGCAGCTTTGTTGACTGATGACAGTGCGACACCGCTTTTTGCTGCCAAGCCTTTAATGGCGGCGGCGGTGTTTTCGATGTAACCGTGCACGTTGACGAAACGGTCTTCCCAGCTGTGCACAAAGCGGTCACCCTGCTTGCGCCAGATGTCGATAATTTCGGTGGTGTGTGCGCAGGCGCAATCAAGGGTGGCAATCGCACCTTCGTTGCCGATCAGAAATGCAGCCGCAGCATCGCCGGTGTTGTTTTCAAAACCGGAGCCCGGCGCACCCATGCGGCAATCCGCAGCAATCACCAACACGCGGCTTGCGCTGCCGGCTTTCACGGCGTCGATTGCCGATTGCAACGCGATGGTGCCGGCACGCGTGCTATGCGAAATATCCACCGTGCGCACATCGCCTTTCAGGTTCAAGGCTTTGGCGATAATCGCCGCGCCCTGTTTCTCGGCGAATGCATAGGTGGTGCTGGCAAACAGCACGGCATCGACGCGTGAGCGATCAAAACCTTGCAGACAGTTTTGCGCGGCGGCAACTGCCATCGTCACACTGTCTTCATCCATCCACGCAACCGCTTTTTCCGGGCCGCCTTCTTTCGGTGCCTTGCCGGCAATCACCGACAGGGGCAGACGCATGCGCGGAATGTACGCGCCGTGAGCAACAATACCAATCATGGATGCTACCTTTTTTAAAAAATTAGTCCTTCACTGGCGGTTTGACGCCAGCATGGAATGGATACGGTTTGCCGAGCATGCCGAAAGCGCCGAACTCGGGTTGCATGTGTTGCTTGAAGTACTGGCGAATCTGGTCGATTTCCCAGCCGCCCGGTTGAATCAATGTCTTGCCGTAATGCGGTTGCACCATATGCGAGATGCGATCACCGCCGGTGCCGAAAATCTGGCCGGAAACGAAATCCGCTTCATCGCTGCACAACCAGCAGACAATCGGGCCGTTATTTTCCGGCGGGAAGTACGGCATCTTGTCGGCGTCGGAGAATGTCGCCGACATGTGTGTGGTGGCGAGCGGGCCAATCGCGTTGACGCGAATGCCGTGCTTGGCAAGTTCCATTGCCCACGTATACGTCATCGAAGCAATCGCGCCCTTGGCGGCGGAATAGTTGGTCTGGCCGAAGCTGCCGAAATGCGCGCCGGAAGTGGTGTTGATAATCGAACCGCCGCGACCTTGCTCGATCATTTTCTTTGCAGCCGCCTGTGCAATCCAGAACGTGCCCATGACGTGAATGCGCCACACCAGTTCGAATTCGGCATCTTCCAGTTTCAGCATCGTCTTGTCGCGCACGATACCGGCGTTGTTGATAGCGATGTCGATGCCGCCAAACGCATCCACGCACTGTTGCACCAGCTTCTCACAACCTTCGCGCGTGCCGATATCGGCATTGCTGGCAATGGCTTCGCCGCCTGCAGCGACAATTTCATCGGCGACTTTCTGCGCTTCTTCGAGCAGGATGTCGTTAACAACAACTTTCGCGCCATTTTTGGCGAGGTGAATGCAATGGCCGCGTCCTACGCCGCGCCCGCTGCCGGTGACAATTGCTGCTTTGCCGTCAAGAATGCCCATCTAAAACCTCACTATATTTTGTGGAAAATCCTTCTCCCCTTGGGGGAGAAGGTGCCCGCAGGGCGGATGAGGGCGGCCCTCACCCGGCGCTGCGCGCCACCCTCTCCCCGAACGGGAGAGGGTTTTGTGGGGTGATCACGCCGCGTCGGCCATCAAATATCGAGAACCATCGCCGCGATGCGTTTTTCCAGAAAGGCCGCATCCCAGTTGGTGAGTTGCCAGTGCTTGGCGCGACGGAAATACAGTTGCGGATCACCTTCTGAAGTAAAACCGAAACCGCCGTGCACTTGCACGCCAGTCGCCGAGGCATCGCGGAATACATTGCAGGCTTGCAGTTTGGCTTGGGCAGCGAGTTTGGCGTAAGGCTTGCCGTTATCTATTGCCCATGCCGCCTGATACACCAGTACTTTCGCGCCTTCGATCTTGACGATCAGATCGGCGAGGTAATGCGCAATCGCCTGGAAGGAACCGATGGCCTTGCCGAACTGCACGCGCTGTTTGGAATAATCCACGGTCATCGCGTGGATCGCTTCCGCAGCGCCAATGGCTTGTGCGGCCTGCGCGACAATGGAGCGCGTCATCGCCTCTTCCCAGGCTGCCCAGAAACCGGCAGTTTTCAAAACATCGCCAGTGGCAACAGCGACATTGCTGAAATCGACTTGATACAGCGCGTCATCGGCGTGGTTGCGCTCGCGGGTAAGTGTCACGCCGGCTGCTTGCGGATCCACCAGCAGGCCGATCACGTCCTGCACACCGTCACCGCTGCGGGCGAGCACCAGCAAGCGGGTGGCAGAAGCGGCGAACTGCACCATCAACTTGCTGCCGTTCAGCACATAAGCATCGCCTTGTTTCACGGCGCGCAGCTGGATGCCTTCCGGGCCGAAGCCGTTTTTCGGCTCCAGTGAGGCGGGCACCACAATGGTGTCGCCGCTGGCGATGCCGGGCAGCAGTGCGGCTTGTTGTGTCTCGGTGCCGGCCAACTCCAGCAGCTTGGCGGACAGCACACAGCTGGCCCAGTGTGGGCTGGGCGCCAGTGCGCGGCCGAATTCTTCGTAGACGATGGCCATTTCCAGCGCACCCCAGGCCATGCCGCCATGGGCTTCGGGAATACCGAGGCTGGTGATGCCCAGTTCGGCGAGCTGACTCCAGAACGGCGCCGAGTAACCGGCTTCGTCCTGCTCCATGGCCCGCACCATGGCGGACGGGGACAATTCTTCGCAAATACCGCGCGCGGTATCGCGCAACATCACCTGTTCTTCGCTGAAATCGAGATCCACGGCGGAACTCCTCTATCTACTACTGATGAAAACACTAAGGATGAAAAGTGGAAAAGCGCGGCATTCTACCATCGGCCTGAGGGCACGAGGTACTGTGCCCTTCCCCAATGCCTGGCCTTCAAATACCTGGTCTTCAGCGGCCGGCTTTCAGCTGCTGCCAGTACTTTTCGTAGATGGCCGTGGCTTCGCCAACATCCTTGTGGAACTCGCCCCGATCCAGGTCGGCCTGATCCGGATAAATGGTCTTGTTGTCGCGCAGGGCCGCATCCAGCAAGGGCAGGGCATCCTTGTTCGGGGTGGCGTAACCCACCATGGCCACGCAGCGCACCGCATTTTCCGGGCGCAGCATGAATTCGATGAATTTGTAGGCGTTTTCGACGTTGGCGGCGCCTGCCGGAATGGCAAAGCTGTCTGCCCAGAACACAGCGCCCTCTGCCGGATAAATGTATTGCAGCGTTTTCAATTCGGCGCGCCCCTGCTCGGCTTCGCCATTCCAGATCACACCGACATTGACGTCGCCGGCAATGAACGGCACTTTCGCGGCATCCGAATTGAAAGCCAGCACATTCGGCATCAGACTCTTCAGCAACTCATAGGCTTCGCGGATCTGGGCTTCGTCGCTTGTGTTGGCGGAGTAGCCCTTGATCTTGAGCGCCATGTGAAAAATTTCGCGCACATCATCGGTGAGCAACAAGCTGTTCTTGTATTTGGGATCCCACAAATCCTGCCAGCTTTTCACGCTGCCGGCAGGTAATTGCGCCGTGTTGATGCCAATGCCGGTAGAGCCCCACAAGTAAGGCACGCTGAACTGGTTGCCGGGATCGTATGGTTTGTCGAGCAGTTTGGGATCTATGTGCGCCATTCCCGGCAGCTTGCTGTGATCAAGCTTGAGCAGCAGGCCTTCGCGACCCATTTTGGAAATGTAGTCGGCAGACGGTAGGATTACGTCGTAGCCCTTCGCCTTCTGCAGGCTGACCTTGGCATACATCGTTTCGTTGCTGTCGTAGGTGGAATAGATGATGTCAATGCCGGTTTCCTTCTCGAAATCCTTCAGCAGGTCGTTGGGCAGATATTCCGTCCAGTTGTAGACATACAGTTTTTCGCCGCCCGCTTGTGCGAAACCAGCAAACAGACAAAGAGCAAGACATAACAATTTTTTCACCGGGATCACCTCGTACATTTAAAAACTCAGACAGAATTTCGCCGCGCCAACCACTGTGACAGCAACACCAGAACCAGAGAGAATGCCATTAGCAGCGTGGCAATGACATTGATTTCCGGTGACACGCCCACTTTCACCATGGAATAGACTTTTACCGGAAGGATTTCAAAATCCGGACCGGTGACAAACGAGCTGACCACCACATCATCCAGCGACAGCGTGAAGGATAGCAGCCAGCCCGACAGCAGTGCCGGTGTCATCATTGGCAATAAAATCTTCCAGAAAATCTGGTAGTCGCTGGCGCCCAGATCCTGCGCGGCTTCCAGCAGTGCTGGCGGGAATCCGCGCAAGCGCGCCAGCACAGTCACCACCACAAACGGCAGGCAAAAATTCACGTGAGCGATTAGCAGTGACCAGAATCCCAGCGCGATGCCGAGCAAAAGGAACGCAGACAGGAACGCGATGGCAAGTACGATATCCGGTGACACCAACAGAAAAAACAGCAAGCCGGACAGCGCCGGTTTTCCGGCAAACCGGTAGCGGTAAACGGCTGTTGCTGCGAGTGTGCCCAGTGCAGTTGCAAGCGTGGCCGACAAGACAGCTATCAACAGGCTGTGTTGTGCGGCTTCCATCAGCGCTGTGTTGTCCAGCAATTTTTCGTACCACTCCCAGGTAAAGCCTTGCCACTCGATACCGTAACGCGATTGATTGAAGGAATTGGCGATCAACAGCGCAATGGGAATGTACAGATACAGCAACACCATGCCGGCAATGCCGAGATTGCACCACTGTGGCCACTGGCTGCGCATGCTGCTGGCGCGCGCATCAGAAATTCGGATCATCCAACCCTCCCTTGCGCGCCAGCGCGGTGTTGAGGCGGTGATAGAACAGCAGCATGAGCAACAACAAGCCCAGCAACATCAGGCTGAGTGCAGAGCCGAAAGGCCAGTCGCGCGTCACCAGGAATTGCGTCTTGATCACATTGCCCACCAGCAGCAATTTTGCGCCACCCAGCATGTCGGCGATGTAGAAACAACCCATGGTCGGCACAAACACCAGCAGGCAACCGGCGACAATGCCGGGGCTGATCAGCGGCAGACTGATGCGTGTAAAAGTCTGCCACGGTGAGGCGCCGAGATCGCGCGCTGCTTCCAGCAAGCGGGTATCAAGTTTTTCCACGCTGGAATAAATCGGCATGATCATGAATGGCAACAAGACGTAAACCGATCCAAACACAATGGCAAACGGCGTGTACAACAAGTCGAATGGTTGATCAATCACGCCCAGCGCCAGCAGCGCGGCATTGAACAGACCTTTTTTCCCCAGCAACATCTTGATGGCATAAACACGTATCAAGCTGTTGGTCCAGAACGGCAGGATGATCAGGAACAAGCCGATGCCGCGCCAGCGCACAGGCAGTGCCATCAAGGCATAAGCCACCGGAATGCCCAGCAATAATGAAACCAGCGTGGATGCGGCGGCGATGTAAAAAGAATCGACGGTGATGGACCAGTAATCGGGTTCCAGCACGCGCAGGTAATTGTCCAGCGTGAACGGAAAGCGCAACAGATGTTCGGGATCGCGATTGAGAAAACTCGCCAGCACAATCAACAGCGCCGGCAACAAGACAAAAAGTGCCAGCCAGAGTGATACGCTGCCGATGGCGACGGTGCTGAAACGTGGCAGGAAACGGTTGCGACTGTCAGTGTTCATGCGGCAGTACCACTTCCCAGCCATCGACCCATTTGACACAGACCGGCTCGTTGATGCGGTAATCGAAACTCGGGTCATCCTCGTCAAAAAATTCGCTGGCGAGTACGGTTTGCCCGTTATCAAGTGCAATCACGGAGTCGAGTGTCTTGCCGCGATAATTGCGTTCGACAACGCGCCCGGCGAATCCTTCCGCTGCCGATGCGGCTTCCAGATAATGAATGCGCAAATCTTCCGGGCGCAACAGGACATGCACGCGATCGCCCGCCGCATGCCGATGGTCGGAGAGCACGGACAGTTCGCGCTCGGCAATCCTGACGCGATAGCGCCGCTCGCCGATTTCGGCAAGCACTTCCGCATCAAATTCGTTGATCTCGCCGATGAAGCGCGCGACAAACAGGCTGCGCGGGTTTTCATACATTTCGCGCGGCGTGCCCAGCTGCACGGTCTGGCCGTTGCGCATGACCAGCACGCGATCCGACATCGACAACGCCTCTTCCTGATCGTGCGTGACGAAAATAAACGTGATGCCAAGCTGGCGTTGCAGCTGCTTCAGTTCCAGTTGCATCTCGTGGCGCAATTTGCGATCCAGCGCCGACAACGATTCGTCCAGCAACAGCAGTTTCGGGCGATTGACGATGGCGCGCGCGATCGACACGCGCTGCTGTTGGCCGCCGGATAACTGGTGCGGCTTCTGTTGCGCCAGTTGCGGCAGGCGCACCAGCTCCAGTGCTTCCGTCACCCGCTGCTGGATCTGCAGTGAAGACACGCCGCTCATGCGCAGGCCGAAAGCGACGTTGTCGAACACGTTCATGTGTGGAAACAATGCGTAACTCTGGAATACGGTATTGACCGGGCGATTGACTGGCGAGGCGCGCGTGATGTCGTGTCCTTCCAGCAGGATGCTGCCGCTGTCTGGCGACTCAAAGCCGGCGATCAGGCGCAGGATCGTGGTCTTGCCACAACCCGACGGGCCGAGCAGGGTAAAAAACTCGCCCTGACGAATGCTGACGGAGAAATCATCCACCACGCGCTGCGACTGGAAGGATTTCTGGATGTGTGACAGCTCCAGCAGAGGGGCTTTGTCTGGCATGTCTGGGCTCCGGCGAGGTGCTCGCCATTCTAGCAGCCTGCCTGCGAACAGGCGTGGTAGACTACCGACGTCCTGTTTCTCCCTGCACCTGCCATGCCTGAACGCCAACTTACCCCCATCGACCTCGCCCTGATGACTGCCGACCGCGCCTTGCGCACGCTCACCGGCAACACCCAGCCGGCGCTGCGCCAATCGCCCGCTGTACAGGAGGCGGAATGCTCGCTGACTGACGAAGAGCGCAAGTTGTCCTGCGGGCTGATGCGCGTCAACCATACCGGCGAAGTCTGTGCGCAGGCGTTGTATCAAGGGCAGGCGCTGACGGCGAAGTTGCCTGCCGTGCGCGCCGAAATGGAGCGCGCTGCCGATGAGGAAATCGACCATCTCGCCTGGTGCGAGCAGCGCGTGCGCCAGCTTGGCGGCCATCTCTCGGTACTCAACCCACTGTGGTACGGCATGTCTTTCGGCCTGGGCGCGGCAGCCGGGCTGGTGGGTGACAAGGTCAGCCTCGGTTTTGTGTCGGCCATCGAAGATCAGGTCTGCGAGCATCTGGAAGAACATCTGCAGACCTTGCCGGTGCACGACGACAAGAGCCGCGCCATTGTGGAAAAGATGCTGGAAGACGAGGCGCATCACAGCCATACGGCACTGGCTGCCGGTGGTCTGCGCTTCCCGTTACCGGTGAAGAAAGGCATGACCCTGGTGTCACGCCTGATGACGCGCAGCAGTCGCTATATCTGATACGGCGCTGTATTTAATATGAATAGCTAGCCGCCATCCCGGCGGATACTGGCATCCAGCACCTTGCCTTCGATGGTCTTGTCCAGCCAGCCACTGATGCGGCTGACGATGCGCGCGGGAGCGCTGGCACTGGCGGGCGGCGTTTCCGGCAGGCGAGCAAACTGCCAGTGTGGCCATTTTTGCTGTTTGACGTGGGTTTCACGCAGATCCTGCTGCTCGCGGAAGCGCGGATCAGTGGTGATATCCAGCACCTGCAAGCCGGTTTTCTTGATGTCTTTCAGGAACAGCGGCTCGTTGCCGGTGGGGCCATTTTGCGCATCCAGTAACACCCAGGCCTGCAGGGGCTGCAGCTGACTGCTGCCCTCGACAATGGCCGCCACATGGCCGGCAGCGGCAACACAATCCCAGCGGTAGCACAGCAGGGCGATGTTCATCTGCCCTTTCTGGATCAGGTATTCCTGGCCCAAGCGCAGCCGCTCCTGTATCGCTGTCTTGTTCTCGCTGCCGGAAAGCGCCACTGCCAGGCTGCCCCAGCCGCGCTCCGACAGGGTGTTTTGCAGTGTCGAGCGCAAGTCGGCCCAGCCGGGCTCGCCCTGGTAGCGGTGCAGGATCAGTAATGCACCTTTGGGTTTGCCGCTGCGATCCTGCCGGTACAGGCCGCGAAAGGCCTGCTCACCCTGACCTAGTGTGACAACTTCGCTGTCCAGCACAGACTTGTCCAGCAGCGGCAGGTAGCGGGGCTCGCTGTCGGCGGTCGACGCTGGGATGGATGAGGCAGGTGTTGTTGCAGGGTCACCCGCAGCCGGAGCGCCTTCAGCGAAGGTAGCAAGCGGCGTGATCAGGCAGAGCAACAGTAGCAGGCGCATGCTGTGGATATAGACCACGGCAGGCGCTTTGCCAATGTGAGTGCAGCGCGGTTGTTTCAGGGGGCCGCGCCGCTGGCGTTGCTGAGGTGCATGGCTTTCAGCACGTTGAGAGCATCGTGCAGCTGGTTGTCGTTTGCCTGCAGCTCGGCTTCCGCCTTGGCGGTATCAACTTCCGGCTCGACTGCTTTCTTGTCAGGCCTGCCTGATTTCGCATCCTTGCTTGCGGGTTTTCCGGCAGGTGCGTTGCCATTGGCCAGGTGCTTGTCGAGGTCTGCCTCTGCAGCGCGCAGGGTTTCCGGCACCGTCGTCAGTTTGGCGCGCTCGACGTGAATGTCGGGTTTGATGCCCTGTGCCTGAATCGAGCGTCCGCTGGGGGTGTAGTAGAGTGCGGTGGTCAGTTTGATGGCCTTGGTCTCGCTGATTGGCATGACAGTCTGCACCGAACCCTTGCCGAAGCTGCCGGTGCCAAGCAACACAGCGCGGCGATGATCCTGCAGGGCACCGGCCACAATTTCCGAGGCGGAGGCAGAGCCGTCATTGATCAGCACCACCAGCGCTGCGCCGCCGAGTATGTCACCGGGCTCGGCGCTGTAACGCAGGTCGGCATCGGCGATGCGGCCCTTGGTGTAGACAATCAGGCCCTGGTTCAGGAAGGCATCCGACACTTCCACCGCCGCCTGCAGCACGCCGCCGGGATTGTTGCGCAGATCCAGCACCAGCCCCTGCAGCGGGCCTTTCTGCTTCAGTTCATCCACCGCCTTGCGCAGTTCGCTGCCGGTGTTGATCTGGAATTGCGCCAGGCGCACATAGCCGTAGCCAGGTTCCAGCAGCTTGTTGCGCACGCTGCGCACCTTGATGATGTCGCGCCTGATGGTGATTTCCTTAGGCTGCTCTTCGCCCTTGCGCAGGATGGTGAGTTTGATCGGCTCGCCGGGCTTGCCGCGCATCATGCCGACGGCTTCATCAAGACCCATGCCTTTCACGGACTTGTCGCCGAGCTTGATGATGAAGTCGCCCGCCTGGATGCCGGCGCGGCTGGCCGGCGTATCGTCTATCGGCGAGATGACTTTGACGAAACCGTCTTCCATGCCGACCTCGATGCCCAAGCCGCCGAATTCGCCGGTGGTGGCACTTTGCAGATCGGTAAAATCTTTTTCATCGAGATAAGCGGAGTGGGGATCGAGTTCGCCGAGCATACCCTTGATGGCGTTTTCCAGCAGTTTGTGGTCGTCGACTTCCTCGACATAGGTGGCGCGAATCTGTTCGAACACCCGCGCAAAGGTGCGCAGATCTTCCAGCGGCAGCTGGCCGGCCGGATTTTGCAGTGCGGCTGCCGGTGCTGTTGCAGCAGTCTTTTTCTGCTTGTCCGCCTCCTCGGCATGCAGCGCGCTGCTGGCGACAAGCGACAAGACCAGGATGCTGGCGGCGGCGCGAACAGGCTTCCACATGCGGTAAAACTCCACGGACAGAAAACGGGCAAAAAAGAGCTGCTATCGTAACCGGCTATCGCTAAGCTGCCTACCTGAATCTGTGAGAGTGCGCGAATGAAAGCCCTTATCCAGCGCGTCAGCAGCGCCAGTGTCAGTGTAGACCAGCAGATTGTCGGCGAAGTCGGACGCGGCTTGCTGGTGCTGTTGGGGGTAGAGCGCGACGACGATGTTGCATGCGCCGAAAAACTGCTCGACAAAGTGTTGCGCTATCGCGTGTTCGGTGATGCCGAAGGCAAGATGAACCTGTCGGTCCGCGACATAGCGGGCGGCGTATTGCTGGTGTCGCAATTCACCTTGGCTGCCGATACCAACAGCGGTTTGCGGCCCTCGTTTTCATCGGCGGCGACACCATCGCTGGCACAGCAATTGTACGATCACGCCGTGCGCTACTTGCGCACACAACACGCCGATGTCGCTACCGGAATTTTTGCAGCCGACATGCAGGTGCAGCTGGTCAATGACGGGCCGGTAACCTTTTTGCTGACATCTTGAGGGAGATATGGCAAGTGAGTGAAAAGCATCACGGCAAACAGTTTGCTGCGCCGATGAGTGATTCTGTGCGCGCACAACTTCTTGAGCAGCAGAGCGAGTGCACATTTGTCTGGCAGGGACAACAGGATGCCATGGGCACCGTCATGAGTTTTTTATGGGCAGATGGCTGCGTGTGGCTGACGACCAATGACACACGCCCACGCGTGGCAGCCGTGAGAAAACACCGCCGCACCTGCGTGGTGGTGTCTTCTGCCGGCACAACACTGGGCAACAGTCGCTGCATCAGTTTGCGTGGCAGTTGTGAAGTGGTTGATTCACGCGAAAAGAAAGACTGGTTCTATCCGGCATTTTGCCGGAAGCTGTTTCCGGAAAATCCGCGTGCCGCGCAGGCGATGCATAACATGCTGGATCGCGACGGCCAGGTATTGCTCTGTCTGCGACCAGACAGCATCACTGCTTATGATGGCAAGGCATTGATGGATCGACTGTCTGCGCTGTGACGTTACATCGCTGCAGGCAGCGGCAATGCACCTGCATTACCCGACAGCGTTTGCGCGTAGTGACGCGCTTTTTCATGTTCGCCCAGTGCGTGTAACAGCCGCACCAGCTCAAGTGTTACATGGTTGTCGCGGTTGTGTTGCAAATAAGTTTCGTAGTAATCACGTGCCTTGGCCCACAGATGATTACGCTGGCAGATGCGCGCCAGCGCCAGCGGCAGTGCGCGATCATCGCCGTGTATCTTCAGCCACTTTTCCGCGGCCTGTAATTGCTTGCTGCCATCCTGCCCTGCAGCCAGACCGTACAGGTTCACCCATTCACCGCGCCAATGTCTGTCCAGTTGTTTGCGCAACAGTTCTTCAGCGCGGGCACTGTCGCCGTGTGCAATCTGCAGGCGACACAACTCGGTAATCAAACGGTGATCCTGCAAAGGCTTTTGCCTGTGTTGTTGCGACAGCAACTGCAGAACCTTGCGTTCATCGCCGCGCAGGCGGTAGCTGTCAAGCAGCAGCCGTTGCAGGTGGGCGTGACGCGGATTCTGGCCGGCCAGTTCCTGCAGGATATCGTGAGCTTTTTCCGTGACGCCGGCTTTCTGCAGGAGTTGCGCATGCAGGATACCGATGGCAATGGCCGCATCTGGCAACTCTTGCTCTGCCTTGCGGATCAGCATTTCCGCGCTGGCGAGATCATCATTCTCGACGCGCGCCTGTGCCGCGAGCAGATGATTGAGTATTGAAATATCCGAGCGGTCTGCGGCTTTTTGCAGGTCGCGACTCGCTGCTGTCCAGTTGCCTTCCAGCAGCGCGCAGAAACCGCGCAAGGTCAGGTTTTGCATCTTGCGATGCGTGCGCCGATCCAGCCAACGATTGACGCGCTTGGGCGCGAGCAATACGGCGCGCAACAGTCGTGCGCCGTAGTAACTGGCAACGGCCAGTACCAGCATCGCAGCTACAACAAACCACAGCGGCATTTCCACCGTGGTCTCACCGAGGACGAGCACGACAAAGCTGTCATCCAGTTCTATCAGGTGCAGCAGAACCGGCAACCCGATAAGGCCCAGCACAAAAACAATGATCCAGCCCCGCATCACGGTTGCCCTCTGTCGACAGGTTCCGCGTCGTCCATCAGCAATACGCGCTGGATATCTTCCGCGCGCTGTTCAATCACTTTTTGTACGCTGCGCAGCGAACCGGAAATATCCGGCAAATCCGGCGCGATATTGATGCGCATCAGCGTCTGCGACTCATCAAGCCAGCCTTTCACCAACGGGTCTTCCGTATCGCAATACTGGCTCACCCAGGCTGCTACACGTTGCAGGTTGCTTTCATAGGTTTGCTGTTGCGCCTGCAACAAACCGAGTTGCGCCTGTACCAGTGTCAGCTGGATATTCTGGCGCAGATACACTTCCTGCTCCGGCGGCAATAATGGCTCGACGGGGTGATCATGATGGCGGATGCGCACAATGGACAGCAGGCGCTGCCAGAGCATGTCGCTATAGCGCGTGGTGGATTCTTCAGAAAGCAGTTCATCTTCCGGTGGCTGCAGGAATCGGTTGCCACTGGTGAGTGTTCCCACTTGTGCCGACAAGGCCTGCAAGCGCAAGTAAATACCGTCGCGATCCACGCGCGGTACCTTGCGCAAGGCGGCACGGTCACTGGCGATGGCACTGCGCACAGGCAACAGCGCAGGATCTTTTTGTTGCACGATGGCGCTATCGGCCGATGACAGCAACAAATCAGCTGTTTCAGCGTCGCGTGTGATGAACAGTCGCTGATGCGCCTGCTTCAACAGGAATTCGGCTTCCGCCAGACGCCAGTAGCTGGTGTCGATGCGATCCAGACCGCGCAATTTCTCGCTGTTGTCTTTCAGGGTGCTGATGGTCTGTTGACGAAATGTTTTGTCTGCAGCGGTCTTGTCATCGAATTGCTTTTTCAGCGTAGCGAGTTCTGCCTGCTGTGCGCTGATATGTTGCGCGGTCTCGCTGTTGTTGCCGCGTGCCTGCTGCAGTTGCTGCCACAGCCAGTAGCCGCCAGCGAAGGCGCTGAGGTTCATCAGCAGCAATAACAGCAGCAACAGGCGCGTCAGCCATGAAGTGCGTGGCGAGGGCAATGCGACGTTGCTGCTGGTGTCAGTCATGTTCTGGTGTTCTCGTTGTTACTTCGTTGGAGAGGGTACTTCATTGGGGTGGCTGCTGCGTTGGAGTGATCGCTGCAGGATGACATGCAGGATACTGCTGTCGCGCGCATCGTCGGCAATCACGATGCACGCAAAGCCGGCCTCACGGGCGGCTCGCGCCACACGCTCACCCGGCACCACCAGCGCGAGATTATCGCGGTTTGGCGCGGCTTTATCGACTGTTGTCAGGTGCCGCAGTGTCTCCACACTGTTGATGCAGATCAGTGCCGGTGTATCCCGGTGTGTTTGCAGCCAGGCCTGCCACTGATGCTTCGCTGTATCCGGCAGGCTGCGGCGGTACAGTTCGCAGTATTCCACGTGGGCACCGCGTGTGCGCAAGGTTTGCGCCAGCGTTTCCCGCCCGCCCTGACCGCGAAAAATCAGGCAGTGCTTGCCATCCACAGATTGCAGTTCCGGCAGTGCCAGCAGGCCTTCGCTGTCCATGCGTGCCGGTGCTGTTGCAACAATGCCGCAGTCGGCAAGAAAGGCGGCTGTGGCACTGCCCACCGCAAAAGCCTGAATGGTGGCTGGCCATTGCTGGCCGCGCGTGCGCAGCACCTGCACTGCCTGCTCGGCGGCGTTCTGGCTGATGAAGATAGCGATCTGTTGTGCGTGCAGACTGTCCAGCAGCTGCTCAATGCACTGCTGCTGCGCGGCGTCCGTGATGGTGTCGATAGCCAGCAAGGGGATGGCAGTAACGTCGGCACCCTGAGCGCGCAACTGCTGCACCAACCCGTCCTGCTGGCGGGTTGGCCGGGTCACCACCACGGTGAAGCCGGCGAGTGCGTGCATACCTGTTTCTGTCATTGCCGAAGTCAGTCGTGCGCGGCGTAAACGCCGGCGAGGATGCGGTCTGCACCTTGTGCCAGCAACTGCTCGGCCACGGCAATGCCCAGGGCCTCCGGGTCGCCGGCACTGCGGGCTTCTGCGGTCAGCAATTCGCGGCCGTCCACACTGCCGACCAAGCCGCGCAGGAACAGGCCGTTTCCTTCCAGTACCGCATAGCAGGCAATCGGCACCTGACAGCCACCCTGCAGGTGGCGGTTCAGCGCGCGTTCGGCGCGCACCCGGCGCGCGGTGTCGGCACAGGCCAGCGGGGCAGTCAATGCCGCGGTCTGTGTGTCGCCACTGCGCAGCTCGATGCCGACAGCTCCCTGGCCACCGGCCGGCAGGCTCAGTTCGGGTGAGAGTTGCTCGCGGATGCGTGTGTCCAGCCCCAACCGGCGCAAACCGGCAGCAGCCAGCACAATGGCGTCGTACTCATCGGCATCCAGTTTGGCCAGCCGCGTGCCGACATTGCCGCGCAGATCTAGAATCTGCAGGTCTGGTCGCAGGCGGCGCAACTGGCATTGGCGGCGCAGGCTGGAGGTTCCCACCCGCGCGCCCTGCGGCAGTTCGGCAAGGCTGCCGAAACGATTGCTGACGAAAGCATCGAAAGGCGTCTCGCGCGGGCAGATCACGCCCAGCTCCAATCCTTCCGGAAATTCCATCGGCACGTCTTTCATCGAATGCACGGCGATATCCGCCTCGCCCGCCAGCAGGGCCTGCTCCAGTTCTTTCACGAACAGACCCTTGCCTCCGATTTTGGCCAGCGGCGTGTCGAGGATCTTGTCGCCGCGCGTGGTGAAGCGCAGCAGCTCGACACGGATGCCCGGGTGATGCTGCTCCAGTTGCTGTTTCACGTACTCGGCCTGCCACAAGGCAAGCGGACTCTGGCGGGTGGCGATGCGGATCAGGGGTGTGTTCACGATATATCGAGGCTTGTACGGTAGAGCGCGCATGATAGCAGAGCGGGCGTCCGGCCCTTACAATCGGCACAAACCCTCCGGGAACGGCGCATGCGGCGCTTTGCTTTTGCTCTCTACTGTCTTGCTCTGACGGCGCTTGCCATTCTGGCCGCCGAGTTTGTGTTGCTGCCGCGACTGGGCGGCTTGCCGCGCGACACGCTGCTGATGGGCTTTGCTGCGACACCGGACAGCGTGATCGACGGCCAGCGCATCAATGCACTGGGCTTCACCGGCGATGAAATCCGCGATCCGCCAGCAGCAAATACCATGCGTGTGCTGGTGCTCGGTTCGTCCACGATGTTCAACCGTCACATGGCCGAGCATTTGCAAGCAGCCATGCAGCAGAAAACACAGAAGAAAGTGGAACTGCTGAATGCAGGCATCCGTTCGCACACCACACGCGCCGATCTCTACAAACTGCAATTGCTGGCCCGATACCACTGGGACTATGTGTTGTTCTATGACGGCATCAATGATTTGTGGGCCAACCATGTACTGCCGCAGGATTATCGCGAAGACTACGCGCATCTCGATCCGTGGTATCACCGCAATATCCTGCTCGATCACAGTCTGCTTGCGCGGCAGTTGTACACCGCCTTCTACTGGAAGTTGCATGCTCTCAACCGGCAGTGGCATGAAAAACTTTTCGTCGACTACCAGTTTGTATTTCCGAAAAAGCCATACATGAACGCGGCCGCGTTTGCATCCACTCGCAGTTTTTCTGCCAATGTGGAGCAGATCGTTCGCCTCTCGCGCACGCTGGGCGCAAAGCCGGTGCTGATCACCTTTGCCTCGCACCTGCCGGCGCATTATTCGCGGCAGGCATTTCTCGACAAGCAACTCGACTACGTCAACCCGGACAATTACGATGTGCGCGATGTGTTCAACTGGGGGCCGCCCGATTATGTGCGCGAAGGTCTGATGCAGCAGAATGTGTTCCTGCGTGATTTCGCAGCAAATGAAGGTGTGACTCTTATTGATATGGATCGACAAATGAGCGGGCGCGGCGAATGGTTTGGCGATGTCTGCCATTTCAATGATGTCGGCGTTTCCGTGTTCAGTCAGGGCGTGGCAGAACAGTGGCATGCCGCATTCGCGGGAGAGCTGTGATGGCTGATCCGAAATGTCTGCACAAGCATCATCTGGTTGTATTGGCACTGTTGTTTCCCGTCTTGACACATGCGACTGAAAATCCTGCGCAGGCTGTGCGCGATGACGGGCTGGTGGAAACCGTGTTGCACTCGCTGGAAGAGACGCATGACCATATTGCGGAAAGTGTGGGCACATTTAGCAAGAGCACCGACACCTGGTTTGCCAGCAATACAGAAACCGATGAGAAAAACGAAAGCTACTTGCGGCTGCGACTCAAACAGAATTTCTTCAAGGGCGGCGAATACGAAGGTGATTACGGTCTGAGCGGCCATATCGACCTGCCACGCACCAAGAAGCGCTGGAAGTTGATATTCGATTCCGACAGCAATGACCTCGATAGCCTGAGTGGCAAGACGGTATTGCATGGCCGCGACGGTGAAAACATCGGTGGACTCAGCCGTGACAACCAGACGCGCTGGTTCACGATCAGCCACGACTTCGGCGTGCGCAGTCACTTGCCGCTGGATCCGTTCTACCGTTTCCGTTTTCGAACCGGCAAGGACATCGGCGAGCAGTGGCGCGCGAATTTCGAACAGCGCCTTTGGTACTACAACAGCGAAGGCTGGGGCGAGAAAAGCCAGCTGGCGTTCCTGCATCCACTGGATGCTCGCAACACCTTGCGCATCACAACGGATGTCCAGTATCAGGAAGAGCGCGACCAGATCGAGTACGGCCAGTCGATTGCCCTGCAACAGGCCTTGGCGCCCGGCGAAAACCTGCGTTACCAGGCGGGTGTTGTCGGCGACAGCGAGCCGAATCACCGGTTGGAGAACAGCTATCTGCAAGCGAGCTATTCACGCAATGTGCATGAGGACTGGCTGATCCTGACCGTGACGCCGCAGCTGGCTTTTCCACGCGAAGATGACTGGAAAGCCAATCCCGGCCTGTTCCTGCGTCTGGATATCTATTTTTCCGCGCCCTAGCGCACAGTTTTACAGCTGATTGCAGTTGGCAGCTGGACGCACGCGCCTGTCGGTAATACGCTGAAAGCAATCGACACACTTGCAGGAGCCAACATGAATCAGGCATGGAACAGCGGACAGGACAGAAGACGCTTCTTTCGCATAGACGATGTCATCGGCCTGCACTGGGCCGCTGCAGCCCTCGAAGAAGAACAACAGCAGCGCCGGCAGAGCGCGTTGCTGGACGGGCTGGCGGAGATTGACGCCGAGATCGGCGCTTTGCTGATCAAGTTGCGTCGTGAGCAACCGTTGGCCGCCGATGTTCTCACTCTCATGAACCGCAAGCTGCAAATGCTCGCGCGTCGGCCCGAAGCCGATACCGGGACCACTTCCACCGAGACCTTCGAATACCGCTCGACACCAGTCAATATCAGCGCCTGTGGTCTGGCTTTCCTGATGGATCAGCCCTGCAGCCCCGGTTCGCGGCTGCGCCTGGACATGTTGTTGCGGCCGGGGGACTGGGAATTGCAGCTTGTCGGGCGCGTGGTGGCGTGTGATGCCGTCATGGCCGGCTGGTATGTGCGTCTGGATTACGAGGACATCAGCCAGAGCGACCAGGATCTGCTGGTGCGCCACATGCTTATCCGCCAGAGCCAGCAGCTCAAGCGCTAGTTTGTAAGCTTTTTCGTACAAGCATTGGAGACATTTGCCACTATCCCTGCGCCTCTGGATCGGGAGAATGAACAACACACGGACGACAGCACACACGGACGTGCTTCTCGAACCGGAAATGGTCAGCCAGGGAACAGGGAGTAGTGGTTGATCGTCAGGGCGCAAAAGGACTCGGCCTGCTAGCGGGCAGGCACCAGATTGAGAGCCCAGGGAAGATGTCAAACAGATGGACCCAACCCCCGCAGCACTGGATGTGCTGCGGGGGTTGTCTTTTTTGCGTCTGGCGATTTTTGTCTCTATCGTAGGCGGGTGTCGACATCAGGGAATAAGCCATGAATGCCAAAAGCCTGTTGATATTTCTCGCGGTTGCCGGTGCCGTGGTCTGGTACGTGACGAAGGATGCATCAGCCCCTGCACCGCCGCCGGAAAGCCTGACCGCTCCCCAGCAACGGCAGATGGAGAAGGCAAAAGATATTGGAAAAGAGATGCAGCAAGCCGCTGACCAGCGCCTGCAGGATAGTGATCACTGACCCTGCAGTGCCCGCGCCACACTGGCGAAGCGGGCCGCGTCAGTGCAATAGGGCGTAACCAGACTGACACGCGCCACACTGTCGCCCACGCGCTGGCGGATTTTGCCGGCAATCTCACGGGTATGCCCCACCACCGCGAAGGCGTTGAGGATTTCGTCGGTGATCAGGTCGTTCATCAGATCCCAGCGATTCTCGCGAGTCATGCGCTGCAGTTCCGGTTGTAGATCGCCCCAGCCGTGACAATCCAGGATTACCCGATAAGCCGGTGTCGATGCATAAAAGGCAATCTGGCCGCGTATCGTGGCAATAGCTGTTTCCAGTTCTTCATCGGTATCCCCGGCGGCCATCATGATCTGGCAGCTGATATCGAAAGGTTCCGCGCTTTTACCAGCCTTGTCCCGGCCTTTCGCTAATGCCGGCAGTGTCAGCTGTGCCAGTGATTCCACGCTGTTGAGCGGATGAACGATAAAGCCATCACCTACTTCGCCGGCCACTTCTGTCATGGCCGGGCCGACACCAGCCAGATAAATCCTCGGCTTACCAAAGGGATTGGGACCGGGATTGAGAAACGGCGGCATCAACGTGTGCGTGTAGAACTCGCCAGTGAAGGCCAGTTTCTCGCCGTCATGCCAGCAAGCCCAGAGCGCGCGGATAGCCAGCACCATCTCGCGCATGCGTGCGGCCGGTTGACTCCAGGGCATGGAGAAGCGGCGCTCGATATGCGCCTTGATCTGCGAACCCAAGCCGAGCGTGAAGCGCCCTTGCGAAGCCAGTTGCAGATCCCAGGCGAGTTGCGCCAGCAGCAGCGGGTTGCGGGCGAAGCCTACGGCAATCGCCGTCGACAATTCCAGCGTTGTAGTGGAAGAGGCTGCGGCCAGAAGTGGCAGGAAAGGGTCGTGCGGACCATCAAACGTAAAGCCACCTGCATAGCCAAGTTGTTCCAGTGCGCCTGCCTGTTTGGCGCCATCCAGAGGGTTTTTGGTGAGAATGCCGCTATCTACGCGCATGATGAAGTGTCCGCCTGGTTTCAGTGTTTCATGCTAAATCCGGGAGGCGGCTTTGGCTATCGTCGGCTTGATATAGATAGTTGCCGTAGCGCAGTGGCACTCCATTCAAAAAAAAACCACCCGAAGGTGGCTTTTTATGCTGCGGGCAACCGCGACTCAGTGGCCGCCGCCCGTCAGTGACTTCACCATGTCTTCGCAGACTTTTTTCGCATCACCGAAGATCATCATGGTCTTGTCGAGATAGAACAGGTCGTTGTCCAGACCGGCATAACCCACCGCCATCGAACGCTTGATGACCATGACAGTGCGCGCCTTGTTGGCTTCGAGGATCGGCATACCGAAGATCGGCGACGACGGATCGGTTTTTGCCGCCGGGTTCACCACATCGTTGGCGCCGATCACCAGCACTACATCCGTCGCCGGGAAATCGCTGTTGATCTCGTCCATTTCGCACACGTCTTCGTACGGCACGTCAGCTTCAGCGAGCAATACGTTCATGTGGCCAGGCATACGGCCGGCAACCGGGTGAATCGCATAGCGCACTTTCACGCCTTTTTCTTTCAACGCATTGGCCAGTTCTTTCACCGCATTTTGCGCGCGCGCCTGCGCCAGACCGTAACCGGGCACGATGACCACGGAATCGGCATTGCCCATCAGGAACGCCGCATCATCCGGCGAGCCGGAGCGATGGGTTTTTTCCTTGCCATCACCGGCAGCAGCGCCGGCAGCAGCAGCGCCGAAACCACCGAACAACACATTGAACAGCGAACGGTTCATGGCTTTGCACATGACGTAGGACAGGATGGCACCGGATGAACCGACGAGAGAACCGGCGATGATCAGCATCGAGTTGTTCAACGTAAAACCGATACCGGCAGCGGCCCAACCAGAGAAAGAGTTCAGCAGTGAAACCACCACCGGCATGTCGCCGCCGCCGATGGGCGCGATCCAGAAATAACCCAGCACCACGGCAGTGCCAGTCATCACCCAGAACGAGGTCATGTTTTCGGTCATGAAGTAGTGCACGCCGGCAGCAATCATCAGCAGCGCGAGAGCGGCCTGCACCACTTTCACCCAGCTGCCGCCAATGGTCTTGGCCCAGCTTTTTGCCGCGAGTTTGCCGAAAGCGAAAACCGATGCGCTGAAAGTAATCGCACCGATGAAACAGCCGACAAACAATTCAAAGCGGTGTACGGCATCGTGGTGCTGGCCGGCATGCAATACCGCAGCAATGGCGATCAACACGGCAGCAAGACCGACGAGTGAGTGCATCATCGCCACCGTTTCCGGCATTTGCGTCATCGGCACCGTGCGTGCGCGGTAAATACCAATCGCTGCACCACCGATCATGGCCGCGATAATCATGGCGACATTCGGGTTTGGCGCCACGAAAAACGTTGCCACCACGGCGAGCGCCATGCCCATCATGCCGTAACGGTTGCCCATGATGGCAGTAGCCGGTGAAGACAGGCCACGCAGCGTGAGAATGAAAAGAATGGCACCGATCAGATAGGCCCAGTCTGCGTATTGCGCGAGATTATTCATGGCTCATCCTCACTTCTTTTTCTTGCGGAACATGTCGAGCATCCTTTCCGTGACCGCAAAGCCACCGAAAATATTGATGCTGGCGAAAAACACGGCGAGCGCACCGAGCACGCTGGTCGGCGTGATGGTTTGCAATGTGCCGGCCATATCCGGCGTGGCAACCGCCTGCAACATGGCGCCGACCACGATGATGCCGGACAGCGCATTGGTCACAGCCATCAGCGGCGTGTGCAGCGCAGGCGTTACACCCCACACCACGTAGTAACCGACAAAAATCGCCAGCACAAACACGGTAAAGACATTGACGAACGGCACGTTGCTCACGTGCTCTGCAGCTTGCGCTGCTTGTTGAATCACTTCATTCATGACGTTTCTCCGCGCAGAAATCAGTTAGGCTTTTTGTAGATGACCTGGCCGCCGTCGACGATGATCGTCGGCTTCACCATTTCATCTTCGCGATTGAGCTTGAGCGACTTGCTTTCCTTGTCGTGTTGCGGCTCGAGGAAATTGACCATGTTGCGCGCATACAGCGCCGAGGTTTCTGCCGCTACCAATGCCGGAATGTTGGCTTCGCCGATGATTTTCACGCCATTGGCAGTTGTGACTGTCTGGCCTGATTGCGAGCCCTCAACGTTGCCGCCAGTAGATACCGCCATGTCGACCAGCACCGAGCCGGGTTTCATTTTGGCAACGGTTTCCGCTTTCACCAGCACCGGCGCCTTGCGACCCGGAATCTGCGCCGTGGTGATAACAATATCCGCGTTGGAAACAGCTTTATCGACAATCACCGCCTGATCGCGCACGTACTCCGGCGATGGTACCCACGCGTATCCGCCCGTGCCCAGCGCTTTCGCTTTTTCTTCGTCGCTCATCGGCACATCGAGCCAGCGGCCGCCCAGCGATTCCACCTGTTCTTTCGCCGCCGGGCGCATGTCGGAGGCTTCCACCACCGCACCCAATCGTTTGGCGGTGGCAATGGCTTGCAAACCGGCAACACCAACACCGAGCACGACAACGCGCGCAGGCTTTACTGTGCCGGCTGCAGTCATCAACATCGGGAACATGCGCTGGTATTCATTGGCGGCCAACAGCACGGCCTTGTAACCGGCAACGTTGGCTTGCGATGACAGAATGTCGGAACTTTGCGCGCGCGTGATACGCGGAATCAGTTCCATTGCCACACAGGTGAGACCTTTTGCGGCATAGGCATCAAGATGCGGATTGGCGTGCGGCGCGAATGCGGCCAGCACAATGGCACCGGATTTCATCAACGCGGCTTCTTCGGCAGTGGGTGCGATGACCTTGAGCACGATGTCGGCATTCTTCAGTGCTTCCGCAGCCGAAGGCACCACGCTGGCACCGGCAGCGGTAAAGTGTTCATCGGGGCAGCTGGACGCAATACCGGCGCCGCTTTCCACTACCACTTGATAGCCGAGACTGACAAATTTCTTCGCGGTTTCCGCCGTAGCGGCCACGCGATTTTCGCCGGCAGTTGTTTCTTTGATGACACCAATCAGCATGAGACTCTCCCTTTAGAAGTCGCTGGTCGTGTAGGAGTGTAGCTCCAGGTTGGAGCCGCATATAAAAAACCCTTGTGGGGCACGCCTCGGGCATGGAAAACGCTACGGGCAATCACTCCCCGTATCGTCAAAATCAGGAGGCGGCGCAGCATACACAATATGCTGTCGTCGCTACAACAGGAAAACCGAAGCTGACAGCAACAAAAACTGCTGCTAACTGATTGATGTTTTGTAGATTTTTTACATATGGTCAAGTGAAGCTGACTAGTCAGTCTCTCACCGGCAACGCAGGAAGATGCGGTTGCCGTCCACCGCTTCACAATCCGGTTGCAGACGACCCGGCATCTGGAGGCTGTCTGTCAGCTTGCGATGGTTATAGATGCCAAATTCACCGCCTTCCCATTGGCTGACAGCGCGCAGCGCAGCCTGCGCGGTTACCGCTTCGGCCAGTTGCCGGTGGAATGTCGCTGCCGCGCGGCCCTGCGCGTAATACACCGAGCGCATGACGAGCAGGTTGTTCAGCAGCAACAGGGCCAGCAGGGCGACACCGGCCTCGCGACGCCAGCCGGCACGGTGCAGGCGGCATATGCCCAGCGGCACCAACGCCACGGCCAGCCATGCCTGAGGCGCCAGCCGTGCCCACCAGCCGGCTGCGGTGAGAAAGACACTGAGCATGACTGCAACCGCCAGCCATCCGAACCCGCTGCGACGTAACAGCGGCAACATAACAAGCGCCGCTATCAGGGAACCGGAAAACAATGGGCCAAAGGCACCGAAGCGCGCCTCGACCATCGGCGTGTACACCGGGTGAGCGAACGGCCACACCAGCTTCGGCACACCCCAATTCATGCCGTCCTGCACGGAAAACGTGGCGATCAGGAATTGTTCGACACGGTTTTTCGCCATGAACCAGCCCACCGCTTGCTGGTCGATGACAGTAGTACCCGGCTGGTAAGCCGGGTAAAACGGATTGCCGTGATCCTGCCAGTTGCTGAAATAAGGATTGAAGCCCAATACCACCGCCAGCAACACTGCAGCTGCCTGCCATGCCAGGAACCGGGGCAAGACCTGCCTACAGCGCAGTGCTACCAATAGCGCGAACAGGCCGATAAAGGCACAGCCGTAGACAAGACCGGTCAGCTTCAGATTGGCCAGCCACGGCAGTACAGCCGCCGCACGCCAGAGCGCAGCGCGGTTGCCGGTGAGCACAACATCCATTAATGAAAGGATCAGACATGTCAACGCCGAAGCCAGCTGGCCGTCGATATAGCCGGAAAACAGTTGTGCCAGCGACACCGGATTACCGGCAATCACCAGCGCCCCCAGTACGGCCAGCCAGCGCTGACCCGGCAACCAGCGGACAAGACAATCCCACGCCACCAGTGCCGTCAGCACCAGCGCCAGAAAATGCGGCACCTTGGCGGCGTCGAGATCCCTGAACAGCGCATAGAACTGCGCACCGGACAGCCAGGCTGCCTTTGGATAATGATCGACGCCGATCATGAAATACAGGCCGCAGTAGTCCTGCCGCCAGTCGCAGGTGTGGGTGATCTGCAGCGGGTTCCAGCCATCGCGCAAGGCAATGATGGCCGGGCCGTGATAGGCGCGTGAATCCCAGTTCTGATCCACCATCCACATGTCGAGCTGCGCCGCCAACCAGAGCAACATTGCCCACAGCAGTGCCGCCATCATCAACGCCGGCCATCGCCGCCCTGCTGGCTGCAAGCAGGCCGCGCCAGCCAGTGCCAGCACACAGGAAACGGGCAGGAGCCAGACAGACAGCGACACGCCCAGCCACAGGCAGGCCGTGCACAGCAGCAGATTCAGCGGGAACCACAACAGCAAGGCATCGCGCAACGATGACATTGCACGCCCCTGCAACGTGGTAGAAACCGGATCAGGACTCGTCATCTCGCCGCCCAAAAAACGCCACTTTACCGGGCGGGCGGCAACAATTCACGCGCTGTGCTGGTCAGTGCTTGTCGCAGGTGTTGATACCAAGCAACGGATACAGCGGACAGAAACGGATCAGCGCAGTGCCGATCATGACCAACCCGAGCAGGCCCACCCAGCGTACATTGCCTTCCAGCAACAGCAGCAAGCTGAGCAAACCCACACCCAGCAGCACACGCAGTATGCGATCAACATTACCGACATTGGCATTCATGGTCGTTCTCCTTGTGAACTCACAAGCAACCTAACATCATTATTTTAGTAATTACTTAACTTAAATCATGTGCCGCACATTCAGGCGCTGCGGATCACGATATCCACATGCTTGCTTGCCGACAGCGAAGCACTGACCAGACAGTTCTTGTCCACGCGCTCGGCCGCGCGCCGGGCCGCCGACTCGTCACTGCCAGCAGGAATGGTCAGCGTCACGGCGAGCTGGAAGTGCGTGAAGCGTGTCGCCCCGTCCACACGGTCCAGTGTGCCGGTCACCCCGCATTCGACGGCCCGCCAGCTCACATGCGAAGCGCGCGCCACTGCGCGAAAGGTGAGGATGTAACAGCTGGCCAGCGACGCTGTGAGCAGGGTCTCCGGCGACCATTGGTCACCGGGGCCGTCGAACTCCGCTGGCGGCCAGCTGGCCATGGCCGGCAAACCGGCGCTGGCCAGCCCGACTTCTCCCGTTTCAGCAGCAGTGGCGGTAACGGCGTAGTGATGTGGCAGCTTTTGCATGGCGAACCTCGAGACGGATATCAGTGGCTGGTGGCCAGAACTCTGGTGGCCAGAACTACGGCCAGCAATAACGGCGTTGCCAAGCACACCGCCACATTGCGCGCCAGCAGGACGTTCGGCAACGCAGCCGCCGGCTCAAGACGCAACAAGATCACGGCATTGTGCATGGCCAGCAACAACGGCAGGGCAGCGATCAACGCCAACAGCGGCAGCGCACCGGCAGCCACCGCCGCCAGCAGCAGCGGCACAGGCAACAACCACAGCAGCGCCAGCACCCGGCGCGCGAACAACGGGCCGTAGGCAATGGCGAGGTGACGGCGACCGAAGCGGGCATCCACCTCGGCATCCGGCTGCTGGTTCGCCAGCAGCAGACCACTGACCAGAACCGCCATCAGCAACGAGGCCCAGACGCTGGCCGGCGTAGCGACACCGAACACGGCAATGCAACTGCCGGCGACCATCACCGGACCGAAACCGAAACCCGGCGCCAACAGACAAAGCCAGGGATAGCGGTTTATCCATGGCGTGTAAGCGGTTACCAACAACAGCCCAATACCGCCCAGGCCCGCCAGCAACCAGCCGCGCAGCAACAGGAAATACCAGCCAATCGCCACGGTAATGGCCAGAGTCACAACCGACCAACCCAGCGCCAGCGACAGGTATTGCGGCGCCGCCGGCAATGCTCCACTGCCGCCGCTGAAAGGCGTGCGCTGCGTGTGGAGATCAAGACCGGAGCGGTAATCGGCATATTCATTGAAGGCGTTGACGCTGGCATGTGCCGCCAGCGCCGCGAACAAGGCGAGACCCGCATCCCATGCAGACCAGGAGACCCCTGCATTCAGACCACAAGCCACCCCCAGTGCCGCACACAGCAGTGACAAGGGCAGGAAAGGCGCGCGAGAAATACCGAGCAGCACGCGCAGCATGTCAGCTCCAGCGTCGGAAAATGAGGCTGGTGTTGATGCCGCCGAAAGCAAAGTTGTTGTTCATCACATGCTCGCACTGCAGGTCGCGCCCGGTGCCCGTTATGTAGTCCAGCGCCCCGCAGGCAGCATCGACCTGCTGCAGGTTGATGGTGGGGTGATACCAGCCCGCGTTCATCATCTGGATGGCGACCATGGACTCGATGGCCCCGCAGGCACCCAGGGTATGACCGGTGTAGCTCTTCAACGAACTGATCGGCAGGCGCTCGCCGAACACGGCGTGAGTCGCGGTGGTTTCGGCGACATCACCGCGTTCGGTAGCCGTGCCGTGCGCACTCACATAGCCGATGGCCGCAGGCTCCAAACCGGCATCGGCCAGCGCCTGACGGATCACCACCTCAATGGTGGCCGCTTCCGGCTGGGTGATGTGCGCACCGTCGCTGTTGCAGGCGAAACCGACAATTTCGGCGTGGATTTTTGCACCGCGCGCCAGTGCGTGCTCCAGCTCTTCCAGCACCAGGCTGCCGGCACCTTCGCCGATCACCAGACCGTCGCGATTGCTGTCAAAAGGTCGCGGCGTGAGTGAAGGCTCACTGTTGCGCGTGCTGGTGGCGAACAGCGTATCAAACACCGCCGCCTCGGTGGGGCACAATTCCTCGGCACCGCCGGCCACCATCAAGGGCTGGCGGCCAAAACGGATCGCCTCGTAGGCATAGCCGATACCCTGGCTGCCCGAGGTGCAGGCACTGCTGGTAGGGATCACCCGGCCCTTGAGACCGAAGAACAGGCCCACGTTCACCGCCGCCGTGTGACTCATCATCTGGATGTAGGTAGTGGCGTTGAGGTTCTTCATCGAGCCGGTGGTGATCATCTGGCCGAAGTCGCCGATGGCGTGCGTACTGCCGGTGGACGAGCCGTAGGCGATGCCCATGCGGCCATCGCTGATGGATGGATCATCCAGCAAACCGGCGTCGGCCAGTGCCAGTTCGGTCGCACGCGTGGCCAGCAGCGACACCCGCCCCTGGCTGCGCAGTTTCTTGCGCGGGTAGTGGGCGGGCACCGTGAAGTCGGTCACCGGCGCCCCGAGGCGGGTGTTAAGTTCGCGATAGCGTTCCCATTCCGGAAACACCTGTACTGCATTGCGGCCGCTGCGCAAGCGCGCTTCGATGGCCGCCCAGTCACTGCCGATGGGTGTGATGGCGCCCATGCCGGTCACCACCACGCGCTTTGCAGAAGCCGCTACGCTCATCCCGCCATCCCGCCATTCACCGAGATCACCTGGCGAGTGATGTAGGCCGCCGCGTCCGAGAACAGATAGGCCACCAGGCTCGCCACTTCTTCCGGTTTACCCATGCGCTGGGCCGGGATCAACTTCAACGCCTCCTCGCGCGCCAACGGATCCAGCGCCTCTGCGTCGGTCATTTCGGTGTCGATCAGCCCCGGCGCCACGCAATTCACGGTGATGTTGCGCTTGGCCAACTCCACCGCCAGCGCCTTGCTGGCACCGATGATGCCGGCCTTGGAGGCGCTGTAATTGACCTGCCCGCGATTGCCCATGACGCCGGCCAGCGATGACAGGGTGACGATGCGCCCGCCGCGCCGTGTGCGAATCATCGGCATGATCAGCGGATTAAGCACGTTGTAGAAACTGTCGAGGTTGGTATGGATCACCGCATCCCAGTCGTCGCCGCTGATGGCCGGGAAAGCGTTGTCCCGCGCCACACCCGCGTTACAGACCACACCGTAATACGCGCCGTGCTGTTCAATATCCGCCAGCAACACCGCCTGTGTCTGCTCGCGATCTGCCACATCAAACTGCAGGCAGCGCACCTCGCGGCCGAGCGCACAAATCTCGTCGCGCACCGCCTGCAAGTCTTCCAACCGGCTACGGCAATGCAGAACAATATCGAATCCGGCCTGCGCCAACGCCAGCACAATGGCGCGACCAATACCGCGACTGCTGCCGGTAACCAGTACACAGCGGGAAGAGGATGTGACTTTCATGTTGTTTTCATGCCGCTGAAGCTGTTTGCATCCGGCTATTGTCTGCTGCCGGGGTTCAACCCTGCAAGTCATTGCATCTGACATCTTCATATGGTGTACAGTTTCCGCGATCTTACTTTTGATGCTTTAAATGAACACACTGGATCAAGACACCATTGCCGCCATCGCCACCGCACCGGGAAAAGGAGGCGTGGGCATTGTGCGCATCTCGGGCCGGCAAGCACTGCCAATTGCTGCGCACGTTTGTGGCAAACCATTGCCTGTGCGCCAGGCTGTGTTTTGCAATTTCGTCGATAACGGCAATGCGATTGATCAGGGCATTGCACTGTATTTTTCCGCGCCAGCTTCATTCACCGGTGAAGATGTGGTGGAACTGCATGGCCATGGCGGCCCGGTGGTGATGCAGTTGTTGCTTGCGGCCTGTCTGCATGCCGGCGCACGGCAGGCAAGGCCCGGAGAATTTTCCGAAAGGGCTTTTCTCAATGACAAGCTGGATCTCGCGCAAGCCGAGGCAATTGCCGATCTCATCGACGCCACTTCCACGCAAGCTGCGCGCAGCGCACTGCAATCCCTGCAAGGCGGTTTTTCACTGGCTGTGCATGAACTATTGGAACAGTTGATCCATCTGCGCATGTATGTGGAAGCAGCGATTGATTTCCCGGAAGAAGAAATCGATTTCCTTGCTGATGGAAAAGTGACCGCCATGCTGGAAAAAATCCTTGCCGACCTCGATGCGCTGTTGCGCAATGCGCAGCAGGGCGCCCTGTTGCGCGATGGTTTGCGGGTGGTGATTGCCGGCAAGCCCAACGCAGGAAAATCCAGCCTGCTCAATGCGCTGGCCGAGCGCGAAGCGGCGATTGTCACGGATATTGCCGGCACCACGCGCGATGTCCTGCGTGAGCAGATCACACTGGATGGCATGCCCCTGCACATCATTGACACGGCCGGTTTGCGCGACAGCGATGACCCGGTAGAGCAGGAAGGCATACGCCGTGCCTGGGTGGAAATCGAACAGGCGGATCTGGTTTTGTTGTTGACTGATAGCAGTCAAACTACCGAAACCGATCCCGATAAACTGTGGCGCGACATTACACAGCACGCGCGCCCAGCCGTTCGTACACTCGTCGTGCAGAACAAGATTGATGCGAGCGGATTTACTGCAGGTGCGGACGATGCTATTGCGCGGGTATCGGCAAAAGCCGGTAGTGGTCTTGCTGAATTGAAAAGCGCGCTGATAAAAATTGCTGGCATGGATAACAGCGGCGAAGGTGTATTCAGCGCACGCACACGCCATGTTGATGCACTTGCACGCTCACAGACGCTTTTGCATAAAGCCGGTGAAAACTTTCAACACAGCGGCGCCGGTGAGTTGCTCGCCGAAGATTTGAAAATGGCCCAACAGTACCTTGGCGAAATTACCGGCCAGTTCAGCAGCGATGAACTGCTGGGGCGCATTTTCAGCAGTTTTTGTATTGGCAAATGACTGCCATGCCTGTCCAACGCCCCATCCTCTTCATCGGCTCAGTCTGGCCCGAACCGCGCTCCACAGCAGCCGGCAGCTATCTGTTGCAGCTGGTTGAGCTGTTTCTGGCGCAAGGCCGAACGGTGATATTTGCCAGCACGGCTGCGCGCGGCCCGCAGTCGGCGGATTTGCAGGCGCTGGGGGTGTGCGAGCAAACAATCGCCATGAACTGCAGCAGCTTTGACATCTGGCTCGCCGAATTGCAGCCGCAGGTGGTGCTGTTTGATCGCTTCATGATCGAGGAACAATTTGGCTGGCGTGTGGAGCAGGCCTGCCCACATACCTTGCGCGTTCTGGTCAGCCAGGATCTGCACAGCCTGCGTCAGGTGCGCCAACAGATTTTGAAAGAAAAAAAAACGCCCGCTCTGTGTTTGCCTGAAGACGGGACGCGCTTGCTGCAGGCAATGCAGGAAAGCGATATTGCCTTGCGTGAAGTGGCAAGCATTTACCGCTGTGATTTGTCGCTGATGATTTCTGATATGGAAATCAAACTGTTGACGGAGAGTTTTCAGGTACCAGGGCACATTCTGTTTCATTGTCCGTTTCTTTTGCCCTTGCCTGACACTTCGCAACGACTGGATTTTAGTGCGCGACAGCATTTCATCACCATTGGCACCTTTCTGCATGCACCGAATCTGGATGCCGTGCTGTATCTGCGCGAACACATCTGGCCATTGATTCGCGAGCAATTACCGGAGGCACAGGTTTTCAACTACGGAGCGCACTTGCCAGAGCGTATTCGCACGCTGCATAAACCTGCGCAAGGTTTTCATGTTTGCGGCTGGGCAGAGGATGCACATGCCGTGGTTTCCCGTGTGCGCGTGTGTCTGGCGCCGTTGCGATTCGGTGCGGGCATAAAAGGCAAGCTGGCAGAGGCAATGCTGTGTGGCACACCCAGCGTGACTACCACCATCGGCGCAGAGGCGATGCACGGCGAATTGCCGTGGAGCGGCAGCATCGCCAATGACGCGCAGGCGTTTGCCGATGCTGCGGTGCGGTTGCACGAGAATGAAACGTTCTGGCAGCAGTCGCAAAAAAATGGTTTGGCTATCCTGCGCAAGCGTTTTGACGGGGATGCGATCGGCACGCAACTGATGCAACAGCTGCATGAAATCACTGCAAACCTGGAGACGCATCGGCGCCGGAATTTTACCGGCAGCATGTTGCGGCACCACCTGCACAAGAGCACGCACTACATGTCACGCTGGATTGAAAGCAAGAACGCATTGGCGCAGTTGCAGAAGCGCGATGGCGATCAGCAGACATGAACGTGCGACCGCCCATGCGAGATGGTGTCAGCGCCAGTCGCGTGCAGGTGCCGGTCGGGCAGTGGCCGTCACTGCTGGCATTCCTGTGCGAGCATTTTCCTGACATCAGTGAAGCAACATGGCAGTCGCGACTCGCGCGAGATCTGGTGCTGGGGGCGAACGGCAATGCGCTGACTGCCGATGACATGTGTCATACGGGCGATACCGTTTTTTATTACCGCGAGATTGCGTGCGAAACGGAAATCCCATTCGAGGCTTGTATCCTGTATCAGGATGAAAACATCCTGATTGCCGACAAGCCGCATTTCCTGCCGGTTGTACCTTCCGGGCGTTTCCTGCAGCAAACGCTGCTGGTGCGTTTGAAAAAACAGTTGGCACTGGAAGACATTGCGCCAGCACATCGCATCGACCGCGACACCGCGGGGCTGGTGCTGTTCACGCACAATCCACACACGCGGGATGCTTATCAATCACTGTTCAGAACGCGCAACATTCATAAGTGCTATGAAGCCATTGCGCCACGGCTCGCGGGATTGTCATTGCCCCTGCAATACCGGAATCGGATCGAGGAAGACACACTGTTTTTCCGTTCGCGACAAGTGGAAGGCGCAAGCAATTGCGAGACGCGCATCGAATTGATTGCCAATAACGACACGCATGCACATTATCGCCTGTTGCCGGTTACCGGACGCAAGCATCAGCTGCGCGTTACGATGGCGGCGTTGGGTGCGCCTATCGTCAATGATCGTTTGTATCCCGATGCGTTGCCGAGCACTGCGGATGATTTTTCGGCGCCACTGCAACTGCTGGCGGCAGAGCTGCAATTTGTTGATCCGCTCAATGGCGAGTTGCGGCACTTTGCCAGTCGTCAGCGCCTGGTGCTACCGGCATAGCCCTGCGTTGAGCGTCTTCAGATGCTCTGCAGTTGCTTGCGCAATTCCGTGACATGGCGCCGGCTGATTATCGGTTTCATGCTGGAGCCTTGCAGGCGCAGGCAGTAATAGCCGGACGCACTTTTTTCCATGCCTTCCACGTGTGGCAACGAGATCAGTGCGTTGCGATGCACGCGCACGAAACGCTCGCCAAACTCGTCTTCCAGATCCTTCAGGGTGTCGTCTATCAGCAGTTCGCCTTTGGTGTGATAAACCGTGACATATTTGTGGTCGGCGAGGAAACAGCGCACATCGTTGATGGGCACCAGTTCCAGGCCGTGGCGTGTGCGCGCACTGATGTGTTGTCGCGCCACTTTCTTTTCAGCTACTGCTGAGTCGCTGGCAGCGGGTGCAGTGGCAATCTGTTGCAACTGCGCGCGATTGAGTTTGGCGGCCGCTGCCAGCGCGTCCGCCAGTTGCTCGGTTTTTACCGGTTTCAACAGGTAACCGACAGCGTGTGTCTGGAAGGCCTCCAGTGCATGTTCGCCATAAGCGGTGCAGAAAATAATGGCCGGCGGATTTTCCAGGTTCATCAGGTGGCGTGCGGTTTCCAGGCCGTCCATGCCCGGCATGCGAATGTCCAGCAGCACGACATCCGGGTGCAGTTTTTCAACCTGTTGTATGGCGCTGCGACCATCGGCGGCTTCGCCGACCACGCTGTGGCCGTCAATTTTTTCCAGCAGGCGAGACAGGCGATCGCGCGCCAGTTTTTCATCGTCGACAACAAGAACTTTCATGATGCATCTCCCTGCGGGGATGGTGTGGCGAGTGGAAAACTGAACATCACCTCGAACTGCCCGTGCTCACGCGCGACGTTAAACACGACAGACTCACCATAGCGTGCACGCAAGCGCTGTTCAAGATTGTCCAGTGCCATGCCGTTGCCGGTTTTGTGGCGATTGATGTTGGCGGTGTCGCTGGCGTAAGGGTTGCTGATGCGCAAGTGCAGGCGCTGGTTGTCATCCTGCAGGGCAATGACAATGGTGCCGCCTTCCACCAGTGGCTGGATGCCGTGGTAGATGGCATTTTCCAGCAGCGGCTGCAGGCACAGCGAAGGCACCGGGTGTTGTTCGCTGTGCAGGCTTTTCTGCCACTGCACCTGCAGGCGCTCGCCGAGTCGCAACTGCTCGATGTGGATGTAGCGCTCGCACAGCGCCAGCTCCTGCGCCAGTGGTACCAGATCCTCGGCATCGGAAAGGCTGGCGCGGAACAGCGCACTCATGTCTTCCACCACTTGTTCAGCCGTTTCCGGATCGCTGTCGATCAGGCTGGCAATAATGTTCATGCTGTTGAACAGGAAATGCGGGCGAATGCGTGATTGCAGCGCCTGGAAACGCGCCTGCATCTGTGTCTGCATCTGGCTCTGCTGCTGCAGGTGCAACTGTTGCTGCAGGTAAAAATAGCGCAGCGCCAATCCGGCAATAATGCCGCCGACGGCGATGTGTTGCACCACAGTCCAGGCGCTGTTCTGCCAGTTGGGCCCCAGCTGGCCGAGCAGCAACTGGCCGCCGGTGGCAATGACGGCGATGATCAGCAGCAGCGCGGCATAACACAGTGACACGCCCTGCGCGGCACTGACGCGCAACAGTCGCGCGCGCAGGCGGCACAGCACGGCCGAGCTGCATAGCACAATCCACAGGATTTCGGTCGACAACAGGGAAAACACCGGCCAGTTGAAGCGCGGCAACTGGCTCACCACCAGAGTAAAGGCCAGCGCCAGCAATTCGCCCACCAGAATCAGCGGCAGTTGCGCCTGCATATGGCAGAGATCGGGCAGGTAGAAATGTGCTGCCGGCGTGGCGGCCGCGGCAGGCTTGGCCCTGACTGGTGAAGACATGCTGGTATAATCGCTCCCTTTCCCGAACTGCCAGCTGGATTCTCGCATGAGCGACAAGAGCAAAGCACAGCCCGCCACCGACGATAGCACGATTAAACCGTGGGGCGGCCGCTTCAGTGAAGCGACAGATGCCTTTGTGGAGCGTTTTACCGCCTCAGTGGTCTTTGACCAGCGCCTCTACCGGCAGGACATTCGCGGTTCGCTGGCGCACGCACAGATGTTGCACAAGGCCGGCATACTGACAGACGTGGATTTTGCCGCGATAGAAAAAGGCCTCTCCGACATTCAGGCGCAGATCGAACGCGGCGAGTTCAACTGGTCGATCAGCCTTGAAGACGTGCACATGAATATCGAGGCGCGACTCACCGATGCCATCGGCATCGCCGGCAAGAAGCTGCACACCGGCCGCTCGCGCAATGATCAGGTGGCTACCGATGTGCGCTTGTACTTGCGCGATGAAATCGATGCGATTCTTTGTGAGCTGACACGCCTGCAGCGCGGCATGGTGACACTCGCCGCGCGCGAACACGCGACCATCATGCCCGGCTTCACGCATCTGCAGACTGCACAGCCGATTACTTTCGGCCATCACCTGCTGGCCTGGAATGAAATGCTGGAGCGCGACTTTTCGCGCCTGCAGGATTGTCGCGCGCGTTTGAACCAATCACCACTCGGCGCTGCAGCACTGGCGGGCACCACGTATCCGATCGACCGTCACCTCACGGCATCCCTGCTCGGTTTTGATCGCCCGACGGAAAACTCACTCGACTCGGTGAGTGATCGCGATTTTGCGATTGAGTTCTGTTCCGCTGCCGCGCTGATTGGCACGCATTTGTCGCGCATGAGTGAAGAGCTGGTGCTGTGGACATCGGCACAATTCAACTTCGTGCAATTGCCGGATCGTTTCTGCACCGGCTCTTCGATCATGCCGCAGAAAAAAAATCCGGACGTGCCGGAACTGGTACGCGGCAAAAGTGGCCGCTTGAATGGTCACCTGATTGCATTGCTTACCTTGATGAAAGGCCAGCCGCTGGCCTACAACAAAGACAATCAGGAAGACAAGGAACCTTTGTTTGATGCGATTGACACGGTGAAAGATTGCCTGCGCGCATTTGCCGACATGATTCCCGCCATCGAACCCAAGCGCGAAGTGATGTACGAAGCCGCGCGCCGTGGTTTCGCCACAGCCACCGATCTCGCGGATTATCTGGTGCGCAAGGGCGTGGCGTTTCGCGATGCACATGAAATTGTCGGCAAGGCGGTTGGCCACGGCGTGGCAACCGGCAAGGATCTGGCACAGATGACACTCACCGAACTGCAATCTTTCGGCAATATGATCGAAGATGACGTGTTTGCCGTGCTGACGCTGGAGGGCTCCGTCAATGCACGCAACCACATCGGTGGGACTGCGCCGGCGCAAGTGAAAGCTGCGGCTGAGCGCGCGGTGGCGCGGCTGGATGCGCGCGGGAAATAAAATATGCCAACCACACACCAGCACGGCACAACGGTCACCGTCAGCACAGAGCACCAGCGCTTGCTGAGGATTGCCAGTGTCGCGTCGGTGCTGGTGGCCTTGCTGTTGATCGTGCTGAAGTTTGGCGCGTGGATGTTGAGCGGCTCGGTGAGTTTGCTCGCCTCGCTGATTGATTCGACCATGGACAGCCTGGTGTCGATCATCAATTTTTTTGCCATCCGCTACGCCATGGCGCCGGCGGATGAAGATCACCGCTTCGGGCATGGCAAGGCGGAGCCGATTGCCGGTTTGATCCAGGCGGCATTCATTGCGGGTTCCGCAGCGTTTTTGTTCCTGCACGCCATCGACAAGATCATCAATCCACATGAGGTGACGCATACCGGCACCGGTCTGATCGTCATGAGCATTTCCCTGCTGCTGACGCTGGCGCTGGTGGGCTTGCAAAAACATGTAGTGAAAAAAACGCGGTCAACCGCCGTCGAGGCCGATTCGCTGCACTATGTCAGTGACATTCTCGCCAATGCCAGCGTCATTGTGGCCTTGCTGTTCGCGCAGTGGGGCTTTCGCAATGTGGATGCCGGTCTCGGCATTATCATTGCCGCATTCATTGTGCACAGTGCCTGGCAGATTGGTGCGCGTTCGCTGCGCCTGCTGCTTGATCAGGAAGTCGGGCCGGATGTCTGGAAGGAAAT
Organism: uncultured Pseudomonadales bacterium; assembly: GCA_964509075.1. GTDB lineage: Bacteria > Pseudomonadota > Gammaproteobacteria > Pseudomonadales > UBA7239 > UBA7239. Next base: position 109,955 of record CAZDWC010000007.1, on the reverse strand, counting down.
TGACAATATTGTTGCCGAGAATCCGGATGTGCGCGGGCATCACCAGTTGCGCACGCGCGAAGCCGGGCATGTGATGTTTGTGCAAATGCATATCGAGATCGACAAGCACATGTCGCTGTTGCAGGCACATGCGATCACGGAAGAAATCGAGCAGGCGATAAAAGACAAATTCCCGCATGCCGATGTGTTGATCCACACCGATCCCGTTTAACGTTTTTTATCTTGCGAGTGACGCCATGAGTTCATCCCCCCAGAAGCCGGATTTCAGTCTTGATGCCAGCCAGCTGTTTCGTGAAGAGAGTGTTTCCGACGGCCGTGCCGGCAGCATCCGCTGTTTGTATCCGATCAAGCCTGACGGCAGCGCCGACGATACGCGGCCGACCCTGTTCCAGGGCCAGACGCAGGTGATGACGCCGATGGGTGTGCTGCCGGTGCATTTCGAGATTGCGGCGAGCACGCTGGCAGAAGCGGTGGCGGCATTTGGCGCAGCGGCTGACAAAGGCCTGGAAGACACCATTGCCGAACTGAAGGAAATGCAGCGGCAGCAGGCGTCGTCGATCATGGTGCCGGGCGGTGCCGGTGGCCTGGGTGGCATGCCCGGCCCCGGTGGCAAGATCCAGCTGCGCTGAGCGGCCGCGCTCGCCGCCACGGCCGTGAATCTCTCGCTGTCCCTGCTGAACTGGTCGGCCTGGGCGCCAGGGCTGGAGTGTCGTGCCGATTGGCAGGCCTGGGCGCGCGGCGATCGCGCACTGCCGGAATCCGACGGGCAGCCCGCACTGGCATTCGTGCCTGCCATGGCTCGCCGGCGCATGAGCCGCGTGACGCGCATGGCCATGCAGGCGGCCGAGGATGCTCGCGGGCCTGCGCGAGCCGTGCCGACAGTATTTGCCAGTCGCCACGGCGAACTGGCGCGCAGTTTTGGCATTCTGCAGGCGGTGACGCTGGGCGAGCCGGTGTCGCCGGCGGATTTCAGCGTCTCCGTGCACAACAGTGCCGCCGGCCTCTACGGCATCCAGCAACAGGATCGCTCACCATCAACCACCGTGAGTGCAGGCCCAGATACGCTGGGTATGGCCTTTGTCGAATGCCATGCCCAACTGCAGGCCAGTGCCGCCGAGGCGTTGCTGGTGCTGGCCGACGAGCCAGTGCCGGCGCTGTATGCGCCTTTTATAGATGAAGCGGAATGGCCGTTCGCGCTGGCCCTGCTGCTGGGGCGTGCGCAGGCGGGGCATCCGCAGCTCGCTTTGCAGCGTACAGGTGACGGCAGTGCAGACGACTCGCTGCCGCAGGGCATGCAGTTGGCCCGGCTGCTGTGCGCGGCCAGCGGCACAACCCGCATGCGCGGCTGGCAGTGGACGCTGGAGCCGGCGTGAGCAGCCTGCATTATTACTGGCGGATTGCAGCCACGGCCTTGTGCTTCACTGCCTTCGGCCTCGGCTCCCTGTTGCTGGCCCTGCTGGTGTTGCCGGTGATCAGCCTGTGCTGCCACGATCCGCAGCGACGCCAGCGTCGCCTGCAGGGTGCAGTCCATCACAGCTTCCGTTTTTTTGTCTGGCTGATGTGTGTCACGGGCATCTTGCGCTTGCAGGTGGATGGCCGCGAACGCCTGCGTGAAATCGCTGGCGTGCTGGTGATCGCCAATCATCCCACGTTGATAGACGTGGTGGTGCTGATCTCGTTGTTCCCGGCACTGGACTGCATCGTCAAGGCGGCCCTGTGGCGCAATCCGTTTATTCGTGGCGTGGTGCGTGCGGTCGGCTATATCAGCAATGACAATCCTGCACAGCTGCTGGAGCAGTGCACGCAACGCCTGCAGGCGGGTAACGCCCTGCTGGTGTTTCCGGAGGGCACGCGCAGCCGCCCCGGCCAGCCACTGCACTTCCAGCGTGGTGCAGCCCAGATCGCGGTGCGCAGCCGCGCCCCGGTGCTGCCGGTTTTTATCCAGTATCGCGGCAGCGGTCTCGGCAAGGGCGACAAGTGGTATAAAATCCCGCGCCCCGGCCCGGTCGAGCTGCGGGTTTGGGCTGGCGATGTGCAGCCGGGGGGTGACGATGGTCGCGAACCCGCCGTTGCCGCCCGTCACCTGAGCGCCCATTGGCTGGCGCTTTACCAGCAGGTACTCGGTACGCACATTGAAAACGGCGGCCATTGAAACGCTAGCCATTGAAAACAGCGGAGATTCGGTTTTGCAAAATCTGGACCCACAACATCTGGAACAACAGGATCTGGAACAACAGATCAAACAGATGATCATCGACTGCCTTGATCTGGAAGACATCACCGCCGATGACATCCAGGCAGAATTGCCGCTGTTTGGTGATGGCCTCGGTCTGGATTCCATTGATGCTCTGGAACTGGGCATCGCGATACACAAGCAATTTGGCGTAAAGCTGGATGCCAATGACACAGCGACCAAGGAGCACTTCCGCTCGGTGGCAGCGCTGGCACGCTTTATCCAGTCACAACAGCCTATCTCTTCATGACACAGGCGCTGAATACGAGATCACAGGCAGTATGCTGACACGCGAAAAAATATTTGAAGAAATCCGCACCGCACTCGTGGAGTTGTTCGAGGTGGACGCTGCTGCTGTTGTGCCCGAAGCACACCTGTACCAGGATCTGGATCTCGACAGCATTGATGCGATTGACCTGGTGATACGCCTGCAGGATCTCACCGGCGAAAAAGTGAAGCCGGAGGATTTCAAAACCGTGCGCACGGTGGATGACATTGTCAGCGCCGTGGAAAAACTCGCCGCGCACTGAGGCGTGCTCCTGTGAAAAAAAAACCACTGTGAAAAAATGGGCGACAGCGCTGGCCGTCCTTGCACTGCTGGCCTATCCCTTTCTGGTGTGGATGGGGTTGCAGCAGCAAGCGGCACGTCCTCTCGCCTTGCTGCTGCTGTTGTTGCTGGGTTTGCGCTGGCTGCTGGCGCCGCAAAACGCTAAACGCAATGTGCTGTGGATGTTGTTGGCCGCACTCATCATCATTGTGCCAACCCTGTATTTCAATCGCGCAGATTTCCTGCTGTTCTATCCGGTGTTGATGAATGCGAGCATGCTGCTGATATTTTTTGCCAGCCTGTTTGCGCAGCAAAGTGCGGTGGAAAAAATCGCACGACTGCACGAACCGGATCTGCCGCCCGCCGGTGTACGTTACACGCGGCGCGTCACCCAGGCCTGGTGTGTGTTCTTTGTCGCTAACGGTGCGGCGGCACTCTATACCGCGTTGTATTGCACTTACGCGCAATGGGCGCTTTACAACGGCCTGCTGAGTTATGTTTTGATTGCCGCATTCTTTTTGCTGGAGCTGTTGTGGCGGCGCCACAGCAGACCTACAGCATGATAACGATGGCTTCGGCAGGGAAGGTGTTTCCGGACGCAAGCGTTCTGTTTGCACAGCAGGGCGAGCGCATGCTGTCGGTGGCGGATTTGCACGCGACCATCCATCGCATTCAGCAACGCTTGCCAGCGAGTGCCGCACGCATCGCCATTTTCTGTGAGGATTGCGCCAACTTCACCGCCTTGTTGTGGGCGGCGCTGCTTGCAGGCAGGCAACCGATCATACTGCCCAATAGACAGCCGGGATTTTTAGCTGCGATGGCAACAGAGTACGACCTGCTGTTGCAGGATGCCGATGTCGCATGGACAGATGTCGCATGGCTGGCATCCAGCGAATCAGCGCACGCCGTATCCGTCACTGTGCAGTCTTTCCTGCAAACACCGCTGGTGTTTTTTACCTCGGGCAGCACTGGCAGCCCCAAAGGTATTGCAAAAACACTGGCGAGTCTGATGGCTGAAGTGCAAGTGCTGGAGCAATGTTGGGGGGCGCAACTGGAACATGCTGCAGTGATCGGCAGTGTGAGTCACCAGCATCTTTACGGTTTTCTGTTTCGCAGTCTGTGGCCACTATTAACCGGGCGCGTCAGTGTGGCGATGCAATGCAGTTTTCCGGAGCAGTTGCTGGAGCACGCTGCGCACTGGTCGCGCGTCGCCATCGTCAGCAGCCCTGCCTTGTTGAAGCGCGCGCCGGCACTGGTAGATCTTTCGGTCTTGCAGCAAAAACTGGCAGCGGTTTTTTCATCGGGTGGTCCACTGCCGGCAGAGTCTGCACTGGCATTGCAAAAGACACTGCAAAAACCGGTGACAGAAATTCTCGGCAGCACGGAAACCGGCGGCTTTGCCTGGCGCGAACAGGATGGCAGTGCGGCATCGGCGTTGTGGCAGTTGTTACCGGGCATGCGCGTCGAAGCTGTTGACGATCATCTACTGCTGCATTCGCCGTACTTGCAGCAGCCACAGCCGCTGGATGACAGCGGCGTGATACAGGCAGACGGCCGCTTGCACCTGCTGGGCCGTCGCGATCGCGTGGTGAAAATCGAAGAGAAACGCGTATCGCTGGATGAAATCGAAAAACAATTGCAGCGCAGCTCGCTGGTGACGCAGGCGCGCGCCCTGGTATTGCACGGTGCGCGCGATGGCATGGCGGCAGTGCTGGTGCTGAGCGCGGAAGGTGAGGCGCGACATGCTCGCGATGGCAAGCTGGCACTGGTGGCGATATTGCGCAGCGAACTGGCACAGTATTTCGAGCCACTGCTGTTGCCGCGCAAGTGGCGTTTTGTCCGTGAGTTGCCGCAAAACGACATGGGTAAAACGCAAGCCCAGGCGCTGCGCGCACTGTTTGCAGCGGAGGCAGAGCCTGTGCTGTTGCCGGAAATTCTTGCGCGGCAGTGCGCAGACAATATTGCAGTGTTGACGCTGCAGATTCCGCCGAGCTTGTATTACCTGCAGGGCCATTTCCCGCAACAACCCGTTGTGCCCGGCGTGGTGCAACTGCACTGGGCAGAACACTATCTGCGCGAATGCCTGGCATGCCAGCTGCCTGTACGCGACCTGGAAGTGGTGAAGTTCCAGCAGTTGTTGCTGCCGCAGCAACAGTGCCAACTGCATTTGCGATGGGATGCCGAAAAACACAAGGCGTATTTTGAATACCGACAGGATGAGCAGGTCTTTTCCAGCGGGCGACTGGTGCTGGAGCCGACGGCATGAGCGAGCCAGCAGCCATCCCTGTGTTCAAACCCTGCGTGGTGATACCGGCCTACAATCATCACCGGGCGTTGCCGCAGAAAGTGGCGCATATCGTCGCGCTGGGCTTGCCGTGCATACTGGTCAATGACGGCAGCACCGATCAAACCGGCGCGGTGATCGACAGTCTCGCCGCGCAACATGCAGAAGTGATCGCCATTCATCGCGCGAGCAATGGCGGCAAAGGCGCAGCGGTCAAGACCGGTTTGCGCGCAGCATTCGGGCAAGGCTACAGCCACGCGCTGCAAATCGATGCCGATGACCAGCACCAGCTGGATGACATTCCCCACTTCCTGCAATTGTCGGCGGCACAGCCACAGGCGTTGATTGCCGGTTATCCGCAGTACGATGCGTCGCTGCCGTCTTCGCGAAAATATGCACGCTACATCACGCATTTCTGGGTGTGGCTGGAAACGCTGTCGTTCACTGCAGTGAAAGATTCCATGTGCGGCTTTCGCGTTTATCCGTTGCGCGAAACGATGGCGCTGCTCGATGCGCAATCCATTGGCAATCGAATGGATTTTGATATCGACATTATTGTGAAGCTGTATTGGCGAGGCGTGACGGTCGTCAACACGCCGACGCGGGTGCGCTATCCGGCAGACGGCAGTTCACATTTTCAGTTGTGGCGCGACAACCTGCGCATCAGCGCCTTGCATGCGCGTCTGTTTTTATCCATGTTACTGCTGCAATTGCCGCTGCGCCTGTGGCGCAAACTGACCGGTGGTGGCGATGCGCACTGGTCGCAGACGCGCGAGCGCGGCAGTCATTTCTGGTTGTCACGGAGCGTTGCGCTGTACAGGAAATGCGGCCGCCCTTTAGGGCTGGTGATTGCCTATGGCGCCACGGCCTATTTTTTCCTGACCGGACGCGCCGCGCGTGCGGCCTCGCGCAATTACCTGCAAACCTTGTACGCCTGGAGTGGCGGTCGCTCACCAAAGCCGAGTTTGGCCAACAGCGCACGCCAGTTCTGCAATCTTGCCATCTGTGTGCTGGATCGTTTCGGCTGCTGGTTCGGAGATTTGCGTCGCGAGCAGTTTGATTGCACCGCCAGCGAGGTGTTTGTCGCCCAGTCACAGAGCGGGCGCGGTGCGGTGCTGTTCTGTTCACATCTGGGCAATGCGGAAATTGCTTCCCTGCTCGCCGAAGGACTGCCGAATGTGTTTCTCAATGTGCTGGTACATACACGCCACGCGCAACAGTTGAATGATCTGCTGGCCAGCGCCGGTACGCGCCAGCAGTGCCGGTTCCTGCAAGTGGAAGACGTCGGCGTGGAGACCGCCATCTTGTTGCGCGAAAAAATCGCACACGGTGAATGGGTGGTCATCGCCTGTGATCGCACACCGGTTTCCGGTCGTGCGCGCACTGTGGTGCTGCCTTTTCTCGGGCGTCCGGCTGCATTTGCGCAGGGGCCATTCATTCTCGCCGCGTTGCTGGAGTGCCCGGTCTACACCTTGTTCTGCCTGCGCGAGCGCGGCGGCTATCGCGTGGAAGTGGAACTGTTTTCGCAAAGCCTGAAAGCACCTCGGCGCGAACGCGACGCAAGCTTGCTGGCTGCGCAACAGCGTTACGTGGCCAAACTGGAAAGCATGGTGCTGCGTTACCCCTTACAATGGTTCAACTTTTTTGATTACTGGGCGGATGTCGATGCTCACTGAACTTCCCGACATCGTTTTCGATGGCACGCCGCTGACTTATGCGGACATTGCCGCATTGGCGCAGGGCCGCGCGCGACCGGTGTTGTCTGCCGAGCCGGGCTTTGTCGCGCGTATTGAGCGCGGGCCGGCATTCCTGCAAAAACTGCTGGCCGAAGACGGTGTGATTTACGGTGTCACCACCGGTTTTGGCGACTCCTGCACAGTGAGCATCCCACCGGAACTTGTCGCGCAGTTGCCGCGCCAACTGACACAGTTTCACGGCTGTGGCCTGGGTCAGCATCTGGATGCCGAAACAGCACTGGCCGTAATTGCCGTGCGTCTGGCCTCGCTGTGTCGTGGTGTTTCCGGCGTGCGTTATGCGTTGCTGCAAGCGCTGGTCAATTTGTTGCAACATCGCATTGCGCCGCTGATTCCCGCTGAAGGCTCGGTGGGTGCCAGTGGTGATCTGACGCCGCTGTCTTATCTTGCCGCCGTGTTGATGGGTGAGCGCGAAGTGATTTACAACGGCAATGTGCGCAAGACCGCAGAAGTGTTTGCCGAACTCGATATCGCGGCACTGACCTTGCGGCCCAAGGAAGGTCTGGCGATCATGAACGGCACGGCGGTGATGACGGCGATGGCTTGCCTCGCCTTGCATCGCGCCGATTATCTGTTGCAACTCGCGGCGCGTATCACCGCCATGGTGTCGGTTGCCACGCAAGGCAATGCCTCGCATTTTGACGAATGGTTGTTCGAGGTAAAACCACACACCGGCCAGCAGCAGGTGGCGCGCTGGATTCGCGACGATCTCGATTATCGTGAACACCCGCGCAACAGCCGGCGCTTGCAGGATCGTTACTCCCTGCGCTGTGCACCGCACGTGCTGGGTGTGCTCGCGGATGCGCTGCCGCTGTTCCGGCAGATGATTGAAAACGAACTCAACAGCGCCAATGACAACCCGATCATCGACGCTGAGCGCGAAGTGGTTTTACACGGCGGTCATTTTTACGGTGGTCACATTGCCTTTGTCATGGACAGCATGAAAAGTTGTCTGGCCAATATTGCCGATTTGCTCGACCGGCAACTCGCGACACTGGTGGATGCGCGTTTTAATCATGGCCTGCCGGCCAATCTGAGTGGAGCGGATGATGCCACGCGCGCCATCAATCACGGTTTCAAGGCCGTGCAGATTCTGGTGTCGGCCAACACGGCAGAAGTATTGAAGTTGAGTATGCCGGCGAGTGTGTTTTCACGTTCCACCGAATGCCACAATCAGGACAAGGTGAGCATGGGTACCATCGCAGCGCGTGATTGTCTGCGTGCGCTGGAATTGACGGAACAGGTGAGTGCAGCCTGTCTGCTGTCAGCCACGCAAGGCTTGTTGCTGCGCGAGCGTGCGGGGGAATGGCAGGCTTCGCAATTGTCACCAGCATTGCAAACCATGCTGAAAGCGTTGAGCAACGATTTCGTGTTGGTAGAGCAGGACAGGCCACTGGAAGCGGAATTGCGCAATACGGTGCAAGCCATACGCGAGCGCCACTGGTGTCTGTACGGGAGTCATTCGTGAAGCCGGCATGTCTTGCTGCCATCATGACCGTGTCGGCTTGTGCCGGATCTGTTTGTGCCGACGACGGCTTGCGCGCACAGGTGTTGCAAGCGCTGGCCAGCCAGCCGGTCAAACATTTTCATTTCGTGCAGGAAAAAAAACTGGCCGTGCTCAACAAGCCCCTGATCACCGAGGGTGAGCTGACAGTCAATGGCAACGATGCCGTGCACTGGCAGATCCAGCAACCGTACCAGATACGTTATGACATCGAAGGCGATCGCATTCGCGAAACCGATGCACAGGGCACGCGCGATATCGCCACCGGCAACAATCCGCTCGCAGCCGCACTCAACGAGGCGATGGCCGCCACGTTCAGTGGCCAGTGGTCTGCGCAAGAGCAGATTGCCAGCGTGAGTGCTTTGGGCATCATGGGAGATTGGCAGTTGCAGATCGTGCCGCGCAATAGCGAATTGCAGAAACTGGTGCGCAGCATTGTTGTGCATGGCAGCGAAAATCACATGCAGGATGTCTTTATTGCCGAGAGCAATGGCGACAGCACCCACATCCGTTTGCAGCCGCTGCCGTGAAAACATGCGCGGATTCCGGCAAGGCATGACGACACGGCAATGGCATACGGCATGGCTGGCCCTGCTGGCTGTTATCTGTGCGGCCGCACTGCTGGGCATGACATTCAACGTCTGGCCAGGCATTCCGGTGCGCAACAACATCATGGAATTACTGCCGTCATTGCGCGACGATCCCGTGCAGTTGCAGGCGCTGCAGCGCAGCAACGATTTCATGAGTCGCAAGTTGATGATCCTGGTTGGCGATCCGGATACCGGCAATACGGCAGCAGCGACACGCATGTTGATAGACAGTATGCATGCGCAGGATTTTTTTTCAGAACCTTTCACGGGCGTGAACAGCGAAGATGCGCGTGCGACAGGAGCGCTTTACTATCGTTTCCGCACGCAGTTGCTTGGCGATAATTATCGCGCACTGCTGCAACGTGGTGACAATGCGGCATTGACACAGATGCTGACACGGGATTTGTACAGTCCGCTGTCCGGCATCAATGCCGACCTGCTGGCTGGCGATCCTCTGTTGAACTTCTACCATTTCCTGCGTGCGCTGCCGGCAGCGCAGGGGCGTATGCAATCCGTGGGCGGCTCGCTCACCGTGACAGGCGCAGACCGCCAGTACCGTGTGTTGACCGTAGACATCACACACGATGTGTTCGACATGAATTTTCACCCGCGCTATCAGGCATGGCGTGAAAACCTGTTGGCGCAAGCTCATACGCGCTATCCGCAAACCGAAATACTGTTGATGGGCGCCGTGCAACACGCGGTGTGGGGTGCGAGCAGCGCACGACACGAAGTCAGTACCATTGGCAACGGTTCATTGCTGGGCGTGATTGCGCTGATGTTGCTGGTATTTCGCAGTGCGCGCGTGCTGGGTCTGTCGCTGCTGCCGCTGGGCGCAGGTGTAGCGGCGGGTCTGGTGTGCACCTTGTGGCTGGATGGCGAGATTCATCTGATCACACTGGTGTTTGGCAGCACGGTGATCGGTGTGGCGATGGACTACAGTCTGCATTTTCTCACCGAACACTATAAAACCAGCACGCGCGATGGCGGCAGTGCACGGCATTGCCTGCAACAGGTTTTTCCCGGCATTACCTTTGCGATGATTACCAGTGCCATTGCCTACGCGGCTATCGGTTTTGCGCCGTTTCCGGTGTTGCGACAGATTGCCGTTTTTTCCAGCGCGGGCTTGTTGATGGCCTGGTTCACTGTGGTGAGCTTGTATCCGCAGGTACTGCAACCGGCGCGGTTTGCCGATGCGCGCTGGCTTGCCTGCAGCGCCCGCATCGACGAAAGTTTGCGAACGCTGTTCCATTCGCGCAGCAGAAAAGCATTGCTGCTGTTGTTGGCTGTGGCGATGCTGCCCGGCGTGTTATCTCTGCATGCCAATGATGATGTGCACATGCTGCAAACACCTGATGTCGAGATCAGTGCCATGGAAAATCGTGTGCAGGCGTTGACAGGCTTTCGGCCGGCAGGTCGTTTTTTCCTGATCGAAGGTGAAACCGAACAACAGGTGCTGGAACGTTGCGAATGGCTCAGCACACAGCTCGGGGAGCAGCACCTCTCGCATGACATCATCACGCATTATCTGCCCTCGCAGCAGCGGCAGCGCGAAAACTTCAGCTTGCTGCGTTCACTGTTTATTCCATCGGACGTAACGCAACAAGGTGTTGCGTCACAATGGGCGCAGACCGTGGGGCTGGCGCCGTCGGTTGTGCAGCAAACGGCAGGGCAATTTGCGCAGCCACCTGCGCATTGGTTGACAATGAAGGATTTGCAGGCCTCGCCTCTCGGTGTTTCACTGCAGCGCTTCCAGTTGTCACAAACAGCACGCGGTTATATCAGCGCCGCATTTGTTGGTGCTGATGCTGCAGATGAGATGATGCAGGCGCTGGCGGTTCAGCAGCCGGGTGTGCACTGGATGAATCCCGTGCAGGATATTTCTGCATTGTTCCAGCATTTTCGGGTACAGGCCTGCTGGATGATGCTGTGCGCCTATACCTTTATTGCGCTGCTGTTGTTGTGGCGCTACGGTGTACATGCCGCATGGCGGGTATTGCTGGCGCCGGCACTGGCGGCGTGGCTGACTCTCGGTTTGCTCGGTTATCTGGATGTGGCGATCAACCTGTTTCATGTGCTGGCCCTGTTGCTGGTGTTGGGTGTAGGCATTGATTACAGCATTTTTTTTGCGGAAAGCAGTGCGCATCGCGACAGCACCATGCTAGCGGTGCTGTTGTCCACATTCACGACACTCTTGTCTTTCGGTTTGCTTGCACTGAGCAAGACGGCAGCCATCAGCGGTTTTGGCATGGTGGTATCGATTGGCATGGTGTGCGCGTTGTTGTTTTCACCGCTGGCACAACATCCTTCTCATCGAGAGGTACAAAAATGACAATGCGTACTGCCATGCTTGTGATAATTGCGATTCTGTTGGCAGCGTGTGCAGTGTCGCCGCCACCGACGCGTGTGCCGCTGGGGCGTTACACCACACTGGATTTACAGCTGCCGCCGCAGCATGTGGCATTATCACAGAAGATGCAGGCACGTTTTCGTGGACAAGTACTGAACCTGTTGCTGCAGATCCAGAATGATGCGAACGGACTGGTAATTGCAGGCTTGTCGCCGACCGGCACACGATTGTTTACCGCACAATTTGACGGCAGCAATATCACGAGTTGGCAATCGCCGTTGTTCGAGGCGCCATTCGAGGCGCGTTTCCTGCTGGCAGATTTTCTGATTGCGGAACTGGATGTACAGCACGTGCAGCGCTTGCTGTCGGCAGACAATCTGGTGGAGGATGTACAGCAGCCACCGCGTGTGCGCACGCTGTACAACCGTAACAGCAAGGCGGTGGTCGAGGTTCGTTATGGCGACAAGAAAACCATCTACTGCCATCGTGAGCGCGGTTATTGCCTCGATATCGAAACTCTCACGCGCGAGGCGCTGCCGTGAGCGAGCCGGTTGTGCTGCATGCGCTGGGCATGGTATGCGCGTTGGGTGATGCGCCGGATGTCATCCTGCGCCATTTGCTGGCGGGTTCGCGCGCCGGCATGTTGTGGCGTGAGGATTTTTTGCGGGAGCGCGCTGTAGTGCTGGGCAGCGTGCAAGCTGCATTGCCGGCAACCGACACCTTGCCACTGCAGTTTCGCAGCCGCAACAACCAGTTGCTGCTGGCGGCGCTGGCGCAGATTCGCGAGCAGGTCGATACATGCATTCGTGAGTTCGGCACAACGCGCATTGCGGTGGTGCTCGGCTCCAGCACCAGCGGCATCAGCAATGGCGAGCAGGCGTTGTCTCAAAGGCAAGCCGACGGCACGTGGTCAGTAGATTTTTTGTATCAGCAGCAGGAGATGGGCAATCCTGCGCAATGTCTTGCGCAAGTGCTGGGCTTGCAGAATGTTGCCTACACCATTTCCACTGCCTGCTCCTCCAGCGGCAAGGCACTGGCCAGCGCGCGCCGTCTGTTGCAGGCCGGTGTTTGCGATGCGGTGTTGTGCGGCGGCGTCGACAGCCTCTGCAAAATGACGGTGCAGGGTTTCGCGGCACTGGAGTCCGTTGCGCAAGGTTTTTGTCAGCCGTTTGCTGCCGGGCGCGATGGCATCAACATCGGCGAAGGCGCAGCACTGTTTTTGATGACACGCACAGCGCCGTCGATGTCCACATCAACAACAGCATCACAGGTGCGCCTGCTGGGTACAGGCGAGGCATCGGATGGGTTTCATATTTCGGCGCCGGATCCTGAAGGTGTTGGCGCAGAGTTGGCGATTCGCGCTGCGCTAGCCGATGCGCAATTGTCTGCTGTCGATATTCATTACCTGAATCTGCACGGCACGGCCACGCCGAAAAATGATGCGATGGAAGCCGCTCTGGTGGCGCGCGTTTTCGGTTCACAGTTGCCGTGCAGTTCCAGCAAGCCTGTCACCGGTCATACACTGGGCGCTGCCGGTGCCATCGAAGCGGGCTTGTGCTGGTTGCTGTTGTCGCATCACAATGCCGACGGTTTTTTGCCGCGCCATGTCAGCGATGGCGATTACGATACTTCACTGCCGGCTTTGCAGTTGTGTACTGGCTCTGAAATATTTCCCGGTGCGCGCCGTATTGCCATGAGCAACTCGTTCGCTTTTGGTGGCAGCAATGTCAGCCTGATTATGGATAGTGTGATCTGATGTCTGTACTCATCAATCAACAGTATTATTCGCTGCCGGAACTGTTGCCGCATGCTGCGCCCATGTTGCTGCTGGATGCCGTGCTTGATTTTAGTGAGCAGCATGCCGTTGCGCAGTTGCTGATCCAACCACAAACACTTTTCTATCGTAACCCGCAGGGTGTGCCAGCCTATATTGGTATTGAATACATGGCGCAGACCATTGCCTTGTGGTCCGGCATCCGCCGCCGCCAACACGGCCAGCTTCCAGGTATCGGCTTTCTGCTCGGCACGCGCAAATATGAAACGCACACGGCTTTTTTTGCATCAGGCAGCATGCTCACCGTGCGTGCGGAACAACGCTACCTGCTTGATGGTATGAGTGTGTTTGCCTGCGAGATTTCAGCAAACGACGCGTTGCTCGCCAGTGCCAATATCAATGCCTATGAGCCGCAACAAGCCGACACTTCAACTGCGCCGGCGCAAACCACAGCCTGAAGCACGCAATCAGGAATGGAAGGCAGATTGACGCGGACTGAATACCCCGACTTGCAATGCCAGCCACTGCTCCTGCCAACCCGCTGTTGGTAGCTGACGAAATCCTCCGCGCGCGTACTGACTGATCTTTCCCTCCAGCACGGCAACCAACAGCGCGGCGGCAGCTGTCGGTGAAGCCTGTGTGCGCAAATTTTCGCGCAGCTCCGCTTCCTTGAATACCTGTTTCAGTTGAGTGTTGAGCCGGTCGTAGAACTGGGCAATTCGCAGGCGAAGTTTGTCGCGTTCACCGGCGAGCGCGTCACCGTAAAGCAAACGCGCAAGGCCGGGATTTTTTTCGGTGAATGTCAGCACCAGCCAGAGAATTTTTTCACAGCGCAGCACAGCAGCGGACTCTTCATCCAGAATACGGGACACGCGCGAGAAAACAGTTTCCTCGATGAATTCAATCAACCCCTCAAACATCTTGAACTTGCTGGGGAAGTGGCGATACAGGGCCGCCTCCGACACGCCCACCTCACGCGCCAGATTGGCTGTGGTAATCAGCTCGCCCGGATTGACTTCCAGCATGTGTGCCAGGGCCTGCAGAATTTGCTGCTTGCGCGAAATTTTCTCCGGCTTGACGGTAGGTTCAGACATGTCAGCATCCATGTGAGTGATTGGTGATCAATGTACCCACGCCGCTGTCGGTAAAGATTTCAAGCAGTACCGCATGCTCTACACGACCATCGATGATATGCGCGCTGGTGACACCATTTTTAACCGCATCCAGTGCGCACTGTATTTTCGGCAACATGCCGCCGTAAATAGTGCCATCTGCGATCAGGGCATCCACTTGCTGCGTAGACAAACCCGTCAGCACATGGCCACTTTTATCTTGCAGCCCCGCCACATTGGTCAGCAACATCAGCTTTTCTGCACCAAGGGCCTCGGCAACTTTTCCTGCGACCAGATCCGCATTGATGTTGTAACTCTGACCGTCGCTGCCCACGCCCACCGGGGCGATGACCGGAATGAAATCACTGTTGACCAATGTGTCGACAACATCGCGATTGACCTGTTCGATTTCACCGACAAAACCGATATCAAGGGGCGTATTATTCGCCTGTTGCAAATACATTTTTTTCGCCTGGATCAAGCCGCCATCCTTGCCGGTAATGCCGATGGCCTTGCCACCAGCCTGGTTCAGCAAGCTGACAATCGCCTTGTTGACCGTGCCGCCGAGCACCATTTCCACCACATCCATGGTGGCGCTGTCGGTAACACGCATGCCGGCAATAAATTCAGAGTGAATACCCAGCTTTTCCAGCAGAGCTCCGATTTGCGGGCCGCCGCCATGCACCACCACCGGATTGATGCCTACCAGTTTCATCAACACGATGTCTTGCGCAAAACTCTGGGTGAGCGCGTCATCTACCATGGCATTGCCGCCATACTTGACCACAATCGTCTTGCCGGTGAAGCGGCGAATATAAGGCAGCGCCTCGGTCAATACATTGGCAATATTCAGGGCTTCATCACGTGCTAACGCCATGTCTGTATCCGTAATCAAAATTGGGGTAACTGTTTAAAGCAAATCAAAAAGGCAGTTTCAGATCCTTGTCCGCTGCATTCAACTGCTGTTTGAATACATACTGCACCGTGGACAGTGTTTCCGCATCGTCAGCCTCGAAGCGCAATGTCAATTCGGCTGCCGTATTGGATGCGCGCACCAGCCCCCAGCCCTTGGCGAAATCGACGCGCACACCATCCAGTGTCGACAACTTGCCATTGCCCCATTCACCTCTTTCGGCAAGGCGTTTGACGATGGCAAATTTCTTGTCTTCCGGTACCGCAATGCGGATTTCCGGCGTGCTGGCACTATCGGGAAATGAATCGAAAATGCTGTCGAGATCCTGATCGCGAATTGACATGATTTCGAGCAGGCGCGCCGCACTGTACATGCCATCATCAAAGCCAAACCAGCGCTCCTTGAAGAAAATGTGGCCGCTCAATTCGCCGCCGAGTAGCGCGCCGGTTTCCATAACCTTGTTCTTGATGTGCGAGTGACCACTTTTCCACATCACCGGTCTGCCGCCATAACTGCTGATCAGGGCATTGAGCAAGCGTGTGGATTTGACGTCGAAAACGATATCAGTGCCAGGGTTGCGCGAGACAATGTCTTTTGCAAACAACATCAACAAGCGATCCGGCAAAATGATATCGCCGTTGGCGGTAACCACAGCCAGGCGGTCGCCATCGCCATCAAACGCCACACCGAGATCGGCGTGTTGTTCCGTAACAGCGTTGACCAGAGCACGCAGGTTTTCCAGCACGCTCGGATCGGCAGGGTGATTGGGGAAAGCGCCATCAACATCGCAATACAGCGGCACCACATCACAACCCAGCTCTTCAAACAGGCGCGGCGCAATCTTGCCGGCAATACCATTGCCGCAATCAAGCACGATGCGGTAGCTGCCGGCGAGCACAATGTCATTGGCGATGTAGTTGATGTAGTCTGCGGTCACATCGCGCTGGAAACACTCGCCTTCGCCTTCATTGAAGTCACCAGTTTGTACGCGATCACGCAGGCGCTGGATCTGCTCGCTGGCGAGAGTGCGGCCACCGATCACCATCTTGAAGCCGTTGTCTTCCGACGGGTTGTGGCTGGCGGTGACCATAATGCCACTCTGGGTAATGCCCAGCGTATGAGTGGCGAAATACATCAATGGTGTTGGCACGTCGCCGATGTCGGTGACATGGCAACCACTGGCGAGCAAACCTTGTTGCAGCGCGCCCTTGATGCGTGGCGTGGACAGACGTCCATCGCCGGCAAGAATGACATGCGTTTGCCCGCTTTCCAGACACTCACTGCCAAACGCCAAGCCTATGCGCTGCGCCAGCTCATCGGAAATTTCCCTGTCGGCATTGCCGCGTATGTCGTAGTCGCGAAAAATGTTTGCCGGTGCATTGAACTTGTCCTTGCGCGAGGACTGTCGGGCTTTTGTCGATGCTGTAGCCGGCTTCTGCTCTGCAGGACGCACGTTGTAATTGTCGTCATCAAAATCCAGCAGGTCGCTGTGCTGGAACAACGGATCGGCAAGTTCCGTGGCCACTGTTGCTGGTGCAGCCTCAGCCACAACAAAATTATTCTTGTCGACCTTGCGCGCACCTCGAATCTGTATCGGCGTTACACGCGCTTCGGCGGCGACGGTCAACTTGGCGTGCGTGCGTCGATGCACCAGCCACAGCGCCAACAGGCAGGCAATGATAACCACACCTTGTGCCGCAAACAGCATGGCCGGCGACGCTACCGCTTCATCCAGCAATTGCGGGCCCGGCACTACACGCACCTGCCAGTGAGGAATATTGCTGGCAACGGCATCGCTGACCAGCTCCAGATTTTGACCACTGCCACTGTGAGCCACTGTCTGTTCGCGTGATTGCGGAAATTTCTGCAACCAGACGGTTTCCCCCATTGTGGCCGGTAACTGTTCGAGGCTGGATTGCAGCAACTTGATACTGAATACCGCCAGCAAGTTGCCGGCAACATGCCCATCCGCCGCCTTCACGGGCACGACCAGATCAAACATCCAGTTACCATTGTCCTGATAGGCTTCCGGCAATACAGCCTCGCCTTTGCTGGCGCGCTGCAGGCGTTCGATCTGGGCAAAGCGCAGGTTGAGGCTGCCATAGTCTACGCCAACCGGAATGATGCTCAATGTCTGCACCATCTCGTAACTGCTGCGCAATTTGTCGGCTAGTGCGGTCAATGCTGCGGGGTCGCCCTGTTGCAGCAAGGTTTCAATGTTTTCCGAGCGGGCCTGGCCCAGCAGATGAGATTGCAGATCGTCGACACGCTTGCCCAGTGCCTGTGCCTGCATCGAAGCGAGATGGCTCGCTGTTTGTGTCACATGGCGGCGATTGGAATTGTTGATGAGTTCGGGCAATAGCGCAACGGTGACAACCGCGATAACGGCGATAACAGCAACCATGGCCACAGTGAGTGACTGTTTCTCGGTGAACAGCGATTTAATTTTCTTCACGTTTACAGTCTCTCCTGAGTGTGGAGTCTTGTTCGTCCAGCACCGGTAGTCCGATGCATTGCCTGTCTGTCAGGGCAGCAA
Organism: uncultured Pseudomonadales bacterium; assembly: GCA_964509075.1. GTDB lineage: Bacteria > Pseudomonadota > Gammaproteobacteria > Pseudomonadales > UBA7239 > UBA7239. The sequence goes on along the minus strand of CAZDWC010000007.1, from coordinate 92,358 downwards.
TTCTACCAGCTTCGCGACCAGCTGGACCGCGAGCTGCTGCTTCCCCATCTTGTCAAAACATTGCATGCCGCCGTGCCAGAACATGAGCACTGCGTTGTCATCGCTGCTGAAGCCGATGTCATCACGGCTGACATCGTTGGCGATGATGGCGTCGAGCTTCTTGCCCGCCATCTTGTTGCGTGCGTATTGCTCGACGTTGTCGGTCTCCGCAGCAAATCCCACCGTGAAGGGTTTGTCGGGAAGCGCTGCCACTGCGGCGACGATATCGGGGTTCTTCACCAGTTCGAGCGTCATGGTGTCGCTGTCGCCTTTCTTGATCTTGCTGGAGGCAACAAGCTGCGGGCGGAAATCCGCGACCGCTGCGGCGGCAATCACCATGTCGCTGTCGCCAGCGCGTGCCAGCACGGCATCGTACATTTCCAGTGCGCTGGTGACATCAATGCGCTCGACACGCGCCGGCGTCGGCAGTGCCACCGGCCCGGCAATCAGCGTGGTAATGGCGCCGGCGTCGGCACAGGCGCGCGCCAGCGCAAAACCCATCTTGCCCGAACTGTGATTGCTGATATAGCGCACAGGGTCGATGGCCTCGCGCGTAGGGCCGGCGGTGATCAACACGCGCTTGCCGGCCAGTATGCCGGACTGGAACTGGCCCGCCAGCAGTGTCAGTAGCTGCTCCGCTTCCAACATGCGGCCGGGCCCGGTATCACCGCAGGCCTGTACGCCTTCAGCCGGACCCCACAGCTGGACGCCGCGCTGGCGCAAAGTCTCGGCATTGGCCTGCGTCGCCGGATTCTTCCACATCGCCTGGTTCATGGCCGGTGCCAGCAGCAGTGGTGCCTGGCTGGCAAGGCAGACGGTGGTCAGCAGGTCATCGCCCTGCCCCTGCGCCAGACGCGCCATGAAATCGGCACTGGCGGGCGCGACCAGGATGGCATCGGCCCAGCGCGCCAGCTGGATGTGGCCCATGCCAGCTTCGGATTCGGGATCCAGTAGCGCGGTGTGCACCGGGTGACCGGAGAGGGCCTGCAGGGTCAGCGGCGTGATAAATTCGGTGGCAGCTGGGGTCATCACCACACGCACGGCGGCACCGCAATCCTGCACACGGCGCACCAGTTCAGCGGCCTTGTAGGCGGCGATACCACCGGTGATACCGATAATGATCTGGCGATTGGCGAGAGAGCTGGACATGCGCAATTCTTTTGTTCCGGACAGCCGCTAAAAACCCGGCTAAGATAGCATCACCGCAAGTGATTGCGTAGTTAAAAGCTGGGCTCAATGATGGAGCGAGCACCCACTGACAAGGAGGTTGTCATGCGTATCACCGACTGGCCCGAAAACGAACGTCCGCGCGAGAAACTGCTGGCACAGGGGGCGACCGCTCTTTCCGATGCCGAACTGCTCGCCATCTTCCTGCGCACCGGCACGCGCGGCAAGACCGCTGTCGATCTCGCCCGTGAATTGCTGAAGCATTTTGGCGGCTTGCGCCAGCTGTTGCAGGCAGAACAGAAAGCCTTCTGCGCCACCCACGGCCTCGGCACCGCCAGCTTTGCCCAGTTACAGGCGGTACTGGAAATGTCGCGCAGGCATCTGCTGGAAAACCTGCAGCGCGAGACAGCCCTCAACAGCCCGGAAGACGTGCGTTATTACCTGAAAGCCCGCATGCGCGATTACAGCCGCGAGGTGTTCCTGTGTCTTTTCCTGGACACGCAGCATCGGGTAATTCGTGCGGAGGAATTGTTTGCCGGCACACTGGACAGCAGCAGTGTGTACCCGCGTGAGGTGGTACAACGCGCACTGGCACTGCATGCCGCCGCCGTGATCTTTGCCCACAACCACCCATCCGGTATTGCCGAACCCAGCCAGGCCGACGAGCGCATCACGCTGCGCCTGCGCGACGCGCTGGCGCTGGTGGATGTGCGGGTACTGGATCACATGATTGTTGGGGACAGCCAGGTGTTGTCGATGGCTGAGCGCGGCCTGTTGTAGCCGCGCCCGACAGAGGGAGCGAATTCGCCAGAAGAAAGCATCACGCCTCGGCGGCTTCCATGATCCAGCCCGCCATCATTTTCTTCAGCAAATCGACGTCCACCGGCTTCGGCAGATAGTCACTGGCGCCAGCATCGATACAGAGCTGGCGATCTTCTTTCATGGCTTTCGCCGTCAGCGCGATCATCGGCAGCTCGGCAAGGCCGGGCATCTTGCGTATGCGGCGCATGGCTTCATAGCCGTCCATCTCCGGCATCATGATATCCATCAGCACCAGCTCGAAACTTTCCTCCCCCAGTTTGGCGATGGCTTCGGCGCCACTCATGGCAGGTGAAACTTCCATGCCGAGATCTTCCAGGATGGCCGACAGCGAATAGATGTTGCGGATATCGTCATCCACCAGCAGCACCTTGCAGCCCGCGAGAGCGGCATCATTGCCCTGTGCGTATTCACGGCGCGGCGCGGCTGCCTCGGCTGCACCTTCCATCTCGGATACCAGCTGCTCGAAATACTGTTTGCCTTCCGCATCGGCATCGCGGGAACCTGTGTCCTGCGATACCGATTGCAGGAACATCAGCGTCGCATCCAGCAGACGCTCCATGGCGCGGTTGGATTTGATGATGACGCGATCGGCGTATTTGCTGATCTCGAATTCACGCTCGGCAGACAGATCTTCCGCCGTGAACACGATGATCGGTTTGGCGGTATAGTTCTGGAACGAGCGGATGGTTTTCAGCAACTCAAGACCGTCGCAATCCGGCAGTTTCAGGTCGACGATCATGCAATCGAAACCGTTACGCTCAAGACGTGCCAGTGCTTCTGCACCCGTTTCGACGAACTCCGCTTCCATGCCGCGACCGGCAAATTGTTCGGCGATGATTTCGTGCAACTCGACACTGTCTTCCACGATCAACACACGATTGAAAGCGCCACTGATTTCTTCCTTGATGCGCGACAGCAGTTCTTCCACATCGTTTTGTGAAACCGGCTTTTCAATGAAGTCGCGGGCGCCGAGGGTTTCCGCCTGACGTTTTTCCGGCATGGCCGAAACCACATGCACGGGAATGTCACTGGCACCTGGCGTTTTCTTGATTTTCTTGATCACTTCCCAGCCCGGCATATCGGGGAGCGACACATCCAGTATCACAGCCTGCGGCAGGTAGTGGTCAAGGTAGGTCAGTGCATCGTTGCCGTTGTAAACCACATCGCATACCAGACCGGCTTCCGAAATCAGCTCGCTGAGAATACGTGCAAACTTTTCATCGTCCTCGACAATCAACAAACGATCAACGCGCTGCGACTGAACGCGGAATTGCATGTCGGCAGCTGGCGCCTGCGCAACGGCGACGGTTTTCTCCTGTTTGTAGACGGGCGCAGGCTTGGCAGCCGGCACTGTTCCGGTTGCTGTGCGTTCCAGAGGCAGGATCACGGCAAAAGTACTGCCTTTACCTTCACCTTCACTGAACACCGCGATTTCTCCGCCCAGCAATTGTGCCAGCTCGCGTGAGATCGTTAAGCCCAGACCGGTGCCGCCATATTTGCGGCTGGTAGTGCCGTCCGCCTGCTTGAAGGCCTCGAAGATGATTTCCTGCTTGTCTTTCGGAATACCGGCACCGGTGTCGCGCACAGTAATAACGAGAGCATCGTCGCGGCCCAGCTTCTGACGCACAGGCATGAACGGTGTGCGCGGTTTCTGCACACTGATGTAAACGCCGCCTTTTTCAGTAAATTTGATGGCGTTGGAAATAAAGTTCTTGAGAATCTGGTTGACACGGTGAATGTCGGTACCGAGAGAAGCTGGCACATCATCCTCGACGGTGACAGAGAATTCCAGACCCTTATTTTGCGCCACATATTTGAAACGCTTGTCAATTTCTGCCGCCATTTCCCTCACGGCAATGTTCTCGTAGACCAGCTCCATCTTGCCTTCTTCAACCTTCGACAAGTCAAGAATGTCGTTGATCAGTGTCAACAGATCCGAGCCTGACGAATGAATGACACTGGCGTGTTCCACATCCTTGGCGCTGAGATTCTTGTTGCGGTTATCCATCAGCGCTTGTGAAAGAATCAATATGCTGTTCAAAGGCGTGCGCAATTCATGTGACATGGTGGAAAGGAACTGCGTCTTGTATCGGCCGCTGGCTTCCAGAGCCTCCGATTTTTCCATCAAGACCTTTTTCGACCTTTCCAGCTCCTGGTTTTTCTGCAAGATTTCATTTTTCTGCTTGTCAAGATCCAGCGAGCGCGCTTCAAGTTCGAGGTTGATTTTCTCCATCTCACGCTGCTGCGATTGCAGGACTTCAGCTTGCTCAGTGGTCTGCTTCAGCATGGCTTCCATGCGTACGCGTGATTGCGCCGAATTGATGGAAATACCTATGCCCTCAACACCCTGCATGAGAAAACGCATGTCGGCTTCTTCAAAATCACGGAAGGAACCCAACTCGAGCACACCTTTCAGTTCGCCATTGAAGAGCACCGGCACGACGATAATACTGCGCGGCGCAGACATGCCGACTGCAGAGCCGATCTTGATGTAGTCCTCGGGAATGTCGGTAACCACAAACGGTTTTTTCTCCAGCGCACACTGGCCGACAATCGATTCGCCGATCTCGAAGCGGTTGCGGTTGCCGCGCCGATATTGGTGGGCATAGCTGGAGTAGAGTTGCAGGGCATTATCCTGCTGAACATAAAACGCGCCTATCGTTGCCTGCAGGTGTGCCGCCAGGTAACGCAGCACATTGGCAGCGAGTTCGTCCATGGCAAGGTCGCCGCGCATGACTTCATTGAGTCCGGCCAGTGCGCGCTGTTCTTCATCGCGCATGCGATTGTCATTGTGTTGTTCGAGCAGGGCATCACGCATCACGCGCAGGGAGTACATCAGCTGCCCGGCTTCATCGTGGCCGGTGACGTCAATGTCCTGATGCAGGTTGCCACTGGCAATCTGGTCAGCAACATTGACGGCATTGTTCAGCACCTTGGTGATCATGCGAATGATCACCAGGGAAACCAGCATTACCAGGCAGCTGACCGTAATGCCGATGGAGACGCCGATGGCGATGATTTCCTTTTCCTGTCCCTGTATTGCCGTAATGCGTGCGTTGAATTTCTCGAACCACTTGCTGATGAAGTTTTTCTGCATGTCTTCATAGGCCACACGCGCTGTATTGACACGAGCAAAACCTTTTTTGGCAGCTTCGCTGCCTATGTCTTCACCTTGCAAGACGGCTTGAGTTTGCAACTTGGCTTCATCGGTATATGCCTTGAAGCTTGCGTGCAGCTTTTCCAGTGCCACAGCTTCGGCAGGATTGTCTTGCTCTATCTCGAAAAAACGTGTGGAGAGGTCGGTCGCCATCCGGGTAGTTTCGTCAAGCACATCATCGTCGGCCTCAATGAGGGCAGACTGGAATCCTTTCTCGATTTCCGTGTATTTGACCTGCAATTCGTTGGTGAATTGCAGCGTGGGCAAATCCGCATTGATGATCTGCGCCAGCTCGCCCTGTACATTGCTGGTAAGACGATAGTTGAGCAACAGGAAGATGAGAAACCCGGCGACGCCAATGACGGCAATGACGCTGACCTTGTTGCGGATGGACAGATTCTCGACCCAGTTCATGAGGGTTCTCTCCCGGCAATTTGAGTAGTAGTTGTTGTAAATGAGCTACATATATTGAGTGATACGTGAATGTGTGCGCAGCACTCAGGCACTCTCGGGAACGCGGGTTTTTTCCTGCTGGTAGGCGTCGAGATGCGAACGCGCTTCGCGCAGCTTGGCTTCCAGTTCGCGTTTCTGCTTGTCGAGCTGCATGAAGAACTCGACCTTGGCGCGGAGGATGGTCGGATTCAGCGGCTTGCACAGGTAATCGACAGCACCGGCCTGATATCCTTTGTAGATGTACTTGTCTTCCTTGCTGATTGCGGTGAGGAAGAGGATGGGCACATTCTGCGTTTTCTTGTTCTTGCGCATCATTGCAGCCACTTCAAAGCCGTCCATCTCCGGCATCTGCACATCCAGCAGCACCAAGGAAACATCGTGGTTCAGCAGCAGCTTGAGCGCATCCATTCCGGAACTTGCCTTCAGCAATGTCCAGCCGGGATCCCCGAGAACCGCTTCCAGCGAAATCAGGTTGGGCGCATAGTCGTCCACCAGCAGGATCGTTTGTTCAATTGTCATCGGGTAACTCCGGTATTCACATTGCCTACTTATCACCCGGAAATCTGCCATACAAGCATTTCCGGTACCACCAAAATATGCGGGCCATGCCAAGGCGGCACGACGCCAGAGGCCACGTTATGCGAATAGCTGATATAACGAAAGCCTGTTATTTAGCCTGAACATATCATTGATCTGCGCACAACAAAACCACAATTTTTTGGCGCTCGGCGCCGGTTGCGCGCGAAAAATGTGCAGTGCCTTGAATTTACGATCACCTGACATTTTTCGGGCCACAAACCGGCCGCAGTGTCCCGCAGCATCTGCGGGCCGGCTGTGTTTTTGCTTGCCTCTGCCTGGGCTCTCTGGTATAAAGCGCAGCTCTTTGCGTTGCCCTCCCCCCAAAGTTTCCGGGCCGCAGGTTTAGATAAAGGTGCTGCCATGTCCAAAGTTTGTCAGGTAACCGGCAAGAAACCCGTTACCGGTAATAATGTATCCCACGCCAAAAACCGCACTCGTCGCCGTTTTGAGCCAAATCTGCATCACCACCGCTTCTGGGTGGCTTCCGAAAACCGCTTTGTGCGGCTGCGCGTCTCCTCCAAGGGCATGCGTGTGATCGACAAGGTGGGCATTGACGCTGTGCTGGCCAATATCCGCGCCAACGGCGAAAAAGTCTGATTTAACGAATTTGAACGGAGCATAACGTATGCGCGACAAAATCCGCTTGGTATCTTCTGCTGGCACTGGCCACTTCTATACCACCGACAAGAACAAACGCACCATGCCGGAAAAAATGGAGATCAAGAAATTCGATCCCGTGATTCGCCAGCATGTGATCTACAAGGAAGCAAAGATCAAGTAAGCACTTGCTTACTGCATGTATTCTTGTATTAAGCCTTAAGCAGGCGGAAGACTTTGAAGCAAAGCCCGGCAAGCAATACTTGCCGGGCTTTGCTCATTTCTGGGGACTAGCATTCAGGGGATAGGTATGGCGCGCATCAAACTGCCTGACGGTGAGTTACCGGAACGCTACCGCGTTTTTTCCTTGCAGCCGGCGTTTGGCAAGGCGCTTGCCGGCCTCTCTGAGGCCATCTACGAAAAATCCATCCTCGACAAACGCGTGCGCGAAGCGGTGCGCATGCGTATCGCGCAGATCAACCAGTGCCACATCTGCCTGGGCTACCGCTTTCCCGAGTTGCAAGCACAGGGCGTCGATGAGGCGTTCTATGCGGCAGTGGGTGACTGGCGCCACAGTGAGGTTTTCAGCGAGCGCGAAAAGACTGCAATCGAATACGCCGAGCGCTTCCTGCTCGATCACGCCAATATTGACGACGCATTGTTTGGGCGCCTGCAACAGCATTTTTCTGCGGCGGAGATATTCGATCTCAGTGGTGTGATAGCAGGCCTGATGGCCAATGGCCGCATCCTGCAGGTGTTGCAGGTCGAAACCAGTTGCAGCCTGTCCGATCCTGCATAGCCCTTGCGCGTCTTTACGCGCATTGATTTTTGCTCCCCCTTTGCATAGTCTGCCCCGGCTTTGTGCGCCGCTGTCCTTGCGCGCACCTTTTGTGACCACAGACCCGGAGAACAGACCCCATGAAAATGATCACTGCGATCATCAAACCTTTCAAACTCGACGATGTGCGCCAGTCGCTCGGTGAAATCGGCATCCAGGGCATGACCATCGAGGAAGTGAAGGGCTTCGGGCGCCAGAAAGGCCACACCGAGCTCTATCGCGGTGCCGAGTATGTGATCGACTTCCTGCCCAAGGTCAAACTGCAGCTGGCCGTGAAAGACGAACAGGTCGATCAGGCCGTGGAAGCCATCATCAGCGCAGCCAACACTGGCAAGATCGGTGACGGCAAGATTTTCGTCACGCCTATCGAGCAGGTTATCCGCATTCGCACCGGCGAAACCGGTTCCGAAGCCCTGTAAGGAGACGCGTGTGAAACTTCACAAAAGCCTTGTACTCGCGGGCGGCCTGCTCGCGCCAGCCTTTGCCCTGGCAGATGACCTCAACGGCGCCAATACCTCCTGGGTAATGACGGCGACCGCCCTGGTGCTGTTCATGACCTTGCCCGGCCTCGCCCTGTTCTACGGCGGCCTGGTGCGCAGCAAGAACGTGCTGTCGATTCTTATGCAGTGTTTTGCTATCACCGCCGTGGTGTCCATTTTGTGGATGGTCTGCGGCTACAGCCTGGCCTTCACCAACGGCGGCAGCATGAACGCCTGGATCGGTGGGCTGGACGCGGCGTTCCTCGCCAATCTGCAGGAAGGCACGTTGTGGGCGACGGGCGCTATCCCCGAATCCGCTTTCGCCATGTACCAGATGACGTTCGCTATCATCACCCCGGCGCTCATTATCGGCGCCTTTGCCGAGCGCACGCGTTTCGGTGCCATGCTGCTGTTCTCGGCGCTGTGGTTGCTGGTGGTGTATGTGCCGGTGTGCCACTGGGTGTGGGGCGGCGGCTGGCTGGGTGCCATGGGTGCGATGGATTTTGCCGGCGGTATCGTCGTGCATATCACCGCCGGCGTGGCTGCACTGGTGTGCGCGCTGGTGATCGGCCCGCGCAAGGGTTTCCAGCAGCAGGCGATGATGCCGCACAACATGACCATGACCGTGTCCGGCGCCGGCATGTTGTGGGTGGGCTGGTTCGGTTTCAACGGCGGCTCGGCGTTGGCAGCCAATGGTGATGCCGGCATGGCGATTCTCGCCACACACTTGTCTGCCGCTGCCGGTGCGGCGACCTGGAGCGCGATTGAATGGCTGCGCCACGGCAAGCCTTCGGCGCTGGGTATTGTCACCGGTATGGTGGCCGGCCTTGGCACCATCACGCCGGCTTCCGGTTTCGTCGGCCCGCTGGGCGCGCTCACCATCGGCATCGTCGCCGGCATTGTCTGTTTCTACATGACGATGACCGTGAAGCAGATCTGGAAAATCGACGATTCACTGGATGTGTTCCCCGTGCACGGCGTGGGCGGCATTATCGGCACGCTGATGACTGGCGTGTTTGCCGCCACCGGCATCGGCGCCTTCAGCGGCCAGGGTTTCCTGGGTGCGAACATCGCCAGCATCGGTCAGCAACTGGGTGTGCAAGCGATTGCTGCACTGGCGACTATCGTCTTTACCGCCGTGGCAACCTGGGTGTTGCTGAAACTGGTGAACGTGATTGCGCCGCTGCGGGTATCACAGGAAGAAGAGACGGAAGGTCTCGATCTTGTCGATCACGACGAGCGCGGTTACGTCCTGTAAGCAGACTGACTGCAAGCCATAAAAAAGCCCCGCATTGCGGGGCTTTTTTATGGGAGGCGAACCACTGTGCCGGGCATAGACCTCAACCACAAGTGCTAAAAGACCTTGCGCTCCTTCGCAGGTGTCACCGGATGTTCCGCTACCCACTGGTCGGGATCGTAGCGACCTGGGCGCATTTTTTTCAAATAGCCTGATTTGTCGGCATGCGTTTCCCGCGTGATCGGGTGGCGCCATTCCATGGTGAAATCCTTCCAGTATTTTTTGCCAACGGTATTGCACTCGCGAATGTAGGCGCGATTGATTTCGTTCTGTGTCCACTCGTCACCCATGAACAGCGAGGCGCTGAAATGCGCACGCTGCTGATCCAGAACTTCATCAAAATCATCTCCGAGTTCTATCGGCTGAAAAAATACCATAATGCCTTTCGGAAACAGACTCAGCAAACGATCGGTATCACTGACCCCCGGAATCCACGGCGCCAGCAACACGCAGGCATTGATGCCAGCTGCATGCAGCTGGTGCAAGGCCTCAAGTCGCGACTCGGGTGATGGCGCCTGCGGCTCCACCTTGTTGGCGAGCTCCGTAGTGGAAGCAGTGAACGAAATGATGACCTTGTAACGATCCGGCGACATGCGCTGGAACAGATCAATGTCGCGCGTGATCAGCGGGCTTTTGGTGGTGATGGAAAAACGTCGATTGCGGCGTGACAACTCATCAATCACCCAGCGGGTATAGCCCCACTCTTCTTCAATATCATTGTAGGAATCGGTGGCAAGGCTCACGCCAAAAATGAAGCGGTCAGATTCAAAATCCTGCAACTCTTCCAGAAACCGCTTCTGGAAGCTGGCCAGATCAGGCTCCACGGGTCTGGTTTTGCCCTGGCTGTCGGTTATGCAGTAAAAACAGCGGAAGCCGCACTTCTCGTAGGGCTCGACACCGACGATGCAGAGATTGTCGGCATAATCGCGCTCGTGCTTGATGATTTTGTATTTTTCGCCGGTTCTGTCGAGGATCTTCATGCTGCGCTAGCGAGGCCGTAGGCTTGTTATGGAGTCACTATGCTACAGCGCTGCTGCCGGTGCAATCGCGACGGCAGCATCAGGCAAAGGCAGTGATTTCCACCCAGCCGCGAATGCGCTCGATATAGACAAAGGCGGCATGCGAACTGCTGACATAACGGGCATCGCCCTGTTGTGGCGGGTCGTACTCTTCAAGGCCTTCCAGTGCCAGACTGCTGTCGATGGGTTCACGCCAGTGCAGTTGTCGGCTGCAGCTGTCCAGGCCGAGTTCATGCTCTGTCCACGTCAAACCATCGCGCTCCAGCGGCGTCGCACCGCTGTGATTGGCTATCACGAACACCGCCGATGTGCCGGCCATTTTCTTGAAACTGCGCTGCATGCTGCACCTCCCGCCAGATGCTGCCATTCAAGCAGCCTGACGGGAGGACATATTGCGATGGGTCAGGCGATCAGCCTTTTTTGGCAGCTGCCATGGTGCTGTTGAAGTCCCAGTAAGCGCGCAGGTTGGTGACCTTGCCTTCGGCGTTGACGTGATAGATGAACACGCCCTTGGCCTCGATCTCCATGCCGCCCATCTTGTTGAGGATGGCGCCGACGTTGGCACAGGCGATATCGCTGACCGGGTAGGATTCGCGGATGCGGAAATCGACATTGCCGGTGGCGATGCACATGTCCCAGAACGCAGCGATGGCAGCTTTACCGCGATGACCGTTGCCTGTGGGGTCGAGCGGCGATTTGCCGACCGGGTCTTCGATGCAGCCGTCTTCGGCAAAGTTGTCGACCCACGCCTCCTTGTTCTTGGCGCGCACGGCGTCGATGGAGCGTTGGGCAGCAGCTTGCGCGGCGTTCTTGATTTCAATATCGCTCATGAGAATGTCCGTCATCGGTTTGCGGGAGCGAGCATGCTGCCGCCAGTGCAAAGGGTTTGCAATGGCGGCTTGTCGCAGCTCAGGGCCGCTGCACCTGCTCCTGAATCGCATTGCCACTGTACGGCCCATTCAATATCAACTGGCGCTCCGTAGCGTTCGCTGCGTTGAGCGGATCAGCGTCGATGTAATCCGGCACGCCGTCACCGTCGTCATCCATATCGGCATTGTTGCCGATACCGTCATGATCGGTATCCAGCGTCTCGCTCCCATCCTGCGGGAACGCATCATCGCTGTCATAAACGCCATCGCCATCGCTGTCAATCACCACGGCATAGCGCAACACTATTCCTTCATCGCTGCCGATATTGCGAGCAGATCCAACCAGCACCAGCTTGCCATCAGACTGTTGCAACAAGGACAGACCGCTGTTGTACATCATGGCGAATGAAGTGTGTTTGCCATCACCACTGAACTGCGTATCCGGATTGCCATTGGCCTGCAGATGCAGCAGCGCCAAGCGCTCACCAGCTGTGCCGGCCAACCAAATCCCATCATTGCGCACAGCTACCGACTGCGCGACTTCCTGCACCACACCAAAGGATTGCGTGCTGATGCCTCCCGCCGCAAAACTGCCATCCAGACTGCCGCTGTTGTTCAGGCGCATGGTCAAAATATCGGTATCCAAACACATCGCCGGGCCACCAGAAACGCAGGTATAACCCGCCGCGACAATATTGCCGTCTGTTTGCACGGCAACGCTGTTCAGCTGCTCGGTCCAGGCTTGGGAGCCGGTATCAAATATCGCAACACCGCCAGTCGCAAAGCCGCCATCCAGTGAGCCATCGGCATCGAAACGCATCACCAACGAGTTGTAGTCGTCACACAAACCGGAGACGCACATGCGTCCCACCGCCACCACCTTGTCATCAGTCTGCAACGCCAAACCGAACAGCTGATCGTTTTGAGCGCCCATCGGCAATACCGTCAGCGCACTGAGTGCGCCGTCACTGTTGAGACGCACCAGCAAGGTATCCCAGTTGTAGCAATTAACACCGTCATAGCCGTTGCAGGTGTAACCCACTGCCACAATACTGCCGTCACTCTGTACGGCAACGCTGCGCAATTGTTCGACATACGCTTGTGAAGCCGTATCCAGTGACACAAGACCGCCAATGCCGAAACTACTGTCCAGCACGCCATCGGCGCTGAAACGCAACAGCGCACTGTTTTCATCCAAGCAGGCGTTACCATCTGCCCAGTTGCAGACACTGCCTGCCACCACCAGCTTGCCATCCGTTTGTAAAGCCACGCTGTAGAACGCATCATTGGCGCTGCTCAGATTGACTACCACTTTGCCGCCCACACCAAAACTGCCATCGAGCGAACCGTCAGAGTTGTAACGCACCAGTACACCATCGAGATTGTCCGCGCTGCTCTCAACTGTGCCGGCCATGACCAACTTGCCGCTCGGCTGTTGCACGCTGCTGTTGAACACAAGCGCACCTGTCGTCGCTGCCGTGTGCACGCGCCCTGCTTCACCAAACGTGCTGTCAAGGTATTCATCCGTCAGTGCCGCACAGGGATACGCTTGCGGACACAAATCTTCTGTATCCAGCACACCGTTGTTGTTGTCGTCATCATCACAGGCATCGCCCTGCACATCACCGTCGAAATTGGCTTGGTCGGCGTTGGCTACGGTCGGGCAGTTGTCGCTTGCGTATGGAACGCCATCGCCATCGTTATCGAGAACCGCCGTACTACTGGCCACATTCGGTGCAGCGTTGTAAATGCTGTTGCCCGCTTGTGTGTAATTCAGCTGACAATCACTCACCGCACTGTTCATGGTGACCGTACTGCCGGCAATGGCACAGCCACCACTGGCTGCAATGCTCACTGACAAACCGGAACTAGACGTTGCTGCAACACTGAAAGAGGACCCGTACGCAGCACTGGCAGGTGCCGCTTGAGTAACTGTAATGCTCTGACTGAGTTTCGTGGCGGTTGTACTGCTTTTTACATTCGCTGCAGCAGCGTAGTTGCTGTCACCGGCTTGGGAATACGTCAGCACACAAGCGGTGGTGCCACTGGTCATCATCACGCTGTTGCCGCTAATGGAGCAGCCACCACTAGCCACGATGCTCACCGGCAAACCGGAACTGGCGGTTGCCGCAACATTGAATGACGATCCGTACGCCGCAATGGCCGGTGCCGGCTGTGTGACAGTAATCGACTGTGGGAGGTTTGGATCCAACGTCAAACCATTGCAAACAGGGGCATCCACTGCACAAGCAAATGGGTTAGGCTGATTCCATTGCTCCGGCTGGCCGTCATTGTCTGGATCCACAGACGCAGCAGCATTGAGAGGAAATTTATCTGACGTATCAACCACGCCATCATTGTCATCGTCGCTGTCACAAGCATCGCCTGCACCGTCAGCATCGGTATCCTGCTGGCTCGCATTTGCAGTAGTTACGCAATTGTCCGCAGCATTGAGAACACCATCGCCATCCGGATCGGCATCCCCATCAAGCGTCAAACCATTACAGGTGGCAGCATTCGTCGCACAACCTGAGCCACTATTCCATCGGTCTGGCAAGGCATCATTATCAACATCAACACTCGCTGCAGCATTGAGCGGGAATGCGTCTGAGATATCAGCGGTGCCATCGTTATCATCATCGGCATCTGCCAATAACACAGAGGCCTTGACGCCTTGTGCAGACAGATCTGACAGTGAAAAACTGCCGGATTCCCCCACCATTCCAGGACACCCAAGCTCGAGCGACCACTTCAGAATGTGGTCTCCAGGTGCAAGCACGTATGAAACTGTTCCAGCTACAGCACTGCCGTGTACTCTTTGCAAGGTGGTACTGTTGTCGTAAAACACATAATCACCGGTACCGGTAACACTCCTTGAAAAGGTGATGGTGCCATTGCTCCCGACAGGCACATTTACGGGTAACCAGATATAGGTCTTTACGTCAGATAGAAAATAACGCGAACAAACATCTAGAACGGCAGACAAAGCGATAGAGCCGCTAGCGGGTGCGGTCCACACAGGATTCTTCACAGGAGGAAAACCAGAACTACCAAACAAGAAAGGTGAATTCAAGGAAAACACGCCAAGATTGGGCGCAAAGGTCCAGTTGATGCTGTTCGGCTCACCATCATGATCGGTATCGATGGTGGCCTCCGGGTTATTCGGAAACGCATCCACACTGTCATCCACACCATCGCCATCCGTATCCACCGCCCACGCCTGCAGTGGCAAGGCGGCAGCCAGTACGAGAGCGCTCAGCGCGAGCAGTTGGCGAAAAGCGGGAAATGATGTGCGAGTGCGGCCCATGGCTGGCTCCCTGGATTATTGTTGTCGGTGCCAATTTAGCATTCACCCCTCGCCAGCAACAAGCGCTGACTGCAAAGGGTTGGGTACTCTAATCAGCCGGATGTCAGGGCCGCTGCGCCTGCTCTTGAATCGCACTGCCTCTGTACGTTCCATCTACCTGAAACTCATACGGGTAGGTCGTGCTGCTCAATGGCGTTGCTGCACCGTAGCTGGCATCACCACTTTGCGAATACATGACGGTGCAGGCGCTGCTGATCATGGTGACGGTGTTGCCCGAGAGGGAGCAGCCGCCACTCACAGCGATGCTCACCGCCAAACCGGAGCTGGCGGTTGCGGCAACCGTAAACGACGTGCCATAAGCGGCACTGAGCGGAGCGGCTTGCGTGATGGTTATGGTCTGCGGAACATGTGGCGTGGGATCGCACACATTACCGATGCTGTCTTGATCCGAATCCAGCTGATTGGCATTTGCCTGCAGAGGACAGTTGTCTGAGGTATCGAGTATGCCATCGCCATCATCGTCCGCGTCTTCGCTCAACACCGATGATTTAACGTTCTGCACCACCAGATTGGACAGCGAAAAGCCCCTCGAACCACAACTGGAACAACCGCTGGCAGTCACCTTCCAATCCAGCTGATGAAACCCAGCTGCCAGTGGCGTATTGAAATTTTGTGTGCTCAGCACTGCACCGGATGTAATTAAGGCTTGGCCATTATCCAGCAGGCTATATCCCATCGTTACGCCTCTGTAGTCAAAACTGACATTGCCACCTCCTGCTGGCACATAGACGTTGACCTTCAACTCGGCCGTTGCCGTTCCATTGGGGAGACTGATGTTCGCACCCACTGTTCCAGCACTCTGACTCCACGACCATGGGTAGAGAATAAAACTTGTGCCCACGTAGGAGTAAGGGCTGGTTAGCGTAAACGCACCCAGCGTTGGCGCCAGCGCCCAGTTGAGGCTGTCCGGCTTGCCGTCGTGATCTGTATCGGCAGTGGCTTCCGGGTTATTCGGAAACGCATCCACACTGTCATCCACACCATCGCCATCCGTATCCACCGCCCACGCCTGCAGTGGCAAGGCGGCAGCCAGTACGAGAGCGCTCAGCGCGAGCAGTTGGCGAAAAGCGGGAAATGATGTGCGAGTGCGGCCCATGGCTGGCTCCCTGGATTATTGTTGTCGGTGCCAATTTAGCATTCACCCCCCCCCGCAACAAGCCGCTGATTGCAAAGGTGGGTTGCCGCGATCATCATGGTACTTCTGCTAATAAAGTCACCAGAAATCCGCGACGTGTCCGAAGAATCAACCATCACTACGCCCGATATCCCGCGCCGGATTAGCCGACGACGCCACAGCAATGGTGTTGCCGATTATCTCGACACACTGGCCGTGGAAGAGCCACTGGAGATACGCCTGCGCTGGTCACAAGACGATGAGATGCATGAGGAGCCGCTGACCATCACCATGCGCACGCCGGGTGATGATTTTGCACTTACTGCCGGCTTGCTGTTCAGCGAGGGTATCGTGCGCGAGCGCAGCCATTTGCAGCAACTGCTGCGCGGTGACAATGCCAATACCGTGATTGCCGAACTGGCGCCGGGGCACCAACTCGATATCAAACGCTACCAGCGCAATTTCTACAGCACTTCAAGTTGCGGCGTGTGCGGCAAGATGGCCGTTGCTTCACTGGCCTTGTTGTTTACACCGACACTGTCTGCCAACACGCCGCTGATTAGCGCAGACGTTTTGCAACAACTGCCTGCACATTTACGTGCCGCGCAAACCATTTTCCAGACCACTGGCGGCGTGCATGCTGCGGCGCTGTTTTCAGTTGATGGCGAGTTGCTGTCGCTGCATGAAGATGTCGGCCGTCACAACGCGCTGGACAAAGTATTGGGCGAACGCTTTCTCAACAATGACATGCAGCTGGATAATTGCGTGTTACTGGTGAGCGGGCGTGCCGGTTTTGAAATTGTGCAGAAAGCACTCTCGGCCAATATCGGCGTGCTCGCAGCGGTTGGCGCACCGACGTCATTGGCCGTGGAGATGGCCGACACCTACGGCATGACGCTGGCAGGATTTGTCAGCGCAGAAGGTTACAACCTTTACTGCCATTCGCAGCGCGTGACGGAAATCTGCAATCCCTGACCAAACAATAATCAGGTCTGGCGCTGTTGCGGCAAGGGAATTGCAGCATCTACGCGACCACCCAACACCCGCGCCCACAGGCGGCCGGCCAGTGGCCAACTGAACAAGGTGTTGACCGTCATCGCGCATTCATAACTGCAGCGACATTTTTCTTCGACAATCTTCTTGCGCAGTGCGCGCGCCTTGGCCGACGTGACAATGCTGCGGAAATCATTTTCGCTGCTGGTGCCGATAATATTGCCGGCGCTGTCCGGCAATACTTCACAGGCATTGACGCGGCCATCTTCCCAGATCACATAGGTCAATGCGCCCGCCGTGCACGGCGTGACAAACTCATCAAAGCGCATCACGCGATAAATCAGTTCTTTCTGCAACGCTTCCTTGGCGCGCACCACGCTGCCGCCGAAATAGGAAAAACGCTGCACATGTTGCTGCTGCATGTGCCACTCGTAACGCTCGACGGCCTGTTTGTAGGCATCCAGAATCGGAATGGACAACGGCGGCCCGTCCAGCGTGGTGTTGCGCACCAGATTGACGCTGACCTGGTTGGGATGAAACAGCTCGACAATTTCATCAATAAATGCGGGATAGGTATGGCTGTTCTGCGCATTCACTACCGTGATAATTCCCAGCGACAAACGCGGATACAGCGACTGCAATTCTTTCAAACGCACCCAGGTGTTCAACAGCCTGTCCCACGAACCTTCGCCGCGAATGGCATCGTGAATCTCGCGCGGGCCATCCACGGAAATCTGCACCGTCAAACTGCCGTGTTGCATCTGCTGCAACATCTGCAAGGTTTTCAGATAGGTTTTTTCCGTGTACCAGCCATTGGTGGGAATACTCATCATCACCGGCCGACAGTTCTGCGTGATGATGCGGTGAATATCAGGCAAATCATCGCGCAGAAATGGTTCGCCGCCACCTAACGCATACCACAACACTGTGCCGATCTCGCGTGTGGTTTTATCCAGCTGCAGCAAACTTTGTTCGCCCGGATCTTTCAGGTCCAGCGTTTCCTTGTAGAAGCAATGCTCGCAGCGCAGATTGCAGCGCGAGGTAATGAAATGAATGATGCTGACCGGCATGCCATTGCGGATCAGTGCACGTTTGGCAATTACCGCCAGCACACCCGCCTGGCGGCAGATATCCATCAGCGTTCTTGCCGCCACTTTCACTTTGGCTGCCATGACACAGGCACATACGGAAACACCGATGCACGGCCACAACATCAGCCCGGCAATTTTTTCGCGCCAGCGCGACGGTGTGAAAACCTCATGCGCCACCCGCAAAGGACTCAGCAGGTTTGCGAATTGCACAGCCAGCGCCGCGCGCCAATCCAGCAAGCCCGCCATCGACAAACCCAGCAGCAACATCGGCAACACGCAAGCGAGTATCAGGCTGATCTTGTATTTGTTGCTGAGCTGATTCTCCACACGACTGAAAATATTCGGGCTGGCGTGCTCGACCTCTATCGCCAAATAGGATTTGTAACCGTGGTCATACAGCAGGTGACTGAACGTAAACAGCTTGATGTGCGTCGCCAGGAAATCCTTGTGCACGTTGACGGTGATACCAGCGTTGATGGCACGGATACAGATTTCCTTGTCTTCGTGCATACGCAAATGGGGATTGAAATAGCCGATGCGCTTGTACAGATCGCGACGGATCAACACATGCGATGACTGCCCGTAACGATAGTGATGTTTGAAAAATTCTTCGCCGAAGCGGTAGCGCTGCATCGTCACCACAAAACGGCTGATGGTGTTGTACTCCGGGCAATCTGTGGTGTAGAGACCGAAAGCCATGTCATCGACATTGCTGGCCATATGTCGCGGAATGAACTCGCGCGCCTTGTCGGTGAGCACGACATCGGCATCGACAAACAGCACAAAATCGCCCTGCGCCATTTTCCAGCCGGCATTGCGGGCACCGCCGGGATAGGCGCGCTCGCGCAGGTGAACCAGCTTGATAAGAGGATGTTCCGGCAGCGGCGTCGGCACCAGGCTGGAGTCACACACCAGAATTTCCAGCGGGTTCAGCGGCAATATGGCATCCAGCACGCGACTGGCCTGCCAGGGGCCGTACACGGGAATGACAACAGAGAGCTTCACTGCAAAAACCTCACGGATGGCGTGACCAGACCGCTCGGAAGACGGCCGTTGTTGTTCTGCTTATGGATAGAGGTATCCGGCAACACATTTAAACATGCCCGCCGGCCCCATGCTACCGACGTGCCCGGACAAGTACCATCTTGCAGATGACGCTGCCCACACCCTGACTTACAATGAGTTTCCGCTGTCTGCAACATTCTTTATGCCAGCTGTTCGCCCTGCGTTCCTTGCGGATATCGGCGACACCGCTGCACCGAGGCCATCATGTCCCAGAACATCAGCAAGCTGTCCGGCCGCAAGGGTTTGTCCGACAACCTGTTCGAGCGCATTACCGCCTTCAGTGACAGTCACAGCACACCCGACAGCGAGCAACTCGGCGTTATCGCCAGGGATTATCTGCTCGGCAAGTCAGTGATCGCAGGCAGCCAGTCTTTCTACGACTTTCTCTCCGACGAGCATCAGAGCAAGACGGCCTTTGTCTGCAACGGCTCGGCATGCCTCTGCGCCGGCACTCAACCCCAGGTGCAGGCTGCGCTGAGTGCAAAACTGGGCGCCGACAAGATTGGCCACATCACCTGTCTCGGCCGCTGCCATGAAAATGCCAGCTTCCAGCTGCACGGACAGAATTATTCCGGCAAGGCCATTGATCATCTCGACGAGATTCTCACCAATCCCGCTGCACACCAGCGTGACGATTACTTCATCGAAGCCGTCGGTGCGCCATTGCTGACCGCCGCATTCAGCGACATCGAGGCCTTTCGCCTGCAACTGCAGCGCGCGCTGAAAGAGGGCGCGTGGTCACTGCTGACAGAGATCAAGACCTCGAACCTGCGCGGTCGCGGCGGCGCGGGTTTTCCCACCGGTATGAAGTGGGAGTCGTGCAAACATGCGCTTGCCGATGAAAAGTACATCGTCTGCAATGCCGATGAAGGTGATCCCGGTGCTTACTCCGATCGCTACCTGCTCGAGCAGCAACCACTGCGCGTGCTGTTCGGCATGATGATCGCCGGCTTCATCGCTGATGCCAAACACGGCGTGTTGTACATCCGCGCCGAATATCCGGAAGCTATCATCAAAACACAGGCTGCCATTGATGAGCTGAAACAGCATCATTTACTCGGCGACAATATTCTCGACACTGGCTTCAGCTTTGATTTCAAGATTATCAAAGGCGCTGGCGCTTATATCTGCGGCGAAGAAACCGCGCTGATCGCGTCCATCGAAGGCCGCCGGCCGGAAGTCGATATTCGCCCGCCGTTTCCGACGGTTGAAGGTCTCTACAAAAAACCCACCATACTCAACAACGTCGAAACCTTTGCTGCGGTGCCCGCCATTCTGGAATTAGGTGGTGCCGAATTTGCAAAAATCGGCAGCGCGCAATCGTCGGGCAGCAAACTGTTATGCCTCGATGGCCTGTTCAATCGCCCCGGCCTTTATGAAGTGCCGATGGGTTTTCCGTTGCGCAAGGTGATCGACGAACTTGGCCTCGGTTTTCGCGTGCCGGTGAAAGCGCTGCACATTGGCGGGCCGTTGGGCGGGCTGGTACCTGTCAGCAAGATCGACGAATTGACAGTGGATTTTGAAACCTTTGCCCGCCACGGTTTTCTGCTCGGCCACGGCAGCATTGTCTGTGTGCCGGAAACCTTTCCCGTTATCGCTTATCTCGAACATCTGTTTGCATTCACGGCGGCAGAATCCTGCGGCAAATGTTTTCCATGCCGACTCGGCTCCACGCGCGGTAAGGAAATGTTGCAGCGCGCAATCAACGGCAAACAGGCACTGGATCGCAAACTACTGAATGATCTGCTGACGACACTGCAGACCGGTTCACTGTGCGCACTGGGCGGCGGCTTGCCGCTGCCGGTACGCAATGCGCTGGAATATTTTGCCGACGAATTAAAACCCTACTTTGCAACCTGATACGTAATTATGGGGTCAGAGCCTCGCGCAAGCGCTTTTGACTCTGACCCCGACAACCAAGGAGAAAACACATGATTGACACGACCATCAACGGCATCAACTACGGCCCGCTCGCGGCACTCGCGGGCACCTGGCAGGGTGACAAGGGGATGGATATTGCGCCCGATCCTGATATGCCGAAAGAAGAAAATCCGTATTATGAAACCATCACCTTTGATGCAATTGGCGATGCAACCAATGCCAATCGCCAGACGCTGGCCGTGTTGTATTACCGGCAGATTGTTCGTCGCAAATCCGACCACAAGGTTTTTCACGATCAGTGCGGCTACTGGACCTGGGACAGCTCAACCGGCGAAATCACGCACTCCCTGACAATTCCTCGCGCGATGTGTGTGCTCGCCGGCGGCAAAGCCAGCAACAACGGCACTGCCACCACACTCGAGGTGCAGGCAAAACTCGGCGATGCCGACTGGGGCGTGGTGCAGCAGCCATTCCTGCGCGACAACGCCAGCACCAAGGCTTTTCGCATGGCGCTGACTGTTGATGGCAACACACTGAAATACCGCGAAATCACGACGCTGGATATTTACGGCAAGACCTTCGCACATTCCGATGAAAATGAATTGACGCGCGTTTAAGAAAATCGGGGTCGGAGTCTTGCGCAAGCGCTTTTGACTCTGACCCCAATTTTCCAATAAATCTGCAAGAGGTTACACCATGAGCACTGAAACCGTTCACGCCAATCCTGTCGCGTATATCGACGGCGAAGCGCATGAAATTCGCCACGGTGAAACCATCCTGCAGTTTGCCAAGCGCCACATCAGCGAAGATTACATTCCCACGCTGTGTGATGATCCGCGCCTGAAACCGCATGGCGCCTGTCGCGTGTGTTCGGTGGAAGTGGCACTGCACAAGGACGGCCCGGTAAAAACCGTGGCATCCTGCCACACGCCGATTGCGCCGGACATGCACATTTTTGCGCAATCGGATTCCATCCAGGCGTTGCGCAAGAATATCGTTGAACTGGTACTGACTGATCACCCGCTCGACTGCCTCACCTGTGAAGTCAACGGCAACTGCGAATTGCAGGATGTCGCTGCACGCGTCGGTATTCGCGCGGTGCGCTACTGGGACGGAGGCACCAATCACCTCGACCGCGAGAAAGACGATTCACACGCCTACATGCGCATGGATCTTTCCAAGTGCATCAACTGCGCACGCTGTGTGCGCGCCTGTGATGAAATCCAGGGCGAAATGGTGCTGGGCATGCAAGGACGCGGCTTCAACACCAAAATTATCAAGGACAATGATTTGCTGTTTGGCGATTCGTCCTGCGTCTCTTGCGGTGCCTGCGCGGAAACCTGCCCCACGGCGGCGATCAGCGATCGCTACCAGTCCAAAGCCATTCGCGCAGACAAAACCGTGCGCACCATTTGCTCCTACTGTGGTGTCGGCTGCAATCTTGAAGTCTCGGTAAAAGGCAAGGAAGTGGTATCGATACGCGCGCCCTGGGATGCGGAAGTCAACAAAGGTCACACCTGTTTGAAAGGCCGCTACGCATTCGGTTTCTATAAACATCCGGATCGTTTGCGTACACCGTTGATTCGCAAAAATGGCGAGCTGGTTGCAGCGAGCTGGGACGAAGCCTACGACTACATCGCCGACAAACTCACGGCCATCAAGACTGAACACGGTGCCGACGCCATCAGCGGCATCTCGTCCGCGCGCTGCACCAATGAAGAAAATTATCTGATGCAGAAATTCATTCGCGCTGTCGTCGGCACCAACAACATCGACTGCTGCGCGCGTGTCTGCCATTCACCTACCGCCTGGGGCATGCAACAAAGTTTCGGCACCGGCGCTGCCACCAACTCGATTGCCGATTTGCAATACACGGATTGCATGCTGGTGATCGGCGCCAACCCGACTTCAGCGCACCCGGTTACCGGTGCCAAGATCAAACAGCAGGCGATGAAAGGCAAAACACTGATTGTTGTCGATCCTGTGAAAACAGTGCTTGCCGAACTCGCCGATCACCATTTGCAACTGCGCCCGGGCACCAACGTCGCGCTGCTGAACATGATGCAGTATTTCATCGTCGAAGCGGGCTTGGTGGACCACGATTTCATCGCCAGTCGCTGTGAAAACTACGATGGGTTGCTCTCACAATTGCAACAACTCGACATTGCAAAAATGGAAGCCATTACCGGCGTGCCTGCCGCCAAAGTGAAAGCGGCTGCGCTGGCTTACGCACGCGCCAACAACGCAATGTCATTTCACGGTCTCGGCGTTACCGAACACAGCCAGGGCGCGAAGACCGTCATGTTGATCACCAATCTGGCGATGATGACCGGCAACATCGGTCGCGCCGGTGTCGGTGTCAATCCGCTGCGCGGACAGAACAATGTGCAAGGCGCGGCCGACATGGGTTGCCAGCCGCATCAGGGCGCAGGCTATCTCGAAATGTCATCGCCGGAAAATCAGGCGTTTTACACCAGTGCCTACGGCGTGCCGTCACCGACATCACAGGGCAAGAAAATTCCGGAAATGTTCGACTCCATGCTCGACGGCAGCATGAAAGCCTTGTGGGTGATGGGCGAAGACATCGCGCAGACCGATCCGAATACCCATCACGTTGTTGCCGCGCTGTCACAACTGGAACTGCTGGTGGTGCAGGAATTGTTCATCACTGAAACCGCGAAACTCGCGCACGTGGTATTGCCCGGCGCGTCGTTTCTGGAAAAATCCGGTACGTTCACCAACGGCGAGCGCCGCATCCAGCGCGTCAACGCTGCCGTGCCGCCATTGAGCGGCACCAAAACCGATGGCCAGATCATCGTCGACATCATGAACCGCATGGGATATGCGCAGCCGGATTATGCAGCGGACGCCATGCTCGACGAAATCTCACAAGTAGTGCCATTTTTTGCCGGTGTCACCTGGCAGAATCTCGGCGACATGGGTTTGCAATGGCCGGTGCAGAAAGGCGGTGTTGACACCAAGATTCTGCACACGGAAACCTTCAAACGCGGCCGTGGCAAATTCCACCATTTTGATTTTGTCGAATCCGTCGAGCTGGTGGAAAACGGCGCGCAGTATCCGTTCATCCTCACTACCAGCCGCGACCTGGTGCACTACAACGCCGGCACCATGACGCGCCGTACACCGAATGGCGACATTGTCGAGCGCGATGTGTTGTTGATCAATCCCGCCGACGCCGCGAAGAAAAACCTGCGCAGCGGCGATGTGGCGCGGCTGTTCTCGGATCGCGGCGAAGTGGAGCTGGTGACCGAAGTCTCGGAGAAAGTGAAGCCGGGCATCCTGTTCACCACCTTTCACTTCCCGGAACACATGGTTAACAACATCACCAGCAGCGTCTGCGATGGCGACACTATGTGCCCTGAATACAAGGTGATTGCAGCAGACGTGGAAAAAGTCAGCGCTGCGCAGGTGGCTTGAGCACGGCTGTCAGTGCTTCAGCGGCAGTCAGCGTTACAGCTGGGGCCAGAGTTGCAGCTGTGCTCAAAGTTGTAATTGCGATTGGTTGCCCAGTGCGTGGGCAATCTTGTCGCTGAGGCGCTTGAGATCCTGATCCTGACTTTGCGACACGCCACTCTGCGACAGCAATTCGTGCGCAATGTTGAGGCCTGCCATCACTGCCACACGCTCGGTGCCGATGACATTGCCGCCGGACTTGATGGCGCGCATCTTGTCATCAAGAAAACGTGCTGCCGCCAGCAGCCGGTCTTTTTCTTCCGGCGGGCAAGCCACTTGGTATTCATGATCAAGGATGTGCACGCGCACGGTGGAAGGTGTGGTCATGGCGCGGTCCTCAGGCTTCGTCATTCACACCGGCGCCATACTCCTGCTCCAGTGCTTTCAGACGGTGGATCATGGCTTCGACACGGGTGCGCGCCAGTTCGTTTTTCTCGACCAGTTTGATGCGCTCTTTTTTCCAGAGCACTTCCTGATTGCGCAGATTCTTGTTTTCCTGTTCCAGCTGGTTGCAGCGGTAGATCAGCTGATCAATCTGGTGTTCCAGCGCTCTGAACTGTTCTGCACTCATGTGCTGCGATCCGCAGATGATTTAGCGCCCTACTATAAGTGAGCCGACGGCCGGCGGTCAATTGAGGCGGCCGTGAAAATCCGGCCGCAAGCTGCTGATGCACAAGGTTTTTCACAGCGCTGTTGCGACTGCATTCACGTCGCCTGCCGTGCACCGGCCCCTGTCCGGTGGTAGCATGGCGGGCCTGTTTTTACCGTCTTACGAGGCCGCCGTGGCAGCGATTACCCACGAACAACTGAGCGCGCGACTGCAGGAGCTGCAGTTGCCCATCGCCGCCGATGCCCTGCACGGCGTGCTCGCCGGGCTGGCCTGTGCCAGTGTCACCCCCGATCATGCCAGCTGGCTGGAACAACTGGCCGAATGCCTGGATGGCGCTGATCTGGAAACCCACAACGAAGCCCTGGTCGCCCTGCATACCCTGATCGCCCGCGACCTCGCGGACGGCGAGCTCGGCTTCCAGCTGTTGCTGCCGGACAGCGAGGAATTTCTTTCCGTGCGGGCGCAGGCACTGGCGCGCTGGTGTGAAGGTTTTGTCTGCGGCTTTGTCGCTGTGGTGCGCGAACTCGGCGAGGACGATCGCGAAGCGCTGGAAGACATCGCCGCCATCAGTCAGCTCGACGACGACGATGGCAGCAGCCAGTCAGCCCTCAACAACCCGGAAGAGGCTGACAGCAACGAACGTGACTTCATTGAATTGTGCGAATACGTGCGGCTGGCGGCGATGGAATTGTATTCGGGTTCTACGCTAAATCAGGCTGCTGTTGCTATCGAGTCGGGCTCAGAGTCTGCGACTCTGGGCCAATGAAGGAGAGGTGAGGCATGAAATCTCTATTGCCGAAAAAAGAATTTGCCGCGCGCCGTGCGCGCTTGATGGCCATGATGGAACCGAACAGCATTGCCATCATTCCTTCCGCACATGAAATTATTCGCAACAACGACACACACTACCCGTTTCGTCAGGACAGCGATTTTTATTATCTGACCGGTTTCAACGAACCTGATGCCGTGGTAGTGCTGATTCCCGGACGCGCGCACGGCTCCTACGTGCTGTTCTGCCGCGAACGCGACGCCGAGCGTGAGCTGTGGGATGGCTATCGCGCCGGACCGGATGGCGCCTGCAAGGATTACGATGCCGATGATGCGTTTCCCATTGAAGATCTCGACGAAATTTTGCCCGGCCTGCTCGAAGGCCGGGAGCGTGTGTACTACGCGATGGGACGCGACAGCAGTTTCGATCAGCACGTCATGGAATGGGTCAACACTATCCGTTCCAAAGTGAGATCCGGCGCCATTCCTCCCGGTGAATTTCTCGATCTCAATCATTTCCTGCACGAGCTGCGTTTATTCAAAAGTGCGGCCGAGTTGCAGATCATGCAGCGCGCAGGCGAGATTTCTGCCAAGGCACACAAGCGCGCGATGGCCGTTTGCAAACCGGGCATGATGGAATACCAGCTGGAAGCGGAACTGCTGCATGTGTTCGCCAAAAACGGTGCGCGCTTCCCTGCTTATTCCTCCATCGTCGGCGGCGGCAATAACGGCTGCATCCTGCACTACGTTGAAAACCGCGACATGTTGCGCGACGGTGATCTGGTGCTGATTGATGCCGGCTGCGAACTTGACCATTACGCCTCCGACATCACTCGCACCTTTCCGGTCAATGGCAAGTTTTCTCGCGAACAAAAGGCGCTTTACGAACTGGTGCTGAAAGCGCAGCTGGCAGCCATCAACACCATCAAGCCCGGCAGCCACTGGAATGAGCCGCACGATGCCACAGTGCGCGTCATTACCGAAGGCCTGGTGCAACTCGGCTTGCTGAAAGGCCGCGTCAACACGCTGATCAAGAACGGCGCCTTTCGCGATTTCTACATGCACCGCGCCGGCCACTGGCTGGGCATGGATGTGCACGATGTCGGCGACTACAAATGCGGCGGCGAATGGCGCGTACTGGAACCCGGCATGGTGCTGACCGTCGAGCCCGGCATTTATGTTTCACCGCACAACAAGAAAGTCGACAAGAAATGGCGCGGCATCGGCATCCGCATTGAAGATGACGTGGTGGTGACCAAAGACGGCTGCACGGTGCTCACCAGCGGCGTACCAAAAACCGTTAACGACATTGAAGCGTGGATGGCGCTGCAACATCCGCATCTCGCTTCCGAAATGGAAGCTGCACGCAAAAAACCAGCAGGCAAAACCGCAGAAAAACGCAAACCTGCTCCTAAAAAACCCGCTGCAGGCAGCAAGAAAAACTGATGCAGACGACCGATATCGCCATTATCGGCGGCGGCATGGCGGGTGCTGGCCTTGCGCTGCTGCTGGCACAACAGCTGCCTGATTTTTCCGTCGTTTTGATCGAACAATTTTCGCTACAGACAGCAACACCTGAACAACTTGCCGTACCCAGTTTTGATGCGCGCTCGACCGCGCTGTCCTGCAGCTCGCAACAGATTCTTTCTGCATTGGGCTTGTGGGATGCGCTCGTCAAAAATGCCGAACCCATCAGTAATGTGCACGTATCGGAACGCAGCCGGCCGCTGGGCATGCTGATGTCTGCCGAAGATCTATCGCTGCCTGCCCTGGGCTATGTGGTGGAAAATCGTCACATCGGCAACGTTTTGTTGCAAGCAGTTCTCGCCAATACACGCATTCGCACCATCAGCCCGGCAACAGTTGAGAAAATTTCACTCGCCGCAGAATGCGCGAATCTGTCTGTTGCAGGATCGGAATCATTTTCACTGCAGGCGAGACTTGTCGTCATCGCTGACGGTGCGCACTCCGCACTCCGACAACAACTCGGCATTGCGGCCGACACTATTCCGTATGACCAGCATGCACTGGTCGCCAATGTCGCCACCGAACTGCCCCACAGTGGCATCGCTTACGAACGTTTTACCGACAGCGGCCCGGTAGCACTGCTGCCTCTGCAAAAAACCGGCGACAAAAACCGCGCTGCGCTGGTGTGGACTATTCCCGACGACGACATCGAACACATTCTGGCTCTTGACGATCAGGCATTGCTGACGCGCATACAGGAACGCTTTGGCGAACGTTGCGGCCGTCTGCTGGAAATCGGCGCGCGTCACAGTTACCCGCTGGTGCTGGTGCAGGCGCGTGAGCAGGTGCGCTCGCGCGTCGTGCTGTTCGGCAGTGCTGCCCATCATCTGCATCCGGTGGCCGGCCAGGGCTTCAACCTCATCCTGCGCGACTGTGTCGCACTCGTCGAAACCTTGATGTCGGCCAAGGTGCAGGGCGCGGATCCCGGCGATATTGCTATCCTCAATCAATACCTGCGCAAGCAATTGTGGGATCAGCAGAAAACCGTGACCGTCAGCGACTGGCTACCGCGCTTGTTTTCCACCCGCGAACAACCGCAGACTGCACTGCGCACGGCCGCGCTGCTGGGGCTGGATTTCCTGCCCGGCCTGCGTGAATGGTTTGCCCGCGAAGCTACAGGCATCTGAACATCACAAAAGGAAAATGAAGTGAATATAAACGGCGATTCAGGATCCATGAAAGCAGGCAGTGTCGGCTTTGTCGTTATTGCAATGCTATTCATCGTTTTTTCATCCTGGTACACGGTTGACCAGAAGGAACGCGCTGTCATTCTGCGCAACGGCGCTGTCATCGGCGATGCGGAACCCGGGCTGCACTTCAAGGTACCGATTATCGACAAAGTGGTTTTCATCTCTATGCAAAGCGAGAAGGTCGAGTTTGCCAAGATGAATTCCTACTCGAAGGACCAACAACCGGCAGAAATCAAATTGTCCGTCAATTTCCATGCCTCGCCTTCCCAGGCAAAGGACATTTATGCCTCGTACGGTTCACTGGAAGGCTTGGTTGAACGCGTTTTGTTTCCATCGGTGAACAAGGCGACCAAGGAGGTTTTCGGCGGCTATACAGCAGTGTCTGTTATCCAGGATCGGGCAAAATTCGGTGCGGATGTTTCGCAGGCAGTCATCGAAGCGGTTGGCAACAAACTGGCGATTGAATCTGTTCAGGTTGAAAACATAGATTTCAGTAGTGCTTACGAGCAAAGCATCGAGCAGCGCATGCTGGCCGAAGTCGAAGTGCAGAAAGTCCGTCAGAACTGGGAAAAAGAAAAAGTAGCTGCCGATATCACGCGCACCAAGGCGCAGGCCGAGGCAGATGCGAAACTGGCTCAGGCCACTGCCGAGGCAAAATCGATAGAGTTGAAGGGAGCGGCGGAAGCGACTGCCATCCAGTCCAAAGGCCAGGCCTTGCGCGACAATCCAGCTCTGGTAGCACTGATATCCGCAGAAAAATGGGACGGCAAACTGCCAAGCACCATGGTACCTGGCAGCGCAGTGCCATTTGTCAATGTGAAGTGAGAAAGCCACGGCGAGGCGACCATGCAAAGTACAGCGGTTCAGGACATTGATGTGCCATTGCATTGCGATATCGCCATCGTCGGCGGTGGCATGGCAGGCAGTGCCTTGGCCTGTGCGTTGGCAGAAAGCCCCTGGCGCGTGGCGCTGATTGAAGGCCAGCTGCCGCGCGCGTTTGTGCGCGATGATTTTTTCGATCCGCGCGTGGTGGCACTGAGTGCGGCCTCGCAACGCTTTCTGGATCAACTCGGTGTGTGGAAAACCATGCGCGCGCAGCGACTGTCTCCATTCGAACACATGCAGGTCTGGGATGCAGAAGGCACCGCGCAGGTCACGTTTGATTGCGAAGAGTTGCGCCAGCCCGCGCTCGGGCACATCGTCGAAAACAGCCTGGTGGTTGATGCACTGCACGCGCGCCTGCGCCAGTTGCCGCAAGTACAACTGCTTTGTCCAGATACGGTGACCGCTCTGCAGGACAGTGACAAACTCTCCGAGCCCTGTGAACTGACACTGCAAAGCGGGCGCATCGTGCGCAGCCGACTGGTAGTGGCTGCCGACGGCGCATTGTCGACGCTGCGCCAGTTGAGCGGCATTGACACTACCGAATGGGATTACGGCCACACGGCGGTAATCGCCACCGTACGCACGGAGCGGCCGCACCTGCGCACCGCCCGCCAGCGCTTCATGCCCTCCGGCCCTTTAGCGTTCCTGCCGCTGCGCGACAACGAGGGTGGCGAGCACTGGTGCTCCATTGTCTGGTCGGTGCCGCCGGAGCAGGCCCAGGCCTTGCTGGAATTGCCCGAAACCGATTTTGCACGCCAGCTGGGGCAGTCGTTTGAGCATCGTCTTGGCGAGATTCTGGAAGTGCGCGGGCGCTTTGCCTTTCCACTGCGCCAGCGCCATGCCCGCGCCTATCACCACCGACATGTGGTATTGATCGGCGATGCCGCCCACACCATCCACCCACTGGCTGGCCAGGGAGTCAATCTCGGCTTCATTGATGTACAAACCCTGGCGGAAGAGCTGCTTTCGGCACAACGTCGTGGCTTGGCGCCGGCCGATCCCAGTGTCCTGCAGCGCTACCAGCGCCGCCGCAAGGGAGACAACCTCACCATGACGGCCGCCATGGAGTTGTTCAAGCGCCTGTTTGCGCGCCGCGAGCTGCCTTTGCGCTGGCTGCGCAACACCGGCATGCGCGGGCTGGAATCGCTGCCGCTGGCCAAGCGCGAGATCATGCGTCGCGCCATGGGGCTGTAGAGTATCCTCATAGTCAGGCGGGGCAATTCCCTTCCGCTTCGACTAGAATCAAGATGCGATGTTGACCACATCGGTGATAAATCATGGTCTGGAAGCCTTGAAAATGATCCAGCAAATCGGACAGACACTGCTCGCACTCTTCCTCTGCCTGCCACTGTTTTTCAAGGCTACCGACGTGCAGGCCGGCGCCGATCTGCTGGTGAGCGAGGAGCCATACGCCAGTGGCAGCATTCTCGCCGGCAAATACCAACCCCTGATCAACTACTTGCAGCAACAGGGTTTCAGTGCCCGCTACCTGCGTACCGAAAACTATGGCCAGTATGTCGCCCGCGCCCACGAGCAGAAACTGGATATCGCCTTCGCCTCTTCCGGCCTGGCCAACCTGTTGATGACACACTACGGTTACCAGCCGGTACTGGCCAGTGACAGCACGCTGAACGCCGTGGTTATTGTGCCGTCACAAAGCCCCGTGCAGGATCTGCAAGCCCTGGCCGGCAAGCCGATACTGGCACCGGAACCCTACGACATTGTTCATGAACTGGCCAAGCGCCTGCTGGACAGCCGTTTTACCGATCCGGCAAGCAGACCGCAGATTGTGGTGAATGCCAAGGTCGACCGCATTATTCTTTCCGTGATGAGTGGCGAGTACCCGGCCGGCATTGTCGCCGGCTACGATCTGTCACTGGTAGCACCCGACCTGCGCAACCGCATCCGCATCGTTGCGCAGAGCGAGAACGTCAACCAGCATTTCATTCTGTTGCGCAAGGATTTTCCGCCAGCACCGCGTGAAGCACTGGTTGAGAAACTGACCGCGTTTCACGGTAGTGCAGAAGGCAAGACGTACGCGGAGGATTTCGGCAGCAGCCGTTTCGTGCCAGTTACCGACATCCACCGCGAGGAACTGAAATCATTCAGCACTTTCAGCGACTTCATCAACCACGCCCCCTAGACAGGACACGCTTCAAATCTGCCTGCCGCCGCGCTAAGCTGCGACAACAAATTCTGCAAGGACGGCAGTTTCTCATGGATGGACAAGACACCCTACTCGCCTGGCTGGCACTCAATCGCATTCCCGAAATGGGCCCGGTTTCGCAGCACAAGTTGTTGCGAGACATCGGCGGCATGCAGGCCTTGCTGAAGAGCAAGCCCGCCGCACTGCAAGACGTGCTGTCACCCGTACAACAGCGTTTGTGGCTGGATTTCTGCGCACGCAAACCCGACAGCGAACTGTTGCAGCACGCACTGCGCGATCATGAGCGCGCGCTGGCTGCCGGCGCACAACTGTTGCACTGCGAAGACAATAACTATCCGCAACTGTTGCTGCAGACACATGCGGCACCGACGCTGCTTTACGTGAAAGGCGATTTGCAAAGCCTGCATCTGCCGCAACTGGCCGTGGTCGGCAGTCGCAATGCTTCCGCGAGCGGCCTTGAACTGGCGCGCGAATTTTCTGCAGCGCTGGCGCAGCATGGCCTTGCGATTACCAGCGGCCTGGCGCTGGGCATAGATGGCGCTGCCCATCGCGGCGCGCTCGACAGCCATGGCAAGACCCTTGCCGCCATCGCCACCGGCATTGACGACATCTACCCGCGGCGGCATGAAAAACTCGCCGCGGAAATCATCGCCAGTGGTGGCGCCATCATCACCGAATTTGCACCGGCCACTGCGCCCAATGCGCAGCACTTTCCGCGCCGCAACCGCATCATCAGTGGCTTGAGCCTCGGCACGCTGGTCATTGAAGCGTCATTGCAGAGCGGCTCGCTGATCACTGCACGCTACGCGCTGGATCAAGGTCGCGAAGTGTTTGCACTGCCGGGATCGGTGCGCTCCGTTTTTCATCGCGGCTGTCATGCATTGATTCGCCAGGGAGCAAAACTTGTCGAAACCACGCAGGATATTCTCGACGAACTGGGCGGCCTGCTCGCCTTCAAGCAGCGCGAGTGCGAGGCCATCAGCACGCTCAGCAATAGAACCGCAACGTTGTCGGAAGATGCGCTCGCCGTGTTTCACCTGCTCGATCACACACCCGTGTCACTGGATGTATTGGGCGAGCGCTGCCAGCTATCGGTAGAGCGATTATCTGCCGCATTAATGGATCTGGAAATGGAAGCAGTGATCACTCAGCAGTACGGGCTGTACAGCAGGCTTTAACCTCCTTTCTCAACGCGCCAACACCTCGCCCATCCGCACCGCCTGACCTGCTGTGCCTTGCCACTGCAATCCGCATTTTTTTGGCAGCAACACAATGGCGGTGGAGCCCAGTTTGAAGCGGCCCATTTCTGTGCCTTTTTCCAAGGCGACAGCGACCGGCGGCGACGTGAAGTCTTGTGTTTCGATGCGGCGCTGACGCGGTGCGACTTGCCCGGCCCACACGGTTTCAATGCCGGCGACGATCATGGCGCCCACCAGCACTACAGCCATTTCACCGTATTCGGTATCAAAAATAGCCACTAGCCTTTCGTTGCGGGAGAACAGGCGCGGCACATTTTCGGCCGTGGTGGTGTTGACGGAAAACAGATCGCCCGGCACGTAGACGGTGCGCAGCAATTTGCCGGCAGTAGGCATGTGCACGCGATGGTAATCGCGCGGTGACAGGTAAATCGTAGCAAACAAACCGTCTTCAAATGTTGCCGCGAGTGCAGCGTCGCCACCCAGCAGCTCCAGCGCGCTGTAGCTCTGGCCCTTGGCCTGGAAGATGCGGCCGTGTTCGATGTTGCCAAGCTGGCTGATGGCGCCGTCGGCCGGGCAGGCCAATCCTTCTGCGCAAATCGGACGCATGCCTTCGGCGAGCGGACGTGTAAAGAAATGATTGAAGTTGCGATAGCGCTTGTAGTCGGGTTGCTCGGCTTCGTTCATGTTGACGCGAAACTGGCGGATGAATTTCTCGATCAGGAAATTTTTCAGCCACGGCGTTTCGTTTTCGGCAAACCAGCCCACGATGCGTGACAACAGGTGTTGTGGCAGCAGATATTGCAGTGTGACAAACAATTTGTCCGGCAGTGTAGCCTTGTCGGCAAAATCGAATCGGCCGCCCAAGATGTTTTTCTGGCTCACGGTTTTTCTCCTGTGTTGACGGGCACGTCGTCGCGATTGCCCCATTCCGACCATGAGCCGGGATAGGCGCGAATCTGCGGATAGCCGAGTGATTTCGCTGCGACATAAGTCAAACCGGAGCGGCGATGTGTCTGGCAATGTGTGACGATATTTTTGTCGGGGGTGATGCCTTTGCTGGCGAGATAAGCAGCCAGATCTGTGCGCAAACGCAAACCGCGTTGCGCATCCAGCAACTCGGTCCACTCACAATGAATGGCGCCGGGAATATGGCCGCCGCGTGCAGATTGCACTTTGGCGCCGGTGTATTCATCGCGCGAGCGCGCATCCCACACCAGAAAGTCTTTATCGTGCAGGTGTGACTGGATTTCTTCCATTTCGGCAGAAAACACCGTGCTGATGGATGGTGTGGCGTACGTGTCAGCTGGCAATACATTTTCGCCGGATTCCAGCGACAAGCCGTCGCCAATCCACGCCGTTTTGCCACCGTTGAGGAAGGAATATTTGGTGTGGCCAATGACGTCAAGCGTCCAGATCAAACGCCCGGCCCAGGGGCCGCCTTCGTCGTCATAACACACCACATGCGTGTCGGGCGTGAGGCCGATGCGCGCGAACACATAGCCGAGTTGTTCCGCGCTGGGCAGTTTGCCGGTGGCGGGTTTGATGCCACAGACCAGATCGGCTGTGCTGAGGTTCACGGCGCCGGGAATATGGCCTTCGCGATATTTTTCCGCGCTGCACAGATCGACAATCAGCAGCTTTTCGTTGGCCGGCCGTTTTGCATCGCCGAGATGCGTGTGCAGTTCGGCAGGTTCGAGTATCAGTGGCAGGTGCATGATCGGCGGCCCCCTGTAGAAAGGTCGCTATTGTACGCGCAGTACTGCGTGCGGCGTTATCCGGCACTCTCTGTGTCGTTGCTGAGTAGGCGCAGCATCTCGCGTGTGGCGCGAATCAGGCCGTCTGCAATGCCGGGCTCGGCGGCAGCGTGACCGGCTTCGCGCACGATGTGCAATTCGGAATCCGGCCAGGCGTGGTGCAGGGTGCTGGCGGCCTCGAGCCGGCACAGCATGTCGTAGCGGCCGTGGACGATGATGCCGGGTATGCCGCGCAGTTTGTCGACGTTGGCAAGAATCTGGTTTTCGGCGATGAACGTCTGGTGCGCGAAGTAGTGCGTTTCGATGCGGGCTATCGCCATGGCGGCATGGGTATCGGTGAACTGCTCCATGATGTCGTGGCTGGGGTGCAATGTGGAGCAGCGCGCCTCCCACAGCGCCCAGGCCTTGGCAGCGCCCATCTTCGCGAGTTCATTGTCGCCGGTGAGGATGCTGTAGTAGGCCTGCACCGGATCATCGGCCTGCGGGTGGCCGCGCAGCGGGCGCAGGAAATCTTCCCAGTAATCCGGATAAAAGCGGTTGAGACCGCCGTCCTTGTACATCCAGTCGAGATCGCTCTGCCGGCACAGGAAAATGCCGCGCAGGATCATGCCGGAGACATGCTGCGGATACTGTTCCGCATACAACAGGGCCAGTGTCGAACCCCAGGAGCCGCCGAACAACAGCCATTTGTCGATGCCGAGGCGTTCACGGATGATTTCGATGTCGGCCAGCAGGTGATCGGTAGTGTTGTCGCGCAACTCGGCGTGTGGCGTCGCACGACCGGCACCGCGCTGGTCGTAGAGAATCACACGGTATTTGTCCGGGTCAAAAAACGTGCGACTCTGCCGCGTGCAGCCGATTCCCGGCCCGCCGTGCAGATAAAGCACTGGAATACCATCAGGATTGCCACACTGCTCCAGATAAACCTCGTGCAGTTCATCCAGGCGAAAACGTTCGGTGTGATAGGGTTTGATGTCGGGATAGGGCACGAACATGCAGGAATCCTTCGGCAGTTGCCATGCTTTACTGTAGCACGAGAGGATACTGGCAGCGTCTTTGGCAAAGTTCTTGGCGACGAATCCTTATCGCCAGTCACTTTGTTTCGTATGGATCATAAACCTGTCGTCCGGGTCGGCTAGAATCCGTTATCTGCATTTATAAAAAACTCGGGAAGATATTCACTCCATGCTCGCAGCCCTCGATCTAGGCTCCAACAGTTTCCACATGCTGATCGCCGAGCGCGTCAACGGCAGTTTTCGTGTCGTCGAGCGTTTCAGTGAGAAAGTGCAGCTGGGCGAAGGCGTGGCCACAACGGGCAAGGTCTGCGAGATCGCCATGTCGCGCGCGCTCATCTGTCTGGCGCATTTCCGCGAAGCCATCGCGCGACATCCGGTGACCGCGGTGGCGGCGGTGGGTACCAAGACATTTCGCACGGCCAGCAATATCGCGCCACTGCTGCGCGAGGCAGAAAAGCTGGGGTTCAACATCGAGATCATTGCGGGAGAACGTGAAGCCGAGTTGATCTACAGCGGCGTATCCTGGAATTTGCCGGAAGATCATGAAACGCGACTGGTGATTGATATCGGCGGCGGCAGTACCGAGTTTGCAATTGGCATCGACCGCAAACCCGTCTTGCTGCGCAGCCTGGACCTGGGCTGTGTCAGCTGGCGCGATCGTTTTTTTGCCAGCGGCGATATCCACCGCGACCGCTTCAAGGAGGCGATGATCGCTGCCCGTGAGCATATCTACCTGCGCCGGGCCGAGTTGACCGCTGTGCCTTGGGAGCGCGTTTATGCTTCTTCCGGCACGGCCAAGATGCTGTCGGCCATCGCGCGGGAACAGGGTTACAGCGACGGTCTGCTCACCCCCGAGGTGCTGAAAAAAATCCGTGACGACGCACTGGCGTTTCCCAAGGTCTACCAGCTGGAACTGCCGGGACTGAAAGTTTCGCGACAGAACGTGTTGCTGCCGGGGCTGGCGATCATGACGGCGATCATGAAGGAGCTGGACATTAAAAGTATCCAGCACAGCAAGACGGCATTGCGTGAGGGCTTACTGCTGGAATTGCTCAAGGGAGGCGGCCAGCAGATCCGGCTGGTGTGAAACGCAGCTGCCGAGACGGCGAACCTATATCAAAAAGTTTTGATATAGGTGAGAGCTGCTGCTAGTATCTCGCTCCCTTTGACTGAATGGCCTGCCGGCACACTCGCGGATCCATGTTGCAGCATCCCGTTTCTCCACAGGCCGACAGCGCTGCGCTGTTGCTGGCCAGTTACCTCAAGGCCGCTGCCGACCCGCTGCGCCTTGCAGTGCTGCGTCTGTTGAAACAGGACTCCTTTGCGGTGCTGGAGTTGTGCCACCTGCTGGGCGTGAAGCAATCCGGCATGAGTCATCACCTCAAGATTCTCGCCCAGGCCGAACTGGTGGCTACACGCCGCGAGGGCAATACCATCTTTTATCGCCGGGCGGCGGCGGCGGAATCGGATCACCCGGAACTGCAGCAGGCGCTGTTCGGTCGCGTGGATGCCATGCCGCTGGATGGCGAGATCGCGAGCCGTCTGGCGGAAGTCCAGCGCGAGCGCGCTGCCAGCTCCCACGGATTTTTCGAAGATCACGCAGCACTGTTCCGTCGCCAGCAGGAACAGATTGCCGACTACGAACTGTATGGCCCGGCTGTCGCAGCGCTGCTGGACAACCTCGACCTGCCGGCGCAGGCGCTGGCACTGGAGATCGGCCCCGGCAACGGCCAGTTTCTCGGCGAATTGGCCGGGCGTTTCGCCACCGTGCTCGGGCTGGACAACAACCAGCCGATGTTGGCACAGGCCGCGGAATATGTGAGCACACACAAACTTGAAAATGTCCAGCTGAGCTGCGGCGAGATCGCCAGCCTGCCGGCCAGCCTGAAACCTGATTGCGTGGTGCTGAACATGGTGCTGCACCACACGCCGTCACCCGCCGAAGTGATAGCGGCGGCAGGCAACCTGTTACCGGCCGATGCTGTGTTGCTGATCTGCGAGCTCTCCCATCACCAGCAGAGCTGGGTGCGCGAGTCCTGCGGCGACATCTGGCTTGGCTTTGACCCGAATGAGCTCACCGGATGGCTGGCGCAAGCCGGGCTGACCTGTGAGCACAGCCAGTATCTGGCGCTGCGCAACGGCTTCCAGATCCAGATCCACGCGGCGCGCAAGCGGCCGTTCCATCCACCTGTTGTTCCTGTTTGATTCTTGTGTTGAGGAGTTGCGTTCATGTCTGAATATTCCGTCTTTACCTCCGAATCGGTCTCCGAAGGCCACCCGGACAAAATGGCCGACCAGGTGTCGGACGCGATCCTCGACGCGATCCTCGCGCAGGACAAATACGCGCGTGTGGCCTGTGAAACGCTGGTGAAAACCGGCGTGGCGATTGTCGCCGGTGAAATCACCACCACCGCCATCATCGACTACGAAAAAATCATTCGCGGCGTCATCAACGACATCGGCTACAACAGCTCCGACGTCTACTTCGACGGCAGCACCTGCGGCGTGTTGAACCTGCTCGGCCAGCAGTCACCCGACATCGCGCAGGGTGTGGACCGTGCCAAGCCGGAAGACCAGGGCGCCGGCGACCAGGGTCTGATGTTCGGCTACGCCGCCAACGAAACCGACGTGCTGATGCCGGCACCGATCCAGTACGCCCACCGTCTGGTAGAGCGCCAGGCTGAAGCGCGCAAGTCCGGCCTGCTGCCGTGGCTGCGCCCGGATGCCAAATCGCAGGTGACTTTCCGCTACGAGAATGGCAAGCCGGTGGCGGTTGATGCCATCGTGTTATCTACCCAGCACGCGGCTGATGTGTCCGATAAAGACATTCACGACGGCGTGATGGAACTGGTCATCAAGCACGTCATCCCGGCGCAGTGGATGTCGAAAGAAACCAAGATCTACATCAACCCGACCGGTCGTTTTGAAATCGGTGGCCCGATGGGTGACTGCGGTCTGACCGGTCGCAAGATCATTGTCGACAGCTACGGCGGCATGGCCCGTCACGGCGGCGGCGCGTTCTCCGGCAAAGACCCCTCCAAAGTGGATCGCTCTGCTGCTTACGCGGGTCGCTACGTGGCGAAAAACATCGTCGCCGCTGGCTTGGCCGATCGCTGCGAGATCCAGGTGTCTTACGCCATCGGTGTCGCCGAGCCGACATCCGTGTCCATCAACACCTTTGGCACCGGCAAGGTATCGGATGAAACCATCATCAAACTGGTGCGCGAGTTCTTCGACCTGCGTCCATACGGCCTCACCAAACAGCTGAACCTGTTGCAGCCGATCTACCGTGCCACCGCGTCTTACGGCCACTTCGGTCGCAACTCGGAAACGGTGAGCTACAACGGCCAGGACTACACCAGCTTCACCTGGGAACGCACCGACAAAGCGGAAGCACTGCGCGATGCAGCGGGTCTGAAGTAATGTTCAGGGCAATGCCCGCATTGCATGATGCGGGCATTGTCGCTTACGGCTAGCCTTCCAGGATTTTTCGCATCGCCCACAGCACCAGCGGCGCCAGTGGCGCGGTAAACCAGCGCACAAAGCGCAGACGCTCGCGCATGTCGGCGCGGTAATCGGCGAAGCTGTGCCGCTGGAATTGCAGGATTTCCTGTGATTCTGCAGTATCCATCCACGAAGTGTAATAGCGCTCGTTGCCCAGCATGCTGCGCGGCAGCTCAATGCCCAATGCGTTGATGGCAGCACTGAGAAATTGATGCTGCGTTACACGGCAATCGCCACCACCACCCAGCAACAGAATCCTGTTCACGGCGCGCGGGTTGTCAATGCTGTTTGCCATCGCTGTTGCCACATCGCAGGGATGCACGTATTCCAGCGGATTGTCCGGCAGTACCCGAAACAGTTTACGGATCATCGACAAATCGGTGCCGAGTGTACGCGAATCCACCGAAACACCGACACGCAGCACCGTCCATGGAATATTGCTGCTGGCGAGCCGCTGTTCAATTTCAACCTTATGACGCGTGTAGTTGTCGGAAGCTGCCACAACATCGTCGCTGCGCATCAGGCGATCTGCTGGTTCCGGATATCCGAAAACCGTAACCGAAGACGGGTAGATCAGCAGCGGCTTGTTGACCCGGCTTTCGATGTCGCCGATCAAGCGCAAGGTAGCCTTGACATTGATGTCATACGCCAACTCCGGCGCATTCTCCGTGACCGGCGGCAACACGGCGGCGAGATGAATCACTGCCATGCAGCCCTGCAACAGCGGCTTGAAATCCATGCTGCGCAAATCGCCCCAGGCCAGCTCGTCATACAAGTGGCTCATATCCTGTGCGAGCTTGCGGTTGCGCGGATTATCGAGATCCACCGCCAACACGCGGTGCCCCCGCGCTTTCAGCTCGGCCAGCAACATCTGGCCAAGGTTACCGAAAGCACCAGTAACGAGAACCGTTCGGGACATGCTCATGAAAAATCCGTTGTAATAATGTCAGGGAAAAGCACCCTGCAGGGCGCGCCGGCATCATAGTGCATCCACTCCTGCATTCAAATGCAGATCGGCACTTATACCCAATGCACTACATAGTCTTCCATGTCATCCGGGTCGACATCGTGTTCATGCAACACCTTTCCGGCAACGGACACACCTGCCGCGTGTACCGAATTCGCATCACCGGAGATCAGCGGATGCCAATCATGGAGTGGCAAGCCTGCGTCGATCAGCCGATAGGCGCAGGTCTCCGGCAACCAGCCGATGGTGCGCACCGCATCCGGGGTCAGCACAGTACACGCGGGCAAAGCTTGCCGGCGCGTACTGTAGGTCTGGCAGTGGCAAGTCGCGTGATCGAGAAAACGGCAGGCGACATTGGTGTAATAAACCTCTCCGGTATCTTCATCCTCCAGCTTGTGTAAACAGCATTTACCACAGCCATCGCACAGCGATTCGAACTCTGCCGGGGTCAACTCCTGCAATGTTTTTGCTTGCCAGAAAAACATTCGTGTCATATTGCTGCAGCCTTCTTGATTGCCAGATATCACTTGCTGCAATTATGCACCAGGCACCTCAGGCCTGCCTTCGGCATCGCGGCGCCATTCCGCCGGCACCGGCACTTCGCGCACGCGCGTCGGCCGCTGGCCACTGCCGCGCCGGAACTGCTTCAACTGATAGACGTAGGCCAACACTTGCGCCACCGCCACATAGAGGCCGGGCGGCACCGTACGTTCGATTTCCGTGCTGTAATAAAGCGCGCGCGCCAGCGCTGGCGATTCGACAATCTCGACGCGATGCTCAACGGCAATTTCGCGAATGCGGAAGGCGATATTGTCTGCGCCCTTGGCAACCAGCACAGGAGCATCCATGTTGCTCATATCGTATTTCAGTGCCACGGCAAAATGTGTGGGGTTGGTAATGATGACGTCGGCATTGGGCACGGCACTCATCATGCGCGCATGTGCCATGTCGCGTTGCAACTGACGAATTTTTGATTTCACCTCGGGCTTGCCGTCCTGGTCGCGCATTTCGTCGCGCACTTCCTGTTTGGTCATGCGCATTTTCTGGTTATGGCTCCAGATCTGGTAAGGCACGTCCACCGCAACAATCAACAGGAATCCGAGACAGAGAAAAAATGTGCCCCATGACAATAGCTGCAGAGACTGCATGATGCCGTTGTGGACATCGAACTTGTCCAACGACAGCAAAGCCAGATGCTGCTTTTTCAATACAGTGAAAGCCAGAAATGCAAAAAGCCCCACTTTCAGAAAACTTTTGAGCAGTTCTACCAGAGACTGACTGCTGAACAGGCGCTTCATGCCGGATAGCGGATCGATGCGATTGAATTGCGGCATGATGGATTTGAGACTCAGGTTCCAGCCGCCGAGCATCAGCGGCCCTGCCAGCGCCGCCAGTGACAAAGCCGACAACAGTGGCAATAGCGCCCACCAGGCATCGGTGATCGCGACATGGAAATAAGCGAACATGCGTGCACTGTCTAGCGCATCACGCGAGGAAAAACGGAAGCAGTAACGAAAAATATCCAGCATTGGCCCGGCTAGCAAACCGCCGGCAACAACCATCGCGCCACTTCCCACCAGCATGATGGCCGCCGTATTGATTTCGCGCGAACGTACAACCTGACCCTCTTCGCGCGCCTGCTCTTCGCGGTGCGCGGTGGCCTCTTCGGTGCGTTCCTGGCCGCTGTCGCTCTCGGCCATATCAGCGCACCATCACGTCAATTTACCCAATTCATTGGCCAACCACCGTTTGCAACCAGTGAAACCCCGCCGTGCTGATGCCGCGATACAACTCACCGAAATGCGACAGACTGATATACAGCGCCAGAAAGCCGATCAGCAGTGTCATCGGAAACCCGAGAGAAAAAACATTCAATTGCGGTGCTGCACGGCTCATGGCGCCGAATGTCAGGCTGACCAGCAGCAGCGCGGTCATCACCGGCAGCGCCAGCAACAAACCGGAACCGAACATCCAGCCCAGCAGCGGCACCAACTGCTCCAACGCAGCGAAATGAAATCTGCCAAAACCTGCGGGAATGTCGGTAAAACTGCGCGCCAGCATTTCCAGCATGATCAGGTGGCCATCCATGCGCACGAACAACAGGAATGACAGCATCAGAAAAAACTGGCTCAACGTGGTGACGGCCACGCCGTTTACCGGATCATTCATCGACGCAAAACCCAGACCCATTTGCATGGCAATCAGCTGGCCAGACACCACAAACACCTGAAACACAATCTGCAGGACGAATCCCATCAGCAAACCGATAAACACCTGCTCGGCAAGCATCAACAGTGTCGGCAGTGATAAACCGGTGTTAAT
This sequence comes from uncultured Pseudomonadales bacterium, assembly GCA_964509075.1. Classification (GTDB taxonomy): domain Bacteria; phylum Pseudomonadota; class Gammaproteobacteria; order Pseudomonadales; family UBA7239; genus UBA7239. The sequence continues at coordinate 50,148 of CAZDWC010000007.1, read as the reverse complement.
GGTGGGCACCACCAGTGTTGGCGCCACCAGTACCGTGACAAACACGGCCAGCAGCAGGCGCACACGCATGATCAGCAACTTGGAGCCGATGATCGGTGCTGCACGGAAAAACGCGCTGATGCGCGCAAACGCCAGCAAGTATTGCAGGAACCACTGGATGAGATCGGGCGCATAAAAATGCATGTTCCCTCCGCAACGTCAGCCAATCAGCTGCGGCAGGTGACTGAACAATTCCGTCATGAAATCGCTCAAGCGTTTAATCAACCAGGGGCCTGCCAGCATGATGGTGATGAATGTCGTCATTAGCCGCGGCAGAAAACTCAAGGTCTGCTCATTGATTTGAGTTGCCGCTTGAAAAATGCTGACCACCAACCCCACCAGCAAACCGGGAATCACCAGCACGCTGATCATGATCAGCACCAGAAAAAAAGCTTCACGAAAAAGATCAATGGCCGTTGCCGCATCCACAATATTTCTCCGCTCAGGGCATCACGTAACTGGATGCAAGGCTGCCCATGATCAGCGCCCAACCATCCACCAGCACAAACAACATGATCTTGAACGGCAACGAAATCACCAGCGGCGACAGCATCATCATACCCATCGCCATCAACACACTGGACACCACCAGATCAATGACCAGAAACGGGATGAACAGGATAAAGCCGATCTGGAATGCTGTTTTCAATTCACTGGCGAGAAATGACGGCAGCAATACCGTGAGTGGAATGTCGTCCGGCTGCGCAACCGGCTGCCGATGCGAGATACGCATGAACAAGGCAATGTCGGTTTCGCGCGTCTGCGCCAGCATGAACGCGCGGAAAGGTTTGATCGCTTGCGTCAGTGCCGGCTCCGCCGCCAGCTTTTCCTCCATGTACGGCTGCAGCCCCTGCGTGTAAGCCTGCTCGAACACCGGCTGCATGATGAAAAATGTCATGAACAGCGCCATGCCGATCAACACTTGGTTGGAGGGTGTCTGCTGCAGGCCCAGCGCCTGTCGCAAGATGGCAAACACGATGATGATGCGCGTGAATGATGTCATCAGCATCAACAACGCCGGCAACAGTGACAACACCGTCATGATGATGAGAATTTGCAGGCTCACCGTGTAGGTGCTGCTGCCATTTTTCTCGGTAGTGACCGACAGCGCCGGAATCGCCGGCAGCGCTTTGCCCAGCAGTGCAGAAGCCTGTTCGCCTTGTGCCAACGGTTCGGCCGCTGTTTGTGCGAGTGCAGGTACTGCCATATTTACCAACAACATTACAACGGCGATGAAAAAACTTCTGCGCAGGCCAACACTCATGCCGCCTCCTGCTTCGCGGATTTACCCAGCCATTTCTGCAATAACTCGTTGAACGCAGGTTCGGGCATGATCGCCGATGGCGCTTCCACAGGCGCATGCGCCGCCGACATCAATACCGGCGTGATCGAGTGCGCCGTGACGCCCAATAAAATTCGCTCACCATCGACTTCTAAAAGCAGGATTTTCTGGCGCGGCCCGAGCGGCAAGGCTGCCACGCAACGTAAACGCGCCTGCTGTGGCGCCAATCCGCGCGCAAAAGAAAGTTTCTGTAAAACTGCTGGCGATGAAAATACTTTCAGCGCCGCCACCAGCGCGACGATGCCCAGCGACAACACCGCAAGCGACAATACTATCTGTCCGGTCATATTCATCACCGGCACACCACTAGCGCAAACGTTTGATGCGTTCAGACGGGCTGATGACATCCGTCATGCGGATGCCGAATTTTTCATTCACCACCACCACCTCACCGTGCGCAATCAAGGTGCCGTTGACCAGCACATCCAGCGGCTCACCGGCAAGGCGATCCAGCTCGATCACCGACCCCTGGTTCAATTGCAGCAAGTTGCGAATGGAGATGGATGTGCGCCCGACTTCCATCGAAATATTGACGGGAATATCGAGGATGACATCCAGATTCGGATTGACTCCGGCAACAGGCGCGCGGTCATCCAGCATTTCCGGCAATTCCATTTTGGGTGTGCCGCCCGCTGCCGCATCTTCCTTCTCCTGTTCAGCCATGGCTGCCGCCCAGGCATCGGCCATGTCATCCTGGTTTTCTTCACCGTTTGTTGCCATTTCTTCTGCCATAAGTTTCTCCGTATATCCGCCAATGCGTCAGAAGTTGCCGCTTTGCTTGTCTTTTGCATTGATCACTTTCATGACCTTGAACGCCAGATTTCCCTTGTGCGACCCCATGCGCGCCTTGAACATCGGCACGTCGTTTGCGGTCACCGTGAACTGTTCCGGCAAATCAACAGGAATGACATCGCCTGCTTTCAGATCAATAATGTCGCGCAGGGAAATTTGTCGGCGCGCAATGTCGCAGCCGATATCAACCGTCGCTTCGAGAATGTCCTGACGCAGCGCATTAACCCAGCGTTCGTCGGTTTCACCAAGATCGCTTTGCACACCGGCATCCAGCACTTCACGTATCGGTTCGATCATCGAATAGGGCATGGTGATATGAATGTCACCGCCACCACCTTCCAGCTCCAGATGAAACGTGCTCACTACTACCACTTCACTGGGACTGACAATATTCGCCATTGATGGATTGACTTCGGAGTTGACCAGTTCGAAATCAATTTTCTGTACACTCTTCCACGCCTCGTGCAAATCCACGAACGCATGTTCCAGCACCATTTCCACCACACGCAATTCCGTCGGCGTGAATTCGCGACCCTCGATCTTGGCGTGACGGCCGACCCCGCCGAAAAAATTGTCTACCAGCTTGTACACCAGCTTGGCATCCAGCACGATCAAACCTGTGCCGCGCAGCGGCCGAAACTTCACCATGTTGAGACTGGTCGGCACATACAGGGTATGGATGTATTCACCGAACTTGAGAATCTGGATGCCGCCAGTGGCAACATCCACCGAGCGCCGCAACAGGTTGAACATGCTGATGCGTGTGTAACGCGCAAAACGCTCGTTGATCATTTCCAGCGTGGGCATGCGCCCGCGCACAATCCTGTCCTGGCTGGTCAGGTCATAGGTATTGACGCCCCCCGCCTCGATGGGCTTGTCCTGCTCGATGGCGCCATCGTCGACGCCGTGCAGCAGCGCATCAATTTCATCTTGCGAGAGTATGTCCTGCATCGTGAACCCTGATTAGCTATCGCAACACATTGCCGTTACTGCATGACAAAGCCGGTGAAAAACACCTGCTCCACCACCGGTTTCTTGATTTCCTTTTCCAGCAGCGCCCGCACCTTTTCGAGAATCGCCGCACGCAGCGCTTCCTTGCCTTCAGGTGTTTGCAGATCGCCAATATCCTGCTGGTTCAGCACCATGAGAATGGTGTTGCGAATCAGCGGCAGGTGCACGTTCATCTGTTCGGTGGCGACCGGATCCATCGTCATCAGGCTCAGCTCCAGTTGCAGGTAGCGCGTTTTGCCGCCCGCCTGAAAATTGACGATAAAAGGCGGCTTGAGATCCACATAGCTTGCCGCTGCCGCATGCTCGCCCTCTGCACCGTGTTCGGCTTCCTTGTCGTGCCCCTCTTCCTTGGCAGGGGGCGCCATCATCTTCAGCACGGCAAAGGTGCCGCCCACGGAAATGCCTACCAGCACCAGACCCAGCACCACCAGCAGGATAATTTTTTTCTTGCCGCTGCCAGCCGGTGCTGCTGCGGCCTTGTCGTCATCTTTTTCTTTGTCTTTGGCTGCCATGTCAAAAATCCGTCTCTTTGCCCGAAAAATAGCGTGGAAAACCGTCTTCAGCGGAGAAGGAGCAATTGCTGTGCCATGCGATTGAATATCGAGGATAATGCCGGCCACTGTGGAGGCCACTCATGCAAACATCGACCCAGCAAACATCGACCCAGCAAACATCGATCATGCAAACATCGATCATGCAAACAGCTCGTATCGGTTTTATCGGCGCCGGCAATATGGCCGCGAGCCTGATAGGCGGCCTGGTCGCACAGGGCTTTGCCCCTGACCAGATCTCGGCCTCTGATCCCAATACTGCAGCCTTGAATACACTGGCCGCCCAAACCGGCATACGCGCCTGCGCCGACAACCACGCCGTGGCACAAGCGGCCGATGTACTGGTATTGGCGGTGAAGCCACAGGTGATGAAATCCGTGCTCACCGAGCTCGCCCCCAGTGTGCAGGCGCACCAGCCGCTGGTGATTTCGATTGCCGCCGGCATCAGCATAGACAGCCTGTGCAGCTGGCTGGGTGGCGAACTGCCAGTAGTGCGCTGCATGCCGAACACGCCGGCACTGGTGCAGCTGGGCGCCAGCGGCCTGTATGCCAATGCGATGGTCTCCGCGGCACAGCGCCAGCAGGCCGAGACGATTCTCAAGGCCGTCGGCATCGCGCTGTGGCTGGATAGCGAAGCGCAGATCGACGCCGTCACCGCTGTTTCCGGCAGCGGCCCGGCTTATTTCTTCCTGTTGATGGAGGCCATTACTACTGCCGGCGTGGAGTTGGGGCTGGCACCGGAGGTGGCACGCCAGCTCACCCTGCAAACCGCACTAGGTGCAGCGCAGATGGCTATCAGCAGCGATGTCGACGCCGCCGAATTGCGCTGCCGCGTCACTTCGCCGGGCGGCACTACCGAGCGCGCCATTGCCCACTTTGAACAGCAGGGTTTGCGCGCCACGGTCAGTGGCGCCCTGCGCGCAGCGGCACTGCGCTCGCAGGAACTGTCGGAACAACTGGCGTGAGCGGCTATTCTTACACCCAGCATCCCAGCGGAGTTATCGTGTGAATACCTTGGCACAAATTGGCATTTTGATCGTTCAAACTCTCGGCGGACTCTACTTGCTGATCGTGTTGTTGCGCTTCCTGCTGCAGGTGGCGCGCGCCGATTTCTACAACCCGATGTCGCAATTCATCGTCAAGGCCACCAACCCGCTGTTACTGCCGCTGCGGCGCGTCATCCCCGGCCTGTTCGGCATCGACCTCGCCTGCCTACTGCTGGCACTGGCCGTCGAATTCCTGACAGTGTTCCTGTGCATCCTGTTTGCCACCGGCTTCATCAATCCACTGCTGGTGCTGGCCTGGAGCGTGATCGGCCTGCTGTCTTTCGTCATCTACATTTTTTATGTGTGCATGATCGTGATGATCGTACTCAGCTTCATCGCACCCCACACCCGTCACCCGGCTGCACTGCTGGTGATGCAGCTGGTGCGGCCGATTTGCGCGCCGTTCCAGCGCCTTATTCCTCCGCTGGGCGGTTTTGATATTTCGCCGATTTTTGTCTTCCTGCTGCTCAATATCGCCCGCATTCTGGTCGAGAGCGGCGCCGCGCGCGTGGGCGCCAATGCCGCGCGTGGATTGATCCCCGGCCTGTTCTGAGCGGTGAGTTTTTTCACGCAACAGAACGGCGACCTGATCCTGCGCTGCCTGATCCAGCCCAAAGCCTCGCGCGATGAAATGACAGGCATTCAGGATGAGCGCCTGAAAGTGCGCATCACCGCGCCGCCGGTAGACGGCAAGGCCAACGCGCATCTGATTCGCTACTTGTCTGATGTACTGGACGTACCGCGCTCGCGCATCGAGCTGCTTTCGGGCGACACCGGCAAACGCAAGACGCTGCGCATCGCCGGTCTCGCAACTCTTCCATTGTTCTTGCAGCAGTTTGCTGAAGGCGACACTCCATGACGCTCGCACTTTTCGATCTCGACAACACACTGCTGGCCGGCGATTCCGATCACGCCTGGGGCGAATTCATCGCTGATCTCGGCATCGTCAACGGGCCCGAATACCGCCGCCGCAACGATGCGTTCTACGACGATTACTGTCGCGGCGCACTCGATATTTACGCCTACCAGCGTTTTGTACTGGCGCCGCTGGTCGGCATTGGCATGGCGGAACTGGCGCGCTGGCACCAGCAATTCCTGCGCGAAAAAATTGCGCCGATTGTGTTGCCGAAAGCGCAAGCACTGGTGGAATCGCACCGCGAGCAAGGCCACACGCTGGTGATCATCACCGCCACCAACGCTTTCATTACCGCGCCAATTGCGAAGCTGTTCGGCATTGAGATTTTGCTGGCGACACAGCCGGAACAGAAAGATGGTTTCTACACCGGAGAAGTGGAAGGTGTGCCCTGCTATCGCGAAGGCAAGGTGTTGCGGCTGGAGCAGTGGTTGGCAGACCGGCAGGAAAGCCTCACCGGCAGCTATTTCTACAGCGATTCACACAATGACCTGCCCCTGCTGTCACTGGTGGATCACGCAGTGGCGGTAGATCCGGACGATGAACTTCGCCGGCAAGCCGAACAGCGCGGCTGGCAGATCACCAGCCTGCGCTGACAGTCATCCTTGAATGCAATGGATCTTGAACCTCAAATAGGTCTTGAGCGTCAAATAGGTCTTGAACCATAGTCACTGACGGGGCGACGCGGCGGATCAGACACCACATGCGCCTCGACATGGTTGATGGCGCCGCCACGCGCGAGAAATGCCTCGATGTCTTCATTCAACTGTTCGCGAATGCGACAGCGCGAAGTCACGGTACGCGCTTCGGGCGCATCTTCGCGGCTGGCTGCCATCTCGGCGGCATCGGCGCTGCTCACCTCATCAACCACGTCGGACTCAATGCCGCCGTCGGTGTCATCCATGTCATCGGGATTGTTTGCTCTGGCCATGTTGTACCTCCTGAACCCTGTCACGGTTTTTATGGGCAGGACCTGCCACCGTTTCCGACAAGCCCTTACCGCCTATATAGACCAGAATTCCGCAAAGTGCGTAACGTCCGACAGCCTCCTGACAATCGGATCGAAATAACCGACGAATGCAAGGTTCCCCACCCGCCCATGTCGGCAGTCGGGTTTACCTCCAGCGGCCGGCAGTCAACGCTCACGGACGAAGCTGCCACGTGATCAAGCACCTTCATCCCTCTCTGCACGCCCTGCTGTCGAATGCGCGTCCCTTTCCTTGCGAAGAGACAAAACAATCGAAATCCCTATAAAAGCAGCGACAACTGCCAGCGAGAAGCCAATGGGAATCTTGTAAACATCGATCAGCATCATTTTGACACCAATGAACACCAACACCGCCGCCAAACCATATTTCAACAACGAAAAACGGTCCGCCATGTCAGCCAAGAGAAAATACATCGCCCGCAAACCAAGAATGGCGAAGATATTTGATGTCAGCACGATAAACGGGTCTGCCGTAACAGCAAAAATCGCCGGAATTGAATCGACAGCAAAGATGAGATCCGATATCTCCACCAGGATCAGCGCCAACAACAATGGCGTCGCATAACGAACGCCATCACGCCACACCCAAAAACGCTCGCCATGAAGCTCATCCGTTATTTTCATGTGCCCACGCAGCCAGCGAATCAAGGGGTTGTTTGCCATGTCCGGCTTTTCTTCGGCAAACCACCACATTTTTACGCCGGTAATCAGCAAAAAGGCGCCGAATACATACAGTATCCAGTGAAATTTAGTGATCAGCCAGGCACCGGCAAAGATCATGCCCGTGCGCATGATGATGGCACCAAGAACACCGAGTGCCAGCACGCGTTTTTGCAATTCCAGCGGAATACCAAAAAACGAGAACAGCATCAGCCAGACAAAAACGTTGTCGACCGCGAGAGATTTTTCAATCAAATATCCCGTGATGAACTCCAGCGACTTCTCATTCGCCACCTCGCGGCCAACGCTGCCATCGAGGTGCCACCACAAGGCACCAGCAAACAGAAAAGACAGCGAGACCCATATCACCGACCAGGTAGCAGCTTCCCTGAAAGACACTTTGTGCTGCTTGCCGCCACCAACGACAAAAAGATCAACCGCCAGCATCACCAAAACAATGGCGACAAATCCAGCCCACATCCACCAGGAACCTATAGTTTCCATCGCGCATCTCCCGCTCAGTCGAAATCGAACAGTTCAGACAGCAGCGACTTCTTGCGCTTGCCGTAGTAATGGTCGCCGTGTGACTTGTAGTACTTGTCTTGATGTTTGTGGCTGTCGTGGTGCCTGTGACCATCATGAGACGGCCACGCAGCGGGAGGCGGTGATGCAGGCGCGGGTGCGGCCGCCGGTGGAGCCAGCTCGGCCGCTGCGCGTTCGATCAGTTTGTCGAGCTCACCGCGATCAAGCCAGACGCCTCGGCAATGCGGGCAGTAGTCGATTTCGATACCTTGGCGGTCGGCGAGGGTGAGGGTGGGTCGCGGGTTCATGGCCGCACAAGCGGGATTGGGACAATGCATGGTGTTTCTCCTGTCGCGTGCGCAGGCACGGGCAGACTCGCCGTCCGCGCCCACGTTGCATACAGGTCTCGTTCGCCGGCGCTATGCGCCTGCCTGCAGGGCCGGGTGATGTGCAAGATCACCGTGCTGACGGCCGTGCAGCGGGATGGGATCCCGGAGCTACTCCCCCAAATGCTGCCGGCAAACGGCAGCTGATCAATAATAGCCTACTTCCTCACTTGGTTAATAGTGGAAAACACAGGGCCATGCAGGTTTTACTGCAGCCCGGGAAAAAGACCGCGCAAACCGCTGGCCATGAATTCTACGGCCACGGCGACGAGAATCAGGCCGAGCAGACGCGTGGCGATGTTGATGCCGGTACGCCCAAGACGACGCGCCATCGGCTCGGCCAGATACAGCGTCAGCAGAACACTGCCGGCTACCAGCAGCGAAATCGCTACCAGCAGCACCAACTCCCACCACTGGTCGGCGCTGTGCGTGTAGAGAATCATCGAGCTGATGGCACCTGGCCCCGCCAGCACCGGGATCGCCAACGGCACCACGGCCACGCTGGCCTTGTCTTCCGCCTCGCTCTTCTCTTCCGGCGTGCTGCGTGCACCGCCCAGCCGCGCATTCAGCATGGCAATGGCCATCAACAGGATGCAGATACCGGCACCGACGCGAAACGAAGGGATACTGATGCCGAAAAATTTCAGCAGCGGTTCACCCAGAAAAATGCTGGTGACAAGAATCGCACCCACAGCAACAGCCGTGATTCGTGCGGTGTGACGACGCTCGCTGACTGACTGCCCGTTGGTGTAGTTGATGAACAGAGGAATAGCCGCCACCGGATCAACGATGACGAACAGAGTGAAGAGGATGTAGAGGTAATGGCGCAGTTCGTCGGCCATGGCGACCCATGCAATGCAGTGCTGTTTCTGCAGAGTAGCATGGGCTTTACAAATTTACTCCGACAGCCATCCCCCCTAGAATCACAGCAATTCACACCAGTGGTATCTTCATGTCTTACCAGTACATTCTCTACAGCGTCGAGCAACACATCGCCACCATCACCCTGAATCGCCCGGATGTGCTGAACGCCTACACACCCGACATGGGCGACGAAATTGTCGCTGCGTTTCGCGCAGCGGAAAAAGACAGCGATGTGCGCGCGGTGATTCTCACCGGCAGCGGCGAGCGCGGTTTCTGCGCCGGCGCTGATCGCGTGTATTTGCAGCAGCCGATTCCGGAGGGCACGCGCCTGATAGGCGAGGAAGAACTCATCAAATCTTTTGCGCTGGAACTGGCCAACTTCCCCAAACCCACCATAGCCGCCTTGAATGGCCACGCGGTGGGCATCGGCATGACCATGATCCTGCCGCTGGATATGCGCATCGCCGCCGAGCACGCCAAACTGGCACTCAATTTTGCCAAGCTCGGCATCATGCCCGGCCTCGGCAGTACGCATTTGCTGCCGAAAATTGTCGGCATGCACAAGGCCCAGGAATTGTTGATGACCGCGCGCACGATTACCGCACAGGAAGCTGGCGAGATCGGCCTCGTCAATCACGTGGTGCCCGGCGACCAATTGATAGCAAAAGCGCGTGAACTCGCGCTGCAATGTGCGGAATGTAATCCTGCAACGCTGAAGTTCGCCAAACGCGCACTGCATTACGGCTCATCGATGAGTTTGCAGGATGCCATTGCTAATGAGCAACAATCGGTTCTGCTGTTGAAACAGGAGCAGGGCCGGCTGTAACTCTGCTCCGTTTTTTCGATGGGTGACGAGGGGTAACACGGAGCCGGGTGATTGCCGACTATACTCAAGCGAAAGCTTTTGATCCGGAGCTCATCATGGCCACCACACAACTCAACGAGCATTTTCTGAAGGCAGATCGCGTGATGCGAGGCATCACGTGGGGATTGGCTGCCTATGCTCTGTTGTTGTGCGGGCTAAACGACGGCAACTGGGGACTGGCGCTGGCTGCAAGCATAGGGATTGGCGGTATCGCCACACTGGTGCATGCCATAGCACCGGGCACGCCATTGTCCCGCTGTGTCTTTGCCGCCGGATTGATGGCGCTGACCGGTCTGCACATCCATCTTGCACACGGCATGATCGAGATGCACTTCGGCGTATTTGTCTGTCTTGCCATCCTGCTCTACTACCGCGACTGGGTGCCGATTGTGGTCGCAGCTGCCGTCATCGCCGTACACCATGTGGGCTTCTTCATGATGCAGAGCGCCGGCTGGCCGGTGTATGTCTTCAACCATCCCGGACACGGCTGGAGCATGGTGTTCCTGCACGCTGCCTACGTGGTCGTGGAATCCATCCTGCTCGGCTTCATGGCCATCGATACGCGCAAGGCTGCGCTGCAGGGAGAGGCGCTCTGGCAACTGGCCGATCACATGTCGCCCAATAACAAGCAACAGATAAGCCTCACTTTTCGCCACAGTCTTGCCGATGAACTGATTCAGCGCATGAACGGTGTTGTCTCGGCCCTCGACTCCACCATTGGCCGAGTACTGTCTGCCGGCGATCAGCTCACCCGCAGCTCTGCGGAACTGAACTCGCACACCAGCCAGATTTCCCAGGAAGCACGCCAGCAGCAGCAGGATGTGCAGTACATGGTCAATGCCATCGATGAAATGGGCCGGGCGGTTCACGACGTTTCCCAGAACGCCGAGCAGGCATCCTTATCTGCCAACGCCGCCGACCGCGATTCCAAGGCCGGCATTAATGCGCTGTACCAAACACAGCAGGAAATCCGCAGCCTGGCACAAACCATTGATGGCGCCGGCGCGGCTGTTGGCAAATTGGCCACCGAGGCCAACCACATCGGCTCCGTGGTGGATGTGATTCGCGGGATCGCCGAACAGACCAATCTGCTGGCACTCAATGCTGCCATCGAAGCTGCACGTGCCGGGGAACAGGGACGCGGCTTTGCCGTGGTTGCAGATGAAGTGCGCTCCCTCGCTTCGCGCACCCAGCAATCCACGGAAGAAATCCGCCAGATGATCGGCAATCTGCAAGTCGGAAGTGAAGAGGCTGTGCGCGCAATAACGGGCAGTCAGAGCGGCGCCGGACGTTGCGTATCACTGACCGAAGAAACCGTGCGCTTGCTGGAAAACGTAACCGAGGCGGTGAATGCCATCAGTCAGATGAATCACCTGATTGCCACGGCAACACACGAGCAGTCGGCGGTCACCAACGAATTGGGACGCAATGCCGGCAACATGCGCCAGAGCACCGACAGTGCCAACCACCACGCACAGCAAGTCAGCGATCTCGGACAACAGCTGTCATCACTGTCACAGGAGTTACAACAGCTGGCCGGGCAATTTGTCGTCAGCCGCGGCTAATACCGCTCAGCACATCTGCATGGCTTTCCCAACGCTTGCCATTGTTTTTATTTTGCTTCGCGCGTTTCGTCTTGCGTTTCAATCTGCGCTTCTCTGCCGCCCGCTCGCGGGCGGTGATGCGCGCATTGCGCAAACTCGTTTCCTCGTCTTCGATAAAAACAACCTGCCCACTGCCAGCCGGGTGCGACACTCTTTGCCTGCTTCCGGCATACAGACCGATGCTGCTGCTATCCAAGGCCGTGTTTTCGAGCAGTTCGACCGCCTCGCCACCGCTGTCGATACACGGCACATCAGAAAACAGCGGCGTGCCGTCGGGCTGCGGACATCTGTAGAGTTCGGCAATGGCGGGATTCATTGCACACAAGAGCAGAAATAAAAAGACAGTGCGCGATCCTTGCGTCGGGAAATTCATGTCACATCCTTTTGAACCGTTTGTAAGAATACTGCTATCGCGCTCCGGCGACGGCATCATTATGCACAAGTGTTGGCAAAAATAAAGCGCAGTGACGTATGCAACTGACCCCAGACCTTGGCTGTTACTTAGCAGCCATCAAACGCTGTTTTTCGCGCTGCCAATCTTTTTCTTTCTGCACTTCGCGCTTGTCGTGTTCGGCTTTACCTTTGGCGAGAGCGATTTCGCATTTCACCAGATGCCGTTTCCAGTACATTGCCGTACACACGCAGGTGTAACCTTTCTGTTGCACGGCAACAAAGATGTCCGCGAGTTCCCGGTCTTTAAGCAACAGTTTGCGTGTGCGCGTGGGATCCGTCACGAAGTGGGTCGATGTGCTTTGCAGTGGCGAGATATGCGCGCCGAGCAGGAAAGCCTCGCCGTCTTTGATCAACACGTAGGAATCGACCAGCTGGCATTTGCCGGCGCGCAGGCTTTTCACTTCCCAACCCTGCAGGGCGATGCCCGCCTCGTAGCGCTCCTCGATGAAGTAGTCGTGCCGCGCCTTCTTGTTCAGCGCAATGGTGCCGCCAGTGTCTTTGCTTTTGGATTTACTCATGCGCGGCATTATAGAGCAGGGCGCGAGTGTTAGAATGCGCACATTCAAATTAAGTGTGTCGCGCCTCTTCCATGCCTGTCACCCGTATCGCCAAGACCGCACTGTTACCGTATCCGGCCGAGCACCTGTTTGACCTGATCAACGACATTGAAGCCTATCCGCAATACATGGATGGCTGCGTCGGCGCGCGTATTCTGGCGGCGGAAGCCGAACTGATCGAAGCGCGGCTGGAGCTTTCTCGCGCCGGTATCACGCAATCGTTTGCCACTCGTAATCGCCTGCTGCGACCGCAAACCATCATCATGGAGCTGGTTGAGGGGCCGTTTCGCTCACTGTCTGGCCGCTGGCAGTTCGATGTACTGGCGGTCAGCGCCTGCAAAGTGTCGCTGGACCTGCAATTCGAGCTGGATGGCAAATTGGCCAGCCTCGCTGCCGGAAAATTATTTGAAGGCGTCGCCGGCAATCTGGTGGATTCGCTGTGCCGTCGTGCGCACGCGCTCTACGGAGGGGCGGCCTGATGACCCGGCTTGTCAACGTGGAAGTGGCCTGCGCACTGCCCGACAGACAACAGGTCGTGCCATTACAGGTGGAGGCGGGATGTACTGCACAGGAAGCGCTAGCACGCAGTGATATTGCCAGCCGGTTTCCGGAGCTCGATCTCGCCACGTGTCGGCTGGGAATTTTTGCGAAAGTGATCGACGATCCCGCCAGCCATGTGCTGGTGGAGGGCGATCGAGTGGAAATCTACCGCCCGCTGCTGCTGGATCCGAAAGAAGCGCGACGGCAGCGCGCCGCCAAACGCCTCTAAACGCGCCCGATCAGGGCGAAACCGGGTAAACCTTCACGTCCGACGGCGGAATGGTCGGCCTTTCTTCGGCAGCCGGCAGTGTGGGCAGCTGCGACACAGCCTGTTGTGCGGAGGGACGGAAATTGCCTTTCAGTTGTACCAGCTGGTCATTTGCAAACAGCAGCGTCAGGCGCTCCTGACTGTATTCGTCATCGTGATTTTTCAGTGAGTAGAAATAGTCCCAGCGATCCTCGTGAAAGCTGTCAACCAGCAACGGCGTTCCGAGCAGGTAACGCACCTGACGCTTGCTCATGCCGGGCTTGAGCTGGTCAACAGCCTCCTGCGTCACGATATTGCCTTGCTGGATATCCAGTTTGTAGACACCGGGAAACGAGCACGCACAGATAGCCAGAAAGGCAGGAATCAGGGCAAACCGACGGCAGGATTTTGCAAGTTTTAGGCGGGGCATGGAGAACAGGATTCCACTGGGCACGGCGAGGGGCGATAATACCCGATACCGGATAGCGCTAGAAGGGGCGTGACATGGCTGGAGAAAATCAGGAGTTGCGCAAGGCCGGGCTGAAAGTGACGGTGCCGCGGATCAAGATCCTGCAGATGCTGGAGAACAATGACCTGCGACACCTGAGTGCCGAGGATGTCTACAAGAACCTGCTGGAAACCGGCGAAGACGTCGGCCTCGCCACGGTTTACCGCGTGTTGACACAGTTCGAGTCGGCAGGTCTGGTGACGCGCCACAACTTCGACGGCGGCTATGCCGTGTTCGAACTCAATCGCGGCGACGAGCACCATGATCACATGGTGTGCATGGAAAGCGGGCGTGTTGTGGAATTTCACAACGCCGACATCGAGCGTATCCAGCAGGAAACAGCAGAGGCCCACGGCTTCGAACTGGTGGGTCACAGCCTGGTGTTATACGTGCGCCCGAAACGCTAGACCGCAGGTTCGGATGGGGGCTGTCGCTTCAGCACCAACCGCGACAACAGGAAGCCGACGGGCATACCGACAGTAAGCGCCAGAAATGGCGCCAGGCTTTCCGGGCAATGCCAAAGCGAGATCAGCACAAACATGACGCCCATGTCCATGCCATAGCGGATCACATATACCGCCGGAAACTGGATAAAGGTACTCCACTTCATGGGCACCTTGAATACCCAGCGCGTATTCAGGTAGTAAGTGAATACTATTCCGAAGATATAGGCGAAAGAATAGGCAACACCGTAGGGCACAAACAGATTCAGCAACATATACACCAGCCAGGACGCAGCGGTATTGATGGAGCCAGTGATCAGGAAGCGGGCAATTTCAGAGCGCATCATGCCGTTATTGTCGTCATTGTGATCGGTGCCGAGCCATCTTACCCTACCTTCCAGCGCCAGGCATTGCCAGTGTCGCGACTATTGTGGCCGGCAGGCCCATTGCGTAAACTGTCAGACCCGTTTGCACGCGGCAAGCCTCAGGCCCCGCGCACAGTGAAGGTCACAACATGGCACGCATTACCGTAGAAGATTGTCTCGAACACGTAGAAAACCGCTTTGAACTGGTCATGGTCGGCACCAAGCGCGCCCGCCAGCTGGCCGTGAAAGGCCGCGAGCCGATGGTTCCCTGGGAAAATGACAAACCGACCGTTGTCGCCCTGCGCGAAATCGAGCTCGGCCTGGTCACCCCGGAAGTGCTTGAAGAGCAGCCGGAAGACCGCTTCAAACATCTGGCCGAACAGGCTTTCGAGAACGTCCACGCGCCGGAAGACGACGCGGACTGATCACCGCGAGGACGGCCTGATTGCCAGCCATCGACGCCTTTTGCGACAAGCTGTCCTCCTATCTCACGCCTGCCCACGTCAGCCAGATACGCCGCGCCTACCACTACGCTGAACAGGCGCACGACGGGCAGAAGCGCCGCAGTGGCGAACCCTATGTCACCCACCCGCTTGCCGTTGCCGGCATTCTTGCCGACCTGCGTCTCGATCATCACAGCCTGATCGCCGCCCTGCTGCACGATGTCATTGAAGACACCGGCATCAGCAAGGCCGCGCTGGCAGCACAGTTCGGCAACACAGTGGCCGAACTGGTGGATGGCGTCAGCAAGCTCACGCAAATCGAATTCAATTCCAAGGCGGAAGCGCAGGCGGAAAACTTCCAGAAAATGACGATGGCGATGGCGAAGGATATTCGCGTCATTCTCGTCAAGCTCGCCGACCGCCTGCACAACATGCGCACGCTGGGCGTGCTGAAACCCGACAAGCGACGGCGCATTGCGCGCGAGACACTGGAAATTTACGCACCGATTGCGAATCGACTGGGCATGAACAGCTTGCGCGTCGAGTTTCAGGATCTGGGCTTTCAGGCGTTGCACCCGATGCGCGCCAGCCGCATTGCTGCTGCCGTGCGCGCAGCGCGCGGTCATCGCAAGGAAGTGGTGGGCAAGATTGAAGACAACATCAAGCGCTGCCTGGCCCAGGAGGGTCACGACGCAGAAGTCAGCGGCCGAGAAAAACACCTCTACAGCATCTACATGAAAATGCGCAGCAAGCGCAAATCGTTTTCCGACATCATGGACGTGTATGCGTTTCGCATTGTCGTCGACAGTGTCGATACCTGTTACCGGGTGCTCGGCGCCATTCACAGTCTGTACAAGCCGGTGCACGGCGAATTCCGCGACTACATCGCCATTCCCAAAGCCAATGGCTACCAGTCGCTGCACACGGTATTGATCGGCATGCACGGCCTGCCGATTGAAGTGCAGATCCGCACGCGCGAAATGGATATTGTCGCCGAGAGCGGCGTCGCTTCGCACTGGCTGTACAAAAGCGATGATGACAACAAACCGACAGCCAGCGAAGTGCGCGCACGCGAGTGGATCAAAGGCCTGCTTGAAATGCAGCAGCGTGCCGGCAATTCGCTGGAATTCATCGAACATGTAAAAGTCGATCTGTTTCCTGACGAAGTATATTTATTCACACCGAACGGCGAAATCATTGAGTTGCCTGCCGGCGCAACAGCGGTGGATTTCGCCTACGCCGTTCACACCGATATCGGTAACAGCTGCGTGGCTTGTCGCATCAATCGCCAACTCGCACCGCTGTCGCAAGTATTGCAAAGCGGCCAGACAGTCAACATTGTCACCGCACCTGGCGCACAACCGAATCCTGCCTGGCTCAACTTTGTCACCACTGGCAAGGCGCGCAGCTCCATTCGTCACTTCATGAAAACGCAGCTGCACGCAGAATCCATCGAGCTCGGTCGCCGCCTGCTGGAAAAAGCCATTCTCGGTCTCGGCACGACACTGACAGCCATACCACAGGAACGCATCAACGATCTGTTGAAGCAGGCGAACGTCAGTTATCTCGACGACATTCTCGAAGACATCGGTCTCGGCAACCGTGTCGCCTACGTCGTCGCCAAACGACTGGTACCGGAGGATGTACAGCAGCAGGCGAGCGGCAAAGTGCAACGCCGCGCGCAGGCGCCGCTGATGATTGATGTCGCCGACGGCATGGTGATCAGCTTTGCCAAGTGCTGCCGACCGATTCCCGGCGATCCGATCATCGCCCACATCAGCGCCGGTCGCGGCCTGGTAGTGCACACCGACACGTGCAAGAACATCGCCGACATGCGCGAGAATCCGGAAAAGTGCATGATCGTCAACTGGTCGCCGGATGTGGCGGGAGAATTCATCGTCGACATCCGCGTGGAAGTGAACAATGAGCGCGGCATCATTGCGCAACTCGCCACCAAGATTACCGAAATGGAAGCCAATATCGACAAGATTGCCCTGGATGAAAAAGATGCCGGCTTCAATGTCATCACGCTGTCCATTTCCGTGCGCAACCGGATCCATCTGGCCAACATCATGCGTCGCATCCGCAGCTTGCGCCCGGTGATACGCACCACGCGCGTCAAAAACTGATTTGTCCACCACCTTGTATTTGCAGGAACCATCATGACCAACAAAGCTGTTATCCAGACCGAGAAAGCTCCCGCCGCTATCGGCACATACTCGCAAGCGGTCAAGGTCAACAATACCGTGTACCTCTCCGGCCAGATCCCGCTCGACCCTGCCAGCATGCAGATGGTGGAAGGCGACATGCGCGCACAAATCGTCCAGGTATTCGAAAACCTTTCTGCCGTGTGTGAAGCGGCCGGTGGCTGCCTGAAAGACATCGTCAAGCTCAACATTTTTCTCACCGATCTTGCGCACTTCGCGCTGGTGAATGAAGTGATGGCCACCTATTTTGCACAACCGTATCCCGCGCGCGCCGCTGTCGGTGTCGCCAGCCTGCCGCGCGCTGCGCAGGTGGAAATGGACGGCGTGATGGTTATCTGATGCTTTCATTCCCTGCAGAAAATCCGTTGCGCGCATTCGAGCGCTTTCCTGCCGTCAGTCTGTTGCAAATTCTGCTGCTGTCGGTGGCAACACTGGGCATATACGGCTGGTGGTGGATGTATTCGCGCTCGCGTATTCTCAATACATTATTGCCCGAAGGGCAGGGTATTGATCCGCGTTTCATGCACCTGAATCTGGGCGGCTTTGCCATTACGCTTGTGCTGGCCATTGCGCTGGCCGCGCAGCCCGACAATACATCACTGGAAGCCACGGTGAATGTATTGTCGATGGCCATTAACATCATGGCACTGTTCTGGCTCTTCCGTTTTCGCAGTGCTTTACATGTGTTACTGGGTGCGGCTGCAGAAAACTACCATTTCAACGCCTTCTGGACCTTCCTGCTGCAAGTCATTTATCTTCAACACAGGATCAACATGATCCGCGAGCACAACCAGCCCGGGATCATGTAGTTCGCCGTCAGGGCAGGATCAGGGATGCCCTTCGTATACGCGTCTTACCGCGGTGACATTCACGCCGTTTTCATCGCAGGTAATACGACTTTCAATGCCGTAGACAGCGCGCAAGTTGTCCTGTGTCAGCACCTGTGCCGGTGTGCCGCTGGCAAAAATTTCACCGTGGCGAAACAGGTAGAGTCGATCACAATAGCGCGCGGCCAGAGCGAGATCATGCAACACCACGACAGCGGAATTTTCGCCCTGCGCCTGCGCGCGCAGTAATTCCATAACGTGTAGCTGATGATACGGATCCAGCGCGGCCACAGGCTCGTCGGCGCACAGCAGTTGCGGCTCGGTGGCAAAGATGCGCGCCAGCATCACCAGTGTCTGTTCGCCGCCGGACAAGGTGGTGGCAATACGGTTCCGGTACGCAGCGACCTCAGTCATCTGCATGGCGCGCGCAACCGCTGCGCAATCTGCTGCGGTACTGCGCGACAAAAAACCTTGATACGGCAGGCGCCCCAGTTCAATCACACGCTGCACCGACATCGGCCAGTGCGCCCGCGCGCCCTGTACGAGATAGCCGATCTGGCGCGCGCGTTGTTCGGCAGAAATGTGGTGCAAGACTTGTCCGTTCCAGAAAACCTCACCACTTGCCGGTGTTTCCACGCCACAGAGAAACCGCAACAGCGTGCTCTTGCCGGCGCCGTTGGGGCCGATCAGCCCGACCAGTTCACCACGTTGCACCTGCACACTCATCTTGCGCAGGATATCGATGCCGTCGATGGCGTGGGAAATGTCGCGGGCATGCAGCAGTGCAGTCACACTATTCACCAGTAATTGCGCGTGCGCAGAATGAGATAGAGAAAAAACGGGCCGCCGACCAGTGCCGTCACCACACCGACTTTCAATTCGCCGCCTTGCGACAGCAATTGCACGGCAATATCCGCCAACAGCAATAACAATGCGCCACCCAGTGCACTGACGCCGAGCAGGCGACGCGGTTCATAACCCACCAGCGGCCGCAGCAAATGCGGCACGACCAGGCCGACAAAGCCGATGTTGCCGCTGACGGAAACCGCCGCGCCGACACAGGCGGCAATGCCGAGCACAATCAGCCAGCGCAGGCGCGCGATGTTGAAACCCAGCGACTGCGCAGTTTCTTCACCGAGTGTCAGTGCATCCAGGAAACGACCGCTGGCAAAAATCATGCTCCAGCCGACAGCCGTGAACGGCAGCAGCATCCACACGTCCTGCATGCTGCGATTGGAGACGGAGCCCAGCAGCCAGAAAATAATTTCCTGCATGGCATAAGGATTGGGCGCGAAATTGAGCGCGAGTGCGATCAAGGCGCCGGCAATCGCATTCACCGCAATGCCCGCCAGCACCAGACTCACTACATTGCGCTGTTTGCCGGCCAACAGAAAAATACACACCACGGAAAAAAAAGCGCCGAGCAAACCGCCCAATGGCAGCGCGTACCAGCCGTAAGCACTCAGGCCGAAATAAAACACGATCACCGCACCGAGCGCCGCGCAATTGGAGACGCCGATAATGCCGGGCTCGGCCAGTGGATTGCGCAACAGGCCCTGCAGTGCTGCGCCCGACAAGCCGAGAGTGGCACCAATGAGCGCAGCAAGCAGTGCGCGTGGCAGACGCACGTCGAGCAGGATCAGTGCATCAATCGATGCACGTTGTGACCATGCATCGAAAAATCCCTGAACCAGCGAAATGTGTGCAGGACCTGTATACAGTGCAGCAATAAACAGCAACAACACGGCGCCACACAGACTGCCGCGCAACAACAGCAACCGCGATGCGTGTGCGGTATGGTGAGAATGAGGATTCATAAGGCAGGACTCGTGTTGCCACCCGCTATTGGTGTGCGCTGCGCGGCGAGGTAGGCGATGAAATCGGCAGTGACCGGCCCGTAACAATCGCGAAGATGCGCAGGCATTTCCACGCTGTGGCCGGGGCCTACCAGATGCCGCAGAGCGGGATGGTAGATGTAGGTGTGTGCGAGGGAATCGCGATTATTGACGCCATTTTCCAGCAGGATGCGTTGCGGTTGCCAGGTGATGAGTGTTTCCAGCGAAATCGCACGAAACAGTTCTATGCCGGCCTCGGCGGCGATGTTGCGGTAGCCGGCCAGTCGCAGCACATCATCTTCCAGCGTGCCACTACCGATGACAAAACCGTTGGGTGAATAAATCACGGCGCGCTCGGCGGGCACACCGGCAAGCGATTGCTGAATGGCGGCCAGTCTGTTTTTCAAATCGTCGGCGATCTGTGCAGCGCGTTCGGGTTCGCCCACCCATTGCCCGAGGGTTTGCAATAGCGGATAAATTTCCGCAATGCTGCGCGGCAACGGCAACACCTCAACGCGGTAACCGAGGTGTTTGAGAATGCGCACAGTGTCGGGCGAGCCGAACGTGGTGCTGACAATGAGATCCGGGCGGTGACGGATAATGTCTTCTGCCGTGGCGTTGTGTATCACAACATCGTTTGTGTTGGCAGCGCGATAAGAGACGAACGGATTCTTGCCTTCCGGCGTGATGGCGGCAATACGTGTGTGATCGACCATGTCCAGCAGCAACTGGTCGGTACACAGCCCCAACGAAACGATGCGTTGCGGTTTGTCTGCATCACTGGCGACGATGCCGGAAAACAGCAGCAGAAAGCTTGCCAACAACGATTTATAAAGCCGTCGGTTTTTCATGCGTCGCGCAACGAGGTCATGACAGCGCGGGTGTCGGGCCGCACACCGCGCCACAGGTAAAAACTTTCAGCCGCCTGCTCCACCAGCATGCCGAGACCGTCGGCGACTTGCGCGCCGTGCTGTTTCGCCCATTGCAGAAATGACGTGAGGGTTTTGCCGTACATCATGTCGTAGCAGCAGGCGCCGTCATTGAGAATCGCAGGGTCGAGATCGGGCATCTCACCGCCCAGACTCGCGGAGGTGCCGTTGATGACAATATCGAAGGGCCGCGCATGAATGTGCAAGCTGCTGGCGCGCAATTTCCTCTCGCGCACAGAATGCGTCGCATCAAACAACTGCACCAGCTCTTCAGCTTTTGCCAGCGTGCGATTGGCGATGACAATGCGTTGCGGTTGCTCTGCCAGCAGCGGCGCGATGACGCCGCGCACCGCGCCGCCGGCGCCCAGCACCAGCACGCGCTTGTTGCGCAGTGTCCAGCCAAGGTTCTGCGTGATGTCGCGCAACAGGCCGGCACCGTCGGTGTTGTCACCAAGAATTTTTCCATCGGGCATTTTTTTCAGCGCATTGACGGCGCCAGCTAGTTGTGCGCGCTCGCTCAAGGTGTCGGCGAAGGCGTAGGCGTCCAGTTTGAACGGCACGGTAATATTCAGGCCGCTGCCGCCGTTGGCAAAAAAATCGCGCGCAGCCTCGGAAAATTTTCCCTCCTCCACCAGTTGGCGATCATAGATCATGTCCTGCGCAGTCTGCTTTGCAAACGCAGCGTGAATCAGTGGCGACTTGCTGTGCGCTATCGGGTTGCCAAAAACGGCGTAACGGTCTGTCATGGTCACACCCACTCTTGTTTAGATCCACTCGCGCCGCACAATATAATCGCTGTACAACTTCGCTTCCGGTGATCCGGGCTCCGGCTGCCAGTTGTACTGCCAACTCACCAGTGGCGGCAATGACATCAGAATGGATTCCGTGCGGCCGCCGGTTTGCAGGCCGAACAAGGTGCCGCGATCGTAGACCAGGTTGTATTCCACATAGCGGCCGCGACGGTATAACTGGAACTCGCGCTCGCGCTCGCCATACGCTGTTGCCTTGCGGCGATTGACGATGGGCCGGTACGCAGGCAGGTAGCTGTCGCCAACGGCTTGCATGAAGGCAAAACTTTTGTCAAAGCCCCAATGATTGAGATCATCAAAAAACAGGCCGCCGGCACCGCGCTGCTCGTTGCGGTGCTTGAGATAAAAATATTCATCGCACCAGCGCTTGTAGTTCGCGTAAACCTGATCGCCGAAAGGATCGCAGGCATTTTTTGCCGTGCGATGCCAGTGTTGGCAGTCGTCATCAAAACCGTAATACGGCGTCAGGTCATAACCACCGCCAAACCACCAGACATCCGGCTCGCCGTTTTTGCGTGCAATGAAAAATCGCACGTTGGCATGTGATGTCGGCACATAGGGATTTTTCGGGTGTATCACCAGCGATACGCCCATGGCCTCGAAGGCGCGGCCCGCGAGTTCCGGTCGATGTGCTGTCGCAGACGCCGGCATCTGGCTACCGATGACGTGCGAGAAGTTGACGCCGCCTTTCTCGAACACGGCGCCATTTTCAAACACACGCGTGATGCCGCCGCCGGCGTCTTTGTTGTCGCTACCGGATTCACGCTGCCACGCGTCTTCCACAAACCGCGAGCCGCCGTCTTCCTGCTCCAACCCGGCGCAGATACGATTTTGCAGATCAATGAGATAATGTTTTACCGAAACAACGTCAATATTCATGGAAACTCGTTCATGGCAGCCAGCCGACTGCTTTTCATACGGAAATACCCGGAGCCCCGACCCCGAATTGCCTGACCTTCTGGGCGCACAGTATAGCCAGCTGCCCCTGCTCAAGTCTGCAATTTCCTTGGCCATTGCCCCGTTTGAACGTGATGATTTCCGGCTTCAGATGAAACACAGTGCGGCAGACTGTCTGCTCTCATGAAGAGCAGCTGATCTCAATCTCTCTCGCCCAGGTTGGCGGCAGATCTGCATAATGTTCGAAAGCCGCGTGTTCGGCAAAAGGATCCCGCAGCACCTGCAGAAGGTTTTCCACCTCACTAAAATCATTGCCGCTCTGCGCCTTTTCTATCGCCTGCTGCGCCAGATAGTTGCGCAGGATATATTTCGGATTGGAGAGTCGCATGCTGGCGCTGCGCTCATCCGCATCACGAGCCTCCACATCCAGGCGCGCCGCATATCGCGCTGCCCATATATCAAACGCATCGCGGTCGACAAACAAGTCGCGCAGTGCGCTGTTATCACCGCACAGGGAAAAGTCACAGAGATGCCGAAAGAAAATCGTGTAATCAACTGCTGACTGTTGCATTAGCTGTAACAGCTGCCCCAGAAGCTGCTCGTCTTCCTGGCGCACTTGCTGCAAACCCAGCTTTGCACGCATCAGACGCATGTATTCCGACTCCAGCTCAGGCTGATACCGCTGTAAGGCCTCGCGCAGCAATTCCGTTGGCACCAGCGGCAACAGCGCATGTGCCAGCGCATTGCAATTCCACAAACCAATCGCCGGCTGCTGGTCAAAGGCGTAGCGCCCTGCGTAATCGGAATGATTGCAGATGTAACCCGGATTGTAATCATCCAGAAAACCGAAGGGGCCGTAGTCGAACGTTTCACCGAGTATCGACATGTTGTCAGTATTCATCACGCCATGTGCGAAACCTACTGCCTGCCAGTGCGCGATCATGCGCGCCGTGCGCTCAACGACGCAGGAGAAAAATGCCGCATAGGGATTGGCTGATTCCCGGCAATCCGGGTAGTGATGCTCAATCACGAAATCCGCAAGCACGCGCAAGGCATCATGCTGTTGCGTGTGCGAAAAATACTCAAAGGAACCGAAGCGGATATGTGACGGCGACACACGTAACACCATAGCTCCCGACTCGACAGTTTCACGATATACAGGCTCATCACTGCTGATCAGAGCCAATGCCCGCGTGGTAGGCACGCCAAGACCATGCATCGCTTCCGAACACAGAAACTCGCGGATACTGGAACGCAAGACTGCTCGCCCGTCACCCTGACGCGAATACGGCGTAGGGCCCGCACCCTTCAATTGAATTTCAAAGCGCCGCCCGCCGTTTTCAATTTCACCGAGCAGCATGGCGCGACCATCACCAAGGCGCGGGTTATAGGAACCGAACTGGTGGCCGGAATAGACCATGGCAAGCGGCCGGGTATCGCCGGGCACGACACCATTGCAGAAATGCAGCGTGGCATCCGCACTCACCAATGCGCTGGAAATTCCCAAAAGATCAGCCGCTCCTGCAGAGACAGCAGCCCAGCGTGCCGCGCGCAATGGCTGTATGCGCACCGGCGAATAAAATGTCTCGCCGAGGGCGGCAAATCGAGGGAGCTGCAAGTACAACATGGCAATCAGACAGACCTTATATGTATCCGTCTGCATTGTAAGCAGATAACCGCATTCACTCGACACCATAATCCTTGTGGCCTTATACATAAAGTCAGTGATATTGCCGCACCTTCAGACATGTCTTACCATGCAGGGCACCCCTCGCGTGACCCCCATGCCGCTACAATACCTGCTCCGCCAGCGCCATATTTTCAGCCTGCTCCTCCTGATTGCGGCAGCAGCAGTCGCGCGCATCAGCATCCTGCAACTGGATTTCAACTCGCTGTTGCAGAGTTTCCTTGTCGATGACGCTTTTTACGATTTCAAGGTCGCCGCCAATTTCATGGCCACGCAGCGCATCACTTACGATGGCGAAGGCCTCAGCAACGGTTTTCATCCCCTGTGGATGCTGGTAATAACTCCCTTCCACACCGACGGCAACAACGGACTGGAATTTGTCACCCGCGTATTGTGGATTATGGAGATCATCCAGATCCTGAGTGCCATCGCCCTTTATCTGTTACTGACACGTCTCGGTGCAGGATGGTGGATCAGCTTTGCAGGAGCCGCCATCCTGGGGCTGCACTCAACGATGCTGGACTTCCAGTCGTGCGGCCTTGAAACAGCGCTCAACACGCTGGTACTGCTGCTACTGCTTCATGCTTTTCTTTTACTGTATGCGACACCTTCTTCCCGCTTGCTGCATTATTTTTACTTTGGCCTGATTTCCGCTCTGGCGTTTCTCGCCAGAACCGACAATGCCATTGCTCTCGTCGTGTTGTTTGGCGCACTGCTGCCAGGCACATTGCGCCAGAAAAGATTCGCAGCACTGTGCGCAGCTGGCGCAGCCACCCTGCTTGTGGCCAGCCCATGGTTGATATGGAGCCAGATCAATTTCGGCAGCATTGTGCAAACCAGCGGCAAGGTCGACAGCATTTTCCTGAAAGATGGTGACGCCAACTGGCAATTCATGCTCTATGCACTTGTGCAGTCGCCACTACGGCTTTTTCATTTTTCGCGGGATATGGCGAAACTATTTTTCTATCCGGGTGGCCATTTTTCCGAAGTGGCTGCCGTGATGCTGGCATTCTGGTGCGCATCGCTGGCATTCCTGCTGCGCCCACGGCAAGACAATCGCATGTTGCGTGCCGTTGCCTGGTTCAGCCTCGCGGTATTCCTTGTTTACTGCTATCACGCCGGTTTCCGCAATTTTGTGAGGCCGTGGTATTGCATCGCTGCGGCACTGGCTTTGTGTCTCGGTTATCTGGGCGCCCTGACCCTATTGTCCCAACAGACGGGCACACGCATACCAGTCTTTGCCGCCGGTATCATGGCGGCATGGCTGGGCAGCGTGCTGTGGTTGCACTCACCCACCAAACTGCCGGGCACTACTGAGCGATTATCCACTCACATTATTGTGAGCGACTGGATCAACGCCAATCTTCCTGCCGATGCCGTCATCGGCTCGATGAATTCCGGCGCATTGAGCTACCTCGCCCAACGCAAGGTCATCAATCTTGATGGCGTCATGGACATACGTTCGCTGCAAGCACACTGGCAGCGCCGCTTACCGCAGTACATACACGAGCGCGGCATTGATTATCTGGTCGACAACCGAGGTTCTCTGCGTGCGTTTTGCGAAGATAACGCATTGCACACTTGCGAACCTGTCTTCCAGTTTGGCCCACCCAAAAATCCGGGACTTGTTGTCAAAATCACCGACAAACCTTGACGGCGGCTAAAACGAGCGCCAGCCGTGCGTACAAAAAAATCGCCAGCCGGAAATTGCAAACTGGCGAATGTGCCACCAGCCCTTGCGCGCTGCATGGCCGCCATCGTGAACAATTTTCATCTGTGGCACATAGCTGATCCGCGCGTACTGCCTTGCCCGAACAGACAGATCGAAATCCTCGAAGTAGAGAAAATAATCCTCACGAAATCCACACAAGCGTTGCAGCAGCTCCGTGCGAACCAGCATGCAGCAACCGCTGGCGATTTCAACTTCGTCACAGGCCTCTCCCGACAAATATTCCCTGTGCATCTCATAGTGCGACAGGCGCTGCGAAAAAAGCCTGCGCAGTCCCTGAGGCGCAAAACCACGCAGCAGAAAATCCAGCACCGACGGATAACGCTTGCTGAGAAACAGCGGCTGCCCGGCGTCATTTTCACCGTAGGGCGTCACCACGCCGGTCTGCGGGTGCGACAATAAATAATCGACGCCGACCCGTAGTGCATCGTGCGCCAGATACACATCCGGATTGAGGATCAGGTGAAAATCACAACCCTGCTGGAAGCAGCGGTTGTGCGCGCGGCCATACCCCAGGTTCTCCTCCGCCTGCACAAAACGGATGGCATCGAAACCCGGCAGCGCCGTGAACAGGCGCGAATGGCGATCGCCCTCTTCGCTGGCCGCATTGTCCACCACCGCCAGACTGACCTTGCCAACCGGGCGCGCATTGCGCAGCTCGGCCACACTGTCCACCAGTGCCTGGCGAAAACGCAGCAGCTGCTCACTGTCATTGCGGTAAAGCACGACAGAAATCGACAGGTAGACAGGTGCGGCATGATTATTGTGGTCAGGCATGGCGGGATTGTAGAGCATTCCTGCCAGCAACCGGCAAACACCGCCTGCAGGCGGATGCATTATGTCTCCGCCCTGTTTATGATGCTGGCTGCAGTCATAACAACAGCCAGCACAAACATGACCCCAGCCCGACCCGACCGCATCCTCTGCGTACTTGGCATGCACCGATCCGGCACCAGTTGCCTCACCGGCTCACTGCAACAGGGAGGGCTGTTTCTCGGCAGACATCACACCTGGAACGACTACAACCGCAAGGGCAACCGCGAAAACCAGGATGTCGTCAACCTGCATGAGGCCATTCTCAAGGCCAACGGCCTGACCTGGAAGCAATCACTGCGCCCGGCCAGCTGGAAGACACTGTGGCGCCATCCTGCGCCGAAATGGCAGGCACAGCATTACGAACGCGCGCGCGCCATTCTCGCCGAATACGCCGATCAGCCGCTGTGGGGTTTCAAGGATCCGCGCTCCCTGATGGTTCTCAAGGGCTGGCGCAAGCTGGTGCCCGATATGGAATTCATCGGCATCTACCGCCACCCGATGGCTGTGGCGCAATCACTTGCCAGTCGGCCTGCGCTGCCGGTCACCATCGAGGAGGGCCTGCAGATGTGGTACAACTACAATCGCGAGCTGTTGAAGCAATACCGGCGCCAGGCGTTTCCGATTGTCTGCTTTGACTGGAGCGAAGAAAAGTTCCACCACCGGCTTGACGAATTACACCAGCAACTCGGACTCGCCCCCATTCCACCCGAAGAACGCTTTTACACCAGGGAACTGCACAAGCAGACGGCGGACAGCACCGCAGCGCTTCCCGAGCACATACGCAGCCTCTACCAACAACTGGAAAGCATTTCCTCGCCACACTGAATGCGGATTTCACATGACCAGACATCCCAAGGATACACACAGCCCGGGCCACACTTCCGCTGACGAATCCGTCCTTCCGGAAGATATCGAAAAAGCGCCAACCCCGAAAAACATTCCCAATGCGCCAACATCGGTCATGTGGTTCGAACCGACCATGCCTTCCATTCCGGCGGCACCGGTGGATTACCTGCAGAGCGACAAACCCCGGCTGTCGATTGTGGTGATGGTGTACAAGATGCCGGAGCAGGCGAAAAAAACCCTGTTCTCGTTGAGCACCGCCTACCAGCGCGATGTCAGTGAAGACGACTACGAAATCATCGTGGTGGAAAATCCCTCTTCGAAAATGCTCGGCCGCAAGGATGCCGAACGCTGGGGCAAGAACTTCCGCTACATCGCCTATCCGGAAACCGGCACCTCGCCAGTGCCGGCGATGAACTTCGGCGCCACACAGGCGCTGGGCCGCATGATCGGCGTGATGATCGACGGCGCTCGCATGGTGTCGCCCGGCATCGTCAACTATATTCTCGCTGCCGAACGCCTGAACCCCAATGTCATTGTCGCCGTTCCCGGCTACCACCTGGGAGACAAGGTACAGCAGGAAGCGATGCTTGAGGGCTATGACGAGACGTATGAGCAGGAGATGCTCGACAAGATCAAATGGCCCCAGGACGGTTATCGCCTCTTTGAAGTGGCCTGCCTGTCCGGCACCAGCCAGAGCGGCTATTTCAAACCACTGGGTGAAAGCAATGTGCTGGCCATGCCCCGGCATATCTGGGACAAGCTCGGCGGCTACGACCCCGGCTTCACCGAAACCGGCGGCGGCCAGTGCAACCTGGATCTGCACAAGCGCGCCGTGGAATTACCGGAAACCGTGCTGGTAACACTGATCGGCGAAGGCTCTTTTCACCAGTTTCACGGCGGCATCACTACCGGCACCAAGGGCAAGGAGCGGCTCGACATCATGCAAAGCCACTTCAACCAGTACGCGCAACTGCGTGGCGGCCCTTATCGCCCACCACTGAAGCGCTCGATCTTTCTTGGCGCGATGCCGGATTGCGCGATGAAATTTGCACGCCACTCTTCCAGTGTGATCATGAAAAACCGCAAGGAAATACCCAAGGACTGGAAATAAGACGAGCCACAACACATGAGCACTCCCAAACTCTCGATCATTGTGATCGTCTACAACATGCCGCGCCAGGCCATGAACACACTGCTCAGCCTGGGCGTGCCCTACCAGAAAAATGTCACGCCCGATGATTACGAAGTCATCGTGGTGGAAAACCGCTCCGCCAACAACCTGGAGGCCAGTGCCGTTACTGCACTCGGCCCGCAGTTCCGTTATTTCCTGCGTGACGAAACCGGCGTTTCTCCCGTGCCGGCTGTCAACTTTGCATTCGCGCAGTGTCGCGGCGGACAGATCGGCCTGATCATCGACGGCGCGCGCATGGTGACACCGCGCGTCATCGAATACGCGCTGCTGGCTGCAAAAATTTCCGAACACGCACTGGTGATGGTGCCGGGCTACCACCTCGGCGAACGCGACCAGAAATTTCATTTGCAGACCGGCCACAGCGAGCAGCTGGAAATTGAAAAGCTGACCGAGATGCAATGGCAGGAAAACGGCTATCGCCTGTTCAAATGGGCGTGCTGGAGTTCCAGCAACCAGCGCGGTTATTTGCAACCCATGCAGGAATGCAGCGCACTGTTCTGCTCCGCCTACAATTTTCGCCGCATCGGTTGTGCCGATGAACGCTTTGACCAGGCCGGCGGCGGCTCCATCAACCTGCACATCTATCGCAGTCTTGGCATGCTGCCGGAAACGCTGCTGTATGTGCTGCCCGGAGAAGGTTCATTTCATCAATTCCATGGCGGCATCACCACACAGGAATTTGAAAATGACGACGCACGCAAGGCCATGCTGAAAACGTTTGATACCAAACTGGAATCCATCTGGGGCGGCCCTTTCAAGGCACTGACGCGCGAACCCATGCTGCTGGGCGCAGTCACGCACTGGGCGCAACCGTTTCTTGAAAAGGCATCGGAGATGGCCACACAACGCTTCACGCGCCTGACGACAGTCAAGAAAACGTTCTGGGATGATGATGCGGCATTTTCACGCTTTACCGAAAATGCCGTCAGCTGTCTGCAGGATGGTTACGAACCACCCAAGATGCAGTGAGCCGGGAAACACTCAGCTTTTATTGCTGATACGTTTGAGTTTGGCGCGCGCCGCCTTGTCGCCACTGTCTGCCGCGCGCTGCAGCCAGTAAACATATTTTTCCATGTCCTGTGGCACACCGTTGCCCGCGTAATACAAACGCGCCATCAGCAATTGCGCACGCACTTCGCCAGCCTCCGCACAAGGCTGTAACAACTCTGCAGCCTGTGTAAATTCGGCACGGGCAAAGGCACGCAGCCCGGCATCCAACAACTCACTCACCGCACAGGTCTCGCAGGCTCAGGACACAAAGGGCCACGCGCACGGCAACAGCAGGTATCCGGCGAGTAATAGAAACTCGACCACAACAACAATGAATCGGCATCGGCAAAGGCGCGCTGATCCCATACCTCTGACAGCAATGCGTCACCGGCCTGCAGATTGCCCAGTGCAGTGCCATTCACGGCCACCGCGCTGGCGCCGCTCAACACGATGTCCAGCCGCAGCAAGGTATGCAATTGGGTGTGCGGATGTTGCGGCAACACCTGCGCAGCCAGCGTGTCGCTCCCGCGACAGAATCCGCCCTGCACCAAGGCCGGATCCGGCAACAAGGCCATCTTGTTCATGATGCGGGCGATGGGGCGCAGGTTGGTACTGGAACACAGCTCCCAGTGCAGCTGACGCAACACCCCGGGCCACTGACGCTGCGCGGCCATGGGCTGCGACGCAATGGCCGCCAGCGCCGCACGCTGCTCCGGCTTCAGTAGCGCCGGAACAAGCGCCGCCACAAAGCGTTCAGGCGCCCATTCCTCACGCTGGCGCATGATCTCGCGCAACTGCTCGTTATCAATCAACAGGGGAGGCGTCGGTACCGTTGTCATTGTGAAGCTTATTGTCAGTATTGATTGGATCACAATGTACCAGAAGCCCTACCCAAAAATCTTGCGCAAGCGCAGGAGCCCGACATGCACACCAATGCCATCCCGCATCATTTCTGTAACCCAGTGCCTGCGCTACACTGCGCCCTCCCGACAGCCACGCGCAGCCTGCCATGTCACGCACCGATTCCATGCTTGTCCCTTCCGACGAAGGTTTCAACCACCAGATTGCCGATACATTCGCAGCCGTATCACAGAGCGACCGCAGCTGGACGGAAAAAGTTTGCGGCTCGATCTTTCGCAAGGACGGCTCGCTGCAGATCGGCTGGGGACTGGGCAAATACCTCAACCGCAACGTGATGGACGGCTACGCCGGCGTTTCGCGCGGTGTCGAGCAATGGACAGTGCGCGCCAGCCGCATGCTGTTTCCCACACCGGATCTGATCAGCGTCGGGCCCATTCATTACGACGTGATTGAACCGCTGAAAAAAATCCGCATCCGCCTTGATGAAAATGATGCGCAGCCGATCAGCTTCGACATCGTGCTCGACGGCTCGGTAATGCCGCCGTTTCTGGAGAACCATGAATTTCGTCGGCAGACTTTCGGCTTTCGCACGGAAACCGATCTCTGCCGCTATCACCAGGTCGGCACCGCCAGCGGCTGGGTAAAAGTCGACGGCGTGAAACACGAGGTCAATCCCGAAGACTGGTGCATGACGCGTGACCACTCCTGGGGCGTGCGCTACGGCGTCGGCAATGAACCGCTGGATCTGATGCCAGGCATAGACTCCTCGCAACTACCCATGCATTTTTTGTGGAGCCCGATGCGTTTCGTGAAGCC
The DNA here is from genome assembly GCA_964509075.1 of uncultured Pseudomonadales bacterium. Lineage (GTDB taxonomy): Bacteria > Pseudomonadota > Gammaproteobacteria > Pseudomonadales > UBA7239 > UBA7239. The sequence continues at coordinate 18,568 of CAZDWC010000007.1, read as the reverse complement.
GGACGGCTCGCAGTATTCGCTGCACCATTTCTATCTCAACGTAAATTTTCCCGGCTTTGATCCGGTGTTTCACGGCGGCGAAGAAAAAGCCGATGGCACGCGCGTGGCTTTCAAAGCCCTGACACCGGAACTCGTCTATGACACTCGCAACCGTCGACTCAAAGGCGGGCAGCTGCACTTCACCGAGCAGAACGGCAACATTCGCACGCTACAGGTCGAAGTAATCAGCGACACCGGCTTTCACATCGGCACCGGGCTTTATTTCGGCTACAAGGGATTTCACCACGGCAGCTGGCGCGGCGAATTGCATGTAGATGGCGAATACATCGCCGACTGCTCACAACTGGAAACCGCCAAAGAGATCCACCAGATCCGCGACTGCATTATCAGAATCACCGATGGCGACAGCGTTGGCTGGGGCAATTACCAGACCATCATTCTCGGCGAGTGGCCCGAGATGAAGCTCACCCAGGACAGCAACTTTATTTAACGAACACTCTCATTTACGAGAACCTTCAATGTTTCAACTGCATGCACAACTGGAAAAAGATTGCACCGTGATCGGCGAATTGCCGCTGTCATTGTTATTGCTGATGAACGACGCCAACTACCCGTGGTTTGTGCTGGTGCCGCGGCGCGACAGCAAACGTGAATGGTATGAGCTCACCGCAGACGACCAGCAACAACTGCTGCACGAAACCAATGCGCTCGCGCAATACCTGCAGGACAACACCGGCGCAAAAAAAATGAATATCGGCGCGCTGGGCAACATGGTGCCGCAGTTGCATGTACATGTCATTGCACGCTTTGAAAGCGATGCCGCCTGGCCTGCGCCCGTATGGGGCAAGGTGCCCGCCGCCACTTACGGAGACGCTTTACTCGCCAGCACAGTGGCACTGGGCAAGAATTTTCTCGCCGATTTTCCTGCGACGTAAAACACAGCGGAGCGATGCGTGGCCAACGACCTGCAAATGTACGACGAGCGCGCTGCCGACTGGTGGACGCCCGGCGCACCATTCAACGAGCTGAAAACTTTCAATCCGCCGCGCTTTGCTTTTTTTGATCGCTTCCTTCCGGACTGGCAGAAAAAAACCGTGCTCGATGTCGGTTGCGGCGGCGGCTTGTCCTGCGAATTTCTCGCCGCGCGCGGCGCACAGGTGAGCGGCGTGGATCTGTCGGCACAATCGATTGCTGCCGCGCAGCAACATGCCGGACAATCCGGTTACACCATTGACTACCGCCAGGGTCGCGCCGAACAATTGCCGCATGCCGACGCGCAATTCGATGCAGTTGTCTGCGTCGATGTGCTGGAGCATGTCAGCGACTTGCGGCAAACGCTGGCGGAAATCCATCGCGTGCTGAAACCCGGCGGGTGGTTCTTCTTCGATACGCTGAACCGCACCTGGAAAGCGCGCATCCTGATGATCTGGCTGATGGAATATGTGCTGCGCAAGATTCCGCGCGGCCTGCACGACTGGCATCTGTTCATCAAACCTGAAGAATTACAGACACACTTGCAGCAACTCGGCTTTGCGCCACCGACACTGCACGGTTTCGATTTCCGCGGCATCGACGCCGCTACCGGCCTTGCGCGCGTCAACATCACCGATGACTTGTCCGTGTTTTACATCGGCGCTGCGCAGAAACCGGCCTGATCAGTCTTTTTTCTGCATCGCATTGAACGCCGCCAGTTGTTCCGGCGTCGCCTCCTGCTGGTATTTTCCTTTCCATTCGCTGTAAGGCATGCCGTAGACGATTTCACGCGCCGCTTCGTAATCCACAGCCTCACCAGCTTCCTGTGCTGCAGCGCTGTACCATTTGGCCAGACAGTTGCGGCAGAAGCCGGCCAGGTTCATCAGTTCGATGTTCTGCACATCCTTGCGGCTGTCGAGGTGTGCGAGCAAGCGCCGGAAAGCCGCGGCTTCGATTTCGGTTTTCGTCTGTGCATTCATGTCGGTTCCCGCTATTGTCCTTCGTGCGCCCATTGTCATGGCAAAACAGCAGCGGAACCAGACAGGTTGCGGATATAGCAATGACGCCCACCTTGCGCGAGATCAAGCCTGGCTCTCGCAGATGCGATCAGCATTGCATGGTTGTCGCAATCACCATCACATCTTAAGGATCCGAGGTAGCCATGAAACCATACCTGTCACCAAGACCTGCACACCTGTTACTGACTCCATTCACTGCAGCACTGTTTTTTTTCGCCACGGAAGCACTAGCGACACCAGGCGATCTGGATACCAGCTTTGGCAACGGCAAAGGCTGGTCTGCGCCGGCGATCGGCGTGCCGAGTGATACGGATGATGTTGCCCAGCAAGTCGTACAACAACCGGACGGTAAAATTGTCGTGGCGGGCTATACAGGCGTGGATTTTGCGGCTGCCCGGTACAACCTCAACGGCTCACTGGACACCAGCTTTGGGGCCGGCGGCCGCGCAGTGATCCCCGTCGCTTCGAACGCCGATTATGCTGTCGACATGATCATGCAGAGCGATGGCAAACTGGTACTGGCTGGCTGGAGCCATTTCTCCACCACGAGCCAAAGTGACTTTGCGGTGGTGCGCCTCAATACCGATGGCTCATTCGATACCAGCTTTGATGGCGACGGCAGGCTGACCATCGAACTGGGTGCCCATGACACTGGAGTCGCCCTGATCCAGCAGAGCGATGGCAAACTGGTGGTGGGGGGAATTACACCAAATCCCGCCAGCGGCGTTAACCGCCGTTTTGCCTTGGCGCGCGTCAATCCGGATGGCTCACTGGACAGCAGTTTCGATGGCGACGGTATAGTCACCACGGCAGTCACCCCCGGCGAAAGTTACGCCACTGACCTGATCCAGCAGGCGGACGGCAAACTGGTAATGGCGGGACAGACGGAATACACCGGCGTCGGCAGCACAGGCACCTACAAGGACTGGGCATTGGTGCGCTATAACCTGGATGGCTCGCTGGATACCAGTTTTGATGGCGATGGCAAAGTCACCTTGAGCCATACGTCAACCGCTTCTTCGTATTACGAGCAAATATCGACGCTGATCCAGCAGGCCGATGGCAAGCTGGTGGCAACCGGCATCAGCTCACCAGGCGCGCTCTATGGCGACTTCATTGTGGCACGCTGGAATCTGGATGGCTCACTGGATACCACGTTTGATACCGATGGCATTGTCAGCACATCCTACGGCGCGACAACGACTGACCAGTCCAGCACCGTGATCCAGCAGGCCGATGGCAAGCTGGTGGTGGCAGGCTCCAGCAATGCCGGCAGCAACACGGATTTTGCCCTGATGCGCTATAACGCCGACGGTTCGCTCGATAGCAGCTTTGATACCGATGGCAAAGCGACGGGGCATATTTCGATCAGCGACTCTACCAACGACATTATCCAGCTGACCGATAGCTCCCTGTTGTTGGTCGGCAGCCGCAGTGACGGCGGTTACTCGATCGACTTTACTGTTCTGAATTTCAACGCCAACGGCTCACTGAATACCGGCTTCGACACGGATGGCAAGGTAACAACCAACTTCACCAAACAGTCGGCCTTGAGCAACGCTGCCAGCTTGCAGGCAGATGGCAAGATTGTGGTTGTCGGCTATGCCCTGGGTGCCGACAATTTCTACGAAGATCTGGTTTTGGCGCGCTACAGCGTTGATGGCACACTGGATACCACCTTCAGTGGGGATGGCTGGCTTACAGCCAGTTTTGGTGGCAACAATCACGACCGAGGACAAGCGATCGTTGTGCAGAGTGATGGCAAGATTGTCACTGCCGGATTTGGCTATATGAACACTGGCTCCCAGGATTTTGCCTTGCTGCGCTGCAATACAGACGGCTCGCTCGACACCAGCTTCAGCGGTGACGGCAAAGTGACCACCGCGATAGGCACTGCCGGCGAAAAAGCCAGCGCTCTGATCCAGCAGGCAGACGGCAAACTGGTCGCCGCCGGCTATGCCTACATGGCCAGCCCTACCTACGATGATTTTGCCGTGGTGCGTTATCTCGACAATGGCGCGCTGGATTCCAGCTTCGGTGGTGATGGCATTGTCACAACGCCGATCACTGCAGGGCAAGGTGAACGTGCGCAGGGGCTGGTAAAACAGGCAGACGGCAAACTGGTGGCCGTGGGCTACACGCGATCAGGTTCGTATGACGAGGTAGCCATGGTGCGCTATCTGGAGGACGGCTCGCTGGACACCGGCTTTGATGGCGATGGCATCGTTATTACCTCTGTCGGCAGTTATACCGACAGAGGCTGGAACATCATCCAGCAAACCGACGGCAAGCTGGTGGTGGTGGGCCTGAGCGGCAACGGCACCAACAACGACATTGCCCTGTTGCGCTATAACAGCGACGGATCACTCGACACGTCCTTCAGCGGCGACGGCAAGGTGACCACCGCCGTTACGGCGAGCTGGGACGAAGCCTACAGCGTACTGGAGCAGGAAGATCACCGTTTACTGGTGGCGGGTTATTCCCGCGCCAACAAGACGGATGAACTCACCGTGCTGCGCTACATGGCCGACGGCACACTGGATACCACCTTTGGCGGCGGCGACGGCATCAGCGTAAGCAACGCACCCGGGCATGAATATGGCGTGGCGGTACTGATGCAAGCCGATAAAAGAATTGTGGCGGTCGGTTACAGCAGCGACCCCGCACGCATTCTTCTTGCACGCTTCTGGTCTGGTCTTGAACTGGACAGTGATGGCGACGGCGTGGTGGATTTACAGGATATGTTCCCGTGGGATGCGACTGAATGGCTGGATGCCGATGCGGATGGCCTTGGCAACAACGCCGACCTTGACGATGACAACGATAACGCACCCGATTACATCGATGCGGAACCGTTCAACCCCGCGGTAGGCGAAAAAGTGTTGTCACTGGAGGCCGACTATAGCGGGGCATCCATACAGGAAACCGGTGTTGCGCAATAACGCGCAGCACCTCACTGCAGCTCTCCATCAGGTATCCCTGTGTCGACCTGCTGCTGACTGGTTTCAAATATTTCCTGCTATGCTTCCGCGTCAATTGTTGCCCATCACCTCAAGAGTTATCGCACATGAATTCCCATCAGATTGATCCGCGCTTTGCCAGCCTGATCGAGCAAGTACGCCGCCAACCCAGGCAACGCATGGCCGTAGTGCATCCCGTTGACGAATTGTCACTGGAAGGCGCGCTCGCCGCTGCGCAGGCCGGCGTGATAGATCTGGTACTGATCGGTCCGCGTGCACGCATACAAAAAGCTGCCGACAATTTGCAGGCTGACATCAGTGATTATGAAATCATCGAAACCGAACACAGCCACGCCTCTGCCGCACTGGCGGTGCAGCTGGCGCGTGAAGGCAAGGTGAACGCACTGATGAAGGGCGCGATTTCCAGCGATGAACTGCTGTCGACGGTGATTGATCCGGCTTGCGGCCTGCGCACCGCCAGACGCGCCAGTCACGTTTATGTATTGTCGGTGCCGGATTATCCCAAGCTGCTACTGGTGACGGATGCGGCGATCAACATCGAGCCGGATCTCGCCACCAAACGCGATATTGTGCAGAACGCGATTGATCTTGCGCACGCACTGGGCATCACTTGTCCGAAAGTCGCAATTCTGTCTGCCGTGGAAAAAGTGAAGCCGCAAATCCAGTCCACCATTGATGCAGCAGCATTGTGCAAGATGGCAGATCGCAAACAGATTACCGGCGCCATACTCGATGGCCCACTCGCGTTCGACAACGCGATTTCACTGGAAGCGGCCGAACAGAAAGGTATCGACTCCCCGGTTGCCGGTGACCCGGATATCCTGGTCGTGCCCGACCTGGTTTCCGGCAACATTCTCGCCAAGCAGCTCACCTTTCTCGGTCACGCATCGTCTGCGGGCCTGGTGATGGGCGCGCGCGTTCCGGTTGCGCTGACCAGTCGCGCAGAAAATGTTGCCTCGCGTGTAGTCTCTGCCGCACTGGCTGCACTGGTTGCAGTCCAGCAACAGCAGCAACTGGCAACACTCAAGAAAGTGCACATCGAAAAAGCATGAATATTCTTGCCCTCAACGGCGGCTCCTCCACCATCAAGGCCGCACTGTTTCAATCTGGGCAGCCGCTGGAAAGCTGGAATGTGCCGCGCAAAAGCGCAGCGGAAACGCTCGCGAACATCGCCGGGCAGATGCAGTCCCGCCACAACATCCGGCAGCCCGCGATCATTGTGCACCGTGTTGTGCACGGCGGCGATTTTTTCACACAGGCAACTGTGATTACAGCCGATGTCATGCACGCGCTGCAGACACTGGTGCCGCTTGCGCCACTGCACCAGCCCTTCAATCTCGAATTGATCGAGATCGCACAACAGCAATGGCCGGATGCCAGACACATCGCCTGTTTTGACACCGCCTTCCATCACACACAGAGTGATCTTGCGCGCCGCTATGCACTGCCGCGCGCCCTGCATGAGCGCGGCATCAAGCGCTACGGCTTTCATGGCCTTTCATACGCCTACGTGAGCGGCGCGCTGTTCGCGCAAGAACCGGCATTGCGAGAACAGCGTGTTGTCATTGCCCATCTCGGCAGCGGTGCCAGTGCCTGTGCCATTCAGCATGGAGCAAGCATCGCCAGCAGCATGGGCTTCAGTGCACTCGACGGGCTGGTGATGGGCACGCGCTGCGGGCAACTGGATCCGGGCGTGTTGTTGCACCTGTTGCGTGAAGGCATGGACGTGAATGCATTGGAAAGCCTGTTGTATAAACAGAGCGGCTTGCTGGGCATTTCCGGTATCAGTTCCGATTTGCGCGAACTGCTCATTCACCCTGCAGTGGAAGCGCAGGAGGCTGTGGAATTGTTTGTGCAGCGTTGCGCGGAAAACATCACCACCCTTGCCGGCAAAATGCAGGGCCTGGATGCGCTGGTGTTCACCGGCGGCATCGGCGAGCACCAAGCCGAAACGCGCGCAAGAATTGTGAAACACCTCGAGTGGTTGGGAGCAGGACTGGACAGCGAAAAAAATCTTGCGCAGGCGACGGACATTGCTGCGGCGAACAGTACTGTCAGGATTCTTGTGATTCCGACCAATGAAGAACAGGAAATGCTGCGCCAGGCTTGCGCGCTGCACTAAAAACCCTGCACCAACCACCTTCGTTGCGCATCCCTGCACGAAAAATCCTTCCTACGATCATTTCCTGGCCTGCCGCCACTGACGCAAGCGCTCAGGAATGATCATCATCATTGGCGTAATGACCAGTGTCAGTATCGTGGCAAACGTCAAACCATACACCAGTGATGCCGCCAGCGGTTTCCAGTAATTGGCCACCATGCCGCGCGTGGTGATATCGCGACCAATCAGATCCACACTGATGCCGAGTGCCAACGGAATCAGACCCAGCCCCGCCGTGATAACCGTCAAACACACCGGGCGCAAACGCTGCGCACCTGTGCGCACAGCAGTCTCGATCAGTGACAACTCCGGCTGGTTGCGGCGCAAATGATTATAGGTATCGAGCAGGATAATATTGTTGTGCACGATAACGCCGGCCAACGCGACAATGCCTACACCGCCGAGAATGATGCTGAACGGTTGCTGGAAGATCATGTGGCCCAGCAGCACGCCGGCCGTGGACATCACCACCGACGACAACACCAGAAAGGTCTGATAGAAACTGTTGAACTGCGCCACCATCATCGCCAGCATCAACAGCATGGCCAGCAGGAAGGCGATGCCGAGAAAGCGCATGGTTTTCTGCTGGTTTTCTTCCGCACCGCGAAAACGCCAGCTCACTTTCGGATCCACCTGCCCGTCGGTTTCCAGCCATTGGCGCAGCTCGGCAATCTTGTCATTGGGCAACACACCGAGTGACGCATTGGCAAACACGGAAACCACGCCACTGCCGTCCATGCGTTGCAGCTTGTTCACACGCGGCTTGGCCACGCGCTTCACAAAATTACTCAATGGCACCACACCGCGCGGCGTGTTGACGGTGAGACCATCCAGCGTTGCGATATTGCGATCTTCCAGCGGATAGCGCACGCGGATATCCAGTTCATTTTCCGCATCATCCGGACGGTATTTGCCCACCAGCACCCCGCTGGTAATCAACTGCACCGCGAGACCCGCATTGCCGACACTGGCGCCATACAACGCCGCCTGCTCGCGATCCACCTGCATTTCCCATTCAATGCCGGGCAAAGGCATGGTATCGTCAATATCTACTATGCCGGTGACCGATGTTTCCAGGTATTTGCGAATGCGGCGCGCCTCTGCCTGCAGCAGCTCCTGATTGTCGGAGCGCAATTCGATCTGGATGTCTTTCGAAATCGGCGGCCCGCCCTTGAGCTTGTCGGCAAAAATACGGATGCCTGACAAGTGCGCGGTCTTCTCGCGAATCTCCCAGAAAATCTCACTGGCTGTACGTTCGCGCGTGTGTGTGGATTCCAGTGTCACCAGCATGTGGCCGATTTCATCTTCCGAAGCATTGCGACGGTTTTGCGGCGTACCCACCGGAAACGCCGAGGTATAAACCGCCACCACACCTTCTGTCGCGCGCACGATTTTTTCCACTTCCAGCACCAGTGCGGCAGACTCTTGTGCCGACAAGTTGCCTTTGGCACTGACATTGACTTCGCCGTGTTCGCTTTCCGATTCGGTAAAGTGCACGGTGCCTGCGTTGAAATGACCGTACAGCACGAAAATGCCAATCAGCATGGCGACCGACACCACCAGCGACAACACCGGCTTGTGCAATACCTGCTCGATCAGTCGCGCATAGTGTCCGGTAATGCCGCCCAGCTTGCGCGGATCATCGTGTTCCAGTGTGCGCAGGTTCTCGATGGTCTCTTCATCCATTTCCGCCTTGCCGAACATCGCGCCCAGCACCGGCAAAAATACCAGCGCAAAGGTTATCGACCACGACAATACGGCAAACACGGTTACCGGCAGTATGCGCATGAACGCACCATCCATGCCCGGCCAGAACATCAGCGGCAGAAATGCGCACAGGGTGGTGAGCATGGAAGCCGTTGCTGGTGCAAACATGCGCACGGAAGCGGCGATATACGCATCGCGCGGCGACAGACCATCCGCCATTTTGCAGTCGGCATATTCGGCAATCACGATGGCGCCATCGACGATCATGCCGATCGCGAGCAGCAAACCGAACAACACCATGAAGTTGAACGAGTAGCCAAGGAAATAGATCACGGCAACGCCGCCCAATGACGCCACCGGCACACCGAGACTGACGAGCAATGCCGAGCGCATGCCCAGCGCCGCCACAACAACCACCAACACCAGCACCAGCGCGGCGAGAATGTTGCCTTCGAGTTCCGACACCATCTGCAGGGAAAACGGCGTCTGGTCAAACGTGGTTACCACATCAATGCCGTCGGGCATGTTGCGGCGTTCACGCTCTACCAGTTCGCGCACGGCATTCGCCACTTCGATCATGTTGCTGCCGTTGCGCTTGTTTACTTCGATAGCGATTGCCGGCATGCCATTGACGCGCGTGATGGTGGTGGCGTCCTTGAATGTGCGGCGAATTTCCGCCACATCGCCGAGCGTGACAACACCTTCCGTGGATGCCTTGATCGGCAGGCGGATAAGATCGTCGTAGCTTTCGATCAGGCCGGGCAGTTTGACGGAAAAACGCCCGCGTCCGGTATCGATTTCACCTGCAGGCACCAGCAGGTTGTTGGCGCTGACGGCCTGGATCAATTCCGATCCGGTAATGCCGTAGGCGGTGAGTTTGTTGCGATCAATCACCGCTTCCAGCACTTCTTCGCGATTGCCGGTGAGCTTGGCCTCCAGTACGTTCGGTACTGTCTGGATTTTGCGGCGCAATGCCTGCGCGTGATTGTAAATGTCACGCTCCTGCACGTTCTTGCCCACCAGGCTCATGACAATGGCCGGAAATTCTGCCGAGGTGATTTCGCGAATAATCGGCTCCTTGGCTTCCTGCGGAAATTCACCGCGCGCGCGATCAACTGCCGCGCGTATATCCGCCATCGCTTTCGGAATATTGGCATCGTTGTTGAGTTCAACCACGATGTTGACGGCATTCTCCATGCCGCGCGCGGTAATTTCCTTCACGCCGTCAATGCTGCGCAATTCGACTTCACACGGCTTGATCAGCAGACGCACGCCGTCCTGTGGCGATACGCCTTCCAGCACGATGGCGATGGAAATGTAGGGCGTATCAATGGTGGGCGTGGTTTCCACCGGCAGGTGGCGATAGGCGTAAATGCCGACAATCATCAACAACGCCAATAAACTCAGCGTCGTGCGACTGCGGTCGATAATGAGATTGAGAAAACGGTTCATGGCTTGCTGCCGATCACTGATGTATTGGCAGGCCGGTAGGCATCGGAATTGTCAGGCGTCGCATCGACGCGATCGCCGTTTGCCACCAGTTCCTGACCCACGGTGATCAGATGGATTTCTGTAGGCAAGCCAGTCACCCAGACGCCATCCGCTGATTCCCGCACCACATCGACGTAGTGAAACTCGACAATCTTCGCGGCATTGACAATGCGCACGCCGACCTTGCCGGCATCGTCCAGCGCCAGCACCGCCGGCGTGATGCGATGTGCCACCACTTCCTGCAGCGGCACGGCAATCTGCGCCGTCATGCCATCACGCAATGCATCACCCGTCACTTCAAGCGTCGCCTCGATGCGATAAGTGCGTGTCTGCGGATCGGCTGCGCGACCAATGAAACTCAATTTGCCTTGCAGCAGCTCGCCATCCGTCAGTCGCACCTGCACCGGCATACCAAGTGCCAACTGCGTGACTTCTCGTTCGGAAGCCTGACCGGTTGCCAGCAGTGATGCCTCATCCAGCAGGCGCGCGCAGATATTGCCGCGATCGAGCAAGGCGCCGATTTCCGCAGCGCGATCTTCAACAAAACCGTTGAACGGCGCGCGCATCTGCAAATGCTCGACTGCCAGTTCGGCCGCCCGCAGCGCGGCGCGGGCACTTTCCAGTGCCGACTTGCTCGCGGCAATGGATGTCGCGGACAGCAAGCTGTCTTTCTGCAGCCTGAGCGCGCCGTCGTAGTCGATGCTGGCTTTTTCAAAAGCGGCCTGCGCCTGGCTCAACTGCACGCGGCGGCCATCGTCGGCCAACTCGCACAACACATCACCCAGCTGGACTTTCTGCCCTTTTTCCACCGGTACGGCGATGACACGGCCGCCGATTTCGGCCTTGATGTCGACCATGCGCTTGGCCTCGGTGCGGCCGCGCAGTACAACTTCCATACGCTGCGGTTCGGCGCGAAGATGGGTGACGCGCACACGCGAGACTGTGCCGGCTTTTGCCTCGGAAGCTGTCTTCAATGGCTCGGAACCTTCTGCCGGTGGGTGGCTGCGGAATACGCCACTGAGCATCCATACCGTCATCGCGATTATGATCGCACCTGCTACAACATAGGTTTTCTTCACGGGATAGGTTTTTTTCACAGAACGAAGTCTCCGTTGCCAATACAGCCGAGGCGAAACGTATTCAGAATAGGGTTCTTTCAAGACAACAAAAGTCTTTCAGGACAGATGTATACCAACGGGGTATTATTCAAAGCCCGGAGGCCATCGGCCATATTGGTTTTCCACACGGCGGTTGCGGGATGACTCTAATCCACACATCGCAGATGGCGCGATAATCCAGCTGCAGTGTGACGGGCATCACAAGACACATAGTCATACGTAGGGGCGCCGCTTGCTGCGCCCTGAATTTTTTCAGGAGCAAAATACATGGGTACTTTTTTTATCTGCCTGCTGTTGACCGTCATTGCCTGGCTGCTGTGGCTCAATTACCAGACACTTGATGGCTTCAACGAAGACCTGAAGCAGTTGCGCATGCTGGTGGGGCATATCGAGCGCAAGCTGTCGGGAGAACCGGTACTGCCCATCGAGGCACCGACCCAGCCTGCGCCGGGTCAGCAAGAAGAATAAAATTCAGAGATCGTCGACCAGCGAGGCGTTGAAGGCGCTTTCGGGTTGCTGGCGCGACTCGTCCGGCACGCCGAATTCGATATTCCATTCCTGCAGCACGGCGGCCAGCGCCTTGGCCTGATCGTGCAGGGCCAGCAGCTCTTCCTTGGCGCCCTTGGGGCCCATGTACATTTTCACCGCGCGCCCCTTGGCAACCAGCGCATGGGTCGGGTGTTCCATCTTGTACACCTCGAGCTTCCAGCGTATGCCGTGCACCATGCTGCGGTAAAAGATCAGCTTGGTGTTGAGACTGATGCCGCCGATCTCTTCCAGCTTGCCGAAAATGGAAAAATCGGTGCCGAACAGCGAGATCTCCTTGCTGGAACTGTCTGCAACCACGGTCGCGTTGCGCTTGCCTTCCGACAAGATGGCCAGATCACCGAACATCTCACCCGGTGTGATGTAGTTGACCGGATGCGTGCTCTCGTTGACCTCATCGGCGTACACGGCCAGCTTGCCTTTCAGCACGAAGTACATCCAAGTGTCGACATCGCCACGCTTGAGCACGATTTCGCCCGGCTCCAGTTCGACGATGCGCGAGTGCCGCAACAGGATGTCGTACTGCCAGGGCTCGGATTTGGATACATCACGGTAAAACGGAATGCTCGCCAGCAATTTGTCGACTTTGTCGCGCGGCAGGCCGCTGATGGGTTTGATCTGCATAGCTGTTGACCGGGTTTACCACTCTAGGTTGTAACGCTCCGCCACTGACACAGGCGAGAACGCAATGCCCGCAGTTTACACCACCACCAGCAGCTGTGGTGGTACCCGCTTGAATTTCACTGTGACAAAAATATCACGGCGACAAAATCTTCAGTGTCCCGTCGGCCCGCCCATGACCTGGTCGAGATGTTCGATCAGGCGGTGGAAGGTGCGGTCCACCTGCAGACCGTCATTGAAAACCTGGTTGGTGCGCAAGACACAATCGTGTGCCACTTTCTCGATAAAACGCTCCTGATCTTCGCTGAGCGCGAGTACCGGAATGGCGCGATCAATATTTTCGGCCATTTTCTCCACCGCCTCGGCGATATTGCGCATCACCACCTGGTAGGACTCGTCGATATCGACCATCACCTGCTTCACCTGCTGGGAAATCTGCCACAGGCGCTCGTGCTCCTCACGCAGCCGCACCGTGGTATCCAGGGCCTGGATGCGTGCATCGAGACCCTGCATCAGGGCGAAGGTATTGTCCTTGATCGCGCCGTAGCGATCAGCGTTGTCCATCGGCATATTCTTGATCAACACCGAGGCGCGCCCGTAATTGCACACCGTGCGTTTGCCGAAGTCGTAATAGCGACCAGCACCCGAGAGTTGCGTCAGCAGCTGCGCTTCCAGCTCCTTGGACATGCCGTTGGCTTCCATGTTCTTGACGCTGTAATCACTGCGCAGCTGCAAACTGCAATTGAGTCCGTAACTCTGGATGGTGCTGAAAAACAGCAGCCCAAGTTCATCCAGCGTGTCGCACTTGGCCGACTCCAGCAGGAACTGGATGTTGGCGCCGAGATTGCTGGTATCCGCCATCGCGGAAAACGCCATCTGGTTGGCCAGTTGCACCTGGCTTTTCAGCTGGTCGTTGCAGCGCTTGTGATAGATGGCTTTTTGCAGGCGCAGGACGATTTCAGCAGCGGACAACTCGGCATCCAGCACATCGTCGCAACCGGCATCAAAGGCTGCCAGCCGATCCTGCAAATCCATGCGCATACCAACCGCCAGCAACGGCACGGCGCCGAGCAGGGGATGCTGTTTCAGTTGGCGACAGAGAGCGATATCGATCCCGGAACCGGTGGGGCATGACGCCATCAGCACCAGCTGCACATGTTCATCCAGTGCCGCACAACCCGCAGCCAGACAGTCGCGCGTCAGGCAGTCCTGCACGGCAAACGCGGCAGCAACAGCCTCCATCCATGAGGGATCCTCTCCCTGCCGGATTACCAATATCCGTTCCCTGCCTTTCATTCGCCATCATCCTCTGACATGTCATCCCTTTCAGGTGTAGACCAGAAGCCGGGATACCGCCAGCCGCAGCCTAGATCAAATCCCGCAGGGGGTGCTCCGCGACAGGGCAGGCAAAATGCGCTGCCACATAGTCAGAAGGAACCGCCGCAAGTGAGGCATGGCGCCAGCGCGGCTGCTTGTCCTTGTCGACCAGCTGGGCGCGAACACCTTCTGGAAAATCCGGGTGACGCGAACACTGCACCGAGATGTTCCACTCCATGCGCAAGGCATCCGCCAGCGACATATCCCGACCGCGACGCAGTTGCTCATCGACGATATGCGCTGTCACAGGACAACCATGCGCGAGATTTTCCAGCGCCTTCTGATACCAGGGTCGATCAATAGCCAGCGCGCCGAGACTTTCCACCGCCTGCAGCAGACTTCCAGCGCAGGCCGACGCAATGCGCTCGGCATCGGCGCACAGCTGCGGCGGCTGATCTGGCACCGGCAGCCGCTGCAGGGCAAGGCTGAGCGTGTCGCGGTTGACCGCCGGCTGTGATTGCCAGGCGAGATCGCCGAGCAAATCCGGCAATCCGATGCGTTCACTGTCTGCCAGCAAGTAATCGGCCAGCTTCAGTTGCACCGCATCCGCACCATTCCATTCGCAGCCGGTGATGCCCAGAAACAGGCCGAGACCTGCGGGCAAACGGCTCAGGAAATAGCTGGCGCCGACATCCGGGTACAGGCCGATACTGGTTTCCGGCATCGCCAGACGCGACGATTCCGTCACCACACGGTGCGAGGCTCCTACCAGCAAACCCAGTCCGCCGCCCATCACCACGCCGTGTCCCCAGCACAACACCGGCTTGGGATACTGGTGAATGGCGTAATCGAGGCGGTATTCCTGTTCGAAAAACTGTTCGCAGTAATTGTCGCCATCGAGGATGCCCTTGCGCATGCGCCGCACATCGCCACCGGCACAGAAACCGCGACCTTCACCATGAATGACCACGCAGGCAATGTTGGGGCGTGTCGCCCACTGCGCCAGCTGGATGCGCGCGGCGCGCACCATGTCCAGAGTCAGCGCATTCAGCGTCTGCGGCAGGTTGAGGGTCAGCCATCCTATGTAGTGACCGCTGGCGGTGTGTTGTTCGTGCACGGAAATCATGGCGGGCCCCGCTTGGCATTTGTCCTTGTGCGGGTATAGTAGCTGAACGTGCCGACACGGGTAACAAGGAATCCTATGTTGCGGAAGTTAGCACCTTCTCTTTTATTGCTCATCCTTTGTGGCTGCCACCCAGAACCGGAGCAGCGCGGCGAAATCCTGCAGCCAGCCGAAACCGACAACACGGCCGCTGCCATCCGCCAGGCACAGGAAGACATCAACCGGCTGCGCAAGGATCACGTCGGCCGCGATGCCCACGCCAAAAGTCACGGTTGCGCCCGCGCCCTGTTCACGGTCGGCAGCGACATCCCCGCACAACTGCGATACGGCCTGTTCGCCACGCCGGGCGCCAGCTACAAAAGCTGGATACGCTTCTCCAATGGCAGCCCTGATTATTCAAAAGCAGACACTGCAGCCGACAGCCGGGGCATAGCCATCAAGCTGATGGACGTACCGGGGCCGCGCCTGCTGGAAGATCGCAACGATCCACACAGCCTCGACCTGCTGCTGATCGACAGCCCGGCCTTCCTCGCGCCGGATGGCAAGGCCTACATCGAAGCACGCGGCAGCAAAAAGCTGAGCGATTACTTCTTCAACCACACGCTCAATCCGCTGCGCTGGCGCTGGCGCGAACTGAACCTGATGCGCAAGGGCTTTCGTCCGCCGCCGCCCAGTCCACTGGCCGCCGACTACTTTGGCGTACTGCCCTACAAACTCGGCCCCGGCGTCATGAAGTTCCAGGCACAAACTTGCGCGCCTGACCCGCAACGCATCGACGAGGCCACCGACCCCGACCTGCTCGGCAAAGCGCTGACCACCACACTGAAAACCCGCAGCGCCTGTTTCAACCTTCGCGTGCAGCTACAAAATCCGGCGGCCAACCAGCACATCGAAGATGCCACGGAAATCTGGCAGGAAAAGGACTCGCCGTGGATCACCGTCGCGCATATCGAACTACCAGTGCAAGACGTCATCCCCGGCAATGACAGCTACTGTGAGAACCTGTCGTTCAACCCCTGGCGCACCCTGCCGGAACAGCGCCCGCTCGGCGAGCTCAACCGCATGCGCAAGACGCTGTACACCGGTATCTCTGCGTATCGTCATCAGGAAAACAAGGCGGAACAGGCAGCGCCTCGCCCTTGGTAAAACCGCTGATTCCTTGCGACAGCGCAGTGGAGCCGCGCGGGCAAATCCCCTAGACTAGCCGCCGTTTTACACACTTGAGTCCAACGGAGATCAACATGCCAAACTCAGTCAAATGGGATCACACAGTCGATGTACTGGTGGTCGGCTCCGGCGGCGGCGCCATGGTGGCGGCCATTCGCGCCAAGGATAACGGCGCTGACACGCTGATGGTCGAAAAGACCGACAAATACGGTGGCAACACCGCGATGAGCGGTGGCGTGATCTGGGTACCCAACAGCCACCTGATGTACGCCAAGGGCCTGAAAGACTCAGCGGAAAAAGGCTTCAACTACCTCAAGCACCTGATCGGCGACAATGTGCCGGACGTGCGCATCCGCGCTTACGTAGAAAAGGCGCCGGAAATGCTGAAGTGGCTGCACGACAAGACCGCCATGCGCTTCGAGTCACTGGAGCTGTACCCCGACTACTACCCCGGCGCCCCCGGTTACATGGAAGGCGGCCGCAGCCACGATCCGAAAGCTTTCAACGCCGCCGCACTGGGTGACGAATTCGAGAACCTGCGCGGCCAGCACCCGCAGACGCTGATCTGGAATATCTTCACCATGGAAACCATGGAGTTCCGCGCCGTGTTCAAGAAAGAGCCGGGCTGGATGGGCGTATTCGCGCGCGTTTTCTTCCAGTGGCTGTTCGATTTCGGCTATCGCCTCAAATTCAAGAAACGCAGCCGCCGCCTGACGCTCGGCAACTCTGTTTCCGGCTCGCTGCGCAAATCCATGCTCGATCGCAAGATTCCGCTGTGGCTTAACTGCGGCATGCAGGAACTGATCGTGGAAGACGGCAAAGTGGTGGGCGCAGTAGTTGAGCGCAACGGCCAACCGTTCCGCATCCACGCCAGGAAAGGCGTGATTCTCGGTGCCGGTGGCTTCGAGAAAAACCAGCAGATGCGCGAACAGTATCTGCCAAACCCGACCCACACCTCCTGGACTGCAGGCTCACCGGGCAACACCGGCGACGCCCACCGCGCCGGCATGGCCGTGGGTGCGGATGTGAAATTCATGGACGACGCCTGGTGGGGCCCGACCGTCGTGGTGCCGGGCGAAGAACAGGCTCGCATGATGATCGTCGAGAAGTCACTGCCCGGCTGCGCCTTTGTCGACATGAACGGCAAGCGCTACACCGACGAAGCCGCGCCCTACATCACCGTGGTGCAGGACATGTACAAGCGTGAGCGCGAAGGCACGCAGGCGGTGCCGAGCTGGATGATTTTCGGCAAGACCTACCGTGAAAAATATCCTTGTGGCCCGGTATTCCCCGGCGAAATGATGCCCGACAGCCGCGTGCCGAAGGAACTGTGGGACAGCTACATCTTCAAGGCCGACACGCTGGACGAGCTGGCGCGGAAAACCGGCGTCAACGTGGTGAACCTGAAAACCACGGTCGCCAACATGAACGAGTACGCCAAGACCGGTAAAGACCTCGAATACGACAAGGGCGGCAACGAGTATGACCGCTTCTACGGCGACGACCAGACCGGCTACCCCAACCCCTGTTTGATGCCGATCGAAGGCCCGTTCTACGCCGTGAAAGTGCACGCCGGCGAACTGGGCACCAAGGGCGGCCTGGATGCCGACGAAAAAGCGCGCGTGCTGGATAAAGCCGGCAAGGTCATCCCCGGCCTCTACGCCATCGGCAACACCTCGGCGGCGCTGATGGGCCCAACCTACGCTGGTGCCGGCTCTACCATCGGCCCTTCAATGGCCTTTGGTTACATTGCCGCCGACGATGTGATGGGCAAATAGGAATTTTAGGCAGAAGCAACATCTCGCAACAGCAAGGCTCGCCTGTCCTGCAGGCGGGCCTTTTTGCTTTTGATGGCCTCGATTTCGGGGTGACAGTGGCAGGCAGCTCGGCGACAATAGCCGCCTTTCCCGCATCCCCCCTTTTGAGGTATTCCCATGCCGTCCCGCCGTGACCTTGCCAACGCCATCCGCGCGCTCTCCATGGATGCCGTGCAGAAAGCCAATTCCGGCCACCCCGGCGCGCCGATGGGCATGGCGGATATCGCCGAGGTGTTGTGGAACGGCTTCATGAAGCACAACCCGGCCAACCCGCAATGGGCGGATCGCGACCGCTTCGTGCTCTCCAACGGCCACGGCTCCATGCTGATCTACAGCCTGCTGCACCTCACCGGCTATGACCTCTCGATCGACGAACTGAAAAACTTCCGCCAGTTGCACAGCAAGACACCGGGCCACCCTGAATACGGCTATGCGCCGGGCGTGGAAACCACCACCGGCCCGCTGGGGCAGGGCATCACCAACGCCGTGGGCATGGCCCTGGCCCAGCGGGCCGGTGGTGGTTTCCAC